>JBLXDP010000001.1:0-648214 GCA_048264005.1 Marinobacterium sp.
AGCCGTGGAACCACCTGATCCCATCCCGAACTCAGCAGTGAAACGCGTCATCGCCGATGGTAGTGTGGGGCTTCCCCATGTGAGAGTAGGTCATCGCCAAGCATCTAATTAAGTGAAAACCCCGGTCTCGTTGAGATCGGGGTTTTTGCGTTTGGGGCTATGTGAAAACTGCCAAATTTCTTCTGTAGGTATCATTATCGCACTTGTGTCAAAGTCTCGCGGCTTGGGGATGGTGGAGATTGGTTCCAACCGGTAAGATTCGCCTCTATTGTTAATGCATTGGGATAAGCAGATGTATACAGAAGATGATGTGCGTCGACTGACTTGGCAATGCCGCCGTGGCATGTTGGAGCTGGACGTATTGTTGGTGCCGTTTATGGAGGAAGCTTTCCGCGACCTGCCTAAAGACGATCAGGATCGTTTTGTACGTCTGCTTGATTGCGAGGATCAGGATCTGTTTGTGTGGTTCATGCAAAGAGGTGAGTCTGAGGACCCTGAGTTGCAGCGTATTGTGGACATTATTCTTGAACGCGTTCAGTCCCGTAAGAATTGAACTTTACAGCAGCCGATGGCTGCTGTTTTTGTATTTACTGACCTATATTATTGGGTCAGTAGCGCTGTTTCGGGTCGATATTCCGTTACAGGCTGTTTGGCTTTCCTTTGGCGCTTACAGCCTTATATTCGCGCTACTGCTATGGCGTGATATTTATCTGCCCTCGGATGAGCAGATAACAGCCTTGTACTGGGACGTTGAACATCGCCACCTTGCTGTTAAAACAGGCTGCGGTGACTGGGTTGAAATCGAACGTATTGACCAGGCCTGTTCATTCCCGGGTTTCATCCAGATTATGCTGCTACAGCGTAAGGACCGGCATGCTTCGACACGTTTGGTTTTAACTCCCGATCGTTTAAGTGCTGATGACCGGAGGCGCTTGCATGTGGCAATCAGCTGGAGCGCTCCTCTCGAACCGCGTCCTGCCAAAGATAGTTGGCCGGAGTGAGTATGGTATCCATACGCTCCTCTGCCAGATGAGGGTAGTCCAAGGTGTAGTGCAGGCCTCGGCTTTCTTTTCGACCTATAGCACTTCGAATGATTAGCTCAGACACGGTTGCAAGGTTTCTCAGTTCAATCAGATCTGAGCTGACGCGGTAGTTACTATAGTACTCTGCAATTTCCTGTAGCAATAGCTCGATACGGTGCTGCGCGCGTTGCAGGCGTTTGGTGGTGCGAACGATACCCACGTAGTCCCACATGAAGCGACGTAACTCGTCCCAGTTATGCGAAATGATTACATCTTCATCGGAGTCTGTTACCAGCGATTCATCCCACTGAGGGACCGCCGGCAGCTCAAACTCAGGGTTGGACAAGTCCAGCGTGATCTGTCTGGATGCATTGCAGCCGAGTACGATGCACTCCAGCAATGAATTCGATGCCAGACGATTTGCCCCATGAAGCCCGGTAAAAGCGGTTTCACCGATGGCGTAGAGGCCTTCCAGGTCTGTTTGACCATTCTCATCGGTGATTACACCACCACAGGTGTAGTGGGCGGCAGGCACTACAGGGATAGGGTCGCGGGTGATATCGATCCCCAGTTCAAGGCAGCGTTGGTAGATTGTGGGGAAATGAGACTTGATGAATTCATCATCACGATGAGAAATATCCAGATAGACTGAATCGCAACCCAGCCGTTTCATCTCATGGTCGATTGCACGCGCCACTATATCGCGTGGTGCCAGCTCTGCTCGCTCGTCAAAGCGTTCCATAAAACGACTGCCGTCAGGCAGGAGTAAACGTCCGCCTTCACCACGGACTGCTTCACTGATCAGGAAGGACTTGGCCTGCGGGTGGTACAGGCAGGTGGGGTGGAACTGGTTAAATTCCATGTTGGCGACACGGCAGCCAGCACGCCATGCCATGGCAATCCCGTCACCTGTAGAACCATCGCTGTTACTGGTGTAGAGGTAGGCTTTGGCGGCACCACCCGTTGCCAGCACCACGCTATGTGCACGGAAAGCCTGAATATGGCCGGTATGATTATTCAAAACGTAGGCACCAACACAGCGGTTATGTGACAGCTTCAGCTTGCGTCGGGTGATCAGGTCGATGGCAATGTGCTGCTCGAACAAGTGAATATTGCTTCGTTCCTGAGCGCGTTCAAGCAGGGTCTCATGAACTGCGCGCCCAGTGGCATCAGCGGCATGAATGATACGGCGGTGAGAGTGGCCTCCTTCCTTGGTGAGATGGTATTCATCACCTTCACGTGTAAAAGGAACGCCCATCTCGATTAGCCAGCGTATGCTTTCCGGGCCTGCTTCAATGATATGCTCAACAGCCTCTCGACGACTAAGATCAGCACCGGCAACCAATGTGTCCAGAATGTGATCTTCAGCCTTGTCGGTTGAATCAAGTACTGCAGCAATTCCGCCTTGAGCCATCCAGGTTGAACCGCTCGAATAGTCGGCCTTACTCAGTACCGCAATATTCAGATTCTGGGGTAGGTTCAATGCCAGACTCAGGCCGGCAGCGCCGCTGCCAATGACCAGTACATCGAAGTCTGTGGAGGTGCCTTGCTTGATCATGTTCAGGTTCCGTATTCAGAGTCTGAGTATTATGCGTGCTGAATTCCGGCAATAAAACCAAAATCCGGGAACTTCATTCTGTATTCAGGTTCATACCCAGTGCACGGCTGCTTTGGACACGAGGTTGAAATGCATTAGGGTGGCAATACATACTGCATCGAATTTAATTGCGTTTAACATTTCGCTGAACGCAGGTCGCATCGACTTATTAAGGAAACCGAGTGTCTAACGAAAGTCAGGCAGCTATTGATCAACGATTGGTGGAAAGGGTTCAGGCAGGCGATAAGCGGGCATTTGATCTACTGGTTAAGCAGTACCAGCACAAGATCATCGGCTTGATCGGTCGTTACGTGTATGACTCGCATGAAGCCATGGATATCGCTCAGGAGGCTTTTATCAAGGCTTACAGGGCTTTACCCGGTTTTCGTGGCGATAGTGCCTTTTATACCTGGTTGTACCGTATCGCGATTAACACGGCCAAGAACCATCTTGTTTCGAGAGGTCGGCGACCTCCTGACGTAGACGTGGATGTGGATGATGCCCAGTACCTGGGGGCAGAATCTCAACTACGCGACTTGGATACACCTGAAAACAGCCTGTATCGGGAAGAGATGGAGCGCGTGGTACGTGAAACACTTGATCGCTTGCCGGAGGATTTGCGCGTGGCTTTAACACTGCGTGAATTTGAAGGCATGAGTTACGAAGATATTGCCAATGTGATGGATTGTCCCGTAGGTACGGTTCGATCCAGAATTTTTCGAGCACGTGAAGCAATTGATAATGAAGTTGCTCCCTTGCTGGAACGTTAGGTTAAGACTGCATAAGCAGATACTTGGGGATGAGTTATGCATAAGGCCAAAGAATCGCTTTCGGCACTGTTGGATGGTGAAGTCAGTGACTTTGAACTGCGACGGCTGGTGGAAACGACCGGCGAGTCAGCCGAGCTGCAGCAGCAATGGCGACGCTATCATGTGGCCAGAGCCTGTCTCAAGGGCGAGCAGCAGGCGGGTCTTGAGTTTGATATCAGTGACGCCGTCATGTCTGCGTTGGAGGACGAGCCCACCTACCATCCATCGGTGGAGTCTGGTGAGGTTGCCAAAAAGCCTGCTGGGCGCTCCCAGCATTGGTGGCGCTCACTGACAAGTATGGCTGTAGCGGCTTCTGTTACCGCTGCTGTCATTCTGGGGGCGGGTAACTTTAATGACGGTGCTTCCGAATCGCCACAGTTCTATCTGCCGAATCAGAGCGCGACCTCTGATCTGATGCGTACCCGTTTGGGCAGTGCCATGCCTTCTCAGTCATACGAGTCTGCGGATGTGATCCGTTTGTCTGATGGCTTGAAGAAGTATATCGATCAGCATCAGCACTTGCTGAGCAGTCAGAAGGTTCCTCAGTGGAGCACGCAGTGGCTGCCCAAGGGCTACTCGATTGTACGCCACGAACTGTTGCCACACGGTGAAGTAATGGTGTTTGCCAACGGCCGTGATGCCTTCTCTGTCAGTGTCGAGGAGTTGGGCCATCAGACCATGCCTGAGGGTGTTGCTCAGGAAGATGGCTACATTGCGGTGGGTAAGCGTCGAGGCGACCATTTTGTAACCGTCGTTGGTGATGTACCACTGATGATTGCCGATCGTATCGCGAGTGCTGTTCAGCCAGAGCCTGCCCGGTGATAGAAGAGATTGTCACAGTGACCGCTTCAGGCCCTGAGGGGGTAAGAGTAGCGGCTGAGCGAAACAGTGCCTGTGCGCAGTGTGCCAGCCGCTCCAACTGCTCTCAGGGCGTATTGTCTGAATGGCGAAAAGAAAAGCTCGTCGAAATTGATGTGCTCAATCCTGAAAAACTTGCTGTAGCAGTGGGGAGCCAGGTCGTTATTGGCCTGGAAGAGGGGAGCCTGATGCGTGCTTCCTTCCTGCTTTACTGCATACCTCTGCTTGGCCTGATTATGGCTGCGGTTATTGCCTCTTCTCTGGGGGCCAGTGAGCCTGTTCAAGTTCTGGCTGCGCTTGCAGCAATGCTGACGGGCTTTTGGGGTGTTAAACGTTATACCCGGCGGCAAGGTGTTAAGTCTGATTATCAACCCGTATTGCTAAAAGTCCTTGAAACTTGAGGGTCTAGACCAATGAGACGCGTGAAAATCTGTTTGACTGTCATGTTTGTCATGCTGCTTTCACCACTGGTGAATGCTGAACTGCCCGATTTTACCCGGCTGGTTGAAAAAGCTTCTCCAGGCGTGGTGAATATCAGTACCGTGCAAAACAGGGATGAGGCCGAGGCCGCCTCTCCTTTTGGCCAGTTTCAGGGGCCAAATGGCGAGCAGATCCCCGAAATTTTCCGACATTTCTTCCGCGACATGCCCCAGTTCCGAGAGCGGCCTCGTCAGGCGCCTCAATCGCTGGGGTCCGGATTTATCATTTCTCATGACGGCTACATCCTGACCAATCATCACGTGATTAAAGATGCAGACAAGGTGATGGTGCGCCTGAATGATCGTCGTGAACTTGAAGCTGAAGTCATTGGCTCTGATGAGCGCACTGACGTCGCGCTTCTGAAGATCGAAGCGGATGATCTGCCGGTGCTTGAACTTGGCAAGTCAGCTGACCTCAAGGTTGGTGAGTGGGTACTTGCCATCGGTTCACCCTTCGGTTTCGATCACAGCGTAACGGCAGGTATCGTCAGTGCGACAGAGCGTGCACTGGCGAATGAGTCCTATGTACCTTTTATCCAGACAGATGTGGCCATTAACCCCGGTAACTCAGGTGGTCCGCTGTTTAATCTGGATGGTGAGGTCGTAGGTATCAACTCCCAGATTTATACCCGCTCAGGTGGCTTCATGGGGCTGTCTTTTGCTATCCCGATCGATGTGGCCATGGATGTGGCTGAGCAGCTGAAAGGGCGTGGTTTTGTTGAGCGCGGCTGGTTGGGCGTGATTATTCAGGATATCAATCGTGACCTGGCCGAATCCTTTGGTTTATCCAAACCTGCCGGCGCTCTGGTCGCCAAGGTGATGGCAGACAGCCCTGCCGGCGCTTCAGGTTTGCGTGAAGGCGATGTGATTCTGTCGTTCAATGGTCAAAATGTTGAGTTGTCTTCAGATCTTCCGCCGCTGGTTGGTCGCATCAAACCAGGTGAGTCCGCCAAGGTGGAAATCATGCGTAACGGCCGTCGTCAGACCCTGAGTGTGACAATAGGACGTTTGCCGGATGAAGATGGCGAAGCCGATGCGCCTGTGCAGCAGCCGGCAGAGAGCAATCGTCTTGATCTGACAGTTGCGCCCCTGCCCAAGGAAATTGGTGAAAAATGGAGCCTGCGCTCGGGCGTTATCGTTGAGCAGGTCCGTGAAGGCGTCGGTGCACGTGCGGGTCTGGTGCGTGGCGATGTGATCACCATGCTGAATGGTCAGCAGGTTGAAACGATTGAGCAGTTCAACCGCCTGGTTGCTGAGCTGCCAGAAGGGCGCTCGGTTCCCATGCGTATCGTACGTCGTGGCAGTCCGCTATTCATTGCGCTGAAACTACAGTAAACATCAAACTCAAGGGGGCGCTTCAGCCCCCTTGTTTTGTTATGGTGGCACCCGTTCTGATGACCTGAAAGGGGTCTTAGGGTAGAATGCGCACTTTTCTACAACCCTATTTAACTGGAGTCGGGTAACCCTATCGTGAGTAACCTGGATCATATTCGCAACTTCTCGATCATCGCCCATATCGACCACGGAAAATCTACCCTTTCGGATCGACTTATTCAGATCTGCGGGGGACTTAGTGACCGTGAAATGGCGGCTCAGGTCCTCGACTCCATGGAACTGGAACGCGAGCGTGGCATCACCATCAAGGCACAGAGCGTGACCTTGAACTACAACGCTCGTGATGGCAAAACCTATCAGCTTAACTTCATCGATACCCCGGGGCATGTGGACTTCTCCTACGAAGTGTCACGCTCTCTGTACGCCTGTGAAGGTGCGCTGCTGGTGGTGGACGCGGCTCAGGGTGTAGAAGCTCAGTCGGTTGCAAACTGCTATACCGCGCTTGAACAGGACCTGGAAGTTCTGCCTGTCCTGAACAAAATGGATCTTCCTCAGGCTGATCCTGAGCGTGTGCGTCAGGAAATCGAAGAAGTCATTGGCATCGACGCCTCTCACGCCATTCCGTGCTCCGCCAAAACCGGTTTGGGTATGGAAGATGTGCTCGAAGAGCTGGTACGCGTGATTCCGCCGCCCGAAGGTGACGTGGATGCACCGCTGCAGGCGTTGATTATCGACTCCTGGTTCGACAACTATCTGGGCGTTGTCTCCCTTGTACGTGTGAAGCAGGGTACTCTGAACAAGAAAGACAAGATTCAGATCAAGTCTACGGGTCAGGTTCACCAGGTCGATGTGGTGGGTATTTTTACCCCCAAACGTACCGAAACCGGTGTGCTTAAAGCCGGTGAAGTCGGTTTCGTGGTTGCGGGTATCAAAGATATTCACGGTGCGCCTGTGGGTGATACCCTGGTCCCGGCCAAGCATCCGGAAGTTCCCAGCCTGCCGGGTTTCCAGAAGGTACAGCCGCAGGTTTACGCGGGTCTGTTCCCGGTCAGTTCCGATGACTATGAAGACTTCCGTGAAGCACTGGAAAAGCTGACGCTGAATGATGCATCGCTGTTCTATGAGCCGGAAAGCTCTGATGCACTGGGATTCGGTTTCCGTTGTGGTTTCCTTGGCATGCTGCACATGGAGATCATTCAGGAGCGCCTGGAACGTGAATACGATATGGATCTGGTTACGACCGCGCCGACGGTTGTGTACGAGATTCTGCTGAACAATGGCGACATTGTTCACATCGACAGCCCATCCAAACTGCCCGATCCGGGCAGCATTCGCGAAATGCGTGAGCCGATCGTATTGGCCAACATTCTGGTACCCGAAGAGTACCTGGGTCAGGTGATCGGACTCTGTGTTGAAAAGCGCGGTGTGCAGAAAAACATGCACTTCGTTGGTAAGCAGGTACAGGTTACGTACGAACTGCCGATGGCTGAGGTGGTGCTGGACTTCTTCGATCGTCTGAAATCCGTCAGCCGTGGCTATGCGTCTCTGGAATACAATTTCCAGCGCTTTGAAGCCGCCAGACTGGTGCGTATGGATATTCTGATCAACAGTGAGCGTGTAGATGCCCTGGCTGTCATTCTGCACCGTGACAACGCTGAATACCGTGGTCGTCAGCTGTGTGAAAAGATGAAAGAGCTGATTCCGCGCCAGATGTTCGATGTGGCCATTCAGGCGGCACTGGGTGGTAAGGTCATCGCTCGTACCACTGTTAAAGCCTTGCGTAAAAACGTAACCGCCAAGTGTTACGGTGGTGACGTCAGTCGTAAGAAGAAACTGCTGGCGAAGCAAAAAGAAGGTAAGAAACGCATGAAGCAGGTAGGCCGCGTTGAAATCCCGCAGGACGCCTTCCTTGCCGTGCTCAAGGTAGACAGCTAAGGCGGATTAATGAACTTCGACTTTTCTTTGGTGTTGGTGCTGGTCACCGCACTGGCGGGTGTACTCTGGCTGATCGATAAGCTGGCTTTTGCGCCCAAGCGGGCCGCTGCCTTGCAGCGTGCCGAAGCCGATGCGGGCCGAGCGCTGGAAGGCAAGGAGCGTGAAGCTCTGCTTCAGCAGCCGGGCTGGGCCGATACGGCTCGCTCCATGTTTCCGGTGTTGTTTGTGGTGTTGGTGCTGCGCTCATTCCTTTACGAGCCGTTTCAGATTCCCTCAGAATCCATGCTGCCGACACTTGAAGTGGGTGACTTCATTGTTGTCAATAAGTATCACTACGGGCTGCGTCTGCCGGTACTGAACACCAAAGTGGTTGATAATAATGAGCCAGAGCGTGGCGATGTGATCGTGTTTCGCTATCCTGAAGACACTAGTATTAACTACATCAAGCGTGTAGTCGGTGTTCCGGGCGATGTGATTACTTACCAGGACAAGGTGCTGTTTATAAATGGTGAGCCCCAGCAGCAAGAATTGCTGGCAAAATTGCCACCGTCTCAGCCAGTCAAACTCCTGCTGAGTGAGAACCTGGATGGTGACAAGCATCGCATCTTCCGCGATGTATACCGGCCTGTAATGAACGGTACCTGGGAAGTCCCTGAAGGGCATTACTTTGTACTGGGCGATAACCGTGATAATAGTAAAGACAGCCGCTATTGGGGCTTTGTGCCTGAGGAATTACTGGTCGGTAAAGCCTCAGCGGTATGGATGCACTGGAAAGGATTTTTCAGTCTTCCCGACTTTAGTGAAGTACGTCAGATCAATTAGAGGATGATTGCGATGAATACAGGTGTGGCTCAATATCAGCGTGGTGCTTCTTTACTCTCGACCCTGATCGGTTTGATTGTCGCCGGGATTTTCTTTTCCGTTGGCTTCAAACTGTTTACCCCCTATAAGGACCACGCCACCATCGATTCAATCATCACCAATATGGTGGCAGATCAGGAAGCGATTTCAGGCAGTATCCGTGATATTCGGACGGGCCTGGACAAGCGTTTTCTGATCAACCAGGTCAAGCTGCCAAACCGTGACTCTCTCGCGATTCGTGAAGAAGAGGGCGTGCTCTATTTCGATCTGGTCTATGAAGAACGCGTACCGATGTTTTACAACGTCGATGCGATGGTTAAATTTGAAGAACACTACGAAGCTGTACTGCCTTGATTAAACCTTCTGCTGAATTGGCCCGTAAGCTGGGCAACCCCTGCACCGATGAAACCCTGTTCGAGTTGGCGCTTACTCACCGTAGCTGTGGTAAGCGCAACAACGAGCGTCTGGAGTTTCTGGGTGACGCTATCCTGAGTTTTGTTGTAGCTGATGCGCTGTATCAACGCTTCCCGGATGCCCGTGAAGGGCAGATGAGCCGCCTGCGCTCGCGTGTGGTCAAGGGAGAAACCCTGGCCAAGATCGCGCGCGAGATGGATCTGGGCGATTATTTGCGCCTTGGAAGTGGCGAGCTCAAGAGTGGTGGCTATCGTCGCGACTCCATTCTTGCGGATAGCGTAGAAGCCATCATCGGCGCTGTTTATCTGGATCAAGGTGTAGAAGCGGCACGTGCTTTCATTCTGCAATGGTTTGACAAGCACTTACAGCAACTGGATCTGAAGGTCTCCTTGAAGGACTCCAAGACTCGCCTGCAGGAATTTCTGCAGTCCCGTCGTACCAGCTTGCCACAGTACGAGCTGATTTCGGTCGAGGGTGAGCCCCATGACCAGACCTTCCATATTCGCTGCCAGGTTGAATTGTTGGAGCAGGCTACCGAAGGCAAGGGTAGCAGTCGTCGCCAGGCTGAGCAGGAAGCTGCTTCTCAGGCGCTTAAGCAACTGGGACAGGAGAGCGGATCATGAGTGATAACATGCGTTGTGGATATGTAGCCATTGTTGGTCGACCCAATGTTGGCAAGTCTACGCTGATGAACCGTATTCTGGGGCAGAAGCTGAGTATTACCTCGCGTAAGCCTCAAACTACTCGACATCAGATTCTGGGTATTCACACCGAGGATGACCTTCAGGTGATCTATGTGGATACTCCAGGACTGCATAAAGACGACAAGGGCAAGGCCCTCAACCGTTTTATGAACCAGACCGCATCTGAAGCTCTGCGCCATGTGGATCTGGTCGTGTTCATCGTTGACCGTACCGCCTGGACCGATGAAGATCAGATCGTACTGGATAAGCTGCAGCATGTGCGCTGCCCAGTCATTCTTGCGGTCAATAAGGTCGACCAGCTCAAGGATAAGGACGCGCTTTTGCCACAGCTGGATCTGTTGGCCAGCAAGCGTCACTTTGATGCCATCCTGCCGATTTCTGCCGAGAAAGGACATAACGTGGAACGCCTTCAGCAAGAGGTCGAGTCTCGTATTCCTGAAGGCATGCATATGTTCCCGGAAGATCAGATCACGGATCGCAGCTCACGCTTTGTTGCTGCAGAGCTGGTGCGTGAGAAGCTGATGCGTAACCTGGGCGATGAAGTGCCTTATGGCACCACCGTGGAAATTGAGCAGTTCAGTCATGATGGCCGTATCCTCAATATCAGCGCCCTGATTCTGGTTGAGCGTGAAGGTCAGAAGCGTATTGTCATCGGTGACAAGGGCGACGTGATCAAAACCATTGGTCGTGATGCGCGCCTGGATATGGAACGTATGTTCGATTCCAAGGTGATGCTGAACCTTTGGGTTAAGGTCAAGCGCGGCTGGTCCGATAATGAACGTGCCCTGCAGAGCCTTGGCTACAGGCACGAGTAATGGATCAGCGGGTCGATGCGGCTGCCGCATACGTGCTGCACGCGCGTCCCTATCGTGAAACCAGTCTGCTGGTCGACCTGTTTACACTCGAACATGGCCTGGTCAGTGTGGTTGCCAGAGGTGCGCGTAAACCGGGCTCCCGGTTACGTGCACTGTTACAGCCGTTCCAGTCGCTTCAGGTCGCCTGGCAAGGGCGTAGCGAATTAAAGAATCTCCGTTCAGCTGAGGCGACTGAAACCAGCTGCATGCTTCAGGGGCGGGCACTATTGTGTGGCCTCTATCTGAACGAATTGCTGCAGCGCCTGCTAAAGCCACATGACCCTCATCCCCGCCTGTTTGTTTATTTTCGCTACGCGCTGAATGAGCTTAAGCTGTCCCAGGATATTGAAGGCGCTTTGAGAACCTTTGAGCGTCAGTTGCTGGAGCAGTTGGGCTTTGGTTTCAATGCTGCCTCTTTGCGGCCTGAACGGCACTATCACTGGTCGGAAGAGCAGGGGCTGGTGCCCGTTAACTCGGGTTGGCCAGGTGCCCACCTGCAAGCGATTGAGCAGGACCAGTATGATGATCCTGCAGTGCGGCGCAGTGCCAAACAATTGATGCGGCTGCGACTGGCACCCCTGTTGGGAGATAAGCCGTTGCGCAGTCGCGAACTCTTTATGAAACGTAAGGGAACGAAGGATGACTGATCCGGATCGCCTGTTGTTGGGCATCAATATTGACCACATTGCCACGCTGCGTCAGGCACGCGGTACACGCTATCCTGATCCTGTCCGGGCGGCTGCGCTGGCAGAAGAGGCGGGTGCCGATGGTATCACTGTGCACCTGCGTGAAGACCGTCGTCACATTCAGGACCGTGACATTGAAGTGCTGGCGCAGACGCTGCAGACGCGCATGAATCTGGAGATGGCTCTCATCGAAGAGATGCTGCAGCTGGCTGAGCGCATTCGTCCGGCACACGTCTGTCTGGTACCTGAAAAGCGTGAAGAGCTCACCACTGAAGGTGGTCTGGATGTGGTTGGCCAGGAAACGTCCATTCGTGCCGCCTGCGAGCGTCTGGCCAATGTGGGCTGTGAGGTTTCCCTGTTTATTGACCCTGATCCGGTGCAGATTGATGCGGCGGTGCGTTGTGGTGCGCCAGTGATTGAGCTGCACACCGGCAACTATGCCGATGCTGAAACCCTGGTTGAGCGCAATGAAGAGCTGGAGCGCCTGAAAGTGGCTTCTCGTCATGCCTGGCAGCAAGGACTGGTGGTGAATGCAGGTCATGGTTTGCACTACCACAACATGGAACCGGTGGCTGAGATCCCGGAAATCAATGAGCTCAACATCGGCCATGGCATCATTGCGCGAGCGGTGATGGTCGGTTTGAAAGAAGCTGTACGTGAAATGCGTGACCTCATGTTTGCCGTGCAGCAGCGTGTTCAGGCCAAACGAGACGAACTTCGCTCGTGATTATTGGTATCGGTACCGACTTGCTGCAAATCACTCGGGTGCAGGATGCGCTTGAGCGTACGCCGCGTCTGAGTGAGCGCATACTCACTCCATTTGAGCGACAGGGCTTTGCAGCCGCTACCGATCCTGCCCGCTTCCTGGCCAAACGTTTTGCGGCCAAGGAAGCGGCGGCCAAGGCTCTGGGCACAGGGATTGGTCGGGGGGTCAGCTGGCAGCACTTGGAGATTGGCCACGATGCCAATGGTCGCCCAGAGTTACGCGTTGAAGCGGGAGCCAAAACCATCGCCAGCCAACAGGGGATCACCCACTGGCATCTGAGTTACACCGATGAACGAGACTTTGTCAGCGCCTTTGTGATCGCCGAACAGCGCTGAGATTGTTTGCCGTCAGGCGGGCTGTTATTATTCCGAGTATATTTATCAGGAATAAATACCTCTTTTTTTATAGCTATATCCTCTCCCGGAGTTGTCATGTCCATAGACTATCCCACTATCGCAGATTATGTCGGTCATACCCCGCTGGTGCGCCTGCAACGTATAGAAGTGCCCAACGGCAACACCATTCTGTGCAAGCTGGAGGGCAACAACCCGGCGGGCTCCGTTAAAGACCGCCCTGCACTGAGCATGATCAATCTGGCCGAAGCCCGTGGTGACATCAAACCCGGTGATTGCCTGATCGAAGCAACCTCTGGCAACACCGGTATTGCGCTGGCGATGGCTGCGGCGATCAAGGGCTACCGCATGAAACTGATCATGCCGGATAACATGAGTGCCGAGCGCAAGGCGGCCATGACCGCCTACGGTGCCGAGTTGATCGAAGTTACCCAGGCTGAAGGCATGGAGCGTGCGCGCGATTTGGCATTGGAAATGCAGGCTGCCGGCGAGGGTAAGGTACTGGACCAATTCTCCAACCCGGATAATCCTGAAGCGCATTACCGTGGCACAGGCCCTGAAATCTGGCAGCAGACCCAGGGCACCATTACGCACTTCGTCAGCTCCATGGGTACCACCGGTACTATTATGGGTGTATCACGTTTCCTGAAAGAGCAAAGCGAAGACGTCCAGATTGTTGGCCTGCAGCCACGTGAAGGCTCTCAGATTCCAGGCATTCGTCGCTGGCCAGAGGCGTACTTGCCGCAGATTTTCGAGCGTCCCCGCGTGGACCAGGTAATCGATATCGATCAGGAAACGGCCGAAAACTGCATGCGTGATCTGGCCCGTCGTGAGGGTATCTTCTGTGGCGTGTCTTCCGGTGGTGCGGTTGCCGGTGCACTACAACTGGCTCAGCAGGTCAAAAATGCCACCATCGTGTGCATCATTTGTGACCGTGGTGACCGTTACCTGTCGACCGGTGTATTCAACAGCTAAGAGTCCTTTGGCGGGCTTGTACTCGCACTTGGCGGCCCAAGCGACTAGAATGTGTGCCCATCCCGAAACCGATGACCGTGACTTACCGGTGGTTTCACGGTCTTGCAGTGACGCACATCGTTGCCGGAGACAAGACAGGAGTGGCTTGACGCCATGGTAAAGGTTCGAGAAGACCATCCGATTCGTGAAGATGGCAGTGTGGATCTGGATCTCTGGTTGCTGCGACTGCAGCAGCAGGTCGAGATCACCGATATCAACCAGCTGCGTGAAGCGTGCGAACTGGCCAGGGAGGCCAGAGCTGCAGTTGCAAAAAGTGATGATGATTGGGCACAGGATACCCTGGGCAGCTTCCTGACCGGGCTGGAGATGGCTCAGATTCTGGCTGAGCTGCAACAGGATCAGGAAACCCTGGTAGCCGCTGTTCTCTATCGCTCTGTGCGTGAGCGAAAACTTCCCCTGTCTCGCGTTAAGGAACGCTTTGGTGACACCATTGCGGACCTGATTGATGGCGTGTTGCAGATGGCCGCCATTGGCAGCCGCAAAAACCCTCGTAGTGAAGACAGTGTACTGGGTGCCAGCACCGCGCAGATCGACAACGTGCGCAAAATGCTGGTGGCAATGATCGATGATGTGCGTGTCGCCTTGATCAAAATTGCCGAACGTACCTGTGCCATTCGAAGCGTCAAGAATACCGACCGCAAGAAGCGTTATCTGGTTGCGCGTGAGGTATTCGACATCTATGCACCGCTGGCGCATCGTCTGGGTATCGGCCATATCAAATGGGAGCTGGAGGACTTGTCCTTCCGTTATCTCAAGCCCAATGACTACAAGCACATTGCCCGCCTGCTGGATGAGAAGCGACTGGACCGCCAGTTGTTTATCAATGAAGTGGTGGAAATGCTGCGAGACCGACTGAACGACGCCCACATTGATGGCGAAGTGATGGGGCGTGCCAAGCATATCTACAGCATCTGGCGCAAAATGCAGCGCAAGAGCATCGAGTTTAATCAGGTCTATGACGTTCGCGCCGTACGTATACTGGTGCCTGAAATTCGTGACTGTTATACCGTCCTGGGTATCGTGCATGGTCTGTGGCGCAATATTCCACACGAGTTCGACGACTACATCGCTTCACCCAAGCCGAACGGCTACCGCTCGCTGCATACCGCTGTTTTCGGCCCTGAAGGTAAGGTGCTGGAGGTACAGATTCGTACCTTCGCCATGCATGATGAGGCGGAACTGGGTGTCTGCGCCCATCACCTGTACAAGGGCACGGATACCAAGACTCGCGCCGACGGTTACGAAGAGAAGATCGCCTGGTTGCGTCAGGTACTGGAGTGGCATGACGACCTGGGCGATACCGAGGCCCTGAGTGACATGCTGCGCGGTGATGTGGTGCAGGACCGGTTGTATGTGTTTACGCCGGATGGCCATGTTATCGACCTGCCCAAGGGCGCCACGGCCGTCGACTTTGCCTACCGTGTGCATACCGAGGTCGGCCACCGTTGCCGTGGTGCCAAGGTGAATGGGCGCATTATTCCGCTCAACAAGCCGCTGCATACCGGTGATCAGGTCGAGATTCTGACCTCCAAGGAAGAGTCGCCACGCCGTGATTGGCTTAACTCCAACTATGGCTTCGTCACGACCTCTCGGGCCCGTGCCAAGGTCGCACACTGGTTCAAGCAGCAGGCGAAGGAACAGAACGCCGAAGCGGGTCGCGATATCATCATGCGTGAGTTCCGCCGTCTGGCGCTGGACCCGCATGCAATCAATCTGGATCAGATCGCGGAGGATCTCAACTACAAGCTGGCGGAAGATGTCTGTGCGGCACTGGGTGCCGGCGATGTGCGTCTGTCCCAGATTATTCATGCGGCGCAGGATCAGGTTGAGCCTCAGCGGCCGGAAAGCCAGCTGGATCTCGGTCTTGCGGCTCAGACTCAGGCCGCCGGTAAAGAACCGCGCAGTGGTGGCAGCGGCATCAATATTCAGGGCATCGGTAACCTGATGACCACCCTGGCGACCTGCTGTAAACCGGTACCCGGCGACCCGATCATGGGCTATATCACCCAGGGCAGAGGCATCTCGATTCACCATGAGGACTGCCTTAATTTGATGAATCTGCGTGAAACCGAACCTGACCGCGTCATCAGCGTGGACTGGGGCGAGGATAATGAGCAGACCTATCCGGTGGATATGATCATCGAAGCCTTTGACCGTCCGGGGCTGTTGCGTGATGTGATGCTGGTGCTGAGCAACGAGAAGCTGAACATTTTGGCAGCCAACACCCTGACCGATCGCAAGAACAACATGGCGCGTCTGATGTTGACCGTGGAAATTCCGCGTCTTGAACGTCTGGGCCGTCTGATGGACAAGATCAACCAGGTACCCAACGTACTGGATGTTCACCGTGAGCGCAGTGGGAGCTAGTCATGCATAGGCTCGATGACCTGATCCGCTTGATGGACGCGTTGCGCGATCCTGACTCTGGTTGTCCCTGGGATCTGCAGCAAACGTTTGCCAGCATCGTGCCGCATACGCTGGAAGAGGCGTATGAAGTTGCTGACTGTATCGAACGCGAAGACTGGCAGCATCTCAAGGATGAACTGGGGGACCTGTTGTTCCAGGTAGTGTTCTACGCTCGGTTGGGTAATGAACAAGGCTGGTTCGATCTGCACCAGATTATCGACCAGCTGGTGACAAAACTGGTGCGACGCCATCCGCATGTGTTTCCTAATGGGCAACTGGATGGCAGTGGCACCCAAGCGGTTGCGGTGGAAACCGTGAATGCCAACTGGGAAGCCATCAAGCAGCAGGAGCGCGCGGACAAGGCTCAGAAGGGTGTTCTGGCTGATGTGCCACTCAACCTGCCCAGTCTCAGCCGTGCGGCCAAGCTGCAAAAGCGTGCAGCACGGGTCGGTTTTGACTGGCCTGATTTCCACGGTGTGCTGGATAAGATCGAAGAGGAAATCGCCGAACTGCGCGAGGCCCTCGAAAACGGGGATGAAGCGCATGCGCGTGAAGAACTCGGTGATCTGTTGTTCGCTCAAGTGAATCTGGCACGTCACCTCAAGGCTGACCCTGAACAGGCCTTGCGCGATACCAACGCCAAGTTTGAACGTCGCTTCAATTATGTGGAGCAGCAGGCGCAAGCCAGTGGCCGGGACTGGGAGCAACTCAGTCTCGATACACTGGATCAATGGTGGGACGACGCCAAGGCGAAAGGTCTCTAGTTCTCAAATCCCCCTTGCGGGTCGTAATACTGTCGTGTCTCTGCCACTCCTGCCTGGCAGAATCATACCTTTGACTATGTATGTGTTCTGCCTTAATGGGGTAGCATCAGGGTATGAACCTGAATGGAGGAGGTGGCATGAGCGACCTGCATGAAGCACTGCGTGATGATGTCCGTATGCTGGGTGAAAGTCTGGGACGGACGATGGAAGCCCATCTTGGCTCGGGCTTTCTTGAGCGTGTTGAAGCGATTCGTCACTGCGCCAAGGCGGCCCGTCTGGCGGAGAACAGCAGTCAGGATCAGCTGCGCCAGGCACTGGATGGCTTGAGTGAAGATGAGGTTCTTCCCATCGCACGGGCTTTCAGTCAATTCCTGAATCTCGCCAATATTGCCGAAGAGCACCACCGTGTGCGTCGCTACCTTGAAGGCGATGAAGACGAATGCCTGATCAATGAGGTCTTCTCCGATCTGGCCGAAGGCGATCTGACCGGGGCTGAAGTGCTCGAATGCCTGCGCCAGATGAACATCGATCTTGTCCTCACTGCTCACCCGACCGAAGTTAATCGCCGTACACTCATTCAGAAATACGATGCCGTTGCCGATGCCTTGAAGCAGCAGGATCGCGGCGAAGAGATTGAAGATCGCCTGGATCAGCTGATCAGCCAGATCTGGCACACCAACGAAATTCGCCAGCACCGTCCAACTCCGGTAGAAGAGGCCAAGTGGGGCTTCGCCGTCATTGAAAACTCGCTCTGGAGCGCAATACCACGCTTTTTGCATTTGCTGGATGAGCGTCTGCAGCAGACTCTGGGCGTGGCCTTGCCGCTGGATGTCAGCCCGGTGCGGTTCTCTTCCTGGATGGGGGGAGATCGCGATGGTAACCCCAATGTCACCGCGGCAGTGACCTCTGAGGTGCTGCTGTTGGCGCGCTGGATGGCGGCTGATCTTTATGCACGAGATGTGGACCAGCTGCGTGCTGAACTGTCGATGCATCAGGCCAACCAGGAGCTGCGCCAGCTAACCAACAATCACCCGGAACCCTATCGTGAAATTCTGGGTCACCTGCGTGAACGTTTGCTGGCGACGCGCGAGGGTATCGAACGTTATTTGAAAGGTGATGGCGCTGATCCGGATGAATGGATCAGCGATCTGGATGAGATCCGTAAGCCACTGTTGATCTGCCATCGCTCGCTGGTTGAGTCGGGAATGGCCTGTATTGCATCAGGTGGTTTGGAAGATCTGCTGCGCCGCCTGGCCTGTTTCGGTCTCACGCTGGTGAAACTGGATGTGCGTCAGAACGCTGAACGTCATGCCGAGGTGTTCGATGCCCTGACCGAGTTTTACCAGCTGGGATGCTATTCCGACTGGAGTGAAACTGACAAGCAGGCCTTCCTGCTCAAGGAACTGCGTTCGAAACGTCCTCTGTTGCCGCATCACTGGCAGCCCTCCGATGAGGTTAAAGAGGTTATCAACACCTGTCGCGTCATTGCGGCCAACCCCGAACACAGTCTGGGGTCCTATGTCATCTCCATGGCCGGCAAACCTTCCGATGTGCTTGCCGTGAACCTCTTGTTGCAAGAGGTGGGTGTCGAGCACAACATGCGTGTGGCGCCTTTGTTCGAGACGCTAGATGACCTGGATAATGGGCCTGCCTGTATCGCTGATCTGCTGGCGATCGACTGGTATCGCGATTACATCGACGGTCATCAGGAAGTGATGATCGGTTATTCCGATTCCTCCAAGGATGCCGGTCAGCTGGCTGCTGCCTGGGGGCAGTATCGTGCTCAGGAAGCACTGACCGAGCTCTGCCAGCGAGAAGGGGTTCGCCTGACCCTGTTCCATGGTCGTGGCGGTACCGTGGGTCGTGGTGGTGGCCCCAGCCATACTGCGATTCTGGCACAGCCACCGGGATCGGTAGCAGGTGGACTGCGTGTAACCGAACAGGGCGAGATGATTCGCTTCAAGTTCGGTATTCCGGAAATTGCGGTACGTAACCTGTCACTGTACACCGCTGCCGTACTTAAAGCCTCACTGGACCCGGGTCCTGCTCCCGATCCTGAATGGCGCGCGGTAATGGATACCATGGCTGATTGCGGCATGAAGGTGTATCGCTCACTGGTGCGGGAAGAGCCTCAATTCGTACCCTATTTCCGTGCCCTGACGCCGGAGCAGGAGCTGGCCAAGCTGCCACTCGGCTCTCGTCCGGCCAAACGTAAGGTGGACGGTGGCGTCGAGAGCCTCCGTGCTATTCCCTGGATCTTCGCCTGGACACAGACGCGACTCATGCTGCCAGCCTGGCTGGGTTCGGGGCAGGCGCTGAAAACTGCGATCGACGGTGGAAACCTTCCGCTGTTGCAACAGATGTATGCGGATTGGCCATTTTTCCGCTCATGGATCGATATGCTGGAAATGGTGCTGGCCAAGAGTGATGTCAATATTTCGGCCTACTACGAGCAGCGGCTGGTATCGCCAGAATTGCACGCGCTGGGCTCCAGCCTCAGGTCTCGCTTGAAAGAGGCGGTGAATCAGTTGTGTCAACTGAAGGAAGAGGAGCGTCTGCTGATAGACAATCCGGTGATTCGCCAATCTATTGATGTGCGCAATCCCTACATCGACCCCTTGCATGTGCTTCAGGCAGAGCTTTTGTTCCGTGACCGCAATCAGCCGGATCAGCGGCTGGAGCAGGCATTGATGGTAACAATGGCGGGTATTTCTGCCGGTATGCGCAACACCGGCTAGTTTCCACAAGACTCATAAGGGGGTTGAATAGGCATCGAGGTTTGCGTAATCTCGATGCCTTTGTCGACAGTCTGACCAATTCAGTAAGGGGATTTTACCCTGCAAGATTGGCGTTGATATTGGGCCAGGAACGGTCAAAAGCAGGCAAAAATCGTCGTGAGCTGCGCCCTTGTTAGCAGAGGCGTAAGGCTCTGGAGGCTCTCAGCCGTGCGTGGGTAGCAGGCTGCTAGGTCTAATGTCGAATTGCCGATAGCGGGGTCAGGCCTATAGCCTGAGCGATTCCCGAATAAACGAATTTCGTTGCCCAGACTCGGGTCTGGGCGACTCTGATTTACCGATTACTATAACTTTCAGGAGACAACCAGATGCGCATTATTCTGCTTGGAGCACCCGGCGCGGGTAAGGGCACTCAGGCTCAGTTCATTACCGAGAAGTTTGGCATCCCCCAGATTTCTACCGGTGACATGCTGCGTGCGGCTGTGAAAGCGGGTACTCCGCTGGGTAAGCAGGCCAAAGAAGTGATGGATGCAGGTGGTCTGGTGTCTGACGACATCATCATCGGCCTGGTGAAAGAGCGTATCGCTGAAGCGGATTGCGCCAAGGGTTTCCTGTTTGATGGCTTCCCGCGCACCATTCCTCAGGCTGATGCCCTGAAGGACGCGGGTGTCGATATCGATGCTGTTGTTGAAATCGATGTGGCTGATGAAGAGATCATCAAGCGCATGAGCGGTCGTCGTGTACACCCGGCGTCTGGTCGTACTTACCACGTTGTCTTCAATCCGCCGAAGGAAGAAGGCAAGGACGATGTAACTGGCGATGAGCTGGTACAGCGTGAAGATGACAAGGAAGATACTGTACGTCAGCGCCTGAACGTTTATCACGAGCAGACCGAGCCGTTGATCACTTACTACCGTGGCTGGAACGAGCGCGGTGAAGCCAAGGCTCCGGCCTATGTTTACGTAGCCGGTGTTGGCAGCGTTGACGATATCCGTAACAAGGTATTCGCTGGCCTAGAAGGCTAATCGATTCGCCGGCAACAAGGCTTTGAAGCCCGCCGGTGAGAATATCGTGAAAGCCGGAGTGTCTCAGGACACTTCGGTTTTTTTATACCTGCTGAAATGCTCACAGCAACACTGCGTTGCAGCATAACGACGATCAACCCTGTTTCAATGGGCTGTCGCTGCATGCATTTGTGTTAGAATTCGCTACCACTTTAGCTGATCGCATACATTGATTTATATCTGTAATGCCTCATATAACTTGGGTCTTTGATGACAGGCTTTGGCCATGCATTGACGCCCGAGTCTCAGCTTTCACTCTTGGCTACACGGTTTCAGGTTTGAGTTACACACCCTTCATTCGCTGGTTTACAACGGTCTGCTTCCTGCTGTGCGTGCTCGCATCGGTATTGGGCGTGGCTGTCTCTACCAGTGAACTCAATCCTGAATGGCTCAGCCTGATCGAACTCCCCCTGTTTGAAGACAGCAGCGTGGTAAGCGCGCTGGATGCACTGGTCTTCATTCTGCTTACCTGCCTGCTGATTCGTTTAATTGGTGATCTGCTGCGTGCGATTACCCATCCGTTAGTACCTCGTGTTATTGCCCTGCCGAACAAAGAGCTTCTCTTTGACCACGGCAGCCGCGCACCACCCCATAGCTGCTGAAAACCTCTACTGAAACGAGCTCCTGACTTCAGTCGGCCCATATCGCCTGTTTAAGGCCGTATGCCGTGTTGTTGGGCACTGCCTCGTTTCATCTTCAGTCTTGTGTTCCGGCCTGTCTCTGACCGCGCCTGATGCAAGCGCTCGGGAGTAATCCCTTTATTGGCGTGCCGACTGCCGGCCTGCCTGCTTTTCTATAACTGCTGTAAGGCTGCGAAATGAAACAGAGCAAGGTCTCCCGGTTCGCGGGAGGACTCTCCGTTGTTGCTGCACTGTTGCTGTCGGGGTGTGGGGGCGGTGTCCTCGATCCCAAGGGACAGGTCGGTATCGACGAGAAAAACCTGATTATCATCGCCACTGGGCTCATGCTGATTGTGGTTATCCCTGTAATTTTTCTGACGCTGTATTTCTCCTGGAAGTATCGCGCCAGCAATAAGGACGCCATCTATACGCCCAAGTGGTCGCACTCGACCCGCATTGAGCTGGTGGTCTGGCTGATCCCCTGCATCATCATCGTCATTTTGGGTGCCATTACCTGGGTCTCAACTCATCGACTGGATCCCTATCAGCCGCTGGAGCATGAGAAGAAGGCACTCGAAGTTGAGGTGGTGTCACTGAACTGGAAGTGGCTGTTCATCTATCCGGAGCAGGGTGTTGCCACTGTCAACAAGCTGGTGATTCCGACAGGCCGGCCGGTGTCATTCCGCCTGACCTCAGAATCGACCATGAACTCTTTCTTCATTCCTCAGCTGGGTAGCCAAATCTACACCATGGCGGCCATGGCGACTCGCTTGAACCTGATTGCGGATGAGCCGGGTACTTATCAGGGCATCTCGGCCAACTACAGTGGCGCAGGGTTTACCGGCATGAAGTTCGACACGGTAGCAACTCCTTCTGAGTCTGACTTTGAATCTTGGGTCACTGACGTTAAGGCTTCGGGTCAGACCTTGGATAGTCAAACCTATGCCGCACTGACCGAGCCCAGTGAAGACGACCCCGTAACCTATTACGGCAGCGTCAAAGCCGGTCTGTTCGATGAAATCCTGATGAAGTACATGCAGCACCATGGCCGAACACCTCTGGTGATGTCTGAAGGTGCCATGGAGCAAATGTCGCATCAGGCGCAACACAATGAGGCTGCAGCGCATGCAGCTGTCGAGGAATAACAGATGTTGGGAAAATTGACGCTCGACGCCATCCCCTATCATGAGCCGATCATCGTAGTCACGCTGGCGGTTGTGGGAGTGGTAGGGCTGCTGCTGGCGGCGGCATTGACCAAGTACAACAAATGGGGCTATCTCTGGCGTGAGTGGATCACCTCGGTGGACCACAAACGTCTGGGTGTGATGTACATCATTCTGGCGCTGGTCATGCTGCTGCGCGGCTTTGCCGATGCCATCATGATGCGAACTCAGCTGGCGCTGGCGACCAATGGGGCCGAAGGCTATCTGCCGCCTGAGCATTATGACCAGATCTTCACCGCCCACGGTGTCATCATGATCATCTTCATGGCGATGCCGTTCATGATCGGTCTGATGAATATTGTGGTGCCGATGCAGATCGGTGCTCGTGACGTGGCCTTTCCGTTCCTGAACAACCTCAGCTTCTGGCTGGCGGTTTCAGGTGCTCTTCTGGTGAATATTTCACTGGGTGTGGGGGAGTTCGCCAAGACCGGTTGGGTGGCCTACCCGCCGTTGTCAGGGCTTAACTACAGTCCCGGTGTTGGCGTGGATTACTACATCTGGGCACTGCAGATATCGGGGATAGGGACCACGCTGACCGGGGTGAACTTCCTCGCCACCGTGATCAAGATGCGCACCCCGGGCATGAAGCTGATGCACATGCCGATCTTCACCTGGACCTGCACCTGGGCCAACATTCTGATCGTGGCATCCTTCCCGATCCTGACCGGCGCACTGGCCATGCTGACGCTGGACCGTTACCTGGACTTCCACTTCTTCACCAATGACCTGGGTGGGAACTCGATGATGTACATCAACCTGTTCTGGGCCTGGGGTCATCCCGAGGTGTACATCCTGGTGTTGCCGGCATTCGGTATTTTCTCCGAAGTCATCTCCACGTTCACCGGGAAGCGTCTGTTCGGCTACAAATCCATGGTGCTGGCCAGTGGTGCCATCTCTGTACTGGGCTTCATTGTGTGGTTGCACCACTTCTTCACCATGGGCTCCAGCGCCAACGTAAATGCCTTCTTTGGCGTAACAACCATGATCATCGCCGTGCCCACTGGTGTGAAGCTGTTCAACTGGCTGTTCACCATGTACCGCGGCCGACTGCGCTTTACCACGCCGGTGCTCTGGACACTGGGCTTTATGGTCACCTTCACCATCGGTGGTATGACCGGGGTACTGCTGTCCGTTCCGGGCGCTGATTATGTTTTGCATAACAGCCTGTTCCTGATCGCGCATTTCCACAACACCATCATCGGTGGTGCCGTGTTCGGTTATCTGGCGGGTTTTGCTTACTGGTTCCCGAAAGCGATGGGATACACCCTGGATGAAAAATGGGGCAGGCGTGCTTTCTGGTGCTGGCAGATCGGCTTCTACTGCGCCTTCATGCCGCTATACGTGTTGGGCTTCATGGGCATGACCCGTCGTCTCAACCACAGTGATACGCCTGAATGGAACATCTGGCTTTACATCGCTTGCGTCGGTGCCTTCATCATCGCGCTCGGCATTCTGTGTCAGCTGATCCAGCTCTATGTCAGCTACCGCAACCGTGAACAGAACCGGGACCTGACTGGTGATCCCTGGAACGGCCACACCCTGGAGTGGGCCAGTGCTTCACCGCCACAGTTCTATAACTTCGCCGTCAATCCTCAGGTAGACGACATCGATGCCTTCACCGAAATGAAGGAAAGAGGGCATGCCTATCATCGTCCCGAGTCCTACGCGCCTATCCATATGCCGAAAAATACCGGTGTGGGGTTTGTCATGGGAATGCTGCTGACCGCTGCCGGTTTTGGTGCTGTTTGGCATATCTGGTGGCTGGTGATTGCCGCGCTGGTGGGCACGCTGGCCGCATTCCTGGTGCGTTGCTACGACAACGATGTGGACTACTACGTGCAGCCGGACGAGATCGAGCGGATCGAGGATGCGCATCTGACCGCCGTGCAACTGGATAACACACTGAAGGCCTGATTATGTCGACTTCTGTTTTGACACCTGAAGCCCCTGTGCGGCTGGCGCCTCAACAGGCGCATGCACATGACCCTAGTCATGATCATGAGCACCATGACACCGGCAGTAACACACTGTTCGGTTTCTGGCTCTACCTGATGACCGACTGCCTGCTGTTCGCATCGGCCTTCGCCACTTATGCCGTGCTGTTTATGAACACGGCGGGCGGAGTGTCCGGTAAGGACATCTTCGAGCTGGACTTTGTGCTGGTGGAAACCTTTGCACTGTTGTTCTCCAGCATCACCTACGGCTTTGCCATGCTGGCGGCACACAAGCAGAACCGTTCGGCCACGCTGATGTGGCTGGCGGTGACCTTCTGTCTGGGGTCGGTCTTCATCGGCATGGAGGTGTATGAATTCAATCACCTGATCGTGCACGGTCATGGCCCCCAGACCAGCGCCTTCCTGACCGCCTTCTTCTCTTTGGTGGGCATGCACGGCTTGCACGTGACTGCAGGCCTGATCTGGATGCTGGTGATGATGCTGGAAGTCAGCAAGCGTGGCTTGTGCAATCGCACCCGCACGCGCCTTGGCTGCCTGAGCCTGTTCTGGCACTTTTTGGATGTGGTCTGGATCTGTGTGTTTACCGTTGTCTATCTGATGGGGAGCGTCTAATGAGCAGTCATCATGATGCCGCACACGGCAGTGTTAGGTCCTATGCCGTGGGGTTTTTGCTGTCAGTAGTGCTGACCGTTGTGCCATTCTGGCTGGTGATGTCCGGTGGCTTCGACAAGTGGACTACGGTCATTACCATTCTGCTGTTCGCAGTGGTTCAGATTGCGGTGCATTTGAAATACTTCCTGCACCTGACGCTGACCAATGAGGAGGGCAGGTTGAATACGCTGACCTTCCTGTTCTCGGCACTGATCATTGTGCTGGTCGTAGGGCTGTCGATCTGGATCATCTACGCCTCTAACGCCATGATGATGCACTAGTGGGCAGGTCTTATTGTGAACTTTAAACGCTATTTGCTGGTCACAAAACCAGGCATCATCATGGGCAACCTGATCTCGGTAGCCGGGGGCTTTTTGTTGGCCTCCCGTGGCAGCGTGGACTTTATCCTTCTGCTGACAACCCTGATCGGTTTGTCATTGGTAGTGGCGTCTGGATGCGTGCTCAACAACTGCATCGATCGTGATATCGACAGTCGCATGCAGCGCACCCGCAATCGGGTAACGGTGACTGGAGAGCTGTCTTTGAAGGCTGCGCTCTGGCATGGCGTGGTACTGGGGGTTATGGGGTTTGCGACCCTGGCCACTACCAATGGAGTAGCACTGTTGTTCGCAGCGGTGGGTTACCTGGTGTATGTAGGCATCTATAGTCTCTGGATGAAACGTCACTCCGTGTATGGCACTCTGGTGGGCAGCCTGTCTGGCGCGGTGCCACCAGTGGTGGGCTACTGTGCCGTGAGTGGCAGCTTTGATACGGGTGCTGCCGTGTTATTGCTGATGTTCAGCCTGTGGCAGATGCCGCACTCTTATGCCATCGCCATCTTCCGTTATCAGGATTATGCTGCGGCCAATATCCCGGTGCTACCGGTCGTGGAAGGTGTATCCAAGGCCAAGATGCATATTGTGCTGTATATCCTGGCCTTTGGATTGGCAACGGTGCTGCTGACTGTGCTGGGCTATGCCGGCTATGGCTTTCTGGCAGTGGCCTGTGCCACCAGCCTCTGGTGGTTGGGTATGGCGCTGAGAGGCTGGGCACTGGATGTGGATGACGATGGTTGGGCACGTCAGGTGTTCTTGTTCTCCATCGTTACCATCACGGCCTTGAGCATTGCCATGGCGACGGACTTTGAGCAGCCGGGCCTGCAGTTGGTGCAATTGTTGTCCTGATCTCGATTAACAGGTTTTTGCCTCTAGCACGACGGCTGGTACAGCGTCGTGCTTTTTTATGTCCTGTAATGGGTTTAGATGCTGAGATGGGCGGCAATTTACACGGTTTTGCCGCATAATAAGCAGTCCTGAATTTTTCACCACAGCGATTATCTGAATACCCGGGAGCCCCATGAGCCAAACCGATATCTTTGGTCTGCACGCCGTTACCAGCCTGCTTAACCGTAACCCCGGCCGTGTCCGCCGCTTGCTGGTACAGCAGGGACGTGGTGATGAGCGTCTGCAGTCCGTGTTGGATAAAGCGCAAGTTCAGGGTATCAAGGTCGTTGAAGAGCCGCGACAGCTGCTGGATCAGCGTGCAGGCGGCGGTCGTCATCAGGGCGTGATTGCCGAGTGTGAGCCACTGAAAGCGTTGAACGAAAAGGGCTTGGGTCCACTGCTGGACTTCGCCGGGGACGCTCCGCTGGTACTGGTGCTGGACGGTGTGACCGATCCACATAACCTGGGTGCCTGCTTGCGCACCGCCGATGCGGCTGGCGTAACGGTTGTGATTGCCCCTAAAGACAAGTCGGCACCTTTGAATGCAACAGTGGCCAAAGTCGCTTGTGGTGCTGCTGAAGTAGTGCCCTATGTGCAGGTGACGAATCTGGCGCGTACGCTTCAGTCTTTGCAGGAGCGCGGTATCTGGATTACCGGCACGGCTGGAGAGGCGGATGGCAGCGTGTATGAGGTTGACCTGACCGGCCCTCAGGCACTGGTTATGGGTGCCGAGGGTAAGGGCCTGCGTCGCTTGACCCGTGAAAACTGTGATCAGCTGATCAGCATTCCCATGGCGGGAGAGGTGAGCAGTCTGAACGTATCGGTTGCGACAGGTGTGTGCCTGTTTGAGATGGTACGTCAGCGTCAACAAAAGGCTGCCGCTCAGGGCTAAAACGAAACAGGCCGGTGGATACCGGCCTGTCGTTAAACTTTTGCATCGACTACGGTTGCTTCAGTGCAGCAGCTCATCCACGTGAGTGGCGATCATCAGCTCTTCGTTGGTCGGCATGACGCGCACTGTGACGGCTGAATCAGCTGTAGTGATAATGCCACTATTACGCTGATTGGCCTCTTCATCCAGCTTGATGCCCAGCCAGCCGCAACGCTTCAGTACTCGGGCACGCACATCGGCATCGTTTTCACCCACACCACCTGAAAAGACTACCTGTTCCACGCCTTCAAGCGCAGCCGCGAGACGACCCATCTCCAGGGCAACGCGGTAGCAGAACATATCGATCGCTTCTTCCGCTTTGGGATCATCAGCCTGATGCAGGGTTTTCATATCTGAGCTGATAGTAGAAATACCCAGCCAGCCACTTTCCTTGTAGATCAGCTTTTCCAGCGCATCCACATCCATGTTTTCTTCACGCATCAGATACAACAGGACGCCCGGGTCCAGGTTACCGGTGCGGCTGCCCATCGGCAGACCTTCCACTGCGGTAAAGCCCATGCTGGAAGCGATGGACTGACCATTGCCGATGGCGCACATGCTGGCACCGGCTCCCAAGTGGCAGGCCACGGTTTTAAGCGTTCCCGCACCGGCCTGGCTCAGCTGGCGCTGCAGGTACTCATAGGACAGACCGTGGAAGCCGTAGCGGTGTACACCCTTGTCGACCAAGTGGCGGGGCAGGGCGTAGAGCCTTTCAATACGGGGCTGGCGGGAGTGAAACATGGTATCGAAGCAGGCCACAATCGGCAGCTGAGGTGCCAGCGCGCGGCAGGCTTGTACCAGTTTCAGGTTGTACGGCTGATGCAGAGGGGCCAATGGAATGAACTGGTGAAGTTGGCTTAGCTTGTCATCATCCAGCAGAACCGGCTCGCTGAACAGGTCACCACCATGTACTACGCGGTGTCCGGTGGCTATCAGGTGTGACTCTGGCAGATGCTCATCAACCCAGTGCAGCACTTCCTGCAGTGCACGCTGGTGGCGCTCATCAAGGGCAGTATCCTGGCATTCAAGGATATGGGAATCCAGCACGCGGTTTTGCTCGTCGCGGACCTTGAACTGAATATTGTCACCCAAAAGGTTTTCCACCTTCAGGTGAAACAGGCATTGCAGCTCGTTGTTGGCTACAGCGTAAAGGCCGCATTTGAGGCTGGATGAGCCACCGTTGACGGTCAGGATAGTATCCATCAGCTCACTCCTTTGCTGTGCTGCACCATATGCGAGGCCAGGGCGCAGGAGGCCAGACGACCCAGAGTACCTTCAGCACGGCTAGTGAGGATGATCGGTACGCGCGCACCCACAGCCAGGCCCGCTGATTTGGCGTCGGCCAGGTAGATAAGTTGTTTGGCAATCATGTTGGCCGCTTCCAGATCCGGCGCCAGCAGGATATCAGCATCGCCGGAGACCGGCGATTTGATGTGCTTGTCGATGGCCGCCTGCAGGGAGATGGCATTATCGAAAGCCAGGGGACCGTCGAGGATGCCGCCTTTGATCTGCTCGCGGTCAGCCATTTTGCACAGAGCTGCTGCGTCCAGAGTGCTTTGCATATTGGGCTTAACTTTTTCCACTGCCGCCAGAATGGCCACCTTGGGCTGCTTGTTGCCCAAGGACTGGCAAAAGTCTATGGCGTTCTGCACGATGTCGCGCTTCACCATCAGATCCGGTACCACATTGATGGCAGCATCGGTAATCACCAGCGGCTTGTGGTAATTGGGAACGTCGAAGACAAATACATGGCTCAGGCGTCGCTCGGTACGAATGCCTTTGGTTTTGTGCACTACGGCACTGAGCAGCTCGGAGGTGCCCAGGCTGCCTTTCATCAGTGCAACGGCTTCAGCTTGGCGAACCAGTTCACAGGCGCGCTCTGCAGCCATGTGACTGTGCTCGGTGGTGATGATTTCGTAGGGAGAGAGGTCGATGTTTTCGACTTCAGCTGCGGCGCGAATCTTACTCTCAGGACCTACCAACAAAGGCTCGATAAGACCTTGTTCCGCGGCTTCAATAGCGCCCAGCAGACTGTTGTGGTCGACTGGATGAACTACGGCTGTGCGAATAGGGCCGGATTTGCGGGCCTGTTCGATGAAAAATTCGAGCTGGTCGTGCATCGGCGGGGCATTGGTGCCGGCCGAAGTGTTTGGCAAGTCTGAATTAATTGACATGAAAGCTCCCTCCACGATTCTGATCGGCAACGCTACCTATCCATAATGAACACTTTATGACGCAGTGCAACATAAATGTTCAGGATTCGATCAGTGCTTGACGGGAGGCAAGATAAATCAAGGGGGAGCAGCCCCGGAAGGGGCTGCCTGGAACACCTTAGACCGGTGTCTTCAAAGTATCCTGGTAGGGAGGCCAGCCCATTGGCTTGCCGCCCAGCAGGTGCAGGTGAATATGGTAAACCGTTTGGCCACCATGGGTGTTGCAGTTGAACACGGTACGGTAGCCGTCCTGATCGAAGCCCTGCTCTTTGGCGATAGTGCCTGCGGTTTGGATCATATGGCCAACCAGTTCGCATTCATCGTCGGCAATATCGTTCAGGGTCGCGATATGTTTGCGTGGAATGATCAGGCAGTGAAAGGGTGCCTGGGGGTTGATGTCCTTGAACGCCAGCACCTTGTCATCCTCGTAGACAACCTCGGCCGGAATTTCCTTATTGATGATTTTGCAGAACAAACAATCCATAACCGGTACTCATCTCCTCAATTGGTGGCCTCAGTATAACGATGGCGTTCAGGCGACCTCAACAGCCTCTTTGGGTGGGCAAGCATAACGTTTGGTGACCTCGCCATCGGGTTTAACCGACTCAAGATAAACATCAAATCCCCAAAGGCGATGCAGGTGCCGCAGTACTTCGTCGGTACTGTCGCCCAGGGGTTGGCCATTGTGCATATAGTGTCTCAGGGTCAGCGAGCGGTCCCCGCGCACATTGACGTTGTACACCTGAATATTGGGTTCACGGTTGCCAAGGTTGTATTGCGCCGACAGCGACTCCCGGAGCTGGCGATAGCCGCGTTCATTATGAATGGCATCAATTCTGAGCATGGGACGACTGCTGTCATCGGTAATGGAGAACAGTTTGAGTTCTCGCATCAGACGCGGTGACAGGTATTGCAGGATGAAGCTCTCATCCTTGAAATTTCGCATGGCATGATCGAGGGTTTCCTGCCAGTTGCTGCCGGCAATTTCAGGGAACCACTCACGATCTTCCGGCTCAGGGTTTTCACAGATGCGGCGAATGTCCTGCATCATGTTGTAGCCCAGAGTGTAGGGGTTGATGCCGCTGAAATAGGGGCTATCAAAAGGCGGTTGATAGACCACGCTGGAGTGGGAGTGGAGAAACTCCATCATGAAACCGTCGTTGACCAACCCTTCGTCATACAGCTGGTGCAGGAGGGTGTAGTGCCAGAAGCAGGCCCAGCCTTCGTTCATCACCTGAGTCTGTTTCTGTGGATAAAAATACTGGGCGACCTTACGAACGATGCGAATAACCTCACGCTGCCAGGGTTCCAGCAAGGGCGCATTTTTTTCGATGAAGTAAAGGATGTTCTCTTCCGGGTCGGGCGGGAAGTGAGGGGCTTCGCTGGCATCACTATCGGCCTTTTTGGGAACCGTCGTGTTCCAGAGGTCATTCAAGTGACGCTGGATATACTCTTCACGCGAGCGCTGGCGTTCTCGCTCTTGAGCTGCGGTGAGTGGCCGTGGCCGTTTGTAGCGATTAACGCCATAGTTCATCAAGGCGTGGCAGGAATCGAGCAGCTTTTCTACTTCATCCACGCCATGTTTTTCTTCACATTCACGAATGTAGTTTTTGGCGAACAGCAGGTAATCGATGATGGCGCTGGCATCGGTCCAGGTACGGAACAGGTAGTTGCCCTTGAAGAATGAGTTGTGGCCATAACAGGCGTGGGCAATAACCAGTGCCTGCATGGTGATGGTGTTTTCCTCCATCAAGTAGGCGATACAGGGGTCCGAGTTGATGACAATCTCATAGGCCAGACCCATGCGCCCACGGCTGTAATGCTGCTCGGTCTCGACAAACTGTTTGCCGAATGACCAGTGGTTGTAGTTTAGCGGCATGCCTACGGAAGAGTAGGCATCCATCATCTGCTCAGAGGTAATCACCTCGATCTGGTTGGGGTAGGTGTCCAGGCCGAATTCGGCTGCTACTCGACCAATCTCACGGTCATAGGCCTCGATAAGCGGAAAGGTCCAGTCAGAACCGGTAGAGATGGGTTCCTTCTTCTTTTTACGCGGACTCATGGGCACCCTCCGTGCGTTTCTCAAACAGACGTCGGAAGACCGGATAGATCTCGTTGGCGTCGGTAATTTGCTGCATGGCGAAGTTTTGATGGAAGGCTTCGCGCACCTGCTCGTATTCATGCCACAGGTTCTGGTGGGGACCGTTGGTGATCTCCACATAGGCGTAATACTGGGTCTTGGGCAGAATGCGATCCATCAGCAGCTTACTGCAGGTGGCTGAGTCACCGTCCCAGTTATCACCATCGGATGCTTGGGCGATGTAGATGTTCCAATCATTGGGCGGGTAACGGGCATCAATGATGTCCGCAGTCAGTGCCAGCGCACTGGATACGATGGTACCGCCGGTTTCTCGGGAATAGAAAAACTCCTGTTCATCCACTTCTTTGGCGTGAGTATGGTGGCGTACAAACACCACTTCGATCTGCTTGTAGTTTCGGTTCAGAAACAGGTAAAGCAGGATGAAGAAGCGTTTGGCCATATCCTTGATGCTTTGGGTCATGGAACCGGAAACGTCCATTACGCAAAACATGACCGCCTTGCTGGAAGGGACAGGCACGCGTACCAGATTGGTGAAGCGCAGATCGAAGTCATCCAGAAAAGGCAGCTTGCTGGCGCTTCTCTGCATCGTTTTGATCTGTTTGCGCAAGGCATCCAGTTTTTCATTGCGTTCCAGCGAGGGCGGGGTTTCTTCTAACGCCCAGAGCTCTTTTCGCAGTGCGCGTATTTCGTCTCGGGACTCCTTGTCTGTCAGTGCGATACGACGTGCATGCGCTGCACGCAGGGAACGGACAACGTGCAGTTTTTCAGGTGAGCCACTGCTGGTGAAGCCGGCACGGCGGGTTTCGAAACTGGTGGCATCCTTGAGCTGTTTGCGTACCATCCAGGGCAGTTCAAGATCTTCAAACATGAAGTCGAGAAATTCATCCTGGCTGATATTAAAGGTGAATTCGTCTTCACCTTCACCCTGGTTGCTGGCTTTGCCCTGACCGCTGCCACCGCCGCCACCATTTTCCGGGCGACGGAACTCATCACCCTCAACAAATTCCTTATTGCCGGGGAAAATCTTGTGTCGGATGCCTCCTTCACCATGGTGGATGATGGGCTCGGAGATATCCCGTTTGGGAATAGTAACCTGCCCACCCTGATCCACATCGGTGATCGAGCGGTCATGGATCGCATCTTCTACGGCGCGCTTGATGTGTTGCTTGTAGCGACGCAGGAAGCGCTGACGATTGACGGTGCTTTTCTTCTTCGCATTTTCCCGGCGGTCGATAATATAACTCATGTATCGGCTCCCAGAGCGGTGCCCTGTGTGGGCCACCGCGATTCAGGTCCTTCGGGGTACGGCTCCCTAACGACGGGTTACTGCGACTTGCGTACTCGGATGTACCATTCGGACAGCAAGCGCACCTGCTTCTCGGTGTAGCCACGTTGAATCATGCGTTTAACGAACTCGCCATGTTTCTTCTGGTCGTCGGAGGACGCTTTCGGGTTGAAGGAGATAACCGGCAACAGATCTTCGGTGTTGGCGAACATTTTTTTCTCGATCACGGAACGCATTTTCTCGTAGCTGTTCCAGGCCGGGTTCTTACCGTTATTGCTGGCGCGAGCACGTAGTACGAAGTTAACGATTTCATGGCGGAAATCTTTCGGGTTGCTTATGCCCGCCGGCTTTTCAATTTTCTCCAGCTCTTCGTTGATGGACTGACGGTCAAGAATGTCGCCGGTTTCAGGGTCGCGGTATTCCTGATCCTGAATCCAGAAGTCAGCATAGGTTACGTAGCGGTCGAAGATGTTCTGGCCATATTCTGAGTAGGATTCCAGATACGCGGTCTGAATTTCCTTGCCAAGGAAATCGATGTATTTGGGTACAATGTACTCTTTCAAGTGGCCCAGATAACGGTCCTGTACCTCGGTCTGGAATTGCTGTTGACTGATCTCACGTTCCAGCACATACATCAGATGCACGGGGTTGGCCGCAATCTCGGTCGGATCGAAGTTGAACACTTTGGACAGAATCTTAAAGGCGAAGCGGGTGGACAGACCATCCATACCTTCATTCACGCCAGCGTTGTCCTTGTACTCCTGCAGTGATTTGGCGCGGGGATCGGTATCCTTGAGGTTTTCGCCGTCATAGATACGCATTTTTGAGTAGATACTGGAGTTCTCCGGCTCTTTCATACGTGAAAGAACACTGAACTGGGCCAGCATCAACAGGGTATCCGGTGCACAGGGTGCTTCGTTGAGGGAGCTGTTTTCCAGCAGTTTTTCGTAGATATGGACCTCTTCGGCCACGCGGGTGCAGTAGGGTACCTTGACGATATACACACGGTCGATAAAGGCTTCGTTGGTTTTGTTGTTCTTGAAGCTCTGCCACTCTGATTCGTTGGAGTGGGCCAGCAGGATGCCGTCATAGGGAATGGCACCCATACCTTCGGTACTGTTGTAGTTACCTTCCTGAGTCGCGGTCAGCAGTGGATGCAAGACCTTGATGGGGGCCTTGAACATCTCCACAAATTCCATCAGACCCTGGTTGGCGCGGCACAGTGCGCCGGAGAAGCTATAGGCATCGGGGTCGTGCTGTGGATATTCTTCGAGTTTACGAATATCGACTTTACCGACCAGACTGGAGATATCCTGGTTGTTTTCATCACCGGGCTCGGTCTTTGCGATACCCACCTGATCCAATATGGAGGGGTAGAGTTTAACGACACGGAACTGGGTGATATCACCACCGTATTCATGCAGTCGTTTAACTGCCCAGGGCGACATGATGCCACGCAAGTAGCGGTGAGGAATGCCGTATTCCTGTTCCAGTATTTCAGCGTCTTCAGCAGGGTTGAATAGTCCTAATGGGGACTCAAAAACCGGTGAGCCCTTGATGGCATAGAAAGGAATGTGTTCCATCAGGTGTTTGAGTCTTTCAGCCAGAGAAGACTTACCACCCCCAACAGGGCCGAGCAGGTAGAGGATCTGTTTTTTCTCTTCCAGGCCCTGAGCTGCGTGTCGGAAATAGGAAACGATATTTTCAATCGCTTCTTCCATACCGTAGAACTCGAAGAACGCCGGATAGCGTTTGATCACCTTATTGGAAAAAATTCTGCTCAGACGAGGGTCCAAAGCCGTGTCTACGACCTCGGGTTGGCCGATGGCGTCGAGCATGCGTTCTGCTGCGTTTGCGTATACTTTGGGATCCTCCTTGCACAGGCTGAGATACTCCTGCAGGCTCATCTCCTCCTGCTGGGTCGATGAATAACGTGCCTTGTAGTGATCAAAGATACTCATGCTCACCTTCCTGCTCATTGCGCTAGCCACTGAAATTTCAACCGCTTATAGACCAGTGGATGGCGTTAACGGTTAAATTCAGTGTAGTCCAGATTGGCGATAGTCAAGGAAAGAGGCGGCAGTAAAAAAGTCTAATTTACTGCCATCTCATATTTTATGACCGCTTAAACGGAATAGGTTCACCGGCAGTTCGGTGTCAGTTGGACAGGTTCTCGATTAGTGCTTGCATGAAACGTGCGGCTTCCCCACCGGTTGCTGCGCGATGGTCGAAGGTCAGCGACAAAGGCATCACTCTGTGTGGTTGGATACTGTCTCCAATAACCATCGGCTGTTTTCTGATAACACCCGCGCCAATGATGGCGACCTGTGGCGGTACCACAATGGGACTGGCATAGCGGCCGGCCAGGGTGCCGAAATTCGACAGTGTGATCGTGGCGCCCTGCATTTCAGCCGGTGGAATGGAGCGGGCGCTCACATCGGCTCTGAGGTTGTTGAGTCCGGTGCGCAGATCCTCTGTGGTGCGCTCACCAATATCTCTCAGTACAGGAACAAACAGGCCCTGATCTGTATCGACAGCGACCCCCAAGTCAATATGGCTGTGCAGGCGTCGGCTCATCCCCTGGCCATCAAACCAGGCATTTAGATCGGGAACGGCTTTACAGGCTGCCGCGATCGCTTGAACCAGGCGCATGGTGATATCGGTGCCCTGGGGCCAGTGATCGATATCTGCATCCTCACATAGGGTCACCGGTACCACTTCGGCCTGTGCCAACGCCATGGTACGTGCCATCTGTTTGCGCACACCCTTGAGTGGCTCGGCAGCACCAAAGGATTTGTCGAGGCTGGCCGCGCGCTCCACATCATCGGCCGTAACACGCCCCTGGGGACCTGAACCGCTGAGTGCATCCAGATTAACCCCAAGGCGACTGGCCAGCGATCGAGTGGCTGCTGTGCTGTGTGCCGACAACGCGGCTCGGCTGCTGGGGGCAGCGCCGACGATAAAATCCTCCTGCTGGTTAGCATTGCCACGCTGTTGTTTCAGCTCACCCACTACGGTACCGGTGTCGCCATCTTCGTCAGTATCAAACTCGACCAGAGGCTCTCCGGTGTGGATGGTGTCCCCGGGGGCGCCAAACAGGTGCGCAATGACACCGGCTTGAGGTGAGGGCACCTCGACGATTGCCTTGGCCGTTTCCATCGATACCAGCAACTGGTCGACCTCTACAGCATCGCCTTCATTGACATGCCACTCCACAATTTCAGCTTCGGGTAAGCCTTCACCCAAATCGGGCAGTTTGAAATATTTCATCCTGAATACTCCATGGTTTCGTGGACCGCTGCGATGATGTCCTCGGTATCCGGCAAGTACAGTAACTCGTTGCGATAGTAGGGCATGACGGAGTCATGGCCGGTGACACGACGCGGGGGTGCCTGCAGGCGTGTGAACAGTTTCTCGCTCAGTGTTGCGGCGATTTCACCGCCCAGCCCGCCATGGCGTGGGGCTTCATGCACAATAACGCAACGGCCGGTTTTACTGACCGATGCCAGCAGGGTGGCATGGTCCATAGGGTTCAGACAGGCCACATCGATCACTTCACAGCTGATGCCCTCGGTATTCAACGCCTCGGCTGCCGCCAGTGTTTCGCTGACCATGGCACCCCAGCTGATCAGGGTGATGTCACTGCCTTCACGCAGGGTGAAACAGCTGTCCAGTGGCAGTGCGACACCGTTGTCTTCTATCAGGGTTTTGCTGGCGCGATAGATGCGTTTGGGCTCCAGAAATATGACTGGGTCATCGCTGCGAATGGCGGCGAGCAGGAGCCCATAGGCACGTGCCGGTGAGGACGGCACGACGACTCTTAGGCCTGGAATATGTGCCAGCAGGGCTTCGGTACTTTCTGAATGATGCTCGGGCGCATGAATCCCGCCACCAAAGGGCGCACGCAGCACCATTGGGCAGCTCAAGCGGCCACGGGTACGGTTGCGCATGCGGGCGGCATGGGCGACCAGGTGTTCAAAAGCTGGGAAGATAAAGCCCATGAATTGGATTTCAGCTACAGGCCGCATGCCCTGGGTTGCCATGCCGACCGCCAGGCCACCAATCATGGTTTCAGCCAGCGGCGTATCAATCACGCGACGTTCACCGAAACGATCCTTGAGCCCAGCGGTGGCACGGAAGACCCCGCCATTGGTACCGATGTCTTCGCCCAACAGCACTACATCCGGATCCTCCTCCATGGCATGGGCCAACGCCAGGTTGACCGCTTCCAGTAAGGTAATGGCCTGATTACTCATGATCCTGCCCTCCCTGTTGCATGTGCGCCTGTTTGAGTTTCGTTTGCTCACGCTGCTCGGCCAGCCCGACAGGGCATTCGGCATAAAGGTGGTTGTACAGATCCTCGACATTCTGCGGCGGCGTGGCCTGATACTCAGCCACGGCGGCTTCAATCAGCTGGCGGGTTTCTGCCTGCCAGGCCTGTTCACGCTCTTCATCCCACAGCTGCTGGCTGTGGAGCCAGTTGTGCAGCCGTGCAACCGGTTCGCGTTTCCAGGCATCCTTCAGCTCTTCGGAGGAGCGATATCGAGTGGCATCATCAGCGGTGGTGTGGTCTGACAGGCGGTAGCTCATTGCTTCGATTAGGGTTGGACCCTTGCCCGCCCGGGCACGTTCAAGTGCCTGGCCGACGACCTCATGCAGGGCGATCGCATCGTTGCCATCCACCTGCTCGCCACGAATGCCGGCACCCAGGGCTTTCTGTGCCAACGTAGGGGCGATGCATTGCTTGCTGCGCGGTACCGAAATGGCCCACTGGTTGTTATTGATGATGAACACCACGGGCAGCTGCCAGGCACCGGCCACGTTAAGGGCTTCCATAAAGTCGCCTTTGGAGGTGCCGCCATCGCCAATCATGGTTAACACAGCCTGATGCTGGTTCCGCAGCTTCAGTGCCGTGGCCACGCCGCAGGCGTGCAGGCACTGGGTAGCAATGGGTACAGCGTTGGGCAGGTCGAGTTTCATTTCCTCGGCGGCACTCCCGCGCTCATCACCGCCCCAGTACAAAAACAGCTTGGCAATGGGCATACCACGGATCATCTGCATGGCGTGGTTGCGGTAATAGGGCACCAGCACGTCTTCGGCTTGCATCAGGCGCGCGCACACCACGTCAATGGCTTCGGCGCCGAGCAGGGAAGCATAGGTACCCAGTTGTCCGGTACGCTGGAGGCTGATCGCCTTGGTATCGAACTGGCGTGCCAGCACCATCTGCTGGTAGTAATCGACCCAAGGAGTGTCTCCTTTTACCCAGTCGGGCATCTCTCCTGCAGGAGTGCCATCGGCTTCCAGGTATCGCGTAAAACGGATATCACCTTGATAGCTGACCTTATGCATGGTGCGTCTCCTGTTCCACCGGCTGGGGGTGACCAGCAGCAGCCAGCAGGCTTTCGGCATGCAGGTCTGCGACATGGTGCACCGAGAGATTTCGGCGCTCGGCTTCAGCAAACAGGTGCGATAATGTCGAGCCGATCTCTATGATTTTGGCATCGCGTTCAGCGTCAGTAGCACCGGTACGATGCAGCGCCACATGGATCAAGCCGCCAGCATTGATGACATAATCCGGCGCATAAAGGATGCCGCGTTCACTGAGGCGGTTACCATCCTCGTCGGTCCCCAGCTGGTTGTTGGCGCTGCCTGCGACGATGCTGCAGTTCAGCTGAGGAATGGTATGAGCGTTCAGTACTGCGCCCAGACCGCAGGGGCTGAAGATATCCGCTTGTACGCCGTAAATAGCCTCGGGGTGGACCGGTTCTGCACCGAAGGCTTCGACACAATGGCGCAGCCGGTCAGAGTCAATATCCGAAACCAGCAGGTGGACACCCTCAGTATGCAGGTGCTGGGCAAGTGCGTAGCCCACATGCCCCAGGCCCTGGATGGCTACGCTGAGCCCGGCAAGGCTGGTCTGATTCAGGCGATGCCGTACTGCCGATTTAATACCCTCAAAAACGCCCAAGGCAGTGTGGGGCGAGGGATCGCCACTGGCGCTGGTACAGCTGACAAAGTCAGTCGTGGTTTCAATGCTGTCCATGTCGCTGACTTCGGTGCCGCTGTCCATGGCGGTGATATAGCGTCCGCCCAGCTCATTCACGAAACAGCCAAAGGCTTGCATCAGTGCATGGCGGTCAAATTCGCCTTCGGGTCGGATCACCACCGCTTTGCCGCCGCCGTGAGGCAGGCCTGCAAGAGCCGCCTTGTAACTCATGCCGCGTGCAAGTCGCAGGGCATCGGTCACCGCGTCCTGTTCGCGTGCGTAATGGATAAATCGGCAGCCTCCGATAGCGGCGCCGCGTGCGGTGGAATGGATGGCAATGATTGCCCTTAAACCGCTAGCCGGGTCCAGGCCGAAATGCAGATCGGTCAGACCGGCGTTTTCCATCTGCTTCAACATGACGGGGTCCTCCGTGCTTGAGCGAAATGGGAAACGAGTTGTCAGTGTCTGAGGCATCGACAGGCCTTTTGAGCCTCATGCCCATACCTTCTGGATAGCACAGCGTTGGCTAAAGTACAGTTTTAAGATCAAAGATTTACGAGTCTTTAGTGAGCGATGTGCGAGTGCACAAAAAAGGCAGAATCAGCAGAAAAGAAGGGGGGAGGAGGAACTTGGGTCAGGGAATGCTGCGCTGCAGTGAAGGACGGGAAATACTGTCCATTACTCTTGGCCAAAGCGGTTGTTCAGGGTTGGCCATCGCGGGAGCATTCAGTGCAGGCGGGCGTTCTTGAGGTGGCATAAGTTCGGCGGGAATGGGCTCTCCCAGTAGGGTTAAACGGCGCCATTCCAGCCAGCGGCGAATTTCTGCCAGCAGAGCCATCAGGTCTTCATCCGAAATTTCTTCACCGGGTGCAAGGGGATCGCGTACGAGGTTGATTGCCAGTGCAGGTGCGCTGCAATCATAAAGCTGGGTTTCACCTGACCTGAGGCAATAGGCCTGTCCGGAGGGGGCGTCCGGAGGCGTTGATGGCTGGCTGCTGCAACCTGCCAGCAGTGAAAGCAGGCTACAGAGGATAAGCCGCTTTGAATACATAACGCTCCTTGTTAAACCTGAGTGGGTTACAGCGTTGCAACAGATAGAGCCATGGCCGCCATGATCAGAGCGCTGCCTGCAAGGCGTTGTGGCCAGAGCATGGCAACAGGGTCGGCGAAGCGATGTCTGAGTGTAGCCGCCAGGCTGCTGTAGCCCGTCATGATACCCCAGTCGATAATTAGCAGTGTAGCACTGATCAGTAGCAGTTGAGGCAGTTGCGGCAACTCGGGATCGATGAACTGGGGCATCAATGCCACCAGAAACACCATCCCTTTTGGATTGGTGATGTTCACCAGAGTGGCCTGCCAAAGTCGGGTTGGGCCTGGTGCTGCTATGTGTGACTCTATATCGGCACTTCGGCGCTGGCGCCAGAACTGAATACCGAGCCACAACAGGTAGCCGACGCCGATCCACTTGATCACCTGAAACAGCTCCGGCGAGGTGGCAATAAGACTTCCCAGCCCTACGGACACAATCAGCATCTGCACACCGTAACCTGCCATCAGGCCGAGGGTGGTCCAGCCCGCACCGCGGACACCGTAGGTCAGGCCCGCACTCATGGCAGTGGCGGCACCGGCACCGGGTGACAGGCTGATCAACAATGCGGTGCCCAAAAGGGCAATCCAGACTTCAAGTAACATGTGAAAACCTCAAGAACGCAAACAGCCGCCCGCAGGCGGCTGTTTCATCACTCGACAGGACTTAGGCGTTTTCGCGTGCAATAGCGCGATAAGCGATATCGGTACGGAAGTAGGCATCCTTCCAGCTGACTTCTTTCAGCAGCTCGTATGCGCGCTGCTGAGCTTCGGTCACACTGTCTCCCAAAGCGGTAACACAGAGAACACGGCCACCGGCGGTAACGACGTTGCCGTTATCATCCAGTTTGGTGCCAGCGTGGAAGACCTTGGTACCTTCCGGGCAGGTTGCAGGCAGGCTGATCACGTCACCTTTGGCGTAGTCGCCCGGGTAACCACCCGCAGCCATGACAACACCAACAGATTTGCGCTCATCCCAGTCGGCAGTGGTCTGATCCAGTTTCTTGTCCAGCGCTGCCTGGCAGAGCTCAACCAGAGAGGATTTCAGACGCAGCATGATCGGCTGAGTTTCCGGATCACCGAAGCGGCAGTTGTACTCGATCACTTTCGGTGTGCCGTCAGCCATGATCATCAGGCCAGCGTACAGGAAGCCGGTGTACTCGTTACCTTCGGCTTTCATGCCATTTACGGTCGGCATGATCACTTCGTCCATAACGCGCTGATCGATTTCAGCGGTCACTACTGGAGCAGGCGAGTAAGCGCCCATGCCGCCAGTGTTAAGACCCGTGTCACCATTACCTACACGCTTGTGGTCCTGGCTGGTCGCCATCGGTAACACATTGTCACCGTCAACCATCACGATGTAGGAGGCTTCTTCGCCGTCGAGGAACTCTTCAACCACAACGCGGCTGCCTGCATCGCCAAAGGCGTTGCCAGCCAGCATGTCGCGAATGGCGTCTTCAGCTTCTTCCAGCGTCATAGCAACGATTACGCCTTTACCGGCGGCCAGACCATCAGCCTTAACCACGATCGGAGCACCTTTCTCACGTACATAGGCGAGAGCAGGTTCGATTTCGGTGAAGTTCTGATACTCGGCAGTCGGGATCTGCTGACGTGCCAGGAAGTCCTTGGTGAACGCCTTGGAGCCTTCCAGCTGAGCTGCACCGGCAGTGGGGCCGAAGATGGCCAGACCGGCTTCGCGGAAGCGATCAACGACGCCAGCAACCAGCGGTGCTTCAGGACCAACAATGGTCAGCGCAACGCTGTTGTCACGGGCAAAGGCAACCAGTGCATCAATGTCCATTACGTCGATAGCGACGTTTTCCAGCTTGGGCTCGGTGGCGGTGCCAGCGTTACCCGGTGCCACGAATACACGCTCTACAGCGGCATCCTTGGCAGCAGTCCAGGCCAGAGCGTGCTCACGACCACCAGAACCGATAACCAGAATATTCATGTTCAGTGTCCTTCTGTTAGTGGCGCGCTTAGTGGCGGAAATGGCGCATGCCGGTGAAGACCATAGCCAGACCGTGCTCGTCGGCAGCGTCGATCACTTCCTGGTCACGCATGGAGCCGCCCGGCTGGATCACGGCAGTGATACCGGCTTCAGCCGCTGCATCGATACCGTCACGGAACGGGAAGAAGGCATCAGATGCCATAACGGAACCTGGCACTACCAGGCCTTCGTCAGCAGCCTTGATACCCGCGATTTTGGCAGAGTACACACGGCTCATCTGGCCAGCGCCGATACCGATGGTCTGACCATCTTTGGCGTAGACGATGGCGTTGGATTTAACGTACTTGGCCACTTCCCAGCAGAACAGCAGGTCGCGGATTTCCTGTTCAGTCGGCTGACGCTGAGTCACGATCTTCAGCTGAGATGCGTCGATCATGCCCAAGTCCTGGTCCTGAACCAGCAGACCGCCGTTAACACGCTTGTAGTCAAAGCTGTGCTTGCGCTCTTTATCCCACTGGCCACATTCCAGCAGACGCACGTTCGGCTTGGCCGCAACAATGTCGGAAGCTTCCTGGGATACGGTCGGGGCGATGATCACTTCAACGAACTGACGATCCACGATCGCCTGAGCAGTTTTGGCGTCCAGTTCGCGGTTGAAGGCGATGATGCCGCCGAAGGCAGACGTCGGGTCAGTCTGGAAGGCACGGTTGTAGGCTTCCAGAATGTCACCGCCGATTGCAACGCCGCAGGGGTTGGCGTGCTTGACGATAACACAGGCCGGTTCCTGGAACGGCTTAACACACTCCAGTGCGGCGTCGGTGTCGGCCACGTTGTTGTAAGACAGTGCCTTGCCCTGCAGCTGACGTGCAGTGGAAACACTGGCTTCACCCGGGTTGGCTTCGACATAGAAAGCGGCACGTTGGTGCGGGTTTTCACCGTAACGCATGTCCTGCGCCTTGATGAATTGGGTGTTGAAGGTGCGCGGGAATTCGGCCGGAACCTCTTCATCACCTTCAACAATCGCGCCCAGGTAGTTGGCGATCATGCCATCGTAGGCTGCGGTGTGTTCGAATGCTTTAACAGCCAGGTCGAAACGGGTCTTGTGAACCAGGCCGCCTTCGCTTTTCAGCTCGGCGATGATGCTGTCGTAGTCAGAAGCATTGACGACGATGGCAACATCTTTATGGTTTTTGGCAGCAGAACGCACCATGGTCGGACCACCGATATCGATGTTCTCGATTGCCATCGGCAGGTCGCAATCCGGACGGGCAATAGTCGCCGCGAACGGGTAAAGGTTTACTACAACCATGTCGATCGGCTGGATGCCGTGTTCACCCATGATGGCGTCGTCGGTGCCGCGACGGCCCAGAATGCCGCCATGCACTTTCGGGTGCAGAGTCTTGACGCGTCCATCCATCATTTCCGGGAAGCCGGTGTAGTCAGATACTTCTACGGCCGGAATGTTGTTGTCGCACAGCAGCTTGTAGGTGCCGCCGGTAGACAGGATTTCAACGCCTTCAGCACTCAGTGCTCGAGCGAATTCGACGATGCCGGTTTTGTCCGATACGCTGATGAGCGCGCGGCGGACAGGGGTGCTGTTCTGTTCAGACATGCTTTTAGGTTCCCGTTCCAAATGAATGCTTACAGCAGGCCGTACTGCTTGAGTTTCTTGCGAAGAGTGCCGCGGTTCAGGCCCAGAACTTCAGACGCCTTGGTCTGGTTGTCCTTGGTGTACGCCATTACGCTCTCAAACAGCGGGGCCTCAATTTCAGACAGCACCATCTGGTAGACATCGGTAACAGGCTGACCGTCCAGCTGCTTGAAGTAGCTGGTCAGTGACTGGTGCACGGTGTCACGCAGAGTCTGCTGCGGAATCTGTGCGTTTGCGCTGTTGTTTGTCTGTTTCACGTCTTTGGTATCCACTGTACTTCTGTACCCAATCCAGGGATCAGGCTGCGGTACGCCGTTGAACAAAAAATTGATCGACGGCGTCGAGCTGATCGGATGCTGTTTCAAGTTGATTAAAGCTTTGCCGAAAGTCCTGGTCGTTGCCGCAGCTTTGCAGGTACCAACCCAGGTGTTTGCGTGCGATCCGTACGCCCAGAAAATCGCCGTAGAACTGATGCAGAGCATCCAGATGCTGACGCAGGATGCGATGTTGCTCTTCGGGGGTGGGATCCGGGCGTAACTCGCCGGTACGCAGATATTGATCAATCTGACCCAGCAACCAGGGGCGACCCTGAGCTGCGCGGCCAATCATGACGGCATCTGCGCCGGTGTGCTGCAAAACCTGAGCGGCCTTCTCGGGCGAGTTGATATCGCCGTTGGCAAACAGGGGAATGCTGATGGCATCCCGGATGCGCGCAATGGTGTCGTATTCTGCCTGTCCAAGGTATTTGTCAGCACGGGTACGTCCATGAACCGCCAATGCAGCGATCCCCGCGGACTGAGCCATTTTGGCAATACGAACACCATTACGTGAGTCCGGACACCAGCCGGTACGGATTTTAAGCGTGACCGGAACCTCTACCGCATCCACTACCGCGTGCAGAATCTCGTTAACCAGAGCTTCATCACGCAGCAGGGCGGATCCAGCCGCTTTGTTACAGACCTTTTTGGCAGGACAGCCCATATTGATGTCGATAATCTGGGCGCCATTTTCCACATTGAGTTGTGCAGCTTCAGCCAGCATCTCCGGATCGCCACCGGCAATCTGGATGGAACGAGGCTCGGCTTCGCCACTGTGATCAAGACGGAAACTGGATTTACGGGTATGCCAAAGGCGCTTGTCGGCCGTGACCATTTCGGACACTACCAGCCCAGCTCCCATTTCACGGCAAAGCTGCCGGAAAGGGCGGTCGGTTACACCGGCCATAGGGGCCAGAATCACCCGACTGTCAATGTTGTATGGGCCGATTCTGAACATGCCGCATCCCGTCAAAAAGGTAAAAGAAACACATGCCTGCCGCATTACTGCAGCAAACCAGGGTTTAACTTTCGGAAGGTGGGCAATGATACTCTTTCGGACCTCGGTGGCCAACCGTTTCTGATGAAAAATTAACCGACAAAAACGTCAGAGAGGTGCGACAAGCTCAAGTTCGTAGCTGGTGCCTCGGCGTCCCGGAGTTGCCAGTTCGAGGTTGACCTGCAGGGAGCGGCCGGGCGGCATGTGTTTGGGGTCCATTGCACCTGCATCCAGATATTCACTGGGCTGGAAGGTACGTTGTGCCACCAGTCTGCCTTTGAGGTCGGTGAAGCGAAGGTTAAGCGCGGGCCAGGGCTGCTCGAAGGGAGCCTCGTTCTCCAGCAGGATGGTCGCGCTCAACGCATCCAGGTATTGGGGATGTGGCTGCAACAACAGATTGTGATTACGTATCAGCTCCAGCGCTGGGCGCTGAAGAGAGCAGTCGACCTGATCACAAAGCAACGCATAAAGGCTGCCAAGCTGGGGGTAACGTGCCAGTTGGGCCCGTTCAAACCAGATCAGCTGAGCCCCCAGTCCCAGGACTGCGAGAAAGCAGAGTAGCAGCCAGCCGGTTGTGCTGACCGGGTTGGGATCATCGTCGGCAGGATGACTGAGCTGAAGGGCTTCGGCACGAAAGTCTCCGAGCACATCGACCGGCGTGCTGCTGTTTTGTTCTGTGGTCTGTTCTGAATCCTGTTTCGAGACTGGCGTCTGAACGGCTTGTGTCCGGGGTTGTTCCACCGTTGAAGTCTGGCGCAATGAAGCGCTTGCGCGGGGTTCTACCGACGTGGAGGATTCGGGGCTTTCAGAGGTGGGTGGGGTGACCTTTGGCGTCGGTGACGGCGGTGCCATGGGCTTAGGCTGAGACTGTTTGGCCTCAGTGGGCTTGGCATCCGGCTGTGGTGCAGCCTTTTGTATCGGTGTCTGTACCGGCGCCTGCACGGGTGTCTGTGCAGCCGTTGGTTCAGGCGCCGCTTGGGCTACAGGGCGAGGCGATTGGGTGAGGCTGTGTTGCCGGGCGTCGAATACGAGCAGGCACGCGCCACACCGAACCTGCCCGGCGGCCAGCTTGAGCTGACCGTCACTGACGCGAAAACGGGCATGGCAATTGGGGCAGCGCGTGACGACCAAGACGTCAGTCCTCCTGTCGACGGGTCCCGCTCAGGCGTATCCAGCCTTCGTGCTCAGCGGGTGGGTCCATTTCAAACCAGCGTGAATACACCGATGTTAGCTCATCTGCCTGTTGGGACAACAGACCCGACAGCAGGATTTTTCCGTTCGGGCGAACACGTTCAGCCAATGTCGGTGCCAGCTCGGCCAATGGCCCGGCCAGAATATTGGCGACCAGAGTGTCGGCCTTGATCAGAGGTGCCTCAGGCGGCAAATAAGTATCCAGACGGGAAGCGTCCAGATTGTTGCGCTGCAGGTTGTCGATGGTGGCCGTCAGAGCCTGAACATCGATGTCCACTGCCTGTACATGCTTGGCACCCAGAAGCAGTGCGGCAATTCCCAGGATGCCACTGCCGCAACCGTAGTCGACGATCTGCTGACCATCCAGAGGCTGGCTGTCCAGCCATTGCAGGCAGAGTGCGGTGGTTGGGTGGGTGCCGGTGCCAAAAGCCAGACCCGGGTCGAGCATCAGGTTGACCGCATCGGGCTCGGGGACTTCACGCCAGCTTGGGCAGACCCAGAGGCGCTTGCCAAACTGCATGGGGTGATAGTGATCCATCCACTCGCGTTCCCAGTCCTTGTCTTCAAGAATTTCGGCCTTGAATTCGGGTGTGGGTGCGTCAGCGGGGATGTCCATCTGCTGCTGCGCCAGCTGGAGCAGTTGCATGGTTTCCTGCAAATCATGCTCGGCATCGAACAGACCGGTTACAACGGTATTGTTCCACAGCGGTGTAGTGCCAAGATCCGGCTCGAAAATCGGTTGGTCAGCTGCATCCTGATAGGTAACGGCGCCACAACCGGCAGCCAGTAACAGGTCTTCGTAGGTTTCGGCCTGATCGGGATGAATGGAAACTTTAATCTGCAGCCAGGGCATGGTGTTACTCCGGTCTTTGAGTGCTGTCATTATGTCCTAAAACCGCGACGGGTAAACCCCAGGAAGATGATGGAGGGCAACGTATGGGAGGATGTCGAGCGGTTTTGGGGGGAGAGAAAAACGGCAGCCCCGAGCAGGGCTGCCGTGGCAGGTCAGAGACCCAGTTTCTTTTCCAGGTAGTGGATGTTGACTCCACCCTGGGCAAAGTTGGTATCGCGCATGATGTCCTGATGCAGCGGAATGTTGGTCTTGATCCCTTCGATCAGGGTCTCGTCCAGTGCACCTTGCATACGGGCCAGGGCTGTTTCACGATCGTCTGCGAAGGTGATCAGCTTGGCGATCAGTGAATCATAGTGCGGAGGCACGCTGTAGCCACTGTACAGGTGGGAGTCGACACGAACACCGTTACCGCCAGCCGCGTGGAAGTGAGTCACTTTACCCGGGCTCGGCATGAAGTTCTTCGGGTCTTCCGCATTCAGGCGGCACTCGATGGAGTGGCCGCGCAGTTTGATATCTTCCTGTTTGTAGGACAGTGGCAGGCCCGAGGCGATGCGCAGCTGTTCCTTCACGATATCAACGCCGGTCACCATTTCGGTAACAGGGTGCTCAACCTGAACTCGGGTGTTCATCTCGATGAAGAAGAACTGACCATCTTCGTACAGGAACTCGAACGTACCAGCACCGCGGTAGCCGATTTCGATACAGGCATCGACACAGGACTGGAGAACCTGAGCACGTGCTGCCGCATCGATCATTGGCGCCGGTGCTTCTTCCACAACCTTCTGGTGACGACGCTGCAGAGAGCAGTCGCGGTCATACAGGTGGATAGCGTTGCCCTGGCCGTCAGCCAGAACCTGCACTTCCACGTGGCGCGGCTTCTCAAGGAATTTTTCCATGTACACAGTCGCATCACCAAAAGCCGCTTTGGCTTCGGACTTGGTGACCTGTACGGCGTTGGACAGGTGCGCTTCGGTGTGTACTACACGCATGCCACGACCACCGCCACCGGCAGCTGCCTTGATGATGACCGGGTAACCGATACGGCGTGCGATTTTGTAGATGGTTTCGTTGTCATCCGGCAGCGGACCATCGGAACCGGGTACGGTCGGTACGCCAGCTTTCTTCATGGCTTCGATCGCGGACACCTTGTCACCCATCAGGCGGATAGTGTCGGCACGCGGGCCAATGAAAGTGAAACCTGAACGCTCAACCTGTTCGGCAAAGTCGGCGTTCTCGGCCAGAAAGCCGTAACCCGGGTGGATCGCAACAGAGTCGGTGACTTCTGCAGCGCTGATCAGGGCCGGGATGTTGAGGTAGCTTTGCGGAGAGGGCGCCGGGCCAATGCAGACCGCCTGGTCAGCCAGGCGGACATGCATCAGGTCGCGGTCGGCAGTTGAGTGCACAGCCACGGTCTTGATGCCCAGCTCCTTGCATGCACGGAGGATTCGCAGAGCGATCTCACCCCGGTTTGCAATCAGAACTTTGTCCAGCATAGTGAATATCCTTGGTCTGGTATCAGGCGATGGTGATCAGGGGCTGGTCGAACTCGACCGGCTGGCCATCTTCGACCAGGATGCTTTCAATCACACCAGACTTGTCAGCTTCGATCTGGTTCATCATCTTCATTGCTTCGACGATGCAGATCACGTCGCCAGCCTTAACACTCTGGCCAACTTCAACGAAGACAGCAGAGGTGGGAGACGGCGCACGGTAGAAAGTACCCACCATCGGAGAGCAGACTGCGTGACCGGTAACAACCGCTGCTTCAGCTTCAACGGCCGGAGCTGCTGCTGCCGGAGCCGGAGCAGCTGCAGGTGCTGCTGCGTAAACAGGAGCCTGTGCTGCTACAGGTGCTGCTACAACACTACCACCGCGGCTGATGCGGACAGACTCTTCGCCTTCCTTGATCTCGATTTCGTTGATGTTGGACTCTTCCAGCAACTCGATCAGTTTTTTGACTTTGCGAATATCCATACTAAGAAGGCTTCTCTGATTCAGGTGTTTATGTTTAAAACTGCCAAATAATGCAGCTGCAGCACTGAGCAGCTTATGAACAAAGTCCAAAATGGCCGAAAAACGACAGATTTTGGGCTCGGGTTCACGCCTTTGGCCATGTTTGGCAGACAGCTGTCTGACAGACCGGCGTACAGGCGAAAAAGTTCACATGCAGCGACACATCGGCAGATGTATATCTATATATAAGGTTATGACACCCCTGCAGGGCATGGAAACGCCGCGAAAAGCGGGACTGCCTGGGGGTTCAACTAAGGTCGCTAGTGTGCATTAAACTGGAAACCCTGTCTATGCCGACCCGTTAAAAAACGGCGGATAGCAGCTTGTTTGACGAAGTTAGGCTTAAATAAGGGGGTTGCGGTCACTGTTCGTGTCGGTTTCATTAAACGCTTGATTGACCGCAATGCCGAATTTCGCCATAGTGCATTGCAACAATCCGGCCGTCGATGGGTGATGGTCAGATGATCTAAAACAAGGAGTTTAGTGTGGAGCGTTTGGAGCGTATCTGGCTCGGAATCTGGGATCGCTGCTGTTCAGCCCGGTCATTGCAATTTGTGTTGGCCGCGCTGGCCTTGTGGCTGGTGGTGTCACTGGTACTGGGAATGTATTGGAGCAGTGCGCCTGATGCCTTTGATGTACGTGCCCAGGCGGAGTTGCAGACCGACGGCAAGCCTGTCACTGGGGCACATACGACGGGCACCCTTATTCATCTGACCGAAACGCTGTTGGATAAACCGGGTGGCTACCTGAGTAACGATATGCTGCCGCCGGGTATCTGGCTCGACAATATGCCGTCCTGGGAGTTTGGCGTGCTGGTACAGGTACGTGACATGAGCCGTGCCATGCGCAAGAGCTTCAGTCGCTCCCAGTCCCAGTCCACCGAAGATCCGGCACTGGCGAAAGCCGAGCCCCTGTTGCATTTTGATCATCGTAACTGGATTTTGCCGTCGTCCGAGACCGAGTATCGCAAGGCGCTTAAGCTGCTGCGCGACTACCGCGATCGTCTGAGCGATCCCAGCCAGCCCGATGCGCAGTTCTATGCCCGCGCCGATAACCTGCGTGATTGGCTGGGCGATGTGTCAACCCGTCTGGGCAGCATGTCCCAGCGCCTGAGTGCCAGTGTTGGCCAGCGCCGTATCAATACCGATCTGGCCGGTGAAAGCGCAGGCCGTCAGTCGACCGTGGCGGCGGGCGAGATGGAAGTCAAAACACCCTGGATGGAAATCGACAATGTCTTCTATGAAGCCCGTGGTACCGCCTGGGCGCTGATCCATCTGCTGGAAGCGGTGGAGCAGGACTTTGGTGATGCGCTGGACAAAAAGAATGCCCGTGCCAGCCTGCGTCAGATCATTCGTGAGCTTGAGGCGACCCAGTCCACTATTTGGAGCCCGATGATCCTGAACGGTACCGAGTTTGGTTTCCTGTCTAACCATTCACTGGTAATGGCATCTTATATTTCCCGCGCCAACGCGGCGATTATCGACCTGCGTGACCTTCTGTCCCAGGGATAAGGAATAGTGCGGAGACACTGATCATGCGCAGAGTGGTATTCAATCAGAAAGGCGGTGTGGGCAAGTCGAGTATCGCTGTGAATCTGGCTGCCATTGAGGCGAGCCGGGGCAAGCGCACGCTGGTGATTGACCTGGACCCTCAGTGTAACTCGACCCATTACCTGTTGGGTGATGATGCGAATAACCCTGAGTCAGATGCCTATGGCTTTTTTGAGCAGGCCCTGAGCTTTCAGCTTAAGCCTCAGCCGCCGATCGCCTTTGTGCATGATACGCCGTTCGAAAACCTGTCGATTTTGCCTTCTCACCCGGACTTGGGTGATCTGCAGTCCAAACTGGAGAGCAAGCATAAGATCTACAAGCTGCGTGATGCCGTGCTGGATTTGAAGGAGGATTTCGATGTGATCTACATTGATACGCCGCCGGCCTTCAACTTCTTTACGCTGTCGGCTCTGGTAGCAGCGGAGCGCTGTCTGATTCCGTTCGACTGCGACGAGTTTGCGCGTCAGGCACTCTACAGTCTGCTCAATAATGTGGGCGAGACGCGGGAAGATCACAACGCCGATCTGCAGATCGAGGGCATAGTGGTTAACCAGTTCCAGCCCCGTGCCTCACTACCGCAGAAGATCGTTGCAGGCCTGGAAGCGGAGGAGCTTCCGGTACTCGCGACACGCTTGCCCGCGTCGGTGAAAATGAAAGAGTCTCACAATGAAGCCAAGCCGCTGGTGTACATGGCGCCTCAGCACAAGCTGACGCAGGCGTTTGTAGCATTGTACGAAGAGTTGGAGCAGCGCGGCTAACCGCTAGACTTGAGGGGCTGGGGTCAATGCCCAGCCCTTACTGCCTTTTTCTCAGTGCTTGGTTGCTGAGCCTTCGCCCAAAACCGCTTCACGCAGCTGCAGGTAGTCGATCTCGTGGTCCTTGGCTTCGGCCTCTGCCAGTGCTTCGTCCAGCTGCTGGAACTGCTCGATCTCTTCATCGCTCATAAAATGCAGGCACTCACCGCCGAAACGCCAGAACAGGTCGCGAGCAACCAGGTGTACATACTGCGGGTAGCTGCGTACCAGCTGCACCATCAAATCCTGTCCAAGTTCATAGGCATCGGGTTGATGCTGCTCGTAGGCTTCGACCAAGGCGGCAAACCGGTTCAAAAACTCGATGTTCATCGGATCAACCTGATCGTCTTTAAAGTCTGCCTGTTGGGTCAGGTTGTTATAGGCGATCTTCAGCAGGTTGAGATGAAAAGCATGGGAATCGGTCACGCGAAACTCCAGTCGATTAAAGCGATATTCAAGGGCGCCGGAGCAGGAAGCCGGGCGCTGGAAGGAGTACAATGGAGGGCTTGGGTTGAATTTTCAAGTTCAGACCTCATCAAGTAGCTTCTTCTAATATAGATACGAAGGCAGGACATGACGACCGCGTTATCGATACAGGACCTGCGCAAGGTTTATGGCAACAACTTCGAAGCCCTGAAAGGGATCTCGTTGGATGTGCAGCAGGGCGACTTTTTTGCGCTGCTGGGACCCAACGGAGCCGGCAAGTCGACCACTCTGGGCATCGTTTCTTCTCTGGTGAACAAGACGTCTGGCAAGGTGAGTGTATTCGGTTTTGATATCGACACCCAGCTGACGCAAGCCAAGCAGTGCCTGGGCGTGGTGCCTCAGGAGTTCAACTTCAACCCGTTCGAAAAAGTGCTGGATATTGTCGTCACTCAGGCAGGTTACTACGGCATTCCGCGCAAGCAGGCGACCGAGCGTGCCGAAGTCTATTTGCGTAAGCTGGGGTTGTGGGAAAAGCGTAACGAACGTGCGCGCATGCTGTCCGGCGGTATGAAGCGTCGTCTGATGATCGCCCGTGCGCTGGTTCATGAGCCCAAGCTGCTGATTCTTGATGAGCCGACGGCGGGTGTGGATATCGAGCTTCGTCGCTCCATGTGGGACTTCCTCACCGAAATCAATGCGGCCGGTACCACCATTATCCTGACGACGCACTATCTGGAAGAGGCTGAAAGCCTCTGCCGCAATATCGCCATCATTGACCATGGCACCATTATTCAGAACACCAGCATGAAAGCGCTGCTGCAGCAGCTGGATACTGAAACCTTCATTCTGGATCTGAAAGACGATTTTGCGCAGCTGCCACAGCTGAACGGCTATGTGATTCGTGCCCGTGATGCCCATACGCTGGAAGTGGACGTGCCCAAGGCACAGGGGCTCAACGCCTTGTTCAGCCATCTGGCCGAGCAGGGTATCGAAGTCAGCAGCATGCGTAACAAGGCGAACCGTCTCGAAGAGCTGTTTGTATCTCTGGTCGACAAGAACCTGAAACAGGAGCGCGCATGAACACCCGGTTGCTCTGGACCGCATTCTCCACCATCGTGGTGAAGGAAATCCGCCGATTTACCCGTATCTGGGTGCAGACCCTGTTGCCGCCGGCGATCACCATGACGCTGTATTTCATCATTTTCGGTAACCTGATCGGTTCGCGCATCGGCGAAATGGGCGGGTTTGATTATATGGAATACATCGTGCCGGGTCTGATCATGATGTCCGTCATCACCAACTCCTATGGCAACGTGGTGTCCTCCTTCTTTGGCACCAAGTTCCAGCGCAACATTGAGGAGTTGCTGGTTTCTCCGGTGCCCAACTGGGTGATTCTGGCAGGCTATGTCATTGGTGGCGCGGCGCGAGGCCTGGGGGTTGGTTTTATTGTAACCCTGTTGTCACTGTTTTTTACCGATCTGCAGATCCATCACCTGTTTATCACCATTGCGGTGGTATTCCTGACTGCGATCCTGTTTGCGCTGGGCGGCTTTATAAATGCGGTCTATGCCAAAACCTTTGATGATATCGCCATCGTACCGACCTTTATCCTGACGCCGCTGACTTATCTCGGTGGGGTGTTCTACAGCATCCAGCTGCTGCCGGGATTCTGGCAGGGGGTTTCCCAGCTCAATCCTATACTCTATATGGTGAACAGCTTCCGATACGGTATTCTGGGTGTCAGCGATATCCATATCGGTTTCGCATTTGCCATGATTATCGGTTTTATCGTGCTGCTGGGTAGCTATGCCATGCACCTGCTCAACACCGGCAAGGGGATTCGTGAATAATGAGCGAACATCATCAGGTTAAGGCGTCTCCTCTGGGTCAGGAAACGGTTTACGTTAATGAATACGACCCCTCGCTGCTGTACCCCATTGCCCGTGACCTGAATTGGCAGGCCAAGGGTATTACCCGTGTGTCCTTGCCGTTTCGTGGCATGGATATCTGGAATGCCTATGAGGTGTCCTGGCTGGATCAGGGCGGCAAGCCGGTGGTGCGTTTGGCGGAATTCCGTATTCCCGCCAGTTCGGACAACATCATCGAATCCAAGTCGTTCAAGCTGTATTTGAACTCTTATAACCTGAGCCGCTTCAGCAATGAGTCTGAAGTGCGTGCGCGCATGCAGGCTGACTTGTCTGCAGCGGCCGGTGCTCCGGTAGAAGTGATTCTGACGTCCCTCAATGCTCCGGTGGAGGTCAAGCAGCTGAAAGGTATCTGCCTGGATGAGCTGCCGTTGCAGGTTGAGCACTATACACCGGCACCTGAGTTGTTGAGTGCGTCAGGCCTTGTGCAGGATGAAACGCTGGTCAGCCACCTGCTGAAATCGAACTGCCCGGTTACCGGGCAGCCGGACTGGGCCAGCGTGCAGATCCGTTACAAAGGGCCGCAGATCGACCATAAAGGCCTGTTGGCCTACCTGATTTCCTATCGCGAGCATGGTGACTTCCATGAGCAGTGTGTGGAAAACATTTTCATGGATATCTGGCAGCGTTGCCGCCCTCAGAAGCTGAGCGTGTATGCCCGTTATGTGCGCCGTGGTGGTTTGGATATCAACCCCTATCGCTCCAGTATCAATGACACGCCCCAGAACCTGAGACTTTCGCGCCAGTAATCCAGGGCCAAACATCCAAGGAGAGACACATGCAGGCACTTGATGCCCTGATCAACCGCGTATCCTGTCCCAAGCTGGAAGGGCCGGCGCCCACCCAGGAGCAGCTGGAGAACATGTTGAAGGCGGCTTTGCGCTCGCCAGACCATGGTGCCATGCACCCCTGGCGTTTCCTGATCACCGAAGGTGCAGGGCTGGTTCGCATGGGCGAGCTGTTTGTTGAAGCCGTGCAGGCCAGTGATCCTGAAGCTTCTGACATGCGTCTGGAGAAAAGCCGTAACATGCCACTGCGCGCACCGATGATTATCACGGTGATTGCGGTAACGCGAGAGCATCCCAAGGTGCCGATCAGCGAACAGCTGATTTCTGCCGGTTGTGCAGCCCACGCCATCACTCAGGCCGCCTATGCTCAGGGGCTGGGCGCCATGTGGCGTACTGGCGATATGGCTTACAACGCACATGTGGAAAAGGGCCTGGGCTTGGCCGAAGGCGAGAGCATTGTCGGTTATATCTATCTGGGCCAGGTCAGTCGTGATCGTGAAGCGCCTCAGCTGGATATGGACCAGTTTGTCAGCCGCTGGGATGGCCTGGACTGACCGCTATGACGACCAATACTGCCGACTTTCTGACCTGGTTGAAAACACAAATTCCGCTGCTGGAGCATCTGGGAATCAGTCAGTTGCGCTGGGATGGCAGCACGCTGGAAGTGCCTGCGCCCCTTGCGCCCAATGTAAATGACAAGGGAACCGGCTTTGGCGGTTCTCAAGCCGCGATTGCTACCGTAGCGGGCTGGACTTTGACCACGCTCTGTTTGAAGGAGCGCGGGCTGGAATGTGACGTGGTCATTGCGGATAGCCATTTGCAGTACCTCAAGCCGGTTACGTCCGACTTTGTCACGCGAGTCGTGTTGGCTGATTCATCCGAGGCGGATGCACTTGCAGAGCGAGTTCAGGAAAAGGGCAAAGGCAAGTTGGAGCTGGTGGTAGAAGTACTCTGTGGCGAGCAGCTGTGCATGCGTCTTGAGGGCGTATACGTCGCGATCAAGCGCTGAGCCGAAGCGACAAGCAGTAACTAAAAAGGGAGCTATAAGGCTCCCTTTTTAGTGGCAATAGTTAATGGCATTTTTCAGTGCTGCTCCAGACCTAGTGGCCCTTGCGTGTAGATGTGATGGAACGGCTTAGCAGAATCACAGGCACTATTCCCACCAGCACAATCAGCATGGCGGCCAGAGCACTGGTTTCCAGCATTTCATCAGACGCATACTGGTACACATAGGTTGCCAGCGTATCGTAGTTGAACGGCCGCAGAATCAGGGTAGCCGGCAGCTCCTTCATGGAATCCACAAATACCACCAGCACGGCTGTCAGCAGGCCGCCTCTTATCAGCGGCAGGTGTACACGGCGCAGTGTCTGCAATGGGTTCTGGCCCAGTGAGCGTGACGCCATATCCATGCTGGGTGTCACCTTGGCAAGGGATGAGTCCACACTGCCGGAGGCAACAGCAAGGAAGCGGACACAGTAGGCGAAGATGATGGCGAAAGGCGTACCGCTGAGCAGCAGGCCGGTGCCAAAGCCGAAGTGCTCGCGCATGAAAGCATCGATGCTGTTGTCGAATGTTGCCAACGGAATGATCACGCCGATTGCCAGTACCGCGCCCGGCAGCGCATAGCCCAGACTGCTGAAGCGCGCGGCCAGTGTCAGTGATTGGCGCTCAGGATAGAGACGTTTGCTGTAGGCCAGAATAACGGCCACAACAACAGTCAGCAGGGCGGCGAGCGCAGACAGGGTGAAGCTGTGGCTGGCGTGCGCCAGGAAGTCGGCCTCAGCCAGCTGGTCCAGACGTCGAATCGCATAGCTACCCAAAACCAGAAAGGGAATCAGGAAGCCCAGCAGGACCGGAAGGGCACAGACCAGAGTGGCCAGAGCCGACTTGGCTGGTGACAGATGGTAGCGTTCGATGCTGCCAAAACGATCTGCATTGGTGAACTGGCGCTGACGGGCACGAGCGATGCGTTCCAGCATGATCAACAGGATCACAAACATCATCATCAGGGTGGCGATCTGAGCGGCAGCCCCCAGGTTACCCATATTGAGCCAGGCGTCGTAAATTCCTGCAGAAAGACTCTTCACGGCAAAGTAATCAACGGTGCCGAAGTCGTTCAATGTTTCCATGGCCACCAGTGAAAGGCCCACGGCAATGGCGGGGCGAGCGATGGGCAGGGAAACACGGTAAAAGCTTTGTAACGGAGAGCATCCGAAGATTCGACTGGCGTCACGAATACTCATGGACTGCTCCAGGAAGCTGGCGCGTGACAACAGGTAGACGTAGGGGTAGAGCACCAGCGTCAGCATCCAGATGGCGCCACCCAGGCTGCGAATCTCGGGGAACCAGTATTCCCGCGCTGTTTGCCAGCCAAAGAGTTCACGCAACAGGGTTTGCAGCGGCCCCGCATATTCCAGCAGGTCGGTATACAAATATGCGATCAGGTAGGCGGGCATGGCAAAGGGCAGCAAGAGCCCCCATTCAAAGATACGTCTGCCCGGGAAGTTGCACATGGTGACCAGCCAGGCGGTGCCAACACCAATAACAGCGGAGAGCGTTCCCACACCAGCCAGCAGTAACAGGGTTGTTTTCACGTAGACCGGCAGCACCGTATCAACAAGGTGTGGCCAGATGTTTTCGGTCGGGAAAAGTGCCAGCCAGAAGACGGATAGCACCGGCAACATCACCAGAATGGCACTGCCCCAGGCGACGGAGTACCAGCCCGGCATCAGGCGGCGAGGCTTGCGGGTGTCGATCTTTGGTGGCGCGCCTATGGCGGTGAGGTCGTTCATGGTTCTGTAATACGCACAAAAACGGTAGCCGGGAAGACTACCGTTTCAGTGTGCATGTGTCGATTATTCCACAACAAATCAGTTGTCGAAGCCGACCTTATCAACCAGACGGGACGCTTCTGCGCGGTGTTTAACCACGTCACCCAGGTTGACGTCGTCAGCCTTGAATTCACCCATGCGCTCTTTCAGCAGGTCAGACCACTCGATACCGGGGCGAACCGGGAATTCGTAGTTAACCTCAGCGTACATCTGCTGTGCTTTCTCGCTGGTCAGGAACTCGATCAGCTTGATGGCAGCTTCCGGATGCGGAGCGTGCTTGGCCAGTGCTGCGCCAGAGATGCTCATGTGGGCACCGCGGTCATCCTGGTTCGGGAATACCAGATTGACGGAGTTGGCCCATTCAATCTGCTCCGGCTCTTTTTCGTTGGTCAGCATTTTGCCGTAGTAGTAAGTGTTACCCAGAGCCAGGTCACACTGGCCTTCTTTCACAGCTTTTACCTGGGCACGGTCGTTACCCTGAGGGCGACGTGCCAGGTTGTCTTTAACCGCGCTCAGCCACTGCTCAGCCTGCTCGGCACCGTCGTGTTCGATCACGGAACCAATCAGAGACAGGTTGTAGGAGTGCTTGCCGCTACGGGTACAGATACGGCCTTTCCATTTCGGATCAGCCAGATCTTCGTAAGTCTTGATTTCGCCTTCAGCGACGCGATCCTTGGACGCGTAGATGATGCGTGAACGTGCGGTCAGACCAACCCAGAGATCGTCTTTGGCACGGTAGTGAGCCGGTACGTTGGCATCAACGACATCGCTGTCGATCGGCGCAACCAGACCACGCTGAACCGCGTCGTACAGGGGGCCTACATCGGACGTCAGCAGTACGTCAGCTGGAGAGTTGGCACCTTCATGTTCCAGGCGCTCAAGCAGACCTTTCTTGGAGAAAATGACATTCGCCTTGATACCGGTTTCAGCGGTGAAGGCTTCAAGCAGCGGCTTGATCAAAAACTCCTGACGGTAGGAGTAGATGTTCACTTCATCAGCAGCCTGAGCAATGCTGCCGAAAGTGGAAAGAGCCAAACCTGCCAGTAGTGCTTTTTTTGCGGTCATCAGGGTCTCCAATCCCGGGCTGTTCCCCGGTAAATTATCTTAAAAACTTAATGCGAATTGTTATTAGTTTGGCTTCTTATGTCAATGGTAGTGCATCTGATTCTTGTTTTCAGAATAGATCAGTGAATTATATAGAGCTTGAAACTGGCTATACCTTGCTTCAGATCAGAGTTGTAGCGGAAACAGTCGGGACAGGAGAACCGGAACAGCGGTCTCGACGCGAAGGATGCGTGGTCCCAGATGGATGCTCTGCAGTCCGGCCTGTTGCAGCTTTTCCACCTCATAGGCGATAAAGCCACCCTCTGGCCCTATTGCCAGAGTGGTAGGGCTGGCATCGGGAGCAGGGCAAGGTTGGGCTTCGTAAGGGTGCGCCACCAGGGCGCGGGTATTGTGGGCCAGTGCCGGAAGCTCGTCTTCGACAAAGGGCTTGAAGCGTTTACGCAGATGCACGCGAGGCAGGCGTGTGTCACCCGCCTGTTCCAGTCCGAGCAGAAGGTGTTCAAGGGTTTTGTCTGCCTTGAGAATCGGCGTTGACCAATAGCTTTTGTCGACCCGGTAGGAGTTGATCAACCAGAGGTCTTTCACCCCCAAAGTGGCGGCCGTCTCCAGCGTGCGTTTCAGCATCTTCGGCCGCGGCAGGGCCATGATCAGTTGCAGCGGCAAGGGCTTAGGGGGCGCCTGATCGAGTCGAACCTGCAACTCTATATAGGTATCCGTAAGTGCGGTGACCTGACCCTGGCCGATCAGGCCATTCAGCACGCCGACCTTAAACGACTCACCCAACTGAGCCTGATGAACACCGCGCATATGATGAAAGCGGCGGTCACTCAGGCGCACCTGATGAGGGCCGATGAAATCGGAGATGTTGAGCAGAATCAGGTTCACTGTGCTTACCGCGCCGTGCAAAAGCGCCGATCATAGCATCCTTTTGGCGAGCCTTTCATAGCTGCCCAAACGGTCCTTGTAGTCATGGGTAACGGTGACAATACCGACTTCACTGGCGTTGTAGCGATCTGCCACCCTGTGGATCTGCTCGGCACATTCATCGGCTGATCCCAGAATCATGGAATTCAGGACTGCGTTGAAGAACGCCTTATCCGATGGATTGAGCTTTTCTTTCAGGCGCAAGGCGTCATCCGGGTGTTTAACCACTTCACGAACTCCTTGGCGGAACGCCATGACCTTCCAGTAAACAGCGGGTGCGGCAAGATATTCGGCCTCTTCGCGGCTATCGGCGCACAGCGCTGCCACTGCAATGCTGGCTTCAGGTTCACCCTTGTGCCCAGCGGCTTCCCAGGCACGCTTATATTCTGTAATGACGCTGGGAGGTGCTGGTTCCGGGCTGATAAACAGTGCCAGACACATTTTCATGCCGACCTGACCGGCCAGTCCTGCGCTGCCGCCACTGGAGCCGAGCATCCAGGTTTGAGGGATGGCGGGTTGTCCCGGCATGACCATCAGGTTGCTGTACGGGTGGTTCTGGGGCAGATCCTTGTGCAGCAGGTGTTGCAGCAACCAGGCCTGCTCCGCGTAATCTTCCAGCCCCGGCTGGGCGGGGTAAGCCAAAGCCTGGGACGCCAGAGCATCACCACCGGGTGCGCGACCAATTCCCAGGTCGATGCGGCCCGGATGCAGGGTTTCCAGCATGCTGAACTGCTCGGCTACCTTATAAGGGCTGTAGTGCGTCAGCATGACGCCGCCACTGCCGACACGAATGTTGTGCGTCTGGCTGGCAATATGGCCAATCAAAATCTCGGGGCAGGGGCCGGCAAAATTGGCACTGTTGTGGTGTTCAGCCAGCCAATAACGATGGTAGCCAAGCTGATCACAGGCACGAGCCAGGTCAACGCTGATGGTTACCGGAGAAACGTCGCCGGGCAGACCCTGTACGGGGGATTGGTCGACGACGGTCAGTTTCAAAGTCATGAAAGGTCCTGAATTCTAAATTAGGCTCAGCGCTCGTTCTGTTCACGTTTGGGGAACAACCAAAAGGCAAACCAGCGTGTAAATCGGGGCATCAGTAGATACGACATGGCAACCATTACCACTGCAGTCACAATCATCGTGCGCAGCAGTAGCGGAATTTGCGCCAACAGATCACCGAACAGGAAAAAAATCAGCGTGACAGTCGGGTAGAGCGCCAGCCAGCTGACGAAGGTCATCTTGGCCTTGGGTGGTGGTTTAACCGGATTGTGGCCCGGCAAGGTAAACCAGTTCACGATGCCTGAAAGGGTTTCAACCTTACTCGGGCTCACCAGCAACGGCTCGATTTGCTCAAGAATTTCAGCTCGCTCAGGGGAGGCCTGCCAGGCTGCCAGCGCATCAGCATCCGCGAATTTGAAGATGATGCGGTATTCCGGGTCGTTGGCGTTGGCGGGTCGAAACAGGTTGGCACCCTGATATCCGGCATAGCTGGAGGCGCGGTGCGTCATCTCACTGCTTAACTGCTCGAATCGCTCTTCCTGACCCTTGCTGACACGGCGTGAGACCACCACGGTAACGGTGGCGTCCTGAGCGTGTGTAGATTCTGTTTCTGGCATCATGAGGCCCCTGAAGGCTAAGCAATTCGAAATGATTCTTTTCGGATGCGTGTTGATTAGTTGCCGATAGTTACTGACTTATGGTTGACTAATATAGGCCTGTGAGGATATTTATCTACAGGATCGGCGGGAAGGTATGATTCCATTTTTGAGAATAATAATATGAATTATCAGGATCTTTACTATTTCATCAAGGTGGTTGAAAAGGGCAGCCTGGTTGCCGCCGCTCGCTATCTGGATATTCCAACCTCAACACTGTCACGCCGTCTTCAGGCTTTTGAACAGCAGCTGGGTTACAAACTGGTACACCGCAGCTCGAAAAAATTTGGTCTGACCGAGTCAGGACAGCGGTTTTTCAATAGTCTGTCACCGGTCATGACCGAACTGGAGACCCGTTCAGAGGATGTGAACTCTGAACTTTCTTCCCTTTCCGGTGATATCAAAATCACCGCGCCGCTGACCCTGGGCCATCACTACGTGAAGCCCTGGGTGTTTGAGTTCATGGAGATCAATCCGCGTGTCAGTGTGGAAATGTTCCTCAGTAACCAAAATGAAGACCTGGTCAAAAACAGTATTGATATCGCCTTCCGCTTGGGCAAGGTGACACTGAATGACTGGATCTCACGCCCGCTTATGGAAACCGAGATGGTGGTGGTAGCGTCTCCGGGTTTGCTGCAGCGTCATCCCCAGCCCCAAAGCCCCGAAGACCTGTCAGAGCTACCTTTGGTCGTGCTCAAGCGCTCAGCGTTCTGGCGTTTCCATGGCCCTGATGGCCATGCCGTTACCTTCACCCCTCATGCTCACCTGCGAACAGATGAAATCGGCTTTGCGGTCGATGCCGTTAAACAGAATCTGGGCGCCTGCTGCATGCCGCGTTACGTGGTGGCGGATGAGCTGGAGAGCGGAGAGCTGGTGCAGTTGCTGCCTGACTGGTCAATGGAAGGTCGTACCATGCACATGCTCTACCCCCACCGCGAAAACCTGCCGGCAAAAACACGTGCGCTGATCGAGTTTGTGATGGATAAGGTGGCTCAGGCGAAAGGGACTGCCTGAGCAAAAAACAACCATTGCACCCAAGCTTGGTTTAACTATAATGAATCCGTTAACAATAATTACAAAAAAACTAACGGTACGGCTATGTTCACCAATGTGCTCAGTAATGCGGTGGTCTTTGACCAGGCGCATCCGCTCGAAGTATCCGACTATGTAAACCGTCATGTAGGCCAGCACCGGCTTGAGTTCAGTGATCTGAATCGTAGCCGCCGTCCGGCATCCCAGCTCAAGTATCGCGATTTTGCAGGCATCGGCCTCTCCTCAATCAGTTACGGTGATGATGTTCAGGTTCGCTGCCCTGAGCTGCAGGGGATCTATCATTTTCAGGTGGTCACACGAGGCGAGTGCCGCTGGCACTTTGATGATCAGCGACTGCGGTTGCAGCGCGGTCAGGCCTTGATGATGAATCCGGGTGAAAGGATTGATCTGAGCTATTCCAGCGACTGCGAAAAAGTGATTGTGAAGGTGCCGGAAGAGCTGGTGCGTGAGGCCTGTCTCGAACAGTCCGGTCTGGTGCCAAGAGCCGGTGTGCGCTTTGAGCGCCGCGTGATCGAGCTTGAGCAATCCATGGGCTTTATGCGTCTGCTCGATGCCCTGTTGCTGGAAGCCAATGAAACCGAGCTGGACCTGAGTCACCTGCAGCTTCCTTACCGCGACATTCTGATTCGCAAGCTGCTGCAGCAGTTCGACAGCAATGCCGGTTCCGGCAGTGAGCTGCATATCCACGACCGCAGCTTTACCCACCTGTTAACCTATATTGAAGCGAACATTCGCGATGATCTGAGCGTTGAAGTGCTGGCGCAGGCCGGTAATGTCAGCGTCCGTACCGTTTATAACCTGTTCGCGAAGTACTTCAATGTGACGCCGAAACTGTTTATCAAACAGTCAAAGCTGAAAAGCTTGAGAGAAGATCTGAAACATAATCCCGGCATCCGCAATGTCACCGAAGTGGCGCTGGATTACGGTTTTACCCATCTGGGGCGTTTCTCGTCCGACTACCGCAAGATGTTTGGCGAGCTGCCTTCCGAGACACTGCGCCAGCGCTGATGCGGCCTGTTCAGCCAGTGGCCAGCCTCAAGAGGCGTTCGGTGCTGGCTGGCCGCAAATTTCCTCGGTTACCTGCTGAGCACAGGCGAGTACCCTGTCTGTGAGCGGGCTGCCGGGCCGCACATCCGTATCGCCATTGAGCCCCATCAGACTGATCACCGATGAGATATTGCCATTGATATCGTGGATTGCACTGCCGACCACATTGATATCGGGCAGGAAGTCGCCGTAGAAGGAGCAGAGATTATCTGCCCGGACCTGTTCCAGATGCGCGGTAAAGGCTTCGCGATCCAGTGTTTGTCCGGCGTAGCGGGGCAGCGCCGGCGGGTTGACGTAGAAACTGTCCAGAATCTGGTTGCGTCTTACGTCTGGCAGACTGGCCAGAAATAGCCGACCGGATACCGAATAGAAGGGCGACAGCTCCATACCCAAGCGCACATTAACGGCCACCGGCTGGCTGGCATCCAGCCATTTGATGACCAAAGGTGCCTGACCATTCCACACCGTGATCGATACGGTTTTGTCGGTTTCGCGGTTGAGTTGTTCAATCGCGTTAAAAGCCGACTGTATGGGGTCAATCCGGCTCAGCGCCGCAACGCCGAGGGTGAGGCTGGATTTGCCCAGAACATAGCCGTAACCATTGTCCTGAGCGATATAACCGGTGCGTACCAGACTGACCATGTACTTGTGCAGACGGCTGGGTGAGAGGCCCAGTCGGTCCGACAGGTTCTTGAGGGTAAGTGGCTTGGCGGTTTCGGCCAGGGTGTCGAGAATACGCAGGCCGATCTCCAGTGAACCTATTCCCTGGCGTGGAGCATCAACCGCTTTTTCTGTCTCGTCAGACATGCTGTGGCATCCATTAACGCTGTGTCGTATAGGGGATTCTACCAATGAGAAGGCAGAACCCCCAACAGCTGTGATCAGGTCCGTTTGATGCGGCTGCTCAGGCTTATTAGACGCCGAGATAGGATTCAACTTCGTCCAGACTCTGCATCAGTTGGCTGGAGCTGGCGCTGAACACCACCTGTCCTTTAACCAGCACGATGTGCTGATCGCAGAGTTCTTTCAGCACCTGAATGTTTTTATCCACAATCAGGGTCGAGATGCCACTGGCCTTGATGGTGCGGATGACATCCCAGATCTCCTTGCGGATCAGTGGTGCCAGACCTTCGGTGGCCTCATCCAGGATCAGCAGTTCGGGGTTGGTCACCAGCGCACGGCCAATGGCCAGCATCTGCTGTTCGCCACCGGACAGCTGGGTACCCAGATTGGTCAGTCGCTCCTGCAGACGCGGGAAGGTATCCAGTACCCGTTCACAGGTCCAGTTCTGCTCGCCTTTCTGATTGGGACGCGCCGCCATCTCAAGGTGCTCTTTCACCGTGAGGTTGTGAAACATGCCACGACCTTCGGGCACGTAGGCGATATCCTTACGCATGCGCTGCCAGGTCGGCAGGCTGCTGATCTCTTCACCGTTGAACACCACATGGCCACTGCGGGGCTGCACCAGTCCGAGAATGGATTTCAGTGTCGTGGTTTTGCCCATGCCGTTGCGACCCATCAGGCTCACTGCCTGGCCCGGCTCGATGCTGAAACTAACCCCATGCAGTATATGGCTCTCGTCGTAGTAGGTGTGCAGGCCTTTTACATCCAGTAGTTTTGTCATCTCAGAATACCTCGTCGCCCTGTCCCAGATAGGCCTCTTTCACGCGTGGATCGTCGCGCACCTGTTCTACGCTGCCGGTCGTCAGGTGCTGGCCGTCGACCATGACGGTAAGCTGATCCGACAATTCGAATACGGCATCCATGTCATGTTCCACCAGCACAATGCAGTACTCCCGTCTCAGCTTTTTCAGCAGCTGGATAATCAGCTGGGACTCTTCGTGTCCCATGCCTGCCATGGGTTCGTCCAGCAGCAGTACTTCCGGTGATGTGGCCAGCACCATGGCGATCTCCAGCTGGCGCTGTTCGCCGTAGCTGATCTGTGAGGCGACCACGTCACGGCGTTCGCTCAGGCCCACTTTTTCCAGCGCTTCGGTGGCAATTTCATCCAGCACTTTCTGGGTGTAGCGCGAGCGCAGGAAGTTGAAATTGCCGCCCATGCGGCGCTGCACTGCGACGCAGCAGTTTTCCAGGCAAGTTGCTCCCGGGTAGATATTGGTTTTCTGAAAGCTGCGGCCGATGCCGCGACGGGCAAAGGCCCAGGGCTTGATCGCTTCGATCGCTTCACCCTTGTGCAGAATGCTGCCATGGGTGGGTTTGTAGTGGCCGCACAGCATGTTCAACAGGGTGCTTTTACCCGCCCCGTTGGGGCCGACAATGCCGTGCAGTTGCTTGTCGAAAAACTGCAGCGAGATATCGTCCAGCGCCTTGAGTCCATCCCAGTATTTGCACAGGCCCTGGGTTTCCAGCATGACCTGAAGGTCCAGCGAGACTTGGGTATTCATGTGCGTTTCTCCAGCAGTTTTTCCATGTAACCGGCAATGCCATGCTTGAACACCATCACCATGGTGATGATCAGGGCGCCCATAAACAGCATCCAGTGTTCGGTCATATGTTCGAGCACATAATGCAGGCCTTCATACACGAAGGTGCCCAGAATGGCGCCGTAGATGGAGCCCATGCCGCCCAGAATCGACATCACCAGCGCTGAGCCGGACGTGGTCCAGGCCAGCATGGACGGATTGACGAAACCGTACTGCAGAGTGAACAGATAGCCGGCGTAAGCCCCCAGTGCTGAAGCGATTACATAGCTCAGCAGACGGAACAGAAAAATGTTGTAGCCCAGTGCGGTAGTACGCCCCGGGTTCTCGTGGATGGCATCCACCACACGTCCGAAACGGGAGCGAATCAGCAGGCGGAAGAACACCAGTGTGTTGAACAGGGACAGCAGGCACAGATAGTAAAAGTGGACCGGGTCATCCAGATTGAAGAAGTTGAGTCCGAAGATGCTGGTTTCCGGCTTCACGTAGATAAACAGGCCATCATTACCACCGAACTCGATGGAGTCGGAGAAGAAATAGAACGCCATCTGCGCAAAGGCTAGGGTAATCATGATCATGTAAATGCCGCTGGTGCGCAGTACCAGAAAGCCGATCACCAGTGCGATAGCGGCTGCAATCATGCAGATATAGAAGGTGTAGACCCAGAAGTTCACGGCTTCATATTCTGGTGCGATCATCCAGAACAGGTAGCCACCCAGGCCATAAAACATGGCGTGGCCCAGGGTGATCAGACCACAGCGGCCGACCAGATAATCCAGCGACATCACAAACAGGGCAAAGATCATGATGCTGGTGAGTTTGCTGACGAAGAAGGTGTTTTCGGACAGAAACAGCGGCATCAACAGCGCCAGCGGGAAAAACACCCAGATAAAGAAACGTTCGGTTCGTTTATTGAAAAGCATGGCACGGACTCCGGATCAGGAAGAGAACAAACCCTGAGGTTTGAGCAGCAAAATGAACGCCATCAGGATGTAGATCATCATGCTCGACAGCTGGGGGACCAGCACCGACGCAAAGGTATCCACCAGACCCACCAGCAGTGCCGCGACAAAGGCGCCCTTGATTGAGCCCATACCGCCAATCACCACTACCACGAAGCAGGTGATCAAAATATGTTCGCCCATACCTGGCACGATGGACGACATGGGCGCCGCCACCACACCGGCCACCGCCGCCAGCATCACGCCAATGGCGAATACGATGGTGTAAAGCTTGCGGATATCGATACCCAGGCACTCCACCATCTCGCGATTGGATTCACCGGCCCGGATCAGCATGCCCAGACGGGTCTTGTTGATCATGAAATACATCACCGCGGCGATAGCCACACAGAGCAGGGCGACAAAGATGCGATAGACCGGATATTCAAGAACATCGGTGACCGGAATGGCGCTGGACAGCACCCCTGGCACGGCCACACCGAGCGGGTCGTTGCCCCAGAGAATGCCTTGCAGGGCATTGAAGACGAAGATCATGCCGATGGTCAGCAGCACCTGATCCAGATGGTTACGCTTGTACAGCTGCCGGATCAGGGTGCGTTCGACCAGAATACCGATCAGCAGCGCGATAATCGCCGAGATGATGGCGCTGACGCCGAAACTGCCCGTATGTTCTACGAAATACCATGCGAGATAGGCACCGACCATGTACATGGAGCCGTGCGCCAGATTGAGGATGCCCATGACGCCGAATACCAGCGTCAGGCCCGAAGCGATCAGAAACAGCAGCAGACCGTACTGCAAGCCGTTGATCAACTGCACTAAAAATAGAGACGTATCCATGACGGAACCCGGAATGATCAGTTGGTTTGAATCAGCCGGGCAGGCGGGCGCCCGCCCGGCATTGGATCAGAGCTTGCAGCCGCGAGCCGGGTCGGCCAGCGCCGGTGCCGCGATTTCAACGACCTTGTTCTCGCCGTTTTCCACGGTTCGCAGATAGATGTTCTGCACCGGGTTATGGGCCTGAGAGAAGGTGAAGTCGCCGCGCGGGCTGCGAACGGTGGTCGTTTCCAGCGCCTTGATCAGTGCCTGCTGATCGGAAATGTCGCCGCCCAGCTGATTCACTGCCGAGGCGATCATCAGGCCGGTGTCGTAACCCTGAACGGCGTAAATGTCAGAGGCTTTGCCGAACTGCTGTTTGTAGGCACTGCGGAACCGGGTATTCAGCTCGTTATCCAGAGTATCGGCATAGTGGAGGGTGGTCAGTACGCCTTCAGACGAAGCGCCCTGGGCCTCCAGTGTGCCCTCGGTAAGGAAGCCGGAACCCAGCAGCGGAATCTTGCCTTTCAGACCCAGTGCGTCGTAATCCTTGACGAACTTGACCGCACCACCGCCGGCGAAGAACACGAACACCGCATCAGGATTGATGGATGCAATTTCAGACAGGTAAGCCTGGAATTCGGTTTTCGGGAAGGGGACCAGAATCTTTTTAACCACTTCACCACCGCCTGCGGTGAAGGATTCTTCAAAGGCATCCAGGCTCTCTTTGCCCATGCCGTAGTTCCAGCTCATGGTGACGACTTTCTTGTAGCCCTTATCCAGAGCGACCTTGCCCATCGGATACGATGGCTGCCAGGAGGAGAAGGAGGTACGGAATACGTTCGGCGCACAGAGAGGGCCGGTCACGGGGCCTGCACCCGCGTTCGGTACAATCATCACCGTATCCTTTCCACGCAGTACCTTCAGCATGCCCATGGCGACACCAGAGTGAACCGGGCCAATGATGAAGTCGGCCTTGCTGTTGTCGAGCAGCGACGAGGCGATTTCAGGTGCACGTTCCGGGCGTGCTTCGGTATCGATCTCGATGAACTCGATCTTGCGGCCGTGCAGAGTCGATGCCTGTTCCTGTAGCGCCATTTTCAGGCCGTTGCGGGTTGCATCGCCCAGCGCGCCGTAGACACCGCTGAACGGCAGCATCATGCCGACCTTGATCGGTTCGTTGTTGGCCAGCACGGAAGAACTGAGAGTGAGGGTCGCCAGACCGGCAACCACGGCATTGCGCAGTGAGTTGGACTTGAACATGTTGGACCTCTCATGTGTACGTTATTTTTATGGTCCGTTGATTAGAAAGAACCCCGCCGCGTATCAATAGCCGTCTGGTGCAGACCTCTGTCCAAAAACTGCAACACTGGAATGTGCAGGGAATGGATAAAGCTTGCACCCACCGGATTTAACCCCTCTCGCCAGCCTGTAATAGTCGCTAACACGGTGGTTGGATAAGTGTCCGCCACAACCGATACACGGCCTATAACAACAAGAGGTGGCTTATGAAGAAGGGTGTAATGCGTCCCGGGCATGTACAGATTCGTGTGCTGGATATGGATGAAGCGCTCAATCACTACGTGGAGCTGATGGGGCTGATCGAAACCGACCGTGATGCTCAGGGCCGCGTTTATCTCAAGGCCTGGACCGAAGTGGACAAGTTCTCGGTCGTGCTGCGTGAAGCCGATGAGCCGGGCATGGACTTCATGAGCTTCAAGGTGCTCAATGATACCGTGTTGGAACAGCTGCAGGGTGAGCTGGTCGGCTACGGCTGTGAAGTCGAGCAGATCGAAGCCGGTGAACTCAAGGACTGTGGTCGTCGTGTTCGTTTCCAGGCGCCAACCGGCCACTTCTTTGAACTCTTTGCTGACAAGGTACAGACCGGTCGTTACGGCGTCGGTAACCACAACCCCGAAGCCTGGCCGCGTGACCTCAAGGGCATGAAGGCGCAGCGTTTTGACCACTGCCTACTGTACGGCCCGAATCTGGATGAGACCTACGCACTCTTCCGCGATGTATTGGGCTTTGATCTCTGCGAACAGGTGATGACGCCAGATGGCAAGCGTGTGGCGCAGTTCTTGACCACCAGCATGAAAGCTCACGACATCGCCTTTATCGATCACCCCGAACCGGGCAAATTCCATCATGCCTCCTTCTTCCTGGAAACCTGGGAAGACGTGCTGCGCGCCGGTGACCTTATCTCCATGACTGATACGTCCATCGATATCGGTCCTACCCGTCACGGCATCACCCACGGCCAGACGATCTACTTCTTCGACCCCTCAGGTAACCGTAACGAAGTTTTCTGTGGCGGTGATTATTTCTACCCCGATCACGAGCCCATCACCTGGGATGCGGACAAGCTGGGCAAGGCGATTTTCTACCATGACCGCCAGCTCAACGAGCGTTTCCTGACCGCGCTGACCTGATTTCACAGCATTGTGCTGCACTCGACTGCCTTGTCCGTAGTCGAAACTTTTGCGCCGTCTTTTGACGGCGTTTTTTGTTTCCCAGGATGTCCAAAAACTGCAAATACACCCTCTGCACATATGGGATAAAGAATGGCAAAAGCTGGATAGTGAGCCTTGCTCTTGCCCTCTACTCTGGGATCAAACAATAAGGAGGGCATCGCAATGCAAGATAATCTGATCGCCAAAGTGGGCGGCATGATGGAGGTGGATAAAGAGCAGGGTCTTTATCGCGGCCGTCGTGACATGTTTACCGATCCTGAGCTGTTTGAGCTGGAGATGGAGCACATCTTCGAAGGTAACTGGATCTATCTGGCACACGAAAGCCAGGTTGCGAACAAGAATGACTACTTCACGACCTACATCGGCCGCCAGCCGGTGGTTATCACCCGCAATAAAGAAGATGAACTGAACTGCTTCATCAACGCCTGCAGCCATCGCGGTGCTGTTCTCTGTCGCAAGAAGAAAGACAACAAAGCCGTCTTCACGTGCCCCTTTCACGGCTGGAGCTTCAACAACTCCGGCAAGCTGGTCAAGGTCAAGGACCCCAACGATGCCGGTTACCCGGACTCCTTCAACTGCGACGGTTCCCATAACCTGAAAAAGGTACGCATGGAGAACTACCGCGGCTTCCTGTTCGGTTCCCTGAACGATGATGTGAAACCGCTGACCGAACACCTGGGCGAAGCGGCCAAGATTATCGACATGATCGTGGACCAGTCACCGGAAGGTCTGGAAGTGGTGCGCGGCTCCTCTACCTATGTGTACGACGCCAACTGGAAGCTGCAGGCCGAAAACGGTGCCGATGGTTACCACGTATCGGCCACGCACTGGAACTACGTGGCTACTACGGCTCGCCGTAAGGCCGGCATGTCGATGGATGACGTGAAGGCGATGGATGCCTCCACCTGGAACAAGCAGAAGGGCGGTTTCTACGCCTTTGAACATGGTCACATTCTGCTGTGGATGCGCTGGCCGAACCCGGAAGATCGCCCGCTGTTCGAGCGCCGTGATGAACTGATGGCGCAGTACGGTGAAGACCGTGCCGATTGGATGATCGGCAACCTGCGCAACCTCTGTCTGTACCCGAACATGTTCCTCATGGACCAGTTCAGCTCGCAGATTCGTCACTTCCGTCCCATCGCTGTGGATAAGACCGAAGTCACCATCTACTGCATCGCGCCCAAAGGGGAGAGTGCTGAAGCGCGTACTCACCGTATCCGTCAGTACGAAGATTTCTTCAACGCCTCCGGTATGGCAACGCCCGATGACCTGGAAGAGTTCCGTGCCTGTCAGGAAGGCTTTAAGGGGATCAAGCTGCCCTGGAATGACATGTGTCGCGGTGCCGAGCACTGGATTGAAGGTCAGGACGAGGATGCCAAAAAGCTCGATCTGTTCCCGCTGATGAGCGGCGAGAAGGTGGAAGACGAAGGCCTCTACATTGTGCAGCACCATTACTGGCAGAAAGTGCTGTCCGACGTGGCCCGCAAACAGCAGGCAGAGAAAGGAGAGTAAGCCATGACCATCAGCTATGAAGAAATCCGTAACTTTCTGCACTCTGAGCAGCGTTGTCTGGATGACAAGGACTACGACAACTGGCTGGAGCATTACGACAAGGAAGCCGAGTACTGGGTGCCCAGCTGGGACGTAGACGGTGAACTGACCATTGACCCTCATTCAGAGATTTCACTGATCTACTACGGTCGTCGTGATGGTCTGGAAGATCGCGTGTTCCGCATTAAAACGGATCGCTCCAGTGCCAGTTCTCTGCCGGAGCCGCGCACCCAGCACATGCTGAGTAATCTGGAAGTGCTGAACGCGTCTGCCGGTGATGCCGAAGTCCGTTACAGCTGGCTCACCAACAGCGTGCGTTACAACAGCGTGGATACCTATTTCGGTACCGCCTTTGTCACGCTGGTCCGCGCGGATGACGGCAGTCTCAAGATCAAGCGCAAGAAGATCATCCTGAAGAACGATTACATCCATCACGTGGTGGATATCTACCACCTCTGATCGATCCACAGCCAATAACAAGTGTCCCCGGGGTATCGGCTTGATACCCCAACAAGGGGCCGAGGTAGCACGCCATGTATAAAGTAGCCCTGAATTTTGAAGATGGAGTCACGCGCTTCATCTCCACACTGCCGATGGAAACCGTCGCCGATGCCGCTTATCGCTCGGGTCTGAATATCCCGCTGGATTGCCGCGATGGCGCCTGCGGAACCTGCAAATGTCATTGCGAGTCCGGCCAGTACGAGATGGATGGGTACATCGATGATGCACTCTCCGACCAGGAAGCCGAGCAGCAGTTCGTATTGACGTGCTGCATGGTGCCGGAGTCGGATTGTGTGGTGACGGTTCCTGCGTCTTCCGAAGTCTGCGTACGCAGCCAGCAGGCGGATGTGCATGCCCAGCTGACCAAGATTGATCGACTGTCCGAATCCACACTGTCCTTCACGGTGGCCAGCGATCAGGTGCGTGCCATGCACTTCCTGCCGGGACAGTATGTGAATGTTCAGGTGCCGGGCACCGATCAATCACGTGCCTATTCGTTCAGTTCCATGGTCAGTGAGGCCGATGAGTCCGTGTCTTTCCTGATCCGTGTGGTGCCGGATGGTTTGATGAGCACCTATATGGTCGATCAGGCTCAGGTGGGTGATCAGCTGGTGCTGCGTGGCCCCTTCGGCAGCTTCTATCTACGTGATGTGAAGCGCCCGGTTCTCATGCTGGCAGGCGGCACAGGGCTGGCGCCGTTCATGGCGATGCTGGAAAAAATCCAGCGCGAGGGCTGCGACTACCCGGTCCACCTGATCTATGGCGTGACGCATGATGTGGACCTGGTTGAGCTGGGCAAGCTTGAAGCCTTCGCCAGTGCCATCGACAACTTCACCTTCAGTGCCTGCGTGGCATCTGAAGAGAGCAGCTGGCCTCAGAAGGGCTATGTCACCCATCATATCGAACCTGCCCACCTGAATGATGGCGATGTGGATATCTACCTCTGTGGTCCCCCTCCCATGGTGGAAGCAGTGAATGGCTATATGCAGGACAAGAGCATCCAGCCCGCCAGTTTCCACTACGAAAAATTTGCTGCCAGCAAGTAAGGACAGGCCATGAGAACCGAACGTTTTGAAAACAAGGTTGCGATCGTGACCGGTGCAGCGCAGGGGATTGGTCGTGCGGTAGCGCTGCAGATGGCAGCCGAGAAAGCCACTTTGTTGCTCGTTGATCGCTCCGATATCGTCTACGAAGTTGTTCAGGAAGCTGAAGCGGCTGGGGCGAGCCGGGTGGAAGTGGTCACGGCGGATCTGGAGAGGTATCCCGAATGCTGCCGAGTGGCGGATGCCTGTATCGAGCACTTTGGTCGCATCGATATTCTGGTCAACAACGTGGGTGGCACGATTTGGGCGAAGCCTTATGAAGCCTACGAAGAGGATCAGATCGAAGCAGAGGTGCGCCGCTCACTGTTTCCGACCCTCTGGTGCTGTCATGCGGTGCTCAAGCCGATGCAGAATCAGCAATCCGGGGTGATCGTCAATGTGTCGTCCATCGCGACCCGCGGGCTGAACCGCGTGCCCTATGCCGCCGCCAAGGGCGGTGTTAACGCGATGACGGTCTGCATGGCATTTGAAAATGCCCAACACGGCATTCGTGTGAACGCTGTAGCACCGGGTGGCACCGATGTGGGCGAGCGTCGTATACCCCGCAATACCGAAACCATGAGCGAGCAGGAAAAGGCCTGGTACCAGACCATCGTCGATCAAACCATCGACTCCACGTTCATGAAACGCTATAGCCAACCGGACGAACAGGCCAGTGCGATCCTATTCCTGGCCTCGGATGAAGCCTCCTATATCACCGGAACGGTGCTGCCGGTCGGTGGCGGTGATCTGGGCTAACCGCAACGACAGCAGCAAGCAGGGCATGCCCCTGCTTTTTGCGTTTAGGCATTTAAGAGCCCTAGTGTTTAAGCGCACTGGCGCTTAGGTGTTAGCGCGTTTCGCACCGAAAACCCCCAGCCCGGTGGTTGCCTTATGCCATCGCGGCTTATTTCTATGCTGAGGACAAAATCATGGCAACAAAAACAATAATCGTGCCTGAAGGAATGGAATTCATCCGTGATGAGATCGGCTACGCGCCGGCAGTGCTGGTGGATACACGGCTTTATATCGCCGGGCAGATAGGTCGCAACGATCAGCGTGAACTGGTAGCCGAAAAGGAAGCCCAGTTTGTGCAGGTGTTCGAGAACCTGAAACGCATTTTGGATGAGGCCGGGGGCAGCTTTGCCGATCTGGTCGAGGTCACCAGCTATCACACCGATATGCGCGATCTGCCCTTGTACATGCAGGTGCGTGATCGTTACATGAAGGGCTGCTTCCCCGCCTGGACAGCCATCGGCGCGGCGTCTTTGTGTGGTGCGCCTGGTTACTTCCTGGAAGTGAAGGGTATTGCCGAGCTGGCATAAGGGGGCCTCATGTTGAAGGATCTTTCCATCTCGACGTTGATTGCCGGACTGATGGCGGTACTGGTGTCCTACTCCGGCCCCTTGGCGATCTTCTTTCAGGCGGCCCAGAATGCGGGCATCTCCACCGAGATGATGACCTCCTGGGTCTGGGCTATCTCCATCGGGGCGGCGGTAACCGGCATCGTACTCAGTGTCTGGTTCCGCATCCCGGTTATTACCGCCTGGTCGGCACCGGGCACTGTCTTGCTGGTGACGCTATTCCCTGAACTTTCCATCAATGAGGCGGTAGCGGCCTATATCACCGCAGCGGTGATCATCTTCCTGATCGGCATCACCGGCCTGTTTGATCGGGTAGTGCATATGATCCCTCGCGGTGTGGCAGCTGCCATGATGGCGGGGATACTGTTCGACTTCGGACTAGGTGCCTTTCGGGCGCTTGAGTCCGTACCCTTGGTAACCGCCGTGATGATTCTGGGCTTTGTGCTGTTCAAGCAGGTCAGCCGTGCCTATTTTCTGGTGCTGATGGTGGGTCTGGGTGTGGTGTTGTCGTTGACGGCACTGGATGCCAATCTGGGACAACTCGAATGGCGTCTGGCAACGCCTGAGCTGATCGTGCCTGAATGGAGCTGGAGCTCGACTCTTGGGCTGGCGCTGCCGCTGGTCATTGTCAGTCTGACCGGGCAGTTCTTGCCAGGGTTCGCCATTCTCAAAGCCTCGGGTTATGCCTTTTCTTCGCGTCCGATCATCAGCCTGCTGTCTCTGGTCTCCATACCGACCGCTTTCTTTGGCGGGATCACCACGGTGATCGCAGCGATAACGGCGTCGATCTGCACCAGTCCAGACGCTCATGAAGACCCGGACAAGCGCTATATCGCTGGCATCGCCAACGGGGTGTTCTATCTGATTGGCGGCATTTTTGCTGGCAGCATAGTGCTGTTCTTCACCAGCTTTCCTACCGAGATGATCGCGATTATTGCCGGATTGGCACTGCTCGGGGCGATCAGTAACAGCCTCAGCTCCGCTCTGGAGGATAAGGACAATCTGGATGCCTCACTGATTACCTTCATGGCGACAGCCTCGGGTGTCAGCATCTGGGGTGTGGGATCGGCGTTCTGGGGTGTGGTGTTGGGAGGGGCGGTATATGCACTCAAGCGGGGACTGGAAAAATCGCAGCAAAGACGCGAATACAGTCGCTCTTAAGCGCCATATTGGCAGTTGAAAACAGGGCCTTTGAGCGATCAAAGGCCCTGTTTTATGTGCGGTCTATTTGCTGGAATAGCATTCCAATATTGGAAACTTAATACGCCATTAATCGATGATTCTTAGCCCGTTTTGCGTGGTTATACTGGGTGCCCTTATCAGATAGCTATTAATTTAAATAGCGAACCTGATGAATCTAAAAATAAAAAATCAGCAACTTGCTGCACTCAATTACTGGAAGTAAGGATTTACCTTATGACACTTAAAAACGGTTTGGCCCTGGCGGTTATCGCTGCGGGTATTTCTACTAGCGCTCAGGCTCTGGATCTTGGTGAATATAACGGCACTCAGTTCAGCGTGGGCGGTTATGTAAAAGCTGAAGGACGTTTCTCCAACCCGGATAACGGCGACGGTGACTTTGACGGTACGGCTCGTCAGTCACGTATCAACTTCAGCGCCAAGCGAGATGTAAGTGGTCATAAGCTGATGGGCTTTGTAGAAGGCGACTTCTACGGCGGTAACGCTACTGACTCCACCTATGACTGGCGTCTGCGTCACGCCTTCCTGAAAGTGGATAACCTGACCCTGGGTCAAACCTGGAACGGCCAGTTCTACGCTTACGTTCCTTTTGATGTACCTTTCCTGGACTTCTTTAACGCCGGTAAAGGCAACGCGGCAGGTAATGGCGGCGTGGTACGTCCTGATCTGGTCATGCATTATCAGATGGGCGACTTCCGTTTTACCCTGCAGGACCCGGTAAACGAAGATGCTGATTATCCGGACTTTGTTGTTAATTACGCCAAACGTTTTGACGGTGGCCACGGTGCGAGTATTGCACTGGCCGGTCGCGATGTTGCCAAAAGCAATGTAACCAATAATTCTGAAGATTCTGAGCTGGGCCTTTCCGTTATTTATGCCGGTAAATATTCACTGGGTGCAACCGCACTGCATTTGAATGGTTTTGTCGGTGAAGGTCAGGGCGTTTATGCCGGTTTCGGTTACGGCGGTGCCTGGCACCCGAGCCTGCGTCCTTCGGTTGATGCCAATGCAAACGGTGAGCTGATCAAAACCACCGGTGTTGCGGTGGGTGTTTCTCATCGCTTCAGCGACAAGCTGACCGGTGGCATGCGTTACGCGCAGGTAGAAGCTGACGAAACCTCTGCCGGTGCAGAAGATACGCTGGAAATCAGCCATGTGAACCTGGTGTACAACTACCTGCCGGGTCTGGACTTCGGTATCGAGTGGCGTGACCAGAACGTTGCCACGCACAGCACCCGTGCTGCTGGTCAGCAGGTTGAAGTGATGGCGATGTACAAGTTCTAAGCGTCGCATTTCCTGAAAAACGAGAGAGCCCGGGACCCCTTCCTCGGGCTTTTTCGTTTCTGCATTTTGGCGTTTGCCAGTTTTGACCATACCGCTTGAGCCTCTGTCTTGCTCTTTCCGTCTTGAAACCGCGCCAAACCTGCCTCTATTCTCGTTTTTGGAATCTCCAGCCCCCGTTTTTGCGTGTTTCATCCCGTTTTTGCAACGCTATACTGGATTTCAACTTTTCAGGCAGCTCTCAAAGAGGGAGCTCCCATGTGACCCAACAATAAAACGATCGGCCCCAGATCCTGATTGGCCGAAATTGATCAAGGTGAGCCATGAAAGAGTTCAAGCATTTTATTAACGGCGAGTACGTGGCCTCTGCCAGCGGCAAGACCTTCGAAAACCGTTGCCCGGTAGATAACAGCCTGATCGGCTCTGTGCATGAAGCCGGTGAAGCGGAAGTGGATGCAGCGGTACGTGCTGCCAAGGCGGCCCTGAAAGGTCCTTGGGGCAAGATGACCCAGGCGCAGCGTACTGACATGCTGAACCGCGTTGCGGATCGCATCAACGAGCGCTTCGAAGAGTTCCTGGAAGCCGAGTGCCGTGATACCGGCAAGCCGCGCTCCATCGCCAGCCACATCGACATCCCCCGTGGTGCTGCCAACTTCAAGGCGTTCTCCGAGACGCTGGCTAACCACCCGACCGAAGGCTTCCGCATGGATACGCCGGACGGCAAGGGTGCCTTGAACGTGGGTCACCGCACTCCGAAAGGCGTGATCGCCGTTATTTCCCCGTGGAACCTGCCGCTGCTGTTGATGACCTTCAAGGTCGGTCCGGCGCTGGCCTGTGGTAACACCGTTGTGGTCAAGCCGTCCGAAGAGACTCCGGCGACAACGACGCTGCTGGGCGAAGTGATGAACGAGTGTGGCGTACCGGCCGGTGTGTTCAACGTGGTACACGGTTTCGGTCCGAACTCTGCGGGCGAATTCCTGACCACGCACAAGCTGGTGGATGCGATCACCTTCACCGGTGAAACCCGTACCGGCGAAGCGATCATGCGTGCTGCCTCCGTGGGTCTGCGCAACATCTCCATGGAGTGTGGCGGCAAGAACCCGGGCATCGTCTTTGCTGACTGCGATATCGAGAAAGCGGTTGAAGGCACCATGCGCTCTGCATTCGTGAACTGCGGTCAGGTCTGCCTCGGCACCGAGCGTGTTTACGTTGAGCGTCCGATCTTCGAGAAATTCCTGTCCCGCATGAAAGAAGAAGTGGCCAAGCTGAAGCTGGGTCGCCCGGAAGACAAGGAAGCCAACTTTGGCCCGCTGGTCAGCCTGGAGCACCGCGAGAAGGTTAAGTACTACTACGACCTGGCCCGTGAAGAAGGCGCAACCGTTGAGATCGGTGGCGGTATCCCGGATATGGGCGAAGCGCTGAACGGCGGCGCCTGGATCGAGCCGACTATCTGGACCGGTCTGTCTGACGATGCGCGCGTTATCCGCGAAGAGATCTTTGGTCCTTGCTGCCACATCCGTCCGTTCGACACCGAAGAAGAAGTGATCGAGCTGGCCAACGACACTGACTACGGCCTGGCATGCGCCATCTGGACCGAAAACTCTGCCCGTGCCGTACGCGTAGCCGAGCAGATGGAAGTGGGTCTGGCCTGGGTGAACTCCTGGTTCCTGCGTGACCTGCGCACCTCCTTCGGTGGTGCCAAGCAGTCCGGTATCGGCCGCGAAGGTGGCGTACATGGCCTGGAGTTCTACACCGAAACCAAGAATATCTGCATCAAGCTCTGAGGACAGACGATGGACAAGCAACTGATTCAACAATGTGGTGACGAGCTGTACACGGCGATGCTGGAACGCACGCCGGTACGTCCGCTGACCGAGCGTTTCAGCGACATCACCATCGAAGATGCCTACAACATCTCCCTGCGCATGTTGGAGCGTCGCATTGAAGCCGGTGAAAAGATCATCGGCAAGAAGATCGGCCTGACCTCCAAGGCGGTGCAGACCATGCTGGGTGTGGGTCAGCCGGACTTCGGTTACCTCACCGACAAAATGGCGTTCAGCCAGGGCGAAGAGATGCCGATCTCTGACCGCCTGATGCAGCCGAAAGCCGAAGGCGAGATCGCCTTTATCCTGAAAAAGGATCTGATGGGCCCGGGTATCACGGCTGCCGACGTACTGGCTGCCACCGATTGCGTGTTGCCGTGCTTCGAAGTGGTCGACTCTCGCGTCGAGAACTGGCAGATCAAAATCCAGGACACCGTGGCAGACAACGCCTCTTGCGGTCTGTTCGTACTGGGCGACCGTGCCGTTGATCCGCGCAAGGTCGATCTGGCGACCTGCGGCATGGTGGTTGAGAAGAACGGTTCCATCATCAGCACCGGTGCTGGCGCTGCTGCACTGGGTAGCCCGGTGAACTGCGTGACCTGGCTGGCCAACACGCTGGGTCAGTTCGGTATCCCGCTGAAAGCTGGCGAAGTGATTCTGTCCGGTTCTCTGGTACCGCTGGAGCCGGTCAAGGCCGGTGACTTCATGAGCGTAAGCATCGGTGGCATCGGCAGCGCGTCTGTCCGTTTTGTCTGATCAGCCCAAGTTGATTACAGGATAAGAAGAATGAGCAAGAAACTGAAAGCGGCCATCATCGGCCCGGGTAACATCGGCACCGACCTGCTGATGAAGATGAAGCGCTCCGAGTGGATCGAGCCGGTCTGGATGGTGGGTATCGACCCGACCTCCGAAGGCCTCAAGCGTGCCGAAGAGATGGGCATCAAAACCTGCGCCACCGGTGTAGACGGTCTGCTGCCGCACGTGATCGAAGACGACATCCGCGTCGCCTTCGATGCGACCTCCGCCTACGTTCACGCTGAAAACAGCCGCAAGCTGAACGAGCTGGGCGTGATCATGATCGACCTGACGCCTGCGGCTGTCGGTCCTTACTGCGTACCGCCGGTGAACCTGGCTGACCATGCCAAGAACCTGGAAATGAACGTCAACATGGTGACCTGTGGTGGCCAGGCGACCATCCCGATGGTCGCTGCCGTGTCCCGCGTACAGCCGGTTGAGTACGGTGAAATCATCGCGACTGTATCCTCCCGCTCTGTAGGTCCCGGTACCCGTCAGAACATCGACGAATTCACCCGCACCACCGCTGGCGCTGTGGAAAAAGTGGGCGGCGCCAAGAAAGGCAAGGCGATCATCATCATCAACCCGGCTGAGCCGCCGTTGATCATGCGTGACACCATCCACTGCCTGACCGAAGGCGAGCCGGATCAGGCCGCCATCACCGAATCCGTGCATGCCATGGTGAAAGAAGTGCAGAAGTACGTACCGGGTTACCGCCTGGTGAACGGTCCTGTGTTCGACGGCAACCGCGTCTCCTGCTTCATGGAAGTAGAAGGCCTGGGCGACTTCCTGCCCAAGTATGCCGGCAACCTGGACATCATGACCGCGGCCGGTCTGCGCACTGCCGAAATGTTCGCTGAAGAAGCGGCTAACGGCGCCATCACCCTGCCTGAGCGTGGCTAACGGAGGATTACGATATGAACCTGAACGGTAAAAAAGTCACGCTGCACGACATGTCTCTGCGTGACGGTATGCACGCCAAGCGTCACCAGATCAGCCTGGACGAAATGGTCAACATCGCGACCGGCATGGACGAAGCGGGTATGCCGCTGATCGAAGTCACCCACGGTGACGGGCTGGGCGGTGCATCCGTGAACTACGGCTTCCCGGCGCACACCGATGAGGAATACCTCAACGCGGTCGTGCCGAAAATGAAAAACGCCAAGATCTCTGCACTGCTGTTGCCGGGTATCGGTACCGTCGATCACCTGAAAATGGCGAAAGACTGCGGCGTATCCACCATCCGTGTGGCCACTCATTGCACCGAAGCGGACGTATCCGAGCAGCACATCGGCATGGCTGCCAAGATGGAAATGGACACAGTCGGCTTCCTGATGATGGCCCACATGGTCAGCCCGGAGAAAATCCTGGAGCAAGCCAAACTGATGGTCAGCTACGGCGCCAACTGCATCTACGCCACCGACTCCGCAGGCTACATGCTGCCGGACGAAGTGACTGCCAAGATCGGCCTGCTGCGCGCTGAACTGCCGAGCAGCGTCGAGATCGGCTTCCATGGTCACCACAACATGGGCATGGCGATCGCCAACTCCCTGGCGGCGATTGAAGCCGGTGCAGCCCGTGTCGACGGCTCCGTTGCTGGCCTGGGTGCTGGCGCCGGTAACACACCGCTGGAAGTGTTCTGCGCCGTACTGGATCGCATGGGCGTCGAGACCGGTATCGATCTGTACAAGATCATGGATGTGGCCGAAGACCGCGTATTCCCGATCATGGATCAACCGATCCGCGTTGACCGCGATGCACTGACGCTGGGCTACGCCGGTGTGTACTCCTCCTTCCTGCTGTTCGCACAGCGTGCGGAGAAGAAGTACGGCATTCAGGCCCGTGACATTCTGGTAGAGCTTGGTCGCCGCGGTACCGTGGGTGGTCAGGAAGACATGATTGAAGACCTGGCACTGACCATGGCGAAAGAAAAGGGGCTGATCTAATGGCTGAAGCATACGAAAACAAGCTGACCCAATCCCAGATTGAAGAGCTGGCGATCCACTGCGAAAACGCCGAGCTGGAAGCGTACGAGATCACCAAGATCACCGATGACTTCCCGCAGATGACCTACAAGGATGCCTTCGACATCCAGTGGGAGATCCGTCGCCGCAAGGAAGAGCGCGGTCACAAGATCGTCGGTATGAAAATGGGTCTGACCTCCTGGGCCAAAATGGCACAGATGGGTGTTGAGCAGCCGTGCTACGGCTTCCTGGCCGACTACTTCAGCGTACCTGAAGGTGGCGAGATCAAGCATGACGAGTTGATCCACCCGAAAATCGAAGCCGAACTGGCGTTCGTACTGAAAGACGAACTCAAAGGCCCGGGCGTTCATATCGGTGATGTACTGCGTGCCACCGACTTTGTAATGCCGGCTGTGGAAGTGATCGACTCCCGCTACAAGGACTTCAAATTCGACCTCAAGAGCGTTATCGCCGACAACTCCTCCTCCACCCGTTTCATGACCGGTGGCAACATGGCCGACATCGCGGACATCGATCTGAAAAACATCGGTGTGGTCATGGAGATCAACGGTGAAGTGGTACAGACCGGCGCGGGCGCCGCTGTACTGGGTCACCCGGCTGCCTCTGTGGCCATGCTGGCCAACATGATGGGCGAGCGCGGTGAAAGCCTGCCGGCAGGCTCCTTCATCATGATCGGTGCTATCACGGCTGCGGTACAGGTGAACAAGGGCGATGCCTTCACCGTACGTTACCAGGGCCTGGGCAGCATCACCGGCAAGTTCGTCTGAGTTTGCTTAAGTAAGGAGAGCACAGATGCCAATCGCAAATATCCACATCATGGAAGGGCGCACCGACGAGCAGAAGGAGCGCCTGATCGAAGAGGTCACCATGGCGATTGCTCGCTCACTGGACGCGCCAGTGGAAAGTGTGCGCGTGCTGATTGACGAAATGCCCAAGCAGCACTTTGGCATTGGAGGCCAATCGGCCAAAAAACTGGGGCGCTAGCCCCGGTGTGATCATGTCTTGTTTTATTGTTGTTTCCTTTTTACCCCGCCACTGGCGGGGTTTTTTATTTCTGTAGGGTTACAGCAACTAAATGTACTTAGGTTGAGTAGCCAGCAGGGCAAGGGCTGGCTATAGTTGGATGATCTAGCACAAGGGAAACCGCGCGGTTGTTTGGCACGCGAGGGGTAGTGTTCAGCAGAAGACAAGGGATGTTGGGGTTGTTGCACCTTTCCAGTTTTTTTCTCTCGCTTCTTTCTGAGCATGCGCTGATACAGAAGTACCCGCCTGGCTTTCCTTGTACGTAGGGTGTTACCTTTTTCAGAGCATTGCTAAAGATTAGTTATTATTAATCAATTGGTTATGTGGTTGGCTGAAAATTAAAAGGTATACCTGCTAATAATTATTATGAGGTACAAGACCTCATAAATGGGCTGTTATTCGCATTAGGGAAGTACATGGGAATCAAACAAAAAGACATTAAAATACTTTGGGGGCGATCCGGCAATCGTTGCGCAATATGTAAAACTGAATTAACCCAAGATAAATCAGCTGTCACCTCCAGTTTTACTCTTGGAGAGCAGGCTCACATTGTCGGGGATAAGCCAGATTCTGCTAGATCTAATAGTCCTCTCACAGATGAGCAGAGAGATAGCTATCACAATTTAATTCTTCTTTGCCCTACACATCACACAGAAATTGATAGCAATGGGGATGATTGGCCTGTAGAGAGACTCCATCAAATTAAATCAGAGCATGAGCTTTGGGTTACAGAAACTTTAAGTGAAACAATAGATCACGTGAGGCTTGCAAAGCAGGCAGTTCTTGCCTCAATAGTGGACTCTGCTGTTGATCTGTGTGATTTGGAAGAGTGGCAGAATTGGACAAGCTTCGCATTATCCCCTGATCCAAGGTGGGCTAAAGAGCGTCCGGATAGGATTTTTGACTTTAGACAAAAGGTTATAGCAGCGATCTGGCCTGACGAGTTTGATGAGCTTAAAAATGCTGCAATAACGCTTTCCGTGTCATTGAACAGAGCAGCACAAACATACCTTAAGCATTCCGACTTACAGGGAGACACATATTTCCCCCATAAGTTCTATAAAGCCATGCCCAACAACCCTAACTATGACCGTGATTTGGCAGCGTATGAAAAATGGTTAGATGAGTGCTACGCGTCAATCTACCAAGCAACGAAGGCTGCAAACTGGTTTGCGGATGTTGTTAGGAGAGATATAAATCCGATGTTTTTTGCAGAAAAAGGGAAATTCTTAATAATGGAGGGGCCTTTTATGGATTTGTCATTTAGAACAAAACTTATTGAATATTCAGCGGAAGAAAAATCATCTTTACCCGACGCTTTGTATGAAAGCGAATAACAAGGCCAGCCAGAGGGATTATTCGGGGTATAAAACAAGCTACGAAAGCACCTGTTTTAGCACCAATTGTCCCGAATGTGGAGATGAGGTCTTTTTTATTCGTTATAACGGGGGAAGTGTCTGGATAGACCCGCCATTGGGTCCTCCCTGGTATAAACATGGATGCTTTGATAATGGGCCAGAAACCAGATCAAGGGCATCATTGGTGTCCGAGTATGAGATAGGCAACTTAGATTATGGAGAAGATGAAAATCTTTTAATAGGTGTGGTGAAATCGACCTATGTAGACTCTCAGAAAGCGCATACTGAGACAGTGTTAGAAACTGGAAAGTCAGAGAATGTCGAACTTAAAGTCAAAAATAACGCAGGGTTTCTTCTCGGGCGGCTATGCTTTTATAACAAGAAGGAAAAGGTTATTTGGCCTGCTGAAGAGCCTGGCTATGTTTTTGAGGTCCGTACCCACAAACCATTCTCTTCCAGCCTTGTCAGTTGCCCTGAGTGCAATGCAAAGGTAAACCCTAAAAACTTGAACAAACATTTGAGGCGGCAGCATGGTCACAGCTAACATGGCACTCAAAATCGGTCGCTGCGCTCCCTGGGACCTCAATAGCTTCGCTATTTCGGCCCTTTAGTGCGGCGTTATATTGAACCAAGGTAGTTCAGAGTGAATCTGATAGAATTAAGTAACTTTAAGAAATTTGATGAGATCAATGTTGATCTTAACGAAAATGGACTATCACTGATCTCTGGGGTTAACAACTCGGGGAAAACCAGCCTCTTACATGCTCTTGCTGTATGGGAGTATGCAAAGATCCTTTTGATTAATTATCGGGGGCAGCAGTCGTTACTTGAAGAATATGATGTAGAGAAGAAAGGGCTTGGTATTGCTCCTGAATCATTTTCACCAATTAGCATTCCTTCCTTGAGATATCTTTGGAAAGACCAAAGGACAATTGGTTCCTATCAGCTCAAAATAAAAGTAGGGTGGAAGGGGGCAGAAAATAGAAATCTCTTTCTAGAGCTTGCGTATACTCTTAACGGAAATAATTTCGCAATAAAAAAGTCTGATTCTAATCTTTCTGAGTCAGATAAAATACCTACTATCGCTTACCTTCCACCTTTTGGTGGAATGAATGAAAATGAAAGTTGGTTGTCTGTAGCAGATCGAAGAAAGCTAATAGGAAAAGGGCAGGCTGGCTCTGTAATTAGAAACTTACTTTTGGATTTACACGACGCTCATGAGTCGACCATTGAAGAGAAAAAGAATGAGATTTTTCCAAATAAGAAAAGACTAACACAAGCAGACCAACAAGTACTTAAAGGTATAAGCACTGAATGGAGGCAGCTAAAAGAAATACTTTCTGAAGTGTTTCATGTGAATCTTTATGTGCATGATTTTGATAGCCAGTTTCATAATTTCGTAAGTGTCGATGTCATAGATTTGATTAAAAATCCTGACACCCAAGAGAAAGAGAGAAATAATTCAAGTAAAAGAGACCTGATGGTCGAGGGAAGTGGTTTTCTACAATGGTTAAGTGTCTTTGCTTTAGCCTTAGACAAAAACAACGATGTGCTTCTACTTGATGAGCCTGACGCCCATTTGCATTCATCTTTACAGTCTCTCCTGATGGAGAAGTTGGAAAAGATATGCGAAGAAAACAACAAGCAGATTCTAATGGTTAGCCATAGTTCTGATTTAATAAAGCTAATTGACTACCAGAAAGTCTTGCATGTTGAAGCTTCAAAAGCAGAATACTTAAAAAACAATGAAGAAAAAGTGTTGGTTCTGGAAGGGCTCGGTAGCAAATATTTCCCCCTTCTTGATTCCATGATAGAACACAAAAAGGTATTACTTGTTGAAAATGCAAGTGATGCCCGTATTCTAAAGTCACTCTGTATAAAGCTAGGAAAAGTTTGGCCAGAAAATATTGTTGAGTGGGTGACGAACAAGAAGCATAAAGAACGTAAAACTTTAATTGTTGAACTCAATCAAAAAATAACTCAAGAAACTGGTAGTCACATTACTGCGTATAGCCTTAGAGACTTGGATGATGATAACTACAATACAACAAATTCAAGTTTACATGACAATGGTAAAGATGTTCAGAGAGATGATTCAGGCCAACATGTGATAATGATGTACAGAACATTGAGGCGACGAGAAATAGAGAATTACTTGATAGTTCCTGAGGCAATCAGTCGCTACATTTCTAATAATTGCCGAAATCGAGAAATCATTAAGGATGTTGATGCGGTTAGGAATTATCTTGCAACTGAACATGGACTGGTAGTCCCTGAAACATATAAGCTCTCTGAAAGAGCGAGTAATACTGAAGCACTATTTATCAAGGATGTGAAGCCTGTTCTTGATGGTATAAATTCACACTTTAGAGTTAAGTTTGATAAAGAAGAATACATAAATTCAATTAATAGTAATGAAATAAGTGAAGATCTCATTACCATCATAGATGAGATAATAGATATGTGTACAACTAATTAATATAACAAATGGTTCCAAGTGACGCCTACGGCGCACCTGAACCAAGCGTTAGATTTCAGGAGAGCACATTGAGAGATCGTGTTTTAAATCTACTGAAGAAATTAAAGAGAGAAGTGCCTGGAAATACCTTTACAGGTACAGGCTTGGTGATATACGAATCACTGGATGAATTACCTCTGTTTTTAATGAGTTCAGATTCTGAAGTAAATTATAATGAAGATGTGTATTCAACTATTTTAGAAAGTAGCTTAGCTACAAACCCAAACCATGATGGTTTTAACATGGTGACGAGTGATTTTAAAATTACTCATAGGAATGTATATTTTGCTCCACCGATTAGAAAAGATGTCATTTTTAATAACCGCAATGGTTATGGCACTCGGTATGTGGCTGCACTAATGGCCTCTACTATCCAAGGAGTTTTACTTACAGCAGTTGTAAGTAATTCATACGGAATAGTGATTTTTGAACGTGGCAGAGCTGTTTGGGAAAGTAAGTTGTGATAAATTTATTCTCAATAACTAAGCTATTTGTTGTATTTGCGCTGATTTATTTCTTTATAATAACAGGATTGATTTATATTCTACCTAGGGCAGGCATAACAGGGCTCAGTGACACAAGAGTAGCTTTTTCTGTCGGTGGTATTTTCGAAGCTATATTAATTTATCTCTTTGCGTCAGGCTGGAGAAAAGTTTGGGCTGTCTTTCCTTCATTAAACAGTCACTTATTTCCTGATTTAAATGGTGAATGGAGCGCTAAGATACATTGGAACTGGAATGGAAACAGTGGCTGCAAAGAAGGCACTGTTTATATCAAGCAATCTTTTATTAAGCTGAGTGTTGACCTGGTGACAGACGAATCAGAGTCTAAAACACTTATGGTCAAACCATTTAAAAACCCTGAGTCTGATCAAGCGGCGTTCTATTATATGTATCATTCGGAATCAAAAGCGACCAAATACGAAAACAAAAAAGACCATAAAGGGGCTGCAATCCTTCATATCAGTCACGAGGATGGCAATATAATGTCAGGAAATTATTTTACTGACAGGGAAACATTTGGTCATTACGTTTTTGAAAGAAAAATATAACAAGAAAATCCAGGTGACGCCTACGATGCATCTAATTTAGGCGTTAAATGACAAAAATTGGAGATAATAATTAATGGCTGACCCAAGAAAACAACTGTCTGAAAAATACTCTCTTGATAATAGGTACGCCAATTTCGGCGAAGCCATTAGAAAAATTACCGTCAATGGGTTCCGTGGTATTGATGGCCTTGAAATAGAGATGAATTATCCCATTCTGGCAATTTCAGGTCTTAATGGCGCAGGTAAAAGCACAATAGGTCAAATATGCCTAAGCGGATATAAAAAACCAGAAGGTTTTGATAAAACTTATAAAAGATACTACGTAAGAGATTTCTTCCCGGCGTCAGCAGCAGATCCTAATCCGTTTAAAGCGGATGCTAGTGTGATTTTTCACTATGAAACCGATGAAAAAGATAATCCTCAGGAACTAACAGTTAAGCGAAACGAAAAGGAATGGAGTGGCTACAAGCGTCAACCACACAGGAAGTGTTTCTATGTGGGTTTTACTGTCTATATACCAAAAGTAGAACGCAAGGATCTAAGTATTTACAGAGGGAGTTCATTTGCACTTACTGATCAACGCCTTATACCCGATACAACGAAAATAAAAGTTGGGCGGATCTTAGGTCAACAATACGACGAATTGCACTTCCAAGGAATTAGGCATGGAAAGAATAAGGCTGAGCTTGGTATAGCATCACGGTTTGGAGCGAGTTACTCCGAGAACAATATGGGCTTCGGAGAAGGCCGTACTTTTTATACTGTTGATTTACTAGAAAGTGCTCCCGATAAAAGCCTATTTGTAATTGAAGAACCTGAAACCTCTCTTCATGAGCATGCGGAGCATGAGCTGGCCAAGTATCTCATTGATGTATGCAACAGAAAGCAGCATCAGATAATACTGACTACACACTCTGATCGAATACTTAATGCCCTGCCTGCAGAAGCTCGACTAATGTTATATAGAGATAATAATGGGGTTAGTAGCTATGAAGGGCTCTCATCAACTAGAGCTAGAGCTGTACTTTCCTTAGGTGCGCAAAGAGACCTTATCGTATTTGTTGAAGATGATTTTGCATCATTATTACTGTCAGAGATGATTCGTCGAATAGATAGAGACCTATTAACATCGATTAATATTGAGCCTGTTGGAGATACTAAGGCTGTAAGAAATGCCGTTAAGCTAATGGATAAAATTGGCAAGAATAGCCTTGCAGTCAGAGATGCTGATACAGGAGATAGCCCCAAGGAGAAGCTTTATTCATTTCCTGGAAAAATGCCACCAGAGAAAGAAGTATATCAAAGCGACAGTGTTAAGAAAATGGCCTTGGAACGATTCGGTTTGGATATTGATAACACCTTAGTTTTGCTAGATGTAACTGACCACCATAAATTCACAGACTGTCTTGCAGCAGAAGCATCAACGAATAAAGACTACTTCAAGACATTAGCAATAAACTGTTATTTGGATGAAATAGGTGAAGCTGCTTATACTGGCCTCATTAGGACAATACAATCTGTTGCGTAACTGGTATGTAACAGGTTGATAAATATCGCTAGCTGCACTCACCGAGACCTAAAAATCTTCGCTTTTTCAGCCCTTAGAATGGCTTATGTACTTCATAGTTTCATAACTGGAAAATAAATAATGAGTTTAGAAGATAAGATAACCGATGAGGCTGTAAAGCTTGCGCCAGAGGTTTACAAAGATCTAGTTCAGCCCTCTGCAAAGGAAGTTGGTGTAGTAGCAGGGCGCTCCGTCAAAGCTTTGTTGTCCCCAGTAAGAGGATTTCTTTGGGGGTGGGAGCAAATTGAAAAACTTGTAGTGGATGGTGTCAAAAAAAGGCTTGAAAACATACCCGAAGAGCAGCGAAAAACGCCAGATCCAGAAATTGCAGTTCCTCTAATTCAAGCTCTCAGCTATACCGCACAGAATGAAACTTTAAGGGAGATGTATCTAAGTTTACTTGCCAACGCCATGGACTCATCGATGGAAAACAATGTTCATCCATCTTTTGTTGAATTAATCAAGCAAATGAATAGTACGGATGCAAAGGTTTTCGAAAAACTGTCCAGTTTTAAAGGTTACCAAAAAGCTATAAATCCTGACATTGCTATAAAGAATCAAGGGCAAGTTCTCCTTGATGCTACTCCTGAATGGTTCGTTGGCTGGAAAATAGACGGAATCGATATATTTGAAATATCCTCCAGTATCATTCGGCTAAGTAAGTTTGGGCTGGTCGAGCTTATGTTTGATAGAACTGCTGGAACAGACTCTTATGATGAGTTAATAGAGCACGAGGAACTAACCGCAATACTGGAAAAATATCAAGCTGCTAATATAGCTCTTGAGTTGGAGGTTACAGCTATGAAAAGCATTTTGTATGTGAATGAGTATGGAAAACAATTCAAAAATGCCTGTACATAACAATCACATGTTTTCTGAATGTGTAGTTCCCCCGGTTCAGTGGACACCTCGATCTAATTCATGGACTTACCCCGCCAATCGGCGGGGCATAACGTTTAAAAAAAGTCACCTCAAGCACTCACCACCCTCAAGAAACAACCTCATCCGTCTCCAGCTTCTTCAACCTGTAAGCCAGCTGCGGTCGCGTCATGCCCAACAAACGGGCAGCCTGTGACACATTGCCATCTGCTCGTTCCAGCGCACTACGGATCAGTTGCTCTTCCATCTTCTCCAGGCTGAACTCGTTATCGAGCAACTGTTCGCAGAGATCTGATTGCGATAGCTCTTCCGTGGGCTGACGGCTGGCAATTTGCTGCGCCAATACCCCCTGACGGTTGATGCTGTTGAGCGGGTGAGTAGGCTCGGACAGGGAAGGGAAGAAGGCATCCAGATCGATGGTGTGATTGTTGTCGGTCAGGATCACGCCGCGTTCGATCATGTTTTCCAGTTCACGAATATTGCCGGGCCATTTGTAATGCATCAGTGCCTGCATCGCCTTGTCGGATACCCCCAGCGTGCGCTTGTTGTAGAGCGTGTGGTACTTCTTGAGGAAGTGGCTGATCAGCAGCGGTATATCCTCGGTTCGGTCGCGCAGCGGGGGGATATGCACCGGGTAGACGTTGAGCCGGAAGAAGAGGTCGGCGCGGAACTTGCCGTCACTGACCGCTTGTTCCAGGTCTTCGTTGGCGGCGGCCACTACACGTACATCGATGCGTCGGGTACGGGTATCGCCCACACGCTCCATTTCGCTTTCCTGCAATACCCTGAGCAGACTGGCCTGGGCGCGAGGGGAGAGTTCGACCACTTCGTCCAGGAAGATGGTGCCGCCATGGGCGCGTTCGAACTTGCCTTCACGGGATTGGGTTGCGCCGGTATAGGCGCCTTTCTCGACGCCGAAGAGTTCGGCTTCGATCAGGTCTGGCGGAATACAGGCACAGTTGACGGCGACGAAGGGTTTGTCGGCGCGGTCTGAGCTTTGGTGCAGCCCCTTGGCGACCACTTCCTTACCCACGCCGGTTTCGCCTTGCAGCAGGACGGTGACCTTGCTGGAGGAGGCGCGTCGAATCATCTGGCACACGTTCTTGAAGGCGCCGGATTGGCCTACTGAGTTGAACAGCAGGTCGTCACTTTGGTCACTGCTGCGGAAGCTGTCTCTCAGTTCACTCAGCTCGCTTTGCAAACCAAAGAGTTCATCGGCAATGGGGTCGGGCAGCAGGTAACGTTCCAGTTCGGCCTGGTCTTCCCATTCATCCGCAGGGCGGCCATGGATATGACAGTGGTCATGGCCCATACCGGCACAGGTGCTTTCCTTGAAGATGATATTACGGCCCATAAAGTAGGTGGTGTAGCCGCTGGCATAGCCGATCAGTGTCCAGCAGATGGGCTCTTCGGCGGGGCCAAAATCCTGCATGTGCACATCGGCTTCGTATGAGTCGAACCAGTCGAACTCTGCATCGAATTTGCCGCTATTAACGTCTAAATCCAGAGAAACGGGTTTTACATTAACCATCCCTTTGATGCAGTGCAGCTGAGGGCCGACGAAGAAGGCGTCCTCCCTCGACATGTCCGGTCGGATCTTGTCCACCAGCTCGGCATCCTTCCACCCGGAGTGGTAGCCGAAGCGCATCAGGAAGCCTTTGGCCCGCTCGATGCCCAGTGTTTGAATCAGCTCCTTGCGCAGCAATCCCATGACGCTGGAGTGGATCAGCAGCATGCGTTGTTCATTGAGCCAGACCTTTCCCTGGTCGCTCTCAAACCGTATCTGAGACAACAGGTCGCTGCTGCCCGGAAACTCGAGTGTCTGCGTGTTAGCCATAGTTGTTTTTATACCGGCCGTTTTTTATGAGTTGTTATGTTGATCACGTACTGAGCGTTTTTTGATCAGTGTGTCTCTTTTTATTGTTGGAGCATTTGGCTGCCGTTTGGAAGTGAAACCCTAATATATGCGACTAAAGTCTAACCGTTCGATCTGGTTAAAAATTCAACGTTCTCATCATTTGATCAATAAATTCCCCGGATTTTTCACCATTTGATCAGCTCGTGATGGACCGCGCTGCGGTGGGCCTTGTACCGATTTGATCCCCATAGGTGAAAATAGAACTAATTTTAGTTATTTAAAATCAGTTGGTTACGAATTTGTTTCGGAGATTTTCTGTTTCCTGAATCCCGCTTTGGCACGCGGGTTGCTCTAGTGCAGGGTGAACTTGCGTTGATGAGCAGAGGATAACAATGACAAAACTCAGACTGCACAACAGCAACGATGACCTGCCGAAACGGCAGAGTTTTGATCGTTTGACCAAATACATCCGTGTCCGCAGTGAACCGGGTGCCCGCTTTGTCGAATTCGATTTTGCCATTGGTGATCCCTCCCTGTTTGTCGAGCTGGTGATGCCTCAGGGGGCCTTCGAGGCTTTCTGCGCCAGTAACGATGTGGTGCCCATGACCGACGCACAGATCCAAGCCGTAGATGCCGAGATGGAAAAGTGGCGATACGGCGAAGAGACGCTGATGTCGCACAACCACAGCCGCGCTTCCGAATAACAACAATCGCAGCCTGGGAATAGATCGATGAGTATTGAAATCAAAACCGCCACGATGGAACCGGTCCGCAACACCTACGCCAACGTGGAGCGTCGTTTCGGTGACAAGCCGGCGACCCGCTATCAGGAGGCGACCTATGACCTCCAGTCCGAGACCAACTTCCACTACCGCCCGCTGTGGCAGCCCGATCTGGAGCTGAACGATACGCGTCGTACCGCCATCGTGATGAGCGACTGGTATGCGTTCAAAGACCCGCGCCAGTTCTACTACGGCGCCTACGTGCAGCAGCGCGCCAAGATGCAGGAAGTGGCCGAAAGCAATTACGCCTTCTTCGAAAAGCGCGATCTGGCGCGTTTCCTCAGTGAGGATGCCCGTGCCGAGGTGATTCGTTTCCTGGTACCGCTGCGCCATGTGGAACACACCGCCAACCTGAACAACATGTACGGCGCGGCCTATGGCTACGGTACTGCGATTACCCAGGCGCTGCTGTTCAACGGTATGGATCGACTGGGCATGGCGCAGTACCTGTCGCGCATCGGTCTGATTCTGGATGGCAACAGCGGTGATGCCCTGGCCGAAGCCAAGCAGCAGTGGCTGGACGCGGATATCTGGCAGGGGCTGCGTGCCCTGTGCGAGGAAACACTGGTCACCGAAGACTGGTTCGAGGTGATGCTGGCGCAGAACCTGGTGATGGATGCCCTGATCACCGATCTGGTGTATCGCCAGTTCGATCAGAAGCTCTGCGATGCCGGTGCTCAGGATGTCGCCATGCTGACCGAGTTCATGCAGCTGTGGGACAAGGACGCGACGCGCTGGATTGATGCGGTGCTGAAAACTGCCGTGACCGAGTCCGACGAGAACAAGGCGCTGTTGACGCAGTGGATCGAGAAATGGCGCGGCAAGGCCGCCGAAGCGCTGGCGCCGCTGGCCGAGGCGATGCTGGGAGGCGATGCCCTCAATGAGGCTTTGGCGCAGCTGGACAAGCGTGTCGCCAAAGCCGGTATCAAGTAATCAGCGCCGCCAACAATAAGGAATCAGCCTCATGTCCAAAGTGTATATCGCTCTGCAGGATAACGACGAATCCCGCTACATCGTTGAAGCAGTCGAAGAAGACAACCCCGAAGCGACCGTGATCCACATGCCCGCGATGATCCGCATCGAAGCGGAAAACTTCCTCGCCGTGAAGCGTGAAACCGTTGAGGAAAAGATGGGCCGTGACTGGGATGTGCAGGAGCTGCACATCAACCTGATCACCCTCGGTGGCAACGTGGACGAAGACGACGATCAGCTGACGCTGACCTGGAACGAATAACAATAAGGTGAACCCGATGGCAGCCAAGAAACTCAACATCAAAGATAAATACCGCCTGTTGACCCGTGATCTGGACTGGGACTTCTCCTACCAGGATCGCAGCAAGGCGTTCCCGTTCGAAGAGTTCGAAGGGATCAAGATTACCGACTGGTCCAAGTGGGAAGATCCCTTCCGTTTGACCATGGATGCGTACTGGAAATATCAGGCTGAGAAAGAGCGCAAGCTGTATGCGATCTTCGATGCCTTCGCCCAGAACAACGGCCAGCTGAACATCTCCGATCCGCGCTACGTGAACGCGCTGAAGATCTTCCTGACCGGCGTGTCGCCGCTGGAATACCAGGCGTTCCAGGGCTTTGCCCACACCGGTCGTCAGTTCGGTGGGGTCGGTGCCCGCGTTGCCTGCCAGATGCAGTCGATTGATGAACTGCGTCACGTGCAGACACAGGTTCATGCCATGAGCCACTACAACAAGTTCTTTGATGGTCTGCAGGACTGGTCGCACATGCACGACCGCGTCTGGTACCTGTCCGTACCCAAGTCCTTCTTCAACGATGCCCGTGCGGCGGGTCCGTTCGAGTTCATGGTGGCGATCGGCTTCAGCTTCGAATACGTGCTGACCAACCTGCTGTTCGTGCCGTTCATGTCCGGCGCGGCCTACAACGGTGACATGGCCACCGTGACCTTCGGCTTCTCGGCGCAGTCCGACGAAGCGCGTCACATGACGCTGGGTCTGGAAGTGATCAAGTTCCTGCTGGAGCAGCATGAAGACAACGTGCCGATCGTGCAGAAGTGGATCGACAAGTGGTTTTGGCGCGGTACTCGTCTGCTCACCATCGTATCGATGATGATGGACTACATGCTGCCCAACAAGGTGATGAGCTGGAAGGAAGCCTGGGAAGTCTACTTCGAGGAAGCCGGTGGTGCGCTGTTCAAGGATCTGGCGCGTTACGGCATCCGCATGCCCAAGTACGCCGAAACCATCGAGAAGGAAAAAGAGCACGTATCGCATCAGGCCTGGTGGATCTTCTACACCCACGGCCACGCTGCTGGCTTCCACACCTGGATTCCGACCGACGAAGAGCTGGACTGGCTGAGCGAGAAGTACCCGGACACCTTCGACAAATACTACCGCCCACGCTGGGAACTGGCCAAGGAGATGGAAGCCAAGGGTGAGCGTTTCTACACCAAGGCGCTGCCGCAGCTGTGTACCACTTGCCAGATCCCGATGGGCTTCACCGAGATGGATGATCCGACTCAGGTCTGTTACCGCGATTCCGTCTACAAGGGCGACCGCTACCACTTCTGCTCTGACGGCTGTAAGGACATCTTCGACGATGAGCCGGAGAAGTTCGTCCAGTCCTGGCTGCCGGTGCACCAGATCTTCCAGGGCAACTGTGGTGGTCCGGGTGTCGAAGACATCCTGCGCGACTACTACCAGATGAATGTTGGCGTGGACAACATGGACATCAAGGGTTCGCCGGACGAAGAGCGTTGGAAGAAATGGAAGGGAGTGGCGTAAGCCACCCCGTTTTCACCGGACACTCTGAACAATTCAAGAGAGGGGCTGGCTGTCGGTTGGCCCCGGATCTGAGGATAAAAACAATGCCAGTACAAGCCATTACGCCGGACTACGTCGGCGATATCAAAGACCGTGTCGAGAACTTCCACGGCAACCAGATCGTGTATGTGGGCTGGGACCATCACCTGATGTTCTGCGCCGCCTTTGCTTACCCGCTGCCGCCGGAAACGCCGTTCCGCACCCTGCTTGAAGAGGTGATGCCGGAAGCTTTCTCACTGCATCCCGAGTGGGATCAGATCGATTGGAACACGGTGACCTGGCTGCTGGATGGCCAGCCGTTCGAGCCGCAGCTGGACGTTGCTTTCAAAGACCAGGGAATTGGCCATAAATCCCTGTTGCGTTTCCAGACCCCTGAACTGAAGGGGTATCGGGGCGCCGGCGTCTGAGTTGAGGAGAGCCTTATGACTTACGAAGTGACCGTAGAACCTACCGGCGATGTGATCGAGGTTGAAGAGGGGCAAACCATTCTGGATGCGGCCCTGCGTCAGGGTGTTTGGCTGCCGTTCGCCTGTGGCCATGGCACCTGTGCTACCTGCAAATGTCAGGTGGTGGAAGGTGATGTGGATCTGGGCAATGCCTCCCCGTTCGCGCTGATGGATATGGAACGTGATGAAGGCAAGATACTGGCCTGCTGCGCCATTCCTGAATCCGATCTGGTGATCGAAGCCGATATCGATGTGGACCCGGACTTTGCCGGTTATTCCGTTCGCGACTTCGTCGGCACCGTGACTGATATTGTTGAGCTGTCGCCGACCATCAAGGGCATTACCTTCGAGCTGGACGACGAGATGGAGTTTCAGGCGGGCCAGTACGTCAACCTGCGTATTCCGGGCGTTGAAGGCACGCGTGCCTTTTCCATCGCCAACAAGCCCTCCGACAGTCGCACGCTGGAACTGCATGTGCGACTGGTTCCCAACGGTGCCGGTACCACCTGGCTGCATGAGAGTCTGCAAGTGGGGGATACGCTGGATGTGTCCGGTCCCTACGGTCAGTTCTTCGTCCGCAAGTCCGACGAGCAGGGCGCGATCTTTATCGCCGGTGGCTCGGGCCTGTCCAGTCCCCAGTCGATGATCCTCGACATGCTGGAAGAGGGCGACAAGCGTGAGATCTACCTGTTCCAGGGTGCGCGCAATGTGGCTGAACTCTACAACCGCGAACTCTTTGAAGCGCTGGATCAGGAGCACGACAACTTCCACTACATCCCGGCGCTGAATGAGCCGCTGGAAGAGGAAAACTGGACGGGCTTCAAGGGCTTCGTACACGAGGCGGCGATCAAGTACTTCGACAATCACTTCAGCGGTCATAAGGCGTATCTCTGTGGACCTCCTCCCATGATCGATGCGGCCATTACGGCGCTGATGCAGGGCCGCCTGTTTGAGCGCGATATCCATATGGAGCGCTTCCTGACCGCCGCCGATGGCGCCGAAGAGCAGACCCGATCTGCCCTGTTCAAGCGGATATAAGGCGCACACGAATCTGAGGCCGAAGCGCTGTAAGTCAGGCCCAAGTGCAGCACAACACTAATAGAACAATAAAAGGTGAAGAGAATGAAAAAAGGTGTAATGCGTCCCGGACACGTTCAAATCCGTGTGCTGGATATGGAAGAAGCCCTCAAACACTATGTTGATCTGCTGGGCCTGATTGAAGTGGACTGCGATGATCTGGGCCGCGTCTATCTGAAAGGCTGGACCGAAGTCGACAAGTTCTCCGTTGTGCTTCGCGAAGCGGATCAGGCGGGTATGGATTTCATGGGCTTCAAGTGCCTGAATGAAGAGGTGCTGGATCGTCTGCACGAAGACCTCAAGGCCTTCGGTTGCACGGTGGATGAGATCCCGGCAGACGAACTCAAGGACTGTGGCCGTCGACTGCGCTTCACCGCGCCCAGTGGTCACGACTTTGAACTCTATGCCACCAAACAGCAGACCGGCAAATGGGGCGTCGGCAATCACAACCCTGAAGCCTGGCCGCGAGGCCTGCAGGGTATCAAGGCGACCCGCTTCGACCACTGCCTGTTATACGGTACTGACCTGGACCGCACGCTGGAGCTGTTCCGCGATGTGCTGGGCTTTGATCTGGCCGAACAGGTGATGACCCCGGATGGTAAGCGTGTGGCCCAGTTCCTCACCGCCAGCATGAAAGCCCATGACGTGGCGTTCATCGATCATCCCGAGCCGGGCAAGTTCCACCACGCCTCTTTCTTCCTGGAAACCTGGGAAGACGTACTGCGCGCGGCAGACCTGATCTCCATGACCGATACCTCCATCGACATCGGCCCGACCCGCCACGGTCTCACGCATGGCAAGACCATCTACTTCTTCGACCCCTCCGGCAACCGCACCGAAGTGTTCTGCGGCGGTGATTACCACTACCCGGACCATGAACCGGTCACCTGGGATGCCGACAAACTGGGCAAGGCGATCTTCTACCATGACCGCCAGTTGAATGAGCGTTTCCTGACGGCGTTGACCTGAGGCGCTGAATAAAGAGTGGGAGCCTTGTCCTTTGGATAGGGCTCCTGCACAGTCCTTCCTACCAGTCCACCGATCCACTCAGCTGAAACTTGCGGATACGCAGCAAGTTAGCCAGTTTCTTGAATTCCACTTCGTTCAACATTCCATCCTTCCTGATTACCAATGACAGGCCTCGACCGCTTATTCTGAGGGTCCGCTTGCTGCACTCCACCTGTTGAATCGACTGGATGCGCAGCTGTTCGGTATGCACGGACATAAAGCCGGGCGGGGCGATGATTGTGTCTGGGCTAACTACAATGGCGCCGGGCCCTGACAGCGCAACATGCCAAAGGCGAATGAAGAGGGCTGCCATTACAAGGCTGACCAGCGCTGAAACGGCCAGCGCCAACATGAGCCAAGTGTTGTCATGATCGCCTGCCTGTTGGTAGTCCCTCAGCAATGACCAAATTTGCATGCACAGAATTGCCGAGACCAGACCGCATACAAGCGGGGTGAGGCGCGTTGTCAGAGACGGGTGATACAGGAACCGAGCGGTATCATGGGGCGAAAGTCCCTCCAGTCTCACCGTATGACGGTATTGATGCTGCTGTTGCCTGTAGGCCAGGTAATAAGGGAAAAACCAGCGTGGTGTATATAGAGCCCAGAGCCCAAAGGAAACCAGCACTGTGTATAAGGCCGAGTAATCGTCATCCCTTGAGCGGACGTGTTCCAGAATGACGAGAAGCAGCGAGGTGATGGCTGAAAAGATGATCCAGCGTTTCAGGGTGTATTTGAGGGCGGGTATCACAAGACCTCCTTGTTTGAGATAACCAGTGGGCGCCATCTTGCTGCTTCGTAAAAGCTTAGGCAAGGCGACTTTTGGATCTGCCTGCAGGAGGCTTCATACCATTCGCCGCTCCGACCATGCTTCATGCTAACGACCTTCATCTCCTGCCTTCATGATTTGCGCAAATACCCCTTCGGTCTTTGATGATTTGATCAATCATTTTTGATGATCTGCTCAGGTGCCGCTGCAGCTAAAAAACGCTCGAATGTCTGAATCGTTTTCTAACTATCTGTTTAATAAGCAATAAATAGTATTCAAAACGCGTCAGATCAATTCTGGCACAGCCGTTGCTCTATCAGGGTGAAGCCGAACACTCGTGCCCATTCATCCAGAAGAACAACAAATGATGAAACCACAAGCAGAACACTCTATCGGCAGTTGCGTGCCTGCACGCCTGTCGCACTCGAATGCTGGCCCTCAACCCCATCGTCTTTCGAAGGCGCTGATGTTGGCGGGATGTGCATTTCTTCTTACCGCCTGTGAGGCCCCATTGAACCTGTCGGGGGTTGAGCAGGAGCTGGATAAATCCATACGTCGTACCGATCAGATCCTGTCTTTGGCGCTGACTGATCGTGCTCAGGTCGCGGTGGGCAGTTCAGGTCTGGTGCTGACTCGTACTGATGCCAATGCCGCCTGGCAGCGACTGACTCTGGATGGCACACCCAATCTGATCGATGTGAATAGCTGTCCTGACGGTACGTTCATTGCTCTGAGTTTTGAACGCCAGTTGTGGATAAGTGATGCCGACGCCCGTCAGTGGCACAAGTCCGATCTTCCCACCCCGGAAAACCTGCTGGATGCGACCTGCGCGCCGGATGGCAGCTACTGGGCAGTGGGCAGCTTCTCCACGCTTATGGTCAGCCATGACCAGGGTGTGAACTGGACGGAATCCAGTCTCAATGAAGACGCCATGCTGACTTCGATCCAGTTCCTGAATCAGCAGACAGCGTACGCCACCGGCGAATTTGGTCTGGTGGTACGCACGGACGATGGCGGCCAGAGCTGGCAGCCTCTCGAATACATTCCCAACGACTTTTATCCCCAGGCCGCCCATTTCCGTTCCCGCGAGCAGGGCTGGGTTGTCGGACTGGATGGCATGGTGATGCACACCTCTGATGCCGGTGAAAGCTGGCAGGCGGAGAGCACCCCGGTTGCAGCGCCGCTGTACGGCATTACCGATACCTCGGCCGGACTCTTTGCGCTGGGTGAAAACGGCACTGTTCTGTCCCGTAGTTCTGAACGGTGGGAGCAGGTGGAAGCCGCTTCCATGCCGGTTTGGCTGCGCTCAGGCGTTGAACAGGGCAGTGGCGAGCTGTTGGTTGCCGGTGGTAACGGCACGCTCGTCTCTCTACCGATCCAACAATAACAATACGACGGTTCTATCATGGATAAACGATCTGCCAGTGCCCACAAGGCGACGCACTGGTTGCACAGTCTCGATCAGAAACTGTTCAACTATCCCAAATTCATTCTCTCCCTGATTCTGCTGGCGACGATCTGGTTTGCTGCACAGATTCCCGGTGTGAAGATGTACTCGGACTTTGCCGATCTGTTGCCGCAGACGCATCCGTACATCGAGCTGCACAACGACATCAAGGAGTCGTTCGGCGGTGCCAACGTGATCATTGTCGGGGTCGAATTTACTGAGCACGACATCTTCGACAACGCGGCACTGGCGCGCATTCACCGCATCACCCAGTCGGTGGACTCTTTGCCTGGCGTCGACCACAACCTGGTCACCAGCGTGACTCATCGCAACTCGCGCAAGGTGTGGCTGACACCGGAAGGCAACGTCAACTCCGAGCCTTACTACAACCCTGAGCATACCGATCTGAGTGCTGCCGATCTGGACCAACTACGCAAGGATGTGGGCGCCGATCCGCGTGTGCTGGGGCCTCTGGTCAGTCCTGATCTGCATATGGCGCTGGTCAAGGCGCAGCTGATTGAAGGCAAGCTGGATTATGCGGCGACCTATGAACATATCCAGCAGATGCGCGAGCTGGAAGCCGCTGATGGCGTTCGTATCCATGTGACCGGCCAGCCGATGCTGGTGGGCTGGGCCTATCAATATCTGGACCAGATCATCGAGATCTTCCTGTTCACCGCGCTGATCATGCTGGCGCTGCTGGTGTTCTACTTCCGCAAGGCCTACGGCATTTTCATCCCGCTGGCAGGAGTGATCGTGTCCTCGATCTGGGGCATCGGCATCATCTCCATGTTCGGTTACAACCTGGACCCGCTGAGCCTGGTGATCCCTTTCCTGATCTCGGCGCGGGCCATGTCGCACGGTATCCAGCTGGTGGAACGCTACTATCTGGAGTTGAACACCCATGATGATCACCATCAGGCGGCACGGCTGACCTTCGAAAGCCTGTTCCGCCCCGGCAGCCTGGGTGTCGTCTCCGATGCCATCGGTCTGCTGCTGATTGCCATCGGCTCGATTCCGCTCAATACCAAGCTGGCGCACTACGCCTCCATCTGGGCGCTGAGCATCATCATCACCGTGCTGCTGGCCGTGCCGCTGCTGCTGTCGGTGCTGCCCAAACCGAAAAATACCACCATCAAACACAACCTGTTCCGCAACGTGGGCTATGTCTGCGCTGATCTGATCAGTGGTGAGAAGGCAGCAAAACGTGCCTTGGCCATGGCGGCGTTGTTGCTCTGTGGCGGCTTCTATTTCTCTTCTCACGTGGTGATCGGCGAGTCCGAACCGGGCTCTCCGATTCTCTATCAAGATCACGACTACAACCGTTCGTCCAAGGCGATCAATGACAGCTTCCCGGGTTCCGAGGAGATGTATATCGTCGCTGAAACCGACGAGAAGGGCGGTATCAAGCGACCGGAAGTGCTCAAGGCGCTGGCCGATCTGGAGCGTCACATGCTGCTCGATCCGGGTGTCGGTGGTGCCAAAGGGATTCCCGATCTGGTGAAGCAGGTAAACCGTCTGCTGCACAATAACGATCCGCGCTGGGCGCAAGTTCCGGATGATCCGCTCTATGCCGGTGGCCTGATGTTCACCTACATGATGTCCAATCCGATTCCGGGCGCACTGAAGGAGTTTATCGACAGCGACGAGCGTGTGGCCAACCTGGTGTTCTATTACAAGGATCATCAGGGCGAGACCATCCGCCGCGCCATTCATACCGCCAAGCAGTGGATTGCCGAGAATGAGGGCAAGGTTGAAGGTCTGACCATCCGTCTGGCCGGGGGCACCATCGGTGTGATTGCTTCGCAGAACGAAGCGGCCTTCGAGACCAACCTTTGGGTGCTGCCGCTGGTGTTCCTGTTGATCTTCTTCATGGTCACCTTCTTCTATACCTCGATCATGGCCGGAACCATGATGTTTGGCGCCATGCTGTTCGCCACCACGCTGACCTACGCCTACATGGGCCTGAGTGGCATGGGCATCAACTCCAACACCGTGCCGATCATCGCCGTGGGCGTCGGTATCGGCATCGATTACTCGATCTACATGATGGATCGCATCCGCTCCGAGATGGTGACGCTGGGCGATCTGCATGCGTCGGTACGCCGTGCCATCCGCACCACCGGTCTGGCGGTCAGCTTCACCGCCATCACCCTGATCGCCGGCATCGTCATGTGGGTGGTGCTGTCCGATCTGCGCTTCCAGGCTGAGGCGGCACTGCTGCTGATCGTCATGGTGGTGCTGAACGGTGCCGCTGCCATGTTGCTGGTGCCCAGCTGGGTGCTGGTATTCAAACCCAAATTTATCTGCGCGGCCTATGTCGACGAAGACGGTGTGATTCACGCCGATGCCGATGCATCGGGTGCTCATCCGGTCGGGCAGGGTGCTGTTGATAAAGAGTCCCAAAAAGAACCGGAAGCCGAGTCTTCCCTTGTCATGACAACCAAGGCTTAAACCACAAGAGGCCAGATCCATGTCGAAAACAATAACAACGACATTTAATCATCTCGCACTGGGCGTTGCTGCAGCACTGGGTACAGGTATTGCCCTGCCTGCAGCGGCAGCCGAAATCACCTGGGCGGGCTTCGTCGAGAACGCCACCTACTACCGCGATGGTGTGGGTATCTCCAAATTCCGAAACACCGGGCAGGCGGAGTTCGAGACCAAGTTCAAATCCGATACCTTCCGTGTACTCCAGCTCAACGGTGTGCTGCGAGGTACCTACGATGGTGTGTATGACCTGAACGATGACGAGTTCGGCAAGGGAGCCCAGCACGCTTACTTGGGGCAGAACTGGCATGGCCGGGATACCTCTACAGCGGTTCTGAATCCCGGTGTGTCCTTCCCCTGTGAAAATGATCCGACCCTGTGCAAGAACCTGGATGGGTATATGGATCATGACGAGAACGACGCCCGCTTTCCCGACTTTAATGATCAGCTCGACTTCATCCGCGAGCTCTACCTGAGTGCCGACAAGGAGCTGGGGAATGGCGATGTGCTCAGTTTCCGTCTGGGTAAACAGCAGGTGGTCTGGGGCAAGACCGACCTGTTCCGTGTGCTGGATGTGATCAACCCGGTGGATTACTCCCGTCACAACATCTATGACGAGCTGGAAGATATCCGTATCCCGCAGTGGATGCTGACGGCCGAGTGGCGTATGGGCCCCAACAGCGTATTCGATGACTCCAACCTGTCGCTGGTGTGGAACTTCGACAAGTTCCGTCCCAATAATCTGGGCACCTGTGGTCAGTCCTATCGCATTCTGGATGCCGGCTGCTTCTTCTCCTCCTCAGCCAATCTCCAGCTGATTCCCAATGGCCCCTACAGCCAGCCAGTGCCGATTATTCATGATGTAGAAGACCCTGAATGGAGCCTGGCCAACACCCAGCTTGGGATGAAGTGGGAGGGCGTATACGGTGATGCAACCTTCTCGCTGAACGCGCTGACCTATCGTCAGCAGCTGCCATCGCTGCATTTCCGTGAGCTGGCGCCCGGCGCTGGCGTACCTGCGGTGGATGGCGTGTTTGATATCAAATTCCCGCGGGTGAACCTGCTGGGCGGTTCTGTCGATTACTACTCCATGAACATGGATGCGGTCTGGCGTCTGGAGCTGGCCTACACCGAAGGCGAAGAGATGCCGCGTGACCTGAACGGTCACAAGGAAACCGACATGCTGCGTTACGTCATCGGTTTCGATAAGAACATCATCATCCCTGAACTGGGTACACGCAGTGCCTTCCTGCTGTCCACTCAGCTGTTCGGCGAGCACATCCTCGAACATGAAGCGGACATGCCCAACGACGAAGACAACTGGATCGCCACGGTGCTGTTCAAGGGCTTCTACAAGAACAACCGTCTGAGTCCGCAGCTGATTGTGGCGCACGATTTTGCCGCTCAATCCACCGTGTACGCGCCCAGCATCTCCTGGACGCCGGATAACCACTGGATGTTTAACCTGGGTCTCAACTTCAAGACCGGTGGCGAGGAGCGTTTCCCCTGGGGTGTTGCCGGAGCCTTTGGCGATTCATCACCTCAGTATGAACCCCTGGCTCGCTTCACCAATGGCCCCATTGGCGTGGCCAACGATGAAGACGAACTCCAGCTCACAGTCCGTTACAGCTTCTGATAACCCCGTTTCGATTTAGAGAGATAATAAGGACAATAATTATGCTGAAGAAAACACTACTGTCCGCGGCTATCGCGCTGACGTTGGCAACCAGTGCGCAGGCAGCCGAGGTGTCAGAAGAGACCATTCAGGCATCCTTCTTTCCCTATGCCAAGGGCACGCCTGAGTTCTCAGGTTTGAAAGCCGGTATGGTGATCAATCAGGGCAATGTGGAGCAGTTCAAGGATGTGCTCGACCCGGCCATGTACATGTTCGTGAAGAACGGTGATACCGAGGTCAAGGTGGGCGAAACCACCGACTTTGCCTTGCACCCAAGCTATATCGAAGCCACCCGCAAGTATTCCGGTGATGTGCAGCTGGGTGCCGAGCATGGTGAAATCTCCGCCACGGTTGCCGGCCGTCCGTTCCCGGCAGAGCCATCCCTGGATGACCCGCGGGCAGGGGAGAAGCTGGCCTGGAACTACAAGTATGGCTACAACTGGGGTGACTCGGCCGCCATCATGCCGTTCTACTGGACCATGCGTGATATGGAGTCCGGCAATAAAGAACGGACCATCAAGATGAACTTCCACTTCCTGAACTTTACCCACCGTACCTCTCAGGAGCCTTACCCGGCAATTACACCGAACCCGTCCGAGCTGTTCCGTGGCATCTATGTTCAGGTGCTGGAGCCGTTTGATGTGAAGAACACCCAGCTGCTGATCCACCGCTTCGAGGATGACACCAAGGTGGATAATGCTTACCTCTATCTGGGTTTCCAGCGCCGAGTGCGTCGCCTGTCATCCGGTCAGACCACCGATGCCTTCCTGGGTACCGATGTCATGATCGAGGATTTCGAGGGCTACAACGGCCGAATTTCTGATATGAAGTGGACCTACAAGGGCACCAAGCAGCTGCTGATGCCGATGTATAACCACAACGACATGGCGCTGGATACGGAAACGCACCAGGATGATGATGGCTATCAGGTGATCGCTTTTGGCGGCAAGGGTGGCTGTTTCCCGGAGATTACCTGGCAGCTGCGTAAGGTGTATGTGGTTGAGTCCGAGCCGGTCGATCCCAACCATCCGATCAGCAAGCGTGAGCACTACATGGATGCACAGACGTTCATCATCCCGCGCAACATCACCTACGACCGCAAGGGCGATATGTGGAAGAGCTGGACCATCGGCCAGTCCCACCCGGATCACCACCTGCCGGTGAACAAGGGCACTGGTGTCTCCATCGATGACTCTTTCACCATGGTCGATATTCAGGCCAGTCACTGCACCACAGGACAGTTCAAGGGGATTGTGGATCCTGAGCTAAGCCCGGTGGACAAGTTCAGCGTGCAGAACATGCGCTCCTCTGGCCGCTAAACGCGCAACTCCTTTCTTCAACAGTAATTTTGCCCCGGTTTTACCGGGGCTTTTTTTGTCTGTTCAGTCGGAGGCGTTGGCGAGATTGTCGTACAGCTTGGCCAGCAGCACATTGGTGCGGTGAATCTGTGCAGAGGTAAGACCTTTAAAGCCTTTGCGAAACAGCTGGCTGACGGAGCCACGTATTTCCTGCAGTCGCTCCAGTCCTTTATCAGTCAATGAAACCAGCGTCACACGACCGTCGTCGGGTGAGGTTTTCAGGGACACCAGTCCTTCATCCCGCATGCGGTACAGAATCTTGGTGGTGGTCGGGAGTTTGGCCACGGCATGATCCGCAATCTCGGAAATACTCAGTTCGGAGTGCTCCAGCAGGATCATGGTGATTCGCCAGCGTGGGATGTCCATATCCACCTGCTTTAACAGGCGCTCCATCTCGCGTGTGTAGAGCGAGTTCAGCTGCGCAACCCAGTAAAACGGAAACTCACTACGCTGAAAGCTATCGCTGAGAGGGTCGTACATATCAGTTTTACTTTTCGAGCTACTCATCGGAAGAGATGGTCTCCGGCCTTGGCTGCCTGTTGTGGTGAATACTTGATCTGGAAAGTATATATCTTTCGATCCAGTAGTGAAAATACTTGGTGCAAAAATGAATTTTATGCCCCATTTTGATGCTGTTTTTGCTGTGCATTAATGGGATCTTTGAATATCAAATATGCATTTGACACGCCGATATGGAAAAATTTCACATTTGTGTGGATGTGCTTTTTTTGTGTGTTTTATCGATAAATCACCGCTTTTAGTGATTTTTTTGAAGATGTTCACCTTGTTGCCTGCTTTGGGTTGAGACTGGGTTATTGCGCTGTTCAATGTCTTAGATCACGAAAAAAGACGTTTGAATTTAGTTGACGAATCAAGTGATAAGTGAAATTCTTTTTCCAAGGTTTGAGGCGCAGTCTTCTGAAGAAACCCGTTAGGAAAATGCACAGCTTGCAATGTTCCTATGGTCAGAAGCACGACCTCAGCGACGTCAAAGAACAATAAAGACAGCACGGGAGCCGAGCGATATGCCTGGTTATCAGATCGATAAGTCCCTTTGGGGCGGGGAGACCGTTTTTAACGCCCTGCTCGATGAGGTCCGCAAGCGCCGTCAGGAGTTTGAAGACCAGAAGTTTATCTCTCAGGACATCATTGAATCCTTCAAGGATATCGGTGTGTACCGGGCGATGGTCCCCAAAGCATTGGGCGGTGATGAACGCAGCCCAATGGAATTCCTCCAGATGATCGAAGCGATGGCCGCCGCTGACGGCTCCGCCGGTTGGGTTGCCAGCTTTGGTATGAACCCGGCTTATCTGGCGGCTCTCCCTCCCCAGACGATTGATCAGGTCTGGTCTGAAACACCCAACATCGTATTTGCTGGCGGTATCTTCCCGACCCAGCCTGCCCGCAAGGTTGACGGTGGCTTTATCGTTAACGGTACCTGGAAATTCGGCAGCGGTTGCATGGGCGCGTCCCTGATCGGTGTTGGTATCGTGCCGGATGACGGTCAGCCGTTGCCACGTATGGCCGTTATGCCTGCGGACAAGGTTCGCATTGAGCCTAACTGGGATGTCATCGGCATGGTTGGCACCGGCTCCCACGACCTGGTGGTTGAAGAGGTGTTTGTCCCCGAGGAGTGGACCTTTGTTCGCGGTGGCAAACCCAATATCGAATCCAAGTTTTTCCGTTACCCCTCGCTGGCGTTTGCCGCTCAGGTACTGTCGGTCACGACGGCTGGTCTGGCACGTGAAGCGCTGGATGTGGTGCAGGGCATGGCGGCAGGCCGCAAGTCTGTCACCGGCGCGCCGAACCTGGGTGAGCGTGAGTACGTTCAGATCGAAATTGCCAAGGCTGAAGCCAAGGTACGTGCATCTCGCGCGTTCTTCTACGAAGCCACTGAAGATGCCTGGAACAACATTCTGGACGGTCAGGACCCAAGCCGTGATCAGATCAATCTGGTGCGCCTTGCCACGACCAATCTGGCACATGAATGTGCTGATGCCATTCGCATCGCCTATCAGGTGGCAGGCATGACCAGTACCTACAACGACCATCCGCTGTCTCGCATCCTGCGTGACTCCATGATGGCGACCCAGCATGCCTTCATGGGAGCGATCACCCTGAAGAATGCCGGCGCCATGTTCTTCGGTCACGACCCGCTGCCGGGTTACCTCTAATTGCACAATAAAAAGGAGATACACCATGAGTGATTCCAAAGCCTTGCGCGTCCTGTTTTGCATGGGCATCAACCAGAACTTCATGGATGCACCGCGTGAAGAGCAGCTCGATGTATGGGCCGCATTCGGTGAAATGTGGAACGGCATCCACGACATGGACGGTGTTGAGGTAATCGGCAACATGGATGACGACCAGAGCATGGTCGGTCCGTCCAACGGTTACCCCTGGACTACCTATCTGCTGGCAGATGTGAAGGACTACGACACCGTGTGTGCCTGCTGCAACCTGTTCCGCTCTACCGAAGTGGGTTCTGGTCCTTACAAGCTGTGGCGCTACGCCAAAGTGGAAGCACGTATCGGTCGTGAACTGATTGTGCAGCGTGCCTGAGGAACCTCTGATGAGCGAACTTGAACAGCTGCGTCAGCGCGTCAACGCCCTTGAGGCCGCCCAGGAGGTCAGTGCCTGTCTGCATGAATACATGCAGCTGTGTGACTACCTGGATGAAGGCTTTGACCTGGACCCGCTGATGGCGCTGTTCACTGAAGACGCCATCTGGGAAGGCAAGGGCAAGCGTTATGCCGCCACCTTCGGTCGTCGCGAGGGGCGGGAATCGGTTCGGGCCATGTTTGAGAAGTACACCCAGCCACCCGCTCATTTCGCCCTCAATGTGCACTTTCTGACATCGGAAAAAGTACGTGTGCACAACGAAACCGAAGCCGAAGGCACCTGGGTACTGTTGCAAACCGCAACATTCGCAGATGGACGCTCCCAGCTCAGCAGTGCGCTGCTGAATGTGCAATTCCGTCAGGAAGGCGGGCGCTGGAAGATTGCCCATTTCTGCACCACCAGTCGCTTTAATCGCCCGGTGGACACGCCCTGGGATAACGCGCAGCCACTGCCGGTTCCCGAAGAAGAATAAGCGCCGCCGCGATAGCAAAGCGGCCGTGAATGAACAAAGAGAGCTAGACCATGAGTGAATTGATCGAAATGCAGAACATCAGCCTGAAAGCGGCTGAGATGGTGGAAGAGGGGCGTGTCCACAAGGACCTCTATTCCAACCCGGAAATCTTCGAAGAAGAGCTGGATAAAGTCTTTAACAACACTTGGGTGTTTGTGGGTCATGAAAGCGAAGTGCCGGAAGCAGGCAGCTTCAAGACCGCTTTCATCGGCCGCCAGCCGGTGATCCTGAGCCGTGACCGCAAAATGAATCTGCATGTGCTGCAGAACCGTTGCCGTCACCGTGGCGCTACCGTCTGCGAAGCACGCAAAGGCAAGACCAAGGCATTCACTTGCCCTTACCACGGCTGGGGTTATGGCCTGGATGGCAGTCTGCGTGCGTTGCCGAAGCCGGAAGAATATGAAGGCGTTTTCGACAAGAAAGACATGCCGCTGGAAAGCCTGCGCGTCGAAACCTACCAAGGTCTGGTCTTTGCTACTTTCAACAGCGATATCGAGCCGCTGGAAGACTTCCTGGGCGCTGCCAAGAAATGGATCGACCTGTTCACCAAACAGGGCGGTGGCTACCCGATGAAAGTATTGGGCGAGCACCGTTTTAATTTCCCGGGCAACTGGAAAATCCAGCTGGAAAATACCACTGATGCCTACCACTTCCCGATCGTTCACAAGTCGTTCGTAAGCTCTCTGGACGACGCGACTGCCGACATCTTCGACTTCCTGGATGGTGAAGGCTTCGTTGAAGATCTGGGCAACGGACACAGCGTGATGGTGATGATCCCTCAGCTGGTGGACCTGGAAGAAGATCTGGATCAGCCGATTCCGGAACGTTTTGCCAGCCTGGCGCAGGCGCTGCGTGATGAAGGCAAGTCCGAAGACGAAGTGAAGAAACTGGTGCGTGCAGCGCACGGTACCGGCTTCAACCTGAACCTGTTCCCGAACGTGTCCTGCTCCATGGCGTTCTTCCGCGTACTGCGTCCGGTCAGCGTAGGTGAAACCGAGATTCAGCACGTTGCACTGGGTGGCGAAGGTGCGCCTGATGCTTTCAACCGCAAGCGCATGCGTTTGCATGAACACTTCCAGGGCCCGATGGGCTTCGGTACACCGGATGACGGTGAAGCCTGGGAACGTGTACAGAAGGGTTCAATGGCCGGCAGCGACGGCTGGATTCTGGTCAACCGTGGCCTGAACAACCTGCACGAATCCAAAGACGGTAATGTGGCCGGTGCGGTGTGCTCCGAGACCGGTATGCGCGGTGCTTACCGCCAGTACAAGAAAATGATGGCAGCCGCCGGTACAGCTGAGGAGAAATAAGCATGAAATCCAACACTCAACTGCTGGCTCAGGTCACTGAATTCATCGGCTATGAAGCGGACCTGCTGGACCACAAGGGCTATCAGGAATGGCTGTCGCTGTGGACCGATTCCGGCCTGTACATCGTGCCGGCAGACCTGCATGAAACCGATTACCTCAACACCCTGAACCTGGCGCTGGACGATGCCGATATGCGTCGCATGCGTGTGGCGCGTCTGGAAAACGGTGAATCCGTATCCGCGCTGTCCGTGGGTAACACCGTGCGCATGATGTCACGTGTACGTGTACTGGAGTCCGGTGATGACGTGGTGATTGCACGTTGCGCCATGACCCTGAATGAGCTGCGCCACGGCAAGCTGGTGACTTACCCGGCCAACGTGGAATACACCCTGAAACCGGTTGAAGACGGCTTCAAGCTGGAACAGAAAGTCGTGAAGCTGCTGCACGCGGACGGCTTCCTGCGCACCGTCAGCTTCATTTTCTAAGGAGACAGACCATGTCGACATCAGCACAGACTCAGGTAGCACTGGTCACTGGCGCCGCTCAAGGCCTTGGCAATCACATTGCCAAACGCCTGCATGAGGCCGGCTACAAGGTAGTGCTCAGCGATATCAATCTGGAAGCGGCGGAGCAGGCTGCTGCAGAGCTGGATGCCAGTGGTGAAACTGCCATGGCTGCAGCACTCAATGTGGCCTACAAGGCGGATTTCCAGATTGCGCTGACTCAGGTGCTGGAGCGCTGGGGCGAGCTGCACGTGCTGGTGAACAACGCGGCCGTGACCCGTGCCACACCGGTGATGGAAATCTCGGCTGAAGAGTTCAACGACATCGTCAATATCAATCTGGGCGGCACCTTTGTGGGCTGTCAGGTGATCGGTCAGTACATGGCTGATCAGGGCTACGGTCGCATCATCAACATGTCTTCCCTGGCAGGCCAGAACGGTGGCACCTCTACCGGTGCTCACTATGCGGCCTCCAAGGGCGGCATCCTGACCCTGACCAAAGTGTTCGCCAAAGAACTGGCCAGCCGGGGTGTGACGGTTAACGCCATCGCTCCCGGCCCGATCGACTCGCCCATGGTGAAAGCCCTGGTGCCGGAAGAACGTCTGCCCACGCTGTTGGGTGCGATTCCGGTGGGCCAGCTGGGCGATGCCGACTTTATCGGCGACATGGTGGTGCAGCTGGCGAAGCCGGAAGCGGCGTTTGCCACGGGCACGACCTGGGACATCAATGGCGGCTTGTTCATGCGCTGAGGCAATACCTATGACCAGTAATATCGATAACACACTTATTAACGCGACCATCACCCGCCGTGATGACCAGACCGACGAAATCGCGGTTTTTGAAATTTCGGCGACTGACGGCAGCGCACTGCCGGTATTTGAAGCCGGTGCTCATATCGACGTGGTGGTTGGTCCTGAGCTGATCCGCCAGTACTCGTTGAGCAATGCTCCGGGCGAGACGACCTATCGTCTGGGTATCCTCAATGATCCTGAATCCCGTGGCGGTTCGCGCCAGATTCATGCCGAACTGAAAGCCGGTGCCGAAGTTCAGATCAGTGCACCGCGCAACCACTTTCCGCTGGATATGGATGCCGAACACAGCTTGCTGATTGGTGGCGGTATCGGTATCACGCCGATGATCGCCATGGCCTATGCCCTCAAGGCTGCCGGCAAGTCCTTTGAGTTGCACTACTGCAGCCGCAGCCAGAGCAAAGCGGCGTTTCTGGAAGAGCTGGAGCGTGAGTTTGGCGATTGTCTGGCACTGCATTTCGACGATGCCGGTGAAGCCAACCGCATTGATCCGAAAGCATTGGCAGCAGCACGTCCCGGAACGCACCTCTATGTCTGTGGCCCCAGCGGTTTCATGGATTGGGTGATCGAGCAGGGCAAGGCTGCAGGTCTGCCGGAAAAACAGGTCCATTTCGAATACTTCAATGCCGAAGTTGATATCAGCGGTGAGGCGTTTGAAGTCTATGCCGAAGCCAGTGATGTCACCGTTCAGGTCGGTCCTGACGAGAGCATCGCAACGGCCTTGAAAGCGGCAGGAGTCAAGGTACTCATGTCCTGTGAAGAGGGCGTGTGCGGTACCTGTATCTGTGATGTCAGTGAAGGTATTCCGGATCACCGGGATCACTTCCTGACAGATGAGGAAAAAGAGGACAACGACCAGATCGCGCTCTGTTGTTCTCGCGCGAAAACCAGCCGACTGGTAGTCGACATTTGATTTAGCAGACCTGATGCCCCGGCTCAGCAGGCTGTCGGGGCACTAACCGGTTTAAACCGGATAAAAAACCCCAACGGGAGACACAACAATGAAAACGATTCTCCGAGTTGCAGCGACTGCAACTGTTGCACTTCTGGCCACTACTTCTCAGGCTGAAACGCGTCTGACCATGTCATCCTGGCTACCTTCTGGCCATCCGCTGGTGAAGGATGTCATGCAGCCCTGGATTGACAGTGTGGAGACAGCTACTGATGGTCGCGTCAAGATCGTCATGCTGCCGTCTGCGCTGGGTCATCCCAAGGTCCATTACGATATCGCCCGTGAGGGGCAGGCCGACATCACCTACAGCGCGCACGGTTACACACCGGGTCGTTTCAAGCTGTATAAGATGGTCGAATTCCCGTTTGGGGGAAATAGCGCGGAGGCCACTTCCGTTGCTTACTGGAATGTTTACAACGATTACCTGAAACCGGCCGGTGAACATAAGGACGTGAAACTCCTGGGCTTGTTCACGCATGGTCCCGGTCATATCCACAACAGCAAGCGCACCGTAAATGCTGCCAGCGACCTCAAGGGCCTGAAGCTGCGCGTGGGTGGCGGCATCATGAACGATATCGCCAGCGAGCTGGGCGCGGTTACCCTGCAGAAGCCTTCTTCCAGCACTTACGAGTTGGTTTCCAGTGGTGTTGCTGACGGCACTCTGTTCCCGCTGGAATCCGTACCTGCCTTCAATATCCAGGACAAGACGACTCACACCACGCTGGTGCCGAACGGTCTGTACAACTTCAGCTTTTTCCTGGTCATGAACCGTGATCGCTTTGCCGATCTGCCGGAAGAAGACCAGAAAGCGATCGAATCTGTTTCGGGTGAAGCCTTCGCGCATCTGGCCGGCAAAATGTGGGACACCCAGGATGCCAAGGGTCTGGAAGCGATCAAGTCGAATGGCAATGAAGTCGTTACCGCCAACGAAGCTTTCCTGACTGAGATTCGCAACGCCAGTGCACCGATGGAAGCCGAATGGCTGAAAACCGCTGAGCAGCTGGGTGTTGATGGCAAGGCTGCACTTGAGGCCTTCCGTACCCAGAGCCAGCAGCTGGACGTAGCTCAGACTCGCTGAGGTTGATGATGAACGCAACACGCACACAAAACTTAGGTTGGCTGGCGCGTGGAGAGGCGGTTGTCAAAACAGTCCTCAGTGGAACAGCCGCCGTTGTCATGTTCTTGATGATGGCGCTGACACTGGTCGACGTGTTGGGGCGCTACCTTTTCTCGGCACCGGTTACCGGGGCGTTTGAAGTGACGGAGTTGATGCTGGCAGCGGTGATCTTTCTGGGATTGCCGCTGATTACAGCAGAGGGTGGCCACATTGCGGTGGATATTCTCGACTCTCGATTTGGCCCGCGTACCAAAGTGGTTCAGTACTGGATGATCGGTGCGATCAATGTGCTGGCCTTCAGCATCTTCGCCTGGATGCTCTGGGAGCATGCCTTCAAGGTGCTCCGTTATGAAGATACAACGGCGGTATTGCAGATTCCCTATGCCTGGCTGGCGTTTCTGATGGCAATTACAACATCGGTAGCGGCCCTGGCAACGGCGTTGAAGCTGCTGACAGACCGGCCTGGCAAGGCCTCGCCTGAAAAAACCTCTAGAGGAGAGCAGTAATGGAGGCAAGTCTGATCGGCTTTGCAGCACTGATGGTGCTGATTCTGGCCCGAGTTCCGCTGGGAATCGCCATGGGTATTGTGGGTGTGGTCGGTTTTGCGCTGGTGCAGCAGGTGACCTATGGCAATCCGCGTGGCTGGGATACGGCGCTGAACATGATTGCGTCCACCGCCTTTGATACCGGTCTGGCCTATGGCCTGTCGGTGGTACCCCTGTTCCTGCTGATGGGTAACCTGATTACCGAGTCTGGTATGTCGAAGGAACTCTACCGTGCGGCCAATGCCTTTTTGGGTCACTTCAAGGGTGGTCTGGCGCTGGCGACGGTCGTGTCCTGCGGCGCTTTTTCAGCCGTATGTGGCAGCTCCATGGCGACAGCCGCGACCATGTCCAAGGTAGCGATGCCCTCCATGCGTGAGTACAAGTACTCCGACAGCCTTGCGACCGGCGCTATTGCAGCGGGCGGCACTCTGGGCATTCTAATTCCGCCCAGCGTAATCCTCGTTATTTACGGTCTGATGACAGAAAGCGATATCGGCAAACTGTTTATTGCCGGTCTGCTGCCGGGTCTGATCGGCGTCATTCTGTACATGCTGGCGGTGGTGTTTACCGTCCGGCTCAAGCCTGAAAGCGGCCCGGCTGGCAAACGCTCCACCTGGAAAGAACGCCTGATTTCGATGAAAGGAGTTTGGGGTATCAACCTGATCTTCATCATCGTCATGGGCGGTATCTACGCCGGTATCTTCACGCCCACCGAGGCGGCAGGCATCGGTGCTTCAGGTGCATTCCTGATCGCCCTGTTCAGCGGCAAGCTGAGCATGACCATGTTCAAACGCTCTTTGACCGGTGCAGCGCGTACCACTGCGATGCTGTTCTTCCTGGTGATTGGTGCCGTGATCTTCTCCAACTTCATCAACCTCACCGGTATGCCGATGACGTTGAAAGACTGGGTACTGGAGTCCGGTTTCAGCCCCTTCATGGTGATTCTGATTCTGGTGGCGGTTTACTTGCTGCTGGGCTGTGTGCTCGAAAGCATGTCAATGATTCTGCTCACCGTGCCGGTGTTCTACCCGATGGTCGAGGCGATGGGCTTTGACCTGATCTGGTTTGGCATCCTGGTGGTGGTTGTGACCGAAATCAGCCTGATTACCCCGCCAGTCGGCATGAATGTTTTCGTGCTGCGCGGTGTGATTCCTGACGTGAAACTGTCGACCATTTTCCGCGGTGTGACGCCGTTCTGGATGGCTGACATCGTGCGCCTGGTACTGATCATCACCATTCCGTCCCTGTCCCTGATGCTGCCGAACGCAGTGGGCTAAGAGGTTGAAACTGAGAGAAGCAATTCTGATCTGAAACGGCAGCCGCAGGGCTGCCGGAACAGACCCGTTTTACCTGCAATACGTGCAAGCAACCATAAAAATAATGCAGAGGTAACCCCCATGAAAAAAGGTGTAATGCGTCCCGGACATGTCCAGATTCGTGTGCTGGATCTGGATGAAGCAGTCAATCACTACGTTGACTTGATGGGCCTGATTGAGACTGATCGAGATGATCAGGGTCGTGTCTATCTCAAGGCCTGGACTGAAGTGGACAAGTTCTCCGTTGTACTGCGCGAAGCCGACGAGCCGGGCATGGACTTTATGGCTTTCAAGTGCCTGAACGAAGAAGTGCTGGATCTGCTGCAGCAGGAGTTGCTGGCGTACGGTGTTGATGTTGAAGAAGTGGCGGCTGGCGAGCTGAAAGACTGCGGTCGTCGTATCCGCTTCAAGGCACCGACTGGCCATTCATTCGAGTTGTTTGCGTCCAAGGAGCAGACCGGTCGTTACGGTGTGGGCAACCACAACCCTGAAGCCTGGCCGCGTGATCTCAAGGGCATGAAGGCGCAGCGTTTTGACCACTGCCTGCTGTACGGACCCGAGCTGGATAAAACGCTGGCACTGTTCCGTGATGTACTGGGCTTTGATCTGTGCGAACAGGTGATGACGCCGGACGGCAAGCGTGTGGCGCAGTTCCTGACTGTCAGCATGAAAGCTCACGACATCGCCTTTATCGATCATCCGGAACCGAACAAATTCCACCACGCCTCCTTCTTCCTGGAAACCTGGGAAGACGTTCTGCGCGCCGGTGACCTGATCTCCATGACCGATACCTCCATCGATATCGGCCCGACGCGTCATGGCATCACCCACGGCCAGACAATCTACTTCTTCGACCCGTCCGGTAACCGAAATGAAGTGTTCTGTGGTGGTGACTACTTCTACCCGGACCACGAACCGATCACCTGGGATGCGGACAAGCTGGGCAAGGCGATTTTCTACCATGACCGCCAGCTCAACGAGCGCTTCCTGACTGCACTGACCTGATTTGGAGAATCCCATGTCTTTTGATCCCAAGGACTTCCGCCGTGCTTTGGGCAAGTTTCCCACCGGCGTCACGGTCATTACTACCCGTGATGCCGAAGGAAATCCCATCGGTATGACGGCCAGCAGCTTTAACACGCTGTCCATTGACCCGGCACTTGTGCTCTGGAGCATCGACAAGGGTGCCCTGAGCCTGAACGCCTTTACCAAGGGCAAGGGATTTGCCATCAACGTGCTGCGCAGTGATCAGGTGGACCTGTCCAACAACTTCGCACGCCGGGGTGAGGACAAGTTTGCCAACGTAGATACCACCGACTGCATCAATGGTGCGCCATTGCTGCCGGACACGGCGGCCTGGTTTGCCTGCAACACCTGGGAAGTCTACGAGGGTGGTGATCACTTCATCATCGTGGGTGAGGTAACCGAATATCACTACCAGGATAACGTCGGTTCACTGGTGTTCCACAACGGCCGTTATGCGGTACCCGAGTCTCATCCAGCGACGTTGCCACCGGCTGAGTCTCTGGAAGCGCGCGGATTCCTGGGTGATTACCTGCTGTTCCAGTTGCGCCAGACCCTCAATGCCTACACCGCCGATTTTTATCCACAGCTGAGTCACTTTGGTCTCACGGCTGAGGAGTGGCGTGTGCTGACCCTGTTGTCGGAAGGTGAAGTGATGTCACCTGAAAAAATTGGCCGCTTTGTCGGTCAGCCGCCGAAGGAGTTGTCGGACACGGGTGCCTGGCTACAGGAAAAAGGCCTGCTGCTGGTGGGTGATGAAGGCTTCCGTTTGACGGAAAAAGGCCAGGAACTGGCAGCCAAACTGCTGGACCGAGCCATCGAGCATGAACAGCAGTTGCTGTCTGCGCTTAGTACTGAGCAACAACATGTTCTCAAGCAAAGCCTTTCTCTGCTGCAGGAAAAGCTGACAGCCTGAAAGCGCTAGATCAGGGAGTTACACCATGAAGATGAAAGCGTTGAGTGTTGCCGTGGCAGCGACTGTGTGGATGGGAAGTGCACAGGCTGCCAAAGTTTCCATGGATGTACAAAGTGCCTGGCCGCTGACGCTGCCGGCCAGTGGTCAGAATGCTGAGCACTTTGCCGAGCGTATCAACGCCAAGGGTGCTGGCAACCTGAAGGTGAAGCTTTACTCGGCAGGCAAGCTGGTACCGCCTTTGCAAATCTTTGATGCGGTTCAGCAGGGCAGTTTGGATGCCGGTTACACCTCGCCGTTGTATGTGGCGGGCCGTTTCCCGGCAGTACAGTTGTTCGGTGGCGTGCCTTTTGGTCCTGATGCCATGGATTATCTGGGCTGGCTCTACAACGGTGGCGGTCTGGATATCTGGCGTGAAATCTATGCCAAACAGGGCGTTGTGCCCGTTCCCTGTGGCCTGATGGATTCTGAAGCGGGTGGCTGGTACACATTCGAAATCAACAGCGCAGAAGACCTCAAGGGCAAAAAGATCCGTTTTGCGGGCCTGGCCGGTGAGGTCATGAAGAAAGCCGGAGCTTCGGTGGTGCTGCTCAGTGGTGGGGATATCTATCCCAACCTGGAGCGTGGTGTTATCGACGGTACCGAGTTTTCCATGCCGGCGATCGATGCGGCCATGGGCTTCGAGAAAGTGGCCAAATACTACTACTTGCCAGGCTGGCATCAGCCTGCGGCGATCAACGAGCTGATCGTCAACAAGCGCAAGTGGGATGCCATGGATGATGCCCAGCGTGGCTTGATCGAAGATACCTGTCGCGAGACCCATATCTGGTCGATCACGTCGACAACGTTGCCCAATGCCGAGGCGATTGCCAAGTTCAAGGCAGCGGGTACCGAAATTCGCTCCTTCCCTGAAGAGGTGATGCAGGTATTCCGTGAAGCCACGGATGAGGTGATGGCTGAGCAGGCGGCTGCGGATGCGGACTTCAAGCGGGTCTGGGATTCTCTGCAGGCTTATCGTGACAAGGCGGCTCTCTGGAGCACCCACAAGTCACAGTAAGCACACACGGGGCGGACAGGGTTCGCCCCGTTGTTGCGGAGGTCTTTTATGTCTGTCCATACTCTGGCTGCCCAAATCGAGCGTCTGTCCATTCTGGTGGGCAAGACAGGTGCGCTGGTCCTGCCGTTGCTGGTCCTGACCATTCTGGTCAACGTATTGCTGCGCTATGTGTTCAATATCGGCCTGATTGAGCTGGAAGAGCTGCAGTGGCACCTCAACGCGACCGTGGTCATGTGCTGTCTGGCCTTTACCTTGCAAACCAATGAGCACGTGCGTGTTGACCTGTTCTACAACCGGTTGGGCCCTCGGGGGCGCGATTGGGTCAATCTTTTAGGTCTTCTTCTTCTGTTTATGCCGTTCACCGGACTGGTGACCTGGCACGCCTGGAAACTGGCAGCCTATTCCTGGGAGCTTAAGGAAGGCTCGCCCATGCCATCGGGTCTGCCGGCACGCTATGTCATCAAGGGCATTATGGCGGCGGGCATGACGCTGCTGATGCTGCAGGGCTTTGCGTTGCTGTTGTCTTGTCTTGGCCGTCTGGCCTCAAAGCGCGCTGCTTAGGATCTTGTCATGGATGCACTCTTTGTCTTTCTGATTTTCGGCAGCTTCATGCTGATTCTGTTCTCCGGATTCCCGGTCGCCTTTGTGCTCGGTGGTGTGGGTGTGCTCTTCGCTGCCCTGGGAAGTGTCTTGGCGCCCTTTGAAATAGCCGACGTGGCCGAACTGCGCATGATCGGCTTTGTCTCCAACCGAATCTTCGACACCCTGTCGAGTTACTCGCTGATTCCCATGTCCATGTTTATCTTCATGGGTTACATGCTGGATCGTTCCGGGATTGCCGAGCGCCTGATTTTGTCCATGCGCCGCGTGTTGGGGCCGACCCCCGGCGGCCTTGCTATTGCCGTGGTGCTGATCGGGGTGGTGCTGGCCGCTTCAACCGGCATCATTGGTGCCTCGGTAGTACTGCTGGCGACCATCGCGTTGCCGACCATGCTGCAATCCGGTTACGCACGCTGGCTGAGCGCCGGCACCGTGGGTGCCACGGGCTGTCTGGGGATTCTGGTGCCACCGTCCATCATGCTGGTGGTGATGGGGGATCAGCTGCGGATTCCCGTCGGTGATCTGTTCATGGGCGCCATCCTGCCCGGTCTGCTGTTGGCCTGTTGTTTCGTGCTGTTCCTGCTGGTGTACGCCTGGCTGCGTCCACAGTCGATGCCTGCAACCAAAACGGAACATGAAGGTGTCAGTACCTGGGTGGTGGTGCGCGAAATGGCCGGGGCTCTGTTTGCGCCTTTGCTGCTGGTAATTGCGGTGCTGGGGTCCATTCTGGCCGGTATCGCCTCACCGACTGAAGCCTCAGGCATAGGTGCGGCAGGTGCAACGGCGCTGGCCTGGATGTCGAAGCGGCTGACCTGGGAAGACCTGCGTCAGGTGAGCTATCAGACCGGCCGTACCGTTGCCTTCCTCTATGCACTGATCTTCGGTGCCTCCTGCTTCTCGGTCGTACTGCGTGGTTACGGCGGCGATGAGGTGATCGAGAGTGCCCTCTATGCCTTGCCGTTCAGCCCTGAGGGGGTACTGGCGCTGGTGATTCTGGTGATCTTCCTGCTGGGTTTCTTTCTGGACTGGATGGAGATCGTGCTGATCGTGGCGCCGCTGGTGATGCCGATTCTGACCGGCTTTGGCTTTGAACCCGTTTGGGTGGCGATTCTGATGGCGCTTTGTTTGCAAACCTCCTTTCTGACGCCACCGGTCGGGATGGCGCTGTTCTATCTGCGCAGCGCCACGCAAGAGATCAGCATGCTGGAAATCTATAAGGGAGCCGTGCCCTTTGTGGCTTTGCAGGTTTTAACCCTGTTGCTGGTCGCACTCTTTCCATCACTGGCCCTGTGGATGCTGGAGTAAACCGAGCTGTTTGATGCTCGGCAGCCTGTACGTTTTTTTGATTGTAGGAAACTGGATATGAATACCGAATCAACCTTGGACACTTCACTGAATGCCCTGGGGCTTAAGCAGGCACTGGACGGCATCAAGGCTCAGACGTTTACGGCTGTGGACTATATAAATGCCTGCTTTAACCGTATCGAAGCCCGTGAGGCTGAGGTGGGTGCCTGGCAGCACAACCTGACCCGTGAGCAGTATCTGGAACTGTATCGCAAGAATCAGGCTTTTTATGAGCAGAGCCCACTGAAAGGCCTGCCTATCGGTATCAAGGACATCATCGATACGGCGGATATGCCGACCGAAATGGGCTCGCCCATTCATCAGGGGCGCCAGCCGGTGGATGATGCCAGCTGTGTGGCGTTGATTCGTCAGGCCGGTGGCATCGTGCTGGGTAAAACCGTGACCACCGAGTTTGCCTACTTCAAACCGGGTAAAACCCATAATCCGCGTGATCTTGAGCGCACACCGGGTGGTTCTTCCAGCGGTTCTGCTGCTGCGGTTGCGGATGACATGGTGCCTGTCGCTTTGGGCTCTCAGACGGCGGCTTCTGTCATTCGCCCGGCGGCCTACTGCGGTACTCTGGGCTATGTGGGCACCCGTGGTGCGTTTTCGTTGCGCGGTATTCAGCCTTTGGGCCAGTCGCTGGACTCCCTGGGTATTCTGGCCCGTCGCGCTGAGGATGTTGCGCTGATGCGCGCTGTCCTGTTGCGCACCAAGGATGCCGCTGAAACCTCTGAAGGCACCAGGCCTGCCCGTATTCTGATCGTATCCGGCACCGAGTTTGGTGACTGCGATGCGGATATGACGGCAGCCATGGCGCGTCTGGAGCAGGGGCTTCTGGCGCAGGGCGTTGAAGTTGTTCGTGTGGATGAGGGCAAGGGACTGAAACTTGACCAGATGGTGGCCCATCATCAGGCGATCATGTCCTACGAAGTTGCACGTAACCTGGCGATTGAGTCGGCGTCGCCGGACCTGCTCAGCGAGCCGTTGGCCGAGTTGATCGACAGTGGTTTGGCGCTGAGTCGAGTTGAGTATTTGAACTCCCTGAACGCAGCGGCCGAAACGGCGGCAAAACTCTGGGACGTCTATGCTGATGTGGATGCCATTCTGGCACCGGCAGCACCGGGCGTGGCGCCGCTGGGTCATGGCAAAACCGGTGCTCCGCACATGAGCCGTCCCTGGCAGGCTATGGGCCTGCCGGTGGTGAGCGTTCCGGGACAGGAAGATGCGTCTGGCCTGCCACTTGGGGTTCAGCTGGTCGGCCGTCCTCAGGACGATGATCGCCTGCTGTCGCTGGCGCAATGGCTGGAAACAACGTTGATGCCGGGCGCCTGATAAGCCTTTGGAAGACGGAAAAACGGTAGCGCCCGCTATTGGGATATTAAATTCCCGGCCTGAGTGCTGGCGGGTGTGGACCTGAGCAACGATGATTCTTAGGGAGTCTATGTGTGAAGCCTGCGTGCTGATCGGCAGGCGGTAAAAGGGTCAAACATGAATAACAATAATCAATGTTCCCAAGGTTCAAGTGTTTCCGGAAGTGTTTCCAAGGCCGTTTCTAATGTGTCCGGGCTGCCTATGGAACCGGATGCCGAGCCCGCAACCCATCAGGTCGCGATGGCAGGCGATGCGGGTGCGTTCAATGCGGCGGAAGATATCAGTGTTCTGGTTGCCATGGAGCGGGCAGGGCAGCATCTGATCGATGTGGGGTGTCGTGGCGGCGGCTGCGGCAAGTGCCGAATTCGTATTCTCGAAGGCGAGTATTTCAGCAAGCGCATGAGCCGTGCCTGGGTGTCCGAAGAGCAGCAGGCGCAGGGCCAGGTGTTGGCTTGTCGGGTGTTTGCACGCGGTAATTTGGTGATCGAAGCCGACCCGCCTGAGATTGGCGTGAGTCAGCATGCTCAGTCTCTGTCGACGGGCACCTGAGAAAGCCTGAGAAAGTCTGAGAAAGTCTGAGTAAAGTAAAGCATGGAATACGCCCCTCAGTGAAGGGCGTCGAACGGTTTAATCCATGGTCGGATAGTCGGTGTAGCCTTCAGCAGTGGACGCGTAAAAGGTACTGGGGTCCTGTTCGTTCCACTCAACGCCTTTTTCGATACGCTCTGCCAGGTCCGGGTTGGCGATGTAGGGCTTGCCAAAGGCAACGGCATCCGCCACGCCTTCAGCTACATAGCCTTGTGCCGATTCAGCGCTGAACGCTTCGTTGGCGATGTACACACCACCAAACTTTTCTTTCAGCAGCGGGCTGATGCTGTCCTCGGCCACATGCTCGCGGGTGCAGATAAAAGCCAGTCCGCGCTTGCCCAATTCATCAGCGATGAAACTGTAAGTCTCTTCGCGATTGCTGCAGCTGACATCATGCGAATCCGCGCGTGGGGACAGGTGCATGCCGACACGGTCAGCACCCCATACGGATATCACGGCATCGGTGACTTCCAGCATCAGGCGGGCACGGTTTTCCAAAGAACCGCCGTATTCGTCTGTGCGTTTGTTGGTGCCGTCCAGCAGGAACTGCTCCAGCAAATAGCCGTTGGCGCCGTGAATTTCGACGCCGTCAAAACCGGCTCTTTTGGCGTTTTCAGCACCCTTGCGGTACGCCTCGATAATGGCCGGAATCTCGTCAGTTTCCAGCGCGCGCGGCGTAACAAAAGGTGTTTTGGGTCGGATCAGGCTGACGTGGCCGGCGGGCTGAATGGCGCTTGGAGCTACCGGCAGTTCCCCGTTGAGGTAATCTGGATGCGAAATACGGCCCACATGCCAGAGCTGAAGCACGATCAAACCGCCTTCGGCGTGTACAGCGTCGGTCACCTTTTTCCAGCCCTCGACCTGGGCATCAGACCAGATTCCCGGTGTGTCGGGGTAGCCGACCGCCATCGGCATGATTGAAGTGGCTTCGGAAATAATCAGGCCTGCATTGGCACGCTGGCGGTAATACTCGACCATCAGGTCACCGGGGACGCGATCAGCTTCTGCGCGGCAACGGGTCAGAGGGGCCATAACGACACGGTTGCGCAGCTGCAGTGCACCGGCCTGCAAGGCATCAAACAGGGTTGGCATCGGTTACTCCATGGTATTTGTAATATGTATTACACATGATGTGGGTGGCACTGGTATATTTCAAGTCATAACACAGAAGAGGTCGGGCATTTAACCGTCGGAGCCATTTCGGGTGGTACTTTTCTGTTACACTCTTGGCCTTTTCCTGCACGCACATTCAACCACTCTCAGGAGCTGCATGTCCCCTCGGCCTGACCTGCTTAATGACCCCATTCGCCCGACGCTGGTACGAATGACTGTACCGATGATGTTCGGCATCGTCAGCCTGATGCTGTTCAACCTGGTGGATATCTGGTTCGTCGCCCAGTTGGGGACAGAGCCCATGGCGGCATTGGCCTTTACCTTCCCGGTGTCATTTTCGGTGGTCAGTCTGGCCATTGGCCTGGGGATAGGGACATCGGCGACTCTGGCCCGGTTGATCGGCAGTGGTACCGCCGAGGGTGCGGCTCGGCTGGCAACGGATAACCTGCTGCTGACGGTGCTGCTGATGGTGGTGGTCGGCATCGCCGGCCAGTTTTTGACCGATCCTGTTTTCAGACTGATGGGCGCAGCGCCTGAGCTGATGCCGCTCATTGATGCCTACATGGAAATCTGGTTTGCCGGCGCCGTGTTCCTGGTGCTGAATACGGTCTGCAACAGTACCTTCAGGTCTTCAGGCGATACACGGCTTTCGGCCAGTATCATGCTGATCTCCTCCCTGTTGAATCTTATTCTGGACCCGCTTCTGATCTTTGGCTGGGGGCCTGTACCTGCCTTGGGCATTCAGGGCGCGGCAATTGCCAGTGTGATCGCCTGGGCTACTACGACGCTCTTGGCGCTGCATCTGCTGTACCACCGTAAGGGGATGCTGGTGCTGCAGTGGCCCAAATTCGGGGAAATGATCGATAACTGGCGTAAGGTGCTATCGATCAGCTTGCCTGCGGCCTTGTCGAACATGATGACGCCACTGGCGAACGGTATCCTGACTGCAATGGTAGCGGTGCATGGTGCCGAAGCGGTGGCGGCGTTCGGAGCGGGTGCCCGTATAGAATCCCTGTCGCTGTTGGTGTGTCTGGCGCTGTCCATGACGCTGCCTCCTTTCATCAGCCAGAATCTGGGTGCGAAAAAGCTGGAGCGCGTGGGGGCCGCGTACCGAGGCGCCGTGCGTTTTGCGCTGGTGTGGCAGCTGGTGATCTTCGCTGTTCTGGTTGCCGTCTCAGGGCCTGTGTCGCGTCTGTTCAGTGATGATGAAGAAGTGACTCGCTGGTTGCAGTTGTGGCTGGTGATTGTCCCCGCAGGCTTTGGTTTCCAGGCTACCACCTTCCTCAGCGCTTCATCTTTCAACGCGCTGCATCAACCGATGCGTGCCATGCGTATCAGCCTGTTCAGGCTGTTTATTCTCTATGTTCCCCTGGCCTGGCTGGGCAATTACTGGTTTGAACTCAAGGGGATGTTTGTCGCGTTGGTCATTGCCAATGCGCTGACCGCCTTGATGGCCAGTGTCTGGATTCGCAGTTACCTGAAAAAATTGTCGCGTAAAAAAGCCAAAATATCCTGCTAAAAGGTATGGCTATCTCCGGTATATCTAAGTAATACTACTGAAATCCTTAATGGGCTATGCTCGAATCAGTTACATCGTTAACGACATCATAATAAGCACTTTGTACATCGCTAGACCGCTTTGCTCCTTCGAGTGAAGCCAATAAATAGAACGTGTAAAGGGATGCAAGATATGAGCAAACGAGTCGCATTGGTAACCGGTGGTACCGGAGGCCTGGGTGAAGCTATCTGTCGCAAACTGGTTGATGCCGGTTTTCATGTAGTTGCCGGCTATAACAGCGGTGGCAATCATGAAAAAGCCAAGGCATGGCAGGAAAAGCAGCGTGAAGCAGGGTATGAAATCGACGTTGCATACGGTGATGTTACGAACGCGGAGTCCTGTGAAGCCTGCATCGCCACCGTCAAGGAACTGACGGGCCAGAATATCGATGTACTGGTCAACAACGCGGGTATCACCCGTGACGGTCAGTTCAAAAAAATGAGTTGGGAACAGTGGGATGAAGTACTGTCCGCTAACCTGGATTCAATGTTCCATATGACCCGCCTGGTCATTAACCCGATGATCGATGGCGGTTTCGGTCGCATCATCAACATCTCCTCCGTTAACGCTCAGAAAGGTCAGTTCGGTCAGACCAACTACTCTGCAGCCAAAGCCGGTATCCATGGTTTCACCAAGGCGCTGGCGCAGGAAGTCGCAGCCAAGGGTGTAACGGTTAACACCGTATCTCCGGGCTATGTTCTGACGCCGATGGTTGCCAAAATCGACGATTCTGTACTGGAAAAGATTGCCAAATCCATTCCGGTGGGTCGTTTGGGTGAGCCGGATGAAATCGGTCGCATCGTAACCTTCCTGGCGGAAGATGAATCTTCCTACATCACAGGCGCCGACTTCTCCATAAATGGCGGCCTGCACATGTTCTGATTGCTTTCGAGCAAGGTAAGCACCCACTCGCCATGGTCGAGGTGGGTGTTTGCCATTTGAACAAGCAAATTCATTCAGCAATACCTCTCTCGTATACAGATTTTTTACCTCTGGTTATTACACCTTCCTTATCTTGAAAACGCTGCCAATTTGGCGGGTTTTTAGTAATTGCTAATATTATAACCCTGTCATAGAGCGCTATACTCCTAAGATACTAATTACAATGAACAAGGGTACTGCGATGTCCGGACTAAAGCTGACGCCAAAACTGCTCATGCTTGCACTGCTGCCACTGCTTGTTGTGGTGACTGCTGTAATGCTGATCGTCCGTATGGAAATGGTGGCGATGGGTGACGAGGAAGCCCAGCGTATCCGTGAGGATATGATGGCGGCGAAGCAACTGGAATTGAAAAACTACGTTGAACAGTCGATCACGGCACTGAATCCTGTACTCCAGGATAGAGCTTTATCCGACGCTGAAAAACGTGAACGCTCAACCGCTATTTTGAGTGCTATCAGGTTTGGCGCTGATGGTTACATGTTTGCCTATGACATGAATGGGGTGAATACCGCGCATGGTGCCAATCCCAAACTGGTTGGCACCGATATGACTGCAGCCAAAGACCCAAATGGTCTGTTGGTGGTTAAGGAGTTGATAGATGCTGCGCGCAGTGGCAGGGGCTTTCTCGAATACGTCTGGGCCAAGCCCGGTGGTGGCCAGGCGCCCAAGCTGAGCTACACCCTGATGTTACCTGCGCTCAATTGGGCTGTAGGTACCGGTTTCTACATTGATGATATTGATGTAGCCGTGGCGCAAAAAGAGAAAGAGATCAAAGAGAACCTGAATTCCACTTTGATGCTGATTGGCCTGGCATCTTTGGCCTTGATTATCGTCGTGGCGCTGGTGTGTGTGTGGGTCGCTCAGCGTATTGTCAGACCTCTTAAGCAGACTGCGGCGGCACTCAAGGATATCTCTGAAGGTGAGGGGGATTTGACCAAGCGCTTGGCAGTGGATACCCGTGATGAGGTGGGAGACGTAGCGGATAACTTCAACCAGTTTGTGGAGAAAATCCAGCAACTGATTATTGAAGTCCAGCGTGGCATCCAGTCTCTTGGCCAGTCTACTGAGTCCATGCGCAATGTCGTAACCCGAGCGCATCAGGATGCCCATACACAGAAGGGAGAAACCTCCCAGGCGGCCGCAGCAATCCATGAAATGGCGGCGGCTGTGCAACAGGTAGCCGGTAGTGCGGCTCAGGCGGCTGGTGCTGCCCGTGAAGCGGATAGTGAATCCGTAAGCGGCCAGCAAGTTGTTGAGCAGACCATCAATTCCATCAACCGTTTGGTGGATGATGTGAACCGTTCTGCTGGCGTTGTTGGCTCACTGGATACGAGTGTGGATCAGATCGGCACCGTTGTGAACGTGATTCGCGAGATTGCCGAGCAGACCAACCTGCTGGCCTTGAATGCGGCGATTGAGGCGGCGCGTGCGGGTGAACAGGGCCGAGGTTTCTCGGTAGTTGCGGATGAGGTACGTACGCTTGCGAACCGAACCCAGCAGAGCACCGATGAGATTCAGCGCATGATTGAGAGTCTGCAATCCGGTGCCCAACAGGCGGTGCGAGAGATGGAAAGCTCGCAGAACCAGAGCCGAGAGACCATCGAGCGTGCTGACGAAGCCCGAAGCTCCCTGCAGCAAATCACTCACTCGGTCAGCACGATTACTGAGATGAACACTCAGATTGCCAGTGCTGCGGAGGAACAAACGGCGGTGGCTGACGAAATCAGCAAGAGTGTGCAGCAGATTGCCGATATTGCCGATCAGGCGACACAAAATGCTGAGGAGCTGGCCGGTACTGCAACCAGTATGAGTGAGCTTGAGAAACATCTGAACGCGCTGGTGTCTCGTTTCAGAACCTGACACCCCGTTTCATTCAATCAGCTGACCAATGCCCTTACCCGTGTCCTTTCTTGTAAAGGGGGCGGGTGAGGGCATTTTTGTTATCGTGGGCGGTTGATACTTTATGACATTTGCATGTTATAAAACCGACGCTTATTGGATACAATGCAATGATCTATGTCAGGTCTTCTTCATTCTCAAGGAACCCCCCATGTTTGGATTTAAGCTCAGAACCAAGCTTCTGCTGCTGACGTTGCTCCCGCTGGTTGTTGTTGTGGCAACAATCATGCTCGTTGTACGCATTGAAATGCAGGAAATGGGCAATGTGGAAATTGATCGTATTCGTACCGATATGATGAGCGCCAAGCAGGCCGAGCTAAGGAACTACGTTCAGCAGGCGATGAGCGCGGTGAAGTCATTGCAGACGGCCACGGGTGATCTGGATCAGCGCAAGGCGCAGGCTGTAGGTATCCTGAATGACATGGAGTACGGGTCGGATGGCTATTTCTTCGGTTACAACGCGGAAGGGGTCACCATCGTTCATGGTGCAAGTGCTGCACAGATCGGCAAGACAACGCTTGATGTAAAGGACGCTAACGGTTTCGCCTTTATTCGGGAAATGATCAGGGCCGCTAAAGATGGCTCGGGATATGTGGAATATGCCTGGTCCAAACCGGGTGCGGCCAAGCCCTCTCCCAAGTTGAGCTATACCGCAACGATGCCGGGTGGCTGGAACTGGATTATTGGTACCGGTTTCTACATCGATGATATCGATGTGGCTGTGGCTGTGGCTGAGGCTGAAACCGAGATCAACGAAGCGATCAACGCAACACTGGGTCTGATCGGCTTGTCTGCATTGGTGCTGTTGGCTGTTGTTGCTGTTATCAGTTCAGTACTGGCACAGCGCATGACCCGTCCTCTGCAGCAAACCGCAGCAGCCCTGAAAGATATCGCCCAGGGAGAAGGCGACCTGACGCACCGTTTGCCGGTTGAAACTCAGGATGAAGTGGGGGATGTTGCCCGTGGCTTCAATGACTTTGTAGAGAAGATCCAGCAGCTGGTACAGGAAGTAAAGCAGGGCGTTGCTTCTTTGGGGCATTCCACAGAATCCATGCGCAGGGTCGTGACCGAGACGCACCAGGATGCGCATGTTCAAAAGGGTGAGACCTCTCAGGCTGCAGCGGCCGTGCATGAGATGGCAGCGGCTGTTCAGCAGGTAGCGGGCAGTGCTGCTCAGGCTGCTGAGGCAGCTCGTGAAGCGGATAATGAATCCCTCAGTGGTCAGGGCAATGTTGATGAGACAATCGACTCGATTAACCGCCTGGCAGCCAATGTAAACCGATCCGCCGAAGTGGTGGGTTCGCTGGATTCCAGTGTCAGCCAGATCGGCACCGTTGCGAATGTTATTCGCGATATTGCTGAGCAGACCAATCTGTTGGCCTTGAACGCAGCCATCGAAGCGGCCCGTGCCGGTGAGCAGGGACGCGGTTTCTCGGTTGTGGCGGATGAAGTACGCACCCTGGCAACCCGTACTCAACAGAGCACGGATGAGATTCAGAGGATGATTGAAAACCTGCAGTCAGGTGCTCGGCAGGCTGTTCAGGAAATGAAAACATCTCAGTCCCAGAGTGAAGAAACCATTGCGCGAGCGGATGTGGCACGCGGTTCACTGCAACAAATTACCCACTCGGTCAGCACCATTACCGAGATGAATACCCAGATTGCCAGCGCGGCTGAAGAGCAGACTGCAGTGGCGGATGAAATCAGCAAAAGTGTTCAGCAGATCGCTGATATCGCCGACAAGGCAACACGCAATGCGGAAGAGTTGGCTGGTACAGCTAGCGGAATGAGTGAGCTGGAGCGCCATTTGACTAACCTGGTAGGTCGCTTCAAGACCTGATACTCGCTCAGTAAAATTAACCCTCCTGAACCACTGTGCTCTTATTTGCGTAGTGGTGCTGGAGGGTTTTTTTATGCGTAACGGTTTATTGCTTGTACTGCTATTGGGGATGGCGATGCCTGTGCAGGCCATTGATCCCCTCAGTCTATATGGACGTGAAGCTACATATACCGTTGAGCGTAAGGGTAAACCCATTGGTACCTATGACTTACGGTTTATGCCCTGGCAGCGAAGCGGATTTCAGGTTGAAGTCGACATGCGGCTGACATTTAACTATCTGGCCGTGTTTGATTATGAGTTTCAGTATCAGGCTCGTGAATATTGGCGGGATAGTGAGCAGTTGGAACAGTTGGAAGTACGTATCGATGATGATGGGAAGGTGACCAGCTATAGCTTCAAAAAAAGGGACAGGGGGCTTTATCGAGAATTGGGCGGCGAACCTGATACGTATGTGGGGCGTCAGTTGATTACCAGTAATCACTGGCACCCGGCTCTGGTTAAGCAGGATCGGCTCATCAATACCCTTACTGGCAAAGTAAGCAGCCTGGACGTCGTTCTTGAAGCTGAGGAAACTGTTCAAGTTGGAGCGCAGACCATTATGGCACGTCGATATAGACTCGGGGGAGAGTTGGGTAATACACGCAGCTGGTATGACCTTGACCAACGCTGGTTGGGTATGGAATTTGACGTGCGTGATGGCAGTCAGGTCCGAATATGGTTGGCTCCCGGGATTATGGCTCAGAAGGATAAGGAACTATGAGCACTCATCAGACACCTTGGAGGCTAGCCTGGATTACGGGTGCAGGAACGGGAATTGGGCGGTCTACGGCTCTTTTGCTGGCATGCAAGGGATGTGATGTGGTGATCAGCGGGCGACGCATGGAAAAGCTAGAGGAGGTCGCTGAGGAGGCTCGTGTTCAAGGCTGTGAAGGGCAGATCTGGCCTCTTGCCATGGATGTAACCGGGAGCGGTGCGTATGACAAGGCCTTGGCAGAGATACGGCAGCGCTGGGCTATGCCGGATCTGGTCATCCTCAACGCCGGTAACCATATCCCCATGCCAGTTGATCAGTTGAATCTGGACAGTTGTCGCACATTAATGGAGATTAATTATTTCGCCATGATGGCAGGGATTGAAGCTGTGTTGCCGTTGATGCGTGCCCGGGGCTCTGGACAGATTGCGTGTACTGCCTCGCTGGCAGGGTATCGTGGATTACCGACCGCAGCAGCCTATGGTGCCAGTAAAGCGGCGCTGATCAACGCTTGTGAAGCTCTTCATGTCGAGTTGCTGGACTCCGGTGTGAGATTACACGTGATCAATCCGGGCTTTGTTGAAACGCCACTGACCCAAAGGAATACCTTTGCGATGCCGCAATTGATCTCTTCGGAAAAGGCTGCTGAAGCCATCCTGGCTGGATTGATGTCCAACCGTTTCGAAATACGCTTCCCTCGGCTGTTTGCAACGACAATGGCACTGATGAGCCTGTTGCCTGACTGGCTGTATTTCAGATTGGTCAAGCGAGGCACCGGACTATGACGCAGGCTGCATTAGAGGTTTATGCCAAGGCGTTTGCTGAGCTGACCCCGGACTCAGTTGGCTCGCTGTGTGGCCTGGTCAGCGAACAAATACATTTTCGTGATCCCTTCAACGATATTCATGGGTCGGGTGCCTTGCGACACTTGTTGATGGATATGTTCGAGCGGGCAGGACGCCCTGAGTTTCGTCTAATGGATGTTGCCTGGCACGATAGCACTGGTACCGGCTGGCTAAGGTGGCATTTCAACACGACACTGCCGATCATTGGTGTGCTGGACGTTGAAGGGTGCTCACGTGTCAGACTGGATGAGGATGGCCTTGTATCAGAGCATCTGGATTTCTGGGACAGTGCGCCGATCTATCTGCAGCTCCCCTTTATCGGCCGTATCTTGCGCCGAATCCATCGGCGAATTTCAAGCCAAAGTTAATCCGCCTTCAATCCTCTAAACACCACCCACTAGCTTATTAGACGGATATCACACTTTGAGGCAATTTGTGCTACCACTGGGTGACAGTCTTGAAGGCTCCATAGTATTCTGGCTCGAACAGGTGTTTATATATCGGCGAGGCTCATCCCTGGCCGCAGCGGTCAGAAGTGGATCTCAAGATGTTTTTTAATAAGCGAGCGAATCAGGAAGTGGAGCAGCTGCGTCAGCAACTGGCCGCCGTTCAACAGGATTATGAGCAGCAGATTGCCGGCTTGAAAGAGCTGGTGGCAGAGAAGGATGCTCAACTTCAATCCATGCAGCACAAGGGGGATAACGAAGCCCGCGTGCTGGCTTACCAGTTAAGCGGTAATGAGATGCTTAACTCAATCCGTGAGGGGTTGGCGGGTAACGCCGAAACGCTGATTGAAGAGCGCAAGTCTTTGGCCCAGCTGGATTCGGTATTTGATGACACCCGTGAAGCAGTATCTCGCTTGAGTGTTCGCGCTGAACAGATTAACCACCATGCCCAGTCCAGTATGGAAGCAACCGAAGTGCTGGATCAGACTGCGGCTTCAATCAGTCATCTGGTTGTGGGTATCAAGGAAATTTCCGATCAAACCAATCTGCTGGCGCTGAATGCGGCGATTGAAGCGGCGCGTGCGGGCGAGGCCGGTCGTGGTTTTGCGGTGGTGGCTGATGAAGTGCGAAATCTGGCCAGCAAGGCACATGCAGCCAGTGATGAGATTGAAGCCTTGATCTCCAAGGTTCTGGAGCAAACCGGTACGATCAAAAACATCGTCAATGCCAACCATGAAAGTGCCGTTGAAGTCTCAGCCTCCTCAACCCAAATTGACTCAGTGGTCGGTGACGTTATTGATCGTTCCAATCATATGCAGCGCGTAATCAATATAGCGACGACGTCTTCATTTCTGGATACCGTGAAGTTGGATCATGCCGTCTGGAAGAACCGTGTCTACAGCCTGATTGAGAAAAACGACTTCGCGCAAGGCGCAAACGGCCATACCGAGTGCCGCCTGGGCGCCTGGTACTACCAGGGATATGGTGCTGACAATTATGCTCATATGAGCAGTTTCCGAGCCCTTGAGGCACCACACCGGCAGGTGCATGAGGCGGGTAAAGCCGCTTTGGCGGCAGGGCAATCTGGTGACTACGCCCAAATGCTCAAGCATCTGGGCAGTATGGAAAGTGCCAGTATGGAGGTTGTTCGAGGTATTGATCGACTCTTGGGAGAAGTCGTTCACAGCCTCTGATCTCAGTCCGGTTGAGCGGCGTGGTTCTGGAGGTTGAAGGGCGGTTGCTTGAACTGGTCTGCGGACACAAAGAAAAGCGTCACACTGCCCAGATTTATACCCCATTTGCTGACTTTAGCCCGGTTAACCATCACGTTACCGGGTTGAAGATACATCCAGTCGTTGAAGCTGACTTTCCAGCTCCCGTCTCCAACTTTCAGCTTCATCTGGTAACGCCAGTTCAGGCTGTTGCCGGAGTTTGTCCCTTCGGCCTGTCCCATAATATCGCCAGCCTGGCCGGTATAACGCCCATTACCTTGAGGTATGATGGTCCATACTCGGCGGTCCTGCTCGCCGTCCGCGTAGAGAAATCGTTCATCCAGCACCAGTTGTTGTCCATCCCAGTTGCCATCGATTTCGACTCGAAACTGGCGTCTCAGCTTTCCGAACCGGTCTTCGAAAATACCCCAGGCATACACCTTGCCGTCGAAATATTCTTCGATCTGCAATGCTGGGCCCAAAAGGGTCTGAGAGCTATTGTTCATGCCAGAGCAGCCTGTAATCAGTAAAAGAAGTATCAGAGTTAAAGACAGCTGTTTGACCCGCATGATGTTTTCCTTCGCTTTGTTGCAGCCTTGGCATGCGGCAAGGCTGCTTATCGTGACAGCATGTAAAAGCCAACATCGATGCTGCCTTGTCTAAATCCACCTTCGCAGTAGGCCAGGTAGTAGAGCCACATGCGTCTGAATCGCTCATCAAAGCCCTGTACCTGAATGCGTGGCCACTGCTCAATAAAGCTGTGTCGCCACTCGCGCAAAGTGTCGGCATAGTCGATACCAAAGGTGTGCTCCTGGTTCAGGCAAAGACTGGTTTCAGAGATGACCTGCCTCAGGCGCTCAGGGCTGGGCAGCATGCCGCCGGGAAAAATATAGGTCTGAATAAAGTCTGCACTGCTGCGGTAGCGCTCGAATCGGGACTCTTCAATACTGATGACCTGCAGTACTGCACGACCTCCGGGTTTGAGACAGTGTTCGAGCTGAGCGAAGTAGGCAGGCCAGTTTTCTTCGCCCACCGCTTCGAACATTTCGATCGAAACGATATGGTCGTATTGCTCCGTCAGGTCACGGTAGTCAGTCAGGGTAAACCGGCACTGCTCATCCAATCCCGCACGGCTGATACGCTCACGGGCAAACTGCAATTGCTCGGTTGAAAGGGTTACGCCATGAATTTCAACATTGAACTCACGTGCAGCCAGCTCCGCAAAGCCCCCCCAGCCACAGCCGATTTCCAACACCCGCTGGCCGGGCTTCAATTCCAGCATCTCGCAGATACGTCGGTACTTGTTCAGCTGCGCCTGATGGAGTATTGCCATACCCTGGCGTTCAGCCTTATCGGGGTAGAGAGCGGCCGAGTATGTCATGCTGGGGTCGAGCCACAGTGAGTAGAAGTCATTACCCAGGTCATAGTGATAGGCAATATTGCGTTTTGAGCCCTGTCGGGTGTTGGCGCGACGTAGGTGACGCAGGCGGTTGAGCGCACGTAACCACCAGTTTCCCTGGCTCAGGCTGCTGAGCTGCTTTTCGTTGCCTAAGCCCCAGCGCATCAAGGACACCAGATCGGCACAGTCCCAATCGCCCTCCATATAGCCTTCTGACCAGCCAATGGCACCACCACGAAGAATGCGCCGCAGGGCTCGATAATTGTTGAGGCGAATATCGACCCTGGGTTCTCCCTCTCGGTGTTCCCCAAACTGCAGCACCTGACCAGACGGGAGCTCCAAATGCAGGACGCCATATTGGAGGGCCGGCAGGTGTTTAAGCAAGGTGTCCAGACACCAGCGGTTAAACCAACCGGTATTGGACAGCAGTTCAGTCTGGTTGAGACTACGGTAGTCAGATGGTTTCATGTGATGTTTCCCTCTGGTTGGTGACCAAGGTGGTATTTGAAGCGGGCGGTGCCGGGCGCGGCTGCAATGGGATCTTCTTGCGCCATAGACGCAGGGCTTCCCAGTGGATGCCGGCAATCACCTTTAGGGTCATCAATGGATAGCGGAAAAAAGTGCGGAGCAGGCCTTTGTCACTCAATACCTGCTTACGGCCGGTAAAGCTGGCATGGAGTAATGCGCCTTCGTTATCGGTCTCGCGAATGCAGACGGCGATCTGTTCTTCTGGCGCGCGCATACGAAAGTGATAGCAGGCATCCATGCCGATGAAAGGGGAAACATAAAACACTTTGGGGCAGTGCTGCCGGATCACCGAAGCGCTCTGATCTGCTGTGGGAATCAGGTAACGATGCTTCTGGTTAAAAGTATTGCTCACCTCATAGAGGATGGCGCCCAACGTTCCCTGTTCGTCATAGCAGTAGTACACGCTCAGCGGATTGAACACATATCCCAGAATGCGAGGATAGCAGAGCAGACGGATAGGACCTTTGCCCAAATCTATTCCCTGTGTATGAAGGGTTTCGCGAACCTGTTCAACAAGAGGGCGGCCGCTGCTGTCGCCATGATCGCGCTCGTGGAACGAGAACAGATTGAATCGGTTCAAGGAAAACAGTTTGAGGTTCTTATCGAGTGACTCAACTTCATCCAGGTCCAGTAGTGTCGAGCACACCTGGTAGATGAACCTGTGTCGTTTGGGCTTGAACCGGTGGTGCATCACCTGACCGGCGTACAGGCATGAGTGGCTCATGCCACTGCCTCCGGAATCCAGTGAGCATCAGGTTTGCAGGGAGGCCTCACATGAATGCGATTGTTGGGTGTTTCCAGTCTCCAGGGGCGGCGCTGACCGCCCAGCTGCTCAGCCACCGCCAGCCCTGCCTGAAGGCCATCCTCGTGAAATCCGTAGCCGAAGTAGGCACCGCAGAACCAGGTGTTCTGACGTCCTTGCAGAGACCACAGGGACTCCTGTGCCTTGATTGAGTCCAGATTGAAAACAGGGTGGTCGTATAAAAAACTACGCAGGATCTTGCCTTTTTGCGGCTCAACGGTGGGGTTGAGTGTCACGAACAAGGGATGTTCAGCCGGCAGATGTTGTAAGCGGTTCATCCAATAGGTAACCGAAATGTCGTCGGGCGTGTCAGCCTTTGGTTGGGCGCTGCTGAGGTAGTTCCAGCTGGCCCAGGCAGAAGATCGCAAGGGCATCAAGCGTTCATCCGTATGCAACAATGCGCGGTTGCGCTGGTACGGAAAACAGCTCAATAGCCGTTGTTCTTCTGCAGTTGGGTTACTCAAAAGCTCCAGCGCCTGATCGGCATGGCAGGCCAATACGACGTGATCAAACGCCTGTCTTTCACCATGCAAGAACTCGACGACCGGCTTGCCATCCACGCGATGAATTTTGTGGATACGGCTGTTGAGTCGTACGTTAGCGCCCAGTTCATCGGCAATCCGCTGCACGTACTCACGGCTGCCACCGGTGACCGTGCGCCATTGAGGGCGATCTTTTAGCTGGACCAGACCATGATTCTGGCAAAAGCGCAGGAAGGTCAGGGCGGGATATTCAAGCATTTGGTCAGCTGGCGTTGACCAAATGGCGGCACCCATAGGGATCAGGTGTTGGTGGATAAAGGCTGTGCCATAACCACGTTGCTGGAGCATTTGGCCCAGGGTTTGAGACTGGGTGACTGGGTCATCCATCAGCTCAGGAGCTTCACGGTAGAACCGAAGCAGATCCGACAGCAGCTTCCAAAAGCCCGGTCGCAGCAGATTGCGTTTCTGTGCAAACAATCCCTTGAGGCCGCAGCCACTGTACTCGAGTGTCCCTTTGTTAATGGACTCTCTGTTTATGGAGACGCCAAACGACATGTCGGTCTCGGTAGTTGCCACGCCCAGTTCGTCAAAAAAACGCACCAGGTTGGGATAGTTGACCGGGTTATACACAATAAAACCGGTATCAACCGCGATGGAGGCGTTCGGAACAGGAATGTCTACCGTATTGGCGTGTCCACCGAGACGGTCATCCTTCTCGAACAGAGTCACATGGTGCTGTTTGTTCAACAGCCAGGCTGCGGAGAGGCCTGAAATACCAGAGCCAATGATGGCAATGTTGAGAGGTTTAATGGCCTGAACACTCATACTGAAGTCACTCGTCATATCCTTTTGCGAGCCTTACGCATCGAAAGGTCGATATGGATCATCGACAGGCTCAATACTGTACGCTAAGGATATATGTAACCCTAAATGATCCACTTGTTGTTGTTCATGCGTAAGGAGGTTGGATGCAGAAAAACGATGCCGGAGGAGGCGATGTGAACGCTGCCGCAATTAGCCCGCATGACATGACATCAGAGCAGAGGAGAAAACAGGTGCGTGACGATTGGAGCGCCTGTCTCACCCGACTTGCCGAGACGCGGGACAAAACCGAATTTGCACGCTTGTTTGGCTACTTCGCCCCTCGTGTGAAGGCCTACCTCTTACGACTTGGCATGATCGATGCTACCGCCGAAGAGGTGATGCAGGAGGCCATGTTGCTGGTGTGGCGAAAGGCGCATTTGTTTAATCGCAGCAAGGCCAGTGCCAGTACCTGGATTTTCACCCTGGCGCGAAATCAAAGCATTGACCGGATGAGACGGGACAAGGTTCAGCTTTACGAACTTCCTGAGGAAGAGCCTGACCCGGATCACCGTGACATGGGAGAGCACTCGGTTATATCAGACCGAATGCAAGAAGCCATCGCCACCTTGCCCGAGGCTCAGGCTCAGGTGCTGCATCTGTCGTATTACGAAGGTAAAAGTCATTCAGAGATAGCCGATCAACTCGGTATCCCGCTTGGCAGTGTTAAATCCAGACTTAGATTGGCGTTCAGTAAGCTAAAGACTTACTGGGGAGAAGATGAGTGAATATTAGCCATCATTTTGACGACGCAACCCTGATGGCCTATTCCGCAGGTACTTTACCTCAGGGTATGGCGTTACTGGTTGCATGCCACCTGCATTGGTGTGAACACTGCCGTGGGCGTGTCAGTGCGACCGATGCTGTGGGCGGAGCATTGCTCAATGATATTGATCCGGTTGCTGTTCAAGACAGTGCGTTAAATGCTGTTCTTGCCATGCTGGATGAGCCTGAGAAGGAATTGAAACCTGTCGCTCAGCCGCCTGCAAAGCCCGAGGGCCATGCAAATGTTCAGGTACCAAGACCCTTGGCCGATCTGGTCGGGTCATCGCTGGACGAGCTTCCCTGGAAACGCATTGGTTATGGCGTGCGTCAAATCGACCTGGAACTGGATGGCCCGGGTGCTACACGCTTGTTGCGTATCTCGCCGGGAGTCGCGGTTCCGCATCATACCCACACGGGTAATGAGCTCACCCTAATCTTGAGCGGTTCATACAGTGACGAAGTGGGCCGTTTTCGTAGAGGTGATGTGGCTGACCTGGATGGCGAAATGGAACACCAGCCGCTGGTTGATACGGATGAAGACTGTATCTGCCTGATCGCCACTGATGCACCACTCAAATTTACAGGGCTCTTTGGTCGTCTGGTTCAGCCATTTATTGGCCTTTAAGGAACAGCTATGGAATCCACCTTACCCAAACAAAAAATTCCTGTTGGAATCAGTGCCTGCCTGACAGGGCAGCAGGTGAGGTACAACGGCGGTCACAAGCGCTCCCGGTATTGTCTGGGAGTGCTGGATGATTGTTTCAGTTTCGAAACCTTTTGCCCTGAGGTGGCAATAGGGCTGGGGATTCCCCGTGACCCCATACGCCTGGTTGGGCTGGAAGGTGAGCATCCCCAGGCCCGCGGTACAAAAACGCCTGAGCTTGATGTTACAGATGATCTGCTGCGAGTTGGGACTGACTTCGCCCGCAAGCATGAGCATTTGAGAGGCTTCATCTTAATGAAAGGCTCTCCCAGCTGCGGTATGGAACGGGTGAAGGTTTATCACCCCAATGGTGTGCCTCACCATGCGGATCAAGGGGTGTTTGTCCGCGCCTTGAGAGAGACGAATCCTCTGTTGCCGCTGGAAGAAGAAGCCCGCATGAATGATGCTGTTCTGCGGGAAAACTTCATCGCTCGCGTATTTGCCTACGATGACTGGAAAACGTCTGTGGAACCTGATGCCAGTTACCATGACATTCTGCAGTTTCACAGTCGGCAAAAATATCTGTTGATGGCTCATCACTATCAAGGTTACAGAGAACTTGGGCGGTATCTGGCTGAGGCTCACGAAAAACCCCTGGAAGAGGTCAAACGGCACTACATCGAGCGCTTTATGCTTCATATGCAGCACAAGGCCAGCCGTAAAACCCATACCAATGTGCTGATGCATATTCTGGGCTACCTGAAGAAAGAGTGTGATAGCGACATCCGTCAGGAAATTCTGGATGCTATTGAGCAGTATCGACGCGAACAGGTGCATCTGGTGGTTCCGTTGACCCTGCTGAAGCATTACGTGAAGCGTCACGGGTCTGAGTACATCCGCTCGCAAACCTACTTCAATCCACATCCCCATGAGCTGGGGCTTAGGAACTACATCTGAATGCAGCTGGTCTGGTTTCGAAATGATCTGCGCCTGATTGATAATCCGGCGCTTTTTAATGCCCGCTCAACCGGTGAGCCTGTGACTGCAGTTGTGTGCCTCACACCCGAGCAGTGGGCTGAGCATAATGAATCTGAAGCAAGAATTACGCTTTGGTTGGACCGTCTTGATTGGCTTGAGCAGCAGCTCAATAAGTTCGGAGTGCAGCTGGTCAAACTTGAGCTAAGTCGATTTGAGGATTGTGCCCCGGCTTTGCTCGATCTGGCGCGTCAGCACAATACCCAGGCGCTTCACTTCAACTATGAATACCCCTTGAATGAGCAGAACCGTGATCGAGACGTCTGTGCTGCCCTCAATTCAGTGGGAATTGAAGCACTGGGATATCACGGTGATGTCATCGTTCCGCCCGGACAAGTGCTGACAGGCTCAGGGACGCCATTTAAGGTGTTTACACCGTTCAGCAAGGCCTGGATGAAGCGACTCCTGAGTATGGAGCATGAGCCTTTGCCGTCTCCGTTTGGGCAGCACCTGGCCGGGTCTGACCATCGCGTCGATCCCCAGTTGGTTGGAGTAAAAAACCAGGGGCGAGTGTCTGACTACCCTGTGGACGACAGTCTTCTGCTGCAGCATCTGACTCGCTTTATTCATGAGCAGGAGCCGGATTATCAGCGCTTGAGAGATTTTCCATCCAGGAACGGTACTTCGGGCCTGTCACCTGCATTGACCATAGGGGCTATTTCGGCACGGCAATGCCTGGCGGCCCTAAAAGCGGAAAGTGACAATGAATCCTGGCTACAGAGTACCTGGTTAAATGAGCTTGTGTGGCGTGAATTCTACCGTCATCTACTGGTCAGTTTCCCGGGTCAGAGCCGTTATGAGCCCTTCAGGCCTGAGGTGGCTGAGCGCATCACATGGGTAAATAATGAGTCCCACCTGAAAGCCTGGCAAGAAGGTGAAACGGGCTTTCCCATTGTGGATGCCGCTATGAAACAGCTCAACACCACGGGATGGATGCATAACCGGCTGCGCATGATTGTTGCAAGCTTCTTGACCAAACTGTTGCGAATTGATTGGCGTGAAGGGGAGGCTTACTTCATGTCGCGGCTGATTGATGGCGACTTTGCCTCAAATCTGGGAGGCTGGGCCTGGAGTGCCTCGATCGGAGCTGATGCAGCGCCTTACTTCCGGATTTTTAATCCGCAGTTACAAAGCGAGAAGTTCGATCCTAACGGTGAGTTTATTGCCCAGTGGTTACCTGAGCTAAGGGATGTGCAGCCTAAGGAAAGGCATAAACCGGGAGCAGGGCAGCGATACGGACGGCCAGCGCCAATCATTGACTACAAAGCCGCTCGAAAGGCGGCTTTGGACGATTACAATCAGGGGCGGTAAAAAAGTCAGTGACGAGTAGGGGTAAAACCCTGCTCCTCCGGCATCATGCCAGAGCTGAATTCTTCAAGAGAAGGCTCCGCCGCAATCTGATAACCCTCGCTGGCCCACTCTCCCAAGTCGATCAGGCGGCAGCGTTCTGAACAGAACGGACGCCATTTATTGGTTTCTGAGTAGGGCGTTGGGGTTTCGCACTGAGGGCAGTTCACCAAGCGTGGTTTAGTCATCGGCTGCATCCTCCTCGGCGGCAATATGCAGTAACAGCGGGTGCAACTCTGCTACAGCTTCTTTCAGTTGTTCAGGAGAGCCATTGTTATCCAGCACAAAGTCAGCCTGTTCCAGACGCTCTTCACGGTTCATTTGTGCGGCGAGGATCTGACGCACCTGATTTTCATCCACGCCGTCACGCTGGATCGTGCGCTCAATCTGGGTCGATTCAGGTACGTCCACAACAATGACCTGGCTGATCAGCAGGTGTTGATCGGTTTCCAGCAACAGTGGGGATGACAGGATCGCATAGGGGTGGCCATCTGCGTCAAACTGCTCCAGCGTATCCATGATGCGCTCGCGAATCAGCGGGTGCAGCAGGGCTTCCAGCCAGTTACGTTCCCGCTCCTTGTCAAATACGATGCGTCTCAGTGCTGCGCGATCCAGGGTGCCATCAGTCTTGATCAGCTGTTCACCAAAACGATCAGCGATTTTGCCGAGTGCTTCACTACCGGGCTCAACGACTTGGCGTGCAACCAGGTCGGCATCAATAACCGGAACGCCCAAGGCAATAAAACATTCGGAAGCGGTGCTTTTACCGCAACCAATACCACCAGTGAGTCCTGCAACCAGCATCAAAAGCTCCCCAGATATGCGGATATGATTGAGTCACCCCATACCATCGCAATCCAGCCGGCGATGGCCAGGTAGGGGCCAAAGGGAAGAGGATTCTGCGCCTCATGACGGCGAAATGCAATCAGAGCAAAGGCGAGTACCACGCCTACAACAGAGGACAGCAAAATCACCAACGGAAGTATCTGAAACCCACCCCAGGCTCCGATAGCGGCCAGTAGCTTGAAGTCACCGTAACCCATGCCTTCCTTGCCTGTCAGGAGCTTAAACAGCCAGTAGACGCTCCATAGCACCAGATATCCAGCAACCGCACCAATAACGGCGCTTTCAAGCGAGGTGAAGATGCCTTGGGTGTTGATCAGAAGTCCCGTCCACACCAGCGGCAGGGTGATCGAGTCAGGTAGTAGCTGGTGGTCCAGGTCAATGAAGGTGAGTGTAATCAGAGCCCAGGTCAGCAGAACCAGCAAGCCCGCTTCAAGAGTAAAACCGAAGTGCCATACCAGCCAGGCGCTGCTCAAGCCAGTCAGTAGCTCAACAAACGGGTAGCGAAAAGAGATGCCTGTGCCACAGCTGCTACAGCGCCCGCGCAGGAACAACCAGCTGATTACAGGAATGTTTTCATACCACTGGATCTGGTGTCCGCAATTACCGCAGCGTGAGCCTGGGGTCATCAGGTTGAAGGCTTCTTCAGGTTGTTCGGTAGAATCTGATTCAACTTGAGCTGTATCTGAAGACTTATTACTTACTTCAGACTGGAGGTAGGCATCCCACTCCCGTTGCATCATCACGGGAAGGCGATAAATCACAACATTGAGAAAGCTGCCTACCAAGAGTGAAAAAAGCAGTGCGAACCCCACCGCCATAAGCGGTGAGGTTTGGAGTAATTCGAGCATTAACCGACTACCTGACCCAGCTGGAAGATTGGCAGGTACATGGCGATAACCAGGCCGCCCACAAGGGTACCCAACACAACCATGATCATGGGCTCCAGCAAGCTGGAAAGGTTGTCGACGGCGTTATCAACTTCCTCTTCATAGAAGCTGGCTACTTTATCGAGCATCATATCCAGAGAACCGGCTTCTTCACCAATAGCGATCATTTGCACCGTCATGGTTGGGAAAACGCCAGTCATATTGGTAGCGCTTTGGAGTGACTGGCCGGTAGAAACGCCGTTTCGGATTTGGATGATTGCGTTTTCGTAGACGATGTTGCCGGCGGCGCCAGCAGCTGAATCTAGGGCTTCTACAAGAGGGACACCTGCTGCGAAGGTGGTAGCCAGCGTTCGAGAAAATCGCGCAACGGCTGCTTTGTGAAGAATTGATCCAATTGCAGGGATTTTTAAAACGGCTCTATCAACAAAATTGGAAAATTTTTGCGACTTCTGACGTGCTTTAGCAAAGCCGAATGATGCAGCTATGGCTATGATAAGTCCAACAAACCACCATTCTTGAGCCCACTCTGAAAGGCCAATAACCCACTGAGTGAAGGCTGGTAATTCAGCACCAAAACCACTGAATACGGTTTCGAACTGAGGAACAACTTTAACCAGCAATATAGCAGATACAATCACCCCGACAACAATAACTGCAATGGGGTAGGTTAAGGCTTTTTTGATCTTTTTCTTAAGAGATTCAACCTTTTCCTTGTAGGTCGCAATTCGGTCCAGCATGGTTTCCAAAGCGCCAGACTGCTCGCCAGCATGAACAAGGGAGCATACTAGGTCATCGAAGTGTTCAGGGTGCTTGGCAAGCGATTGAGATAAGTCGCTACCGGAGTTAACGTCATTCTTGATGGTGGTAATAAGGTCTTTAAGCTTTACCTTCTCAGCACCTTCAGCCACAATTTCCAAGCCTTGAAGGAGAGGCACACCGGCCTTCATCATTGTTGCTTCCTGACGTATAAAAAAAGCAATATCTACCGGCTTGATGGGCTTGTGCTTTGAGCTGAACATCGAGACTCGCTCTTTGCCCAGCTTGTTCGGGTTGATCCCCTGTTTGCGGAGTAACGCTTTAGCTGCAGCAAGGCTTTCGGCATCAACTTTGCCCTTGCTGGTATTTCCGCTCTTGTCTTTCCCTTGCCAAACAAAGGTAGATTTCTTGGGGGCTTTTTTTGCTGCAGTTGTTGCCATGTTCTATCCCTGTCAGGTTTTAATTACCCGGTTCATTTCTTCCAAGCTTGTTACGCCTGCCGCTACCTTGAGGAGGCCGGATTTACGCAGGGTCCTAAAACCCTGCTGTTGTGCGGTTCGCATAATATCGATGGAGTTGCCGTTATCCATGATGCACTCGGCAATTTCAGGGCTCATCTGAAGCATTTCATAAATACCCACGCGCCCTTTGTATCCCCGGTTGCATTTTTTGCAGCCGTCGTGATTGGCTTCAAATAACTGTAGTTGAGGAATCTGGTCCGGAGTAAAACCTTCCTCCAGCAAGGCTGGTTCGGGGATTTCAGATGGCTGTTTACATGATTCACACAGGCGCCTGGCAAGACGTTGGGCGATAATAAGGCTGACCGAGGTCGCAATATTAAATGAGGGCACCCCCATGTTGCGAAGACGTGTCAGAGTTTCTGGTGCACTGTTGGTATGCAGCGTGGACAAAACCATGTGGCCCGTTTGTGCTGCTTTGATCGCAATCTCAGCTGTTTCCAAATCTCGGATCTCACCCACCATGACGACGTCGGGGTCCTGACGCAAGAATGATCTTAGCGCTTCTGCGAATGTTAGGCCTACCTTGGGATTTACATGGACCTGATTTACACCTTCAAGGTTGATCTCTACAGGGTCTTCGGCAGTTGAAATATTACGCTCTTCGGTATTGAGGATATTCAAACCAGTGTAGAGAGTTACGGTCTTACCTGAGCCGGTAGGCCCTGTAACCAAAATCATGCCCTGGGGTTGCTCCAAAGTCGTCAGGTAGGCCTTTTTCTGGTCCTGCTCGAAGCCCAGTGCCTCAACCCCCATCTTGGCACTACTGGGGTCAAGGATACGCAATACGATTTTCTCGCCCCATAGAGTAGGCAATGTATTCACACGAAAATCGATGGAGCGCTTGGTGGACACCTTAAGCTTTATACGGCCATCCTGAGGAATGCGTCGTTCGGATATGTCCATTCGTGACATTACCTTCAGGCGCGCAGCTAGTCGTGTAGCCAGATTCAAGGGAGGGCGATGAACTTCCTGAAGCATACCGTCTATACGGCAGCGAACTCTGTACGCTTTTTCGTAGGGCTCGAAGTGAATATCTGAAGCGCCTTTTTTGATCGCATCCAACAGGACCTTGTTGATAAAGCGAACTATCGGGGTGTCGTTCGCCGCGTCTTCTGCAGACTCTTTTTCGCTCGCTGCAGCCTGTTCTTCCGGAAGGTCGATATTATCAAGGTCGGTATCTTCAAGTTCCTCCATCGCATCGGTAGCATTGTCGAGATAACGCTCAAGGTGGGCATGAAGCTTATCTTCTTCAACAATGACCGGCTCAGTGGTGATGCCTGTGTGGAACTTGATCTCATCCAGGGCCTGAATATTAGTCGGGTCGATGATTGCGACAAAGAGCCTGTTGTCGCGGTGTAAAAGCGGCAGCACCCTATGCTTCGTAACCAGGGCCTCTGAAATGATACCCTTGGGTAGAACGTCATCCCCCAGTGCATCAAGGTCAAACAGCGGGTAGCCGAATTCCTCCGAGGCTGCCTGAGCTGCTCGGTGGGAACTGATCAGCCTATTTGAAATTATGTAGCTGATAAAAGGCAGATTAGCTTCACGGGCTTGAGCAACTGCATCCTGAGCTACCTCAGCCGAGAAAACACCGTCATTTACCAGCCGCTTGGCCAGACCTGTAAGGGGGTGCGTACCTTGAGACACCGGAACTCCTGTAGCCGTGTAACAGAGTCGATACAATTAAAGACGTATAGTAATGCAATAAAAGCACAGCCGCATCAGGAGTGTAAACTCAGGTTGTCAATTGTGCAGTTTATTGACTAAGCTCAAGCTGAATTGTCGTTCAGTTTGTGTTCAGGCTGGACATCAGGACTTGAGCTAGCCTAGTATGCATCTGTGGGCTGCTGACAGGATGTACGCCACCCCATATATCGCCACAAATTTTAACTCGCTGGAGAGTCAAACCATGAAAAAACAGATGAATCAGAAGGGTTTCACCCTTATCGAATTGATGATCGTTGTTGCGATCATCGGTATTTTGGCTGCAATCGCTCTGCCTGCTTATCAGGATTACACACGGAAGAGTGCGAACAATGCTTGTTTGGCTGAAGCAAAGTCTAAGGCTAATGCTGTAATTGTTGCGTATGCTGAAGCTGGTGCCTCTGCAGATGATCCTACTTTCAACGAAAGTCGCTGTGTTGACTTGGGTGGTGTGTCTGTGGCAGCAGCAGCAGCAGGTACAAGTTCAGTTACTATTGATGCAGTATCGCCTGGCGATACTGGTTCTGTAGACTGTGATATGAGCACTGGTAGCTGTACAGTTACTAACTAAAATTGCTGCTGTAAGGCCTTTGAATTTTATATTCAGGTTTGCTTCATGGTTCAGGGGTTCACTTGTGAGCCCCTGAGCTAGGTGTAAGGCTTACTTTGGGAGAGTGTCATGGGCAAGGGAGAAGTATCAGGCTTTACATTAATAGAGCTGATGGTAGTAATTTCGATTATTGGTGTGCTGGCGGCAATTGCGTTGCCAATTTATACGGATTATTCGAGGCAAGCTGCAAATAGTGCATGCACAGGGGAGCTTAAAGGTTACACAATGAGTGTGTTGGTTGCTGTTACTGATGGTTCTGTGACAGTGCCTGCGCCGAAATCCTCTGCTTGTCGCTGGATTACAAATGCATCTTCAGTTGCAAATCTATCGCTAGGGACTTCATTGCAAGCTTTCCCTGCTGCCCCTGGTGATATAGGAAGTACATGTAACGTAAATGCAGATACTGTTTGTGCTCTTGATGCTGGTGTGACTCCATAGGTATAGCTGGCAGATATATTACAACTTCTTTCTTCTCTTTCTTCTCTTTCTTCTCTTTCTTCTCTTTCTTCTCTTTCTTCTCTTACTCTTCTTTTAATGATGCTCATCCTTTTAACAGGGCAGAGGGCTCCTTAGCTGCTGTGGTCACAGGTTTTTCGTGTTAAAACATTTCTACCCATTTCGGGGAAGTGTGGCGGCTACTACCAATTAGCGAAAGCAGCGTGGCGGTTCACTCGTCTTAAGGTTGAAGGTTGTCAATCTGGCCAAAAAATTAGGCGAATACGGTGTTCATATTTTATGCGGGCCAGCTCTATCGTTAGGGTTGATTTCGAAAGCGTGGGCGATAGATTGGCATCTTGGAATGTCCTTTAGGGGGTGCTTCTTGGGCCATCTATGATAGGGCTTGATCTTTTGTTTTGGTGGCAGCGAGAGGTGTAGTTGTTAGTCCTTGCAGTACGAAATGCCCATTGGTTTTGTGGTCACGGTAAAGAACTCTGGTCCCTGATATGGATAGGCGGAGTTTAGGTATTAGTAGGCTTTGAAGGGGTATAATAAAATATTACCGGATATTATTACTGATAATAAGCCCGCCCTGTTTTTATACGGGACGGGCTAATTTTTATTTGGCTGTCTAAGAAAAATTACTGGCGGATATGGCTGTCTTATTCGGCTTCATACCAATCGTTCATCACAAGTCCATTCAAAATGGCATTGCCGGTGTTTTCAAGTGCTTGCGAACTGTATTTAACATCCGGTGTACCGTTGCCTACAAATGGGCTGTAAGACTCATCACCACAATCTGTAGCATCAACAATTACTGCGCCATATATAGTGAAATTACCACTTGAGCTGAATTTGCTACATCCTTTCAAAATAATGATGCCCGCGAAGTAGCCTGTACCGCTCCAGCTGATAGTTGATCCATTGTCTACGACAATGTAACCAGCATTGGACCCATTGCCAGCAACGCTAGTGTCTTGGGTTATTCGCGTTGTTTTAGGTGAAGACCAGGTCCCAAGCGAGCTGTCAGCGTTTAGTGAGTCAGCGATGATCGGGGAAAGCCTTCCGTTTGCTCCAAAGTACTGCTCGGTGGTGGGTGCTGTGGAGTTGCCATTTTCGTCTAATGAATAGTGCGCAGCATTCCAAACAGGTTCGGAATCTATGTCATTGCCTGAGCTATAGATGTCGTCACTATCTGGATGGTCGTGGCTCTGGCCTACATATGAGTTTTTCTTTTTGCCATTGGCGCCGGTAAGCGTGCTGTTATCAGGATCGTTGAGGAAGACCGCTGGAATGTTCTTGCCTCCGACTTTTGGGTCTGTCCAGCACGAACTGCCTGAGCATCCTTCTGAAGGAACAGGGTGGTCTCGTCCATTGATGGCGGCATCACTTGCATTGCCTGGGTTGATGCTGCAGCCACCACCGAAACAGCTAATTGCTGCTGGAGGATCAATGGATGTAGACATGTTCTCAATATCAAAAACGATCGTTCTGATTGCATTTGCTGAGCGGCCGACGCTTTCCATAGCTATGGTGTCTGCGCTACAAGACCGAACAGAAACGGTATATGTCGAACCGTTAGCTGCATCATAGCTGGAGTTATCAAACCCGGGGAGCTTTGCTCCCACAGAACAGGTGTACGTACTCCAGTTGTCAGCAAGATAATAGTATGCGTCGGTTCTTCCAGCCTCTGCAGCTAGAAATGCGTGGGTATTTGACTTGCTGTTACCTGTCATTCGTTCATCGGTAACGGCCAGGTTCATCAGGCTTGTGGCGCCTATCATTAAAACTAGAAGGAACACCATCCCGACAATCAATGCCGAGCCTTTTTGCTGTTTGGGGTAGTGATGGGGGATATTCATCAGGGGGCGCTCCAATTCCGTTAATAGTGCTATTGCAAGTTTGCCGGTCCATTTGGCAAAGCTGAATACTGGCTGAATTTTGGCTAAAAATCAACCACCGGAAGCTGTATCCAAAAAGTTGCAAACGCCTGTTTTATGGTGATTTCGTGCCCATATCATGAATTTAGTCAATGTTTTTGACCGAATTGGCGGGTGAGTTAATTGCCACTCGTGGGGGGTGGTGTACACTCAATACAGACACAATTACAGGGTATGGCTAGGGATGTCTCTGAGCAGCAGTTATAACAAGCGCTTTGTGGGCGGATTCACGGCAGTGGAGCTCCTCGTGGCAGTAGCTGTTTTGGCTATCATGGTCGGCATCGGATTGCCGTCACTCATGACCTTTATTGAGCGTGGTCGGGTTGATGCTGCTGCGGATGACCTAGCTCAGTCCTTAAGGTATGCCCGAAGTGAAGCTGTAACGCGAAACACGTCGGTTACTGTTGTTAACGCAGGCAATAATTTTGCCAGTGGTTGGTCTGTGGTCGTCAATGGTACTACATTGCGCCAACATGATCCTTTGCCAGCAGGGGTGACAACGAATTTTGGCAATAATGTAACTTTTCTTGGTCGGGGGATGGCCTCGTCGTCTGGGACGATCACTCTGAGCTATGAAGGCCATGGTCGTTGCATAAGTTTCACCCTCAGCGGCAGTGTGACACAAAATGATTGTTAATATGAGGTCGGCAGATGGATCTGATCAAGGCTAATGGTAAGCAGGTAGCAGGCTTCTCGCTGTTGGAAGCCTTGATTGCCTTGGTGGTTTTTTCAATAGCTCTTTTGGGGCTCGCTGCCATGTATTCCAAGACGCTTAGTATGAGTCACAGTACCTACTTAAGGGCTTTGGCTTCAATACAAGCCATGGACTTGGAGGAAAGGATACGGGCTAACCCTGAAGCTGCGGATGCGGACTACGATTTTACCTGTGCCCTGAATGAAACTGCCCCCAATGCTATAGGCGGTACTCCAGCTAACCTTGCCGCTGAGGATGCGCAGGACTGGTGCGCCAATAGCGTTTCTGTTTTTGGGCCATTGCTACAGGTTGCTGACGTAGCGGCTTCGGGCTCTGCTCCTGTTGATTATACAATTACCCTTACTTGGTCAGAGCGAAGCATCGCAGAGGATGGCGACCAAGAAATTGTCTCACAAAGTTTTACTTACACGGTGCGAAAATGAATAGGGAAGCTTCTACCCAAAACCGCTGTAAAGGTCTTCTGAAAGCTAATCGTAAACGTCAAGCAGGCTTGTCGTTGGTAGAGTTAATGATTGGCATGGTCATTGGTCTGGTCCTATTAGGTGGTGTGATGCAAACGATGCTTGCCAGCAAGGAAGCAAGCACGGCCCGCCAGAGTATGGCAACTGTGACTGATAATGCGCGTTTTCTCTTTGAATTCATGGCAAGAGACTTACGTATGACGGGAAGGGGGTACTCCGCTGCCAGCTTGCCTCTGTCATATTCTAATGACACTCTAACCGTTGGTTATATTGTGCCGAATGCGTCAGGAGTAGCGCAGACGGTATTGGCATCTTTTTCTCTAAATAACAGCAACCAGATTGTCTATAGCCGATCAGAAAACGGAGCCGCTGCTATTGGTGGTGTTTTGATAGATGGTGTAGATGACTTTGATGTTTCATTTGGCGTGCTTAGTGGTAGCGATATCAACTATACCGCTTATGGTACAGCACCTGGGTCTATGGATCAGGTAGTCGGTATTCGTACCCGGGTAAGTTTTAGCGATGTTACTAATGGAACTTTTACTTTCAATGCCGCTAGCACGCCTATGTACTCTACTGTGGCTTTAAGAAATAGAATCTCTGATTTAATGAACTAAGGGATAGTCATGACCTATACAAGACGTTACGCAAATGCCATTGCTCATCAAGGCTTTACGCTAATCGAGTTGATGATCGTTGTGGTGGTAATTGGTATCTTGGCATCTATTGCCTATCCCGCATATTTGGATTACGTAGCAGAGTCAAAAAGAGCTGAGGGCAAGGCTGCATTGTCCCTGGCGGCACAGAGAATGGAACGATGTTATACCGCAAATAATACCTATAACGGCTGTACCATTAATGTAGCAGTAGATAGTGGTAGCTACACGGTATCTTTGAGTGGGGCTGCTACAGCTTCTTCCTATACCTTGCAGGCTGTACCGGCTGGGAGCTTTACTGGCGATGATTGCGGTACATTAACATTGAACCAGGCAGGCGTTAAAACAGCTTCTCAGGGTGATTGTTGGTAAGCCTAAGTGCTTATCCATGGACGGTTATAAGTGGAGGATATGCAAATGCAAACAGTTATGCTTCATAAACGACAGCCTCCTAATGAAAAAGGATCAGTTCTTGTTATTGGGATGATTTTCCTGGTTGTTCTGTTGATAGGTGCGGTATCTATCATGAATACCTCTGTCCAGGATGAAAAAATAACAGGTAATACCAAGCGATCCTCTGATGCATTTCTTGCAGCAGAAGGGGGCATGAAAGCGGCCGTGGAGCTGCTTTGGTCAAAGGATGAGACCTATAACCCTCCGGCCTGGTTTTATTACACCTGTTCTGGGGGGCAGTTAACCGACCCTGATGGGAATGTTTTTCAGTCTGGTTCCGATACTACTTTTATTGCGAATACTGCTTATGCGGATGGTTCGACTTTCACTGTGCAGTATGGCGGTGCCTGTGAAACTGATTCTCAAGGAGTGACCTCCATAAGCCTGTCCAGTACAGGCTTCCAGGCACAGTCTGAGCGACAGATACATTTCAACGTCTCACACAATGGTGATGCATCTTGGCCAGCCGTTTTCGTAAATGACGACCCTAATGCATCCCCTCCGGACTGTGACTTTGATTTCGGCCCATCTAATGCGTACCTATACGATGGCAAGGGTGGGCCTGCGCTATCTACAAATACTTTAGGCTGTACTCAAGATATACGGGCAGCAGATGCTGGCAGTGGTCAGTTAGTAGGTGGCGTGATTGCAAATAACCCTGCCCCCGACTTCACAGACCCTGCAACAGGCCTTAAGGAGTTCTACAAGGCTGTGAAAGCGAGTACACACACGCAAAATCTATACCCTGAAGAGCCTAAAAACGCCAATAAAGGGGTGGAACCAGTAGATTTTAACGCACCCTACTATAAAAATACCTTAGGTGTCGATTTGGGGGCTACAGGTGTAGTCAGCGACGCAACTGATTATGATGAAATGCAGTCCATTATCGTGCACGGTGACTTGGACATGCCTGGTAGTCTAGAGGGTTCTGGGATTCTAATTGTCACCGGAGATGCGCACTTCGGTGGTACACCTAGCTGGGATGGTTTAATTATTATCTTGGGTGGTGATGTCGATATCGGTGGTGGCGGCACAACCAATGGGTTACAGGGTACCATGATTGTTGCCAGTGTTGATTTTGGTGGGTTTGAATACTGTGACCAAGAGGGAAACTGCCAAAGTACGGAGGACGCTGATCATTATGGCCCATCTCCTCTAGAGGTTAGTTGGGCGCATGATAGCAACCCTGAAATTGACTGGGATGTTAGTGGCGGTGGTACGGCTCGCTACAACTATGGCTGCCAAATGCTAATGAAAGTTAACAACTTTCTTGTAGATACAGAAGTTGGAGGTGCTGGAGTAGGTGTTAGCCCAAGTGTCAGCTTCCCTGGGCCTGATAGTTGCCCAGACCCCAATGGAGATGGACAAACTGGTACATTTGGTGACCTCTACGTCTTTGATTGGTATGAAGACGTCGGTAGCTAATATCGATCATGAACTGGCATAAACTCCTTACAACGCATCGCTATGGTCATGAGTCCCTTACGCCCGACGAAGTCGGGCGTTCTCATTTCCATAAAGACCATGACCGCATCATTTTTTCCAGTGCTTTTCGTAGGCTTGGCAGAAAGACTCAGGTTCATCCTTTCGCACTTAATGATCATATTCATACGCGCCTGACGCACTCCATGGAAGTTGGAAGCTTGGGTCGTAGTTTGGGAATCCGTGTAGGTGAGCTAATAGATGATCAGTTGCCCAGTTGGGTGACTCCTCATGATATTGGCATGATTGTACAGTCAGCGTGTTTGGCTCATGACATCGGTAATCCACCCTTTGGGCACGCTGGGGAATATGCGATTCGAGATTGGTTTGCTCGTCAAGTACACACACCTCGAATGGATTCATTGAGTGATATTGAATATCGCGATTTGATGACTTTTGAAGGAAATGCACAGGGTTTTCGTGTCGTTACACGAATAGAAAATCACCTGTTTGATGGTGGTCTACGTTTGACGTTTCCAACGTTGGGTACCTTGCTCAAATATCCTTGGGGTGTCGACAATGCAGGTGAAAAGGGGAAGTTTAGTGCTTTTTTATCTGAAAGCGATATTTTGAATGCGCTTGGTCGAGATTTGGAGCTGATTTCAACCGGTCCAAATCGTTGGCAACGCCATCCACTCGCTTACCTGTTAGAGGCTGCCGATGATATCTGCTATGCGATTTTGGATCTGGAAGATGCTGTTGAGTTACATATTCTGGGATTCGAAGATGTAAAGCCTATTCTTCTTCTGCTTTGTGGTGACCAGCAGTTTGATGATGCTATTTTCTTAACTGAAGCCTCTGCCCGGCGGAAAATTTCCGCCTTGAGGGGCAAGGCGATGGAGAATATGGTTAACTCGGTCATCGGTGCATTTGAAAAGCACTACTTCGACATCATGTCTGGAACTTACATAGGTGAGTTACTGCTTGATGGCGATCCGATGGTGAAAGAAGGTATCCAAACTGCCAAGCGGATTGCCAAGGAAAGAGTGTTCCCGGATACCCGTAAGGCAGAGCTGGAAGTAGGTGCATATACTATTTTAGGTATTTTGCTGGAAGCTTTCAGTGAGGCGGTGTACGAGCAGTGGATGCAAAAAGGGAAGCATCTTGGCTATAGAACCGAGAAAATTATTCGTTTGATGGGCATTCATGCACCGACGGCAGATTCAGGTTTATATAATAGTTATCGGCGCATGCTCGACTTTATTTCGGGAATGACCGATAACTATGCGACTTACCTTGCCAGGCAAATAGGTGGTGTTGGTCTTTAACCTGTCGTCGTTTGATTATCCTTGTTTTCGCGGTTTTTGAGATAGACGAGCACTTAATGTGCCTTTCCGCAATTTGATCTATATCTAAGGTTAAAAGAAGAGTTTATGGCAAGCCTACGTGACCAGCTGAGTGGGCTGGTATATTCAACTGAAAACGGGCGACACTGCCCGGGGTGTGGTATGGCTGAGCAGGAGTGCTGCTGTCATGACCAGGCAGAAGCGGACCGAGTAGCCAAACTCGATGGTGTGGTGCGTATACGGCGAGAAACCAGTGGGCGAAAAGGCAAGGGCGTAACAACTATCACGGGTGTCCCTTTAGTTGATAAAGAGCTAAAAGATTTGGCCAAACGGTTGAAGCAGAAGTGCGGAACAGGTGGTTCAGTCAAGGATGGCGTAATTGAAATTCAGGGGGATCACCGGGAGACCCTTAAAATTGAGCTGGAAGGAAAGGGCTATACCGTAAAGCTTGCTGGTGGCTAACTACCGAATAGAGGAGTGCAGGGATGAATACGTGGCAAAAAGGTTGTACTGGGTTGGCGCTGTTGCTGGCAGCTGCATCCGTTTCAGCAGAAATTTACCATTACACGGATGATAATGGCCGTAAAATATACGTAGATCGTCAGAGTCAAATACCAGCTCAATACCGTGAGCAAGTGCAAATACGCAAGGAAGAATCCCAAACCTTGAATCGTGTTGAGCGGGAAAGGCGCCAAAAAGTTCTGGATCAGTTACAGGAAAAAAAAGGAGCTAAAGGTGAAATTGCTGGTATAGAAGCTGAAATGGGCAAGCTGGAGCAAAAAGCTTCGGTAAATGGTAATAGTGTTCGAGTGCCCGTGGAGATACGGTATTTGGCACGTACAGTCACGGCAAACCTTATTGTTGATACTGGCGCGTCGCGCACAATTCTGCACAGTAATATCGCGCGTCGAATGGGGGTTACACCTAAGCCTAACGGCCGAGCTCGAATTGTTGGTGGTGCCAGCCTGCCTTTGGGGATGATTGAAACTGATAGTTTAAGTATTGGACCAGTTGTTAAAGAAGGATTGGAGTTGGCGGTTATTACTCCTTCGGAGTCACTTGATTACGACGGTCTGTTAGGTATGGACGTGCTGGGCTCTGTGAAGTATGAAATTGATATGGAGCGTGGGCTGGTGATTTGGAATGCAGACCGCTACAGAGAGCTTGAGCGAAAGAAAGAAGCTTTGCTTAGTCAAGGTGATTAAAGAAGGGCCCCAGGTAGATACCGGGGGCTTCTTCATATTACTCGGCATTTGCCAGCTTTCTCTCAGCCAGGCGCAAATCAAGCGTGGCCTTAAGCAGCTGATACAGGTGTATAGACGCATCAATTTCAGCTTTTCGATTGGTTAGACTTTCTATGTTAAGTCCAATCGGCAATCCGAGCGGAAGGCATGCATCCAGTATTTGTTCCAGATTATTTTGGCAGATGCGAATTGACTCCGCCAGCGGCTTATGCGCGTCAAGAATGCGGTATTTTGTTGCCTCTGGTACAGAGATACCCAGCCACTCCATGAATTCTAAAGTCTTGGCGCTGCCGCAAGGTGTGAAAGTCAGGATGACCCTCTTGGGGGTAATGCCCTTATCTCGGCAACTGCGGGCATAAGATGTCAGCAAGTCTGTGGTTGCCTGAGCGTTATACACCGCTTGAGAGACAAAGAACTCGCAGCCATTAGCAGATTTTGATAGCAGGCGTTCGTGTTCGTTTCCTTTCACTGCATGACGCTCAGCGATTGTTACACCACCCAGATGAAAGGGTTTGTCATGACTCTGAAGTGCGGCATAGGCATCATTAAGCGATAACTTGATTTCACCTTCAGACGAAGGGCTGCCAACAAGCACCAGGTTGTGAAGCCCGTACACTGTCCAGGCTTCTTCCAGCCAAGCATCAAAGTCGGTTTTATCTTTCTGTGCCACACTCTTGTAGGTGATTGTGGGTTTACTATTCAAGTCGCTTAGCAACTTGGAATACTCGCGCGGATCACGTGTTTCCATGAAGGGAAACGGGCGTGGCTTTTCGATTCGACTGCTTTCATCCTGAATGTCATAGACAATCAGTCCATCGTATTCGAGGGTCTCCAGACGGGCGAGCAAACGGTCAGCGATCTCCCGCATCTGCATGTCCTCGGTGCTGGCCTTAGGCGGAGTTGTACCGACAAAGCAGACGCTGCGATGAGGATCAGCAAATTTTTGTTGCAGGGAGTCGTTCATGGTATTCCGTTTCCTTTGTTTGGTGTTCTGTTATGAGTGAATTATATTCATTTAATTCGGTGACATGATGAAATCTTCTTCTGTCGAACTGAGGGATGTTCATGTCAGTGTTGTTTGCATCATGAGAGGTAGCTATGAGCGGTAGCTTTAATCCATCCAATATAGAGCGTGAAGTAGGGAATGGCACTGGGATTCCACCACTTGAAAAGTGGGATCCGGATTTCTGTGGTGACATAGATATGCGTATTGCGCGTGATGGGCAGTGGTACTACGAAGGGTCTCCAATTGGGCGAGAGGCCATGGTGCGAATGTTCTCCCGTGTCTTGTGGAAGGAGGGCGATAAGTACTTCTTGAAGACGCCTGTGGAAAAGGTTGGCATTCAGGTTGAGGACGCACCATTTCAAGTCGTTCAAGTCGAGCATGAGGTAGGTGAAAAGGGTCCCGAGATGGTGTTTATAACCTCAACAGGTGACCGTGTGCGTGCTGATGCAGAGCACCCGATTCGAGTCGAAACGGACCCTAAAACGAAAGAGCCGCGCCCCTATCTGATGATTCGGTTTGGTATGGAGGGGCGAATCGGCCGAAATTTGTTCTACCAGCTGGTGGAGTTTGCGCGGATGATAGAGCATAAGCATAGCACCGAGCTGGTAGTACAAAGTGCCGGCGAAGTTTTCAGCCTTGGCGAGCTTTAATCTTCCGTACTATTCAGTTACTAGAGTCTCGTCAGGAGGTGCGGCGGTTTGGGTTGCTTCACCACTGTTGATTTTATCCAACGCGCTCTTGATAACCGGCTGTTCGGGATAGAGATAAAGACCTCTGTTAATAACCTCTATAGCTTTATCCCTCTGGCCTAAATGATTATAGGCAAGTGCCAAATCATGGAATGATGACGTCTCTGGAACGTACTTCAGGTATTGCTCTGTCCAGTTGATATAAGTTTGGGTCCAGTGTCGGGTGTTCTGGGTTAAATCCTCATTCAGAAGCACCTTGAGCGTAAGCAGGGTGGCAAGCTCATTGAAGTAGAGGTTGTCTTGAGCTTCGCTGAGTTCCTGTAGGTTAGCCTCTTTGTATAGCAGTGTTCGGGTTAAATCCCTCGCAGTACCAAAGGTTGATGTACAAAACATAAGGGTTGAAATCAACACCGCCATGCCGACTGCAGGAGCAGAAATCACCACGTAGTCTTTTGCTTTAATCTGAAACCGGTTATGCATAGGGTTGAATAGGAGAAAAGCTAAAAACAGAAAGAGCACCCAATGAAATATAGATGAGTAGAATGGTAGCTCTGTTTGAGTGTGAAGTGTTATTGGAACTAGTAGAGCAAGTAAGGCTAGCCCGCGCTCTCGCCCCAATCTCCATGCCTGCAAGCTGGCCAATACAAGAACAGTTAGGATGCCGAGCAGAGCCAAACTACCGCCTTCTATTGCCCACAGCAGTAGCTCGTTATGGGGGTGGGTAAAGCGAGCGTCACCGATCAGCGGTGAACCTCCACGAATTTGCATGTACTCAGCGGCATGTTCGTGAAAAGAGGATTGAAAACTGCCTATACCATGGCCAACAAAAGGTTTTTCTGAATAGAGATCCAGCGAAATACGATAAACATGCAGACGAGCTTCTGTCCCAGTATCAGCTAACCGTTCGAGTTTTGAATAAGCATTTAGTGTTCCTTCGCTAATAGTCAGTCCAGCACCAAGGCCTGCTAAGAAGATGGTGATTGTAGATAGTGCTCGTTTGCGATGTCGGCTTAAGATCCTGAAGCGTGCACATACCAAAAGGGGGAGAGCAAATATGATTCCCAGTAATCCTATCCTTGATCCTGTAGAGAAAACGATGAGGGTGGCACTGAAGAGTGTTGAATAGCATAGAAACTTAATTAGAACATTTCTTTTGTCATAACCAGGGGAGCTGATTTGATATAAAGCAAGTAAAACAGCAGTCACCATTGCGGATGCTAAAATGTTTGGCTGCATGAAAACACCAACTGCCCGTGCTGTAGCAGGGTGGGGAATAACTCCAAAAAGTGGGCGCCCCGGCATCATTTGTAGAAAACTTATGAGTGCGTTAGCTAGTAAGCCAGCGAGGATAATATAAATGGCATTGTCCAGTGTTCGTCGTTTGGCTTGAAACTGGAATAGGGAGTAAAAAAACATCAATCCAATTAGAATAGCAGCCAGCCGAAAAAGCCAGTCAACTGGCCTTTCCAGGCTAGTGAAAAATCCGCTTAAGACAATGCATGCAGGCAGTGCTAGAAAGTACAGGGCGTGCCTAGGTAAAACAATAATCCTGTTTTTGTAGATATATAGCCCTGCAAAAAAAATGCTGGCAGCAGCAACTTCCCAAAGAAAAATATTAAAGGGCAACAGTAATGCGTCGTGACCAGGAGATGGGAAGTAAAGCAGCGGTAGCAGCGAAAAAAGAGAGATTATAAATAAAAAAGCCTGGTTCACTATAAATCATCCTTGGTTGTGCAGTTATATACCGCAGTCATGATGTTATTTTGCTAACGACACACAAATCCGGTTGCCAGCAGCTTCACTAGCCTACAGCAACATCAACGTCCCCAACCCCAGAAAGGCTACAAATCCAACCACATCGGTAACGGTGGTCAGGATTACAGAGCCAGAGAGCGCCGGGTCGATTTTAAGCCTTTCCAGCAACACTGGAATCAGGACCCCTGACAAGGCCGCAGCCGCAATATTGATCACAATCGCCATGCCAATCACCAGTCCGATAGCTGCGCTGTCAAACCATATTGATGCCACGATTCCTATCACGACAGCCCAGAGCACACCGTTGAGCCCACCCACACTGAGTTCTTTCTTCAGAAGAGGCATCATGTTGGATGTAGTGATCTGTCCCAGGGCCAGACCTCGGATGATCAGGGTCAGCGTCTGGCTACCGGCAATGCCACCCATAGAAGCAACAACTGGCATCAGAACAGCCAGTGCGACCACTTCCTGCAGGGTTCCTTCAAATAGACCAATAGCCCAGGAAGCCAAAAAGGCTGTCAGTAGATTGATACCCAGCCAGGTTGCACGTCGACGGGAGCTGCGCATAACAGGCGCGAAGAGGTCTTCCTCTTCATCCAGGCCAGCGCTTGCCATTAACTGAGCCTCATAGGTCTCATGTAGTATCTCGATGGCCAGACGTTGAGTCATGCGTCCGAGCAGTATGCCGTCATCTGAGATAACAGGAAGAGCGAAGACGGCAGCAGACTCAAAGTGTTCAGTGGCTTCTTTAAGCCCCATTTCCGCCGGAAGAATTTCAAATTCTTCACAGCAGAGCTCAACCAGAGGCTGATGCTCGCGCGCCTTAAAGAGTACGGCGATGGGAACGACGCCCGCCAGGTGGCCAGTGCGGTCAATCAGCCAGACGTGTTCTGTGTATTCGGGCACTCTGCGTCTCAGCAGGCGCAGAGCGTCACGTACACGGCTGTTGTTGGGGAGAATCAGAAGGTCATGGTCAACATAACGGCCGATCTGGTTCTCTTCGTAGCTGGCAGTCTGCTCGTAGTATGTACGCTGGCGCTGGTCCATGCGTGCCAGAGCGATGTCGACTACTTCGTCCGGCAGGGATTCAGCCAGTTCGATCAGATTCTCTGCATCCAGGTCAGATGTCAGCTGGTCCAGGGCTTCACTGTTGAATGCACGCAGCAAGCTTTCACGTGGCTCTGCACGCATTGCCACCAACACATCGGCTTGCAGCTCGGCAGGTACTTGAAGCCAGGCGTTTTCACGTTTGTCGAGCGGTAAGGATTCGAGCAATAAAGCAATTTGATCGGGTTCCAAATCATCGAAAGCTTCGGGAACCGCAGTTGTGGGCGTATCTTCATCCTGACGAATGAGTTGATCTATATGTTGGCTGATATCGTCGCTCATACTCTTTCCCTCAGTGTGTCAGGCGCCACGTATGTGTTCTAACGGTACAGAAAGTCGCTGCCATTTGCCCAGTAGTTCCAAAAGCAGAAAAGCACGTTGGTCGCCATCATATTCGATAAAAATGGCATTAAGGTGCTTGAAGGGGCCATCTTCAAGGCTTACGGGGTGATTCGACGTCAAGGATGACTTCGCAGGGCGCGAACGTACATGTGTCCGCAGCTGTTCCACAACGTCGTCAGGCACTTCGGCGGGTTTATTGCCGAAGCTGACCATCCGTGCAACACCCCGTGTAGAGCGAATGGGGCGCCAGTTGCTGCTTAGTTCAGATAGTTCAATAAATACATAGCCCGGAAACATGGGTTCGGTTTGCTTAACTCTGTGGCCTTTCTTTATCTTCTCTACTTCAATTGTTGGAAAAAACACTTCATAGCCCTGATTCTCAAGCTCTTGTGCAGCTCTTTCGCTTTGGCCGGGTTTGGACTGAACCAGATACCACTTAAAGTCAGTCACAGTGTTTCCTTAACAATCAGTTATCTACAATTATATTGACCTGGGCCGGTTAGCTCATGGCGACTGCTTACAATCAGTCCTCGTATCAGTATCATCGGCCTGTGCTGCTTTTACAACGCGAGCGGCAGCACATGCTCAGGATGAGCGTAACTATACTGGAACCCAAGGGTATTGAGGATCGCCCGAGTAACCTTCGGGCGGTAGCGTGCCAGCATGGAAGCACAGGAGGCAAAGAATGCCCTTTATGACAATTGAACATCATGGTGCAAAAGACGGTGTGACCGGGTCTTGCCATCAACTGAAGATTGATGAAAGCACCAGTGTTTTGGTGGATTGTGGACTCTTTCAGGGTGCTGAAGCCGATCCTGAAATGCATGCGCAGCACTTGGATTTTTCGGTAGAGGGTGTACGTGCGCTAATCGTTACGCATGTGCATATCGATCATGTAGGGCGTATTCCCGGTTTGCTTGCAGCGGGGTTTAAAGGTCCCATCATATGCAGCCAGCCCTCTGCACTCTTGCTTCCACTGGTATTGGAAGATGCATTCAAACTGGGAATCAGCCGCGACAGCCAATATGTAGAGCCGTATCTGCAACGGGTGTCGGAGCAGGTTGTTGCGCTCCCTTATAACCAGTGGTTCAGCCTGATCGACCAGGATGGTTGTACGCTGGCGATCCGTTTACAACGTGCAGGGCACATCCTTGGTTCAGCTTATGTTGAGCTGGACTTGACGAACAATGGCAAGAACTCTCGAATAGTGTTTTCTGGCGATCTAGGCTCACGAAATACCCCCTTGCTGCCAGCGCCTGAATCACCCGAAAAAGCAGATATCTTAGTATTGGAAAGCACCTACGGTGATCGAGTACACGAAGATAGAGCTACGCGCATCGAGCGGTTAAAAGCGGCAATTGATCGTGCGCTGGAAAATAAAGGTACAGTGCTCATACCTGCTTTCAGTATCGGCCGTACTCAGGAACTACTCTACGAGTTAGAGGAACTGCTTGAGAAGGAGATACTTAGAGGTGCTGGAGCATTCGAAGATGAAGGTACACAACTGCCTGTCATCTTGGACTCGCCACTGGCAAGTCGTTTCACCAATGCCTATCGAGAGATGAGGCCCTTCTGGGATGAAGAGGCTCAGGGGCGTTTGGCACAGGGACGAAATCCCCTGGCTTTCGAGCAGCTTCTGACCATCGATAGCCATGAAGACCATCTTAAAATGGTCAGGTATTTGGCTGAAAGCGGTCGCCCGGCAATTGTGATAGCGGGGAGCGGAATGTGTAATGCCGGGCGCATTGTTAATTACCTCAAGGCTATGCTGCCAGACCCACGTCATGATGTGCTGTTCGTGGGATATCAGGCAGAAGGGACTCCCGGTAGGGATATTCAACGCTATGGACCAGATGGCGGTTACGTCTGGCTGGATGACGAAAAAATTGAAATTCGGGCCAAGGTTGAGACGATTGGTGGGTATTCGGCGCATGCGGATCAGAATGATTTGGTGAGGTTTGTTGAAGGGATAGAGGTAGCCCCTGGCGAGCTTCGGTTGGTGCATGGGGATAGAAAGGCGAAAATAAGCTTGAAAGAAAGACTAAAGAATGGACTTTTAAAACCTTCTTTTGAGTAACCTAAACTTGGCTCGGGCATAAAGCTTAGGCTGAGCACAGCAAAAATAAACAGCAACATAACTAACTGATTGAATAGGCACTATGTCAACGCTTCATGCCACTGTAGACAAATTTAAGAACAAAGAAGCCGTGATTGGAATTGTTGGACTGGGGTATGTTGGTTTGCCTCTGATGCTAAGGTATAGCGAATCAGGATACTTGGTTGTGGGGATCGACATAGATGCTAGTAAGGTAGAAATGCTCAATGCTGGTAAAAGTTACATTGAGCATATACCAGCAGAAAGTATTGGTGCTGCCAACGAAGCCGGGTTTGAGGCGACAAGTGATTTTAGTCGGGCTCTCCAATGCGACGCGTTGATCCTGTGCGTCCCTACACCCCTAAATAAGTTTCGTGAGCCGGATATCAGTTTTGTCATCAAAACCGTTGAAGCTCTGCAGCCCTATCTACGAACTGGTCAAGTTGTATCGCTGGAGAGCACTACTTACCCGGGAACCACGGAAGAAGAAATGCTGCCTCGCGTCCAGTCCGCAAACCTGAACGTCGGTACGGATCTTTTTCTTGTGTACTCTCCGGAGAGAGAGGACCCGGGTAATAAAGCCTTCGAAACACGGACGATCCCAAAGGTTGTGGGGGGGCATACCTCGGCATGTCTTGAAGCAGGAGTAGCACTCTATGAGCAAGCGATCGACCAAGTCGTGACAGTCAGCTCGACCAAGGCTGCCGAAATGACCAAGCTACTTGAGAACATTCATCGTGCAGTCAACATCGGGCTCGTAAATGAGATGAAAATCGTAGCAGATCGTATGGGGATTGATATTTTTGAGGTGATAGATGCTGCGAAAACCAAGCCATTTGGGTTTACTGCATACTACCCAGGCCCTGGGTTGGGAGGGCACTGTATTCCTGTCGACCCCTTTTACCTGACTTGGAAAGCACGTGAATATGGCGTACATACCCGCTTTATTGAGCTCTCTGGAGAGGTGAACAAATCTATGCCTGAATATGTTACGGGCAAGCTAATGGATGGCCTCAATGATGTCGGTAAGGCACTGAAAGGAAGCCGAATTTTGATACTTGGGGTGGCATATAAGAAAAACGTTGATGATATGCGTGAATCACCCTCCGTTGAGATCATGGAGTTGATAGCAGCTAAGGGCGGTATAGTTGCTTATTCTGATCCTCATGTGCCGGTGTTTCCTAAAATGCGCGAACATCACTTTGAACTGTCCAGTGAGCCGCTTACGGAGTTGAATTTGGCTAGCTTCGACGCTGTGGTATTGGCTACTGATCATGACCGTTTCGATTACAGCCTGATTAAACATCATGCGAAACTGATTATCGACAGCCGCGGCAAGTTCCGTGAACCGGCTACAAATATCATCAAAGCCTGATAACAGACAGTTGACCCTAATGAAAAATTTTGCACTGATTGGCGCCTCAGGTTATATCGCCCCTCGCCATATGAAAGCGATCAAGGATACCGGGAACCACTTGAGTGTTGGTTATGATATCAACGACTCTGTCGGCATTATTGACAGCATCTCACCTGTCAGTGAGTTTTTCACCGAATTCGAGCGATTTCAGGAGTTCGCATGGCAGCTCAAGCGTAATCCTGATACTGCACTCGACTACGTGGCCGTTTGCTCACCCAACTACCTTCACCATCCACATATTGCAGCAGGCTTGCGCCTGGGCTGTGATGTTATATGTGAAAAACCACTGGTACCTACCCCCGAGATGCTGGATGAGCTGGCGTTGGTAGAAAAAGAAACCGGGCAGCGTGTCTACAATATCCTTCAGTTGCGCCACCATGATGCGATTCTCAAACTGAAAGAGAAGGTTGCTAACGAGCAGCGCAGCGGCAAGTATCAGGTTGACCTGACCTACATTACGTCTCGGGGCAAGTGGTACATGGAAAGCTGGAAAGGGAACCCGCGCAAGTCATTTGGCGTTGCCACCAATATCGGCGTGCATTTTTTCGATATGTTGCACTTTATCTTCGGTAAGCTGGAAAAGAGCGTGGTGCATTATGCTAGCGACTATAAGGCTGCTGGCTACCTGGAATATGAGAAGGCCCGAGTTCCCTGGTTCTTGTCTATTGACGCCAACGACCTGCCGGAAGAAGTAAATGGCAAGCAGACTACCTTCCGAAACATCAGCTGTGATGGCGAACAGATCGAGTTTTCATCCGGTTTTACCGACCTGCATACCATCAGCTATGAGGAAATACTGGCAGGCCGTGGCTATGGCATTGAAGATGCGCGTCACTGTATTGAAACCGTAAATCAGATTCGTACCGCTCGGCCGGAACAGCCCGCAAAAGGCGAAGGCCATCCGTTCCTGAAGAAAATTCTCTAACTCTTGCTGGCGCTTGCTTTCAAGCGAATGTGTATGAATTACCAAGTTCATGAATCTGCCATCGTAGACGATGGTGCTCAGATCGGTGAAGGATCACGTGTGTGGCACTTCGTACATGTCTGCGGCGGGGCCAAAATTGGCAAGGATGTATCCCTTGGCCAAAACGTCTTTGTCGGCAACAAGGTCACCATTGGCGATTACTGTAAAATCCAGAACAACGTCTCAGTGTATGACAATGTACACTTGGAAGAAGGTGTTTTCTGCGGTCCCAGCATGGTGTTTACCAATGTGTATAACCCCCGCTCGCTGATCGAGCGCAAAAATGAATACCGGGATACGCTGGTGAAACAAGGCGCCACTCTGGGTGCCAACTGCACTGTTGTTTGCGGCGTGACCATTGGTGAATACGCCTTTATTGGTGCTGGCGCGGTCATTAACAAAGATGTACCTGCCTATGCGCTCATGGTCGGCGTGCCCGCTAAACAGATCGGCTGGATGAGCGAGTTTGGCGAACAACTTGATCTGCCGCTCAGCGGAGAGGCAAAAGCTAGCTGCCAGCATACTGGTGCAATGTACGTACTAAGTGGTAAGCATTTGTCCAGGCACTAACCCTTTCACACTAGTGGGAGCGTACTCCGTGCGCGATAAACTGACTATGCAATTCATCGACCTGGCCGCCCAACAGGCCCGCATCAAAGACAAAATCGATGCCAACATTCAGAAGGTACTTGCCCACGGCCAATACATCCTCGGCCCTGAAGTTACCGAACTTGAAGAAAGGCTTGTGGCCTACACTGGCGCCAAATACTGCATCACCTGCGGCAACGGTACCGATGCCTTGCAAATAGCCCAAATGGCATTAGGCGTTGGTCAGGGTGACGAGGTCATCGTGCCGGGCTTCAGCTATATCGCAACAGCAGAAACGCCCGCCTTATTGGGCGCCAAACCCGTGTATGTAGACATCGACCCTAGAACATACAATATGGACCCGGCCGGAATAGAGGCAGCGATAACCCCGCGTACCAAGGCGATTATTCCGGTCAGCCTGTACGGTCAGTGTGCCGACTTTGATGAAATTAATGCCATTGCAGCCAAGCACGGTATACCGGTCATTGAAGACGCCGCCCAAAGCTTTGGAGGCGGCTACAAGGGCAAGAAATCCTGCAACCTGACCACTATTGCCTGCACCAGTTTCTTCCCCACTAAACCCTTGGGGTGCTACGGCGATGGGGGTGCCCTCTTCACAAATGATGAAGAACTGGCCAAAGTAATCCGCCAGATTGCACGCCATGGTCAGGATAGGCGTTACCATCATGTTCGTGTAGGTGTGAATAGCCGCTTGGATACTATACAAGCAGCCATTTTGTTGCCCAAGTTGGCGTTGCTTGACGAAGAGATTTTGTTACGTGAGCAAGTGGCTAATAACTACACACACTTGTTGAATGAAGCGGGTATCAACACGACCCCGTATGTTGAAGCCCACAACACCTCAGCTTGGGCTCAATACACAATTCGTGTTAAAAACCGTGAACAGGTGCAACAGAAACTGAATGATGTGGGCATTCCTACCGCCGTGCATTACCCCATACCGCTGAATAAACAGCCGGCAGTGGGCGATGAAAGCGTAAGCCTACCTTTCGGGGGCAAAATAGCCACGAGAGTTATCAGCTTGCCAATGCATCCCTATGTGACAGTTAGAGAGCAGCAACGAGTGGCAGGCAAAATCTGGACATTTTAGAAATTACTGAAAGTAATAAATGAATAATGGTTATATGCAAGTCGCATTCTAAGATGACACTCAAAAACCTTCTGATTGAGCAACGATAGATTGCAAGTTTTAGGAAAGAAATTTACTAAAAATGTAGGTGTCCTAGTAGGGGGAGCGTCCGCATCTCAGCTACTCCTGATATTGGCATCTCCAGTACTCACAAGGCTCTACACACCAGAAGATTTTGGTGTCTTAGCCGTTTATATGGCTATTGTCTCCATATTTGTTGTTATTGCAGGCCTACGATATGAATTGGCGATAGCACTGCCGGAGAATGAAGACCAAGCAATAAATTTAGTGGTGCTGGCTCAGATTATGGTAGTGGTTGTATCAGTAGTAGCTGCGATATTATTAACCATTATTGGTCAGCCCCTCTTCTATTATTTAAAAGTTCCTGAGATTTGTGAACAAATTTGGCTGATTCCTACAGGCGTTCTTTTTATTGGTACCTATCAGGTTTTTAATTATTGGGCAATAAGAAAGAAAGAATTTAGGAAAGTCTCAAAAACGAAGATAATGCAGTCAATGATGACTTTGGTTGTCCAATTCTCGGCGTTTAAACTATCAGGTTTTGGGCTCATAATTGGACAAGCTTGTGGACAGTCTTTCGGGGTCTGGAGTCTTTGCAAAGAATTCATCAAAAATAGAATCTACCTTAGAGCAACGAAAGAAGAGGTATTGAAATGTGCAAGTTTGTATCGTGACTTTCCTCTATTTTCTACATGGGGAGGATTCGCTAACGTTGCGGGTGCTCAGCTACCACCGTTATTGTTTGCCGCGTTCTATGCTCCTGGGATTGTAGGTTTGTATGCTTTAGCTTATCGGCTAATGGGTGCACCAATGACTTTTGTTGGTCAAGCCGTAGGAAGCGTCTTTCTTTCTGAGGCACCAGACCGATACCGAAAGAATACATTGGTCCCCTTTTTGTTGGCTGTTCACAAGAGGCTCGTATATCTAATACTTGTTCCAGTTTTAATATTGGTGGGTCTTGGGCCTGATATATTTTCATTAGTCTTTGGCGAAGCTTGGAAGGTCGCTGGGGAAGCAGCGCGATGGCTTTCGCTATGGATGATGATGGCATTTACTACTTCACCTTTAAGTTCGATCTATGAAGTTGCGGAACGTCAACGTCTTGGAATGTTTATGCAATTTCAATTGTTGATTGCAAGATGCATTGGAGTTGTGATTGGCGCTATTTATGGTGACTTCATGTTTGCAATTGCATGTTTTTCAATAAGTAATGTGGTCTCATATGCAATATATTTGTGCGTTCTTTTTAGGGTGATTGGTGGTGATCCTTTAAAAATAGTGAAAAATTATATTTTCCCATTTTTTATTATAGTTTTCTTATTTTGGGTAGTTTGTGTTGAAAACTTTTATTAAAAAACTATATTTATTTTTTTCGAAGATTGTTGCACCCGTTGTCGCTGAAACAGCTGGGACTTCGGCACCAGTTACCTTTCGCGGCTTGTTTGTTCAAAAAATTCTCAGAATAAATGGATCAGCATATTGGCCTGTCCATTACACAAGCAAAGTCAACGGGGTAAACAGGATAAAAATTGGAATCGGGACTGCTCCAGGATTATCTCCAGGATGCTACATTCAAGGAATTGGACATATTTATATTGGCGACTATACCTTGGTAGGTCCAAATGTTGGAATTATTAGTGCTAATCATGATTCAATGGATCTCAGTAAACATATTCAATCTCAAGTCAAGATTGGTAGCTATTGTTGGTTGGGAATAGGTGCTATAGTTCTTCCAGGTGTTGAACTTGGCAACCATACTATCGTCGCGGCTGGTTCCATAGTCACCAAATCCTTCCCTGATGGTTTCGTCGTAATTGGTGGAAACCCTGCGAAAATAATTAAAAAAATTGCAGAGTCAGAAGTCTGTAGGCCTGAAAACAAGTTTAAATATTATGGCTTCATCAAGGCGTCAAAATTTTCTTCCTTTTCAAAAAAACGCTTGGATATATAGAGAGGCTTCAGTTTGAGAATTGTTCTGATAACTCAGGGTTTATCAAGAATAGTACTCCCACTTCTTGAGTCTGAGTATGAGATTGCTGGTGTGATTGAGGCTGCGCCAAGAAAGTATAATAAAAAAAACAAGTTGTTAAAAATAATAAAAATATTCGATTGTTTAAAATATAAGTTTTTTAACGTTGGCCGATCTTTAAAGATTTTATGTGAAGATTCAAACATCCCATATCGATTTATGACATCGAGCGATGATGAGGGACTACAGCCTTGGCTGCATGAGAAAAATTTAGATCTCATAGTTGTTTTTAGTATGTCTAAGCTTCTTAAAAGTAAAATATTTAACATCCCAAGGTTTGGTACAATTAATATACATCCTGCGTTTCTTCCTGAATATCGTGGGCCAAATCCTGACTTTTGGCAATGTTTTTATATGGAAGAATATCCCGGTGTTACCGTGCACTATATTGATGAAGGTGAAGATACAGGTGATATTATTTTCAAGGATAGGATGCATATACCGCTTGGAACAAAGTCACCTGAGCGACTTGACCAGTTAGTCGGAAGACTAGGTGTTGATCTTCTTTTTAAAGCCTTGGACGCAATCGAGTCAGGGCATGCGCCAAGAGTTAAGCAGCCGTTGGAAAGCCCGACGCGTCGGGCTCGAAACCTTCAGCCTAGTGAACATAAAACAGTTATAGACTGGGAGCATTGGCGAGTAGAGAGAGTCTGGCATGTATTGAGGGGTACTGAGTTATGGCTGAATGCTCTTCCTCAGCCTGTTGGTTTTTTTTGTGGGCAGAGATGGATTATTGATAACTACGATACCTGTTCGCGTAATACCGATATACCGGGAAAGCTTTATAGGGATGCTGGTAGAAGATATGTTGCGGCCGCTGATGGTCGTATTTTTTTAACGCTTGAATTTCGTATTAAACGAATGATTCTAAGGTTTTTGAAGCATGGATAGTAAGGATGAGTATCGTGCACTATGTGCACAAGAACCGACTATCCTCATCTTCTCCCAGGATTGGTGGTTGGATGCCGTTGCTGGTGATAATTGGGATGTGGCTTTGGTAAAAAAAAGAGGCCAAGTGATCGGCGCGTTGCCATATGTAGTTAAGAAAAAATACGGATTCACGCTGCTTACCCAGCCAAGTTTAACGCAAACCCTAGGGCCTTGGATAAAGCCAACGCAGAAACCTTACCCGAAGAGACTCGCCTACGAAAAGGATGTACTCGGGGAGCTTGCAGACCTGCTTCCAGCTTATGACTACTATGGACAGAACTGGCAGTGTGACCAGCTTAACTGGCTACCATTCTATTGGCGGGGGTTTGAGCAAACTACACGATATACCTATCGGCTTCCGCTGGCTTCAAGCGAAGAGCAACTATGGAAAGCTTTACAACAAAACATTCGTGGAGATATTCGAAAAGCCAAGTATCGAGAAGGCGTTATTGTCAGGGAGGGATCTCTAGGGGAATTTCTCGCACTCAACATGATGGTTTTCCAGCGGCAAGGCCGTGCGTCCCCTTACAGTAGTGAGTTTGTCTCCCGCATTGATGCTGCCGCATCAGCTCGTAACGCGAGGAACTGTCTGGTGGCCGAAGGGCCAGATGGCAAGTTACATGCGGGTGCTTATATCGTTCGAAGCGGTAATACCGCCTATTACCTCATGGGGGGGGGCGACCCCGAGTTGCGTAATAGCGGCGCGACCAGCCTGGTGCTCTGGGAAGCCATCCTACGTCAGCCTGAAACAGTTGAGGTGTTTGATTTTGAGGGCTCAATGATAGAGCCGATAGAGCGCTTCTTTCGTGCCTTCGGTGCGGTGCAGACTCCATACTTCTATGTCTTCCGCAGCAATTCGAAGCTACTCAAGCTAATAAACATCCTCAGGTCCCTACGCCGCTGAGTATAAATATGTTTTTCACTAATAATGCTTTTTGCTGGCTTGAAGCCAACCTTCAAGAACGTTTCGGTCATGAGTTCATTCTTACTCAGCAGGTCAACAGGTTAGAACTATCTTTACTAGGCAGTGACAGCGTTATTACCTTTGACCAGCTCGAAAATGTTTTCCATCAATCACGCTCGGATTTCCCGTGTCAGCAGTGGCAGGCATCCGCCGAGGGTTTTATCGGCCCAATTGAAGACAATCTGCCAGCCCCTTCAGAGTTTGAGCTGTGCACACCGCTGATTGAGCTAAGCGAGCGAGGCGCGACAGTCCATTATGACATTTTGGGTCTGACCTATTGGATGCTGACACGGCTAGAGGAGGTCGAGCGCACTGACTTGGATAACCACCAACGATTTCCTGCGACTTCATCACACGCCTACCAGCATGGCTATCTGGAAAGGCCCGTTGTTGATGAGTGGCTGAGCATTCTTGGTCAGGTGATTCAAAGAGTCTGGCTAGGAATCAAACTGAAGCAGTATCAGTTCAGCATGAAAGTTTCCCACGATGTGGATGGCCCGGCCCGGTACGCCTTTCGGAGCTTGCAAGGTCTTATAAGAACCATGGGAGGGGATGTGCTGGTTCGAAAGGACATTGCTTCTGCACTAAAAGCCCCCTGGCTATGGCTCAATAGCAGGCAACAAATCCACCCCAAAGACCCAGCTAATACCTTTGGCTGGCTAATGGATCAGTCTGAGGAACATAACCTGGCGAGCGCCTTTTACTTCATATGTGGCCGCACAGACCCAAGCAAAGACGCACTATACGACCCTGAAATGCCACAAATACGTAAGCTCATGCGCGAGATCCACCTGCGAGGTCATGAGATAGGTTTACACCCCAGCTACAACACCTACAATTGCCCTGCAGGTATAGCAAAGGAAGCTGATAGGTTACGGAAAATATGCGAAGAAGAGGGAATACAGCAGAATGAATGGGGCGGGCGGATGCATTACCTGCGATGGGAACAGGCGGTTACCCAGAAAGCCTGGGCAGATGCAGGTATGAGTTATGATAGTACATTGGGCTATGCGGACAGGCCCGGTTTCCGCTGCGGCACTTGCTTCGAATACCCGGCCTTTGATGTAGTGAGCGATCAGCCCTTATCACTGCGGATTAGGCCACTGATAGCAATGGATTGCACGGTAATAGCGGAACGATATTTAGGCCTTGGATCTACGGAAGCAGCATACGATAAATTCAATAAGCTTAAGCGTCACTGTAGGCAAGTTAATGGTATATTTACCTTGTTATGGCATAATTCATTTTTTAATTTCCCTGAAGATTTTGAGATTTATAAAAAACTATTATTGAACAGTTAAAATTATTCTATTTAGGTAAGCGATGAGATATTTGCATGCGGCTGCTTTGTTACGCCCCCCTTCAGGAATTATAAACCAAATGAGGTGGGAGCATGAGGCTGCCTGTGAGTTAGCTAAAGACTGGGATGTAAAGCTATATTGCCCTCAAGGATGGCTTGACCCTGAAGCATTTATTGAAGAGTCCAGGAGTGTCAAGGCAGGTGACCCTACTAGGGCCAAATTGATAGATTGGATTAAATTCAGATATGGATTCTACCAGTGGTTGATGTCGCAAGTAGAAGCCTATGATGCGTTTGTGCTGCGCTATTATGTACATGATCCTTTTCAGCTACGCTTTGTAAAATGCTGCAATAAGCCAGTTTACTTTGTGCACCACACATTGGAAGAGCCTGAACTTCGGATTTCAGCTACTTTACCAGCAAAGTTCCGCGCAGCCTGTGAGCACCTATCATCGATTCCTACACTTAAGTCTGCAGCTGGCATTATAGGTGTAACGCAGGAAATCGTGAATTATGAGGTGTACCGAGCGGGGCTCGAAAAAATGCCTACGTTTGTTTATCCCAATGGTATTCGTTTTGACAGAGAACCTGTAGAGGATTTTAGAGGTGATACACCAGAATTTCTTTTTATGGCAGGTGCTTTCTCTGCTTGGCATGGCCTAGATCTGCTGCTAGACAGCCTTGAAAAGTCGAAAGTCAGTTTCAAACTCCACTTGGTAGGTAAGGTGTATGAGCCAGATCTAAGCCGAGCCAGTGCAGATACTAGGGTTGTACTGCATGGCAACCTATCAACAGACGAGATACGCCACTTAGCGAGCAGTTGTTGGTTGGGACTTTCTTCATTTGGATTGCATCGTAAAAACATGACAGAAGCCTGTACTTTAAAAGTGCGCGAATACTTGATGATGGGGCTTCCAGTATATTTGGGACATAACGATGTTATAAAATATGATAATGAATATTTAAGAATTGGGCATGCTGATATTGATGAAATATCAAGGGTGGCTAATGATTTTTTAGTTGATAGGCGATTGGTTTCTAAAAGCTCTGAGAAAACTATATCTAAAAAAAATCTGCTCTCAAATTTGATTAATGAGCTCGATTTGTCAATGATGAAAAAATAATTACAAGTTTTTTTAAGAATTCTGTTGTTGTTATAGCGGGCTAAATTCTTTATTTTTATGCCCTAACCTAGGAAGTTTTTTGAATCTTTGAGCTATGAAGCACAAGAAGGAAATCGCTGTGCCGAAGAGCGACATGTTCAAGTTGTGCCTAGAATATGTTGTCAATTACATTCGTTTATGCGGCTGATCGCCGTTATCGACTGAGACCGGCTTGATAGAGAACTTGGGTAATACCATCGCGATGGTCGGTGTTGCAGTTCGTTCGACACGGCTGATAGTAGGTCTATAGTACCTACAGTACTTGTAATACCTTATCGATGCATCGCTGCTGGATCAGTGACTGGACTCGTCGTATTACCAATAATTTTGCTGCGAGTCCTTTTCCCAGAATGACTTGTGCTGTTAACCGACGAGGCTATGAAGTTACGGATATTTTCTATCCTAAATGCAGCATATGGGAATTGTTTTTCGCAGAAAGAAGCCTTTTTACTTTATAAGTTGGCTACATGAAAGTTTTTTAAAAAAATTATATGTTTTATTGAATGAGCTTTGCCTAATTTTAGTATGGTTTTCTTGGCTTTGTGGGAATTTATAAAATATTAATCTTGTGACCTCTAATTCTTAATCGTTGATAGCAAAATAATGAAGATTGTTTTTGTTTCTCAAAATGTTTCACCTGGTATTCTTATATTCAGGCGTGAGCTAATAAAGTGGTTTGTTGAAAATGGTGATTTGGTCTATTGCTTTGCTATCGATTATTGTGATGAAACTAGGGGCTTGGTAAAGGAGTTGGGGGCAATTCCTGTTGATTATAAATTAAGCAAAGCTGGCTTTAATCCGTTTGAAGATTTCTTGTCTTTTTTGAGGCTTTTATTTTTAATAAAAAAGATATCACCCGATGTTGTTTTTAGCTTTTTTATTAAACCGTCCATATACGGTACGCTTGCTGCTACAATAGCTCAAGTGCCTAGAAAAGTAGCCATGTTAGAAGGCCTCGGTTATATCTATACCAAAACAAATGAAGTGTTTTCATTTAAGAAAAAAACGCTCCAAATAATACATGGCCTACTTTCTTCCTTCTGCTATTTCTTTGCTGATAAAGTTGTTTTCCTTAACAAAGATGATCCTGTTGATCTTCTTAAAAAAACTTATATAAGGAAAGATAAAATTTTCGTTTCGGGTCCTATCGGTCTTGATCTGTGCGATTACCCGCACTCTCCAGTTTCACATGAAGATAGTGTGGTTAGATTTATTTTTGTTGCTCGCCTCCTGGTAGAAAAAGGAATTTTTGATTACATCGAAGCCGCAAAGATTATAAAGAATTCTGGACTGGTTGCTGAGTTCGTTGTTATTGGTGGTATTGATTATGAAAATCCTGCTGCTATAAAATTGAATGAGATAAATAAGTATGTAGAAGAAGGCTTAATTCTCTACCCGGGGTATGTTGATAATGTATCCGATTGGGTTTCTAAATCTCATGTCTTTGTGCTTCCATCATATCGAGAGGGCTATCCACGAAGCACTCAAGAGGCTATGTCTATAGGTAGAGCCATTCTAACCACCGATGTTCCTGGTTGTAGAGAAACAGTAAATCAGGGAGTTAATGGTTTTATAGTACCCCGGGGCAGGCCTGATAAGCTTGCAGAAAAAATGTCATTTTTAATAAAAAACAGGAACGAAATCAAACGTATGGGGGAGGCTAGTTTTAAAATAGCGTCGTCTGAATTTGATATCAATAAAATCATTCCTGATATGGTCGATATAATTGTGGGGGAAGACTGTTGATTCTTGTTACTGGTGGATGCGGTTACATTGGTTCACATACGTCTGTAGAGCTGCTATCAGAGGGGGAGGATATAGTTGTACTTGATAATCTTTCGAACTCCCACATAAATGTAGTTAAAAGAATTGAGCTATTGGCTGACAAAAAATTGCGTTTTGTCCATGGTGATGTGTCAGATGAAAGCTGCCTGCGCTCGTTATTTGAAAATTATGATATATCCTCTGTCATTCATTTTGCAGGTTGGAAAGTAGTATTTGACTCTTTGCATAGTCCATTGGACTATTACGATAACAATGTTGCAGCTACGCTTAATCTTTTGAAAATAATGAATGAGTTCAACTGTAAGAAAATTGTTTTCAGCTCTTCCGCTTCTGTTTATGGAGATTCTTCTAAAGTCCCTATCTGTGAAGACTCTATAGTGTCGCCTGTGACCCCTTATGCCAGAAGCAAAGTTTTTATAGAACATATTTTACGAGATATTGTTAGAAGCGATGATCAATGGTCTGCCTTAGTGTTGAGATATTTTAATCCAGTTGGTGCGCATGTTTCTGGCCTAATTGGTGAAGACCTTAGTATCACCCCTAATAGCTTGATGCAGCGGGTTGCAGAAGTGGCTTTAGGGTATCGAAAAACACTGGAGGTTTTTGGTTGTAATTATCCAACATCAGATGGTACTGGTGTAAGGGATTACATCCATGTAGTTGATCTTGCCAAGGGGCATCTGGCTGCATCTAACCTAATTAATAACCACAATGGCTTTGAATGTCTTAATTTGGGTACCGGTTGTGGCTACTCTGTATTAGATCTGGTCCAAGCTTTTGAGAAAGCATCCGGGCGCCATATTTCCTGCACCTTTACTGAGCGCCGGGAAGGTGATGTAGCTGTTTGTTATGCCAATCCTGAACGTGCACAAAAAATGTTAGGTTGGGAAGCCAACTATGGGTTAGGTCGGATATGTGAAGATGCCTGGCGGTGGTATACGAATAACCCAATAGGTTATAAGGATATCAAGTGACTGTAACTAATGTTCTTGTTACAGGTGCAAGTGGCTTTGTCGGTCGAAAATTATCTATTGATTTGGCCTTGTCCGAAAAATTCAAGGTTTCAGGTACTAGCAGACAGCTTAAGAGTAGTTTCGGTAGCGGTATAGAGCTTCTGAATATCTGTATAACACCTCTCTCTGACTGGTCTGCCAGCTTGCTCAATAAGCAAGTAGTTGTGCATGCTGCCGCTCGGGCTCATGTTCCTCCCGACAGCAGCTCCGATCCTTTAGCCGCCTTTCGCACCGTAAACGTAGACGGTACCCTTAACCTCGCCCGACAAGCCGCTGATGCCGGTGTCAAACGCTTCATCTTCCTGAGCTCAATCGGTGTCAATGGCGTCAGCAATCAAGCACCGTTTACAGTGAACGATCTCCCCAACCCCTCTGAGCCTTACGCTCATTCCAAATGGGAAGCAGAGCAGGGATTGATGCAAATCGCTGAACAGAGCGATATGGAAGTGGTCATCATTCGACCACCCTTGGTTTATGGCCCCAATGCGCCAGGTAATTTTGGTCGTTTGGTTCGCTGGGTGGAGAAGGGCATTCCACTGCCTTTGGGGGCTGTACATAATCAACGTACGCTGGTGGGGTTGGATAACCTGGTTGATCTTATTCGGGTGTGTATAGATCATCCGGCTGCGGCCAACAGGGTAATTCTGGCGGGGGATGATGAGGATGTATCCACTACTCAGATTCTGGAGGGCATTGCTGAAGGGATGGGAAAGCCTTCTCGGTTGATCCCCGTGCCGGAGTCGTTGCTGTGGGCAGGGGCAAGTCTGTTGGGTAAAAGGGCTATGGCTGAGAAGGTGCTGGGGTCCTTGCAGGTGGATATCAGTGACACTAAAAAGCTGCTGGTTTGGGAGCCGCCATATTCGTTTGCTGAGGGCATGAAACGGTGTTTTGAGTGAGGTGTATTGCCAAGTGAGCTTCGCGCACGGAGTGCGCTCCCAGATTTTTATTCCAACATTGGCGCCCTTCATTTGAGTTCTGACAGGTACACTCCTTCATTAGCTAGCGTAGAATGCTGGTTTTGTTGTTTCTCATTTGAGTAGTCTGATTTGATTCGTTGTCTGGATATCATTTTCTCGCTGTTGGGGTTGGTACTGGGTGCACCGGTACTACTGCTGCTGTTGGTTATCGGTTTTTTTGATACCGGTTCCCCCTTGTTTCGCCAGGAGCGGGTAGGGCGCTATCGAAAGCCTTTCACTTTGGTGAAATTCAGAACCATGGCTGTTGATACTGCTTCTGTCGCAACTCACCTTGCCAGTGCCTCCAGTGTCACATCCTTTGGGCGCTTCTTACGCCGCACCAAACTTGATGAATTGCCTCAGCTTTGGAATGTGCTCAAGGGCGAGATGAGTCTGGTTGGTCCACGGCCCGGCTTGTTCAATCAAAAGGAACTTACGGAAGCGCGTCAGCAGCAGGGCGTCTTTGATGTTCGACCGGGGATCACCGGCTTGGCGCAGGTGAGTGGCATCGATATGTCGACGCCTGAACATCTTGCACAAGTTGATGCTCAAATGATCCGGGAGATGAGTTTGGTAAACTATTTTCGCTATATCTTTTTGACCGTCACTGGCAAGGGTGTGGGTGACCGAATCAAGGAGTGAGCGTTTTTTGAGCGGCTGAGGGATTAGGTTATGGATCTGGATTTCTACACAGTGCTGAAGGTGCTGGTCGCTCAGTTACTGATGCCTTTGCCTCTCTGCCTGGGGCTGTTTTTATTGGGGCTTTTGCTTGGATGGAAGCGTGCTTTTGGCCGTTTCTGTATGAGTTTCGCCATGCTGGCGCTTGTGTTGTTGAGCTGGGCTCCTGTCGCTGACCGGTTATTGGTCAGTTTCGAATCCGCTTATTCTCCCTTACATGATTGGCCGGGTACACAGAAACCTGAAGCCGTAATGGTACTGGGCGCCGGGTATCAGCCGAATCAGTCTTGGACTGTAACCGGGCAGCTCTCTGATTCTGCTGTTAATCGCTTGGCTGAAGGGCTGCGCTTGTGGAATCAGTCTCCCGATACGCTCATGATTGTTAGTGGTACAGATCGCAGGCCTGATGTCCCTTCCATGGCATTAGGCTATGAGTCCCTGGCTTTGCAGTTGGGTGTTCCTGAAGGGAGTATTCATGCACTGACTGCGCCGCGTGATACCGGTGAAGAGGCACGTGCAGCTGCAGATTTACTGGGCGAGGGGGCTGTGTTGGTCCTGGTGACTTCAGCATCCCACATGAAGAGGGCGATGACCCATTTCAGAGCTGCAGGTCTGAATCCAATCCCTGCTCCTACTCATTACCTTGCTCTGAGGGATGATATGGATACCCTGAGTTACTGGGTGCCTTCAGCGAGACATCTGCGCAAGAGCGAACGCGCCTTCTACGAGGTTTTGGGTTCCCTTGCTACTCGCTGGGAATAGCCCTGTTCGTAATCGCTCTACCCATATTGTGATACTTTAGCCTTCCGGGGCGATTGCCCTTTTGGTTTTCTGAGACATGGCATCGATGTTGGACTCACTACTACGTACATTCTTACAAGCTCCTCGGCGTACCAAACAGTTGTGTGTCGTTGCCTCTGACTATGTGATGCTCTTTATGGCCTGTTGGATGGCATTGTCACTTCGTCTTGGCGATATCATTGAGCCGATGCAAAAGTTTTGGCTGCCTTGTTTGTTGGTGCCACTCGTATCTGTCCCGGTGATGGCAAAGCTGGGTTTATACCGCGCCGTCATCCGTTATATGGGACATATGACGCTATGGATCTCATTTAAAGCGGTCGTATTGTCGGTGTTGATCTGGGTGGCGGTTTTGACCTTACTTGATGTGCCCGCACCGCGTTCCGTGTTTTTCATTTACGGCTTTATCGCGTTAACCCTTATTGCCGGGAGCCGCCTGTATGCGCGTTGGCTGATTCATCGTATTACTCAGGGGCGGCAGCGAATCGCCAAGCAGGAAGTTGTGGTGCTTTATGGCGCTGGCGAGGCGGGAGCGCAGATGGCGTCTGCGCTTATTGCTGCACGTGATTTGCAGCCCGTGTGCTTTGTTGATGACGATCCTCAAAAGCAGGGGACAGAGATTGCAGGGCTTCGTGTTCATGCGCCTGAGGAGCTGCCGGCGTTGATCGAGCGTTTCGGTGTGAATTCCGTGCTTCTGTCTATTTCATCTCTGAGCCGCACTGAGCGCCGTCGCCTGGTTGATCGTGTCAGCTTTTATCCTGTCGCCGTGAAAGTGCTGCCAGGTGTATCTGAATTGGCGTCGGGTGATATCAGTGTTCGTGATATACGCGAAGTGGATGTGGTCGATCTGTTGGGGCGTGATGCGGTTGAGCCCGTACCTGAACTGCTTGGGGCCTGTATTTACCAGCGTGTAGTTTTGGTCACGGGGGCAGGCGGCTCAATTGGTTCCGAGTTGTGCCGCCAGATTGTGCTGCAGAAGCCTTCAACACTGGTGCTGTTTGAGCTGTCCGAGTTTGCCCTCTATAGCATTGAAGCCGAGTTACAACAGCTTATTACGCAGCATGAACTCGATCTGGAGCTGGTGCCGATTTTGGGCAGTGTGACGGATAGGGGGCACTTACTTCAGGTGATGCGCCGGTTTGCTGTGAACACCGTATACCATGCTGCTGCCTATAAGCATGTGCCCATGGTGGAGTTCAACGTTGCGGCCGGTGTTCGCAATAATGTTGTGGGTACCTGGGCGACAGCCTCTGCGGCGATTGAGGCCGGGGTGGATCGCTTCGTGCTTGTCTCTACCGATAAGGCGGTACGTCCTACTAATGTGATGGGGGCTAGCAAGCGTGTCGCTGAGTTGGTGCTTCAGGCCTTAAGTCAAAGCACGCCGGAAACGGATACCCGTTTTGTGATGGTCCGCTTTGGCAATGTTCTGGGCTCTTCCGGTTCCGTTATTCCTCTATTCCGTCGTCAGATAGAGCAGGGTGGGCCTTTAACCGTGACCCATCCCGATATTACACGTTATTTCATGACCATTCCTGAGGCTGCTTCATTGGTTCTGCAGGCTGGTTCCATGGGGTCCGGTGGTGATGTGTTTGTGCTGGATATGGGAAGCCCCGTAAGGATTGCAGACCTGGCACGGGATATGGTGGTGCTTGCAGGGTTGAGTGTGCGAGACGAGCAGCATCCTGATGGCGATATTGAAATCAGGTTTACAGGCCTGCGGCCCGGCGAAAAGCTCTATGAAGAACTGCTGATTGGTGAAAATGTCAGTCAGACAGAGCATCCAATGATTATGCGTGCTGAAGAAGAGTCCATGACCTGGGCGCAGCTGGAACCGGTTTTGATTGAGATACAAGGCTGTTGTGAGCGTGGCGAGGCTCTGCCCATACGCGAATACCTGCAAACGTTGGTGAATGGTTACCAACCTCGAACAGGCCTTGTGGATTTATTGGCGTCAGATTTGGACGCTGCAAGTGTGAAACTGTCTCTGGTGGAAACCAAAACGATTTGATGAATTGAGTTAAGCGTTTCAATTCATTCCATTTTTGGGCTACGCATTCACCTTCTTGTATTAGTTCTGTTAGCCTTGCTACATCCTGAATATTTGGAGTAGTTGTATCCATGACCCGCCTGTCAGCTGTCCGCCCCTGGGCTGCCTGCCTGAGTATTTTTCTGCTGTCGTCGGCAGTATCACTGCCGGCAGTTAGCTCTGAATCTACTGATGTTGAATCCAGCTACCAAAAGGGAGCTGCTTTCATGCACGGAGAGGGCGTTCCCAAAGACCTTGAACAAGCCAAGTCACTGTTACTGAAGTCTGCTGAGCAGGGCCATGTTGAAGCTCAGGTGTTATTGGGGCGGTTGCACTATTTCATGCCAGGCGAAGTCGATCTTGATAAAACGCTGTACTGGTGGAATCAGGCTGCGTTGAAGGGACATGCTCGCGCCCAGTATCAACTTTCCATTCTGTACTTAAAGCATGCTGGCCCAGACCCGCTGGAGTCCAGTGCCTGGATGCATATTGCGCAGGAAAATGGTGACCCTCGAGCCGATCAGGTGCTTCCCAAGATGGAAGAGCAGTTTGATGTGGATAAGAGTGCATTGGCACTGCGTATTAGCGAACTGAAAACTCAGATGGGGGTTCAGGTTGCTCAGGTCCCCGACCAGACTGAGCTTCAAATAGCGGCCCTGCCTGAAACGGTCGATAGTGCCCAGCCTGTTTCTGCTGAAGCGCCTGAATCGTCCGCTACCGAGACTGAAGAGGCTACTTCGGCGGAGCAGTCTGAAGCTGCTTTGGCTGACATTACCTCTGAGGCTCACCAAGAGCCTGAAACCGAAGCACTGGTTGATCAGCGCAACACTGTTGCAGTGGACACCAGTAACGAAGCGGTCGCACCTCTGTCTGATGCTACTCAGCAGGCTGATGAAAGCGTTCAGCAGGAGCCGACTCCAGTGAATGAGCCTGAGTCAGTACTGACTGTGGCCGAAACCGAGGGTTTTCCCTCCGGCTATTACGTTCAAGTAGCTTCGGTAAATGATGAATCTGGTGCCAATGCGCTGGCTGAGAAAGTGGCTTCCAAGCAGTCTGAAGTGCTGGGTGAGTTAAGGCCGCGTGTTAACTTCTTGCCGGACAAGGGCAGTTACAAGATTTGGGTCGGTGCTTTTGCAGGACGAAGTGAGGCAACAGGCCTGTGTGAGTCACTGCAGGCACATAAGCAGGATTGCTTTGTAGTCCGTTGGTAAGTGCTCTAAATAAGAAACCCCGCGCCTGTGTGGTATCACACGGACGCGGGGTTTTTATTGGACGCGATCAGTCTTCAGCGTAGGCTTCAACCGGTACGCAGCTGCAGTACAGGTTCCGGTCGCCGTATACGTTATCGATACGGTTAACCGTCGGCCAGAGTTTGGACTGCTTCATCCATACTGTCGGGAAGGCCGCCTGTTCACGGCTATACGGGCGATTCCATTCGGCATCAATGATATCGGCCTGGGTGTGCGGTGCATTTTTCAGCGGGTTGTTCTCCGCATCAAGCTCACCGGCTTCAACCAGTGCAATCTCCTCTCGAATCTTCACCATCGCTTCAATGAAACGATCCAGTTCCGCTTTGGACTCGGATTCGGTGGGTTCGATCATCAGTGTGCCCGGTACCGGGAAGGACATGGTGGGTGCGTGGAAACCGAAGTCCATTAGACGCTTGGCCACATCTTCCTCGCTAATGCCGGAGGCTTCCTTCAGCGGACGGAGGTCGATGATGCACTCGTGCGCGACGCGGCCGTTTCGGCCTGAGTACAGCACCGGGTAGTGTTCGCCCAGTTTCTTGGCCAGGTAGTTGGCGTTCAGGATCGCCACTTCGGTTGCCTGACGCAGACCTTCACCGCCCATCAGTGCAATGTACACCCAGCTGATCGGCAGGATGCTGGCGCTGCCCCAGGGAGCTGCCGATACGGCACCGTTTTCAGGGTTTGGACCCTCGATACCGACCACCGGATGGTTGGCTACGAAAGGTGCCAGGTGGGCTTTAACGCCGATCGGCCCCATGCCGGGACCGCCGCCACCGTGCGGAATGCAGAAGGTCTTGTGCAGGTTCATGTGCGACACGTCGGCACCGATATCGGCCGGACGCGTGATCGCGACCTGAGCGTTCAGGTTGGCGCCATCCATGTACACTTGGCCACCGTGCTGGTGGATGATGTCACAGATTTCGCGGATACCTTCCTCGTATACACCGTGGGTGGACGGGTAGGTGATCATCAAGCAGGACAGGTCATCAGCGTGCTGCTCAGCTTTGCTGCGCAGGTCGTCGATGTCGACGTTGCCCTGTTCGTCACAGCCAACCAGCACCACTTTCATGCCAGCCAGAGCCGCTGAGGCCGGGTTGGTGCCGTGTGCAGAGGTCGGGATCAGGCAGATGTTGCGGTGACCCTGATTCTGTGACTGGTGGTAGTAACGAATCGCCAGCAGGCCGGCATACTCACCCTGAGCGCCGGAGTTCGGCTGCATGCAGATAGCATCAAAGCCAGTGATGGCTTTCAGCATCTCTTCCAGGGAGTCGATCATGGTTTTGTAACCCTGCGCCTGACCGATCGGCGCGAAGGGGTGCAGAGCACCAAACTCGGGCCAGGTAACCGGAATCATTTCGGCGGTGGCGTTGAGTTTCATGGTGCAGGAGCCAAGGGCGATCATGCTGTGAGCCAGCGACAAGTCCTTGTTTTCAAGGCGCTTGAGGTAGCGCAGCATCTCGGTTTCACTGTGATATTCGTTGAAAACCGGATGGGTCAGAATCTCAGAGGTACGTAGCAGTTCAGCCGGAATGCTGTTGGAGCCCTGTGCGACCAGATCAGCATCGAGTTCTTCCACCGACAGGCCGTGGTCGGCGCCCAGCAGTGCCGTCCAGAGTGCATCGATCTCGGCACGGTCGGTACGCTCGTCCAGCGTGATGCCGATCTGGTCATTGCCTTGCTTACGCAGGTTGAAGCCCGCATCCAGCGCTGACTGGATCAGATTGTCACGCTCGGCGCCGGCATTGATGGTCAGTGTATCGAACCAGCTGTCGTGAGCCAGTTCCAGGCCTTTCTGCTTCAGGCCAGCGGCCAACACGTCGGTCAAGCGATGGATACGGCTGGCGATGGTCTTCAAACCCTGAGGACCGTGGTAAACGGTGTAGAAAGACGCCATGTTGGCCAGCAGTACCTGTGCGGTACAGATGTTGGACGTCGCTTTCTCACGGCGGATATGCTGCTCGCGAGTCTGCATTGCCATGCGCAACGCCGGGTTGCCGCGCGTATCGACGGAAACACCGATAATACGGCCCGGTACCGAGCGCTTGTAATCATCACGGGTAGCGAAGAACGCTGCGTGCGGACCACCGTAACCCATAGGCACGCCAAAACGCTGTGCGGAGCCAAAGACAACGTCGGCACCCAGCTCACCCGGGGATTTCAGCAATACCAGACTCATCAGGTCTGCAGCTGCACATACCAGGGCTTTCTTGCCGTGTGCTTTTTCGATCAGGGGCTCAAAGTTGCGGATATTGCCCTGAGTGCCAGGGTATTGAACCACAACACCAAAGGCCTCGTGTTCATCGATCAGCGTCTCTACGTCGCCGACGATCACGTCATAACCCAGCGGTTCGGCGCGCGTCAGGATGACGCTGATGGTCTGCGGATGCAGTTGTTCATCTACCAGGAATGCGTTGGCTTTTTTGGCCTTGCTCATACGCTTACACAGCGTCATGGCTTCAGCGGCTGCAGTTGCCTCATCCAACAGAGAGGCATTGGCCAGGTCCAGGCCGGTCAGGTCCAGAATGGCCTGTTGGAAGTTCAGGATTGCTTCCAGGCGGCCCTGAGATACTTCCGGCTGATATGGGGTATAGGCGGTGTACCAACCCGGGTTTTCCAGCACGTTGCGCAGAATGACATTAGGTACCAGCGTATCAGCGTAACCCATGCCGATCAGGGAACGCTTGAGCTGGTTCTGCTGTGCGATGCTTTTGAGTTCGGCCAGTGCCTGCTGCTCGGTTTTAGGGCCGGGCAGGGGAATGGGCTGCTCGACCATGATGCTGCCGGGAACAGTTTCGTTGATCAGCGTATCCAGGCTATCAACGCCAAGCGTTTCCAGCATGGCTGCCACTTCATCGGAAGACGGGCCGATATGACGGCTGATGAAGGCATCCTGCTGCTCAAGGGTGTGCAGCGGCGACAGGCTTTGTTGACTCATATGGTTGGAATCCCGAGTTGTTCATCAAATGGCCGTTATTTTAGCAGGAAGTGGTCCTGATTGGAGCCAGGAGAAGGAACATGCCCGGGTGCATTGATTGTCTCTGGTTTTTTTCAATGTATTCAATCGAGTAGGGATGAACAGGTGTTTCAGGAGGCGCTAACACATAAAGAAAGGGTGGTTAATAAATCTGAAGTTGAGTAAGTTATGAATGCAAGCTTAATTTAGTTAGTAGTTGTTCATGTGTGTGGCTGGCTGTAGTTGTTGGCACATCATTGTTCCTGTCGCTTTAAGTTTTACAGGGAATGTGCGCCCCCTTGCTCTAGATCCGCCAGCCCAAAGCGTTTTGGAGGTCATGGAATGAGTGGCAAAACCCTTTGGGTTGTATTTTCGCCATTTGGGGTCGCATTACTTGGAACTGTTGCGCTTTTACTGGCGCCATCAATCTCTGTTGAACTGCTTGCTTTAGTCGTTCTTGCGATTGGAGCGCTTCTCTCTTGGCTCGTGTTCCGAAATGTGACCAAAGCACGCGAGCTTCAGCAGCTGCTTGAACAGCAGCAATCTGACCTTGAGCGCTCCAGTCAGCGACATGCTTCTCATATCGATCAATTACTGTCCCTTTGGTTGAGTCTGGTTCCTGTATGGAATCGTCACATCGACTCCTGTCGCGAAATGGGCAACGACGCAATCAATGAACTCTCCCAACGCTTTGGTGAGCTCGTCTCTCTCATTCAATCTACCCGTGAAAGTGCCTCCCTTGATGGTTCTTCATCCGGGCGTGATCGCTTGAATGCTGACAAGGCTCGTCTGGAAACCGTGTTTGGCAAAATGAAGGATTACGATGCCGTCACTGATCGACTGTTCGAGAAAATTGATCAGCTTGAAACCTTCACCAGTGATCTGGACCAAATGGCGGGCTCTGTGGCCAACATTGCCGATCAAACCAATATGCTGGCGCTGAACGCAGCCATTGAAGCGGCACGCGCTGGAGACAGTGGTCGAGGCTTTGCGGTGGTGGCGCAGGAAGTCCGTGAGCTTTCAACCCAATCGGGTACCACGGGCCAAAGCATCGCGGCCAAGGTGGCGCTGGTGAAAGAGGCCATGCACTCCATCTCTACCTCTGCGGGTGTTACTCGCGAAGAGGAAGACCGCACCCTTGATGAAGGAGAGCACTACATCCATGAGGTGATTGCTAACCTGGAGGAAAGTGCGCAGCAACTGGTGGTAGAAGGCGAGAGACTGCTTGAGGTCAATGCAGAAGTCAGTCGACAAATTGAAAATGTCATCATTGAGTTACAGTTCCAGGATAGAGTTAGTCAGATACTGGAGCAGGTATCGACGAGTATGGCCGGTATGACCGCTCGCTTGAGTAGCGAAGAAGCAGGGCTGAAAAGTGGGCAATCTCAGCTGGTATTCGATATCGAACAGCTTCTGCATGAGATGAAAACCAGCTACACCACGGTGGAGCAGCATCGCCAACACAGCTCTGGAACGGTTGCTGACCCGGATGAGGAAGCTGCCGAGGCTGGTTCAATCAGCTTTTTCTGATACCCGTTAACGTGGTTAAGAGTGAAAAATGGATAAAACAATCATGGTTGTGGATGACTCTGCCTCAATTAGGCAGGTTGTCAGTATTGCCCTGAAAGGGGCTGGCTATAAGGTGATCGAAGCCTGTGATGGGCGAGACGCCTTGTCCAAGCTGACCGGTGACAAGATCCATCTGGTGATCAGTGACGTGAACATGCCCAACATGGATGGCATCACCTTTGTCAAAGAGTTGAAAAACAATCCGCGCTACAAATTTACCCCCGTCATCATGCTGACCACCGAGGCCGGCAAGGACAAGATGGCAGAGGGTAAGGCCGCCGGAGCCAAGGCCTGGGTGGTCAAGCCCTTTAAGCCACCGCAGATGCTGGACGCTGTATCCAAACTAATCATGTGACCTAGCAGGAGCTGCCAGGAGATAAGGAATGGGGATAGAGGTCAGCCGCGAAGATCATAATATCCTGGCAGTCGTGCAGGATGAGATGACCATCTATACGGCGCTGGAGCAACGTGAACAGCTTTTGCCTTTGCTTGGACAATGCCAGCAGTTGGAACTGGACCTTTCAGCGGTTGCCGAAATGGACAGCGCCGGTATCCAGCTGCTGCTTTTGCTGAAACAGGAAGCGGAGCGCCTACAAAAGCCGCTGCTGCTGAAGCAGCCCAGTGAACTCTGTAAATCACTGATTGAACTCTTGCGCCTTGAAGCACGCCTGGAACTGACTAGTGATCCCTCTGAAGGACGGTCGTCTGGTGGAACCTCGGAGGTACCGGCATGATGGATGATGCGACTCAGACGTTTATTCAAGAAGCCGAAGAGCTGATGGTGCAGATGGAAGATGCACTGCTGGCGCTGGAACAGTCTCCCGGTGATGCTGAACTGATCAACAGTGTCTTCCGCTCCATGCATACGATCAAGGGTGCAGCCGGCATCTTTGGCTTTGACCCTGTCGTTGAGTTTACCCACCCGGTAGAAACCATTCTGGATCAAGTACGCAGCGGCGGGCGTGAGTTGGATGCCGAACTGGCAGCATTACTGCTCGACTGCAAGGACCATACGGCGACGCTGGTTGAACAGGTTATTGGTGCCGGGGTTGAAGAGGAAACCCAGGCTAAAGGCTATGAATTGCTGACCCGTTTGACGGGGCAGCAGTACGGTGCCGAGAAGGAAGAGGCAGCGGAGCCAGCTGAGCAGAAAGTTGAAACCGGTGGTCAGGATCAGTGGCTGATTACTCTGGAGTTTCAGGAAAATTCCTTCCGCAACGGTATCGACCCCATCTCTTTCATTCGTTACCTCGGTAATCTGGGTGAAATCACTGAGGTTGTTACCCATACCGACCGCATGCCCACCAGCGAGGCGGCCGATCCTGAAAGCTGCTACCTGTCATTCGATATTCTGTTTCGTGGGGAAGTAACCAAACAGGCGGTCTATGAGGTGTTCGAGTTTGCGGCAGATGACTGCAACATTCGCATCCTTCCGCCCAATGAGATCGAGCAGCAGTTTGAAGCTTTGGTTGAGGAGCTACCGGACGACCATACCCGACGCTTGGGCGAGCTGTTGATCGAAGTCGGAGCGATCACACCCCATGAGTTGGCCAGCTCGCTGAAAGTGCAGATCGAGCAGGATAGGGCTGAAAATGCCACGCAGGAAGACGCTGCTCCCCCACCGCCCGTAGGCGATATTCTGGTTGAGCAAAAGTCCGTCAGTCGTGAAGTGGTCGACAAGGCCCTCGACAAGCAAAACCAGATGAAACAGAAGGCCAGTGTAGAGGCCAGTCTGATTCGTGTGGACTCACAGAAACTGGGGCGTCTAATCAACCTGGTGGGTGAGCTGGTGATCTCCAACGCCGCACTCAAGTTGATGGTGGAAGAGCACGGTCTGACCGATATGAATGAAGTGGTCGCTGCCAGCGAGCATCTTGTTGAAGAGATCCGTGACAATGCGCTGCAACTGCGCATGGTTCAGATCGGCGATACCTTTTCTCGTTTTCGCCGTGTGGTCCGTGACGTTAGCCGGGATCTGGAAAAGCAAATTGATCTGGTAATCGAGGGCGGTGAAACCGAGCTCGACAAAACGGTGGTTGAGAAGATCACCGACCCGCTCACGCACTTGGTGCGCAACTCTCTGGACCATGGCATAGAGTCGCCTGCTGAGCGCCTGCGTCAGGGTAAACCCGCCAATGGCGTCTTGAGCCTCAATGCCTGGCATGACTCCGGCCATATCGTGATTGAAATCAAGGATGATGGCGCCGGTCTGGACTGCGAAAAAATTCGCGCCAAGGCTGAAGCCAATGGACTGGTCAAACCGGACCAGGTGCTGACCGATAAAGAAGTGTTTCAGCTGATCTTTGCGCCAGGACTCAGCACCAAGGAACAGGCCAGCAACCTTTCGGGACGTGGTGTGGGCATGGATGTGGTGCGCAGAAATATTGATGCGCTGAGAGGCATTATCGATATCGACAGCAAGCAGGGAGAGGGGACGACCATCACTATTCATCTGCCGCTGACTCTGGCAATCATCGACGGTTTCATGGTGGGTGCTCGTAAAGAGCGCTATGTCATTCCGCTGTCCATGGTGGAAGAGTGTGTCGAGATGCAAAACGGCGAATGGGAACTCAATGAAGAGCGCCACTACGTCAACCTGCGGGGACGTGTACTGCCTTATCTGCGCTTGGCGGACTTTCTTCAGATTGAAGACGATGGCAGCCGCAGGCGGCGTGAAAGTCTGGTCGTCGTCCGCATTGGTGAGCATCGCGCTGGCTTTGTGGTGGATGCCCTTTATGGCGAACTTCAGACCGTGATTAAGCCCTTGGGACGTATCTTTGAAGGCTTCCACGGAATCAGTGGCTCAACCGTTTTGGGTAGTGGTGAGGTTGCCCTGATTCTGGATGTGCAGGGCCTGATTCGCACGGCCAATGAACGTATGCAGTTGCACTGAGGCGGAGCAAAGATATGGCGGAACAAGTGTTACACGAAGCGGGTGGCCAGTATCTGACATTTATCTCGGGTGACGAGCTGTTCGCGGTTGCGATTCCGGTGGTCAGCGAAATTATAGAAATGGACGATATCACCCGTGTGCCCCGCGCACCCTCTTTTATTCGGGGCGTTATTAACCTCCGTGGTGGTGTGGTGCCGGTGATCGACCTGGTTGCCAAGTTGAGTGATGGGCGCAGCGAAATCAGCAAACGCAGTTGTGTGGTGCTGGTATGTGTTCAGCACGAAGAGCGTGAACAGATGCTCGGGCTACTGGTGGATGAAGTTAGGGAAATCGTGGATATAGGGCCCGAAGCGATCAAACCGCCACCTCAACTGGGTGACAAGGCTGATACCGGCTTTATCGAGGCCATGGCACAGGTAAACGAACACTTCATTATTTTGCTTGAGGTCGCCAATGTCCTTGAGCAGCACGAAATTCGTCAGGTTGGTGAAATTGCCCGTCAAGGGACGGCAAGCGCTCCTGATAATCAACCTCCGGCTTTGCCGTAATAACCTCTGGGAACAGGACGAGACTATGTTCACAAAGATGAAATTGGGTATGCAGATCAGTATCGGCTATGCCGCTGTGATCCTGCTGCTGCTGGTCGTATCCATTACGGCCTATTTCGGACTGCAGAGTGCGGTGACCGGCTTTGCGGATTATCGCGGTCTGGCGCGTGATGCCAACCTGGCTGGGCGGGTACAGGCCAATATGCTGATGGTTCGGCTTGAGGCAAACAAATTCCTGGCAGAACAGAGTGATGAAGCCGTCGAAGTCTTCAATAAGCGCTTTACCCTGCTGAAGGAACTGGTGGCTGAGGCCGAGCAAGAGATACAAAAGCCTGAGCGTGCACGCAATGTCGAGCTGGTTGCGGATGAAGTTGATAATTACGAAAAGGCATTTGATGAAGTTGTCAAAGCCGTGCATACACGTAACCGCTTGCTGGAAAGCCTTGGTGTCGATGGCTTGAATATGCGTATGCAGCTGACCGACATCATGACGGCTGCCAATCGCCGTGGTGAAACGGCCTTGACGTTTGAAGCTGCCAGGGCTCAGGAGCACCTTTTGCTGGGCCGTCTGTATGTTATGAAGTTCTTTGATGATCAGAAGCCTGAGACTGTTCAACGGGCTCATAAAGAGCTGGACGAAAATGTAAAAGAGGCGATCGACTCTGTGGAGCGTGTCTCTGGTGGTGCTCTGAGGGCTGAACTTCGTACTTTCCGCGTTACATTGGAAAAGTATGCCCAAGACGTGGACGAGTTGGATAAGCAGACTCAGGCGATGCATGCTGCTGTGGTCGAGATGGATCGTATTGGTCCTGTGATTGGCGATGCGACCGAGGAGGTCAAACTTTCCGTAATCCAGGATCAGGATGAACTGGGCCCGCGTCTGCAGGCCGCCAATGAGCGCACTGTTCAGGTGGTGATCTGGATTTCGCTGGCCGCGGTGCTGGTGGGGATATTCCTGTCCTGGTTGCTGGTTCGCATCGTCAAGCGTCCGCTGGGTGGTGAGCCGCGTGAAATGGAGGCCATTGCCCGTCGCATTGCCGAAGGTGATCTGGAAGTACAGTTTACCAACCGTGACAGCGCGACAGGTGTATACAAGGCCATGGCGGATATGGTCGATAACCTGAGTGACATTATCCAGCAGGTCCGCAGTGGTGCCGACAACCTGGCCAGTGCTTCCAACGAGTTGAATGCCTCAGCGCAAAATATCAGTCAGGCCGCCACCGAGCAGGCCGCCAGTGTTGAGGAAACCACTTCCTCTGTTGAACAGTTGCATGCTTCAGTTCAGCAGAACACCGAAAATGCCCGTGTAACCGATCAAATGGCGACTCAATCCGCTCAGGAAGCCAGTCGAGGTGGTGAAGCAGTGGTGCGTACCGTTGGCGCCATGAAGCAGATCGCCAACAAGATTAGCCTGATCGAAGATATTGCCTATAAGACTAACCTCTTGTCCCTGAACGCGGCTATTGAAGCGGCCCGTGCCGGTGAGCACGGCAAAGGCTTCACTGTGGTGGCAGCAGAAGTGCGCAAGCTGGCTGAAAACAGCCGTACGACTGCCCAGGAGATCAATGAACTGGCCACCAACAGTGTGGATATTGCAGAAGAGGCTGGTCGCCTGCTGGAGCAGATGGTACCGAGCATCCAGAAGACGGCGGATCTGGTGCAGGAGATTACCGCGTCTTCAGAAGAGCAGGCCGCGGGTATTGATCAGATCAACGGAGCCATGTCACAGCTCGATAGCGTCACTCAGCAGAATGCGTCTTCCTCTGAGGAACTGGCTGCAACTGCTGAAGAGCTCAGCAGTCAGGCGGAAGCACTGTTGGATGCTGTTGCTTTCTTCAAGCTGCAATCTGCGCAAGGTAAGCGTGCTGGTGGAGTACGTCGTGCACCTGCCGCGCCTGCCAAAGCGAAGTCGGATAAGCCGGCACAGCAGGCTGAAATGGATGATTACAATGACAATGAGTTTACCCGTTACTGAGGGTGGCGCGCATGGCTAATACCAGCGCCCAGAGCGAGTCGGTGACCTCGTTGTCCGACTCCGCTCAGGGGACTGAGCAGTTCCTCTGTTTCAAAGTGTTGGGCAAGCGGTATGCGATCAATATTTTGGATGTCAAAGAGATCATTGAGCTGCCCAAGGTGACGCGGGTGCCCATGGCACTGGCCGATATCCGTGGCGTGATCAACCTGCGGGGCAATGTGGCGCCGGTGATCGATCTGGCGCAGCGTTTTCGTGCCTGCGCGACCGAAATAGACCGGCGCTCGGTGGTGCTGGTGGTTCAGGTTGAGTGTGACGGGGAGTACCAAACCTTCGGTATGCTGGCTGAAGAGGTCAATGAAATCGTTGAAATCGGTAGCGACCATCGTCAGCCCGCGCCTGAATTCGGAGCTGGTTTGAGGGCGGATTTTATCCAGAGTATGGCCCGTGTCGGCGATGAGTTCATTGTGCTGCTGGATCTGAATCAGGTGCTCAGCATCACAGAGCTGTCTGCACACCGAAAGGATATATCACCTTCTCAGCAGGACGCTGGCAGGCCGTGAATGGCGGAAATCACTGACGCCGAATTCGGCAAGTTCGCCAAGCTATTATATGAGTGTGCCGGTATCCACCTGAGTGAGCGCAAAAAGGTGATGCTGGCAACACGCCTGCATAAGCGTCTGAGATATTACGGCTTCCACTCATTTGGTCAGTACTACCGCCTGGTCACAGATGAAGCCCACGCGGATGAGCGTCAGGTCATGATCGACCACCTGACCACCAATGAAACGCACTTCTTCCGTGAGCCGGCACACTTCAAATTCCTCGCTGACCTTCTGCGTGATCAGAAACCTGAGTTCTGCTCCGTCTGGTGTGCAGCGTCTTCATCCGGTGAGGAGGTCTACACCTTGGCAATGGTGCTGGATGATATTCTGGGGCCTGAGCGCTGGGCTTTGCTGGGCTCGGATATCAGTAGTCGGGTGCTTAAAACGGCCCGCCAGGGGGTATACCCTGAAGAGGATAACCACAGTATCCCTGAGCGTTTGTTGAAAAAGTACTGCCTCAAGGGACGCGGTGAGCAGTCGGGGCGTTTTGCCATCGACCGTAGTCTGAAGCAGAATGTCGAGCTGAGGCAGATTAACCTGACGCAAACGCTGCCCACCATTGGGCCTTTTGATTTGATTTTTATTCGTAACGTGATGATCTACTTCGATGCACAAACCAAAGCCCGCGTTGTGCAGCGTGTACTCAAGGCGTTAAAGCCCGGCGGGTTTATTATTACCAGTCACTCGGAAACCCTGCATGGTATTTCGCCCGACATAGCCATGGTCAAACCCTCGGTGTATCGCAAGAAATTTTGATGGCAACTAAACCACTTCAACGCATTACCATTGGCCCAGGTGAGCTGTGCGTCAGTGATGACCCGGATACAGTGATCGTTACCTTGCTGGGGTCGTGCGTGGCGGCTTGTCTGTATGATGAGCAGGCGCGAGTGTTCGGTATGAACCATTTCCTGTTAGCCAGTCGAGGCCAAAACCAGTCCAGTATGCTGAATACGGATGCGGGGCGCTATGGTGTGAATGCCATGGAGCTGCTGATCAATGATCTGCTTAAAGCCGGGGCTCGGCGTCAGCGTCTCAAGGCCAAAGTCTTCGGCGGGGCCAATGTACTTGTATCGGGCACAGGCGCGTTTGCCATTGGGGGCCTGAATGCGAGCTTTGTCACCCGTTTTCTGCAACAGGAATCGATCCCTCTGCAATCATCAGACCTGGGGGGGGATCAGGGGCGACAGATCCACTTTGTCGGCCGTGATTTTTCGGTGTATGTGAAGCGGTTGGGTTCCAGTCGCAAGCAGCTGGTGGCGGCTGATGAGTCTCGTTATCTGAGACGCAGGCTGGAACAACAGCAGACAGCTGACGTCGGTAGCGTAACCTTTTTTGATGATTAACAGCCCTGAGTGAACGGGAAATTGCATGACTATTAATGTCCTGATTGTTGATGACTCCGCAGTGGTACGTCAGGTACTGGTGTCTCAGCTTGACGGCGTAGCTGGCATCAAGGTGATTGATACGGCTTCGGACCCCATCTTTGCGCGTAAAAAGATGGAAAAGCAGTGGCCGGATGTGATCATTTTGGATATCGAAATGCCGAGAATGGATGGCATCACCTTTCTGCGCCAGTTGATGGCAGAACGCCCCACGCCGGTTGTGATCTGCTCGACTCTGACAGAGAAGGGCGCGGATACTACCTTGCAAGCAATGGCAGCAGGGGCAGTTGAAATCATTACCAAGCCTAAATCAGGGTTGAAGGACTTCTTGCAGGAGTCTCGTATGTCCATGATTGAAGCCATTAAGGGGGCTGCGCAGGCAAGGCCGGGGCGCCTGGGTGCATCGGCTGCCTCTCGTTCGGCAGTGCCTAAAGCGGTCACCACCAGGCTTGATGCCGACAGTGTTCTGCCCAAGGGGCAGACCAAGGTATTTGAAACCACGGATCGAGTGGTGGCGCTGGGGACCTCCACCGGCGGCACCCAGGCACTTGAGCGGGTGCTGACGAAGTTGCCGGTAGATGCTCCAGGTGTCGTGGTGGTGCAGCATATGCCGGCCCAGTTCACCAAAGCCTTTGCAGAGCGACTTAACACTCTGTGTAAGGTGAAAGTGAAAGAAGCGGTCAACAATGACCGTGTAATGCCCGGACAGGTGTTGATCGCACCGGGTGGTCTGCACATGCTGTTGCGTCGAAGTGGTGCCCAGTACCGGGTAGAAGTGAAGGATGGGCCTCCCGTCAGCCGTCATAAGCCCTCGGTGGATGTACTCTTTCGTTCAGTTGCGGCGGCAGCCGGGCCCAATGCGTTAGGCGTGATCATGACCGGGATGGGAGATGATGGTGCTCGCGGGTTGCTGGAAATGCGGCAGGCGGGGGCACCAACGCTTGGGCAGAATGAGGATAGCTGCGTTGTCTATGGCATGCCTAAAGAAGCGGTCAAACTGGGGGCGGTGATACAGGAGGTTGATCTGGACCAGATCCCGCTGTTGATCATGAAGCACCGACAGGCAGCACCCTGAGGCCATTTTAGGCCTCTGCTCTCTCAAGCAATCTATCAGCTCTTGGCGCTCTGCCAGCAGTTCTTGCCTTTCGCCTTGGCTTTGTACATGGCGTCATCCGCCTGCGTCAGCAGGGCGTCAGCACTGGTTCCGTCGTCCGGGAAAATGGCAACTCCGATGGACGCGGAGACTTTAAGCGTCATTTGACCACGCTGTACCGGTGAGCTCATCGCGGTCAGGATTTTTTGTGCTACCGACTCGATGGCTTGAGATGATTGAACGGTTTCCAGCATGACCACAAACTCGTCTCCGCCAATGCGGGCACAGGTGTCGGTACCTCTTAACTGATCGGTCATACGGCCTGACAGTATGGACAGCAGGTCATCACCGGCGTCATGACCGTGCTGGTCATTGATCTCCTTGAAACCGTCCAGGTCGATAAACATGAGTGCAAACTTGTTGCCTTCACGGTGTGCACGGCGCAGATTTCGGCCCAGAAGCTCATTGAGCAAACTGCGGTTGGGCAGTCCGGTCAGCGGGTCGTGCATGGCCAGGAAGCGGATGCGCTCGATACGCTTGTGTCGCTCCAGTGTTATGGCGGCCAGGTTGGACATGCGTTGCAGCAGCAGTTTCTCGGTTTCCGTGGGCGTAGAGGCTTGTTGCGGATAGCAGGCGAGTACGCCAAGGGCTTCGTCATATGCAGCCAGGATCGGTTGCGACCAGCAAGCACGAATGTTGGTGTTTTTCACCTCTTCCAGTAGAGGCAACCAGGCATCATCCTCAAGCAGGTTCGGGCTGACAACCAGTCCTCGGTGTTGTATCGACTGGATGCAGGTCGCACCTCCAGGGCCGATAGACAGGCCCTGATTGCGTTGCATGAATTGAGGCGGCAGGCTTGGCGCAGATCGGACCGAAAGCGACTTGTTGTCTTCGTTCAGCAGTAAGACGGCACTGTGTGTATTCGGGATCAGGCGCTCGATGGTGGAGCAAATCTCGGCCAGTACGTCATCCATGTTATCGCCGGTGGCGATGGACTCCAGCACTTTGCGCTCCAGGCGTAAAACACGCTCGCTGGCACGCAAATGCTGTTCACGTTTTACGGCATTGGTGATGTCCTGCACCTGCACCAGGGTCAGTTCGCTCTGGTTCAGCGGTCGTAACAGGATGGACTGGTGCAGAGGGCCCAGTTCACCTTTGCTATTACGCCGTTTAAGAGGTAGCAAGCGCTTGTGCAACTGATAGGATAGCAGGCGTCCCATGCGATTCAGACAGGCGTCTTCAATGGCACCTTGCAGAGCCGGTGGCAGAAGGCCCGGAAACAGTTGTGCAAGGGTGTTACCCAGTACATCCTTTTCTTGCAGCCCAATATGTTGGGCAATCCAGCGATTGCAAAATATGATGCGACACTGCCGGTCCAGCAGCAGGACACCCCCGTCAAGACTATGTAAGAGCTCGGTGCAGTCTATATTGTCCAGAATCTTGGACAGGCAGTCGGTAGCATCAGATGAGTTCGGCAAGGTATTCCCTCAAAGCGAGCAGGAAGCTGTCAGCGGATTGCAGGTCGATCACAAATGCCAGGTAGCCTCTCAGGGCGCTATGCCTGAGGCTGAAGTCGATCTGGACCAGCATAACCAGTGTGTTTTTGGAATCGTTGGCAGAAAGGTTCAGGTTGCAGGAAAGCTCGCTGGAACTGCTGTTGAACGCGCGTGGTATATCGGTTTTAACCTGCTGCTTGAGCTGGTTGGCCAGTGTAGCCAGGCAGTGGTTGAGCAGGATGTTACCCAGTTCAGCCAGTGTCTCCTGTTCAAGCTCGGTTATTTCATCCGCGGATAGCTCTTCGCCGATCATGGCGTTGACCAGCTCAAGGCTGCGCGCTTCCGGGAACAACAGAGCCGCACGCCCACTAATGAAACCTTCAAAGTCCTGAAGCACCCCTGCAAGGAAAGGAGGCAGATCCTTGCGAAAGGCTTCCTGCGCTTCGGGAACGGAAATAAACTCCAGCCGGGGAACCGACAGCAGCACTTCGTCATTGACCAGCTGGGACAAAGCATGAGCGGCTCTTCCGACGCCCAGATTCATCAATTCTACAATCAGGTCATGCTCGTCCGGGCTGAAGAGATCCATTCAGGTGTCCTGTCGAATAAACGCCTCTAGCTGTTCCGCAGAGGCAGGTTTGGGAAGGAAGGCCATGCCCAGGTCACGTGCCCGCTGGGCCAGTGCATCCTGAATATTAGCGGTAACAAGCGCCATACGTATCTGAGGATAGCTCCCAGAAATAGCGGCGGCCAATTCCAGGCCATCACGGCCAGGCATATTGAAATCGATCAGTGCGATGTCTGCGATCTCAGTGTTGAGAACGGCTTCGGCTTCGTCTGCAGAGCCTGCTTCCAGCAGCGTCAGTGACATATCCAGCGACTGAAGGATGTGTTTCATGGTCATGCGCGCAATGCGGCTATCGTCAACCAAAAGAATTCTGAACGCGGTAGTATCAGTCATGGTCACTTTTTTTATAGGGCTTTATATACGGGGCCAATATAACAAAGACCCCCCGGCTACGTAAGCGGCGCCAGGTTAAAATGTGTAGCTGAGCGCCAACGATCCAAAATTATGGCTTCCCGGCTGCTGCTCAAATTGCCGCGTACGATAAATACGAGCATAGGACAGTTTCCAGCGTTCGTAGGTTGCGGCAATACCAAAAGCGGCATCGGCAACCCCGGGAATACGGTCAACACTGTGGCTTTCCCGCCAGGTATTACCGTCCAGAAAAATATCATGAGCCATGTAACGTGCATCCACAGACGCGAACGCATGCACACCCCACTGCTGGATTTTCAGACGTGGATCACCCTGTCGCGGGACACTGTTATCGCCACCGGGGCGCAGGGCCGAGGTGCCGAAATCATGGGGTAATCGGTAACCGAGTCGATACTCGAAGCCGCCATTGATGTAGGTGGCTACGTTGCCAAGGCTGCCGCCGGCATGAAGCAGAACTTCCTGTTCCCAGCCTTCGGTGATGGTCGCACGTATCCAGCGATATTTGTGCTCATAAATCAGCTGAACACCCAGCTCATTCTTGAGCTGGTTATCCCAGCCTTTGAATTTTTCAAAGTCGCGCAGGTCGTGAATAAAGTCCTGTGCTTCCTGTGCCAGGGAAGCAGGGCCGACCATGCCCAGGTTGGCTTCAAACGAGTTCATCCGATTTCGGGTTTGGGTGTGATAACCAAACCCGGCGTAGAGCCAACCGGCGTAGGGGCGGTCATCGGGATCCAGCGTGGTGCGGTCACGATCTTTGGGGGTATAGATCTGCTGGCCTATGGAGAATATCAGGCGCCGGCTGACATCATCGCCGAGATGGACAGGCTCCGGGTCCAGTGGGCTTAACCAGCGGTTAGCGCCTCTAAGCCAGCCAGGCAGGCGCTCGTCATCGATGAAGTTGTCTATTTCGGGGGAAACCCAGGACGCGCGCACACCGTTGGTGTACTGCTGATCAGTTTCCCGAAACAGGTCATTCTCGAAGTAGAGATTGGTGGTCCAGCGATCCTGATTCTTGACAGCAGGTTTCGCTTTAGCCTCGGCCGGGTCCTGAGCCTGGGCGATAGAAGGCAGGAGCATCAGCGCGCCGATGCCCCCCAAAATTTTAAAACGCATTACTTACGCTGCCACTGTCCGTTTTGGTCCTGGATGTATTCACCCGCCGGTGCGCGTTCCTGCAGGCGCTGGCCTGTGCGCATTTCCATGATGTCGACGGCAACGCCCGCTTTACTGGCAGAGTCCAGATAAAGGCTGCGGCGTTTTTGGTTGATCTCGTCAACCATGCGCTTCAGGTCGGCAGATGGAGCGCCGGTTACGATTCCCAGATAGCCGGTGGCGCGCTCACCCACCAGGCCCTGTTGTTTGGCTTCATCCAATGACAAGGCATGGGCAGGCAAGCTGAAAACCAGTGCCAGAAATGCACCGGCAAGCACGTGAGGGATACGAAGTTTCATGGTCGGTACCTCAGAAAAGGTCGCTGTTTTCATCAAGCATGTTGTCGATCTCGCGGTCGACCTTCACCAGTATTTCATGCTTGATTTTGACGTTCAGGTTGATGGTGATGGGCTCGGAAGGAGCCGCAACCTGCACGGTGGGGGTACAGCCTGCGAGTACGAAAAGTATCGCGGGCAGTGTCAGTGGCAAAAGAAAGCGAGGCATGGTGTACCTTCCAATGTCAGTAGCAGTATCCAGATCCATTTGACCCAAGAATACCTGAATAATTCACGAACGACAGAATCAGTGTCGGAAGCGGCGGTCGATGCTGTCGGTTATCTTGTCAGTCAACTGTAGGGTGCGCCATAGCTCAAGCAGGTTTTCCTCTATGTTGAGGTTGAGATCAATGGGACGCCCCTGCTGCCAGTCCGGGTTATTCCCTTTGAGGCGAGCGCGGAACTGGGTATCGCCATTGGGGGCATAGTCCAGACTCAGGTCCAGCAGCTCGAAGCGCAAATCCGTTAATGCTCCCAGAGCCAGTTTAATGCCGGGGTTTTGTGAGCCCATCAGCGCTATTTCAGGGGTGGGCTTATAGCGGATAATGCCGCCTTCAGCAGAGCTGAGAAGCTGGCCATTGATGATCTCGATCTTGTTGCCATCGATACGAATGGGCAACTCTCCTCCCAGCATACCGCTGCCATAGAGCCCTTCCTGTGGGTACAGAGCCAGAATGTCCTGCAGGTCCAGGGCTGCAACGGCAACACGAGTCGCGATCACCGGGTGAGCAGGATTAAAGCGCATGGCGGGCAGCGCGATGATGCCATCAAGCACCGACAGGCTGAACGGTGACAGCGACAGCATTACCTGGTCCGGCACGCGTCCCTCAAAGCTGAAATCCAGTTGAGGGCCGAAGATACGTAGCCCTGAGTCGGTGTGATCAACCTCCAATGAGCCCTTGCCAGTCAGCTGCAGGCGTTGATTCACCTCCAGCTCCGTTTGCAGCGATAGTCCTTCTACCCGCGTGTTTTTGTTCCAGCTCAAATTGATATCGCTAAGCTGGGGCGAGAGTTTCAGGTGCCAATCGCTATGGTTCACCGCCAGCCAGCCATTAACCGCTGCATTACCCTGCTGTAGTTCCAGCGCCTTCAGGTCGCGGGGTAACCAGGGGCGATACAGGGCAAGGGTCTGTTTGAGCCCGATGCTGGGAAGACTGAAGTTGACGCGGCCTCTTTGTGCCTCAGCGTTGCCTTTGGCGTTCAGGCTGAGTGTAGCGGGGAGCATCGGAGAGCTGAGCTGGCCCTTGAAGGAAAGGTCCTGGTTGCCCAGGTTCAGTTGCAGAACACCGTTAGCCGTTGCCTCGGTGTCGATGGGCTGGGCCATTGGCTTCTGTATCTGCAAGCGGCTCTCTTTGAGGCGGATAATGAGCTGCTCGGATGTAAGCGTACCTGATGCGTTCAGGTCGATATTGGCGGCATGAAAGGCGCTGTGTTCTGCATGTGCTAACTGAGCCTTGAGGGAGTATTTCAGTTGGGCACTGTCCTGTAGCGCCTTGGGCTCAAGGGGTAGCTGAGTCGGCAGTGTCAGATCGGCTGCAAAAGTCATCTGTCCCGAAATGGCTGACGCGGCTTCCGGCAGTGCCAGCCCCAGTTTGGGTAGCCAGTTTTTCAGTGCCGTCAGATCGAGAGATTGTTCAGCGTTTATCTGCCAGTGCTTATCGCCAGGGGTGAGCAGGTAATGGCCTTGGGTGATGCGCTTTTGTTGATCAGTGAGCTGGATACTGAGCTCGCGTTTTGGGGTAAGGCTGATATCCAGATAACCCAGCGGCACTTCTTTATGCTGCAGGGCCAGTCGTGTTTGCAGCAGCTCAGGTTCGATGTCGATATTGCCGCTGGCGATCCAGTGGCGTTGCTGATCGAGTTCCACATCCAGTTTCAATTGGGCGATGACCAGCCGGTCTGAAGGTGCAAAGCGGAACCATTGACTGGGCTCGAGCATGCTGAGGTCGAGTGTGTCTTGAGGGGAGTCGTCATGAACGGGGTTCGGCGCAAGGGGTGTCTGGCGCTCACCATTCAATGACAGCTGCACCTGATCGACGCGGAGCTCTTTAATCTGACCTCGCAGCAGGGCGCGGGGATCAAAGCTGAGTTGAATATTCTGAGCATCCAGACTCAGGATTTGACCGTCCTCTTGCCGGGAAACAGCGATATGGTCAATGGTGAACCGGTTCCAGGATGGGTGTCCCAGAGTGAGTGCTGGAGCACTAAAGCCTTGCTCCAGCAACCATTCCCTTAATAGATACTGGCCTGTCCACGGCAGGGTAAACCAGGCCAATAGAGGCAGCAGGGCGGTTATCAGTAGCAGTCCAGCCAGCCATTTTCGCATCCTGCGGCCTCCATTGCGCAATCAGGGGAGTTTGCGTACCACGTTCAAGCCGTCACGCAGGGTGAAGAACACGTTTTCAACATCCGGATCCTGAGCGATGCGCTGGTTGGTTTCCACCAGGATATCGTCGATTTCGGATTCCGGCTGAAGCACCTTGCCAGACCAGAGCACATTGTCCAATACGATCAGGCCGCCCGGTCGGGTCATCTCCTTTACGCGCTCATAGTAGTTCAAGTAATTGCGCTTATCGGCATCAATAAAGGTGAAGTCCAGTTCAAGGTCGAGCTTTTCGATGGTATCGAGCGCACGGCCAAAAATGACTTCGATCTTGTGGCCATGTTCGCTGCGGTCGAAAAAACCTTGTGCAAACTCGATGGCACGCGGGTTGGTCTCACAGCAGATCAGGCGGCCGTCTTTGGGCATGCCTTCGGCGATCGAGAGGGCGGAGTAGCCGGTAAACATGCCGATCTCCAGCGCCGTTTTGGGCTGGGTCAGGGCGGTCAGCATCTTCAGGGTACGGCCAACCAGGCGACCGGACAGCTTTTGCGGCCAGCCCATATTGAGGTTGGTTTGGTCGATCAGTTCCTGCAGCAGCTCTGGTTCGGCGCTGGTATTGATAAAGGCGTAGTCTTCAATCGCTTCATCTACGAGAAAGTCGGGCATGATGTTGTCTCGGTACATCGATTCTAAAAGCGGCATTTTAACACTTAATCAGTCTTCTGCTGACGCTGCAGGTTGCCAGAACAGAGCAAATAGCTTCATCAGCGTCGCTCTATCTGTTACTGGACGGTGTTTTGCAGGCATATCAAAACCTTGCAGAACTCGGGGAAGGGATACCCCTCGCCAGAGCGATCTTTTACAATCGGCAGCAATTTGAGGAGATAAGCATGTATCAAGCCCTGTATCTGTTTTTGGCCACTGGTGTGGTCTCCATGGCGGCAGCCCTGAGTGCCGGTGCCCTGAATAAATTGCCTGAAGAAAAGCGACCTGCATTTATGCAGACCCGCAATGGCCAGGTTGCCGTCATCATGGCGGGCAATTTGGGTGCGTTGACGCTGGTTGGAGCGCTGGCCTTTGGTGTTCGTCACCTGGATTGGTGGATTCCGGTCAGCTGTGTGTTTGTCACCTTTCCGCTGATTCATGTGGTACTGCTGCAGCGTTTGTTGGGTGATTTCAAAACGCTGGTGCTGATGATCCCGCTGGTTTTGGCCTCCATAGGTGCACTTTACTGGTACTGGTAATACAGCAACTGATGTGTCGCAGTTTTTGCGAAGTTGAAGCGGCAAAATGTAAACACTTGTTACAGTTTGTAATATTTCCGCGACAACTTTGTATCAATATCGGTTGTTAGAAGAAGTAATCGGCATTACTCTTTGAGGTTGTGTCTACGACTGTGAGTCGATTGGCGGAGTCCATGACTATAGTTGTGTCAGCTAAAAATAAGAGACAGCCCGATGAGTCTTTACCGAACGATAGAGAAAACCTTTTTTAATACCCTGACTCGCAAGATTCTGGGTAACGTTGTGTTCCTGATTCTGCCCAGCCTGGTGATGGTTGGAGTCAGTATCTGGATCTACAGGTCCCTGCTGGAATTGAACACCTTGCTGCCTGAGGTGACAGAAGCAGGTACGCGATTAATCGAGCTGGCGGACGCCACCGTCTTCCTGGCGGGGGTGATGCTGGTCCTGACGCTTGGGGCTGCCATCTTTGCCCTCCTGTTTATGCGTCATCTGTTTTTGCATCCGATCTCCAGCATGACCGAAGTGCTGGGCGCTGTGCGCAATCGTGATGGGGATATCTCGGCGACGCTGCCGGCCCATACCCACGATGAAATCTCGTTGATGGCAAACAGCTACAATGATTTCTCCACTACCTTGAAACAGATGATTGCGGATACCCGTGAACGAAGTGTCAAGGTATCGCTGAGTGCGGCCCATCTGCAGATGGTTGTCATGGCGGCTGAAAAGTCGGCTGCTACTCAGGTCGACAAGGCCCAGGCGGTATTTCAGGCCAGTCAGGAATCGACCGAAGCCATTGATGGCATTGCGGCGAACACTCTGGCTATTTCCGAGCGCAATAGCCATAACCTCACCGACGTACGTGAGGCCAGTGGTGAGCTGACCCGTGTCAGCCGTCAGGTAGCCGATATCGAATCTCAGGTGCAGTCGTTCCAACAGGTGGTAGAACAGTTGGCCACCAACTCCGCCAGTATCATCGATATTCTGTCTCTGGTTCAGGGCTTCTCCGAACAGACCAACCTGCTGGCATTGAACGCATCTATCGAGGCCGCACGTGCCGGTGAGGCGGGTCGCGGTTTTGCTGTCGTAGCTGATGAAGTACGTACTCTTTCGCAAAAAGTGAATGCGGCTACGGTTGAAATCGACGCCAAGGTCAACGAGATGGTGTCACTGGTGGATAATACCCGTAGCGGTGCCGAAGTGATTATGAAAGGTGTATCAGAAACCGATACCTTCATGTCACAAACCAGCGAGCGTTTTGCTCAGATGGTGCAGGACTTTGAAGCACTTAACGGCCAGCTGGGCGAGATCAGTGCTGCGATTGAAGAGTTGTCTTACACCAACAAGCACAGTCACGAGCAGGTATCAGAGATCACCCAGCTGGCGGATGATATCCGCAGCGAGATGGAGGTTTCCGGTGGACACTCACGTGACCTGGACTCGGCAACAGAAGAAATGCAGGCGCTGTTGTCTCGCTTCACTATCGGTTATGGCGGTTTCGAAAACATGCTCAAGGGGGCTCAAAAGTGGACCAGCCGGGTCGAGCAGGAGATGGAAAAGCTGGCAGCCGAAGGCGTAGACTTGTTTGATACCCGTTATGTGCGTACCAACCAGGGGCAAGAGCCGGCCAAATTCGATACCAAATATGTCGATGTATTTACCCGTCGCGTTCAGCCGTTGTATGACCAATGCGTCAGCGAAATTCCGGCCTTTATGATTGCCTCAGGCTTTGACCTGAACAGCTATTGTCCGGCACACATCACCAAAGTGTCTCAGCCGATGACGGGCAACTTTGAAACCGATAATGCCCTAAGTCGTCACCGCCGCATGTATGATGGCAGCCGCGCGGAGTTGCGCCGTGCCAACCACGATGCGCCTTTCCTGCTGCAGACCTTTATTCGTGACACGGGTGAAATCCTGAATTCGCTTTCAATTCCCATGTATGTGAATGGTCGCCGTTGGGGCAGCTTTGCAGTTGCCTTTACCCCAGATCATTTGCTGGATACCAAACAAAGCTAAGCTATTTTCACCTTGAACTCACAGGGCGAAGACCAGAATCAGGTTTTCGCCTTGGGAGTTCACATGATGCACACCACCTCGTCCGCTGTTTCTGGCGGAATGCGCTCCGTTTTACCTGTATTCCTTTCAGCCCTTGCCCTCCAAGGTGTCATCAGTCTATTTAATATCGACTTCATCTGGTCCCGTTGGTTGTTCGAACAGGAAGGCGGCCAATGGCTGTTGAAGGATCATTGGCTGCTGTCTGAGGTTATTCACAATGGTGGTCGTGAACTAAGTGTTCTGCTGGCGCTGGGTTGTATTCTGGCTTTCCTGCTCAGCTTTGTGTTGGGTTCACTTCGTTCACACCGCTACTTGCTAGCCTATTTGGCCTGTGCGCCGCTGGTGGCAGCAGGCGTTGTATCCTTGGGGAAGCAGTTTTCTGGTGTTGCCTGTCCATGGAGCCTGCAGCAGCTGGGTGGTGAGTTACCTTACATACCCTTGGTGCAACAGCTGTTTGCGCCCAGTGAAGGGGCCTGCTTTCCTGCCGGACATGCCAGTGCCGGCTATGCCTGGTTCGCACTCTACTTTGCGGCAGCTGAGTTTTGGCCTCAATTACGTCATCGCATTTTAGTGACGGTACTTTTCATTGGCGCTTTGTTTGGTTTTGCCCAGCAATTAAGGGGAGCCCATTTTTTGTCCCATGATCTTTGGAGTCTGGTCGTTTGCTGGAGTGTCTGTGCCTTATTGGCGCCGCGCCTGCTGCGTCGTTCCCGCGAGCAAGCTATGATCAGGTTTGCATGGGAGGGAGACAGGGACTATGGCAGCGCTGACGGTATTACTGGCGGAAGATGATCCGGGAATTCAGCAGGGGATTACCGATTTCCTGGAGTGGCGAGGCATTGAAGTGGATTGCGCACGTGATGGCAAGCAGGCACTAAGTCTCTGTCAGCAGAACCGCTACGATGTACTGATTCTGGATATTCGGATGCCGCGTCTGAACGGGCTGGATCTGTGTCAGCAGCTACGTGCCGAGGGGGTAACAACACCGATCCTGATGCTGACAGCGCTTGATACTCTGGACGACAAGGTACGTGGCTTTCAGGCCGGTACTGATGATTATCTTGTGAAACCCTTTGCCATGGATGAGCTGGTTTGCCGAGTACAGGCCTTGAGTCAGCGAGTGTCTCGACAGCAGGTGAGGGTGCTGCGTTATGGCCCTTTGGAACTGGACGTTGAGTTGCAACAGGTAAGACGTGACGGTCAACGCCTCCATTTGATGCCACAATCCTTTCAGCTACTGCGTTACCTGCTGGCACGTGCTCCCAGGGTGGTGAGTCGCAGTGAACTTGAACAGGCGATCTGGGGTGGTGAACCACCCGACAGTGATGCCCTCAGATCTCTGTTGTATCAACTCAGAACCCAGTTGGACAAACCCTTCTCCTATCCTTTATTGCACACGTTGAGAGGCCGTGGCGTGTGTCTGGCACTGCCGGAGGAAATCCAGTGAGGTTTTCTACCCGGATTATCCTTACCGTTGGTTTATCTACCATGATCCTTACCAGCCTCTACTGGTTGGCCGGCTGGCATTATGTGGAAGAGTTGGAAGATCAGCAAAAGGAGCGCCTGCAGGAATTTATTGGCGAGCGTACAGACCAGGTGGTCATGGGAGAGCTGTCTTCACAGGCGCTGGAGCTGTTGCCCGGGATTCGTTTGTATATGGCAAAAGAGTCCTGGCCCGATACCTGGCCGGAGATATCCAAAGAAGGGATTTATCCTCTGGGCGCGGGTGCGTCAGTGATGGTGAGAGCCCTGCCGGGCACCAGGCAACAATATGCCGTATACCTGCCCGCAATTGAAAACCTGTTTGAGCAGGGAGAATCCGAAGTGTTGGAAGCGTTGGTAGTCGCCGGGGGCGTGCTCCTGTTTACGCTGGGCGCCATGGGGCTAACCCTGTGGCTGTTGTGGAAGCAGACGGTACCTTTGAGGCAGCTAACGCAGAGTATCGCGGCTGTAAGTCCCGAGTCACCTGAACTTGAGCCCTTGGAACGTAGTGATGAACTCGGGGAACTGAGTCGACAGTTTTCACACCTGCTGGCGCGCACTCAAGCGTTTATCCAGCGGGAACAGAATTTTACCCGCTTTGCCAGCCACGAGCTGAGAACACCCCTGATGACGTTGAGTAGTACTCTGGCTTTGCTCAAGGAAATGGCTTCAACCGATGAACAGCCATTGCAGCGCAAAGCATTGCAAAGAATGGGGTTGGCGGTTGAACGGATGGAAAACCTGACCGATTCATTTCTCTGGCTCTCCAGAGAAGAAAAGGATGGGGTTCCTCCGGTTGATCGCCAGGGGTTTGAAGTCATTCTGGAGCAATTGCAGTTATTGACCCCGGCTTTGGCAGGCGTCCAGTTAAGGTTAAAGAGCAGCGACTGGCACTGGAGCATTCATCCCTTTGTGCTTTCCGTGATTCTGGATAACCTGCTGCGAAATGCACTGGATCACGGTGATGTCGGGGTAGAGCTTGAAGTGAGCGAAGGTTTTATCCAGGTCAGCAACCCTGTTGCTCATTCTGATCAGGCGTTTGCAGGACAGGGTGAGCATTTTGGATATGGCCTTCTGATCGTTGAGCAATTATGTGAAAAAGCAGGTGCCCGTTTTCATCAGCTGACAGAAAACGGGCGTTTTGTCGTCGAAGTGCGCTTTCCGAAAGCCTAACTGTCTTGTGTGTTGTTATGGCTCAGGTGTGCCAAAGAGCTTGTGCCTGCCCCATCAGCGTTGCGGCAGGACCCATAAAGATCCAGGTCGGGGTCGTAAACCTCAGTGCTAACCCCCATCAGGCCCATGATAGAGTGCGTCAGGTAGTCATGACTCAGCGGCTTGTCCTTCTGAGTCTGCAGGCAGGGAGCCGACAGCTGATGCGCCTGCTGGTACTCATCCGATAGCCAGCTGATCAGCGGTACCTTCTTCTGCTCGTCTGGAGCCAGGACCCAGGGCAAGCCGTGCAGGTATACATTGTTCTCGCCCAAAGACTCGCCGTGGTCAGAGATATAGAGCATGGCTGTGTTGTAGTCATTACTTTGCTGTTGCAGGAAGCCGATGACCTGACTCACGAAGTGATCCGTGTATCGAATACTGTTGTCATAGGCATGAGTGATCTCCTCGCGTGAGCAACTCTGCAACTCATTGCTGCTACAGGTTGGTGTAAAAAATTCGAAAGCCTCTGGAACCCGTTTGTAGTAGGCCGGGCCATGACTGCCTTTCTGGTGCAGCACGATGACAGTTGCAGCTTGATTATTGGCTAGCCAATCCTGCAAACCATTCAACATTTGGGTGTCATAACACTCTTCACGGCTACAGTCCCGCTTAGGGTTGAACTGCTGGGAGCTCTCATTGGGTATGCGCTCGCACACACCCTTGCAACCTGAATTGTTATCACGCCATAGCAGGCGTACCCCGGCCTGCTGAAGTACATCCAGTACATTGCTTTGATAGCGGGCCAGATCATCCTTGTAGTTGTCTCTCGTCATCAGAGAAAACATGCAGGGTACGGAAACAGCCGTGCTGGTGCCGCAGGACTCCACATCCCTGAAGCTGACAACCGGGCGTTGTGACAGCTCGGGGTTGGTATCAGCTGAATATCCATTCAGAGCAAAATTCTGACTACGCGCCGTTTCGCCGAGTACTACAACCAACAGGTCGGGCTTGGTATTGCCGCTTTTTGCAGGCGAAAGAGATGCGTCTGAGCCCAGAACCTGGAAGTCGTGTTTCTCCTGTTCATAGGCACCGGACAGATAACGGCTGGTGTAATACAGATAATTGGACGGGACTGCCAGGTTGCGGATTTCACGATGATTGCGAAACAGGGAGGCATAGTCCTTGTTCAAGGCTGCTGCATTTAGCCCGATCAGAGTGAAGGCGCATAGAAGGCTAATACCCTGGGCACCCAGTTGTGCTTTCAAGGTTGTGCGTTTAACGGGTATCAGCATAAACAGTGCCGCAGGAAGCAGGCCCTTTAGCAACAGGTGCAGCATCAAGCCGGAGCTGATCAGATCAGCCGCTTCCGCTGTATCGGTTTCGAACAGGTTCTGAACCATGGTTTTATCGATCACTACGCCATAGGTTTCCATGAAGTAGTTAACCGCTGCTGCGCTCAGTAACAGCACAATGGCCAGCGGCTTGATCAGGCGAGGCCAGGCCAAAGAGCCCAATACGAGTTGAATAATGGCCGCCATAAAACTGAGAAAGGCTGCGCAGAATAACCAGCGGCTGATTTCACTGGGATAGGGTTGGTCCAGAATAAGTCGCCACAGGGGGGCGTTATACAGCAGGCACAGGGTCAGGGTTACCAACAGGCTCAGTGTGACTGGATGCATGGGCTTGAAGAGGAGGCCAGTACGGGCCTTTTTTGCAGAGGGCTGGGTCATGTTGTCGGGTCCTGGCTCAAACATATGCCTGATTGTTTCCCGTTCAACGTGAGTGCTATGTGAAAGCATTCAGTGAGGCAATGGATTGAATGCTTCATATAATCAAAATTAAATTTTGATTTATCCTTGTAACATCAAAATAAAAAAATGATCAATCACCGTTATTCAGCATCTAATCTTGTGTATAAAAAACATGCAGAGAAATAATATTTACATGCCGCAGCGGCAAAATTATTCAGGTCGGCAATATTTATCTCTCTGAAATCCTTGAAAAAATGCTAAATAACGGCAAAAGGTTGCCGATATAGGTGGCAATAAGGTTGTTGATTTTTTGAACACTATGAAGCGATACTTAACAGGCAATGGGCTTGCAGAGAAACTCGAAAAAAGTTGGCCCACTTCTTGCGTTAAATATCATCAATACATTCCGCTGGAAACTCGGTACTGACACAGGCATATGATGACAACAGACAACATGGTTGTAGCCCTCGATATAGGCACCTCCAAAGTGGTGTGCCTGGTTGGCGAGGTCACTCCTCAGGGTACGATCGAAATTGTTGGCGTCGGCACCAAACCTTCATCCGGTTTGAAACGGGGTGTTGTGGTCAATATCGAGGCGACTGTTAATTCCATTCAGCGTGTAATCGAAGAAGCCGAGTTAATGGCTGGCTGTAAAATTCGTGGCGTTACCGTGGGTATTGCCGGAAGTCATATAAGCAGTCATAACTCGCACGGTATAGTTGCGGTCCGTGATCGTGAGGTAACCGATCAGGATCTGGAGCGAGTGATTGACGCCGCCCGTGCTGTCGCTATCCCGGCTGACCAGCAAATTCTGCACATCCTGCCGCAGGAATACCTGATTGATAACCAGGAAGGCATTAAAGAGCCTCTTGGTATGTCGGGCGTGCGTCTGGAAGCCAAAGTACATCTGGTAACCGGAGCGACCAACGCCATTCAGAACATCGAGAAGTGTGTACGTCGCTGCGGGCTGGAAGTGGATGCGGTGGTGTTGGAGCAGCTGGCGTCCAGTTATTCGGTGCTGACGGATGACGAAAAAGCGCTGGGGGTTTGCATTGTCGATATCGGTGGCGGTACCACCGATATTGCCGTGTTTACCGGTGGCTCCATCCGTCACACGGCGGTGATCCCTGTAGCGGGCGATCAGGTGACCAGTGATATTGCCATGGCCCTGCGTACGCCGACGCAGCAGGCGGAGAAGATCAAGGTTAAATATGCCTGTGCGCTGGCACAGCTGGCGGCGGCTGATGAGATGATTAAAGTTGCCAGTGTGGGCGACCGTCCCCCGCGTGACCTCTCACGCCAGGCACTGGCCGAGGTCGTTGAGCCCCGTTACGAAGAGCTGTTTGGCCTGATTCAGGCTGAACTACGTCGCAGTGGCTACGAGGATCTGGTCGCGGCTGGCATAGTGCTGACGGGCGGCACCGCCAAGATGGAAGGGGCTGTCGAGCTGGCTGAGGAAATATTCCATATGCCGGTGAGACTGGCGAAGCCACAGGGCATTCGCGGCATGGAAGAGCAACTGGGCAATCCGATCTATGCAACCAGTATCGGTTTGCTGCACTACGCGAAACAGGACCTTGGGCCGGTCAAGCCCATTACTGAACTTGAAGATTTCATCGATACCGGCCATGAGCAAGCCGGTACGGGTGGCCTGTTTGTCAGATTTAAAGGCTGGCTGCAGGGGAATTTCTGATTAATAAGGACTTCGACGCAAGACCGAAGCCGACTGGAGGGTAACAAAATGTTTGAACTGGTAGATAGCGTACCGGAAAGCGCTGTAATCAAGGTCGTCGGTGTTGGTGGTGGTGGCGGTAATGCCGTCAACCACATGGTGACGACCGATCTGGAAGGCGTCGAGTTCATCTGTGCCAACACGGATGCTCAGGCGCTGAATAACATGTCGGCCAAGACTGCATTGCATATTGGTAATGAGCTGACCAAAGGCTTGGGTGCAGGTGCCAACCCGGAAATCGGTCGTCAGGCGGCGATGGAAGACCGCGAGCGTATCGCCAGTGCGCTTTCAGGTGCTGATATGGTGTTCATCACTGCCGGTATGGGCGGTGGTACAGGCACGGGCGCAGCGCCTATCGTTGCCGAAGTAGCACGTGAAATGGGCATCCTGACAGTGGCTGTTGTGACCAAGCCGTTCCCGTTCGAAGGCCGTCGTCGCAAGAAAGTTGCTGAAGAAGGCATCCGTGAGCTGCAGGAGCATGTTGATTCCCTGATCATCATCCCGAACGAGAAACTGCTGCCGGTTCTGGGCAAGAACTGCAGTCTGGTCAGTGCCTTCGGTACTGCCAACGATGTTCTGAAAGGCGCCGTACAGGGTATTGCCGATCTGATCATCCGTCCGGGTATGATCAACGTCGACTTTGCTGATGTTCGCACCGTTATGTCCGAGATGGGCATGGCGATGATGGGCACCGGTGTGGCTCGTGGCGAAAATCGCGCGCGTGAAGCTGCCGAAGCGGCTATCAATAGTCCGCTGCTGGAAGATATCGATCTGAAAGGTGCCAGCGGTGTGTTGGTTAACATCACGGCGGGTCTGGATCTGAGCCTGGGTGAATTCTCTGAAGTGGGTGATCTGGTTGAAGATTACGCTCACGAAGATGCGACCGTTGTCGTGGGTACCGTTATTGACCCCGAACTGACGGATGAGCTGAAAGTGACAGTGGTTGCGACCGGCCTTGAGCGTGCCCGCATGGCGGAAAGCCGCGTGGTCAACGGTGGTACTACTGCCAGCGCTGTATCCTCGTCGTCTGCTCAGAAACAGGCTGCACCGACAAGCCCATCTGACTACAGTCAGCTGGAGTTGCCAACCGTACTGCGCAATCGCCAGACGGATGAGGCCGCAGTAACTCCTCGTGGTATGGTTGAAAGTGCTGCGGATAGCGTTCAGGACAGCCAGCCGATGAAGAAAACCGGCACCGACGATATGGACTTCCTGGATATTCCGGCATTCCTGCGCCGTCAGGCTGACTGAATTGCTCAGCCCCTAAGGGGGCAACCCTCCGGATTGACCCGCCCGGCCCAACGGCCCGGCGGGTTTTCTGTTTACATCTCGTGACGCCATTTCAGGCGATATAGATCCTGGCGACGGTCCTTCAGGTTAGTCACCGAACCTTCGTTGCGGATCACGCGGATCTGGTCCAGGTCCAGATCAGAAAACATGAGCATTTCGGTGTTGGGTGTTGTTTCTGACATCACGGCATCGTGCGGGAAAGCAAAGTCGGACGGTGAGAACACTGCCGATTGCGCATACTGCACATCCAGACTTTCCACCGAAGGCAAGTTGCCGACGCTGCCGCATATCACCGTGTAACATTCATTTTCGATGGCTCGCGCCTGAGCACAGTGACGGACACGCAGGTAACCATTTTTGGTATCGGTCCAGAAAGGCACAAACAGAATATCCATATCCTGGTCTGACAGGAGTCGGGCCAATTCCGGGAATTCAACGTCGTAGCAGATCAGAATTCCGACACGCCCGGCATCGGTTTCGAATACTTTCAACTGGTTGCCACCACGAATGACCCAATCATTACGTTCGTGAGGCGTAATATGCAGTTTGCGTTGTTCCTCCACCGTACCATCACGGCGGCACAGGTAGCTCACATTGTAGAGATGATCACCCTCAAGCAAAGGCATGGAGCCGGTGATGACGTTGATGTTGTAACTGACGGCCAGATGAGACATCTCGCTGCGGAAACGTTCGGTAAAGCCCGCCAGGAAGCGAATGGCTTTGGTCTGACTGGTCTGGTCGGTCAGGCCCATCAAGGGTGCATTGAAAAACTCGGGGAAGAGGGCGAAGTCACTCTGATACTCAGACAGGGTATCGATAAAGTATTCCACTTGCTGCAGAAGTTCCTCTACCGACTCTACACTGCGCATCTGCCACTGAATGGCCCCGATTCTTACCCTTGTGGGACGGCTGCTGATAACCGTATCCTCGGGTTCAAACAGGATGTTGTTCCATTCCAGCAGGGTGGCAAACCCCTTGGACTTGGTGTCCTCGGGGAGGTAGCTGCCTAACAGGCGCTTGACCTGGAAGTTGTTGGACAGCTGGAAGGACAGGATAGGATCGTACAACTCACGCTGGCGGACCTTGCCAATATACTCGCTGGCGGTCATTTCCTTGGCGTGCTTGTAATAGTTGGGAATGCGCCCTCCGGCCAGAATCGCCTTGAGGTTGTACTGACGGCACAGCTCCTTGCGTGCTTCGTATAGACGCCGTCCCAGCCTAAAACCGCGGTAGTCAGGGTTGATCAGGACATCCAGGCCGTAAAGTGCATCACCCTCAGGGTCGTTGAGGATGGTCATGCGCTTGCCGATAAGATCGTCATAGGAATGGGGGTTGCTGAAGCGGTCGTAGCGAACTTGCACGGTCAGTGCGATGCCGATCAGCTCCTCTCCGTCGAAGACGCAGATCTGGCCTTCGGGGAAGTCATTGCAGAGCTTGTTGATAGTGTGTTCGGGCCAGGCACCTCCTATGTCGTCATAGACCTGGTCCATCAGTGCCTGCAACCTGGGGTAGTCTCCGTGTTCCAGGTTGCGGGTTATCAAGTGCATCTCTTCGATACGCATGCTCACTCCTCTCGTGAAGGTCTCCCGGAAGCCTCAGTGTGAGGCAGGGAGCGAGAGGGCGCAAGCAAATGAGCGGTAGAGAAAAATCAGTTTTTTCTTCGTGCGCCCAGCAGAAACTCCCGATTGCCGTCGCCTCCCTGAATGGGACTTTCATCCCAGTAAACAGGCTCCAGCCCGTGCTCTCGGCAGCACTGTTCTATACGCGTACGTACCTGGGAGTAGAGGCTTGTATCCTTGACCAGTCCGCCTTTGCCGATGTGTTCCGGGCCTACTTCAAACTGAGGCTTCACCAGCGTCAGTAGCCAGCCGTTCGGGCGAATCAGCTTGGCTAAGCCGGGCAGTATCAGTGTCTGGGATATAAAGGACACATCCATCACCGCCAGATCAAAGCCTTGCTGGTGCAGAGTATGCTCAAGCAGGTTGGGCGATAGCGTACGAGCGTTATAGCCTTCCAGGCAGATAACCCGACTATCCTCACGCAGACGTGGGTGGAGCTGATCATGGCCAACCTCAATACCGACTACCTTGGTAATATCTGCCTGTACCAGGCAATCAGTGAAGCCACCGGTGGACTGCCCTACATCTATGGCAGTCAGTCCCTTGGGGTCAACTTCCAGTGCTTGCATTATATGCAGCAGCTTCAAGGCACCGCGTGACACATACTGGTCTTCAACATCGGCTTCCACTTGCAAGGGGGTGTCTGTATCAAGCTTCAGGCCAGGTTTGGTGACCACTTGCCATTTACCCAGTTCGGCACTCACACGGCCCTGTTTGATCAGTCGCTGGGCGCGGCTGCGGCTGTCGGTCAGCCCGCGCTCCACCAGAAGCATGTCCAGACGTTGCATAATTCACCTCAGTTTCAGAGGTGTGCAGTATACCTCAGACGGCCCGCGCAGACTGAGCTTTAGCGGTACAGCAAGGGGCTGTAGCCACCGGCGACGCCTTTAACACTGATGGCCGTTGCATCGTGGGCATGCAGGCTTTCGTGGTGCTCGATGCGCAGCCAGAAGTCCTGCCATTGCGGGTCTTCGTCGAGTGCGTGGGCTGTTCTTCGTGCCGCATCCTCACAAAACATCTGATTGCGGCCGTTGAGTTCGGCGAAAGCCTGTTCGTCTTCACGTTTCACAGCCGTCTGCACGGCAGTTTGTAAGGCGGCTTCTATTTGATCGATGAGCGCTTCCAGCGGCAGTTCGGTGCAGCTGTCAGCCAGTTTGACACGTACCTGCGCTGTGCTGCGCTGGCTATGAGGTGTGGCCAGGCTGCCGTTTTCCTGTAGCCAAAGGCCCACGGCCTCTGGACTGACCCGTGACTGGCCCGCGAAAGCAGACAGGAATGCCTGTTCCAGCAGTTGTCGAGAGAGGGCGGCAGAACATGGGCAGGTAGATGAGTATTTAACAGCTGTGGCCAGTTCCAGCTTGAAGCCTTCAGGTCCAAGCTGAGCCTGGAGGTGAATGGGGTAGGCATGCCAGCCGGAGTTGGCGCTTAGCAGCGCAGAGCGCTTAAGCGGCAGCTCAAAGTCCAGTTCGAGAACGGCATTTTGACTGATGCCTGCATGGTGACCAAGGCAGTTATCAAGTAGTTGTTTCAGGCTGGCGACCCCGAGCAAGCGATCCTTGAAGGCCTGTTGGAGTTCAAGGTACAGCCGAGACATGTGGATGCCACGCTGGTCCGCCTTGGCAATATCCACATGTAAACTTGCTTTGCACAGCACTTGCTGAGGAATCGAGTTGGGAAGAAGCAGGGAGCAGGGCAGGTCAATACCGCTCATTCCAACCCAGCTTAAAGGTCTGTTGCGCTCGGGTGAGCTCTCGTTGGCAATATCGGGCATCTGGGCAGGGAGGGACATCTGGAACTCCGTTTGTTACTTTATAACGTAATTATAAGCAGCCCCGGCACTTGATGTCATGCGTGAAACAATTGATATTTTTGGCAAAAGTGTTGAGAGGGATTACCATTACCCGGTTGATCCAACTGATCGTAGAGAATTTTCCAGTGACAGACCAGGATTTGTGTACAAGCAGTACGGCGGCAAAGTTATTAGGGGTAACCCCTAGGACTGTTCAGCTTTGGGCCGATTCGGGCATTATCCCCAGCTGGAAGACGCCCGGCGGTCATCGCCGTTATAGCCTCAAGGATGTGAAACTGCTGGCAGAAGAGGTGCAAAAGGAACAGGCCCTGCCGGAAACGGTTGGAGAAAAACGCCCCTTGCGTGTTCAGATCATTGAGGATGAGCAGTCGTTGCAACGTTTGTACGCGCGCACCATGGGGAACTGGCAGCTGCCGATTGAGCTGCGTCAGTCACTGGATGGCTACCGCGGCCTACTGGAATTGGGGCGTTTTGAGCCCGACCTGTTGGTGCTGGATCTTAATCTGCCCAATATTGATGGCTTCGAAGTGATCGAGGCGATTCTGAGCCAGGGATTGCTGGATCAACTGCATTTGCTGGTTGTGACTGCGCTGGATGTATCGCCGGTTCAGGCTCGAATCGATGCTATAGTTCCCGGTGTAGAGGTTCTTCCTAAACCGATCCCGTTCGAGCGAATTAAACAAGCGGTCGAACATATGTTAGAAAAATATTAGAAAACGCTTGATCTAAGCAGGTGACTTGCCTATATTCGGAAAAAGCGGAAGCCAATACGGAAATTCTGAGTTCCGGCTTGCGCGACAATGTGGCCTGAAAAGTTGTGTCAGTAAGGTGGGGGCCATCTGATGCAGCCGACTAGGGCCTCCCTATCCCTCCCTCGTTCTATCCCTTTTTTCCTGTACCTGCTAAACATCAACGTATTCCATCGTCTGTCTTTCTGTCTTTCTGTCTTTCTGTCTTTCTGTCTTTCTGTCTTTCTGTCTTTTTCTGGAATCATCCAGATATGCCTGTAAACCGTGTGTATTTTAATTGGCTGAAAATCGTTTTTTAACAGAATAAAACACTGAAAAATTGTTAAAAATAACGAAATAAAATCGGCTATTTTGAGAAAGAATAGTGGCATCTCTTGTTACCAATAAGAATATTGAGGTGTCGAAATGCGCGTCGTTGTGCTCGGAAGTGGTGTTATTGGTGTGACCTCTGCCTGGTACCTGGCTCAGGCCGGTCATGAGGTTGTGGTGGTGGATCGTCAGCCAGAGCCGGCGCTGGAAACCAGCTTTGCCAATGCTGGACAGATCTCTCCGGGTTACTCTGCTCCCTGGTCGGCGCCGGGTGTTCCCCTGAAAGCACTGAAATGGATGGTTCAGGATCTGGCGCCTCTGCGCATTGCGCCGCGCTGGGATCCGGTCATGCTGGGCTGGATGGGCAAGATGCTGGCTAACTGCACTGAATCCGCCTATGCACGAAACAAGGCGCGTATGTTGCGCGTCGCTGAGTACAGCCGTGATTGTCTGATCGAACTGCGAAAGGAAATCGGTATCGAGTACGATAACCGGGCACAGGGCTTGATCCAGCTGTTCCGTAGTGAAAAACAGCAGGCCGCATCGGTCAACGATATCCGAATTCTGGAATCCTGTGGTGTGGCGTATGAGTCCCTGGGTCTGGAACAAATCTTTAAATACGAACCGGCGCTTAAGCACGTGGCGGATAAACTGGTGGGCGGTTTGCGCTTGCCGGGAGATGAAACGGGCGACTGCTTCAAGTTCACTCAGACGTTGGCCGAGCACTGCCGGGAGCTGGGTGTCGAGTTCCGTTTCAACACGGATATTCAGTCCCTGCAGGTTGAAAAGGGCGAGGTTGTCGGCGTAAAGACCGCGCAGGGTGAGTTGAAGGGTGATGCATACCTCGTTGCGCTGGGTAGTTACAGTCCGTCATTGCTGGCGCCACTGGGTATCAAGCTGCCGATCTACCCGGTAAAAGGCTTCTCGCTGACGATTCCGATTGATGATGTTGAGCGTGCCCCGGAATCTACCGTTATGGATGAAACCTACAAGGTTGCGGTAAGCCGTCTGGGCGATCGTATCCGTGTCGGCGGAACAGCCGAGTTGACCGGTTATGATCTGTCTACGCCGGATAGTCGTCGTGCTAACGTGGAATTTGTGGTGAATGATCTGTTTGGCGGCAGCTGCGACCCGTCTTCTGCTGAGCTGTGGACCGGATTACGTCCAATGACACCGGATGGCACGCCCATTCTGGGCGAAACACAGTACCGCGGGCTCTTTCTGAATACCGGGCACGGGACGCTGGGCTGGACCATGTCGTTGGGCTCTGCGCGCTATATCAGCGATCTGATCAATAACAGAAGACCTGCGATCAGTACCGAAGGTTTGTCGGTTGCACGTTATAATGGTGCTCAGCCACATGGACGCATGGCTCAGGCTTGAAGTCGGGTCGCACGGAATTTAACAGTAAACAGCTAACAGGAAGAAAAAATGTCTAACCGCAGCATCATCAATACGGAAAAAGCACCTGCCGCTATCGGTACTTACTCGCAGGCAGTGAAAGCGGGTAATACCGTATACATTTCCGGCCAGATTCCGCTGAACCCGGAAACTATGGAAATGGTAACCGAGTCCTTCGAAGCTCAGGCTGTGCGTGTATTTGAGAATCTGAAGGCGATTGCAGAAGAAGCGGGCGGCTCTCTGAATGAGTGCGTGAAACTGACCATCCTGCTGTCCGACATGGACTTCTTTGCTCAGGTCAACGAAGTCATGTCTCGCTACTTCCAGGAGCCATACCCGGCGCGTGCCGCTTTCGCGGTCAAGGCATTGCCGAAAGCAGCTGACATCGAAGTTGACGCTGTTATGGTGCTGAAGGGCTAATCCTGATTCAGCAGCTGTACTAAAAGCCGTTTGACTGTTTCGGGTTCAAACGGCTTGTCGGTGAGCGCATTCACGCCTGAGTGCGCAACCTGACTGAGGTGTGCTTCGTTGGCCTCAGAGGTCACCATCAAAATAGGCAGGTGGGCCAGAAACTCAGAGTGACGGATGTGCTCTGCAAGTTCGATCCCGTTAACCTCCGGCATGTTGTAATCGGTGACCACCAGGTCGACCGTTTCACGCTTCAGCAAGTCGATGGCTTCACTGCCATCACAGGCCTCGAAGAAGTTCTCAATTCCCAGGTTACTCAATACACGGCGGATAACCTTGCGTGCCATGCGGCTGTCATCCACGATCAGAACACGCAGGCTTTCCACATCGTAGTATTCGAGTTCAATTTCATCACTGCCGAGGATATCCAGGGTTGCGTTGAGCGCAGAGCCCAGGTGTTGGCGCGTGAATGGTTTGGGCAAAATGGCCACTACGCCAGACTGTTTGAATACTTCCAGTTGCTCCTTGCGCGTTTCGCTGGAGATCAACATGAACGGAAGTTCTTCCAGTTTGGGCAGGCGACGAATGGCGCCAAGAAGGTTTACCGCAGTGCCATCGTCGAAATGAAGGGCACTGATGACAAGGTCGGGTGGGCGACGAATGATTTTTTCCAGCGCCTCGTGCATGTTTGACGCGGTGCTAATGGTCATTACTTTCTCGTCCTGCAGCTGCTGCATAATGATTTTGCGCTGCAGGGCTGAGGGCTCAACCAGAAGAATATCAAGTTCGCTGACGCATAGACTGCTCATGGGTATCCTACCTGCCCGGGGCCTTGTATCGCCTCAGAATAGCAGTAGTGTCCAAACGATGACAGTCTCAGGGATGCCGGAGGCATGACCTCCGGCAATGACTTACCACATCAGGTCGTCCGGAACGACATAATCCGCATACGGATCATCTTCGTCAGGAGTGTCGTCCTTGGGACGTGGCAGGATGATATCCGCCTGACGCTGCTCAATACGTTCAGCAACTTCGGCAGGAATCACGGTGTAGACACCCTCGTGGCAGGCAATGCGCAGTATGCCGCGTGCCAGTTGCTCGAGCTGGCGAGCATCAACAAACAGGTAGCGAATCGTCGTGCCGTGGGCAAAGTTGTAGCGCAGCTCACTTTCCTCGGGGAGTTTAACCCTATGGGCTTCGATCAACTGTAGCGCTTCAGCACGGGACGCTTTTTCGGCTTGCTCTTGCTGACGCTGAAGGTTGAGTTCGCGATCGCGGTCAGCCTTTTCCTTGCGAGCGGCTTCAAGCTGCTCACGCTGTTTCTGCTGCTCATCAACAGCCTGGCCCGATTTCTGCTGTTTGGCTTTTTTACGCTTCTGCTGCTTTGCCTGTTTGGCCTGCTGTTTGGAGGCCAGGCCGGCATTCAGTAACTGGTCCTGGAGAGAGCCTGCCATGGTCGTCGACCTCATTGCTTGACGGTTGGATGCTGGGCGCGGACTATAGCATATTGTCATGGAACTGGCAGCGCCGACACGGCATGCCAGCAAGGAGAACACGATGTCCCTGATGCTTTGGTTATCCCTCTTGCTGATCTGCATTCTCGGTGCGATGTCACCGGGACCGAGCCTGGCGGTGGTGCTTCGTCAGACAGTCAGTAACAGTCGTGGACATGGCATTGCTGCCGGTTGTGCACACGCCTTGGGTGTAGGGCTTTGGGCCGCGATGACCGTGTGGGGGCTGGCATTGTTGGTCAGTCGTCATGAAATGGTGTATCAGGCCATCACCTGGGCTGGCGCGGCGTATCTGGTGTGGCTGGGAATTGGTGCCTTGCGTCATGCAGTAACACCTGAGTTGCAGGCGCAGAAAGCAGGGCATGAGTCATTGTTGTCCGCTGCTCGTTCCGGGATGTTGGTTTCTTTGCTGAACCCCAAGCTGGCGGTATTTTTTACGGCGCTGTTTTCTCAGTTTGTTAGCGCTGGCCAGATCTGGCAGGACCAAATGTTGATGGTACTGACCGCAGCGATTGTCGATGGCGCCTGGTACTGTCTGGTAGCGGTGCTGTTTTCACAGCCGCGTTTGTTGGCCTGGCTGCGGCGCCATCTCAAACGTGTTGAACAGCTGACCGGTGTGGTCCTGATTGGTTTGGCCGTACGCGTTGCAATCCCCTGATTCTATTTGCATTTGGCCGTTAAGGTGCCTATACTGCGCCCCTGTCTTGTGAGAGGCAGGGCGTTCTGCCCGTTATGGTAGCCCTGTTGGTCCTCCCGCAACGATAAACCGTGAACCTGGTCAGGCCCGGAAGGGAGCAGCCACAGCGGTGGATTCGTGTGCCGGGATGTGGCTGACAGGTGCTGCCACCCAATATCTCACGCTTCTTTGCTATTTTCTCGTTTTTGTTACCTCCTTATTTTTGATTGTTCTTTGCGAATGGTATTTGAGTACTCAAACAGTACTTTTGAATGCCCAAGGCAAGTGCCTGCTCAAGTTCAATTTTTACACCGATTTCTACTCACTGATTTCTACTTGGACTTTGTCGTCTCGGGGTTATCTCGTCGTTGAATTTCACATAAACCCGCGTATCAAGCCGCATTCATCCATGATGAAAGGGAGATGAACAGAGTCCTGTTCATCTCCCTTTCTATCGGCACTGATGTTGAGTGCAGAGGAATGGCTTTCCTAAGGGACACTATCCTAAGGGGAAGCCAAGCGCCCAACCTGTAGCGCCATTACATTCCACCAAGCTCAGTACCGACCAGGGTAAGCTCCGTATAAGTATCGGCAGGCAGCAGGCGTTCCCCCGTGCCCAAGTGACCGTGCATCAAGTTATCCTGGTGGCTGCTGCCGTACAGGTCGCTGTAGCCCAGTGCGTGACCAATTTCGTGCATCAGGGCCGTTAGCAGGTCTATGCCTTCGGCGGCTGCTCCGTCGGTTGCATAGAGATGCGTGGGAGAAGCGGTGACTGAGAACTCAAGGTCATCCATCGGTGTTGCGTCAATAAACCAGCCCTGGCCACCGGCGTCTCTGTCGATCAGGATCAGGCCCGGCACTGCCGTGGCTAAATAGCCTGCCTCCATATCGACCAGTGCAAAACTGAGGTTATCAAGAGCCTGTTGTTGCGCATTGGTAAGCTCCAGTGCATTCCAGCGGTTGGCTGCGGCTTCTACAACAGAGATCAGCTCAGCATCATTGATGGCACGAACACTCTCGGCAGCAATGCTACTGGGGTCAATAAGTAGCGGCAATGAGGGCGTTGTGGGTGTAGCAGGCGGTAGAGCACCGTAGGTTGGGGAGCCGGCCACGTTTACAGTCCCGACATTATTGTCTGATTGGATAGCCGCAAGGCTAACTTGGGTGACGTTGAGTTGTTGTCCAAACTGATCTAACCACATCTTGCCCAGGTTGAGGTTGTTACTGGAAAGGCTAAGGTTCAGAGTGCCGGTTGCATCGGTCCCTGTATATAGTGCCCCCAGAGGAGAGGCACCTTGAGCGTCAAGGTCGTTGTTCGTTAGGGTCGTATTGAGAGTTCCGCTATAGGAAAGGATTTCAAGCGCTGCCCATTGGGTATTGGCATCTACAGTATTGTCGGTGATTGCGGAAGTCAGGCTGGCTCCATTGTCTGTTTGCAGAACAACGGCGCTCACCAAACTGTCGCCGCTTGTCCACAACGGATTGCCACCTTGGCCAATGTCGTTGTTGGACAGGGTTGCAGTGCCGGTTGCTTGATTGTCATATCCGACCCAAATGGCATTTTGTGAAGTACCTGCCAAATTGTCGATGTTGTTGTTGTCGATCAGCAGGTCGGTTGTACTGCCAATACCGTTAGCTCCAACAACAATACCTTGTGCGGCGGTCAGGGTGTTATTCCGTATAGTGACATCCGCATCCGCAGTGTCCCCGGTAGATACCCTGATACCACCCGTATTGAAGTTCGGGTTCATGATTGATGAAAACGTGTTGTTATTCACGTCCGCAAACAAGGTGACATCGCCAAAGGGCGTGAACGCGATGCCGCCACTGCCAGAGGATGCTACAGCGTTGGTGAAATTTGAATCCTGAATAGTGGCGCGTATCACACTGCTGGCGCCATTATTACCATTGATCTGAATACCATCCCCGTAAAGACCTGTAAAAGTCGATCCGGTCACGGTCAAATTCATGGCTCCACTGCCTGACGCTTCCATCAAAATACCATCATTCCCTGTAGCGCCAGAGGAAATGGTCGTGTTGTTCACAGAGAGTGTCCCTGCGGTGCTGCCATTGGATACCCAGTGGATGCCGTTATCGTTGTTGCCTCCGCTGGTATCGAACCCCGTAATGGTGCTATTGCCAACAGAGCTACTGCCAACCGGGTTAAGCAGATAAATGCCATCGCCAGAGGCGTTTTGGACCAGCATGTAGGACAGGTTAATAATTCCGTTGGTTACGCTGATGGCATCACCGGTGGTGTTGGTGATGGTGCCACCGCTATTGGCACTGCCGCTTCCCGTTACCGTCAACCCGCTCGCCGATCCGGTGCTGTTAAGCAGAATGCCATTGGTTGCACCGCTTGATGAAAGGCTCTCGAAGTTCAGCCCTGAGGCACCAATGGTCGTTGAGCTAACATTCACCGCAGTAGCGTTGGTACTGCTGATGCTGTTGCTGGTTCCGCTGATACTCAGAGTACCGCCACCTGTGGCGGTAAGACCCGTGCCGCCTGAGGTGGTGATATCAAGGCCACTTCCAGCATTATTGAACGTAACTGCGCCACTATTGGAGGAAATGTTTATACCAGTACCAAAAGAAGTAGTGTCGACGGTAATTTGAGAGCCGGTAAAGTTGATCGCCGAGTTGTTATTGCTGAGATAAATACCTGTACCGCTGGTGGTGTCCAGGTCCATGTTGCCGCTGAAACTAAGGGAGCCGCCCGTCATATTGGTAGCTGAAATGGCATTAGAAGCACCGGTGTTAAGTGTCAGCGTGCCGCCATAGCTGATCGTCGCCGTACCACCGCTGCTGGCGCTTCCGTCACCGATCTGAAAGCCTGTATTACTTGAGCCTGAGATGCTCCCTGTGGTGGCACTGAAGGTGCCTGAAAGCGACGAGCCTGCCAGTTGTACGCCCTGTTGTAATGAGCCTGTAGAAGACAGTGTATCGAAGCTGACGTTGAGTGCGCCGCCCTGATCAATGTCGACGGCCATACCGGTACCGGTAACATCCATATCATTGATTGATAAGTTGCCCACAGTGCCATTTCCATCCTTGATGGCGGTTTGGTCGCTCTGAGTCGTGGCCAGGTTGAAGCCCTTAAGGGTATTTCCCTGGGCCAGGGTAACACCAGTAGCGCTTGCTCCCGTGATTGACAGAGTCGGTGTTGAGCCTGATGCGCCGGTGCCTATGGTGACAACTTCACCAGTCACCGGGTTGGTGAATTGCAGTGTCTGTCCCTGGCCAAAGACCTGTTGGTCATTAAGCAGGGTAAGGCCATTCGCTTCGGAGTAGGTTCCCGACCCGTTCTTGATATAGATGTAATCGCCGTTGCCATCGCTGGCATTTGTATTGAACGATGCGATGGAATTGAAGGGGTTGGCGGCGGTGCCTGAGTTGGCATCGTCTGCCGTAACATCAGTGTTGTCGATGATAAATACTTCGGGTATCACGCCGACCTGGAAACTGTCCGTATCGGTCTTCGCACCACCACTGCCCGTGTTGCCGCCATCGTCAGTGGTGACTGTGATGGTGTCAGCTCCTGTAAAGCCATCATTACTCTTGTAACTGAGTGTAGATAGAGCAGCATTGAGTTCGCTGGCTGTTCCGCTTAGCGCAAAAGAACCTGTGCCATTGCTTCCCGCATTGACTGACGCGCCTCCTGCCAGAGAGACGGTCAGGCCGCCGTTGGCAGCGGATAGAGCGACGGTCATCGTGCCGCTTCCTGCATCCACGTCGGCTATGGACACACCTGCGATCGACATCGCCGTGTTTGAGAAGGCAGTACCCAAGTCTGCATTGGCCGGGACAGTATTGACGGGCGCATCGTTAACGGCAGCCACATTTACGGTTGTGGTGGCGGCTGTTCCGGTATCACCGTGACTATCAGTGGCCGCAAAGCTGATCGTGCGGGCTGAAGTTGATGGAGCATCGCTATTATTGACGTAAGTCACCGAGCGTAGCGCTGTCTGGTACTCTGCTGGTGTGCCGGTGCCTGAGAGTGTCAGCACGCCGGTTCCTGCATCGAAAATGCCGGTGATTGAGCCTGTGGGAGTGAAAGACAGGGAGTCTTCACCGTTGGCGTAGTTGGCCGAGATAGTGACCGTAGCGCCGGTGATGCTGTCGCCCTCGGCGTCAGTCAGAGTCAAGCCGCTGTTGATTACGGTGGCGCCGTCGTTCTCGGTGTAGGCGAGGCTGCCCCCTGCTGTGATGGCTGGCGCTTGGTTGGCGGTGGTGAAATTCAAGGTTGTATCATCGGAAATTCCGGCGAAGGCATTGCCCGTTGTATCTGTCACCGCGCCGTTATCTACCCGAATTGCATAGTCTGTACCACCCGCCAGGTCTGCGCTGGGATTGATTGTCAGTATGCTTCCTGAGATCGACAGGGTGCCGCCATGATTGCTGACATCAATGACAATATCGGAACCGCCGGACAGGTTCTTCAAGGTGATGTTGCCACTCGTCCCCAGTGCGATGTTCTCGCCAAAGGTCAATGTGAGGTTGTTACCTATGGCCACATCGATCGCATTATCACTCGGGGTGCTGGAGCTCAGTGTTGGCGCGCTGGTATCGCCGGTGACGGTGAAGTTGCTTGTTGCAGCGCTGATATTGCCTGCCGGGTCGGTTTCCCTGACGTTGAATTGGTAGGTCGTGCTGTCGGCAACCGTGGCGGTGTAGCTCCAGCTTGTTCCTGTGACAGTCGCAGCGCCCAGCAGAGTTGTACCGTCGTAGACATTAACGGTGTTACCGGCTTCGCAACTGCCGGACAGCACCAGTGCGGTATCGTCGGTGGAGCTGCCACCAGTTAATGCGCCAGTGATGCTGCCAACATTGTCGGTCGCGGAGCCGAAATTTGCGGTTGGTGTGCTGGTGTCGACCAGGTAGCTGGCGTTGGCAGCGACCGCATCGTGAGTCAGAACTGCATCATTTCCGGCGGCATCTTTAAGTGTGCCACCGTTGAGTGTGAGGCGATCAGCATCGATGCTGATACCGTCTGAATCCGTCAAACCTGCTTCGATGGTGTAGGTGAAAACCAGGCTGCTGGTGCCCGAGCCACTGGCATAGGTTGCCTGTTTGGCTGGCACTGCAGAGCCGATGTTAAGCTCAAGCTGAGGCGTGCCGCCTGTCGTATCTACTACCGTGGCTTCTGACATCGTGATGGTGACGCTGACAACGTCACCTTCGTTGAGAGTACTGTTCTGTATTCCGGTGGCACCTGAAATGGCGATGGCCGAAATGGCCGGTGCGGTTGTGTCTGGCCGGGGTCCCGAACCAGACCCTGAGCTGGTTCCGTTGGTCACTGCAGTGCCGTCATCGGTGGGGGTGTCAGGGTTGATGCTGCCAGCCTGAATCGGATCGACATTCTTTACCAGATTGGTGCCGGTGTACTGCGCGAGCAACGTACCTGTATCGCCGTCGCCAGTATCGTGTTGGACGACTTCAGTGACTTGGGTTTGCACCAGCGTGGCAAGCTTGAACATGTCAGACAAAGCGCTGATGGGGTTTTCTGTGGTGCCGTCCAGGAATTTGAGAGCAGCCTCGTTGGTGGCACTGTTGATCTCTCCCAGCACTTGGCTGACGGCATTCACCATCGTTCCTGTTGTCTGAGCAATGGTTGGGCTGGTGTTAATAGCGGCCTGCTGCAACAGGTTTTCGAGTGTACTCGACGCGGTCAGGTCGACTGGACTGCCATTGGACATCGCCTGGCTCAGCGCGTTGAGCAGTGCGGCCTGGGCTTGTTGCTGGTTAAGGCCTGCGCCTTGCAACAGGGCGCCGCCTATAGCCAGGGTATTGGCAATCTGGGAGGTAATTGCCTCGATTTCGATCGCTATGGCTTTTTCCGCGTCACTACCGTTGAGGGCTGTCTGGAGTGGGTCAAAGCTCGAAAGGTCAACTTTAGGCAGCCCGAGTGATCCAAAAAGCAGATCTTCGGCTGTTTCAGGGCTGTCAGCCAGGCCGCTCTCGATCATCTGTTGGACCAGATTGGTCAGCGGGGTGACCGTGATAGCCCCAGCTGGGGCTTTGAGAATACTGGTATTGACCTGTCCGGTAGTGATGTTGACGCCACCCATCGCAATTACGGTTCCCGTTGGAGCATCCTCGGGAAACAGGAAATTGCCAGCATCATCGGAACGCACACTGATTTCGCCAGGGTTTAGCTGGCCATCACCGTTCTCGTCGATGAATACGGTGGCGCCTGCGATATACCCATTCACCACGAGGCCCTGTACCTGTCCATCAACAAAGGCGTTGACCAGGTTGGGCATGGATGCAATTGCGGCGCTGTAGTCATCCTGGTCAGAGCCGATGCCAGACAGCCACTCCCGTGCGGCTGAGGTGGTGGTCGAGCTGGTGAAGTCATCATCACGACCGGCATTTTCAAGCTGTTGTGTGAACGCCTTGGCGGCAGCGATACGCTGGGTCAGCGTGGTGGTGTCGCTGCCTTGGGTGTCGTTCGCCACGGCAAGCGTCAGTGTCCCCGGGCTAAAGGTGCCCTGGTTGAGTTGATCTACCCAATACTGACTGCCCGCGGCCTCTGGGGCACGGCCCAGTACATTGAGGTAAATGGCATTGATCAGAGCTTCGGGGTCAGCGTTGCCATACAAAGCCTGGGACTCGGGTGAAGTCGCGAAGCTTTCGGCAATACTGGCCCAGTCGCCGTCGCTTTCAATTGCGCGGTCGACCCAGTAGTTGAGGCCTGCGGGATCGGCTGGTCGGCCATAGTAGGCGACATAGAGCTTCTGTACGTCATTGACCCAGTAAGCCTCCATGCTTTCGATCAGAGTAGAAAAGCTGTCTTGCACGGCGTCTGAAGTGGCGTCGTCGGTGATATTGGCCCAGGCAGCACGTGCTTCGGCTGCAGAGCTGGCTCCCTTGTAGGCAGCGGCGGAAGCAACGGTATCGAGTTCTGCAGTGAAGGCTTCGGCAGCATCAAGTTTTGCCTTGAGAACCTTGGCATCAGTACCTACAGCACCATCCAGGATAGCCCGTGCAACATCGCCAGACTGAATATTGCCAGCGCTCAGCTCCTGGACCCAGTACTCCCGCTCTTCGGTTTCGGGCGTACGCTTGTAAAGGTTCTCATAAATGTTACTGACCAGTTGGTTGTAATCCTCGGCAGCATAGAGCGACTGGTACTCGTCTGACTGGGAGAAGGTATTGGCCACCTGGGCCAGGTCAGTTTGCCCCTGCCAGTACTCCAAACCATCGGGGTCGGCCGGGCGGCCGAAGTAAGCAAGGTAGATTTCCTGGATATCGCGGGCGGCGAGAGGCATGCGTAGCACTCCTGAGGAGAAGTAAATATTCTGGATGCGGTGCTGTGGCAGGGGCCTTTACCAACAAACTCTACCATGCCAGCCAAAATAACCAATAGTGTCTTTAACCAAAGGCAACCTATTTGGTTTTTGCCATCTCTTGGGCTATCCCGGTTATTAATCCAACGTCTAATTCATCATTGTATTTAGGGTTAAATTCCTGTCATGAACTGACAAGAGGTGCTGTCAGCCGTTGAGGCACACTAGGCTAAATAAAGGCTTGGTGTATCATGGCTTCAGAGTTTGATTATATTGTCATCGGTGGCGGCAGTGCGGGTTGCGTTGTTGCCAGTCGGTTGAGTGAAGATCCGAAGATCAGCGTTTGTCTGCTGGAAGCAGGTAAAGCGGATAAAAGCGTTTTGATTCATGCCCCCGCCGGTGTGGCAGCCATGGTGCCAAACGGTATCCATAGCTGGCATTACGTTACGGTGCCGCAGAAAAGCATGAATGGACGGGTGGGCTTTCAGCCCCGCGGCAAAACGATGGGGGGCTCCAGCTCCATCAATGCGATGATGTACATTCGCGCCAACAAGTGGGATTACGACAACTGGGCTGCACTGGGTAATGCAGGGTGGAGCTATGAAGACGTTTTGCCTTACTTCAAGAAGGCGGAGAATAACGAAACCTTCCGCGATGACCCTTACCATGGAGTTGGCGGACCGCTGAATGTAGCCGAGCTGAGAAGTCCGAGTCCTCTCAGTAAACTGTTTCTGGATGCTTGTCAGCAGAACGGCATTCCCTACAACAAAGACGTCAATGGCGAGAGTCAGATCGGCTGTCGCATGAATCAGGTCACGCAGAAAAACGGTGAGCGCTTCAGCGCTGCCAAGGCCTATATCGCACCTAATCTGAGCCGTCCCAACCTGACGGTGATCACCCAGGCGCATGTCGAACGAATTACGTTGCAGGACAAGACGGCAACAGGCGTTCGTTTTTTGCAAAAAGGACAGTCTGTCGATATCAAGGCAGGTAAAGAGGTTGTACTGAGTGCCGGTGCCTTCGGGTCACCGCAGATTCTTGAGCTGAGCGGTATTGGCAGTAAAGCGCATCTCGATCGACTGGGTATACCTGTTCAGCACGAACTGCCCGGTGTCGGCGAAAATCTGCAAGACCACATTACGGCTGTTCCCGTTTACCGAGCTACTGAGAAAGCCGGTACCTTCGGGATTTCCATCAAAGGTGGCTGGGATATGCTCACCGGGATGCTGGAGTGGAAGCGCAAACGTACTGGAGTGATCAGTAGCAATTTTGCCGAGTCCGTGGCCTTTGTTCAGATGGACCCTGAAGAGCCCTGTGCCGATATTGAACTGGAGTTTTTGCCGGGTATCGTGGATGACCACAGCCGCAAGTTGCACCTGGGACATGGTTACTGTGTACACGCGACCTTGCTGCGCCCCAAAAGTATTGGCAGTGTGCACTGTAAATCAGCAAACCCCTTGGAGGCGCCGTTGATCGATCCTAACTTCTTCGATAATGAAGATGATCTGGATCGATTGGCCAGGGGCCTTCAGTTAGCAATAGCTGTTATGGAATCCAAAGCGTTCGACTCGGTACGAGGTCAGATGCTGTATGAGCTTGATCGCAACGATATGCAGCAGCTAAAAGACTACTGCCGTGAGAAGGCTGATACCGAGTACCATCCGGTGGGTACCTGCAAAATGGGACCTGATTCCGATCCTATGGCGGTGGTTGATGCGGGCCTGAGGGTGAAGGGTATTAATGGCTTAAGGGTCATTGATGCCTCCATCATGCCTTTCCTGGTCAGCGGCAACACCAATGCACCCTCTATCATGATTGGTGAAAAGGGCGCGGATATGATTCTTCAGCAGCACTGAGGGCGCCTGGCCTACCCCCCAAAGCTCAGCGTACTCCGGTAAGCCTTTCCCTCAACTTTGACAGAACACTCTGACTGGTTTATTCCTTAAACTGGTTAAGTTGTGGTCAGGCTTGGCCGATACAGGACGTTAGGCGAAGTCGACCAACCCTGTAGCCCCAAAGCATAGGTTCTGTCATGAACTCCAAAAAGCTTATCAACTCTGAATTCGGGCTCTCGCATCAAGGAATGGGCCTGAGTCAGCAGATGGAATATGAAACCCTTCTGTTTAATGGTTTGCTGGATGCCAAAGGGGGCAAAAAAGGTCCTCCAGCTCCAGATCCTACCGATCCCGGCACTACTCCTGACCCGGCAATCACCGATGTGTATATCAGTGGTGACCCAAACGTGGATGACAGTCAGGAATTCAACATTCATCTGGATTTTTACGGTGATCTTTGGACCGATAGTCTGAAAGAAGATTTTATTGCTGCCGCAGACTTTCTAAGTGAGCTGATTACAGCTGACATTGCGCCCGATGGTTACGACGATATTACGATCGATGCCTCTTTGATCAATATTGATGGCAGTGGCGGAGTATTGGGGCGAGCCGGTCCAACGGCAGTTTGGAAAGCTAACTCCCTGTCATCATCGGCTATCATGGAATTCGACGTGGCTGATGCCACTTTCTTCGATGATAACTATGGTCTGTGGGATGACATTGTTCTACATGAAATGATCCATAGTCTGGGACTGGGCACGCTATGGGAGTATCAGGGACTGTTGACTACCGTCGTGGACGATAACGGAACCAAGAAACCTACGGATGATATCGTCAGCTACGAGTACACAGGCGAAATGGCCAATTACTATTCTGATGTCTTGTATAACGAGCCTGTTGTGATCATTGAGGACAGTGGTGGCTCAGGCACAGCCGGTGGTCACTGGGATGAAGAGACCTACTTTAATGAGCTCATGACCGGTTACATCAACAGCATCAATGTGTTGTCGGAAATGAGCTATGGGGCTCTGGAAGATTTGGGCTATGAAGTCGATTATTCGGTTACCCCCGACTTTCTGACGCCAGATATTCTTCTGACCTGATCGCCTGACTCAGGGCACTTCCTTGGTTAGTGGGGAGTGCCTTGTTGCTATGAACGTGTTTGCTGTTGACGCACAAACCGCTTCTTAAACTCCTTGGGTGTTTCGCCCATGATCTTGATGAAGGTCTTGCGGAAAGCACTGAGATCTTCATATCCCACCTCTTCAGCAATTCGCTCAACTGACAGACAGCTGGTCTCGATCAGCTCACATGCCTTGTTGATTCGAAGGCGCTGCAGGTACTGCAAGGGCTTAAGCCCCGTGGCGCTGGCAAAGCGTCGCAGAAAGGTTCGCTCCGTTAAGTGGGCTTTCTCGGCCAGGTCCTTGATCATGACCGCGTCGCTGAAATTGCCCTGCAGGTAATGCTGGATTTGAAGTACCGCCTTGTCGCCATGATCAAGGGGCGGGTTGAAGCTCTGGTAGTAACTCTGCTCACGATGCCCTGTGTCGACAATCAAAAATTTCCCGAGTTGGCGCATGATCTGTGAGTCAGTGAATTGAGCGACCAGCTCCAGCCCAAGGTCAACCCAGCTCATGAGGCCACCGGCGGTAACAATATCGGTATCGTTGATCAGGAGTTTCTGGGTATCGACCTGCACATCAGTAAAACGCCGGGCAAACTCATCGGCCAGTGCCCAGTGGGTGGTTACCTTGCGGCCTTTAAGCAGGCCTGTTTGAGCCAGCACAAAAGCGCCTGCGCAGATTGAGCAGAGAATGCTGCCTTCCTGGTGCTTTTGCTTCAGCCACTCCAGCAACAGGTTGTCTGGTGCTGTGTAATAGGCATCATCCAGACAAGGAGGAAGAATGATCACATGGAGTGGTGGCAGGCTCCCGAGCTGCGCAGGACTCAACTGCAGACTGTCACAGAAGTTGATCTGGAAGACTGTATCCTTGCCATTCTGCTGGCAGATTTTATTGGCCAGGTGGAACTGTTCGGCCAGTCCCTGCACGGCGGACAGCATCGCGCCCGGGTAGTGAAGGATGCCGATCTGGATCTTGTTGCCTGTCACTTTTGACTTCTTTTGTGCCGTTTTTGACTCCAGTATACGACCTGGATTCGATCAATAATAGCTCTCGAAATACAACCATTACTGCAGCCATGCTCGAGCTGGCAGGCGCAGTATTCAATTTACGAGAGGGATCCATGACTCAGCCACATACCTTGAGAGACCTGGTAGGACTGGGCAATCAGTCCAGCGCCATTAGCACATCTGCACTTATCATTATTGATGCACAAAACACCTACCGTGAAGGCATCATGCAACTGGATGGCGTTGAGCCTGCACTGCTGGAATGCCAGAAGCTGCTGGCGCGCTTCCGCTCTGCCGGGCGCCCCGTCATCCATATTCAGCACGATGCGGGTCCGGGGTCACCTTATGATATCAATGACCGTAGTGGACAGATTGCTGAGCCGGTTGCGCCGGTTGAAGGTGAGGCGGTGGTTGTTAAAAACTACCCGAACTCTTTTACCCAAACCAATCTTGACGAAATGCTGAAAGAAGCCGGTATCACAGACCTGATTCTGACCGGCTTCATGAGCCATATGTGTGTCAATGCAACGGCCCGTGGCGCTTTCTCTTTGGGGTATACGCCAACTGTAGTGGCATCCTGCACCGCCACGCGCGCATTGCCATCACCGGTCACTGGTCAGGCGTTGAGCTCTCAGGTTGTTCACGAAGCAGCGTTGGCGGCCTTGTGTGATCTGCCTTCGGCCGTTGTTGCCTCTGTTGCGGATGTGCCTGACTGATTAGAAGGTGCTGCTGTTGGCCCTCTATACAGAAGGCCGACAGCTCTCGCTAGCACCTGAGATAAGGCCTTAAGCCATCACTGGCCTCTGGTCCTCAAGTTGTCCAAAGGCCGGGCGGTAGTGCCAGACTTGATGAATACGATTGGCTACCAACACATCCTGAGGCTGGCCTTGACAGCAAACCTGACCTTGTTCAAGCACCAGGCAGCGCTGGCAATAGTGCAGGCAGTGATTGAGATCGTGCAGGATACTGATGATGCCATAGCCTTCCTGTGCCAGCCGGTTCATCAGACTGAGCATCAGGTGCTGGTGTCCCAGGTCCTGTGCTGAGGTCGGCTCGTCCAGCAGCAGAAGAGGTGACTGATCCGCCTGGCTTAGCTGTAATAGCACTCGCGCCAGTTGAACACGCTGCTTCTCCCCGCCAGAGAGAGTTGGGAAGGCACTCTGCTTTAAGTGTGCGCAATCACAAAGCGCCATCACCTTATCAATTTTGGCTTTGGCCTGGGGACGTGACAGCTTTAGCGGAATCAACCCAAGCTCTACCACCTCCACCGCCTTAAAAGGAAAGGTGAGCTGACTGGATTGGGGTAGCACGCCCAGATGTCGCGCCAACAGGTTTGCGGGCCAGTCCCGGATGTCTCGGCCATACAGGCTAATGCTGCCTTCGCTGTTGATATCGCCACAAATGGCTTTCAGGAACGTGGACTTCCCGGCGCCGTTGGGACCGAGAACTGCGAGCGTATCGCCTGTATTGAGTTCAAGGTGATCAATGCTTAGGAGCAGTTTGTCGCCACTGTGGTAGGAAAGTTGTTCAACCCTCAGCATATTAAATCCTGCCTAGCCTGCGTTGCTGGATTAGCAAGCCAACAAAGAAGGGCGCGCCAACCAAAGCGGTAATAATGCCTACCGGGATCTCGGCAGGTGGAACCAGAACCCGTGCCAACGTATCGGCCAGCAGTAGCATCAAGGCACCGCAAATGCCGCACAATGGCAGCAGGACACGATGGTTCGGACCCACCAGCATACGAACAATGTGGGGCACAACCAGACCTACAAAACCGATTACTCCGGTATTGGCGACGGCTATTCCCACAGCGATGGCGGTGATCAGTATCAGTTCAAGCTTGAGCCTTTCCACTTGTATACCCAAATGGCGTGCTTCAGACTCACCCAGTAGCAGGGCATTCAATGCCAGAGAGCGGCGCTGAAACTGGATGGCCGCAAGCATGAGAACGATGAGGGCAAGCCAGCGGCCCGATGAGGTCGATGACGTGAGTGACCCCATCTGCCAGAGGTTGAGCGAGCGCAAGTCCTGGTCGCTGGCAAAGTAGCTCAGAAGACCGATAGCCGCACCGGCAAATGCCGCCAGTGCAACACCGGCCAGCAAGAGGATGGTGACAGAAGTACCGTTTCGCGTCCGAGCCAGCGCATACACCATCAGTGTCGTAATCAACCCGGCCAGAAAGGCGCCAACGGGTGTTGCCCAGGCTAACCAGGCAACAGGTGCCAGAGTAATTGCACAAACGGCTCCAACGGCGGCACCGGAGGAAACACCAATGATGCCGGGGTCTGCCAAAGGGTTACGGAAAAGACCCTGCATAACCGCACCGCACTGTGCTAACAGCGCCCCCGTCAGAATGGCCAACAGGGTTCTGGGGACGCGCATTTCCATAATCACGGCACGTTGGTAGTCCGCCAGATGTGCCAGCTCCCACCCCATTAAATGGTCCAGCGGGGCGAGTAAGCTTTGTGATCCGGGCATGTCCATGGGGCCTGTAGTCACTGATAGACCGGCTCCGGCCAGGAGTGCGGCCAGCAGAACAAATGTCAGGGATGAGGCGGTTATACGCACCTCAGTTTTCCTGCAGCAGTGCGGTAATACGCAGTGCCTCACGCAGGGCTCCAGGCCCTATGCCAGCCACCAGAGTGCGCCCGTCAGCGCTGATGATGTGACCCTGTTTGGCTGCGGGTGTGTGGGACAGCATGGGGGCCTGTTGCAGCAAACTCTCGGCGTTGGCCTGACTGCCTTCCCCGGCAATGATGATCACTTCAGGTTGCAGCGCCAGCAGCGCTTCTGCAGTAACGGATCGGTAATTGTCGTACTCGGCCTGGTTCCTGGCTCCCATCAGTCTCAGCAGCGCATCACCGGTCGTACCTCTGCCTGCAAGGCGCAATCGATTTTCGGCGGCCAGGATGAAAACAGCCTTGGTGCCGTTTAACTGTTGCTGTGCCAGTTGCTGCTGCTGGCTATTGAGTTCGGTTGTTAGTTCCCGGATTGCTCGGCCATCATCCAGTGCTGAGGCCAGTTGCTGAATATTGAGATTAAGTTGGTTCAAATCCTGGGATGCGGGTAGTTGGATGACCTCTACGCCTGCGGCTTTTAGCTGCTCAACTACGTTACCCGGCCCCATGTGTTCACTGCCGACGATGACATCCGGGTCCAGGCTCATCAGGCCTTCGGCTGACAGGGCGCGGTGATAACCGACGCTGGGCAGGCCTGACATCTCGTCTGGTACAACGCTGGTGACATCAATGGCGACCAGGGATTGATTTAATCCCATAGCCAGCAACATCTCGGTCGAGGCGCCATCGGTGCTGATGATTCTAAGGTTGTCAGCAAGGGCGTTTTGCGTGCCGATGCCGGTGGCAGTCAAGGTTAGCGTGAGCGCCAGTGTTTTCAGGTACGGGTGCATGCGGGTTAATCCATCGCCAATTTCTTTATATTGAATATAATTGATAATTGTTTGTATTTGCAATTGCGGTGTGTTTTTATTCTTGCGGTCTTTCGTGATGAATCTGTGATTGTGAGAGTGGCAATGCATAAGCGTGATGTAAGTCGGCACAGTCCTGTGCTCAGATGTGGATTAGCCTTGGCAGTGAGTGCCGTTGTTTCGGGAGCGGCAATAGCCGCAGAGCCTACAGCAGCTAAAAACAGGTCGCTGTATGAGTTGAATGACGTGACGATTCGTGCGGCTCGCATGGGCGAGAGCGTTGATGGCAGTGGTCGTGCAGTCGGCATTATCGATCGTCAGACACTGGATCAATTACAGTCACAGTCAGTTCCCGATGCACTTAAGTCCATCCCGAATGTCAGCGTGGCCGGAGGCTCTCGCCCGCTGAATCAGACGGTGAATATTCGCGGTTTGTCCGGCAGTCGGGTGCTGCAAACACTGGATGGTGTGCGCCAGGAGTACAGTTCAGGGCACCGACCGGATTATTTGCTGCCGCCTGAGTTGATCAGCCGGGTGGAGGTATTGAAGGGTCCTGTCAGCTCTCTTTGGGGCTCGGGCGCTATCGGTGGTGTGGTGGCGCAGCAAACGCTGAGTGCCGATGAACTGCTGAGCACCGGCGACAGCGTTGGTGGACTGATCAGCACTGGCCACAACGCCAACAGTGATCTGCAGTCGTCCGTTGCGGCGGTGGCGGGGCGTGAAGCATCACTGACCTGGCTGTTGGGCGGTTTCTATCGTGACGGCAATAACCTTGAGCACGGTGATGGTACGACGCTGGAAGGCTCTGAAATGCTGGATCGGGGTGGCATCGCCAAGCTGGGCTGGGATATCGGCTCCGGGCAGCGTCTGGATTTGAGTTATCTGGAGGTTAATACCGACGGTCAGGTCCCTTCCAATGGCGCTGCCGTAGCCAACTCAACCAGCAACTTCATGCTGGATCGTGATACGCGCACCCGCAACCTTCGCCTGGGCTATCAGTTGGACACGGATTCTCCATGGGTAAACGCGAATCTGGCGGTTTGGCGGAATCAGGTCGAGATGGAGGAGTCTCGTCTGAGTGATGAGCGTCGTGACAGTACCGACATGGATGCCTATGGCGTGATGCTGAGCAATCAGTCAACGCTTGGGCAGGCTCAGCTTCTCTATGGCGTCGATGCCAGTCGCGAGGAGTTCAGTGGTCAGCGTTCAGGTGATAGTCGTCCGGCTCCGCCGGATGCCGAGTCTGATAAGCTGGGTGCATTCCTGCAGGCTGATATCGCCCTGGCCGAAGACTGGTCGGCTCGTCTGGGTGGTCGTTATGACCGTTTCAAAACCGATGCTGAAGGTCTGGGCTCACGTTCTGACAGTGCTTTTTCACCGGCACTGGCGCTGACGTGGAACCCTGTGGTTTGGGGGCAACTGTCCCTGCGGCATGAACGGGCTTTCCGGGCGCCTGGCTCAGAAGAAATGTACACCACGGGTACTCACTTCTGTATGGGGCCAGAGTTCTGTAACACCTTTGTCTCCAATCCTGACCTGGATGCCGAGCGAGCGGCGAATACCGAGTTGGTTGCCAACGGGCATTGGGTGAATCTGGCCAGTGATGATCGCCTCGACGTTCAGCTGGTTGTGTTTGAAAACCGGGTGGATGACTTCATTGAGCAGATCGTGGTTGGGCCTTCTTTTGGCCCCGTGATGGATCCGGGCTACACCACCTGGATGAATGTGGATAAAGCGCGTCTGAGAGGTTTCGAGGTCAGCAGCACCTATCAACTGGACGGATTGAAGGTCAAGCTGGGCTATGGCCAGACCCGTGGCGAAGATGAGAAAACCGGCGATGATTTGACCAATATCCCCGCTGATACTTTTACGGCCGATATCAGCCGCGGCTTCTGGAATGATCAATTGCTTGCCGGGGTGCGTTTTGAGCATGCGCGTGCCCAGCATCATACCGACTATGAAGAATATACCTCGGGTACTCGCTATCGTGGTTATACATTGGCCGATATCTACGCCTCCTGGACGCCGAGTGCTGCGCCGGGGCTATCGGTCGATTTGACCATCAATAATCTGGCCGATAAGCACTATCGACGTGCCTGGGAATCGCTTGACGAGGCAGGCCGGGAAATCGTGCTATCGACAACCTATCGCTTTTAAGGAGTGCACAGATGAGTAAAACAGTTGATGTGCTGCCGGGCGCTGCTGCACAAGCCCTGTTGGAAACCATTGCAGACTGGGGTTCGGTGATGACCATCATTCAACACGCCGGCTCCGTGTTTGAATTCAAGGGCTCTTTTCCCAAAGGCTCACAGGGTCATGGTTACTATAACCTCATCTCTGAAGGCTCAGGTTTCCAAGGGCACCTGGCGCTGGATCAGGTGCACGAAGTCCGCTTTCAGGACAGCCTGAGAGGCGGACGTGAAAGCTATGCTTTTGTGTTCTGTAATGATCAGGATGAGGTAATGTTCAAGGTTTTCCTGGGGCGTGATGAAGAGGGAAGTCTGTTCGCGCATCAGGTCAGTGCCTTTCAGGAGATCAGGGAAGAGGGTGTGGAAGCTTTATCGACAACAGGAATAGAAGCATGACGAATTCGACACAGGCAGAAAAAATTGGCTCAGAGGTGACGGAGTTTATTGCCGGTCGCCGTAGCCTAATGCTTTCGACGCTGACTGCGGAAGGAGAGCCCTATGCTTCCTATGCGCCTTTTGCGTTTGTGGATGGCGAAATCTATGTGTTGATCAGCGAGATAGCGGTGCACGCACTTAACTTGCAGGCTAACCCCATCGCCTCGGTGCTGATTATTGAGGACGAGGACAGCGCCAAGGAGCTGTTTGCACGCCGACGCATCCACTACAAGGTACAGGCGCAGTTGATCGAAACCGCGACCGACGCCTGGCACGAGGGTGTTCGCTATTTGTCCGAGCGCCTTGGCGAGCGGATCGAGGGTCTGAGCCAATTGTCGGATTTCAAACTGTTTCGCCTGACGCCGCAAAGCGGCCGTTACATCAAGGGCTTTGGCCGTGCCTTCGCACTTGAAGGCACGGGTACCGCCGGAGCCGGTGTTAATCACCTGCGGGATGGTCACAAAAAACGCCAGGCCGCTGAACCAGCGGCTGCGCAAAACTGAGATTCAGTTCTGATCTGCCTGACCCGACCGGGTCAGGTTCTTGACCAGTTCGGTCGCAACCTGCCGCATTTGGGTCTGCTTTTTGCCTTCGGCCGGGAGTGGACGGCAAAGCTCCATTGCCATTAACCCGGTACGTGCTGTAAATAGCCCGGCTCCCAACCCTTGCCCCGCACGTGCAGACAGGCCTGACGTCAGGCTGGTGCCAAGCAGCGTCGAGCCCGCGTCTACGGCCAACTCGCTTAGTCCGGCAAAAGCGATGTTGTGGAAGACGCTCTTGACCAGTTTGATTTGAGCACTGGCGCCGGGTGCGATGCCGTAGATCGACATGATCTCATTCAGCATACGCAGGTTTCGCCAGCCTGCCAGCAACATATCGAAACTGGCCCAGGGGCTGACGGCAACCAGCATCCCAGCTTCTACGCTGTGGCGCTGAATACAGCGTCGAGCCAGCTGGTCCTGATGGGTCAGCGCATGTCTGGACAGAAAGCGAATCACTTCCTGGTCGTTATAGCTTGAGTCCACTTCATGGATACTTTGCAAAATCTGCTCTGACTGCGGGTGGTTGTGATACAGCTGCTGTAACTGATTGAGCAGTTTGGCAGACTTGCCATGACTTTGGTTTTCGGTGAGTGCCTGGGCCTGTTCTCTTAGCGCGGCTGTTTGACGCAACTGTTTAAGGCCTTTAAGGCTACGGCGCAATTGGATGACACCCGCACCACCGGTCAGAGCTACCAGTGCTGAAACCAGACCACCTGCAATGGGGTGAAGGCTGAAGCTCCAATCCAGCAAGCGATAAAGCTCAGTGCCGACGATACCGGTCAGTAGCAGGCCCAGACTGACATACAGCAATTTGCTGCCCTTGCGCTGTCTGGATGCATTTCGCGGGCTGGTGGCTACCTCAGGCAAATTGGACTCAGGTTCCGGCTCTGTCTGATCTGGCGGGACTTCCTGTGCTCGCAAGTACTCCTTGGGGGCCTGTGTCCCTGTTTCAAGTTGATCCGGGGTGATGAAACGGGCGTCTACCCATTCCTTTTCCTGATTTTTCATCGCAGCAGGTCTCCAATCAGATACTCCAGGGCTTGATCCAGTCGGATGTGGTGCTCAGGCTTTAATCCTGTGCGTGGTAACGCACGGGGAGCAAAGTCGATGAAGCGGAAACGGTTTTCGTTCCAGTCTTCAGGGCGGGGCAAATCCGTTGGTATTTCGCCGGGGAAAAGTGCCACTTCTTCGTGTGACTCCTTGCGCAGTCCGCGCAGGCAGGACAGTACCTGACCATCCAGACGCGCTTGCACCGCTTCCGTCGAACGGACCGAAGCCAGCGCCATGCAGCTGGTTGTCACACTTTCAAAGCGCATATCGCGCCGGGCATCCTGAATCATAAGCTCCAGAAAACGGTCCAGGTTGTGGTGCTGGTTGGCAGTCACGTGGTCCGCTTTGGTTGCGGCAAAAAGCACACGGTTGATACGCGGGCGGAACAGGCGCCGCAGCAGACTGTTACGACCGTATTGGAAGCTTTGCAGCAGCCCGTTTAGGGCCTGCTGCATATCATTGAAGCAGGCCTCGCCCTGATTCAGGGTTTTCAGGCAGTCGACGAGTACGATCTGTCGATCAAAATGACGGAAGTGGTTCTCGTAAAAGGGGCGAATAACCTCGCCCTTGTAGCGTTCAAAGGCATCCTTTAGGCTCGTGTAGAGGCTGTCCGGAGCGGCTTGCTCAGCATCCTCAGGCAAAGGCACAAGCATCGGGAATAGGTACAAAAGAGGGCTTCCTTCCAGGTCGCCCGGCATCAGCAGGCGCCCGGGCTGCAGCAGACTGAGGCTGTGGGGAGGCTCTCGCAACTGTTGCAGCAGGTCACGAAACAGCCGGCTAAGCCGAGCCTGCTCCTCATCGCTGCTTGGCGTCATCCAGTCGATCGATTGCTGCAGCTCCAGAAATTCTCTGGCCACCTGTGCACGAGGGGCATCCGCAAACAGTGCTTGTTGCTGCTGACACCACTGCTCAAAGGTTAAATTGAGAAGGGGGAGATCCAGCAACCATTCACCCGGGTAGTCGATCAGATCGATATACAGTGTGGAGTGTTCACCCAGTACGCGGCCAAGCCCCGGTGGGCGGCGATATTTGACCGCCAGTCGCACCTCTGAAAGCTGCTCGGTGGAAACGGGCCAGTGGGGTGGCGAAGCCTGGAGCCCTGCCAGTGTTGATTGCAGTGGGAAAGGTGTCTCTGCTTCGGTGCTCAGGTCGCGTACGCTGAGGATGCGTCCTTCCGCCGAGGGCGTGAAAAACGGCAAGGATGTACCCTGGTCCGCATGGAGCAGATGATGGGCCAGAGTGCTGATGAAAACGGTTTTACCGCTGCGGCTCAGGCCCGTGATAGCGAGCTTGACCCTCTGCTCCAGGCCGCGTTCGACGCGGGAGCGAACCTGTTCAGGGAGGTCTTTTAGCCCGCTTTTTTGTGCCAGTGTCCGCAGTCGTTTGTTCAGGTTCATCCATTACTCCTTTAGGCTTCAATACAGTGTGACAGGATTTTGCTGAAATGGAGCTGAAATCAGACCTTCGGGGTTTTAATCGATAGTGTGAAGGTCATATTCCACTTATTGCCAAAGCTGTATATAGTCGCGCCTGCAATGGAAAAGGACTTCCATACCAGCGGGCATCTATTGCCTGTAAACCCCTGCGTGCCTGTCGCTGTGGGGTCCTGTCTCCTCTGCTGCTTCGTTTACCCATCTGATAAAGGAATAGCGATGATCTCCGTAAATGAACTGCGTCATCCGAAAGAAAAGCTCTATCGTTTGATCTGCATGGTGATAGGCGGCCTGATTTGGGCCAGTCTGCTGTTGGGTACCATGTTCTCGATTCTGGTTGTGTTGTTGCCGCTGGCTCTGGCGTTGTGGCTTGCGGGGCGGTTTTTCCGAGCGGCCCTGTTTGGTAACTCTGTGCTGGTTGATGAGCAACAGTATGCAGGTCTGAACGCCACGGTTAAGGATGTTGGCCAGCAGCTGGGTATGAGCCGCGTGCCTGAAACCTTCGTTGTGAACTCGGGGGGTATGACCAACGCCCTCGCAATCAAGTTCCTGTCTACCAGCTATGTGCTGTTGTTCTCCAGCCTGGTGGACCTGCTGTGGGAGGAAAAAAACCATGATCGTGTGCGTATGATTGTGGCGCATGAACTGGCTCATCACGCGGCCGGGCATGTGAATTTCTGGATTGACCTGCTGATGAAGCCGGCCATGTTTGTGCCCTTCCTGGGTTCTGCCTACAGTCGAGCCTGTGAACTGACGGCAGATCGTATTGCCGCTGCCTGTATTCCGGGCAACCGGGAAGCGGCTGTTACCGCCATGATCACACTGGCCTCAGGCAGTCAGGTGCTGACACCGCATACCAGTGTTGAAGCGTTCAAGCGACAGGAGCAGAAAATTCCATCCGGTTTCGGTTTTCTGCAGGAAATTCTGTCATCCCATCCGCGCATGACCAAGCGTATTCTGGCGATCGAATCTTTCTACGATAGCCGTGCGGTGCAGCCGGTCGCTGCTCAGGCTGCCTGATCGCTGAAATGCAATAACGAAAAAGCCCCGACAGAGTGATCTGCCGGGGCTTTTTTGTACTGAAGAGCGCAGGCTCTATCAGTGTTTCTCGAAGTATTCGCGTGTCAGCTTGAACACCACCGGGCTCAACAGGGCCAGTGCGATCAGGTTGGGGATCGCCATCATTGCATTCAGGGTGTCAGCGACCAGCCAGACAAAGTCCAGGCTCAGCGTTGCACCCAGCGGAATGGCGATGATCCAGGCGACGCGATAGGGAGCTACGGCCTTGGTGCCGAACAGGAACTCGACACAGCGCTCACCATAGAAGGACCAGCCGATAATGGTAGTGAAGGCGAAGATTGCCAGCGCGATGGCGACCAGATAATTGCCGAATGAGGGCAGTGCAGTGGCAAATGCCTGGCTGGTCAGGGCAGCGCCCGATTCACCACCGGTCCAGGCACCGGAGCTGACAATGACCAGACCCGTAATGGTGCAGATGACCAGTGTATCCAAGAAAGTACCCAGCATGGCGACCAGACCCTGACGAACAGGGCTATGAGTTTGAGCAGCCGCATGTGCAATCGGCGCTGAACCCAGGCCTGCCTCGTTAGAGAATACGCCACGTGCTACACCAAAGCGCAGAGCAGCCCAGACGGCAGCACCGGCGAAGCCGCCCTGTGCAGCAATTGGAGAGAAGGCGTGGGTGAAGATCAGATCTAGTGCCTGCGGCAGCATGGCAGAATTGATCGCCAGCACCACAAGGCCTGCCACCAGGTAGGAGATCGCCATAAAGGGAACCAGTGCGCCGGCAACATGACCGATACGTTTGATACCCCCGATCAGCACTGCCCCGACCAGAACGGCCATGATCACGCCGCTAACCCAGGTAGGAATGCTGAAGTTGGTCTCAAGTACATCCGCAACGGAGTTGGACTGAACGGTGTTGCCGATACCGAAACCGGCACAGGCACCGAAGATGGCGAACAGCACACCCAGCCATGTCCACTTCTTGCCCAAGCCGTTTTTGATGTAGTACATCGGGCCGCCTACATGCTGACCGTTTTCATCGGTCTCGCGGTAGCGCACTGCCAGTACGGCTTCCGAGTATTTGGTGGCCATACCGATCAAGGCCGTGATCCACATCCAGAACAGGGCACCGGGGCCGCCCAGGAAGATTGCGGTGGCAACACCGGCAATGTTGCCGGTACCGACTGTGGCCGACATGGCGGTCATCAGTGCCTGGAAGGGCGGGATTTCACCTTCTTTTTCATCACCGGATTCGGTGGTGCGTCCACTCCACATCAGTTTGAAGCCGGTCCCCAGTTTGAGGATGGGCAGCAGCTTCAGACCGATGGAGAGGAACAGGCCGACACCGAGGATCAGTACCAGCATCAGTGGGCCCCAAACGACCCCGTTTATAGCAGCTATGATGGATTCTAAGGCTTCCATTTTCTCTATCTCCGTCAGTGACCAGGGGGTCACCCCTCATAGACAGTGTTTATTATTGGCAGGTTTGACTCTCTTATGAAGATTCAAACCCTTGTTTGATGTCCTAAAACCCGCAAAGGGTTTCATTGATTGGCGCTGGGCGCAAGCGCAATGCGGGCCTTGATTGATCTGGAGCGATGTGGGGGCAGGTGTCGTCAAACATCAAAGCGACTTCTGATTCCGTTCAGTAGTCGGTGTCTACAGGCAACATGTGGCGCTCTTTTACCTCTTCCATCACGATATAGGACTTGGAGTTTTTGACCCCTGGAAGCGTTAACAACATATCGCCCAGCAGTGCGCGATACTGGGACATATCGTGCAGTCGTGCCTTAAGGAGGTAGTCGGCATCGCCTGAGACCAGGTGGCACTCCAGAATATAGGGCAGAGTGCTTACGGCGCGGTTGAAGCGGTCGAAGGCATCCGGGGACTGGTAGGAGAGGGCAATCTCCACAAATACCAGCATGTGGTAGTCGAGCATTTCGGGATCAACAGTCGCGCGATAACCGGTGATGACTCCATCACGCTCCAGGCGCTTGACCCTTTCCATACAGGGGGTCGTCGACAGGCCGACTCGCTCTGCGAGGTCGGTGTAGGAGATTCTGCCTTCCTGCTGCAAAATGGTCAGGATATTACGGTCGATTCGGTCGAGCTTGCGTTGTCTGGGTGATTTGGCCACGGAAAAGCCTGCCTTTCTGCTGTACCTGCAACAAGTTTTAATCCTTTTGCTCTATAAAGCAAAGTTGGATTGCTTTGCCCGACTGACACAGGGGCACCGTCGGGCAAAGCATGTTACTATCTGCGGCCGAACTTATCGGCAAAAAGTCGGTAAAAGGTTGGCAAAAAAGTCGGTAAAAATTATCGGCATATAGTATCGGTTATAGTGAACGAGGCAGCATGAGCTATCAGGTTCTGGCGCGTAAATGGCGACCAAAACGCTTCTCAGAAATGGTCGGGCAGGAACATGTGCTCAAGGCACTGGTGAATGCACTGGACGATGACCGCTTGCATCATGCCTACCTGTTTACCGGTACGCGTGGGGTGGGTAAAACCTCTATCGCGCGATTGTTTGCCAAGTCGCTGAACTGTGAACAGGGTGTTTCATCCGAGCCCTGTGGCCAGTGCAGTGCCTGTATCGAAATTGCTGAAGGCCGTTTCGTCGATTTGATCGAAGTGGATGCGGCCTCGCGAACCAAGGTGGAAGATACCCGCGAACTGCTTGAGAACGTGCAGTATGCGCCTACCCATGGTCGGTTCAAAGTCTACCTCATAGACGAGGTGCACATGCTCTCGACCAGCTCATTCAACGCTCTGTTGAAGACGCTGGAGGAGCCGCCTCCCCACGTGAAATTCCTGCTGGCGACCACAGACCCGCAAAAGCTGCCGATGACGGTGCTGTCGCGCTGTTTGCAGTTCAACCTCAAAAACATGACGGCGGAACGCATTCAGCGGCACCTGGGCTTTGTTCTGGGTGAAGAGCAGGTTGAAGCAGATGATTCCGCGCTTTGGTTGTTGGCCCGCGCCGCTGACGGTTCCATGCGAGATGCACTCAGTCTGACCGACCAGGCCATTGCGTTTGGTGCAGGCGCCGTTCGCGAGGCAGAAGTGCGCGCCATGCTGGGCACGATCGATCAGCATCTGGTCTACACGATCATGCAACACCTGGCTGCACGCGACCCTGAACAAATTCTGGCGGCGGTCCAGTCCCTGTCCGAGTTCGCACCTGATTACCACAGCGTACTGGGCGACATGCTCAGTTTGCTTCACCGAGTAGCGCTGGCGCAGGTTCATCCGGCTGCCGTCGATAACAGCCTGGGCGATCGTGATCAGGTGATGGCACTGGCGCAGCAGATGCGTCCGGAAGAAGTGCAGCTGTACTATCAGGTCGCGTTGATGGGCCGCAAAGACCTGCCTCTGGTGCCTGAACCTCGTGAAGGATTGGAGATGGCGCTGCTGAGGATGCTGGCCTTCCGCCCAGCGGATACGGCTCCCTTGGCAAATGAGCCAGCGTCATCCCGCTCAGAGGCTAATGTTTCGGCTCCGGCTCCGGCTCAGACTGCGATGGCGTCAGCCGCGCCAGTGGCTAAAGAAACAGCCGCTCCAGCCGCACCCAAACCTGAAGAACGCTCTGTTGCAACTCAGCCGTCCGCACCGGCTCAACCTGTTGTCGCACCAGCCCAGCCATCACCGCCGCCGATGGATGAGCCCCCGCCCTGGGAGGATTTACCACCGGACCTGGATGAGGGCGCAGTAAAAAAGCCTGAACCGGCTGGCGTTTCCAATGTGCAGCCGGTAGCGAACAATACACAGCGTTCCACCGGTACAGCATTTAACGCGCCCCCTGCATCTGTCGAGCCTTCTGTTGCTCCAGTCGTTGCGCCAGTTGCGCCGCCTGTTAGCATTTCTCCGGCAACGGTGCCTGCGAGGGTGGAGTCTGCGCCTGGTGCTCTGTCTGTGTCCGATGAAGACCTCACTGGTGACCGCTGGGCAGCCATACTGCCAGAGCTGGGTTTGAGTGGCATGGTGGAAAGTATTGCCCGTAACCTGTCCCTGGAAGTGGATACGGATGCTCGACTTTGCTTCCACTACACGCGCGAGCAGGAAGCGATGCTCAGTGCTGAGCGAAGGGAGCGAATCAGCTCCGCGATTGTCCAACATCTGGGTGCTCAGCCGGAAATTGAATTCCAGCAAGGGGTGCAGACACAGGAAACACCTGCGCAGCTGGCTCAACGTCGTCGTATTGCCCGTCAGGCGGAGGCGGTGCGTTCCATCGAAAATGACGACAAGGTTAAAGAATTGGCCCAGCAGTTTGGTGCCCGAATTGAATATGAGTCGATACGACCAATCGATTAATTAATACAGTTGGAGATTATCACCATGATGAAAGGTGGCATGGGAAACCTGATGAAACAGGCCCAGAAAATGCAGGAAGACATGCAGAAGGCGCAGGAAGAGATCCAGCGCGCTGAAGTCAACGGCGAGTCTGGCGCTGGTCTGGTGAAAATCACCATGAATGGTCGTCATGACGTTAAGGCGGTAGAAATTGATGCCAGCCTGATGGAAGAAGAGAAGGAAATTCTGGAAGACCTGATTGCAGCCGCGATTAACGACGCGGTGCGCAAGGTTGAACAGAATACTCAGGAAAAAATGTCCAAAATCACCAGTGGCATGGGTATGCCGCCGGGCTTCAAGATGCCGTTCTAATCATGAGCTTGAGTCCTCTACTGCAGGAATTGATTTCCAGTCTCAGAGTGTTGCCAGGCGTGGGGCCCAAGTCGGCCCAGCGCATGGCTTTGCACCTGCTGGAGCGCGACCGCCAGGGGGCCGTCAACCTGGCGAGCGCCCTGGAGTCGGCTGTTGAAAACATCGGCGAATGTGAGCGTTGCCGTAACCTGTCGGAGCAACCTGTTTGCAGTATCTGTGACGACAGCAGCCGTGATCGCCATGTGATTTGTGTACTGGAATCACCGGTGGATCTGATGGCCGTTGAGCAAACCGGGGGCTTTAACGGTCTCTACTTTGTGCTCAAGGGGCACCTGTCGCCAATAGATGGTGTCGGCCCTGATGAGCTTGGGCTCGATCGTCTGTTCGAACTGGTAGAGGCTGGTGATGTGACCGAGCTGATTTTGGCCACCAACCCCACGGTTGAGGGCGAGGCTACAGCACATTACATTGCCGAGCAGCTGGATGAGAGTACGGTCAATATCACCCGCATAGCCCACGGTGTACCTGTGGGTGGTGAACTTGAATTTGTCGACGGCGGTACATTGGCACATGCCTTTGCCGGGCGTCGATCCTTGCGTCGGGGGCGCGATGACTGATCTGCTGCAACGTTACGACTGGAAACGCCTGGAGCAGGCGGCATCCAGCCCGGTTCATATTCGCGATAATGCTGCGCTCAAGGTCTGTGCCGAGCGTTGGCAGTCGCAGCCGATGCTGGCGCTGGACACCGAGTTCATGCGCACCGAGACCTTCTATCCGATCCCGGGTCTGATTCAGGTGGCGGACGATGAAGCCTGCTATCTGATTGACCCGCTGGAAGTCGATGATCTGGCCCCGCTGGCTGAGGTTTTATCGAATCCTGAGGTGCTCAAGGTCGTACATGCCGGCAGTGAAGATCTGGAACTTTTCCGTCACAGCTATGGCGTCTTGCCTGCACCCTTGTATGACACCCAGGTCGGGGCTGCTTTTGCTGGCTGGGGTTTCAGTATGGGGCTGCGCCGTCTTGTGGCCCATGCGCTGGAAGTGGAACTGGACAAGGAAGAGACAACTTCTGACTGGTTGCAGCGCCCGCTGACGGCCAAGCAGGAGCGCTATGCAGCGCTGGATGTAGCTTACCTTCCGACCCTGGCATTGATGCAGCGTCAGGAGCTGGAGCAGCAAGGACGTCTGGTGTGGGCTGAAGAGGAGTGTGCCGAGGTTGGGGTACATGTGGCCGAGTTGGATGAATCAGACCCTGAAACCTACTTTCAGCGCTTCAGTCAGGCCTGGCATTTTGATGATACCCGGCGGGCGGCATTGCGTGACCTTTCGGGCTGGCGCGAGCGCACCTGCCGTCAGCGTGATATCTCACGTAATCGTTTGCTGCGTAACCAGGTATTGCTGGATGTGGCCGAAAAGCTACCGCAAAGCATCAATCAGCTGGACAAGATTGTGCAGCGTGGTCGTGTAATTCGTGAGTTTGGTGAAGATATTCTGGCGCTGGTAAAGCAAGCGGACGAATCGGCTCAGGAGCGACCACCGGCAGCAATTGAACGCCCCTTGCACTATGTTTGGAACAAGCGACTCAAGCAACTGCGTGCAACCGGGCGCAGGTCAGCTGAAAAGCATGACATCCTGCCTGAGGTTTTGCTGCGTAAGCGCGACCTGGATGCGCTGATCCGCTCCTGTGATGAGCAGGGTCACTACCACTTGCCGCCAAGTCTCTCAGGCTGGCGCAAGCCGTTGGTCGGTGATGCCTTGTTGCAACAGATTGAACAGTTTGAAAAGAGCTAAACGATGAAGATTGTCAGTGTTTACCGAAGTCCTCGTAAGGACGAGATGTACCTGTATGTGGACAAGCGAGATCAGCTGAACCGTGTGCCCGAGGCCTTGCTGGAAATGTTTGGCCAGGCTGAACACGTGATGGATATGCCGCTCAAGGCGGATCGCAAGTTGGCGCGCGTAAAGGATACTCAAAAACTGATGGATGAGCTGGAAGAGAAAGGCTATTACCTGCAGCTGCCGCCGAAGAAGGAAGATTATATGCTGGACCTGTTCAGGGATCGTCCTGAAACTGGAGTGCGTTAAGCGTGGCGCAGGAAGTATTCTGGCGTCGCAAGACGCTGCGTGAAATGAACCGGAAAGAGTGGGAATCACTCTGTGACGGTTGTGCGCTCTGTTGCCTGCACAAGGTAGAAGATGAGGATACCCAGGAGGTGTTTTATACCACCGTGGTGTGTCACCTGCTGGATACCGATACCTGCCAGTGCACCGAGTATGAGAAGCGCTGCGAGTTAGTGCCCACCTGTATTCGCCTGCAGCCGGAAGATGTGGAAAACTTCGACTGGTTGCCGATGACGTGCAGCTACCGCTTAATCCACGAAGGTAAAGACCTGCCTGATTGGCATCCCTTGCTGACCGGAGATCGCGGTTCAGTGATTGAAGCCAATGCGTCTGTATTGAGCGTGTATGAAGTGATGGATAATCAGATCAGCGAAGATCAATTGATCGACTTCATCCTGGACGAAGACTGATTTCAGCTTCGTCCAACTCCCTCCAAGCCTTATAAAGGCTCCCCGTATACCTGTTCCTCAAGTCCACCCATAGCGGTCTGCACATATTCCAGAAAGGCGCGCATAACCGGCGTTGGGTGTTTGGCAGCCGGATGAACTGTGCACCAGGAGCGCCTCAGGGGAAAGCCGACCACATCCGGGCAGGCCAGCTGACCCAGTTTCAGCTCGGCCTGGATGCTGAGCTTTGGTAGAACGGCCACTCCCAGGCCTGCCAGAACCCCATGTTTGATAGCTGCATTTGAGCCTAATTCCATGTGTGGCTTGAGGGTCAGGCGCTTTTGATGGCACAGCTGTTCAAGGGCCTTGCGTGTACCTGAACCAGGCTCTCGAATCAGCAGGTTGGCATCCAGAAACTGCTGCGGCTCCAGGATAGGCTGTTGAAGCAGCGGTGTATCCGTTCGTACTACCGGTACCAGCAGGTTATCCAGAAAGGGAATGCTGTGAAGCGAGCTGGACTCGGGTGGCATGCCCATAATCACCAGATCATCACGGTTCTCGGTCAAGCGTTGGGTTGCGCGGGCACGGTTTACAATCTCAAGGCGCACGTCTATGTGCGGATAGTCCTGCAGAAAACCTTTGAGCAGATAGGGCACTACATACTGTGCCGTGCTGACTGCGGCAAGTCTCAATTCCCCTCTGACCTGGCCTTCCATTTCTGCCAGTTCCATCTGTAAGCGCTCAAGATCTGCGAAGATCGAGCGTGATACGGCCTCCAGACGTTCACCTGCTGTGGTGATATACAGCTGCTTGCCAACATATTCGAACACCGGTTGCCCGAGGGCCTGTTCCAGTTGCCGAATCTGTGAGCTGACGGCGGGCTGTGTCAGACCCAATTGCTCAGCGGCTCGGCTATAGCTCAGGTGGTGATATACACTGCGAAAAACCTGTAGCTGGCGGAAGGAAAGTCGCGGCAGTAAGCGGGCTAGAGAGTAGGGCATGGGGTGAAATTCTTGGTTTCAAGGGTTTAAAAAATGTCGATGTATAAGTAATAGGTTATGCCTAATAAAAAAAATATCAATTTTTTCTTTCGTTAGGCCTGTACTACTTTCAAATGCATCGACGCATTCAGCAGGGAGACGATCCATGCTCAAAAAAATTCTGATAGCCAACCGTGGTGAGATTGCGGTCCGCATTGTGCGGGCTTGCGCGGAAATGAATATCCGTTCGGTGGCTGTCTACACCGAACCTGATCGACACGCCTTGCATGTCAAGCGTGCGGACGAAGCCTACCTGCTGGGTGATGACCCCCTGTCAGGCTATCTGGATCCGCGCCGCCTGGTCAATCTGGCGGTGCAAGCGGGCTGTGATGCTATCCATCCTGGCTATGGCTTCCTGTCAGAAAACAGCGAATTCGCACGTATATGTGCTGAGCGTGGTATCACCTTTATCGGTCCCAAAGCCGATGTCATCGCGGGCATGGGTGATAAGACCGAAGCGCGTGCCAGCATGATTGCAGCCGGTGTGCCGGTTACCCCAGGCTCGGATGGCAATCTGGCTGACCTTAATGAGGCGCTGAAGGTTGCAGGTGAAATCGGCTATCCGGTGATGCTGAAGGCGACCTCCGGTGGTGGTGGTCGTGGTATTCGTCGCTGTGACTCGGCAGAAGAATTACGCGCCCAATACCCTCGTGTCATTTCCGAGGCGACCAAGGCATTTGGTTCGGCTGAAGTGTTTTTGGAAAAGTGTATTGTTGATCCCAAACACATCGAAGTGCAGATACTGGCGGACTCTCAGGGTAATGCAATCCACCTGTATGAACGTGACTGCTCCATCCAGCGTCGTAACCAGAAGCTGATCGAGATTGCGCCCAGCCCTCAGCTCACACCTGAACAGCGGAACTACGTTGGTGAGTTGGCTGTGCGAGCTGCCAAGGCCGTAGGGTATGAAAACGCTGGCACCGTGGAGTTTTTGGTGACGGGTCATGAAGTCTATTTCATGGAAATGAATACCCGCGTACAGGTGGAGCATACGATCACCGAGCAGATTACCGGCGTGGATATTGTGCGTGAGCAGATTCGTATCGCCTCGGGGTTGCCGCTGAGCTATCGCCAGGAAGATATCAGCTATCGAGGCTTTGCTCTTCAGTTCCGAATCAATGCTGAAGATCCGAAGAACAACTTCCTGCCCAGTTTTGGTCGTATCACGCGCTATTACGCGCCGGGTGGTCCCGGTGTGCGCACTGATACAGCGATCTACACCGGCTACACCATTCCGCCTTACTTTGACTCCATGTGTTTGAAGTTGGTGGTGTGGGCCCTGAACTGGGAAGACGCCCTGGATCGTGGTGCTCGTGCATTGTCTGATATGCGCCTGCAGGGTGTTAAGACGACCGCGCGTTACTACCAGGAAATATTGCAGAACCCGGATTTTCGCAGTGGTGAGTTCAACACCAGTTTCGTACCGAACCACCCTGAACTACTGAACTATTCCGACAAACGAGACCCCAGTGAAGTCGCGCTGGCGATTGCGACGGCGATTGCAGCCTATGCCGGCCTTTAATCGGCGGCAACGAGGAGAAATTTGATGAGCAAGATTCAAGTTACCGATGTCATTCTGCGAGATGCCCACCAGTCGCTGATCGCTACACGTATGCGAACCGAGGACATGTTGCCGATTTGTGACAAGCTGGATCAGGTTGGCTTCTGGTCGTTGGAGTGCTGGGGCGGCGCAACCTTTGATGCCTGTGTGCGCTTCCTGAAAGAGGACCCTTGGGAGCGTTTGCGTGCGCTGCGCAAAGCGCTGCCGAATACGCGTCTGCAGATGCTGCTGCGTGGACAGAACCTGCTGGGCTACCGTCATTACGCTGACGATGTGGTCGAGGCCTTTGTTGCCAAGGCTGCTGAGAACGGTATCGATGTATTCCGTGTGTTTGATGCGCTTAACGATCTGCGCAACCTGGAGACTGCCATCAAGGCGGTTAAGAAAACCGGCAAGCATGCTCAGGGCACGATCTGTTATACCACCAGTCCTGTGCATACTGTCGATACTTTTGTTGAGCAGGCGCGTGCCCTGCATCGGATGGGCGCTGACTCTATTGCGATCAAGGATATGGCGGGGCTGCTGACGCCTTATGCGACCTATGATCTGGTGAAAGCGATCAAAGAGGCTGTGGTGTTGCCGGTGTTTATCCACACTCATGCTACAGCGGGCCTGGCTGCGCAATGTCAGCTTAAGGCTATCGAGGCCGGTGCTGAGCATATCGATACCGCTATTTCGGCTTTCGCCTGGGGGACCAGCCATCCCGCAACGGAGTCTCAGGTTGCTGCGCTGAAGGGTACCGAATGGGATACGGAGCTGGATCTGGAATTGCTGAACGAGATATCCGATTACTTCCGTGAGGTGCGCAAGAAGTATCACCAGTTTGAGTCCGAGTTCACCCGTGAAGATGTATCGGTGCAGATCAATCAGGTGCCGGGCGGCATGATGTCCAATCTGGCCAACCAGCTCAAGGAACAGAATGCGCTGAGTCGTATTCGCGAGGTGTTTGCCGAGATTCCGCGTGTACGCAAGGATCTTGGTTATCCGCCGCTTGTGACACCGACGTCCCAGATTGTGGGTACTCAGGCTGTGCTGAATGTTTTGACGGGCGAGCGCTACAAGTCAATCACCAATGAAGTGAAGCGTTATCTGCAGGGTGGCTATGGCCATCCGCCTGCAGAAATTGATGCCAGGCTGCGTACCCAGGCAATTGGCAATGAAGCGATCATTGAAGGTCGCCCGGCTGATCTGTTGGCACCGGAGATGGAGCGTCTGCGCAAGGAGATTGGTGATCTGGCGACCTCTGACGAAGATGTGCTGACATTTGCCATGTTCCAGGATGTGGGTCGTCAGTTCCTCGAAGAGCGCGCTGCCGGTACGTTGACGCCTGAAGTGTTGTTGCCGATTGAAAGTGCAGGCCGTCCTGCTGGTGAAAGTGTTGCAACCGAGTTCAAAATCGATGTGCATGGCGAAACCTATCAGGTCGCTATCACAGGTGTCGGTGGGCAGGATACCGGCAAGCGTCATATCTATCTGACGCTGGATGGCATGCCTGAAGAGGTGCTGTTTGAGCCGTTGAATGCCTATGTCGAAACCGGTGCCAGTGGCCGCCGTCAGGCCAGTGCGCCGGGGCATGTTACCACCAGTATGCCGGGCAACATTGTTGAAGTGCTGGTCAATGAAGGTGATCAGGTCAAGGCAGGTCAGGCGGTCATGATCACTGAAGCGATGAAGATGGAAACGGAAGTGCAGGCACCCATTGCGGGTCGCGTTGCTGCCGTTTACGTAGCCAAGGGTGATCGTGTCACGCCGGGTGAGGTGCTGATTGAAATCGCAGACTGAGTAAAACCCTGATGCAGGCTGCTGCTGTCTTGGGCAGCCTGGGGCTTGGGTTTTTAGCTATAAGTAATTGCTTATGCTGGATAGAAAAAATATCAATTTTTTATCTGAAGCAGTCTGGTTTAAATTTAACGTGTTAATCAATTTTACCCCTGTATCAAAGCCAGTAGCGGGGCGGCGATACGGATCTGAGTACAGACGTTTTGGTGGGAGGTGTCTCGAGACGGCAGTGTTCTAATTTAGGTAGTAAGCAATAAGACGGTTGAGGTCGCTCATGTAAATGAGCGGCCTCTTTGCGTTTTGGGTGGTTGCTTTTATGAACCTGGTATAAAGGCACGGCTCTGTTGTCAGGTTTTAAGTATTTCCAGATGTGCTGGTTTTCTGCGTGAAGGGAGTGCTGGGTTAGCTAAGGAAGGTCGTTGTTGTGAGCGGCGGTTCATCGAGTGAAGCAGGTGATTCTTGCTTTGGTGTTCCATGCTGCGGGCATAAAAAAGGGGGCGCCCTTAGGCGCCCCCTGGAAGATCAACTGAAGAGGAAAATCAGTTGTTCTGGTTAGCCATCTGCTGCTTGATCAGATCGCCGATAGTGGTCGGACCCGGTACGTCAACTTCCTGGTTGCGAACAGCGTTCATAGCTGCTTTTTCGTCAGCCTGGTCTTTCGCACGGATAGACAGGTTGATGACGCGGTTGCGACGGTCAGCACTAGTGATCTTGGCTTCAACGGTCTCACCAACGCTCAGAGCGGTGGTGGCGTCTTCGATGCGATCAGCGGAGATTTCAGATACTTTCAGAGTCGCTTCGATGCCTTCAGCCAGCTCGATGATAGCGGCTTTCGGCTCAACGCTCTTGACAGTACCAGTTACGATGCTGCCCTTGTCGTTAGCGGCCAGGTATTCTGCGAACGGATCGCTTTCCAGCTGCTTGATGCCCAGGGAGATGCGCTCTTTCTCGGCGTCGATAGACAGGATGACGGCTTCAACTTCGTCACCTTTCTTGAACTGACGCAGAGCAGTTTCCGGATCGGCTTCCCAAGAGATGTCGGACATGTGAACCAGGCCGTCGAGGTCGTTGTCCAGACCAACGAAGATACCGAAGTCAGTGATGGTCTTGATAGTACCGCTGACTTTGTCGTTGGCAGCATTCTGCTCGGAGAAGGATACCCACGGGTTAGCAGTGCACTGCTTGATACCCAGGGAGATACGACGACGCTCTTCGTCGACGTCCAGGATCATCACTTCCACTTCGTCGCCGATGTTTACAATCTTGGACGGGTGGATGTTCTTGTTGGTCCAGGACATTTCAGAAACGTGTACCAGACCTTCAACGCCATCTTCGATGGACGCGAAGCAGCCGTAATCGGTCAGGTTAGTGACGCGAGCAGCGCACTTGGAACCAGCCGGGTAACGTTCTTTGATGTCGTCCCACGGATCTTCGCTCAGCTGTTTCAGGCCGAGGGAGATACGGTTGCTTTCTTTGTCGAACTTGATGATCTTGACGGAGATCTCATCGCCCGGGTTCAGCATTTCGCTCGGGTGAGAGATACGCTTCCACGCCATGTCGGTGATGTGCAGCAGGCCGTCAACACCACCCAGATCGATGAACGCACCGTAGTTGGTCAGGTTCTTAACGTAACCCTTAACAACCTGGCCTTCTTCCAGAGTAGCCAGCAGCTCTTCGCGCTGAGCGCTGTTAGCTTCCTGCAGAACAGCACGGCGAGACACAACGATGTTGTTGCGCTTCGGATCCAGCTTGATCAGTTTGAAGTCCAGCTCTTTGCCTTCCAGGTGGTCAACGTCACGCACCGGACGAACATCAACCAGAGAACCCGGCAGGAAGCCCTGGATGTTGTTGATGCTGACAGTGAAACCGCCCTTGACCTTGCCAGAGATGTAGCCTTTGACAACTTCTTCTGCGTCGAATTTCTTCTGCAGAACTTCCCAGGCTTCAGCGCGCTTGGCTTTTTCACGGGACAGACGAGTTTCACCGAAACCGTCTTCTACCGCTTCCAGTGCGACCTTGACAGAATCACCAATCTGGATTTCCAGTTCATTGTTGTCGTTCAGGAACTGAGAACGCGGGATAACCGCTTCAGATTTCAGACCAGCATTTACGGTAACCCAGTCGCTGTCGATGTCGACAACTTCACCCATGACCAGGGTGCCAGGAGTCATCGCGATGTCTTGGAGGGATTCTTCAAACAGATCAGCAAAGCTTTCGCTCATGAAAGTATCCTATATTTTCGCTGCTCATAAAGAGTCAGCTTCCAGCCTGTATGCCAGCTATACAGGGTCGGTTGTCGATAGCCGCGTCGCAGGAGCACTGGGCTGGCGATGTGCACCCAACACGGGAAATGTAAAGTTGCAAAATTATACAGGTGTATGCGCAGCTGTGCCAGTAAATGGATAAATTTATCCGGCAGTGTCAAGCGTTGGCAGGCTGGCGTCGAGCGATTGTCTCAGGGGTTGTTGGCAGGTGGGCAGGAGTTTATCCAAGTCCTCTGCCAGAACGTTGGGCAGGCGAGTGGTGTCGGGTTCGTTAAACCACTGGATGAGAAGGCGCAGCTCGTCCAGGTCGTTGGCAGCAAGGTCTACGGAATTGCCAACGCAAAAGGCATAGGCGGGCAGGTGCTGCTGAATAATGTTGGCACGCTGGGCTTGATCCAGCATCAGGCGATTGGCGCGGACGAAGCGGGCATATTCCTGCATCCCTGCAGCGGACATGATCTCAATATGGACATTGGAGTAACGCTCGCTCTCAGGCAGGCGCAGCAGGGCCGCTTTCAGCTGGGCCTTGGTGCGTTTCAGCTCTTGCTCGAATGTTTCCGGAGCGAAGTGCTTGTTGAGCTTTTGGTATTCCTTCAGCTCAGCTATTTGGTTTTGAAGCGCGGTGATCTGATCTTTGAGTGACTGCTGCTCGGCCAGCAGGTTTTCCTTGTCCTGCATCAGGCCACGAATGACGCGCTCGGTTGGGGTCAGCTTTTTCTCGGCAAAAGTGGCCGGAAGCTGTTTGGCGCCCAGCTCCCCGGTACTTTCATTGTAGGTGGGGCTGGGCACCATTTCGTAGCCGAATTTTTCCAGATCAGCCAGATTCATCTGATGTTGATCCTGCATTCTTTCGTAGACAAAGAATGTAGCCACTGCTCCGATCGCCAAGGCGATCGGAATAATGATCAACAGTAACAGGCTAACCTTGCCCAGCTTCATCCATTAGTTCTCGTTGTCAGTTTCGCTTTTAACTTCGTTGGCAGCGGTGTGACTCAGGGTCAGGTCGATCAGGTCGATCAGGATCTCGCCGCTTTCAGCCAGAATGGCTTCCGCTTCCGGGTTAATGGGGCGCCCTTGCTCATCCTTGGGCAGGTCATCATCCGCTTCGCTGAGGTCATTGATGGTCGGCAGGCCAAGGCCGGCACGGCGCTCATTTTCTACGCTCAGCATCCAGGCTTCATTTTTGTCTTTTTCTGCGCGCAGTAGGCTCTCGCTGAGAGTCAGGTCGTCATTCGCCTTCCGGCTTTCCAGGTGTTCGACCTGTTTGCGCATGAATACGAAGTCAGGCGCATCCTCTGTGCGTGCATCATGGCGCTGCTGCAGCGCCTGCTTGTAAGGCGTCAGGCTCGGGAAGTTGCCATGACGGACCGGGCGAACCTGGTCCCAGGGCAGAGCCTTGTCCAGAGAGCTTTCACCAATATCCTCTACTGAAAACAGCGACGGGAAGGTGATGTCTGGTTCAACACCACGGTGCTGGGTGCTGTTGCCTGAGATACGGTAGAACTTGGCGTGGGTCAGTTTGACCTGGCCGTGATCGATTGCCTGCAGGGTTTGAACGGTGCCTTTACCGAAGGTGCGGTTACCCAGAATCAGGCCACGGTTGTAGTCCTGAATGGCACCGGCAAAGATCTCGGATGCGGAAGCACTAAGGCGGTTAACCATAACTGCCATGGGGCCATTCCAGACAACCTTGGGATCAAAGTCACCCAGTATGTCCACACGACCTGAGGCATCACGAATCTGCACGGTAGGGCCGCGCTGAATAAAGAGGCCGATCAGCTCGTTGGCTTCACGCAGGGAGCCACCACCGTTGTTACGCAGGTCAACAATCAGGCCGTCGATATTGTCGGCGCGCAGTTCCTGAATCAGTTTTTCAACATCGCGGGTGGTGCTTTTGTAATTGGGATCGCCATTCTGAAGCGCGGCAAAGTCAATGTAGAAGGTTGGGATCTCGATCACGCCCAGTTTGTAGGGCTTGCCATCACGCTCCAGTTCCAGAACACGTTTGCGAGCGGCCTGCTCTTCCAGTTTGACTTTGTTACGCGTGATCTTGATCACCTTGCGGGTTTGGCGATCAACCGCATCCGACGGGATGATCTCCAGTCGAACAATACTGTCTTTTGGGCCACGAATTTTGCTGACGACATCATCAAGACGCATACCGACAACATCTTCAATCTCGCCTTCATCACCCTGGCCTACGCCGACAATGATGTCAGCAGGCTTAAGTTGACCGGCCTTGTCTGCAGGGCCAGCAGGAACCAGACGAACAACCTTGGTTTGATCGTTCTCAGCCTGAAGCACCGCGCCTATGCCCTCGAGTGAGAGGCTCATATTGATTTGGAAATTCTCGGAGCCTCGCGGAGAGTAATACTGGGTGTGAGGGTCAAACTCATGGGTGAGAGCATTAACGAAGCTTTCGAATACATCGTCACTTTTGGCCTGCTCCATGCGCTTCAGCTGGTTGGTATAGCGCTTGCGCAGAATTTCGCGGGCTTCATCAACGCTTTTATCAGCCAGTTTAAGGCTCAATACAGCGCTCTTGAGACGTTTGCGCCAAAGCTCGTCCAGCTCAACCGTATCAACGGCCCAAGGGGCTTCCTTACGATTAGTATTTATATGCTCTTCACGATCAAAGTCCCACTCACGACTGTCCAGTTGTCCCAGAATGTATTCCAGTCGCTCACTGCGTCTTTGTTGAAAGCGATTGAAGATCACGAAAGCGGCCTGGGTTTGTCCATCCAGAATCTGGTCGTCCAGTACGTTTCGAAACTGCTCGAATTCTTCGATGTCGCTGGCGAGGAAGTAGCTTCGCTCAGGGTCCAGTGAGGCTAGATACTGGTCCAATATGGCACTGGAAAGCTGGTCATCGAAGTTGACCTTGGTGTAATGGCCTTCCTGCAATGAGCTTACAACGTCGATCAGTGTTTGGCTGTGGACAGGCTCGGGCGACAGGGTAGAAAGGCTTGCCTGTGCTTGAAAAGACAGAGCCAGTGACAGGGCCGCAACAGAATGTAATAGCTTGGACATTAGGCGTAGATCTCCGATCGTGTGGCTGGAGCATACTCGTGACGCATGTTCCCTGTATCGTCATCGGTACTAATTGGGACAGAGCTCCACGCAATGAGTTCCGTCGGCTACAGCTTCCTGAGTGTAGTCATCGCACAAGGTAATGTAAAATCACCCACTTACAGCGTTTACGGAGTTTTTAAGGATGCAGATCTGCAAACCAGTGCTGGTGCTTCTGACCAGCATCAGCCTCTTGGTCGGATGTGGCCCGGACCCGGAGCAAGAGAAACGTCAGCGTGAGCTGCTGGAACAGGCTTTGAACGACGAAACACGTCAGACCGGGGACGCCTATCTGGCAGAGAATGCCAAGCGTGAGGGCGTTGAGGTACTGGAGACGGGTCTGCAGATTGAACATGTGGTGAAAGGTACCGGAGCCCGTCCTACCGTTGCTGATACGGTGCTGGTGCATTATGAAGGCCGACTGGTTAATGGTCAGGTATTCGACAGCTCGTACGAGCGTGACAAGCCTGCGCGCTTTCCGCTCAAGCAGGTTGTACGAGGCTGGCGACAGGGCCTGATTAAAATGAATGAAGGCGGCACTGCGATGCTGTACCTGCCACCGGAGCTGGCCTATGGTGCCACCAGTCCGTCACCGGAAATTCCGGCCAACTCATCGCTGATTTTCAAGGTAGAACTGATCAAGGTTCTGGCCAATGAGGAGTCTGAATAATGAATACCCTGATCTCAATGGAAGCCTTTAATGCCGGACTGAAGTCTTTTCTGGACAGCGCCCCAACACCTTTCCATGCAGTGCTATCCATGGCTGAACGACTCCGTATGGCCGGCTTTGTTGAACTGAACGAGGCTGATAAGTGGGCATTGGAAGCCGGGCAGGGGTATTTCATCTGCCGCAATGGCTCTTCCATTATTGCCTGGCGCCAGCCCAGTGCTGAAGCCTGTGTGAGTCGAGGCTGGCGCCTTGTCGGTGCGCATACCGATTCTCCCTGCCTTAAGGTAAAACCCAGCCCTGAGCTGCATCGCAAGGGATACTTCCAGCTCGGCGTGGAAGTCTATGGTGGCGTGCTGTTGAACCCCTGGTTCGACCGTGATCTGTCGTTGGCAGGACGGGTGAGCTATCGCGATAGCCAGGGACGAATCTGTAATGAGCTGATCGACTTCGTACAACCGGTTGCCGTCCTGCCGAGCCTGGCGATCCACCTGGATCGCGAAGCCAATAACACGCGCAGTATCAATGCCCAGACATACCTGCCTGTGGTGATGGGACAGAGCGAAGACAAGCCCGATTTTCGTGCCTTGTTGAAGCAGCGCCTGGCAGCACAGGGCCTGGATGCGGTCGACAAGGTACTGGATTATGAACTCTGCTTTTACGACACCCAGGGTGCTGCCAGTGTGGGGCTGAACGAAGAGTTTCTTGCCTCGGCGCGCCTCGACAACCTGCTTAGCTGTTACATCGGTTTGCAGGCGTTGATTGATACCGACGAGGCCTCTGCCGGCCAGGTGCTGGTGTGTAACGACCATGAAGAGGTGGGCAGCATGAGCGCCTGCGGTGCTCAAGGTCCTATGCTGAGTCAGTGGCTGGAGCGTGTGATGCCGGATGTGGATCAGCGTAACCGTTCTCTGGCTCGCTCAATGCTGATTTCGGCAGACAACGCTCATGGCGTACACCCAAACTTCAGTGATCGTCACGACGACAATCATGGTCCACTGCTGAATGCAGGTCCGGTCATCAAGATTAACGCGAACCAGCGCTATGCCAGCAACAGCGAGACCAGTGCCCTGTTCCGCCATCTCGCGGAAGCGGCTGATGTGCCGGTGCAGAGCTTTGTTGTGCGCACTGATATGGCTTGCGGCAGCACCATAGGACCGATCACTGCCGCCGAGCTGGGGGTAAAGACTCTGGATATTGGTGTGCCCCAGTTTGGCATGCACTCTATCCGGGAGCTGGCCGGCAGTCAGGATGCCCACGGCCTGTATAAGGTACTTCAGGGCTTCATGCTGATTGATCAGGTCTGAAACAGCCAAATCAGATGACAGATCACCACTACCGCCGTCAATTGCAAGCGCAGGCGGCGGTAGTCCGGTTGATCAAGTTGGGTTCGATCCCACAGCCACCAGATCAGATAGCTCCCGATCAGCAGGATCAGTGCTCCGCTCATTGGCAGCAGTAGCGCCATCCAGCCCAGCAAGCTGGGTAGCATGCACAGGCACAAACGCGTGGGGTTGCTCCATTGCGGTTTGCTGAGTGCCACGCCCCAGTGTATCCCGCCCAGAAAAGACAAAATGATGGCACTGTAGGTGCTGAAGGCAATGGCCGTCAGGGGTGAGAGTTCCTTGCCAAGTGTCAGGCCAATAAACGGGATCAAACCGGCATATCCCAGCCAGTGTGCGGTACGAATCATGATGCCGAATCTCCTTTGGGCTGCCGCGTACTGCGACAGCGCTGTGAACAATAGCGAACATCTTCCCAGCACTGAGCCCACTTACGCCGCCAGCTGAAAGGGCGCTGGCACGCCGGGCATATTTTTTCGGGGAGATCGCCTTTGCGTTTCATACGGGGCATTGCTGGCTCCAGATGTGTGTTCAGTCCCAGAGATTCATTTGCGGGCCTTGAGCCTTTGCGGGGGCCGGTTGCCTGCGTTTGGCGGTGCGCCCTTTGGTGCCTTTGCTGCGCTTGCGGCTTCCCAATTGCACATACACATCCCGGCTGAGCTCATTGAATCGAGGATGGTGGTGAATACTGGCGATTTTCTGTTTGGCGCTGCGTGCGGAAAGGTTCAGGTCCACCAGCGGGGTGGGGTATTGGCTGTGTTTGAGTAGACGGGGCTCGTGCAGCGCCGATAAAGGAGCATCGGCCAGTTCTGGTATCCAGCGGCGAATAAACTGCCCTTCGGGGTCAAGGTCCAACCCCTGCTTGAGCGGGTTATAGACCCGAAGAGCATTAATACCAGTGGTGCCGGATTGCATCTGAATCTGCGACCAGTGAATACCGGGCTCATAATCGATAAAGGTACGTGCCAGTATCTGACCGCTTTCCTGCCAGGGCAGCCAAAGCTGGTAGCTGGCCACCGAAGTGAGCATGGCGCGCATACGGAAATTGATCCAGCCACGGCTGTTGAGGGCTCGCATACAGGCATCCACAAAGGGCCAGCCGGTCATGCCGCTCGCCCAACGCTCCAGTCGCTCCGTATCATGCTGCCTATCGAGCTCGGCAAATAGCGGATGAATAGGCGCCCACTCCAGGTCGGGTCGGTCTTCCAGCTTTTGTATAAAATGGCAGTGCCAGTACAGCCGGCTTATAAAACTGCGCAACGATCGCTTCCAGGCCGCTGTCTGGGCATGCTCCAGAGCCTGCAGGGCGGCCTGGTAAACTTCCCGCACTGATAGACTGCCCCAGCACAGGTGGGGCGACAGGCGGGAGCAGGCTGCATAAGCAGTGTTGGGGCTGGACATGGCAAAGCGGTAATCACGTCCGCGGCTGCTCAAAAAACTGTTCAGGCAACGAAGCCCTGCTTCACGACCGCCCGGTTGCTGCTTACACGGCTGAAAACCGGTTCCGGGCGGTATTGAGGGCAGGGGTTCATTGGCCGGGAAAGGTTCAACGGCTCTCATGGCTGGTACCGGCAGCGCAGGTGCTTGCATGCGCTGATCCCAATGGTCTGCCCAGTGGTCACGATTGCGTAAACGCCTGACGACACCGTTCTGGGGGCATTCGGTCCAGGCAATGCCGTTCTCACGGCACCAGCGCGCCACATTTCGGTCACGCTGATAGGTCCAGTCATTGCCGGTTTCTTCATGAGACCAGAGGTGGAAGTGGTCGAAGACGTTTTTCAGCTCGGCCAGCGCCTGGTCGATATCGCCGACACGGATCAGCAGTGCCAGCCCCTGCTGGGCCAGTGCCTGTTGCAGGTCGAGCAGACTGTCGTGACAGAATTGCCAGTGGCGAACGGAGTGGTCGGGTTGTTGCCAGTAACCGGGTTCTACAATGAACAGCGGCAACACCGGTCCATGCTGAACAGCCTCTGTCAGTGCCGGGTGGTCGTGCAGGCGAAGGTCGCGTTTGAACCAGACAATATTTACCTGAGATTTCATGCATCAGAATACGCACCGAGAGCTAAAGGCAGTTCACTTTGAAATGCCTTATCAGTTACCAGGTGGGCAACTAGTCTCGATAATTACGGTGCAGGTTCTGGGAGCAGAAGTGCAGCAGCTTTAATTCCAGTGCTGGCAGTTCGGTTAACAGCTCCGCAAACAGGTCCCGAGCCTTGTTCAGTTGCCGTGAGCGGGCGTGGTGTTCAATATTCTCCAGCTGGTGGGCCAGTTGCTGGCATTGCAGGGAGCGCGCACTGCCTTTGATGCGATGGGCCGCAGCTGCAGCCTTGTCGACGTTTTCCAGTTGCAGTGCCTGTTCAACCAGATCAAGTTCCTTGTGCAGACTTTGGGCAAACTCGTGAATCAGCAGAATGGCATTGTCGACGCTGCCAAGGTCTGAAATCAGGGTGTCAGGGTCAAAATCCAGGTTTTCGTCTGCCCCATCATCGGGCGTAAATTGATCCTCGGTCGGGAGGAAAGCGGCGGCCAGTGTACGGCCAATCACCTGTTGCAGCTTGCTGAGTCGCACAGGTTTCGTCAGGTAGTTATCCATGCCGGCGGCCAGGCATTTTTCGCGATCGCCGGCCAGAGCATCGGCCGTAACGGCGATAATGGGAATCTCTGCCTGGGGGGCTGACAGCTGGCGAATTGCACGTGTCGTGTCCAGGCCATCCAGGTTGGGCATGTGGACATCCATCAACACCAGGTCAAATGATTGGCCTGAATTCAGTGCCTCAAGCACCTCAAGGCCATCCTCGCAAAGATGATATTCGGCACCCGCGCGTTCCATTAGTACTTCCATCATTTTCCGGTTAACCGGATTGTCCTCTGCAATCAAAATATTAAGGCCTTCTGTAATCGCAACGGAGTCCTCATCTGTCAGTCCATGCTCGTCAGCTGAGGTGGGTGGCAAAAGGTCCGGTCGGTATATGGCAGTCAGAGTATTAATCAGTGCTAGCGGTGAAAGCGGATGGGGCAGCTGTGCACTGACCGGTATAAATAGTTCGGCCAGGTCGCGATTACTGAAGACGATAATTTCTCCCTGTTCCGATTGCTGCTGAATCCAGCTGCGCAGACTGTCATTATCAATTGGGAAGCGTTCATCATCGACCAGCAGCAGGTTGTATTCACCCGCAGTTTCATCCTCCAGTAGCGGCTTGAAGTGGCAGTCGATAGTGGAAACATGGGGTGACAGGAGCGTGGCCAGATAGTGAAAGAGTTGATGTGAGTTGGTGACGCAGAGTACCCGGCAATTGTGCAGTGGCAGAACCTCTAGTTGGCTGCGCAGCGTTGCGTTTCCGTGTCGTTGGAGGGGAAGGGACAGGGTAAATCTGGAACCTTCGCCATGACGACTGACTACATCGATGGAGCCGTGCATCGCCTTCGCCAGATGCTGACTGATGGCCAGGCCCAATCCTGTACCCTGATATTCACGGGTAGATGAATGGTCGACCTGTCTGAACGCGTTAAAAATGATGGGCAGGTTGCTCTCGGCGATACCGATACCCGTATCTTCTACAGCAAGCTGCAGACCCTGATAGTGTTCAGCATCATCCAACCAGGGTTGAATGCTGACGGTTACATGACCCTCGTGGGTGAACTTGACCGCATTGCTGACCAGGTTGTGCATGATCTGGCGCAAGCGGTTTGGATCTCCCAGCACCTCCAGGGGCGTTTCGGGGGAGGGCGTAAAATACAGGTGTATGCCCTTGGCGCCCGGCGTGGCATGTGCCAGGTGAACAACGCTGTGTAGCTGCTGGCAAAGGTTGACCGGCTTGCTCTCCAGGCGCAGTTTGCCTGCTTCTATCTTGGAAAAGTCGAGTACGTCATTGATCAGGCTAAGCAGGGTGTCAGCGGCATTTTCTGCGGTCAGCAGGTAGTCACGCTGGACGGCCGACAAGGACTCGGTGCTGCCCAGTGAGTCGAGCATGCCAACCACGGCGTTCAAAGGGGTGCGAATTTCATGGCTCATGGTGGCCAGGAAGTCGCTTTTGATCTGGTTGGCTTCTTCAGCGTCTTGCAGCGCTGCCAGCATGCGGTGACTGGCACTTTGTTGGGCGCGCTCGATGCGAAAGGCATGCATGATGGCCGTGATCGTGTTCGTCAGTGGTTCCAGCCAGTCCACAAATTCATCGGTATAGGGTGTCGGACCGTTGGCAAGCCCGAACATGCCCAGTGTTTCTCCTTGAAAGGTTAGCGGGATGCCGATGAAGCTGAGAATCTCTGGGTGCCCCTTCGGTGTGATGCGTGGGCGTAACTCACAGTGGTTATTTATCACCACTTCACCAGAAGTGAGGGTCTGGCCAAACAGGTTGTCGAGCTGATGAAAGTCGATGCCTCGCTCGATATTGTTGTTGTAGAGAGCTTTTGAGTCCCTGTCCCAACTCAGGTTGCTGATGGCGTAGCAGCGCATGAATGGTTTGCCTTCGGCATCTTCCATTCGCTCGCCAATGAAGCCAATAGGTGAGCCGGTAAGTGTCTTCAGTGTCTCCAGCAGCTCGCCAAAGCGTCGCTTGGGGTCCTTGTGCAGAAGAAAGTTACTGTTAACCCGGGATACCGCAGACAGGACCTGCTGTTGGCGTTGGGTTTGTTTCAGGTGCTGGCGTGTTCTCAGCAGGGCGAACCCGGTCGAGGCGGCGGCGACAACGCTGGTCGCCAGTACGACAGCGGTTTCCCAGGGTTGCCAGTCAAACATCAGCTGATCCCGACCTGGTTTTGCAGGTAATCGACATACTGGCGGTCCTTGCCGTTAATGTGGCGGTGCCAGGCTTCCAGTAATTGCTGGTGCGCCTTCTGCAGATGCTCGACACGGTTAGGCAGTTGACTGAACACCTTGCCAGCAAGCATCTGTGTACGTTGCAAAATCAAACCGTGTTCAGCCTGATGAGAGGAAAGGGGTTGATAGCCATGTTCGCGCTGGTGCAGGTACTCCTGCTGGAACAGATCCGAGCTCAGCTGTTCCAGTTGCTTGATTTGTGTTTGCAGAGACTCAGGCTCTTCAGTACCAAGCATGTCCCCAATCTTGTACAGCATCTGCAGAATCTCGTGGATGCTCTCATGTTTGTAGTGCAGGAAACTGTCTTTCATGCCGGCAGGCAGAAGCTTCTCAGCCGCTGCTTCCAGTACGGTTTGCTGGCTCACGTCAGCGGCTCCGTCATCCTCACGCGAGGTTACCGGTTGGGGGCTGATTTGGGGTTTGGCATCAGTGTCTGTATCGGTCAGCGCCAAGTCAGCAGGAGGCTCTTGCCGAGATGGTTTTTGACTGGCTTCAGTTGGGGCCGTATTGACCCGTATCTCGGTGGATATACCGCGATAGGTATCAGGGTCTGCCAACTGGATGGCGCGGTGCAGTGCTGCCTGAATCTTTTCCGCAAGTACGGCGGCATTGAGAGGCTTACTGAGAAAGCCCTGACAGTCCAGCCCGACCGCCTTCATTACATTGTGTCTATAGTTATAGTCGCTGACGACCAGCACGCAGAGGTCTCGTGGGGTGTTCTTGATATCACCACAGCGAATGGCCTGTAGCAGCTCCAGCCCGTTACCCGGCTGCATATCGATATCGGTCAGCACCAGGTTAATATCGCCCCGTTCAGCCAGGCGCTTCATCGCATCCTGGCCGGACAGGGCAGAGAAAATCCACTTGCAGCCAAGCTGCTCCAGGATCTTGCGGTAAAACTCGTTAATGATGGGCTGGTCGTCGACGACCAGTACAGCCAACTCGGAGATGTGTTCCATCGTCACCTTCCTGGAGTCCAAGCGGGTATTCCTCAAGCATTGCATAAGGAATCACGCTTGTATATTGATCCTGGTGGTGTCTGCCGATGGTGGTTTAACTCCGTCTCATCAGTGCTCAGGAAAGTGCCTGGATCAACTGGTGATACAGAGGGATACCAACTATGACATTGAAGGGGAAGGTAAAGCCCAGTGACGCCAGCATGGCCAGACCTATATTCGCCTGGGGGATGGCCGCCCTGATAGCTGCAGGGGCAGCGATATAGGAGGCGCTTGCGGTCAAGCTTGCCAGTACCAGAGTGGTGCCAACTGGCAATTCAAGCACCAGACCTGCAGCGATGCCAAAGCAGGCCAGCAGCCCCGGGGCAATGACTGCAAATGCCAGCAGGCGCCAGTGCTGCCAGGGAATCGGTCTCAGTGTCTCGGCAGCCACCAGACCCATTTCCAGCAGGAACAGCGCCAATACAGCTTTGAAGGCACCGGTAAACAGGTCCGTAACCGGGGCACCATTCAGAGGGCCGTACATGTAGCCAATCAGCACACCGCCAGCAAGCAAAACGACACCGCGGTTGGTCAGCGTTTCATGCAGCAAGCTGGTCTGGGAATGGTTGACCGAATTACCGGTGTTGAAATGGCGAAACAGAGCAAGGCCAACCATGATGGCAGGCAGCTCAAGCAATACCAGATACAGCGTGACTTCAGGGCCGGTAATCAATTGATGTGACTCTGCATAGGCCAGTGCTACGGCGAAAGTACCGGCGCTGACCGATCCGTAGTGAGCGCTGATGCTGGCGCTATCCTCCAGCGACAGGTTGATTAGCTTGCGCAGCAGGGGAAAAAGCAGCAAAGGGATGATAGCGCCCAGCGCCATTATCAATAGAAGCTCAGGCACCAGATCCAGAGTCAGGTTGCCATGCAGTCCCATTCCTCCCTTGAGACCGATAGTCAACATCAGCAGCAGGCTGAGGGTGTCATAGGCCGCTTTGGGAATATTCAGGTCTGATTTGACCAGGCCTGCGACTACGCCCAGCAAGAAAAACATCACCACGATATCCGGCATGAAAGGTCCTCTTTTGGTTGGTTTGGGTTGCGACTCGTACCTAAGCGGCGTGGATTGTGCGTGTTAGCGTGTATTGTTGCTAATAAATATTTGGTGCATGATTCATAGATAAATATCTATGTGGTGTCGATTATGAACTTGCGCCATCTCACTTTTCGGTTGCTTGAGGTCTATGTCACTGTTGTCAAAACAGGCTCGGTAACGGCGGCAGCGCGCCAGTTACACCTGACCCAGCCAACCGTTTCCCAGCAATTGAAGCGCCTGGCCGAAACGGTCGGAGAGCCTTTGTTTAGTGCGCATTCGGGCACAACTGAATTAACAGATGCCGGGCATGAACTTTTTCGCACGGCATTGGATGTAACGGGGCGTTTCGAGGATTTTCAGGATTATCTGACAGAGTTGCAGGGTGGGCATCGAGGCCGCTTTAGCATTGCGCTGGTGAACACCGCCCAATATGTGCTGCCAAGGGTGCTCGGGCCCTACACCCATAATTTTCCTGAAGTGGAAATGACGGTGCATATTGGCAACCGCCAACAGTTGTTGGATCGGTTTGAACGGCAGATGGATGATATTTATGTATTCAGTCATCCGCCGTCATCAGATCAGGTACTGGCGGCGCGTTTCCTGAGAAATCCCCTTGTTTTAATTGCACCGGACTCCCACCCGTTGGCTCAGGAATCGTCGATTCCGGTGGAGCAATTGTTAAATGAGAGGCTGTTGCAACGTGAACCGGGCTCGGCCACTCGAATGCTGTTTGAAAGCTGGCTGCAAGGCCGTGGACTGCAATGGTCCAAAGGGCTGCAGATGGCGAGTAATGAGGCGATACGTGTCGGTGTGGCTTCAGGAATGGGCGTAGCCGTGGTATCCGCGCACGTGTTGCCGCTATCGCACCCGGGAATCTGTGTACTGCCCGTTGAAGGGTTCCCGATCGACAGTCATTGGCATTTCATCACGCGTCGAGATCGTCGCCTGCCTCATGCCGCGGAAGGTTTTCTGGAGTATGCGGCCGGTGCGCTTGAACAGTGCCTGCCGGCCGAATACATTTGCAATGAGGTCGCAGACCTGCTCAGTCAAACTCGGGCAGAGAGGGGGTGACGACTGGTTTGTTGGCTGCTTGCCAGGCCTCGATGCCGCCGGTAATGGACTGCACATGGAAGTAGCCCATTTCTGCCAGGCTTTTCGCACTCAGTGCGGCACGGCCACTGTTTTTACAGTACAATACGATGTTGAGGTCGCGTGAGTTGAGTGCCTCATCATTACTGAACTTGAACTCCAGCAAGCCACGCGGAATATTGATGGCACCGGACAGGTGGCCACTGTGATATTCGTCTGCTTCACGCACATCGATCAGCAGGTCGGCAGCCTGAATGGCAGCCTCTGCCTGTTCGACGTCAACTTCGCTGATACCTTGTTTGGCCGCTGCCACCAGATCATGTGCGGTTTTCATCAGGCTTTTCCCATTTGGTGAGTTATGCCTAATCCTAATGGGTACTATATTAGTATTTCAACATGTAAAGCGGCTTTGCTGGATAAAATCATTCATGCCAGAGGCGATACCAGCCGTTGCGCTCGGTTACTTCGACCTCGGTGTTGTACAATCTGGACAGATTATGGCCGGTCAGAACTTCGGATTTAGGGCCGTCGGCAATAATCTCTCCGTCCTTCAGCAATACAACGCGATCGATTTCGGGAATGATTTCATCGATATAGTGGGTGGCCACCAGCATGGAACCACCGGCCTGACAGAACTCTCGCATCAGGTGCAGCATTTTAATGGCGGCGCCCATATCGAGGCCGCTGGCGGGTTCATCCATGATCAGTGCATCGGGCTTGTGAACCAGTGCGCGTGCCAGTAGCAAGCGGCGCTTTTGACCGGTGGACAGGCGCTGAAACATCTGCCCGGATTGTTCACTCATCCCGACGGTCTCAAGCAAACGATCTGCGATTTCGATCTGGTGCGGTTCCGGTTGCAAATGATCATGCCGGCCAATACTGCCAAAGAAGCCTGAAACGATGACATCCCTTGCCAGCGTGTAGGGCGTGTAATCATCCTGCAAGTCTGCCGAAACCAGGCCTATACGGCTGCGCAGCTCCCAGATAGGCGCGGTTTCGCTGCCATAAATACGCACATGGCTTCCATCTTTCACGACCGGATAGAGCTCGCGACTTATCAGCTTAAGCAGGGTGCTTTTGCCAGCGCCGTTGGGGCCCAGCAGTGCGACCTTCTCTCCTTGCTGGATACGCAGTGAGAAGTTGTCCAGTACCCGGGTTTGCTGCCGATACACGCAGGCGTTTTGAATATCGATCATGTCTTGGGCTCACTCCTGTTTTTCGCTTCAATCCATTGTGCCATGTACTGGGTGCTTTTCATGCTGTGATGACGCAGCATGGCGCCGGTAAAGTTGTGCAGCCGGTGGGCGTTTAAGTTGGATCTCAATTCCTGGATGCGTGCGATGAGTGCCTCGGCATGCTGGTCGTAACTGAACCGTTTCCGATACAACTCAAAGCCCGAACCTTGATTGTCTGACCAGGTCGGCTCATTCGAATACAGCTGCACAGCCTGTTCGATAAAGCACTCGGAGGAATCGGCAACAGGCTGAGGCCAGGCCTCATCACCTGCCATGCCTTCAGCACCGATAGCCGTGGTCACTGAAGGCGTACCAGCTGCAAGAGCATCAACCAGCTTGCCTTTCAAGCCTGCCCCAAACCGCAATGGCGCGAGGTTCACACGAGCCGTGCGCATCACCTGCAGGGCATCTTCAGCCCAGCCCTTGACCAGAAAGCCCTGCGCCGGGTTGTGTAGTTGAGTGGCCTTGGGAGGAGGGTAGGCACCATATACGTGCAGTTCTGCCTCTGGCAATCGTGCGCGAATACCGGGCCAAAGGGTTTGCTTGAGCCAGAGTACTGCATCCCAGTTCGGGGCGTGGCGGAAGTTGCCAATCACAATAAAGTTGCGACGCTGGGCGTAACCCGGCAGCTGTTCTTCCTGTTGCCGGGTTAGGTCGGGCAACATAAACGGACAATCATGCAACAGGGCAGGAGATACCTTAAAGCGTTCCTGCAGCAGTTCGATCTCGGCCTGGGAGATCATCAGGCTCAGGTCACTGCGCAAAATGGCCGCGACTTCCCGCTTGGCGTGTTCGCTGAACAGTAGTTCGTCGGGAATATCCAGACTGACATTGCCGGTCTGTTTACAGAGCTGATGGCGGGCGTGGCGCAGGCAAGACAGATCTTCGGTATCCAGCAGGCGAAGGGCATCCGGGCAATATTTTTCTACGCGCCAACCGAACTGTTCTTCCATCATGAAGCGGTCGAACATGACGATATCCGGTTGAAGCTCGCGCAGAAAATCATCAAAGCTTGAGCAGTTCAGCGCAATGCTGGCTTCTTGGATACCACGGGCTGGCAGGTCGGCACGGTGCACACTTTTTTCAGCCGGGCTGGCATAGGTGAATTGCCAGCCCTGATCACGAAACGCATCCAGCAGTGACAGCATGCGGTATCCCGCAGCGCTTGATGCCGGTTCTGGCCACACATAGCCGATCACGAGAACGTTCAGCATGAGAAAGCAGGAGGTCCTGTCATCTAATTAGAAGAGGGCAGGGATAGTACCTTTAAATGTCGGTGCCTTTAAATATGGGCCCCTTTAAAAATAGGCATCTTGAATTGTACGTACCTTCAAACTCAGTCGATACGTGACAGGAAGAGGCTGCGTTCAGCGCAGTTTGTTTGTTGGCCAAGTATCTGGCCCATTTCAGGCTTCAGGTCGGGAGGGAGCTGATCAATTCGCGTGGCGGAGACCACCTGATTCTCATCTTGAAGCAGATAGATCGGTGGCAGTGTCAGCAAGGTTATATAGGTTTCACCTTCGAAATTACGGCTGATAAAGCGTGTGCCATTGAAGCTGGACAGGTTTTTATTTTCCGTTTCGATTTGGCCACTGTAACAACTGGGGGTGAGCATTCGGCCTGCAGCTGAGGGCTCGAATACATCTGTGGGATCTGCACCGGCAAGAATCTGGGAAGTTTCGAAGGAGGTCTCTTCTTCGACGCCTGGGTGCGTAGTGGCGGATTGCTTCGATGAGTCAGCAATGAGATCAATAACTGTACTCGTCCCCATTACCAGGAAATACATGCCAACGAAGGCGAAAAGCAGATACTTGATCGAAGCCATGATGAACGTTTCGCTTTACAAGAAGCAAACCATGCGCCCCAAATGTTCTCCGTGGCCAGTTATCAAGCCTGTTTATGTCAGCTGGTGGGGGCAGGTCGCAGGTAGATGTTATGTATTAGAGCTTAATATTAGCCTATCCAAACCGGTGTTTGAATGAATTTTGCTCAATCTTCGACCTTTGTCACAGGCGTTGACTTGATTGAAGTACATAATTCATCTAAACATGTGTTTGAGGTGCGGGTTAGATTGATGCATCAAGCCGATCACACAATCAGGGTCGGCCGGTACTGCTTCAACCTCGCACAGGGTACTCGGTAGAGGTGGCTGTAATGCCGGGAAACAATAGCAACCGGAGAAAGACAATGATGTCGAAAACGTTGCTGAAAAACACGCTAGCCTGCCTGCTCACCGTTTTTGTTGCTGTTCCTGCCTGGGCAGAGGCCATCGGTAAAATCAAAGTGCTCAACGGTGCCGTGACCATTCAACGTGAAGGTGCCAGCATTCCCGCCCAGCTAAATGCCGATGTCTATTCTGAAGATGTGCTTCGCACGGGTGAGAACAGTGCTGTGGGCCTATTGTTCGAAGACGACTCTCGCATTTCAGCGGGTCCCAATTCCGTCCTGTCTCTGGAGCAGTTCAATTTCGATCGGAAATCCCATGAAGGGAATTTCGATGTGTCAGTCAGTCAGGGCACCCTTTCAGTGATTTCCGGAAAATTGACCGCACGGCAGCCTGGCGCACTTAAAGTCAAAACACCTGCCGCTATCCTGGCTGTTCGCGGTACCGAGTTCTCCGTCAGTGTTGATCCCGAAGCCCAGTAACCGATAGAGGTTGAACCATGAAAAATGGATTGCGGATGGTACTACCCCTGGGGCTGGCGGCGGTTTTGTCAGGCTGCGGTGCATATAGTGACCTCGTTAACACCATGGCGCCCGATGAACCTGAGTGGGAGATCGCTCTGTCATCGGGGGGCTCTTTGCGTGGCGGAGGGGGGGGAGCCCATGAATGTGTGGCACCGCCTCACCGTGAGCTCTATATGGTAATGCCTGAAGACGGTAAAGAAGGCACCGTCGTCGTCCAGTTGAACGACGGTCGCGAAGTCGTTCTGCATGGCGCCTACAGTGCCATGGCGCTGGCAGCGGGTGCAGAGACGGTTTATACCGGCACGGAAGAGGAATTACAGCAGGCCTTTGGTGGTGCTGTCGCTGCGCTACCGCCAGCGCCTAAGGTGTCACGTCTCTATTTCGTGTTCGGTACGGATAAGCTGACAGACGAATCGGCGGCGGCTGCTCAGGATGTCTACGCGGATGTCTTGAGCCGCCAGGCCAGCGAAGTCAATGTGGTGGGTCACACGGATACGGTTGGCTCCGATGCGGATAACAATCGCTTGTCCCTGCGCCGTGCGGAAACTGTACGCGAGGGGCTGGTTGAGTTGGGTGTTCCAGCCGAAAGCATATCAGTGTCGGGTGCCGGCGAAAGCCAGTTGCTGGTGGAAACACCGGATAACACGGATGAGCCAATGAACCGTCGAGTGGATATCAATGTACGCTGACAGGCAGAAGGAAAAGAGCAAGATGCATATCAACATACTACGGAAAAGCCTGTTGTCGTTGATGGTGGCTGCCGCTGCTTCGGCAGTGCACGCACAGACGCTGCAGGAAGCAGTGGATACCACCATCAAAACGAATCCAGAGGCTTTAACCCAATCCTACCGGCGCCTTGCCTCTGGCGAAGAGGTTGCCATTGCGCGTGCCGGCTACTACCCGACAATTGATCTGGCAGCAGGATATGGTTGGGAAAAAACCATGCCCGATGGTGGTGATGATATTGAGCTTAACCGCCGTGAAAGCAGCATTGAGTTACGTCAGATGTTGTTTGATGGTTATGCCACCAAATCTCGCGTGGACTCTGCCGAGAAAGGCGAAATGGCAGCGGCCAATCGAGTGGCCAGCAGTTCCGAACGGCTCGCGCTGGCTGCCGTCACCGCTTTTGTGGATGTGATGCGTCGAACTGAACTGGTCGCGCTTGCCAAACAGAACCTTGCCGACCATCAGAGCACCTATGACAGCATAGAATCCCGCTACAGCAGTGGCTTCGGTAATACAGCGGATCTGGATCAGGCCAGCGGCCGTCTGGCCTTGGCTGAATCCAATTTGGCCTCGGCTGAAGTTGACCTGAGCGATGCCACTTCCCGTTTTGTACGCGTGATTGGTGAGGCGCCCAGTGATCTGCAGCTGCCTCAGGGCGATTGTTGCAGTGAAATGATGCCTGCAACAGTGGCCGAAGCGGTAGATATTGCCTGCAGTAAACATCCAGAGCTCGTCGCGGCCATTGCCGATTTTGAACAGGCGCTGGCCCAGGAGCAGGGAGGCAAAGCACTCTACAAACCGGAAGTGTATCTGGATTTGAGTGCAAGCTTTGATGACAACCTGGATGGTGTCAAAGGTTACGACAATGATGCACTGGCCATGCTGAGAGGTGAGTACAACGTTTACCGTGGTGGTGCCGATAGTGCGCGTAACAGGGAGTTAAGCCATCGCAGTCAAATGGCGTTGCACCGGGTACGTGATATCAAGCGTGAGCTGGATGGCGAGGTGCGATTGGGCTGGAATAACATGGAGCTCAAGCAGAAAACGCTGACACTGTTGCAGCAGCGTGCACAGGCGGCTGAGCAAACCCGTGACTCCTATAATCAGCAGTTCAATATTGGCCAGCGAACTTTGCTGGACTTGCTGGATTCTGAAAACGAGCTTTTCAGTGCCCGTTCCGAGCTGGTCGAAGGTCAGTATGACAGTGTGTTGGCCAACTACAGGGTTTTGGCAGGGCTGGGGCTGTTGCTTGAAACATTGGGTGTAGAGCCTCGTGCCGAGTCTCTGGTGGAGTAATGCGAGTATTCTGGTGGCTTTGATGTTGAGAACGGCTCGGTCTTAAAGGCTGAGCCGTTCCATGCTTTCTAGAGAATGGCTTTCAGGTAATCGGAGCCAACGTTCATGCAATCAAAAGCGTGCAGGCCAAGCTCTTTCGCGAGCTCAACACTGACGCTGATCCCGCGACAACTGTTGCCTCGTGCATCCAGCTTGGGTGAGTAGGTGGCAATGCCAAGTTGCCGGTTGATCACCGACATTACCCCGCCACTGACTCCGCTTTTGGCCGGTACGCCAACGCTATAGGCCCACTGGCCGGAATAGTCATACATGCCGCAGGTCAGCATGATCGATAGCATGTCTTTCACGCGGTCGATATCAAACACCTCTGCACCGGTCAACGGGTTGCGCCCCAGGTTGGACAACGTTGCTGCCATGGATGCCAGGTCGTGGGTAGAAACCAGTACCGAGCACTGTTTGAAGTACAGATCCAGGGCGGGCTCGATATTGTCCGGAATCATGCCGAAGTTGAGTAGCAGGTGAGCAATCGCCCGGTTTCTGTGGCCTGTGGTGGATTCTGACCGGTATACCTCTTCATCGACTGTCAGCTGCCGTCCTGCCGCCGCACTGAAACGGCTTAACACCTGGTCAAGGGCTTCATCGCCGTAGTAGTCGTGCAGCAACGCCGATATGGTGATGGCGCCGGCATTAATCATGGGATTGAAGGGGCGATTGGTGTCTTTCTCCAAAATGATCGAATTGAAGGCATCACCGCTGGGCTCCACTCCCACATGTTGAGCAACCTTGGCGGGGCCAAAGGCTTCCAGCGCCATGCCATAGGTGAAGGGTTTGGATATGGATTGGATGGTAAAGCGCCGGTCGGAATTGCCGATTTCGAAATGGCGCCCGTCCGCCGACATCAGGCTGATGGCGAAATCTTCCGGATCTGCTTTGGCAAGCTCCGGTATATAGTCGGCAATGGTGCCATCTCGATTTTCAGAATACTTGCGATGTAGGTGAATGATCAGTTGCTGTAGCCATTCTGATTCCACGGGCATCCCTCCCAATCAAGCATACCCAGAGTGAGCATCAACGCACTGCTGCAGGGAAGTGGTGTTCAGGCCGGTTCTGTACAGTCTGAATATCAGCCAGTGCTGAAAGATGACTGCAATATTTACGCCGCAGGTTTGGAAAATACTTATAAAACAAATGGCTTTGCCATTGGTTGCCGCAGGCTCGTTAGAGAAACTACTGAAAATGCTCCTAAATGAGGTCGAAAATACCGGTTTTGCCTTGAAATGGTGCATATGTAAGGAAACTGTAACGCACGGGTAAATTGACAACCAAAGCGTCTCGGGATTCTATAGTCTTAAAGGGAAACATCTGTTTGAAACTTTCATAGCCACCGGATTAGGGTCTTGATGTGAAGTTTCCAGCGATCAAAGGCAAGAATCACAAGCACTTCAACGGTTGGCTTGGGCTGATCGGTTTGTTGTTGCTGGTCGCGTTTCATTTGACCGGTTTGATTCCTTACCAGGACCGCTTAAGGGTCATGGCGTTTGATCTATACCAGAACTACTCGCCAAGAGAGCGTATTTCTGCTCCGGTGGTGATTGTTGAAGTGGATGAAAAAAGCCTGAGTCAGCTGGGTCAGTGGCCCTGGCCACGAAGTCTGATGGCACGTTTGATTGAAGCCGTTAACGCCCAGCAACCTGCCGCGATTGCCATGGATATCATAATGCCGGAAGAGGATCGCTCTTCGCCCTGTCAGGTAGCAGCCTACATACCGGGCATTGACCCGCGCTTGATCGATCAGGTTTGCCAGTTTCCCAGCAATGATGACCTCTTGGCAGATGCGTTGAAAGCAGCGCCTGTAACCCTGGGCGTTGCCGGTATTGATCAAGACGGCCCATCGGTAGATCAGGCGACCCCTGTACGGGTGGTGGGGCCTGACCCCTTGCCTTATGTCCGGCAGTTTCATTCCGTTTTGAAAAATATTCCCCAGCTACAGCAGGCTGCACAGGGCCAGGCAATTCTGAGTACGGATATAGAGCGTGGCATTGTGAGGCGCGTGCCCATGGTTGCGGCTATTGATGAGCAGCTAATGCCTTCTCTGTCACTGGAAGTTATTCGTTTGGCCATTGGCAGCTCAATTGTGGATGTTTATGTGGGTGACACGGGCATCCAGGGCGTAGGTGTTGGCGATTTGCAGGTGCCCACACTGGGTGATGGCTCTGTATGGGTCCACTACAGCCCCCATTCACCTGAACGTTTTGTATCCGCAGTGGATCTGTTGCAAGGCAATCTGGATGACGGGCTTCTGGAACGAAAGCTGGTGCTGATCGGCTTTACCGGATTGGGCTTGGTGGATTTCCCCAGCACGGTGTTGGGTGAGCGCGTGCCGGGCGTGGAAATTCATGCTCAGGTTCTGGAAAGTATTTTTGACGGCACCGTTCTGGCTCGGCCGGATTGGGCGCTATGGCTGGAAGCACTGATGATATTCGCTCTGGGCAGTGCCGTGATCTACGGTTTTCCCTATGTGAAAGCCGGCTTGCAGGTACCGGGGCTGATTGTGATTATCGCCCTGTTGGCTTACGGGGGCAGTCAGGCATACGCCTATGGCTTGCTGCTGATCGATGTGGCGTCGCCTGCACTGGTGTTTGTCATGTTGTATGGCGCAATGCTGGCTGACTCGCTTATTTGGGAAGAAAAACAAATTGGTGCTTTGGAGGATGACCTCAGGGCACAACGTGAGGCTGCTGCCAAAATTCAGGGTGAAATGGAGGCGGCCAAGCGCTTTCAAATGGGCATAGTGCCAGACGCACGTGCCGTGTTTGGCCAGGAGCCGCGGCTGGATATCGCTGCGATGATGGAGCCTGCCAAAATGGTGGGAGGTGACCTGTATGACTGTTTCATGCTGGACGAGCACCATGTCTTTTTTTCACTGGGTGATGTCTGTGGCAAGGGGGTGCCGGCAAGCCTGTTTATGGTTATCAGTAAGACGTTGTGTAAAAGCGTCGCCCTGAGAGAAGGGGCTGATTACAGCGACTTGGGCAAACTGCTCAGCCAGGCGAACCTGGAGATATCACGCGATAACCCGGAAATGCTCTTTGTAACGGCGTTTGTCGGCATTCTGGACCTGAGGACGGGGCAGCTCACGTATTGCAATGCAGGTCACGAGCGTCCCTTGTTGCTGGCGCCGGGGTGTCGCACTCGCGAACTGGAAGGCGCGAGTGGGCCGCCCGTGAGTGTTATGGATGAATTTGAATACCAGACATTTCACTACCAAATGGCCGAGTCTGAAGCCCTGTGTATCTTTTCAGATGGACTCACAGAGGCGGCCAATATCCATGACGAGTTGTACGGTCAGCAAAGGCTGATCGATACCCTCGACGGGCTGGATGAACACTGGGATTCGACTAGAGTTATTCAGGCGATGACTAAAAGCGTCAGAGCACACGTCAAAGAAGCAGAGCCTTCAGATGACCTCACGCTCATGGTAGTACGTTGGAATGGCCCCCATTCAAAATCGTAGACAGAGTGTACATGGAGCAGGCAGATGGAAATCGCAGGTGAGAATGAAGATGGTGTTTTGAAAGTACTGCTGAAGGGGCGTATGGATGTGGAGGGTGTTGCAACCATCAATGACGAGTTTTCTCGCATGATGGATGCTGATGGCCTCGCCGTGGTGGTGGATATGAGCGAGGTGCCTTATATGTCATCCATCGGTATACGTGCCTTGTTGATCAATGCCAAGACCGTGAGTCGCAGAGGCGGAAAGTATGTGCTGCTTTCACCTCAGGCGGACGTGAGGAACGTACTTCAGGTGTCTGGGATTGATCAGATTATCGTCATATGTGACTCGCTCGATGATGCCAGGTCGCGAGTCTTGCCTGAATAAGCCGGGTGGATCTTCTGATTTCTTCTATTGCCAGTAATCTGATCGGTTCATTGACGATCGAGAATGAGCTGTCCGAAGTACCCAGAATGAGCAACTGGTTGAGGCGGCAGCTTACAGAACTTGGATATGTCACCGAGGAGCTGCTGTTTCGCTTCGATTTGAGCGCGAATGAGGCGGTCACCAATATCATTTCCTATGCCTTTACTGAACCCTGTCAGCGTCATATTGAGCTCGTGCTTACAGCGGATGCCGATAGCATAAGGTTGCATATCGAGGATGATGGTATTCCGTTTAATCCTCTGCAGGCTCCGCCTCATGAAGCGCCCAAAAGCCTGGAGGAGGCCCGAATTGGAGGCTTGGGAATAGACTTTATTCGTCACTATACGGATCAGTGTGAATACAGCCGTAAAGACGGCCGTAACCGGTTAACGATGATTAACTTTGTAAGCTCAGAGAAAGCAGAATAAAAGCGGGTACCTGAAGATATTGCCGTCAGGCACCAACAAAATGGTCATAAATTGACCTCCTTTCTTGACGGAATTGAGAACTGTTGAAGCCATGGAACTGTTTGCCACTATTTTTGCGGGGCTGGGTCTTTTCTTCATTGGCCTGAACAGTCTGACCAAAGGCATGAGGGCGATGTCCAGTCGTAGCCTTCATCGGCTGGTTCAATCGGCTACTTCCAGTGTGTGGCGATCGATGTTTGCGGGCATACTGACGGGGGCGGCCACACAAAGCACCATGGCCGTAACCTTTATCTCAGTCTCCATGGTGTCATCCGGGCTGATAGGGTTGTTGAACGGCTTGTTGGTTACCGCCTGGTCCAACATCGGTTCCACTTTGCTGGTGTTTGTCGCCACGCTGAATATCCATGTGTTTTTGGAGATATTCATCGGCATTCTTGGTGTCTCCTACTACTTCGGACTTGATCGCAGTGAAACCCGAAGTCACCTGCTCTCGGCTCTGGTCGGTATTGCCCTGCTGATGCTTGGATTGTTTTTTATCAAGCAAGGCGCTTCCCATATTCAGGATATTCCCTGGGTGATGCAGTCATTGTCGATGCCCTTGGCAACCAACGTTTTTATGCTGGTAGCGGTTGGTATCACTATGAGTCTGATCACCCAGTCAGCCTCCTCGGCCTCAGCTATTGTTGTTAGCCTGGTATCTTCTCAACTGTTTGATCTTCACCAGGCATGTAGCCTGATGTTGGGCGCGAACCTGGGTGCCGGCATCAGCGTGTATTTCATTGGTCGAAATCTCACCGGTTCAGCAAGGAAAATTGTACTGGTACAGACCGTTACCAAAGTGGGTGGGGTGCTTTTGATTGCACCTCTGCTTTACGGGCAGTTATTGGATTACGATATTCTGATGCAGGATGGGGTGCCATCAACAGCCATTGTTTTGACAGCGGTAATGCTGTTTGTACTGGCCATCCAGTTTGCGGGTGCTCTGGGTATTACCCTTGTGTCGGGCCCTTTTATAAAGCTATTGAACCGGGTTGTACCTGAAAATCGTTCTGAAGAGATCCGTAAGCCACGCTACCTGCATAGTCTGGCCTTGAATGATGGTGAGTCTGCATTGGACCTGCTCGAAAAAAAGCATTTCAGGATCATTTCCTACTTCCCGGACAGTCTGAGTAGTGTCAGACCTTCCAGCAAAGAAGACCCCTTACCGGTATCCCTGCAGGTACTGCTTACACAGTGCAATGCCTTCTGCCTTGAGTTGATGACGAGAAGCCAGAACGAGAAAACGCTCGAGCGGGTGCTCAAGACGCAGAAGCGTAATGACCAGTTAATCGAGATTAACCAGATCATTTCGGTGTTGAATCATAACCTGAATGCAGGCCATAACGGCGCTTCTTCGGCGGTGTTGAAATCAACCATTCAGGAGAGTCTCCACTTTGTATTGATGTGTCTGGATGATGCCAAAAACAGCGAAGATGAACTTGAAACCCTGTTAAGGATGACCGGTGACAAGTCAACCATCATGGAGCGCACACGAGAAACGCTGGTGAAGGATAGCGAAAAAATCTCAGAGGCGGTGTTGTCTAACTTGTTGGCTGCCACCTCACAATTTGAGCGCCTGATTTGGCTGATTCACCACTATGCACGGGGGCTTAAAGAGAGCGGAAACGGAAACGGCAGTGCAGCCTGGGGAAGTGAAAGGAATTGAGGCTGGTGATGAAAGGTTAGTTTTTCTCATCTATTAGTTAAAGATTGATCGTTTGATACCCAGTGTATGAGGCTTTAGTCTAACCCTGTCCCCGGCGAAAACCTTGGCCAGGGAGTAAAAGCCCTAGGTATACAGACAATTTAAGCTGAGGTATCACAATGAGCAATTCTAAACTGAACACTGTCGACCTGACCCGTCTGAGCGAAGTCAACGAAGCTGTAGCACTGGCTAAAATCGAGCGTGCCGAGCATGTTGCTGAACTGTTGAATGCAGCAGGTAGCTGGGTTAAGCGTGTAATCGTATCTGCTTTCAGCAGTCTGACTCATTCTGCCGGCTCTGCCTCAACCCGTCACGCACACTGATGGGTTAAGGCAGTCCCCTTACTGTAAGCAAGGGGCTTAGGCGGGCAGTGCTTCACTGACCTGGCCGGTAACCTGCTCAGGTTGCCAGAGCGCGAGGGTCGCTTCGATCAAGGCGCTGAGAGCCGGTTCCTGTTTACGCTGTTTTTGCAGCACAAAATTCAGGGAAATATCAGGCACTTTTCCTTCCCAGATAACGCCATATCCTTCCTTCTGCGCATGTTCTGCATCGCTGGACTTGACCAGCGACAAGCCGGCGCCAGCACGAATCAGAGCGCGAATTGCATCTTCGTTATCACACCAGACGATCTCGGTCGGTGGTTGCTCACCCGTATCAAAAATCTCTTCAAACAGCAGAAAGAACGGGCAACTGGGCGTGGTATATACCCAGGGCAATCGAGCCAGTTCAGATAGCGTTTTACCCTGAATTCGATCGGCCCAATCGCTGGGACCAATAACACACATCGAAACCTGGGCCAGATGGAAGAGCTCCATGTCCTCAGCCCTGCAGGGGCCGAACATAAAGCCCGCATCGAGCACATCATCGCGCAGTTCACGCAGCACGCTGGCGCTGCTGCTTTGCAGAAAGTGCGAAACAAGGGACGGGTACTGCTGTGAAATCAGACGATAAAGCTCACCCAGGCGCAGGAAGTCATACTCCGTATGCATGCCGATTCTGAGTTCGCCAATCAATTCGTTTTGCAAGGTCTGTGCCTGTCGCTTGATCTGCTCGGCAGCGTCCAGAGTCACTCGCGCCTGCTGATACAGTTTTCGGCCTGCCGGGGTGAGTAGCATCCCTTTGGAGCTACGGATGAAAAGCTGAACGCCCAGCGCTTCCTCAAGTGCCTTGATATGGCCGCTAATGGCAGGCTGGCTAGTAAACAGTGCCTCAGAGGCGCGGGTCAAGTTGCCTTCGTCTGCGACTTTGACAAAGGTCCGCAGCTGATACAGTTCCATATTCCCTCCGGGTTTCTCGCAGGACTTATTAAACCATAACCTCTTTATGACCGCCCATCGGAATCCCTGAAGGCTGGGTTTCAAAAATACGATTGGATGCATCCTGTCGCTCGGATTTAGGCTGGCAGCCAATTCAGTTGGAGGATGTGATGATGAAATCAGGTGTATGCGTTCAGGTTCCTGAACAACACGTATTAAGGGGTGAATTCAAGTCTGCTGGTCTGAAAGCGCTGTGGGCAAAAATTCGCAAAGTTGTATGGCTCTGGTATCAGCGTGACCGTCAACGCCATGAGCTGGCGCGGTTGTCTCCTGCCATGTTGAAAGATATCGGGCTGAGTCGCAGTGATGCACTGCAAGAGTATGCCAAGCCGTTTTGGAAAGAATAGGCAGTCGTAGATGGTAATTCCTGAGGACTGGAATATTCCGGGAGCCGGATGCTGTGATGGCCTTGGGCTCCCGGTGCTTCCTGCAATCATAGAGGAATGCACTACACTTCTGGGGTGGGCGCCTTGGCGGTTCAGTCGGGAAATCAGTCGTAAAAACCCTGATATGTGATTAAGGGGGGCTGGTACAAACCCGTCGCCAGCATAAGCTCCCAGCGTAAATGCCTTGCCTGTGGAGGTAATGACCTTGTCTTTTTTCAACTACAGCGGTGATGAGCAAGACCCTCTTGAAAGCATCATCATGCTTGAGGACTTCCTCAAAGAAGACTGGGAAAAGGTCATGACACATACCCAGTTCATGCATTTCGACAAGGGTGAAGAGCTGCTTGCCATGGGGGATGAAGATACCTCTTTGTATATCTTGATTGAGGGGCAGGTCGAAGCCTTTAGGCCCTCGTCGCGAGGGCGGGAAAAACGCTTGGCATTGATTAATGCAGGCTCCGTATTTGGCGAGGTCGCGTTCTTTGATGGTCACCCCAGAGCTGCCAGTGTGCGATCCATGACGGATGGCAATATGTTGAAGCTGACCCGCGAAGGCTTTGAACGGTTGGCTGCATGGGAGCCGCTTATCGCCAGGCGCCTGTTACAGGATCTCGGAAAGGTTTTGGCCTTAAGGTTACGTAACGCTGGTTAGAACCGGATGACAGGGTCAGACCCGGGGAAAATCAAAAAAACAGATTTGGGAGCGATCTAATGGCCGGCAACCCAAATATGATATTTCCCAACTACCAGGCGGTAGAGGACAAAGTGCCCGCCCGCTTCTGGTGGTTGCCGAGATTACTGTCGTTGTGTTTTACCCTTTATGTGACGTATCTGCTTTTGGTAAAGCCTGAAACAGGCTTGATACTGTTTTGGCAGTTGCTGATCCCCTCATTACCTGCTGTGTTCGCATTTGTACCGGGTTTGTGGCGAACCCTCTGTCCGATGGCTTTCTTGAATCAACTGCCCAGAGCACTGGGGTTTTCGTTGGAAAAAACACTTTCCAAAGATAGTCGTAAAAAAGCGTTTCTGGTTTCAATAATCGGCTTCTTTATATTTATCTCCTTACGGCATCCCGTGTTAAATCATCAAGGAGCGGCAGTGGCCACGCTTGCTCTGGTTGCGCTGGTACTAGCCTTCATTGGCGGTGTGGTCTACAAAGGGAGGAGTGGCTGGTGTGGCACCTTCTGTCCACTTGCGCCGATTCAGAAGCTGTATGGCTATGCGCCCTTGGCCAACGTAAAAAACACCTATTGCTCAACCTGCTTGGGTTGTCAAAACAACTGCTTCGACTTCAATCCCAACGCAGCCATTTTCTATGACACCTACGAGAATGACCCCTGGTGGTCAGATAAAAGGCGCTTTTTTGCAGCGGCCTTACCCGGGTTGATCGTCGCTTTTTTTAATGCAACCCGGCCTGCTGAAAGTGGACTGCTGACTTACTACCTGTCTTTGCTGCTGCCTATCATGGTTTCGGTGGGTGTGTTTCAGACATTTCATAACTTCTTCAAGCTTAGTGTATTCAAGCTGATTATTGTCTACAGCCTGGTCTCACTTAACCTGTTTTACTGGTTTTTACTTCCGATAATGGCCGCCGGGATAGAGCAACTGTTCTCTGTTTCGATCGGCAGAGGTGTGCAGTATGCGGTACAGGCGGTCGTTGCTCTGCTTAGCCTGTGGGAATTCACTAAAGGGCTCAAGCATGAGCAGCTGTATGAGCAGGTAGAAAGTGAAAAAGGTCAAACCACTGTCGGTAAGGGCTTGTCCAGCTTGCAGGAGGCTGCAAGGGGTGTGACATCGGCAGGCAGTGCTCGCTTGACTGAATCAAGCACCGGTAAGTGCTTTGATGTCGCCAGTGGTCAAACCCTGCTTGATGCGATTGAGGCCGCAGGATTGCCGATCATGCCGGGCTGCCGTATGGGGAGTTGTGGAGCTGATCCGATCGTCGTCACTGAGGGGGGCGAAAATTTAATACCTGCTTCCGACGCTGAGCGTGAAACGCTCAGACGCTTGGGGCTTGAGGGCAGGGCGCGTCTGGCATGTTGTTGCAAGGCGACGGGGGAGGTAACCATAGATCTGTCCAAAAACCCTGAAGATGCCGAACAAGTACTGGAGGTCGTGGCTGAAACAGCGGATGAAAGTGATCGCTTGAAAGTGGTCATTATTGGCAATGGCATTGCGGGAATAAGCTGCGCTGAAGCTCTGCGTAATAAAGACCCGGAGTGCAAAATCGACCTCATCGGTAATGAGGTTTTTTACAGTTATAACCGCATCGCACTGGAAAGGCTCATTCATGGCCGAACGGCGATGGATGGTCTGTTCCTGTTTGAGGATGCCTGGTACAAGCAGAAGAAATTGAGCGTCTGGCTCAATACGCTCGTGACGCGTGTGAATCACGCCGATAAACAGGTCGAGTTGGGCGCTGGCGAAGTGATTCCATATGACAAGCTGGTGCTGGCGACCGGCGCCACGGCCTTTAATCCGCCCATACCCGGTAATGAATTGCCTGGCTGCTTCGTCTTGCGCTCGGCCAAGGATGCATTGGATCTGCGCGGCTGGATTCAAACCCATGATTGTCAGCGTGCCGTGGTACTGGGGGGCGGTGTGTTAGGCGTTGAGGCGGCAGATGCCATTCGCATGGCAGGTGTCCGTGTGACGTTAATAGAGCGAGGCCCTCACCTGATGGCGAACCTTCTGGATGCCAAGGCGGGTAGGCTGTTGTCTGGTTATCTGGAAGGTTTGGGTATCGATACCCTGGTTGAAAGCGGTGTGGAAGCAATAGGCGGTACCGACTGTATTTCCCAAGTGACACTCAAAGACGGTAGCACGCTGAATACCCAGTTACTGGTGGTGTGTGCAGGTATACGACCCAACACAGGTTTGGCCGAAGAGCTGGGTCTGGAGATCAACCGTGGTGTGGTCGTAAACGAGGCTATGGAAACCTCTGACAAGGATATCTTTGCTGTAGGTGATGTTGCCGAGCTGCCTGGGGCTCTGGGAGGGCTATGGAGTGTCGCCAACGAGCATGGCAAGGTTGCCGCCGCATCCATTGTTGGTGAGCCGGTCAAATATCGCGCCGATGCACCACCGCCGGTTCAGCTGAAAGTGCCCGGTATCAGCTTATGCAGCTTCTCACGAATCAAGGCCGAAGAAGGGGAAGAGCAGCTAACCTATGAAAACGAACAATTGCACCAGTGGATGAGTATGGTGGTGAAAGACAACAGGGTGGTTGGTGGTGTTTTTGTAAACCTGCCGACAGAGGCGAAAACGGCATTGAATTTGGCCAGGAACAGCCAGAATGCGGATGAGTTCATTACAACAATAAAATCGAAAGGAACTGAAAGTACGAAGTGAAATTTCAGGTTGCTCTGGGAATAGAGCGAGAGGTCTATATCAATTAGAAAAGTGGTCGGAGCAGAGGGATTCGAACCCCCGACCCTCTGGTCCCAAACCAGATGCGCTACCAGGCTGCGCTATGCTCCGACTTTTTTGCTTTTATCCCGATTGAATCTGGCAGTTAATGGAAAGGATTCCAATAACTTCTCAGGTGGCCGCGATAATGCGTTGATGATAAAGCTTTTTGTGGGAAATTTATAGTCTTTTAAAGCTGAGGCACTAACTTCGCTGTAGTTGGTAACGGTCAGGCGGCATTGTACAAAACCGAACAGTGATCAGCTGGATTTATGAGAGGCTTTGATAGGTGAATTTAAAGGCTGGGTTTTGAGCTTGGTAACGATTATCGCCAAAGAGGGCGATAGCAGGTATGAATCAATACAAATACTAACTGCCTGGGATATAGGCAATATTCATATTCTGATTTGGTCAGGTAATGGTGTTACAGAAGGTGCTACATATGAGAGAGAAAATGGTCGGAGCAGAGGGATTCGAACCCCCGACCCTCTGGTCCCAAACCAGATGCGCTACCAGGCTGCGCTATGCTCCGACTTTCGGTTGGCTCCTCGAGCTGGACTCGAACCAGCGACCAATAGATTAACAGTCTACTGCTCTACCAACTGAGCTATCGAGGAATACCGATTTTCTCTACAGAACAACTATTGGCTCCTCGAGCTGGACTCGAACCAGCGACCAATAGATTAACAGTCTACTGCTCTACCAACTGAGCTATCGAGGAACAGCTGTTCTGTGGGGGCGTATATTAGTGATGGTTCCAAAAGTCGTCAAGCGAAATATCAAAAAACTTTTACTTTTTATTCAAAGGCCTAGGGTTATCCCTAGGTCGGTTGTTTTGTATACAGATGCCTGCAGCGTTGTCAGTTGGTGACCAACGCCGTGTGATGGGCATCTTTGCTGCCCCTTCTATATAGAGGTGTTCCTGAACGGGGGATTTCTCTTATCTATCCAACGGTTTTTCGCTAACATAGCCTGCTTAAGTTAAGCGACTACAACCGGATGACTCAGTGCTGTTCAACAAGCTCCCTGACGACATTTTTCTCCCACTCTCCGGCCAGAACCGGCAGGTGTACCAGTCAGTTCTACTGGAATTGGCGGATCTATTCTTTGATGAAGATCTGATCGACCCTTTTATACCTCGGGATCTGGTGCGTTCAACCATCGAAAGCGCTGTGGTTCGCCTTGGGGTTCGCCGTTGGGAAGCCGAAGAGGGCGATGACGGTCAGGAACTGCCGCGTTCCGCTGCCGATTACACTAATCGTATCTATCGCAGACTGGTTCAGACCGGTTGGCTGGAAGAAGAGCAGAAGGTATATCGTACCTATCTGTTGTTGTCGCCAGCGGTGAGTCACCTGCTGCGTTCGTTGGTCAGCATCGCGCGTCTTGAAAAGCGGAGTTACGGCGGCGCTGTCTTGAACGTGCTCAGCTCGCTTGAGTCAGCGGTCAATGATCCGGAAGGCAGAGGTATTACACTGTCTGAAGCGGCTCAGACGGCGGCCGATTTCAGTGCGCACCTGACTGATATGATGCTGGGGCTGCGTGAGCTCAAGATCAACCTGACAGCCAGCAACAACCCCCAGGAAATTGTGCGCGGGTTCTTTGAGCGCTTTGTTGAGCAGATTCTGGTCTCTGACTACAAGACGCTCAAAACACGTAACAACCCTTTCCGTTTCCGTCGTCAGATACTGTCCATGCTGAGGGATTTACAGTTTGACCCCTTGCGTCTGCAGCAGCTGACCGAGCATTACCAGCAGCAGCTGGATTTGTCGTATGACGTAGCGGAAGCGCTGGTACACCAGCATATCAACCGCATTATTCGTATCTTCGAATCCGTTGATCAGCGTCTGGCCGCCATTGATGACTTCCGTTATCAGCTGGAAAAACGCGTGGCTGATACCGTTCGCTACATGGATAAGACCACGCCGGGTATGGCTGCGCGCCTGTCTCGTGTGATCTCCGGGTTGGCCAAGGTCGAAGAACATTGTATTCCTCGACTGGATACTCTCGAAGAAGTGGGCTTTATCTCCGCTTCCAGTGTTCGCTCACCGGTACGCCGCCGCGTCGAAGCCAAACCTCGCGTCATTGTGCAGCAGGAAATTGACCCTCGTGCACTGCACATGCGTCAGCTGTTCAAAGAGTGGAAGGAGCGCCGCGAAGTTAATGTGGACCGCATCGAGACCTATCTGGAAAGCCAGTTGGCGGGGCGCGATCACATGCAGGCCACGGATTTCCGCATCGGCTGCATTGAAGACTACATCTGCTTCAGTTATGTCCGTCACATGAATTCGCTGGGCAAAAAAGCGCGCGGCATGCGCAACCGTTACCGTATTCAATTTGAAGACAACTACGTCAACGTCTCCAACATGGTGGAGTGTCGTGGTTTTACCATCCACAGGAACAACTAATGCTAGGTGATCTGCAGAAAACCGTATCCCGCAACGAGCAGCATGATGCCGATGACTTTGTCCGTGCGGCCAGTCAGCTGTTGAGCTGCCAGTTTCTTTATGCGGACCGCTCAGGGCATCGCGACAGTTATTTTCTGGTGGCGGGTAACCTGGATTATTTCCGTAACCTGTTTGAAGCCATTGGCTGGAGCCTGTTGTATCAGCCTGATGAAGCTTTCCTTGGAATCCTGCCCAAGGGTGAAGAACGTGTCCTGAGGCTAAAGCTGGATGAGTCCCTTCTGATGCTCTGTCTGCGTCAGCAATATGAGCAAAAACTGGAGAACTTCGAGGTTGAAAGTGGCAAGGCCTACACCACTACGGATGAACTGCTGCGCCTGTTCAGCAACCTGACCGGCAAGGATATTCCGAACGAGACCCGTTTGAAGGAAATCCTGTCATTGTTCAGCCGCCATGGCCTGATTGAACGAGGCAAGCTGGATGAGACCGATCCCAAGAATGTTCCTTTGCGCATCAACCCGACCATTCGTCAGGTGGTGGTAGAAGACTATATCGGTCAGCTGGAAGCCCTCTGTGATGTGGATATCCGCGATCAGTTGGATGACGAGCTTGATGATGAAGAGGCAGAATCCGTTGACGGAGCTGACTCTGACCTGTCTGGTTCTGAAGAGGCTCAAGAGGAAATCTCTACTGCTGAGTCTGAAGCCGCGCCGGAGGAGGGCTTGGCTGATGAACCCCTGGTGGCTGCTGAAACCGCTGAGATCGAAGACAGTGCGGCTGTCGAACCCGGTGAGTCGGATACGTCTGAGTCCGTCGGCACTGAAACTGAAGAGAAAACCCAGGAGTCCCAGTCATGAAGCAGTTAAACCGTATCGTACTGGTCAACTGGTATGTACTGGGTGCCGTTGAAATCCCCATCAAGGGCAATGTGGCGATTGTTGGCCCCAACGGCTCCGGTAAGTCTTCACTGCTGGATGCGATCCAGACCGTGCTAATGGGTGGCCACAAGCGCCATCTGAGCTTCAACGCCTCGGCCGGCGAAAAGAGCGAACGCTCTCTGCGCACCTACTGTCTGGGCTTTATGGATGATCAGGGCAAAAAAGCGACCGCCCGTGAAGATTCCCTGACCTACATGGCATTGAGCTTCTTCGACACTGAAACCGCGAAGGAAAGCTGCATCGGTATTGCGATCAGTGCCTCTACGGCCAGTGCCGAGGAAGATGTATTGGGCCGCTTCATCCTGCCGGACTTCTCGGTCACGCTGGATGACTTCTCCGTTAAGGAAGGCAAGGGCCGTATGCCGCGTGCCTGGAGTGATGTGCGTGACAACCTGCTAAAGCAGTGTCCGGACATGATTCTGGAAAAACGCGCCAACCGCTTTATCCGCGATATGGTGACGCATCTGAGTCAGGACGCTCAGATGCCGAACGATGACGAAAAATTCATCAAGAACTTCAAGAACGCGCTCAAGTTTGTGCCCATCGACAGCCCGACCCGCTTTGTGCGTGAGTTCGTGCTGGATGAGAACATTGTGCACGTGGGGGCTTTCCGTAAGTCTCTGGATGAATACCGTGCCATGGAGCAGAAGACCCAAGAGGTATCCAAGCGTATTGATGAGCTGGTCAAGGTGCAGGAGCTCTGTGGCGGCATCAGCCGCAACGTGAAAAACGCGGTCGAGTACGAGTGGGTGGTTCATGAGTCCCGCTTTGAAAATGCTGACCTGCGCAAGGAAGATGCGGCCGAACGACTGGAAGAGTATGCCGAGCAGGAAGAAACTCTGCAGGAACAGCTGGAAGAAAACAGCGCCAAGCTGAATCAGGCGATGCAGGATCTGGCCAACGCCCGTGCCGAGCTGAACAGCAGCGACTCTGCCCACAAGATCAACGCGCTGGAATCTACGGTCAAGGCCCGTCAGCATGAGCAGAATGTGGTCAAGGACAAGATTCAGCAGGTCTACAACCTGCTGCGTACCACGGTAGGTTTTGCTGATCAGCTGGATCTGCTGCCGGAAAACTTCCGTCCGCTGGTGCAGGAGTCGGTCGAGCTTTGGCGCTCCGGAGAAGACCTTCAGGGCGATGCCTGGCCGGCAGAACCTGTGCGTGTTGACCGCGTGATTGAAGGACTCAAGGCGCAGGTCGATGAGGTGCGCAAGGCGATTGGTCGTCGTTACGAAGAATCCGTTATTCGCATTAATGATATTCGCAGCCTGATCCAGAATCAGAAGAGTGCGGTTGAACAGCTGCAGCAGGGGCGTGCGCCAATTCGTCACAACACCCGTGAGCTGATCGAACTGCTGGGCGAGTACGGTATCGAGTCTACGCCGATCTGTGAGCTTGCTGATATCAATGATGACAAGTGGCGTATCGCCATCGAGTCCTTTCTGGGGGCTCGTCGTGAAGCGCTCATCGTGGCACCTGACCGGGTTAAGGAGGCGATTACGCTCTATCGTCGTAAGGGTCGTCACCTGAAAGGCTGTCGTATCATCAACACTACCAAGAGTCAGGACTGGCTGCATCGCAGCAAGCGTGGCTCTCTGGCAGAGTTTGTCGATACCGATAACGAACACGCGCGTGCTTACATGAACCGCGCTCTGGGCGGCGTCATGGCGGTTGAAACCGAGCAGGAGTTGCTGCGTGAAGAGCGTGCGTTGACCTACGACTGCATGCTGCAGACCGAAGGTTCGACGACCTCTATTAATGAGCTGAGCCCGATCATGGGTATTCGCCGCCGTCAGGACCAGCTGGAAGTGCAGGGGCGCCAGGTGGATGAGCTGGTCGCTGAATTTACCAGTCTCGGCAAACGCCATTCAGCACTGGAAAAACTGCGCGATTCATTGATCAGCATGACTTCGGGTCTGTCCCATATCACTGAAAGCGTATTCAACCTGTCCACCCAGCGTGAGCAGCTGGCTTCTGAAATCAGCGGCTACGAACAGGCGGTGATCGACCTGCGTAACCATGATGACAGTGGTATCCAGAAGCGCATCGCCGAATGTGCCGAAGCCCAGAAGCAGATTGAAGAGCAGCAGAAAAAGCTGATGGACAAGCTGCAGAAGGTCCGCACAGGCATGATCAAGGATAATGCGGCGCTGGAAGTGCTGGAGCTGGAGCTGGTCGAGCATGCTCAGGCCCGTACCCGCTGTGAAGAAAAGCCGCATTTCGATGCTCAGTCTGCGCAGGAAAAACGGGATTATCTGGACGAAAGCTGCTCCGGCGAGCTGGAACGCATCATCTTCGAAGCGGCGAAAAAGGCTCAAGCCGAGCTTCAGCTGCATGAGAAGAAGAAAAACGCCGTGCGTGATTCTGTGGCGCAATACAAGGCGCGCTACCACGGTGGCGGCATGAGTCATCAGGAGCTGGATAACATCAGCCCTGACTCCAGCCATGAAGACCTGGAATTCTACGTAAACAAGACGGTGCAGGCACTGCGTGACTCTGAGCTGGCCGAATACGCCAAGAAAGCAGAGCGTGCCCGTCTGGAAGCGGAAACAACGTTCCGTTCCGACTTCGTTGCGCACTTGAATGATCAGATCAACAAGATCAAGGATCTGATTCGTGAGCTGAACAGCCACCTGAAGAACCGTCCGTTCCATCAGGAAATGTACAGCTTCGAGATGATGCCCAACCCCGAGCTGAAGGATATTCTGGAGCTGGTAGAGGCCTACACCCGTCTGGATCAGGCGAACGTGGGTACGCTGTTCGATATCCAGCATCAGGGTGAAAATGCTCACCGTGAAGCACTGAACAAGATCCATGATGTGCTGAGCAACGAAGGCGAAAGCAATCTGTTGCAGGATTACCGTAACTTCTACAACTTCGAACTGGTTGTGAAGGATCTTGAAGGTAACCGTAAAACGACCCTGACCCAGCGTATCAAGACCGGTTCCGGTGGTGAGCACCAGGTGCCGTTCTATGTGGCGATGGCCGCTGCATTGGGTGCGACGTACCGCCTCAAAGAGGGCGGCGATGGCAAGCCCGTCGGTGGCTTCAGTCTGTCGGTGTTCGACGAGGCGTTCAACAAACTGGACTCCGAAAACACGGTTACCTCATTGGGCTTCATGTCCGATCTGGGTCTGCAGACCATTATTGCGGCGCCGGATGAAAAGTATTCACTGCTGTCGTCCTGCATGGACACCATCATTAACGTGTGTCGTGATGGCCGTGTAGTGGATCTGGATGTGGAGTTTCCCACCGATCTGGGCAAGGAACTTCTCGCTTCGGATCATCCCTACAAGGTGATGGCTGAGGAAGAAGAGGCAGAAACCGTTTAAGGCTTCATGCCAGCAGGGGCAGGGCCAGAAGGTCCCGCCCCTGCGTCCTTCTACCCTCTATGTTTGCTCAACCCTTGCCTGCTTTACCCGCGAGTGCTGCAGTTACAGCAGGGGAATCCCTTTAGGTACTTCCGCTGTGCTCAGACTCAAATCCGGGATACAGCTGGCGATCAGGGTCCGCTGCTTGTAAAACACCTGTAGTCGTGGGCCGGTCAGTTGCGCTGACCAGGTTGCAGGGTGTTCCACCAGTTCGATGAGCAGTCCGCGCGGGCTGAGCTCAATCGTATCCTGTTCCAATCGCCAATCTCTGAACTGCCCACTGACCAGAAGGCGCTGCAGGGTGGTGCCATTCCAGTGTGAGGGAAATCTCGCCAACGGCGTCAGCAGGGCGCTGCTGTCCGGTGCGTTCAGGTGCGGGTCGCGTGGGAAAGAGCGGCGGGCGCTCAGGTCTGTGTGCACACCCAGTAGCTCGTTGTCACGCACATTACTGCCGAAATCGAGCGTGTCCAACCCTTCCAGAATCGCTTTCAGGCTCCAGTTACAGCGCTTGATCAGCTGCCAGGCCGGATCAATTGAACGGCGTGATCCCAGAGTGTAACGGACGGGCCCTTTATCCAGAAACAGAGTCAGTTGCAGAAAATGGGTTTGGAAATCAACCAGGCATGCAGGAGTATCCACCATACAGTAGGGGCTCTCGCGGCGGCAAAAAGCCATCCACTCGGCGCGGGTTTCCAGCTGTGGCAGTACTCGGATAATCATAAAGGCTCACTCTCCCGGGGCCGCAAGTATAAAGCAAAGTTGCCCGTAATGACGATGCGTCAGGTCTGTTCATCCCCCGGCTGATTCTTTATGGTTAGCACTTTTGCACAGAGTCTGCGATGAATATCCATCCGTTACGATCACAGCTGTACGACGAGTTGCATTCACGCCCCTTTCAGGTCATTCCCAGCCCTGCAAGGGTCACCCAGATCGCACTGCTTTGTACCGAAGCGGATAAGCGGGCTCAACTCGAACACCTCAAGGAACTGCAGGGTCTGCTGGGATGCCCGGTTGGTCCGGTAGATCGCAGCTGTTTTGAATACGACTGCGGAGACTTCCGTCTGCGCCGTGAAAAGCACACCGAATTTACCACCTACACCTTTATCAATCTGGATATCCCTGAGGACAGTGATCCCTTTGAGGTAACAGGCATCACTCCTTTGCCCGAAGGCTGGGTTGAAAGTCTTCCGGGTGAGGTGGTTGCCGCCTTTCATGTCAGTATTGAGGATGCACGCCAGTCACCGGAGCCTGAGCTGCCTGAAGTGAAGCAGGCGTTTGAAGAGATGCGACTGGTGGGTAGCAGTCCGCAAAATGGTGATGCTCAGGTCTGGACCAGTTTTCAGCTCCACTCCGACGGTTTTGGCCGTCTGATGGTGGTCAACAAGCAGATGAGTGATAGCCAGCTGGGTCGTTTGACACAGCGCTTGATGGAAATTGAGGTCTATCGTTTGATGGCGCTGCTTTCCTTGCCCCTGGCGCACTCCCTGTCTCCCGAGCTGGTCAATATGGACTCCCGCCTTGCGGATCTGACACAGCAGTTGTCAGAAGAAGATAGCGTCAATGAAAAGGAGTTGCTGTCTGATCTGGTTGATATGGCTTCCAGTATCGAGTCCTGGCGCGCCCGCTCGACGTTCCGCTTTGGCGCGACTCAGGCCTACCATGCGCTGGTGCTGACGCGACTGGAGGAGTTGCGTGAGGATGAGGTATCCGGACATTTGACCATCACCGAGTTCATGACGCGTCGTCTGACGCCGGCCGTGCGCACCTGTGATGCCAGCAACAAGCGGCTTGAAGACCTGTCGCGGCGCGTTGACCGCGTCTCTGATATGATGCGTACCCGAGTGGAGCTGGGAATACATGAGCAAAACCAGCAGCTGCTGAGTTCCATGGATCGCCGCTCGCGCATACAGTTGATGATGCAGCATACGGTGGAAGGCTTGTCGGTGGTGGCCATCAGCTACTATCTGGTGGGGTTGCTCAAGTTCATGTTTATCGCCCTGTATGATGCCGGTATACCCATCGACAAGTCGCTGGCGACCGGTGTGTCGGTGCCTCTGGTACTGTTAACGGTCTGGCTGATGACCCGGCGAATTCACCACCACTTTATAAAGCTCGCCCGTAAGGAAACCATAGGTTCCGGCGAGTCCTGAATTTGGAGCCTCTGAGCCAAGTCCTGCTCAGAGGCCTGTTTTGGAGTTAATAATGAGCGTAGCCCAACAGATCGAAGACCTGGTGCGAGCCGGTCTGGACGTCGAAGTATTTCAGCTGGAAAACGAAAGCCATATGCATTCAGGGCCTGCCACTGAGAGTCACTACAAGCTGGTGCTGGTGAGTCCCGGATTTGCGGGTAAGCGACCGGTTCAGCGACATCAGCTGGTATATGGCCTGGTGGCTGAACTGATGCAGAATCCTATCCATGCGTTGGCACTGCATCTGCATACGCCTGAGGAGTGGGTTGCGCGTAATGGTGAAGTGCCTCTGTCTCCAACCTGTAAGGGCGGCTCCAAGGCTGATCAGGGCTGAAAAGGGGAAATGGACTGCTGTGAGCGCGAAACACTCACAGCAGTCATAGGGTGACGCCTTAGCGCGTCACCTGAGCAAACAGCTCGAAGTATTCAGGGAAGGTCTTACGCGTGCAGCCGGGATCATTGATCGTGATCGGTGCATGACCGAAGGCGGCCAGTGAGAAGCACATCGCCATACGATGGTCATCGTAGGTATCGATGGCAGCGCTCTGCAGGTCTGTCGGCGGAATGATTTCGATGAAATCGTCACCTTCTACTACCTCGGCACCAACCTTGCGCAGCTCAGTCGCCATGGCGCTCAGACGGTCGGTCTCTTTCACGCGCCAGTTGTACACATTGCGAATCGCAGTCGGGCCTTCAGCAAACAGTGCTGTTGTCGCAATGGTCATGGCAGCATCCGGGATTGCGTTCAGATCCAGATCCACGCCTTTCAATTCACCCTTGCTGACTTCGATCCAGGTCGGGCCATAGCTAACCGTCGCACCCATCTTGCCAAGCACTTCGGCAAAGGCTTTGTCACCCTGAACACTGTCGGCGCCCACGCCGTAAACGCGTACCGTACCACCGGCAATGGCGGCGGCGGCCAGGAAGTAGGATGCGGACGAGGCGTCGCCTTCCACCATGACTTCACCCGGAGAGCGGTACTGCTGACCGGCCTTGATCACGAAACGCTGGTAGTCCTGATTGTCGACTTCGACACCGAACAGCTGCATGGTGTGAAGGGTTATATCGATGTAGGGCTTGGAAACCAGTTCGCCTTCAACATTGATGACCAGATCGCCTTCAGCCAGAGGTGCAGCCATCAGCAGTGCGGTCAGGAACTGGCTGGAGATATTGCCGCGGATACCCACTTCGCCGCCTTTGAGGCCCTCTGCCTGAATCTTCAGCGGCGGGTAGCCCTCTTCACCCAGGTAGTGAACCTGAGCACCCAGCGGGCGCAAGGCATCGATCAGGTCACCGATAGGGCGTTCGTACATGCGCGGCTCACCAGTCAGGGTGAATTCACCTTTGCTGGCGCAGAGTGCAGCGCATAGCGGGCGCATGGCCGTGCCCGCATTACCCAGAAACAGCTCCAATGCTTTTTCGGCATCAAATGCCTGACCCAAACCTGTCAGCACGCAGCTGCGACGATCTTCAGCCAGTTCGTAATCGACGCCCAGTGCACTCAATGCATTGAGCATATGGCGAACATCATCACTGTCGAGCAGGTTGGTGATACGTGTTGTGCCTTCGGCCAGGGCCGCAAGCAGCAGGATACGGTTGGACAGGCTTTTGGAGCCTGGGATCTGGACTTCGCCGCTGGCATGGCTCAGCGGCTGCAGGGTCAGGGTTTCCATCGGTGGCAGCTTCACTTGTAAACGCAGGTCGTGGGCTGCATAAGCTACCGTTATTCGCTCCGAAGGTCGAGTCTACTTTCAGTCATCATTGGCCTGGACACGATAAAGCTCGGGTTTGGCTCCAGGAGTAAGCGCTACTTTCTCCAATTCCAGCAGGCGGATCTTGATATCCAGGCCGCCACCATACCCGGTCAGTTCCCCGGTACTGCCAATGACGCGGTGGCAGGGGATGATAATCGAAATAGGGTTGCGATTATTGGCCAGACCTACGGCACGAAACGCCTGAGGGCGTCCGACCGCTCGGGCGATATCGCCATAGCTGCGCACCTGGCCGTGGGGGATTGCTTGCAGGGCAGTCCAGACTTCGCCTTGAAAGGGTGTGCCGACCGGATTCAGGGGCAGGTCGAACTGTTCCAGGGTACCTGCAAAGTAGGCTTCCAGCTGATCGACACAGGCCTGTAAAACAGGCGTGAGTGCCTGCTCCGGGGTTGCCGGTGCACGCACACCAAAATCCAGGCGACAGAGTCCCTCTTTATCGGCTTGCAGGGTCAGCGGGCCGACGGGGGTATCAGTCATTACATGTGTATGAATCATGTCAGCTCCATGGCTCTTAAGCCAGCTTGATGAAGGTCAATGTGTACTTCCCTTAACAGGAGCATAGTGAAGTCAAGAAGTGACAACAACTAAGGAACAGCCTCTATGAGCATTGAACATCACGATCTTATCCATGAACTGCCGGAATACCGTGAGCAGATTCACAAACTTAAAATGGAAAACGATCACTTCTCCAAGTTGTTTGATGAGTACCACCAGGTCACCAAAGACGTCGAACGCATGGAAGCTGAAGTTGAGCCGGTATGCACTAAAACTGAAGAGATGTACAAGCGTAAGCGCCTGCAGCTGAAAGATGAACTCTACAGCATGCTGCGCGAAAGTTAAGATCACCTCGATCGCACATGAACACCCGCTTATGCGGGTGTTTTTATATCCGGCAGTGGCGTACATTGAAAGCATCGAGTGGGCTAATCTGGAGTCAGGCCCCGGTTGTTGCTTTACAAGGAGTCACCGTGACTGTCACCTCTCCTCCCCGTTATACCTGGCGCTACATATTCAACATTGCGCTTGAGCACCGACGTGAACTGGTGCTGGCAAACCTCATCGCCATTTTTGCTGCATTGCTGAGTGTGCCTCTGCCGTTGCTGATGCCGTTGTTGGTGGATGAGGTGTTACTGGGTCAACCCGGTGTGGTGGTGGAGACCGTCAATTCGTTATTCCCGGAAAGCTGGCGAGGCGCCCCTTTATATATTGGCGCTGTGCTAATACTGACAGTGGTGTTAAGGCTATTTTCGTTGGGGCTTAACGTGCTGCAGGCACGCCAGTTCACCATTATTTCCAAGGATGTGATCTACCGTATCCGTGCAGGCCTGCTGGAGCGGTTGCAGCGTATTTCCATGGCTGAGTATGAAACCCTCGGCAGTGGCAGTGTGGCATCTCATTTTGTGACTGACCTGGATACGGTGGACCGCTTTGTCGGGTCATCTGTCAGCCGCTTTCTGGTGGCAGTTTTATCCATCGTCGGCACCGCGATCATTTTATTGTGGATGCATTGGCAGTTGGCGCTGCTGATTCTGTTTCTGAACCCCTTTGTGATCTGGATGACCATGGCGGTGGGCAAGCGGGTCAAGCACCTTAAGGCGCGTGAAAACTCCGCCTATGAAATGTTTCAAGCCGCGTTAACCGAGACGCTGGACGCCATACAGCAGATTCGTGCCAGCAACCGCGAGAAGCACTATTTACAGCGTTTGGTGGATCATGCGCTCAAGGTGCGTGATCACTCCACCAACTTTGAATGGCGATCGGATGCTGCCAGTCGCCTCAGTTTCATGTTGTTCATGATCGGGGTCGACCTGTTCCGTGCCGTCGCCATGTTGATGGTGGTGTTCTCTGACCTGTCGGTGGGTCAGATGATGGCGGTATTTGGCTATCTCTGGTTCATGATGGGGCCGGTGCAGGAAGTATTGGGTATGCAGTACGCCTGGTTTGGTGCGCGTGCTGCTTTGGAGCGCGTGAATCGACTCCTGGATCTGCACCCTGAGCCGCGTTACCCCTCACTGCAGAACCCTTTCGCGCACGGTGAAACCGTGGGTATCAGTCTCAGGGGTATTCATTTCAGCTATTACCCCGGTCAGGAGGTCTTGAGGGGCATCACGCTGGATATTCCGGCAGGGCAAAAGGTGGCACTGGTGGGTGCCAGTGGTGGCGGCAAGTCCACTCTGGTTCAGGTGTTGTTGGGCCTCTATCCGCCGCAGAAGGGGGAGGTTTGCTTTGATGGCGTGCCAGTACAACGTATTGGCCTGGAATGTGTGCGTGAGCATGTGGCCACGGTGCTGCAGCAACCCGCACTGTTTAACGGCAGTGTACGGGACAATCTGGCGATGGGGCGAGACTACAAGGACGAGGAGTTATGGCGTGCACTGGAAGTTGCCCAGTTGAAAAGCTTCGTCATGGAGCTGGAACACAAGCTTGATACCTTGGTTGGCAGACAGGGTGTACGCCTGTCAGGCGGTCAGCGTCAGCGTCTGGCAATAGCACGTATGGTGCTGTCAGACCCGGCCGTTGTGATTCTGGATGAGGCAACCTCGGCACTGGATACACAGACCGAGCATGCGCTGCACACCGCCATGACCGAGTTTCTGCAGGGGCGTACCACCGTTATCGTGGCGCACCGGTTGAGCGCAGTGAAGCAGGCTGATCGTGTCTATGTATTTGAAGATGGGCAAGTGATAGAGCAGGGCAGTCATACCGAACTGCTGGGCCAGAAGGGGCTGTATTCACGCCTCTATGGGCAACGACAGATGTAAGGGGCAAATAGCGCAATGCGGCAGCACTTTAACTGGCAGGGTGGCAACCATGTAGAACTGATGGTGGATGGCGAAGCCTTCTACCCGGTGATGCTGGAGGCTATCGCTGAAGCGCGCTCATCCCTCCTGCTGGAATTTTACTTTGTGATATCCGGCAAAATCATGGATCGTTTTATCGATGCCCTGACCGATGCCTGTCGGCGGGGCGTTCAAGCCAGGTTGATTGTTGATGGTTTCGGTGGACGACATCTGTCCAAACCGGACCGCCAGCGCCTGCAGACCGCGGGGGTCGAGCTGGTGGTATATAACCCGCTTCAGTTCCAGAAATTCACCCGTAACTTTGCCCGTGACCACCGCAAGTTGATGGTGGTTGATGAACGGATCGCCTTTATTGGCGGTACCGGACTGGCAGATGAATACTGGTTGTCGGAGCGTCCCGGCTGCCCCTGGCACGAGGTGATGTGCAAGGTGAAGGGGCCAGTGGTGACCGATCTGGTCAGTGTTTATAACCAGCTCTGGTTCCGCTGTACGGCTCAGAGACTGTCACCACCTTCGGCCCAGCCTGAGGTTGGCGAGGCCTTAGCTAAAGTGACCACTGTGCAGGGGCTCTATCAACAGGATATCAAGGTCGCCTTCCTGAACCATGTAAATGAAGCCCACGAGCGCGTTTGGCTGGTGACGGCCTATTTTCTGCCGTCATTTTCCATTCGTTCAGCGCTGCGTAAGGCGGCCAGGCGTGGAGTGGATGTACGGATGCTGGTGGCCGGGCCATACACGGATCAGTTTTGGGTCTATCATGCATCCAAGCGCTATTATCGACGCTTGCTGAACGCGGGCGTGCGTATTTACGAATATCAGCCTCGTTTTCTGCATGCCAAAGTGGGCTTGGTGGATGATTGGGTTTCACTGGGGTCCTGCAATCTGGATCACTGGAATCTACGCTGGAACCTTGAAGCAAATATCGAGGTCATAGAGCCGGAACTGACGGCTCAGGTGGAACAGCTCATCACCCGTGACTTTGAGCAATGCACGGAAGTAACCGCTGAAAACTGGGCACGCCGGCCCTGGCATCTTAAGTTGAAGGAGCTGGTGTGGGCTCTGATAAGTCAGTTGGTATTGAAGATTAAGTGAGGTAGGCCCCATGAAAAAAATGATATTAACGCTGTTGCTGGCTTCGACGCTGGTTGGGTGTGCCCAGCAGGGCCTGTATGGCACCAGCTATAGCCGCAATCAGGTGGGGCGTGCGCAGACTGTCGAGTATGGCAGTGTGGTGTCCGTTACACCGGTCGTTATCGAAGGCCGCACGGATGGCATAGTAGGCAGTGGTACGGGTGCCGTGATTGGCGGTATTGCCGGCAGCCAGGTGGGCGGTGGCAGTGGCCAGTCGCTGGCGACAGTGGTGGGTGCTGTAGCCGGTGGTTTGGTCGGTCAGCGTGTGGAGCAGGCGGCTACCAAGCGCCAGGGGCAGGAACTGACCATCCGCATGGACTCGGGGCGTGTGCTTTCAGTGGTACAGGAGGTTGAAGACGGCCGCTTTTTCTATGCGGGTGACAGGGTCAAGCTTCTGGGGCAGGGCAGTTCGCTTAAAGTGACTTACTGATCGTTCATCTCACTAAAAAACAAAAAGGCCAGCATGATGCTGGCCTTTTTGGTATCTGCTCTAGCCCGAGGATATTACTTGTTCGGTGCGTGGAACAGCAGGTAGAGGTCGATCAGGATTTCAGGAATCTGTACTGCCATCTCTTCGCGCAGTGCGCGGTCACGGCTGATCTCTTCTACGTCTTCGTCTTCGAACAGGTCGGAGGCAACCATTACCGGCAGCAGCAGGCCCGCGACGGTTTCTTCGTCGTCACCAAACCACTTGTCTTCCTTCTGGAAAACACCTTCCATGAACGCTTGGGCCCAGGTGGTCAGTTCGGTCACTTCTTCGTCGTCTTCAGGCTCCAGCGTCAGTTCGCAGGGCAGGAAGATCTCTTGATCGTTGTAAAGGTCGTTGCCGATGGTGCGGTAAAGCTTGCGCAGCAGCTCCTGAATTTCCTGTTTCTCGGCGTCAGATGCCCACTTGGGCTCGCCGTCAAACAGTTGCTCCATCCATTCCGCTTCAGGGGTGGCTTCAGGGCTGATATTCAGGGCGCAAAGAAAACCGTGCGCGCCGATCAAGTCCAGCGCTTCGTCGGAGACGGCTGGTGAAAACAGGAACTCTTCCAGGCGATCCAGTTCATCTTCGGTGATCAGGGCGATATTGGCTGTCATGGCTAGGCTATCCGCTAAGAGAAGAAACAGAGGTGATTCTACCCCGAACCGTCGGCAAGGGATATGGTGCAGGATGACTTCATGGCAGTGTTTGCGGATAATGCCTGCCCATGATTGAGCGCGCCCAACACATATTGGCCGATGTATTCGGCTTCGAATCCTTCCGACCGCCTCAGGATGAGGTTGTTCAAACGCTCATCGAGGGGCGTGATGCCCTCGTGGTGATGCCCACCGGTGGTGGTAAATCCCTTTGCTATCAGTTGCCTGCGCTTGTGCGTGAAGGCTGTGGGGTCGTCGTATCCCCACTGATTGCATTGATGCAGGATCAGGTTAGCGCCTTGTCGCAGCTGGGTATCCGTGCCGGTTGCCTCAACTCGTCCATGACGCTGGACGATTTGCAGGAAACCGAGCGCCAGCTTCGCACCGGTGAACTGGATCTATTGTATGTGGCACCTGAGCGTCTTCAGGCACCACGCACCCAGAATCTGCTAAGCCAGTGTCGGCTGTCCTTGTTTGCCATCGATGAAGCGCACTGTGTTTCGCAATGGGGGCACGATTTCCGTCCTGAATACATGCAGCTGAACATGCTGCGTGAACTGTTTCCCGGTGTCCCCCGCATTGCACTAACGGCGACCGCCGATGCGCGCACTCAGCAGGAGATCATCGATCGCCTTGAGCTGACGGATGCCGGCCGATTTATTTGTGGCTTTGACCGCCCGAATATCCGCTACCGCATTGGTCAGAAGGATCGGGCTCGTGAGCAGCTTCTGCGCTTTATCCGCGACGAGCATCCGCAGGATGTGGGGGTGGTGTATTGTCTGTCGCGCAAGCGAGTGGAAGAGACCGCCGAATGGCTGTGTGAGCGAGGCTTCAACGCCTTGCCTTATCACGCCGGAATGGATGCGAGATTGCGTCAGCATAATCAGCACCGTTTCCTCACCGAAGAGTCGGTGATCATGGTGGCGACCATCGCCTTTGGTATGGGTATCGATAAGCCCAATGTGCGCTTTGTCGCTCACCTGGACCTGCCTCGATCCATAGAGGCCTACTATCAGGAAACCGGCCGTGCCGGGCGTGATGGCCAGCCTGCCGATGCCTGGATGGTCTATGGCCTGCAGGACGTGATTTTCCTGCGCCAGATGCTGGAAGGTTCAAACGCCGAGGATGCTCAGAAACAGATCGAACGGCAGAAGCTTGAGGCCATGCTGGGGCTATGCGAAATCACCAGCTGTCGACGTCAGGCCCTGCTGGAGTATTTCGGCGAAAACGAACACGAGCCCTGCGGTAACTGTGATACCTGTCTGGAGCCTGTTCCTGTCTGGGATGGAACCGACGCGGCGCGTAAAGCGTTGTCGGCGGTGTATCGCAGCGGTCAGCAGTATGGCGTCAATTACATCGTCGATATTTTGCGTGGCCAGTCCAATGACAAAACACGTCAGCGTGGCCATGAGCAGCTGACAACCTGGGGCATTGGCAAGGATCTGGATCAGCAGCAGTGGCGCTCGGTGTTCCGTCAGTTGGTCGCCCGCGGCTACCTCAATGTAGACCCTCAGGGCTTTGGGGTTTTGCATCTGAGCGAGAAGTGCCGTCCCCTGTTGAAGGGGGAAGAGTCTCTGGAGCTGCGCCGTGATGTTCGCAACAAGAGTGGCGGCGGTGGTGGCAGCAAGCCGAGCAGTTCTGCGGCTCAACAGCGTCTGGATGCTGATGAAAAACAACTGTGGGAAGCGCTGCGTTCGCTGCGCAAACAGCTGGCCAGTGAGCAGGATGTACCGCCTTACGTCATCTTCCATGACGCCACGCTTATGGAGATGGTGCTTTATCGACCGCTGACCTCTGAGCAGATGCGCCGTTTGAGTGGTGTGGGGGAGCGCAAGCTTGCGCTCTACGGTGACCCCTTCCTGGAGCTGATTGCGGAACATAACCAACAGTCCAGCCCCGGCCACAATGATCAGGCCGAGCAATCATTGATGCTTTACCGCACCGGCATGACCGTGGAGCAGGTTGCACGACAACAAAAGCTGTCGCCCAATGTGATTTACGGTCATCTGGCACAAGCGATACGAGATGGCCTGATTGCAGTGGATGAGGTGGTTGAGCTGCCGCCGCAGGAGCGTGCCGAGATCGAAAACACCATCCGTTTCTGTCAGCAGCAGTTCGGCGATTCACTGAAGTCGGTGCATGAAGCGTTGGAAGGGCGTTATGAGTACGGAGTGTTGCGGTGTATTCGCCAGGGGATGGCGACTTGATCGAGGCGCTCCCCGCCCCGCTGGCGCTGTTTATCAGCGCACTTATCTCCTCGACACTCCTGCCCGGTGGCTCAGAAGCTCTGCTGGCATGGTTAATCTCCAAAGGGGAGTACTCAGCCTGGATACTCTGGATGTCGGCGACCAGCGGAAACGTTCTGGGCAGTCTGCTGACCTGGGGTATGGGGTACTGGATTGCTCAGCGTTATCCACTTAAAACTCTGGAAAAACCAAGTCATCAGCGTGCCAAAAACTGGCTGCAGCGTTATGGTCCGGCAAGTCTGCTGATGGCCTGGCTGCCCTTAATAGGCGACCCTCTTTGTTTGGTAGCCGGTTGGCTCAGATTCAACTTCTTGCTCAGTGTGCTGATGATTACCTTAGGCAAGGCCCTGCGCTATGCTCTGGTTATCGGTCTTTTTAGTTAAGCCTGCGCTGGACTCAAACAGGGATGAATCGAACACTGGTACTGCGTGTTATTCAGTTCTTCTTGCTGCTGATATTGCTGCTGTTGCTGGCTAATGTCTGGTTCAGCCGCATCAATGAGTTTTGGTGGCAACGTCCGGTTCAGGTGGTTGTGTATCCAATCAATGCCGACGACGCGGACCTGACTGCCGCTTTCATTGCGCAGCTCAGGCCCGAGCACTTCAAGGATATTGAACACTTCTTCAGCCGCGAGGCTCAGCGTTATCGATTGACGTTAACTGATCCAGTCCGTGTGGATCTGGCGCCTCAGGTTCGCGCCAAGCCGCCTCAGGTACCCGATGACCCGAGCATCCTTGATGCCATCTGGTGGTCAGTGCGGATGCGTATATGGGTATGGCAGCACGATACTTACGCAGGCGATGCAGATGCGCGCATTTTCATGAACTTCCACCTGCCCGGTAGCCCAGACGCTTTGCCGCGTCATTCCCTGGGGCTGCAAAGAGGCAAAATAGGATTGGTGAACGGCCTTGCCGGTGTGGATTTCCTGGGGCAGAACAATTTGATAGCGGCCCATGAGTTCCTGCATACGCTGGGCGCAAGTGACAAGTATGATCCGGTAACGAATCAGCCCCTCTGGCCGGATGGTTTTGCAGAACCCACCAAGGCTCCGTTATACCCTCAACCCAGTGCCGAAATTATGGGGGGGCGGGTGTTGGTGAGCCCGGGCTGGGCCGTTATGCCGCCAGGGCTGGAGCACGTGGTGATTGGTTCGGCAACGGCTATCGAGATTAACTGGTTGGCGGTGCCGCCTGATAACTGATCGGGTAACTCAATATACGCACTTGATTGTTTCCGAAATCGCACATCTGTTTTCCCGGTGGAATTGACACCATTTTCGACCAAGGCCACAAAAAGTACATGGGTTCTGGCATAATGCGCGCCTTCATTATCAGGAGGCACGACGATGTCCATCGAACAGGCACTGTATACCCGCAGCGAATCCAAATGTGAACTCTGTGGCGCAACTGAAGCGCTGGCCGCTTTCTCGGTTCCCCCCGCCTCTGATGACAGCCTGGACCAGTCGGCCCTGCTGTGTGAAACCTGCCGTACACAGATTGAAAACCCGGATCAGGTTGATCCCAACCACTGGCGCTGCCTGAACGACAGCATGTGGAGCCAGGTGCCGGCGGTGCAGGTACTGGCCTGGCGCATGTTGAACCGCTTGCGTGCAGAAGGCTGGCCCCAGGACCTGCTGGACATGATGTATCTGGAAGATGATACCCGTACCTGGGCCGAAGCAACCGGTGACCATTTGTCAGATGACGAGCAGGTACGTCATGTGGATAGCAACGGTGCCGTTCTTGAAGCTGGCGACACGGTGACCCTTATCAAGGATTTGAACGTAAAAGGGTCAAGTTTGACAGCCAAGCGAGGTACTGCGGTACGTAACATCTCTCTGGTACCGGATAACCCGGAGCACATCGAAGGGCGTGTTGAAGGCCAGCAGATCGTGATCCTGACCAAGTTTGTTAAGAAGCAAAAATAAATTCCGAATTGTCCGGTTTTTCCGACTCTATGAATGGATCTCAGCTATTCATCGATTGAAGTGAAAAATCGGCAATATCCCGCATAGAGGTTAGGTGTTTGCTTAACCTCCTTATTCTGAAGCAGTTTTTCGTGCACTCCGTAAAACTGTTTGTATCCATCGACATTAAAACTTCCTTATATCGCTTTCTTTCTGATTTGCCTGCGCTAGGTTTAGGCGAAGTCTTACTTTATCCAGCACCGCTCATTCGCTATCGATTTAATCTAAGGCTTTGTTTTAAAAAGGGTTCGCAAGCGTAATAAGGCTTTTGTATAAGGACAGATACAGTTTTAACTTTTTTTGTGCGCAGGGTGCGATCAATAGGAGGTTTTCTATTCACTGCAGCTAATGGCAAGCAGCGATGAATGGAATATGGCAAGCCATACCTATCAATCTGGCGCAGGCTATAAGCGTTTTGCGATAAGCAGTCATATCGCTATCCGCAGTTGGGCTCTTTGGAGCTTAGGGGCGAGCTAAGTAAACCGAACATCGGTTAATCTCATCTGGAGGCACCCAATGAGAGTTAGCGCCCGCAATCAAGGTCGACATCGTATTCGTGCACGTGAAAAACGCGCATACCATCCTCCCGTTGTTTCTCCGCTTCAAAATCTATGGCAACGATCGGCCCAGCGGCGTGCTGCCGCCCAGATACCGCGACATCGATACATGCTTGAGGCGCTAGAGCCTCGCTTATTGTTGAATGCGGATTTGGGTGCGATTGCCATTCAGGACTTCCTGGATAATCCAGAGCTGACCTCTGATTTTGTCACTGCGTTTGAGGCAGGCTTTGACCGCCTGTTTGATACGCTGGAGGAGGTTGAAGGCACACTGCAAATTGATACCAATCTGGATATTGATCTGCCAGCCCTGCTTGATCGCGAATACGACGGCCCTGGTGAAGATGGCAATGGCGATGGCAATTTCTTCAATGACCATCAATCTGTTGGCCTGGCAGGGTTGATGGACTATGTCAGCCAACTGACAGATGCAGGATTCGATGGCTTTGTTGATATTGCTGATATCAACATGGCAGCGTTTGATTTTCACGATTACAACGGCTCCGGGGTGCTTGAAGTCTCGGACGTTATCCGTAGTGGTATTGACGCAGTCTTCAACAACCTGAATGCGGTTGGTGGTCAGGTTTCAGATCTGGTTAGCCATTTAAACGGAAACAACATCTCGTTTGGCGATTTTGATCTGGGCATTACTGCAAGCAATTTGCAGATTGATCCGGCCATCGATGCAGGTGAAGGCACGTATAACCTGACGTTTGATCTGGGCTTTGACCTTGGCCGTAGTCACAGCTTCCATTTTGACCTGGGCAGGGGTGCCGACCTTCTGGGGCTGATTTATCCGAGTGATGCTGATGGCCCTGCGGGCATGCCGGAAGTGGAAATCGACACACACTTTGGCTTTGAAACCCAGATCGGACTCGCTGTTACGGTCGACCTGGATGATGTCAATGTGGGTACCGAAGAGGACCCGGTGCTGGAAGAACATGTATTTGTTGATGCCAGTAGTTCGGATTTCTATCTGGGAACTGATGCTCAGGTTCGAGCCGGTGTCGATACATCCGCCTCGGTTGGCGCGTTTGATTTCCAGATCGGTTTCCTGGAAATCAGTAACGGTGCCGGTTCAACGTTTGAGCTCACAGCGGAAGTTTTGGGCGAGCTGGGTGATACCAATGATGATGGTGTAGTCAGCTACAGCGAGCTGGGCGATGCGGACTATATCACTGACGAAGTGTCTGTCAGCACTGATGGTGCCTTGAATGTTCTGTTGAACATCGACGTACAGGTTATTGGTGTGGGCAGCTTTGATGATGCCTTTGCGGCGCTGGATCCGGTTATCCAGCTCAGTGGCGATCCCTTTGATGCAGCTTTGCAGCCTCCGGGAGGCGATGACCCTCGAACCGCTCCGATTATTTCGCTGCTGGATTTTGATGCCCTCACACCTTTCAGGAATATGACAGACGAAGGCTTCCTGAATGTATTGAGACAGTTGGAAAGTTACTTCTCGTCGCTGGAAAACAACCTGGATCTCTTTGGCTTTGACCTTCCCTTTGTCAGTGCCACCTCCCTGCTGGATGCCTTGGATTTCACCAGCGATATTCATACCTTGATTGATGATCTTTATGATGAGGTGCCAGTCTCTTCGGGCGGCATTTCAAGTACAGCCGACGTCCCGACATTTATCTCGGTGCAGGAGTTGGCATCTGAACTCAATTCACTTTTGCCGGGCAGTTTGGCTGACCTGGTGCCGAGCTACAGCGCCGATACACTGGTGCTTTCGTTTGACTTTGCATTAGCTCAAACCGTATCCATCAATGAAGGCTTCGATTTCAGCTTCGACCTGGGACAGGTGGGTGATGTTAATGCCACCGGTGGTTTCTCCGGTAATTCAAATCTCGGTATGGACTTCACGCTGGGCCTGGATTTGTCAGACCCGGCCGAAGTCGCAATAACATCAACTCAGGCGCTATTTGCGCTGTACAGCAACTTCAACAGTGGCGGTAACGCCGCTTCTCCCGTTATCAACAGCGATATCAAATTCCGCCTCAAGGTAGCGGGGCGTGAAGCGGTCGATGTTGATTTGGCAGCCGCTGATACGGCGGGTAACAGCAATCTTGATGATTTGGCTGTAGATATTCAGGCTTCCATTGAAGCGGTCTATGCCGATGGTGATATTCACGTCAGTGTGGACCCTGATACCGGACGCTTGGTCATTACGGTCGACAGTTACACTGCGGAAATCGTGACGGATAACAATGGCACCGAAACACCAGTCGACGATACAACCGAGTTTGTTGACGTGCTGCCGTCACCGGTAACGATCGAGTTGTTGGACGGGGACACACTGGAATTTGCCAAACTTGGCTTCAACGATGGCCAGAAAGCGACGACCTCTCCACTGCCGTCTAACGGCATTCTCAGTGATAGTGCCATTTTCGATGTCATCATTGAGGGCACCAGTCATCAGGTGACTGTCGCCGCGGATGGTACCAACACCAGTGTATTGGACCTGTTGGCAGATATTGAATCGGCCATCAACGCAGAATTCGGGGGTGGCACCGTCAGTGTGGTACCGCTCAATGTGGTTGAGAATGTCTCCACACCTGAGGATCAGGGCTTCAAAATTCTGGCCAGTGACGGGTCTTCTATCCGGATCGATGGCATCAATGCCATTGCCCAGAAAGAGCTGGGCCTCGTTAACGGCAGCAGCGCGGCCGAAGTATCGGTCGGTGCAGACTCCGATGTGCTTGAAGACAGTGGTGTGGCAGAAGACGGCCAGCTGAGTGGCGATGCCAACTTTACCATTGAAGCAACTGATGGTTCTGGTGTCACTACCGCAACGGCGGTCACCATTTTGGCTGCGGACACAGGTGATAACGCCTCGCTCTACGACCTGATTCAGGATATTAACGCTGAACTTCCTGCGGGTGTGGTAGCCGGTATCGAGAGTGGTCGACTGGTGTTCTCGGCCGTCGACGCTGACAGCATCCGATCTATTCGAATTACCAATGTATCGGGTACTGCCCAGACCGAATTGGGTCTGGAAAATGATATGGCGGCCAGTAAGCGTGAAGAAAGTCTGGCCTTCGTCAGTGACGCCAGCTTCTATGCGGACATTGATTTGGCTGCAGCCGGTTCAGGTTCTCTGAATGCGGGCTTCCTCGGATTGGACTTTGGCTCAGTAACCGGTGGCCTTTCGGCTGATATCTCGGGTAGCTTCGAAACCCGAGCGTTGGCCGGGGTTGGCGATATTACTGACATCGAATCCTTGCTGGGGTCCCTTGGGGACATGGATGCCGTCGCCAATGTGGCAGTCAGTGGTGATGTGGATCTGGCACTTGGAGGCTTGGCGATAACCGGTGCTGGTGGTGTTTTGGATGACCTCCAGGCCTACTTGGGAGGCTTGGCGTCGCCTACCATCGAAATTCTGGTGGGTGATATCACCGGTTTCAGCGATGGCATCAGTCTTGAGCCTCAGATTGATGGTGTTGCCGTGGGTACGCCAGTGCCCGCGCCCGGACCGGATCTGATCGTTAACCTCGAAGGTCTGGAAGAGCTGCAACACTTCGGTGACTTCGCCTTTGCCGATGTACTGGATATATTCCAGCAAGCGCGTTCTTTCCTCGAGCAACTCGTCGACATCGACTTCCTTGGCCAGCAACTGCCACTGGTTGGGCTGAATCTGGCGGATGCACTGGACTTCGTTGGCGGCATGGTCGATATCATCGACGACATGATCGGCAGTGATGCCGCCACAATGCAGGAGTTGGTCGGTACCCTCAACGACGCCCTGGAACAGGTGACCGATGGTCTGATCAACATGACCTACGAGGTCAACAGCCCCGGAATATTGGGCTTTGATATCGACTTCAGCCGTGCCGCCGATGTCTTCCTGCCGGTAAATATTTCCCTCGCGGATTTGGGGCTGGGTGACATTGCTAACCTGGCCGGTTCAGCCAACATAGGCGCCAACTTTGCAGCCGGTTTGGGTTTGTCGTTCGGTGTTGATGTCAGCAGCCTCAGCTCAGGTAACCCGTTGATTTATATATTCCCGGATGAAACCGGCATCAACGTCAGTGGTGGTGGCTCGGCTTCGGAAGTCAGCTTCCTGGCCAGTATCGGACCTTTGGGCGCCGCTATTGAGGGTGGCTCTCTGGACCTCAATGTGGATCTGGGCATCCAGCTGCCTGACTGGAATATGAGTGGCTATGACGGCAAGCTCAGTCTGACAGGGCTGGATGTGGGTGCTCTCCTGTCTGACATCAGTTCAGGCCTGGATGGGGTGTTTGATCTGGACTTTGACTTTGATGCGGTGCTGCCGGTCTTTGGTCAATTGGGTGGGTCCTCTGTCTTCCTGGGTAACCTGGATTTCCTTGCCGAACTCGACAATCTTGTTGATGGCTTGCAGTTCAGCATCGATAACCTGCCGAATTTCGGTTTGATCGACTTCGATGACATTGGCCTGCTGGATACCATTCAGGTCTTTGTTGAAGGGTTCGATATGGTGTTGGGCACCATTGGTGATCTCTTCTCCGGTGAACTCTTTGGTATCAGTGGTATCGATGATATTCCGTTCCTCGGGGATGTACTCGATGCTGCCGACGATTTTATAGAAGACATCCGAAGTGCAGTTATTCAGCCTTTGCTGGACTTGATTGATGGCGCGCCTGAATTCCTGGCTGATGTATTTGAACAGCTGCAGGAGCTTATCTTCGGTGCCTTTGATGCCATAGGTGCCTTGCCCAATACCGTCAGTGATGCGGGCGATATTCTGGTCAACTTCCTGGATGAAGCGGGTGATACGCTTGGAACCTGGACCGATGTAGATGATTGGCCAAACCCCAACGATGCCTGGCAGCAATTGAACGACTGGATAAGCAATGCAGACGGCTTTGAGTTTGCTCTTGATCTGGGCGGCGAGTATGAGCTTGGTTTTGGCGATGTGAATCTGGGGCTGCCAGTACTGGGGCTGGAGATTGACGATGAGCTGACCGCCAGTTTTGCCTGGTCTCTGTTCCTGGGCATGGGGGTCAATCTGAATGAAGGCTTCTACTTCAAACTGGCTCCGAATGACGGTGAAGAGATTGCATTGGATCTCGGTGTGTCCCTGCCGGATGAAGTGAAAGCCAATCTGGGCTTCCTGACCGCAACGGCGACCAACTACAACCTTGGCGACTATCAGGATTTCTTCGCACGCTTTGCGGCGAACTTGAATGATGCCAACGGTGATGGCCGTTTGACCTTCAGTGAAATTCCCAACTCCGATCTGGATGTGGGTTTCGGTGCCCGAGTCGATCTGGATCTTGGCTTGTCGCTGGGCTTCAGTGACGACATCGATATCGGTCTGGGTACTCTGGGGTCCCTTTTCCCGAGCGTAGGTACCGATCTGAGCCTGCAGTGGGGCTTCGGTTCTCAGGATATCTTCAGCGATATCGTCGATTTTGCACTGGCCTTGCCTGAAAACGCAGCGGTCGTGATCGACAATATCACCCTGAACGTAGGCTCCTTCCTGTCAGATGTACTGAAACCGGTGGTGGATATCATCCAAACCATCGTCGGGCCCTTCGATCCTCTGCTGGATATTTTGACCTCACCGATTCCGGTGATTTCGGACTTGGCTGGTCAGGATATCTCACTGCTGGATATCGCTGCCCAATTTGGTTACCTCAACCAGGGGCTGGTGGATGCACTGACCTTCATCTCCGACCTCTATGACACCGTCAGCGGGCTGGATCTGAACAATGGTGACCTGATCGTCGATATTGGGGATATCCTGGGAATAGGCCCGATCGAGTTCGGTGGTGATGCAGCAGATGCTGTTGACCTTTCTGATGCCAATACGGCCAATGCTTTCCAGGATCAGGGCGAGGGCTTTGGCAATATTCTTGCCGGGCTGGGTGATACAGGCTTGAGTGGCTTGGGATCCACCTTGCTTGGCTCCGGCAGTATCTCCGGCAATGTGATGAGTCAGGCCGGTACCAGTGGTGGTGCCTTTGGCGGGATGAGCAACAACGGTCTGATCTTCCCCTTCCTGGAAGATCCAACCCAGTTGATAGGCTTGCTGTTTGGTCGTGACATGACCCTGATCTCCTTCGACCTGGCACCACTGGAATTCGGCTTCGAATACAGCCAGTTCTTCAGCATCTGGGGCCCAATCGGGGTAACCATTGGTGGTGGTATCAATGCCCTGATCGACTTTGCCTTCGGTTACGATACTTATGGTATCCGTACCTTTGCAGACAATGGGTTTACCAATCCGCTGGACCTGATGGCGGGCTTCTATATCTATGACGATACTCCGCAACTGCCGGGCGTAGATGTGCCTGAAATCGTGATTACCGGTCAGCTGACAGCCGCTCTGGCAATCAACATAGGTATTGCTGAGGCTGGTGTCGGTGGCGGTATCTTCGCCACTGCCGCGGCCAACCTGAACGATCCCAACGACGATATGAAAGTGCGTCCGGCTGAAATCTGGTCGTACCTCTATGACGAAGCAGCAGGTGAATTCACCTGGGAGAACGTGATCTGCATCTTCGACTACTCGGTGCTGATTGAAGCCAAGCTGTTTGTTTATGTGGAAGCACTCTGGGGCCTCTGGGAGAAAAGTTGGGAGTTCGGTCCATCACTGCCGCTACTGGATCTGGAGTACAGCTGTGAACCCGATCCGTTGCTGGCAACCGATATGGGTGACGGTACCCTCCGACTCAATATGGGTGAGTACGCATCCGAGCGAATTCATGGTCCAACCGATGACGTAGCTGAAGAGTTCAGTGTTTACCTTTCCGGTAACAACGTCATGGTGGAAGCTACCATTGAAGGCACAACCTGGATTAAAAACTACGGCGATAAAAGCAAGTACGATCACATCATGGGCCATGCCGGTCTGGGGGATGACACCATCGATCTCTCCGGCATGACCGCAGGATCCTACCTTACTTCGGATCTTACTGGTGGTAGCGGTAATGACATTCTGATCGGTGGCGCAGGCAAGGATGTGATCTACGGTGAAACCGGTATCGATACTCTTCTGGGTGGCGATAACGACGACTTCATCGATGGTGGCTCTGGCGACGACAAAATCAGCGGTGGTCTGGGTAACGATATCCTGCATGGCCGACTGGATGACGACATCATCCTGGGTGGTGGCGGTAATGACATCATCACCGGTGAGCAGGGTGAGGATATTATCAGTGCCGGTAGCGGTGATGACCGTGTCTGGGGTGGCCAGGATATCGACTGGATTGCCGGTGGGGATGACAACGATACCCTGCAGGGTGACCAGGGCGATGACCTGATTTGGGGTGACTTTGACTTCGATATTGATGGTGACTTCAACGTTGCCATGAACGGCCTTGTACCGGCGCTCATCAACGGCAGCAATACCGGCAACGACTGGATCAGCGGTGGCGGCGGTTCCGACTGGATCTCCGGTGACAAAGGTAATGACCTGATTTGGGGTGATTCCGTATTTGCCACTGAGGCAGATGGTCAGACCATCGTTACAGAAACCGCAGACTTTGGTACGCGCCCGACACTGGACCTCACTGCCTACAATACTGCAGGTCACGATGTGATTTCCGGTGGTGCCGGCGATGATCGCATCTGGGGTGAGGACGGTAACGATGTGATTCGAGGTGACCTGGATGACGATATTACGGATCCAGATGATCGCTTTGATATGGGCACTGGCAGTGCTACCGGTAATGACTGGCTGTACGGTGGACGCGGCTCGGACGCCATGTTCGGTAACGGAGGAAACGACCACATCTACGGCGGCTCGGCCGGCGACTACCTGTTCGGTAATGACGGGGACGATGTAATCGAAGGGGCGGCAGGTCGTGATGCCATCTTTGGTGATGATGGCGAAGTGACCATCTTTGAATCTGGCGATCCGATTCTTCCCAGCGGTACTTACAGCGCCAGTACCTTTGACCCCAGAACACTGCGCACTATTAACGCAGCCAGCGCTACGGGTACAGACACCATCACCGGTGGCCTTGATGACGACTTCATCTTTGGCGGCAGTGGCAGCGATATCATCACCGGTGAAGGTGGCGCCGATCTGATCTTCGGTGATAACGGTGAAGCACTGTTTGAATACCATAGCGGAATCGGTATCTCGCTGTTCACAGAGCTGCATTCGCTTGATCATGAGTACGGTGGCAATGATGAAATAGAGGGCTACCTGGGCGCTGATATCATCATCGGTGGTAAAGGCAACGATACCATTAACGGTGACGCCGACGGCGAGTTGCAAAGTGATGACATCATCGCGGGTGACAACGCCGATGTGTTCCGTGAACTGGATGTGCCGAATCTGCGTGCCGTCCTGGCCACCATGGCAACCTCCGATACCTCCATGGCGACCGCCGGTGATGACCTGATCGCCGGTGGCGGCGGAGACGATATCATCTTCGCAGGCCCCGGAGCTGACCAGGTTACCGGCAGTGATGGTCAGGATGTGATCGTCGGTGATAACGGTTCACTCTCCTTCGTAGAAGATGATGATATCGATACTCTCGATTTCGTCCGTACCGACGACTTCAGTCTGACAGGGGATGACTGGATCTCCGGTGGTGCCGCAGCCGATATCGTGCTGGGTGGCGGCGGTGAAGATCACATTTACGGTGATGATGTCTTCACCCTCAACGGCTCCGGTGATCCTACCGGCTTCGCAGCCATTGCGGATGTTGATGCGGGGGCGGATATCCTGATCGGTGACCAGGGTGAAGTCCTGCTGACACTGGGATTGATCCGCGAAGTGCGCTCTACCGATACGGATAATCTGGATGGCGATAACGATGTTATCCGCGGTAACCAGCATGATGACGTGATCATTGGTGGTGTGAACGGTAACCCCTCTCCCGACCAGCTTTACGGTGATGAGGGCGATGACATCCTGATCGGTGACGAAGGTGAAGTTATCTACAGCGCGGACTACGAAGATCCGGAAAACCCGGTTCGAGTTCTGGTGCGCTCAACAGACTTCAACCTTGGCCATGATGATGAAATCTACGGCAACGACGGCAAGGACCTGGTACTGGGTGGTACCGGAGCTGACTGGATTCAGGGGGATAACGAAGATAGCACCGTTGCTCTGGCACCCAACAGCGATATTCTCTTCGGTGACCAGGGACGCGTGGATTACACCAATGGTCTGGTGGATGAGATTACGGCTACCGATACCCAGGCTTCGGATGGTGGCGACGATACCATCGCCGGTAACGATGGCGGCGACTTCATTGTCGGCGGTGTGGGAGACGACCGACTCAGTGGTGAAGGCGAGTTGCTGGGCGATGTTGCAGGGCTGGGTCTCTATGACGATGTCATCCTCGGTGACCTGGGTGTCATCTACTACAACGGTCCGGCTACCGATGATGCTGATCCTCTGACGGTCGATGAAGTCAGGACCACCGGCTTTGACCTTGGCGGTGATGACACCATCCTGGCTGGCGCCGGTAACGATGTGGCTTTCGGTGGCAGCGGTAACGACACCCTGATCGGTGACAACCTGGATACCTTTACAGGTAATGTTGCCAATGACGATTGGGCGACTCTGCAGACCAACCCCGGCGATGACATTCTGATAGGTGACCAGGGCTATGCAACCTGGGCCAATGAAGAGCGTGTCGATATTGAAACGACGGATACAGAATCCGCAGATGGAGGTGTCGACCACATCGAAGGTAATGATGGTGCCGATGTCCTCATGGGCGGTGTTGAAGGCGACACCCTGATGGGTGAAAGCTGGGCCGTCAGCCTGGTAGCAGGCAGTTCTGCTTCCTACAACGATGTGATTCTGGGTGATGAGGGTCGAGTGGAGTATGACGGCCCTGACGCAAACAGCAGCACCTTTGATCTGATCACCACGCATACCGCTGCACTGGGCGGTGACGACATCATCTTCGGTAACCGCGGCACAGATTATGTGTTCGGTGGTGCGGAGAACGATGAAATACACGGTGATGTGTACGAAAACGCGGGTGATTGGCAGGCATCGGATGCGGGCGCTCAGGATTGGCTGATGGGTGACAGTGGCCAGTTTGTACTCAACGCTGGGCTTCCGGTTTCATTGGAATCAACCGATACCAACGTGGGCGGCAATGATGTTATCCACGGGGATAACGGGGACGACCTGGCTATCGGTGGCATCGGTGACGATACCCTCTACGGCGAAACTCAGCTGGATGAGCTGGGCTTGATAGCCGGAGCCGCAGGCAACGACAGCCTTCTGGGTGATAACGGTCGCGTCGACTGGACACTGGCCAGCGACTCTGTAGCAGGACGCAGTGAACTGGGCACCTTCGATCTGGATGGAGAAACCGCTGACCAGACAACCCTGGATCGCATCATGACCATTGCGCCGACCCACGGCGGCAGTGATGTGATCTTCGGTAACGGCGGCAACGATACCCTGATGGGCGGCACTGGAGGCGATCGCCTCTGGGGTGACAGCGGTGATGGTGGCGACTTCGGTGGCGGTACAGGCCCTGATGGCGCCGATGGCAAGGATCTGATCTTCGGTGATCACGCTAAGGTTTATCCAAGTCTCGGCGCAAGCAACAGCACCTTCCTCAACAATGACTTCTTCGCCATTGATACCGCAGAGGCCCATTTGGGTGGCGACGATGTGATGTTCGGTAACGGCAATGACGACATCATGTTGGGTCAACAGGGTGATGACATCATCTTCGGTGGCCTTGGCAACGATGACCTCATTGGTGGTCATAACGTCGAAGGCGGCATTGATGAGCAGGATACGCTGACCGCTGCCGACTACGACTTTGCCGATGGCCAGGCATTGGCCGACTGGGATCCGACCGATGCGGATGACCTCAACGACATCATCGACGCCGGTGGTGGCAATGACGTGGTCGCCGGTGATAACACGGTCATCATCCGTCAGGATGGCGGCAGCACCAGCCCTCGCTTCCAGATGGTGGGTGAAGGTGGGCTGCTCTATACCCTGAATCAGGTCAACGTGGCTGGCACTCTGGTTGATGAGTCCTTCTCGGCCAACATCGCCGGTGTGGATCAGGCCAACCCGGACCACGGCATTGGCCGCGATATCCGCCTGCTGGATCACAGCGATACCATTGAGGCAGCAGCCGTGAGTGATCCGGGTGCGTCTCACACCTTCGGTAACGATGTGCTGGCCGGTGGCGCTGACGATGATGAAATGTTCGGCCAACTGGGCGATGACATCATGCAAGGTGATGGCTACGTAGAATTGGCTACCGCGCTGGGACCTTATGTCGCAGGCCTGGGCGTTGATCCTTCCTTCGCGCTGGGCGTCAGTGCCTGGACAACCGGTCTTGTCAGTACCGGACAGCTGGGTCTGCGTCTGGTCGAAAACGCCGCTACGGATGGCGATGACTACATGGAAGGTAACGGCGGCAACGACCGCATGTACGGTGGTCTCGGTCAGGATGACATGATCGGTGGCAGCTCAAGCCTCTTTGGCCTGGATGGCGAATCCAGCCTGCGACCCGATGGTGCCGACCTGATGTACGGTGCCTCCGGTGATCCCGACCGCTTGGATCGTAATGATGAAAGCGGTGGCCATCGTCAGGATGCCGATGTGATGCTGGGTGATAACGGCAATATCTACCGGATGGTGGATGAAAGCGGTTATCTTGACTTCAACTACGACAACTACGATGAAGCCGATCCTGAAATCCGTGTCCGTTCAATCGATCTGCTCGACTACGGATACGAAGTGGGCTACGACGCAGGCACCAACACCTTCACTCTGAGCTTCGATCAGGGTGTCGGCAAGGGCGACCTGATGTTCGGTGAGGCCGGTGATGACATCCTGCGCGGTATGCACGGCGACGATGTTCTGTTCGGTAACGCCGGCAACGATGACCTCTACGGCGAACATGGTAATGACTGGATCTCCGGTGGTACCGGTAGTGACGGCATTCTGGGCGATGATGGTCTGCTCTATACCAGCCGTAACAGCACCGACTATGGTGAATCCCTCTACGGCGTAGCCGCTCTGGACGAAACCAATCTGGAAATCTCCACTCCGGGGAACCTGCAGCGTGCGGTGATCAACGTGGATGGCGAGCTGAAACGCACCGCTGACCTGATCGCCTTCCGCACTACCGCTGATGCCAGTGCCCAGCAGTTCAATGACATCATCTTTGGTGGCTGGGGCACTGACTGGATTCACTCCGGCGATGGCGATGATGCCGTGTCCGGTGCCGAGGCTCTGCCGTTCTATTATTCAGGAGAAATTGACGAACTCACCAATGACTTTGAACTGGTAAATGACCTGCTGAAAACCCAGCAGCTGGCGCCTGGCGTCGGTGGCAGCAGTACCCAGGCCGACCCGTTCTGGTACGCGATTGCACCTTACAACCCGGGCGATATCCTGCGCTTCGAGGGTAATGCCAAACCGGACGAGTTTGCGCTCTACGACGAGTACTCACCGCGTGAACAGATCTGGATCGATACCAGTGGCGAGCGTGTTGCACTGGCCGACGTGGATGGCGACGAGTTCCAGTTCCTGCTCAACTTCGATGCGACAGAAGGCGCTGATGAAGTTAACTTCGAACAAGGTCTCAAAAACGACGGTAACGACCGTATCTTCGGTGACCTGGGCAACGACTGGATCGTCGGTGGTACCGGACGTGACCACATGTACGGTGGCCGCGGTTCAGACCTGATCAATATGGATGATGATCATTCCACCAACGGCGGCGCCAACGATGATCCCGATGCTTATCAGGCTTACTCGGATATCGTCTATGGCGGTTCCGGCCGTGATGTGATGATCCTTAACACCGGTGCTGACCGTTCCATTGACTGGGTGGGCGAGTACAACAGCTATATCGTTCCATTCAGCCCCTTCGGCGCCTTCCACATCAGCCGCAGCTTGCAGCCGCACTTGCAGGATTACCTGTATGACCTGTCTGAAAGCGATGGTGCCGACCAGACCCTGCCGGATGGCGGACTGTTTGTAGAACAGAAAAACGATGACGTACGTACCGACGATCCGGATCCGGCCCGTAACTACGAGCCCTTCGGTGAGCTGGGCATGGTGCTGCAGAGCGACTACGACTGGAATGACCAGACCGGTGCGCCGTCTGATCCTCAGCCGGGTAACCTGCAGGGACCGCGTGAAATCATGCGTCGCGAACTGTTCACTGATGAATCCGGTAACGGCAATGGTAATGGTGGCGGCAATGGCGGTGGCCAGGGTAATAACAACATTCTGGCCTTTGCCGAACTGTCAGGCAGCTGGGCAACCGGTTCAGGCGCTTACAGCGTAACGCCGGATACCCAGGGGGCTGAAGCCCTGTCACTGTACTATCTGGATGCGGATCAGCCGGAGTACATGGAAATTCTGGCCAGCGTGAATATGGAAAAAGACCGCGCGGGCTGGAAATCCAATGCCTATATCATCTTTGACTATCAGGATGAGCAGAACTTCAAGTTTGCCGGTCTGGAAGCCGGTACTGATAAGGTCCAGATCGGTCACCGCACCGAGTGGGGCTGGGCAGTGGATACCCAATCCAACCTGCGCCTGCGTGATGGTCAATCCTATGATCTGACACTGGTGATGCACGGCACAGTCGCCACGCTCTATGTCTATGGCGCAGACCCGCTGAGCTTTAACTTCGCCGAGGCGCTCAATGATGGTTACCTGGGCGTCGCCACTGACGGTGGTCGTGCCAGCTTCGATGATTGGCAGATCCAGAAACTGCCGCCGGTGATCACGCTGGAGAAAATGGATAGCTTCGATGATACCAGCAACCCGACAGGTCTGAGCAGTGGTGGCTTCAGCGTCAGCGGTGGCCTGCTGAACGGCAGCAGCGGTGATCTGGCAACCACTGAATTCGAGATTCAGTCCTTTGCCAAACTGGTCATGGAAACCGTGCTCTCCGGCAGCGGTGAGGGTGGTTTGGTCTACGACTACTACAGTGATACCCAGTACAAGTTCGTCACTCTGGATATGGACAGCGGCGAGCTGCAAATGGGCCATGTCACTGATAAGGGAGTGCAGATTGATACCAGTCTGGACGTCAACCTCAAAGGCAATGGGGATCATACACTGAGCCTGAATGCACTTGGCGGTGGCGTGAGTGTCAGTGTCGATGGAACCGCCGTCACTGGCCATGTGTATAACAGTCTGGTGAACGATGGTGACATGGGTCTGCTGGTCAGCGGCGGTAGCCTTGGCTTCGACAGCTTCACAATTGCTACCGATGACCCGGCCTATCTCAACGGCAGCAATCTGGTGGCGGATAAACCGACTACCGATCCTGTCGGTGCAGAGCAGATACTGACCGAAGAGCAACTGGCATTGATGATCGATGCCGGCAAGCTGCGCTGGGCCGAAATGCTCGGTGATCGTGTCGACATGGGAGGTCTGACCATCGATGACTTTGTCATCACCGATCTGCCGGGACAAACCCTGGGTATGGCACTGCCGGATGGTCGCATCCTGATTGACGGTAATGCCGCAGGCTACGGCTGGTTTGTCGATGAGACACCGATGGATGATGTCGAGTTCGATGGTCAAGTCGATGGCATGGATCTGTTGAGTGCCGTGATGCACGAAATGGGACATGTCTTCGGTCTTGAGGGTCATGCCGGTGACAGTGAAGATCTGATGTCGGCAAGCCTCTCTGAGGGTGAGCGCCAGGCTGAAACAAGCTTGGTGGACAACGATCCGGAGACAGGTCCGAGTGACGGTCAGGTGTTTGAATATGTGCTTGATGTGGCGGGTGAATCTTCCCAAGGCAGCCCTGAAGCACATGCCGGTGGTTTGGTTGACTGGTCAGACCATGGCAACGGCCATGCCGCAACCAAAGCACAGGGTGGATCAAGGGTTTCCGCCTTCCCTGAGTTCCTGTTCGAGCTCGATCAACTGACAGGACACCCGTTGAATAAATAGGCCACTTGATGAGGAGGACAGTCTGAATACAGTGCTTACAGTGGCCGCCCCAAGGGGTGGCCACTTTTATGTTCGAAACCACTCAATAAAACCCTGTTACTGATCTCAAATGGGGTCATAAATCAGGCGTAAAACCCGCGTAAATAGGCGGTTGCACAGGTCGCAGTGGTCTATAGTGAATAGGCAGTCTGAGTGATCACTCAAGCAGTGAGGCTCAAGTGGTGGAAGCAGCATAAACCAGATGAAGGATACGAGATCATGGCAACTTCAGACGCTCAATCGTTCGATCAGGCAAAAAGCGAAAAACGCCCCACAACCCCCAAGGTCAGCTGGGATGATTCTCAAATGGCCAGCAGTTATGCCAATGTCGTGAATGCCGTCAGCAGTCGTGAAGAGTTCACACTGTTCTTCGGTACCAACCAAACCTGGAACGCCACGGATAAAGAACTGGTCGTTCATCTCACCAACCGCATCATGCTCAACCCACATGCCGCCAAACGTTTGCTGACGCTCTTGGCTGCTGTGATGAAAGAGCATGAACGTCGTTACGGCGAAATCAACATTGAGCCTACCGCTGCCAAACCGGCTGCGACTGCCATGAACGGCTGAAGGAGGTTAGGCCATGACCGCTCAGCGGGCAGGCTTACTCGATAGTGTCAGCTGGCGCCAACTGACCCATTCCTCGGAAGACAGCGAGTTTTTCTCAGGCTGGCTGACGCTTCAAATCGAAATGGTGGGTGGGGTCGCCAGCGGCATTATTGTCTTCGCTCCTTCTGGCGAAGAACGTTTTCGGCCAGTGGCGGTATGGCCTGCTGGCCGTACCCCTTTACCAGCCTTGATGCAGGCAACAGAACAGGCACTGGCAAGGCGGCAAGGGTTGGTAAAACGCCTGGACCCGGAACAAGGCGTGGATGCGACCCACAGTCTGGCATTCCCCGTCATGGGAGAAGACCGGGTCTGTGGCGTTGTTGCCCTGCTTGTTAAACGTGATGATGATACTGATCTTCAGGCTGCCATGCGACAGCTGCAATGGGGCTCCGCCTGGCTGGAAAAACACCTGCTGAAAGACGAAGTGGGTCAACTGCGTCAGGTGATGGACCGTGCCAGCCACGTGTTGGAGCTGGCGGCATTGGCAACGGATCACGACCAGTTTGGCGTGGCGGGGAACCTGGTACTGGTTGAGCTTTGCAGCCGTTTTCAGTGTGACCGGGTGTCACTTGGCCGCATGCAAGGTCAGCATGTTCGTATGCTGGGTATCTCCCATACAGCCAACTTTACCCGCCGGATGAATCTGGTGCGGGCGCTTGAATATGCCATGGAAGAGGCCATTGATCAGTCGCAGGAAATCATCTATCCCCCGGATGAAGATGCTGAGCCGGTGGTGTGTCGCGCACATGCTGAACTGGCCCGACTACATGGTACGGGTGGGAGCATTGTTACCATTCCATTAGTGTCCGGCGACCGTGTGTTTGGCGCCATGACCTTTGAATTTCCGCCCGGTCGCAGCCTGACCGAGTATGAACTGGATACCTGCAGTGCGGCATCAGGGTTGGTCGGGTCCATACTGGATGCCAAGTGGCAGAATGATAGACCCTTGCCCGCCAAACTCCTGACATCGTCCCGTCAGGGCCTCTCTCGCCTTTTGGGACCCGGCTATCTGGGCCGCAAGTTGTTCCTGATCGGCTTTATAGCGCTGGTGCTGTTTTTCCAGTTCATGGTGGTGCCATTCAGGGTGACCAGCGATGCAGTGCTTGAAGGTGTTGTACAACGTATTTCGGCAGCGCCCTTTGATGGTTTTATTGCGCTGGCCAATGTGCGTGCTGGTGATCAGGTAAAGCAGGGCGATCTGTTGGCACAACTGGACGATCGTGACTTCCAGCTTGAACTCCATGCCTGGCAAAGCCGCCGAATTCAATATCGAACACAGATGCAGCAGGCCCGGGCTGAAGGTGATCGTGCTGCCATTGGCGTACTGGGCGCTCAGATTGAAGAAGCTGATGCTCAAATTGGACTTCTGACGCAAAAAATTGAACGTACACGGGTAGTAGCGCCGTTTGATGCACTGGTGGTGGCGGGGGATCTCAGTCAGTCGCTGGGCAGCGCCGTTCGGCAGGGGGATACCCTGTTCCAGCTGGCACCGCTTGATGCTTATCGCGTTGTCGTCAAAGTGGATGAACGCGATATCAATGAGCTTCAGGTGGGCCAAACCGGTGATCTGATCCTGTCAGCCTTGCCGGATAGCCGCTACCCGCTTCAGGTTGAGCGCGTGACGCCGGTGACTCAGGCGGAAGAGGGCGGCAACTTCTTTCGGGTCGAAGCAAAACTTGAACAGGAAGGTACAGGGCTGAGGCCCGGCATGGAAGGTGTGGCCAAAATTGAAGTTGGTGAGCGCAAGCTGATCTGGATCTGGACACGGCGTCTGGTCGGATGGATCGAGTTGCAGCTCTGGAAGTGGATGCCCTGAGGGCGGGGGTAACGCATGGCCGAGCAGCAGAATCCCTATTGGTATCGCGTTGCCAGCCTCAAACCCCGGCTGCGGCCCCATGCCCATCTGCACCGTCAGGAACAGCGGGGCCTGATCTGGTACGTGCTTCAGGACAGTGCCTCAGGACGGCATTTCAGGTTTACCCCTGAGGCGTACCAGTTTTTGGGACTGCTGGACGGCAAGCGCACCGTCGAAGAGGCCTGGCTTCACTCACGGCGGGTATTGGGTGAAGACGCGCCTGAGCAGGAGGATGTCATACGCCTGCTGTCCCAGCTGCACTCATCAGATCTGCTGGATGGCTATCAGCTGCCAGACCCTGAAGAGGTGTTTGATCGATCCACCAAAGCGCGCAAGCGCAAGCGTTTACAACAGTACCTCTCGCCCTTGGCTCTGCGTATTCCTTTGCTGGACCCCGAACGTTTCTTGAAAGCAACGCGTCCCCTGGGAAGGCTGATGTTTTCCTTACCCGGTGCGCTGGTCTGGTTGGCAGTACTTTTGGCCGGTGGCTGGGTGGCGATTACCGAGTTTGATGCGCTCACCGACAACCTGACCGATCGCGTACTGGCCGCCGATAATATTCTCATTATTCTCATCGCCTTCCCGCTGTTGAAGCTGTGCCACGAATTCGGTCATGCCTATGCCGTATCGCGCTGGGGCGGAGAGGTGCATGAGATGGGCGTGATGTTCCTGGTATTCATGCCCATTCCCTATGTTGATGCCTCGGCCTCTTCCGTGTTCAGAAGTCATTGGCAAAGAGCCTGGGTGTCTGCCGCGGGCATGTACGTGGAGATGTTTCTGGCCGCGTTGGCGGTGATCGGCTGGTCGATGATTGAACCGGGCATGTTGCGCAGTATCTTGTTCAATGTGGCGTTGATCGGTAGCGTCACCACATTGCTGTTTAACCTCAATCCGCTGCTGCGTTTCGATGGTTACTACATCCTTGCCGATGTCATCGATATTCCAAACCTGGGTACCCGTGCCAACAAGCATTTCCAGTACCTGTGTCAGCGTTATCTGTTGGGGCTGGAGGATGCACACTCACCTGCCGTTGCACGCGGGGAAGCCGCCTGGTTCTGTTTTTTCTCGGTGGCTTCATTCTGTTACCGCGCGGTTGTGGTCAGCCTGATTGCGCTCTTCGTGGCCGGTAAGTTTTTCATTATCGGCGTGCTGCTGGCGTTGTTGGCCGTTGTGATGATGGTGGTCGTGCCCTTGAGTAAGCTGACCTGGTTTCTGCTGACCAGCCCCAGGATGCACCGCCGTGGAGTACGGGCCTATGCGGGAGCGGGGGGCGCAATGCTGGTCCTCGTTGCAACGATCTTCATGGTGCCGTTCCCGCTCAACACCTATGCCGATGGTGTTGTCTGGGTGTCTGAGCATGCGGAAATCACCACCGGTGAAAGTGGTTTTGTGGATGCGGTGGCCAAACCCAGTGGCAGCCAGGTCGTTCAGGGTGAGACGCTGTTAACGCTCTCGAACGACCAGTTGGAAATGGAGCTCAGTGCTGCTTTGGCCAGGCAAAAAGCGTTAATCGCACGCTACGCCGCAGACCGTGCTGAAGATCGCGTGCGCTCGCAACTGACGGCCATTGAGTTAAAACATAATCAGACGCGCATTGATGACCTGCAGCGCAGGCAAGCCGCGCTAACGCTTTACGGTCCCACCAGCGGGACTCTGCTGGTCGGCAATACCAGCGATATGCCGGGCAGTTTCATTCACAAGGGCGAAGTGCTGGGGTTTGTGGTTTCGGATGAAAGTGTACGCATTCGTACGCTTGTAGAGCAGGGCGATGCCGGCTTGGTTCGGGACCGCCTGGAAAGTGTGCGTGTGCTGGTGGCCGATAATTTGGAACAGGAATATGGTGCGCACTTGGTGCGTCAGGTACCGGCTGCCAGCGATCAATTACCTTCTCCGGTATTTTCGACCCAAGGGGGCGGTCAGGTTGTTCTGCGGCCGGATGCAACCGAGGGCGAAGCGCGTGCCATGAATACCTTGTTCCATATTGAGCTGGCATTTGATCAATTACCTGAGCAACCCAAGGTTGGTCAGCGGGTTCATGTGAAGTTCCTGCTGGGCTATGAGCCAGTGGGGTATCAAGTGCTAAGACGGGCGCGCCAGTTGTTCCTGTCCAGGTTCCAGTTGTGAGGCCGGGATGAAAGTACGAAGCGCTATCCTGTATCCGGAGCGACGCTCCCGAGAACCGGGGCCTTCACTCCTGCAATCCCTCTCGGGTTGGCTAACTCGGGAAAAGCCGAAACAGTCTGCTATGCCCGTTGATGAGCAAGACCTTGTTGCACGCTTTAAATCAGCGCCCGATTGTTCCAGTCGACAACGCATGGTGCAGGAGCTTGAGCCTAAACCGCTGGCACGGGCGCAGCTTGCCCTGAAAGGGATGAGGTTTGCCTGCCATCATCTCGACCCCGAGGCTGAAATCGTTGAGCAGGAGCTGAGGGTCGCACTGCACTTATTGGACGGCAAGTGTCTGGCTTTGCAGGGAGTAGAGAGCCGTTGGCGTGTAGCAGCCCTGACTGCAGCGGCCTGGGCTCAGGCCGGCATTCCGGTACAGGTTGTCCATGCGACACAGGCGGATGCCCAGGAGGCCTTGCTATTGGCAGAAGCCTTCTATCGAGAGCTGGGTATCAGCGCGGGGCTGATTCAGCCCCGCTTGAGTGCAGGCCTGCGGCATGATCTATATGCCAACGGGTTGGTGCATGTCTCAATCAGCGAATTGATGCTGGACTACCTGCGAGATCGCCGACTCAAAGGTGCATTCGAGGGCGAGCAAACACAGCGCATCAAGCGCTGCCTGAGCAGTAAAAATATCAGCACGTCGCTAATACTGAATGGTTTGAGTCGTGCCATTCTGGTGGATGGTCGGGCCCTGCTGTGTGAGTCAGCGATGACATCCGTCGTTGCCAGCGACCGCATGGAACTCAATGAGGACGAGATGCTGACCTATGCTTTGGCCGGTATCGCAGGACAATTGAAGGAAGAGCGAGACTATCAACGCGAAGAGGCAGGTATCCAGTTGACGGCGGCGGGGCGACAGCGCCTGTTGTATCTGGGGGAAACACTTCCTTTGGCCTTACGTAAGCGTCTGAAACTGGAACAGCAAGTACTGCTTGCACTGAAGGCATTTCGCCAGCTTCAGCCAGGGCAGGACTATCAGCTGGAAGAAGGGCAGGTGGTTGTGCGAGAAGGTCTGGAGGAAGAGGCTTCCGGACTGAAAGCGTTTTTGGCTGTTCGTGAAGGCTATCGTCCGGGGCAAAGCATGGCCTTGTCAGGACGTTTGAGCTATCGACGCTTTCTACAGCGTTACCAGAACCTGTCCGCACTGGTTGATCGCAGCGACGATATTGCTGACGAAATTGAGCAGTACTACCCGCTCATGGTTGAAGCCGGTCACCCTGTGCCCTTGCCGGCTCCTGACGTAATTTGTGAACGTGCGGTTGACGCCATAGAGCGCCTTATAGACGAGATTAAGCAGCACCTGGCACAGGGGGGGCGGGCCATTTTGTACGCCGGTCGAACTGCCGATGAAGCCTTGCCCCTGTTATCTGCCCTTGATGAGTCCGGTGTGGCCTTCGATGAGCTGGATGAGCGACTGACTTTGTCACCGCCAACCTCGTTGGGCGTGTTGGTCACCAGTGGCCAAAGTCTGGAGAAACTGCGTGAAGGGCCTTTGGTCGGTTGGCCAATATTCAGTCTGTTGCCGCTGTATCTGAGTGATTGCCATTGGCTGGGGGCCTGGGATGCACGTCCCCTGTCACATCTTCGTCCTTACGAGCAGCGCTTAATGGGAAGCGGAATCCTGCCGCATGAGCTAACAAAGGTGCAGCGCTGGTTGTTGGCACGGGCGTTCAGGCGCGACGCTCGGGAGCAGCGAAGTTTAAGAGAGTCGATGATGGCGGCAGATGCGCACTATCGACACTTATTGAGTTTTACCGGTACCGGGGAGTAGGAGCGGAGACTATGTTAAGAAACGTCGCAGCTGTTCTTGTCATGAGTTGCTCCCTGCCGTTGTGGGCGCAGGAGCAGAATTTCGAGTGTCTGATCGAGCCTTGGGTAGAGGTGCGTCTTGGCGCTGAAACCCAGGGTATTCTCCAGTCTGTAGAGGTTGAACGCGGCGATACGGTATCAGAAGGACAGCTGGTCGCTCGGCTGGTCACCGATGTCCAGGAGGCAACGCTGGCCCTTGCCCGAGCCAGAGCCGAGAACCAGTTGCCGATTGAAATAGGGCGCGCGCGTGCTCAATACGAAGCGGTTTCACTGGGCCGTAAGCAGGAGCTGCATGGCAAGAAAATGATCTCGGATCAGGAGGTCGATGAAGCCCGTATTACGACTCGACTGGCCCGGCTGCAAACGCGAGATGCAGAAGTAGAACACCAGCTGATGCAGCTGGAGCTGGGCCGGGCAGAAGCGATGGTTCGGCAGCGCGAGATTCGCAGCCCCATTGATGGCCTGGTGCTGGAGCGAACACTGGTGCCGGGTGAATACGTTACCGAAGGAGAAAAGGTGGTGGCGCTGGCGCAAATCAATCCACTCAGGGTTGAGGCCTATTTACCCCTGGATATGATCGGCAAGGTGCACAAGGGGAGTCGAGTCACTGTCTATCCTGCCGCACCTGTAGGTGGCGAACTGGCCGCAGTGGTTCATGTGGTTGATCGGGTTGTAGATGCGGCCAGCGGGACCCTGGGCGTCAGCATCCGGATGGAAAACCCGGAGCATTTGACGCTAGCGGGTATAGGCTGTCAGGTGCGGTTTGAGGAGTCTCAGGGAGCTGCATTGGCAGCCCACTGAGACATACAGCAGGCAGCGATGTCAGAGCGAGAAGCGCTGCAGCAACACCTGCTGTTCCTTGGCGTACTCCAAAAGTTCTCGGCTGCTGCTGGAGGCTTGGCGCGCGCCTTCAGTGGTTTCCTGCGCCGTATCGTTCAGGCCGTTCAGCGTTTGGCTCACTTCCTCGACGGCATCGGTCTGCTGTCGAGCCGCTTCGGTTATCTGTGTACTCAGGCTGCCGATATGTGCGATAGCCCCGTTCAGTGATTCCAGTGATTGCTGCGACGTGTTGGCATGTTCGACACACTGTTGCGTCTGCTCATAGCTGGATTTCATTACATTCACGACACGGGAAATGCTGGACTGCATGTTCTCCACCATGGACTGAATCTGTCCTGTGGAGTTCTGGGTCCGGCTGGCCAGCTCACGTACCTCATCGGCGACCACCGCAAATCCGCGGCCATGCTCGCCGGCACGGGCTGCTTCAATCGCCGCGTTCAGGGCCAGCAGGTTGGTCTGCTCGGCAATATCACGAATGGTCGACAGGATACTGTCGATCTCACTGCTGTAACCCGCCAGCTGGTCACTGACACTCACTGCCTGCTGAATGCCATCGGCCTGAGTATTGATGCTGGCCAAGGTCGCTTGCAGGTTGGCGGTCAGGCTGTGGCTAAGGCTTTCACACTCATGTACGGCGCTCAGCGTGGTCTGGCTGTGGCTGGCAACCTCGGCAACGCTGCTGGATATTTCGGTAGATGCCGAGGCGGTCAGCTGCAGCTGATCGCTCTGTCGCGACATTGCCTGAGTGGTTTGCTCACTGACGGCCGAGCTTTGGCTGGCAACATTGGCAAGGTGTTCTGAGCCCCGGGTAATGGTGGTCACCATATCTCTGAGGCCTGCGACCACATCGTTGAGCGACTGCGATAACTCTCCAAACTCATCCTTGCGCTTGTCATCAAATTGCACGCGTAGGTCGCCTTCGCGCAGTGCCGACAGCTGCTGTCGGATGGCACTCAAGGGCTTGCGCAGCGCCTGGATGGTCAGTAGCGCGATAAAGGACGCCAGGACAATGGCGGTGCCGGTGACAACCAGGATGACCAGCTGACTGAACGATTGAGTTTGTTGGCCTTTATCACGTGCTTCCTGAGCCTGTGTCTGTGCCTTGCTGATCAATGTTTGTGAGGTGGCGGTGAATCCATCCATTAGCTGAGACAGGTCGCCAAGTGTGGCAAACAATTGGTTCCGGGTGGCGAACATCTGGTTATTCAAGTCGATAACCCCGTTCTCCCCATACAGCATGGTTTCTAGACGGTCGACCAGTGGTTGAATCTGTTTGGCCTTGGGTGAAACCTCCGAAAACTTTGCAAAGGTTTCCAGCAGGCTGCCCTTGTTGCCCTCAGCTTCGGCGTTCAAACGCTCCAACTCACCGTGGCGCTGAAAATTGAACAGCATAAAGCGGTAGCTGTTGGCGGCACGGGTGACGGGGCGAATTTGTTGGATGCCTTCACTGTTATCCGAGGTGGAAAGATAGTTTCGGCCCCAACTGGTGAGGGCATCATTCTGAGTGAAAAACTGTACCGACATCTGAGCCACCTGCTGGCTGAGCTGGCGTTCCTGTTCATGTAACTGGAACAGCTGGTTGGCCATCTGCTCAAGTTCGCCTGCCTGTTGCTGCATGCTGGCGATCAGCGGTTTCTCTTCATTAGCCGCAGACAGCTGTGACGCAAGACTGTCCAGCTGCTGCACCAGAGCGTCATAGCTGCTCTGGTAATTGGCACGGTTGGCATCAAAAGAGGCCTGGTCCCGTTGCGCCAGGGTGGCATAAAGATGCGTAGTGGCGGTCTGCAGCGCCTGGGTTTGGCTATAGCTGCGTTCGGTGAGCGGGATCACCTCGTTGGTGACCAGGCTAAGCCCGTTGCCCAGCGTGCGGCTGGCATAGAGTCCTGCCGCGCCAACCAGGAGGATGAACAACACGAGAAGGGCGAATCCAAGCATGATTCGCTGGGTTATATACAACTTCATGGCGACCCTGCAGTTATTTTTATTAATGGGGTTCTTTGATACTAAGGGTATTTGCTTATCAAGATAGTGTAAATAGCTGTATTAGTGTCTCCAGCTAATGGCACTTTGGGGTTGGATCAATATTTAAACAGCTTTTCAGCGTTGTCACAGGAATGCAGTAGCGTTCAGGTGAGGCGAAGATTATGCTTTCTGGTTTGGTCGCTATTCACTTTTTTGAGACAGGTCTGATGTTCAAGTATTCACCGGATAAGCGTTCGATTCGTTTCCGCATCGGCAAAGCGCTGGAAAAAAGCCTTGAGATGATTGGCATGCGCACCCTCGATGCGCAGTTCATGTTTTCCTACATCCTGATTTTTGTCCTGACCGCGGTTATCGGTGTATCGGTGTGGATGACCGGCAGTGATGATGCCACCGCCATTAATGTGGCGGGCAAACAGCGCATGCTAAGTCAGCGTCTGGCCAAGGAAACGCTGCTGCTGCAACAGGGCGCTGCGGATGCCGGCTTGGCTCAGGCAACCATTCGCGCTTTTGAGAGCGCTCATCAGGCGCTGTTGAGCGGCAATGCCGAGATGGGTATCAAGGCGGCGTCCGATCAGGATATTCGTAAGCAGCTCAACCATGTCGGCAAGCTGTGGCGTGATTATCGTGGCACTGTTGATCAGCTGCTGAGTGGAACATCAGCCAGCCCGAATGATCTGGCACGTTTACAGCAGCAGTCTCTGTCAGTACTGACCGAAATGAACAAGGCCGTTGGCATGATGGAGAAGCTGTCCATTGCCGAGCAGTCGCTATTGCAACATATCGCGCTGGCGGTAACCGCCATCGTACTGGTGCTGATCGTGATGGGGCGCATGTTTGGTCTGACCGTGATGTTCCGCCAGATCAAAAATCTGCGTGACCACTTGAGAGTCTTGGCCGAGGGTAATTTCTCACTGCCGATCGAAGTGGATAATCCCCGTAACGAAGTGGGGCAGAACTACACCGCCTACAACGGCATTATTCTTGAGATCGGTGAACTGCTGCATAAGGTAGGCCAAACCTCCGGCCGTATCAGCACCGGCGTCAGCCAGATCAACTCAGCGCTGTCGGATACTGACCGTGGTGTCAGCGATCAGCAGGCGCAGATCGAGCAGGTTGCTGCCGCCATTACGGAAATGGCTTCAACCGTGCAGGAAGTGGCGCACAGTGCGGCCAATGCGGCCAGCTCGGCTGAAGCGGCTAACGAGTCAGCCAAGGGCGGTCAGGCGCTGGTTGCGACGGTCAGTGATCAGATTGGCAATGTGTCGGATCAGGTGCGTCAGTCCGGCCAGGTGATCCGCGAACTGGCCAAGGGCAGTGAAGAGGTGAGCCAGATTCTGGATGTGATTACCGGCATCGCCGAGCAGACGAACCTGTTGGCATTGAACGCGGCGATTGAAGCTGCGCGAGCGGGTGAGCAGGGCCGAGGCTTCGCCGTGGTCGCGGATGAAGTGCGTACTCTGGCACAGCGCACTCAGGAGTCGACCAGTAACATTGCGCGTATTGTCGAGCGCCTGCAGCAGCATTCAGCCTCTGCTGTGCGTTCCATCGAAACCAGTCAGCATATGGCAGAAGAGAGTGTCGCGAACGCAGAAGAGGCCCGCAGTGTGCTGCTGCGTATTGTGGATGCGGTGTCGATTATCAACGATATGAACACGCAGATTGCCACTGCCGCTGAAGAGCAAAGCCAGGTGGCGCAGGATATGGACCGCCATATCACTTCAATAGCAGATCAGTCACACCGTACGTCGAACTACTCGCAGCAGAGCGTGCATGTTATCCATAGCATCACCCACCATGTGGATGTGCTGATGGAGGAAGTGAATCGCTTCGAGACCAATGTGCAGGGTGTTGATCTAAGTGCTGCCAAGGCAGCGCATCTGTCCTGGAAAACCCGTTTGCGAAGCTTTTTGGATGGCAAGGCGACCTTGAAAGAAAGCGAAGCGGTGTCACACATGGACTGCAAATTTGGCCAGTGGTACTACAGCGAAGGTAAACAGAAGTACGGCCAGATGTCGGAGTTCCGCCAGATTGAAGGACCGCATGAATTACTGCACGCCAAAGTACGTGAAGCGATACAGCACAAGAGTGTTAAGGACCTTGCAGCAGCAGAGCGCTGCTACGATGAGGTGGCTGCTATTTCCGGAGATATTGTGGATAAGCTGACAGCGCTTGAAGATCGCGTGCAGCAGGTCTCCAGGTAGTTCTGGAAGAATACCCGCTTTACGGAAACAAAACAGGGTGGCCATGGCCACCCTGTTTACGTTCAGTAGTGAGGGAATGTTTAGTCCTTCACTACGTCCACGAAGTACGCATCCTTGCCGTTGACGTCTTCACGCACCAGGCCATGGACGTCGGTCTCGAAGCCGGGGAATCGTGAGTTGAAGTCACGTGCAAACTGCAGGTAACGAACGATGGTCTTGTTGAAGCGCTCACCTGGTACCAGCAGCGGAATACCCGGAGGGTAAGGGGTTACCAGCATGGCGGTGACACGGCCTTCCAGCGCATCAATGGAGACACGCTCCACTTCACGGTGTGCCATCTTGGCCCAGGCATCGGCCGGAGTCATGGCCGGTTCGATGTTGGACAGGTACATTTCGGTCGTGATGCGGGCCACATCATACTGTTTGTAGACATTGTGAATCTCGGTACAGAGATCACGCAGACCCACACGCTCATACTGCGGGAAGCGCTTGGCAAAATCAGGCATCACGCGCCACACCGGCAGGTTGTGGTCGTAATCATCCTTGAACTGCTGCAGCTCGGTCACCATGGAGTTCCAGCGGCCTTTGGTAATGCCGATGGTGAACATGATGAAGAAGGAGTACAGGCCTGTCTTCTCGATGATAATGCCGTGCTCAGCCAGGTACTTGCTGACGATCGCAGCCGGAATACCGACTTCGTCGAACTCACCCTTGAGGTTAAGTCCCGGTGTGATGATGGTGGATTTGATCGGGTCCAGCATGTTGAAGCCGGATTCGATTTTGCCAAAGCCGTGCCAGTCGTCATCTTCGTGGATGATCCAGTTGTCACGGTCGCCCAGACCTTCCTCCGCCTGTACGTCCGGACCCCAAACCTTGAACCACCAGTCGTCATCGCCGAATTCTTCGTCAACCTTGTGCATGGCACGGCGGAAGTCGATCGCTTCCAGCAGGGACTCTTCCACCAGTGCCTTGCCGCCCGGAGGCTCCATCATCGCCGCCGCTACGTCACAGGACGCAATGATCGCGTACTGTGGGCTGGTGGATGAGTGCATCAGGTAGGACTCGTTGAAACGGTGGGTATCAAGCTTACGGTTGGTACCGTCCTGAACCAGGATCTGCGATGCCTGAGACAGGCCTGCCAGCAGCTTGTGCGTAGACTGGGTTGCAAATACCAGGGTTTCGTCAGAGCGCGGACGCCCTTCACCGATGGCGTGCATGTTGTGATAGAAGTCGTGGAAGCTCGCGTGCGGCAGCCAGGCTTCATCAAAGTGCAGTGTATCGATGGTGTTACCCAGCATGTCCTTGATCGTTTCAACGTTGTAAACGATACCGTCATAGGTGCTTTGGGTAATGGTCAGAATACGCGGCTTCTTGTTCTTTGCTTCGCGAGCAAAGGGGTTGGCCTCGATCTTCTTGCGGATGGTTTCCGGGTCGAACTCGCTCTTCGGAATCGGACCGATGATGCCGTAGTTGTTACGCGTCGGCATCAGGAATACAGGGATCGCACCGGTCATGATGATCGAGTGCAGGATCGACTTGTGGCAGTTACGGTCGACGACCACGATGTCACCCGGCGCAACGGTGGAGTGCCAAACGACTTTGTTGGAGGTCGAGGTGCCGTTGGTGACAAAGAACAGGTGATCGGCGTTGAAAATACGCGCCGCATTCGCCTCACTGGCCGATACCGGTCCGGTGTGGTCCAGCAACTGGCCCAGCTCTTCTACCGCGTTGCAGACGTCTGCACGCAGCATGTTTTCGCCGAAGAACTGGTGGAACATCTGGCCTACCGGGCTCTTCAGAAAGGCCACACCACCGGAGTGACCTGGGCAGTGCCAGGAGTAGGAACTGTCGCTGGCGTAATCCATCAGCGCGCTGAAGAACGGTGGTGCCAGGCTTTCCAGATACTTGCTTGCTTCACGGATGATGTGACGCGCCACGAATTCTGGTGTGTCCTCAAACATGTGAATGAAGCCGTGCAGCTCACGCAGGATATCGTTGGAAATATGGCGTGAGGTGCGGGTTTCGCCATACAGGAACACCGGGATATCGGCGTTGCGCTTGCGCACTTCACCGATGAACTGGCGAATTGAATCCAGCGCCTGATCGACGTCATCGTCGGAACCGGTACCAAATTCTTCGTCGTCAATCGATAAAATGAAGCAGGAGGCGCGGCTGGCCTGCTGTGCGAACGATGTCAGATCACCATAGCTGGTGAAACCGACCACTTCCATGCCTTCACGGCTGATGGCTTCGGCCAGGTCACGGATACCTGAGCCTGAGATGTTTTCGGAGCGATAATCTTCGTCGATGACGACGACCGGAAAACGAAATTTCATTCACACATCCTGCTGTTGAGTGCGGATTTCAAAGGCGGAACAGTTCGCAATTGTAGCAGTGGCGGGGGGCGTGTAAAGCCACATGGCCCAAGCAGGTGAGTATGCCGGATTGCTAATGTCACAAATACGTCATGGATTAGCTTTAGCCTGTTTCAATAGAAAAAAGCAGATTGAAACCTCGCATGCAAACTCAAAGCCTGGCCTTGTCCAACGCCTCAAGCCACTACTCACTCCCCGTAAAGATCGATAATTTCGGGCGTGCATGGAGTGGTGCAGTATCAGTGCGGTGTCCGATGGATTTACCGGCCGGTAAGCGTGGGCAATTGGTATTTGATACGGCTGAGGTGGTGCTGTTGTTGGGACCCTGGGGGCCTGATACCAGTACCCACCTGCTGCTGCCGGGCAGTATTGGTAATATTGATGAGCAGAACCGAATCAATATCGGCATTGGCCGAGACTTGCCCGAGCTGACACTGGCTGGACGTAGTGAATACGACTCTTTTCTAAATGCCCGCCAAGGCCAAAAAGTCTGGCTTTCCATTCCCTATACGGCACTTGAGTTCAGTATCTGACCTCTGCGTTTCGTGTTAGGCTCCTCGATTCCACTGCACTTCGAAGGCATGAGTAGCAATTTGATGTCCCGCGCCGATTACCCCGTATATCTTCAGCTCCGTGACCGACTCTGGGAATGGATCGAACAGGAAAATCTGAGTGGACAACAGAAGCTGCCTTCTGAGCGAGAACTTTCTGAACGTTTCGGCACTACACGCGTGACTGTGCGTCAGACGCTGTCTCAGTTGGAAGCGGAAGGGCTTATTTTTCGCTCAAACCGCCGCGGCTGGTATGTCACCCCTGAACGTCTCAAATATGATCCCAGCCGTGATGTCGGTTTTAACCAGTACGTCACAGAACAGGGATGCCTGCCACGCACCGAGACACTGTTCAAACAACTGACAGAGACACCGGCTTGGCTGAGCGAGATCAGCGGCTTACCTGTTGGAACGCCCATCTATCATGTGTTCAGACGGCGCTATGTCAATGAGCGTAGTCTGCTGGTTGAGCACAACTTCATTAACCCGGCCAAGTGTCCGGGGCTGCTTGCTGAAAGCACTGACAAGTCGATTTGGCAGATGCTCAAAAGTGAGTACAAGCTGGTGCCGGATCATCGCGAGATTGAAATCTTCCCGCTGGCCATCAAGGGTCTTGAAGCCGAATCGCTGGGCGTGAATCAAGGTGCTGCTGGTCTGTATATCCAGCGTTTGAGCTTTGACCAGGACGGTGAGTTTCTGGAGCTGGACCGGGAATACTGGCTCCATGACGCTCTAAAAATTTCCGTGCAGGTCGGAAGTCATCACTGACGTCTAATTCCATTCCCTAAAAACCTTGTCACCAAACTGTCATTTGGTGCGCTCATAATTTATTCTAAAAATCTGGTATATACCAGTTTAGGATTTAATCATGCAGCACACCGATACAGACTATCTAATTATTGGCGGCGGTATTCTTGGCGGTGCTACCGCCTGGTCGCTGGCGCAACGCGCCCCGGCCGGAACGCGAATTCGAATTGTAGAAGCTGGTTTGACCGCTTCTGCGACCACCAGCCAGGCCGCAGCTCTTTTGACGCGAGTCCGACCGGACCCCGCTATGGCCGCCCTGGTTGCAGAAACCTTCAGTGCTATCCAGCAACTCGACCAGGTCCTGGACACACCTCTGCCGCTGCGAAAAGTGGGTAGCTTGCATTTGGCTACCCAAGACGCCGGTAAGGCCTATCTGAAAAATACTGATGATAATGCCAAGGCATTGGGGCTCAGCACCGAATGGGCCGATGCCAGTCGCGTCACCGATCTTTGCCCCTGGTTGTCGCCACCTGAATCTGCAGGGGCCTTGTTTGTCGAAGATGATGGCTATATGGACCCGGCTCAGCTGGCACAAGGCTATTTGAGTGCGGCCCGCAAGCTTGGGGTTGAGGTGGTGCAGAACTGCCGGGTCGAAGGTTTGCTGCTTGAAGCAGGACGGGTCGCCGGTGTTAGCACCGCGGCAGGTGATATCCAGGCCTCGACCGTGATTTGCTGCGCAGGTCCCTGGTCTACCGCGATGCTGGCAGAAGTGGGTGTTCACTTGGCGATGGCGCCAGTACGCAGCAGCTACTGGATTTCAGAAGATGATACAGCACTTTTTCCCGCTGACTCGCCCATGGTGATCTTGCCGGATGCAAGTGCCTATGCGCGCCCGGAAGTCGGTGGGCTGTTGTTTGGCCTGCGTGACCAACAGGCGGTCTACGGTGATCCTGCGAATCTGCCGCACGATATTCACGGCTATCTGTTTAACTGTGACCCCGACGGCTGGGAGTGTTTGGAAGCCGGGTGGGAAGGGCTGGCCGCGGTGTTTCCGGCCATTGAACGGTTGGGTATCGCCCACTATCTGACCGGTGTTTCCAGCTATACCCCGGACGGCAAACCCCTGATAGGCGCAACCAATGTGCCTGGTTTGCTGGTGGGAACCGGCTGTTCGGGCGGTGGTATTGCCTTGTCCGGCGGGATGGGACGGCTGTTGGCTGAAATAGCGCTTGAGCTGGAACCCTTCTGCTCTGCAGCACCTTTCGATATGAGTCGCTTTGGTCAGGTCGACCCCTTTGATGAGTCATTCCGCGAGCAATGCGCACTGGCTCGCAGCAAAAAACAGTCAGGTTAAAAAAGCTGCAACGTTTTGTTCATACCATTGCAACAAAGCGCTGCAAGAATGGTTTGGTATAGACCAGTTGGACCCTAAAACTTACAACGCAACTTGAAAGCATTAAAGGACCACGTGATGAAACTGAACCTGAAGATGACCCTGCTGGCTGCAGCCGTTGCTCTGACAGCAACTGGCGCTCAGGCGGCGACCGAACTGACTGTTTACACCGCGCTGGAAGCTGATCAGCTGAAAGCCTATGCAAATGCCTTCGAAAGTGCCAACCCGGATGTGAAAATCCGTTGGGTGCGTGATTCTACCGGCATCATCACTGCGCGTCTGCTGGCTGAAAAAGAAAACCCCCAGGCTGACGCTGTACTGGGTCTGGCGGCAACCAGCCTGCTGGTGCTGAAAAGCCAGGACATGTTGCAGCCTTACAAGCCGGCTGGCGTTGAAGCGCTGAGCGGTCAGTTTGTTGATAAGGATGAAACTCCGTCTTGGGTAGGTATGGATGCCTGGGTTGCATCTGTCTGCTTCAACCGTATCGAAGCTGAAAAGAACAACCTGCCGATGCCGACCAGCTGGAAGGATCTAACCAAGCCGGTTTACAAGGGGCACGTGGTCATGCCAAACCCGAACTCATCCGGTACCGGTTATCTGGACGTCGCCAGCTGGTTGCAGACCTTCGGTGAAGACGATGGCTGGAAGTTCATGGACGACCTGCACCAGAACATCGATCGCTACACTCACTCAGGCTCCAAGCCCTGCAAAATGGCTGCGGCGGGTGAAACCTCTATCGGTATCTCCTTCGCGTACCGTGGTGCCAAGCTGATGAACCAGGGTGCGCCGATCGATCTGGCTTTCCCGTCTGAAGGTCTGGGTTGGGACATGGAAGCGGCTGCCATCGTTAAAGGCACCGACAAAATGGAAGCGGCTCAGAAGCTGCTGGACTGGTCTGTTACCCGTGATGCCAACGTGCTGTACAACGACAGCTACGCTGTTGTGGCCATGCCGGGCGTCGCCAAGCCGGTTCCGAACTACCCGACAGACATTGCCGATCGCATGATCGACAACGACTTTGAATGGGCTGCGGTTAACCGTTCCCGCATCCTGAAAGAATGGCAGCAGCGTTACGACGGCAAGAGCGAGCCGAAAAAGTAAGCGCCGACCGCTGTGATTCTCGGAGGGCTGCCCGTGCAGTCCTCCCGTTTTGTTTACGGAGACTGAACATGACCACTTCAACCCACTATCTGCAGATCCAGCATCTGCGCAAATCCTTTGGCAACTTTACCGCACTGGATGACATTTCTCTGGAGATCAAGGAAGGCGAGTTTGTTTGCTTTCTGGGTCCATCCGGTTGCGGCAAAACAACCTTGCTTAGAGCGATTGCCGGTCTGGAGCAGCAGGAAGAGGGGGCCATTATTCAAGGTGGAACGGATGTATCGACCTTGCCGCCTCAACAGCGTGATTTTGGCATCGTGTTCCAGTCTTATGCCCTGTTTCCCAACCTGACCGTGAGCGAGAACATCGCCTATGGTCTGACTAACGCGAAAATGCCGCGTTCCGAGCGTCAGCAGCGTGTAAACGCTCTTCTGGAGCAGATTCACTTGCCGGATATCGGTCGCAAGTACCCCGGTCAGCTCTCTGGTGGTCAGCAGCAGCGTGTAGCGCTGGCGCGCGCGCTGGCAACAGAGCCTGGCTTGTTGCTTTTGGATGAGCCGCTGTCTGCACTGGACGCACGGGTACGTCTGCATCTGCGTAACGAAATCTGCGCCCTGCAGCGTAAGCTTGGCATCACCACCATCATGGTCACACACGACCAGGATGAGGCACTGACCATGGCTGATCGCATCGTGGTGATGGATCACGGTCGCATTGCGCAGGTGGGTACCCCGGAAGAGATTTACCAGCAGCCCACAACCGAATTTGTGGCGCGCTTTGTTGGCAGCATGAACCTGCTGCCGGCGCAGGTGCTGAATTCACGCAGCCTGATGCTGGGTCGTAAAGAAGTTCATTTGCCGATTGATGTGCCTGCCTGCTCTGAAGGAACACTGGGCTTCCGCCCGGAAAGTGTTCATTTGCAGAAGGAGATCTGGGGGCTGAACAAAGACGAGAACATGATTCTTCAGGCTCGACTGGATATGGTGCATTTCATGGGCGCTTTCGTGCGTCTGGAAATGACCGTTGATGAAGACCTGCCGCCCGTGCATGTGGATATGCCGGTTGAACAGATGCATAGCCAGAAACCGGCTGTAGGTGAAGCCCTGTGGTTGGGTGTCCCTGCAGACGCGCTGAAATTCTATCCTGCTCAGTCGTCAGGCGGGGAGATGTCCAAGCCTCATTGCCAGAGTAATGCCGGCATGCCGATGGGTGTCGCGGCCATGCAGGTGGTGGGTGCCTGATGATGTCCGCAACACTGACACAGGCCGCTCACAAGCGCGGCTTTGATACGGAAACCTGGCTGCAACGTTTGGTGGTCGCAGTGGGTGTGCTTTTCCTGCTGGTCGCCTTGTTGATGCCACTGATGACCATGCTGGTCAAAAGCCTTCAGAATGGTGCAGGAGAATACATCGGCTTCAGCAACTTTGTCGATTACTTCGATAATCCGGCGCTGACCCAGTCAATCCTCAACTCATTGATTATTGCGACCTGTACCACGGTCATTGTGGTGTCGATCGCCTTTGTTTTTGCCTATGCGCTGACACGCAGTGGCATGGCGGGCAAGAAAACCTTCCGCCTGATCACCATGCTACCGCTGTTTGCACCTTCGTTGTTGCCTGCATTGAGCATGATCTATCTGTTTGGTAACCAGGGTATTTTCAAGGAATGGCTGCCGGTCGAAAGTATCTATGGCCCGGTTGGCATCGTGATCGGTTTGAGCTTCTGGGCATTTCCTCATGCCCTGATGATCCTGATTACCGCATTCAGCAACAGTGATGCGCGTTTGTATGAAGTGGCCAAGTCGATGAAGACGCCGCCCTGGCGTGTGTTTTTGACCGTGACTCTGCCGTCCGTACGCTATGGTCTGATCAATACCATCTTTGTGATTTTCACGCTGACCATTACCGACTTCGGTGTCGCCAAGGTGATTGGTGGTCAGTACAACGTCCTCGCGACGGATATCTACAAGCAGGTGGTTGGCCAGCAAAACTTCCAGATGGGGGCTGTAGTCAGTGTCATTCTGCTGTTGCCCGCGCTGATCTCCTTTGCAGTGGAGCGTCGTGTACAGCGCCGTCAGTCAGCGCAGCTGTCGTCTCGTGCCGTGCCGATGCAGCCGGAAAAATCCTTTCTGCGTGACACCCTGTTGGCGCTGTTCTGTACCCTGATTTGTGGCTTCCTGCTGCTGGTGATCGGCATGGCGGTGTACGCCTCCTTTATCACCTTCTGGCCCTACAATATGGGGCTGTCGTTCAATAACTACCGTTTCGACATGATGGACGGTGGTGGCTGGGCGTCTTACTTCAACTCGCTGCAGATGTCCGCCTGGACAGCGGTAATCGGTACTGCCGTGGTCTTCCTCGTGGCGTACATGAGCGAGAAGATCAAACCCATGCCGACCGCGCGCAAGTTGCTTCAGCTACTGGCGATGCTGCCGATGGCAGTGCCGGGTATCGTACTGGGTCTGGCGTATATCTTTTTCTTCAACCATCCGCAGAACCCGCTGAACGGGATCTACGGCACCATGATCATCCTGGTTCTGAATACGGTGGTGCATTTTTATACCGTATGTCACCTGACAGCGGTGACCAGCCTGAAGCAGATCGATGGTGAGTTCGAAGCGGTTTCGGCGTCCTTGAAGGTACCTTTTTACACGACCTTGCGTCGCGTAACGCTGCCGTTGGCATTGCCCTCGGTGCTGGATATTTCGGTGTACCTGTTCGTGAATGCCATGACCACTGTATCTGCGGTCGTGTTCCTGTACTCCTCGGATACAACCCTGGCTTCAGTCGCGGTCATGCATATGGATGAAGCAGGTGATATCGCGCCGGCGGCGGCCATGGCGGTCTTGCTGATGCTGACCTCTCTGGTGGCCAAGGGTCTTCACTGGATGATCAGCCACCAGATTTTGCAACGCACCCAGCGCTGGCGTCAGCGCTGATCAGAAGGGGCGCTTGACGGCGCCCGTATATCTGACAGGCGAAAAAATTTTGCTTTGAAATACTGGTCTATACCAGAAAGAGAGAACGAGATGAAAACTGAACAACCCTATCTGCTGACTCCCGGACCGATCACCACAACACTGAGCGTCAAACAGGCGATGCTGCAGGATTGGGGTTCCTGGGATGCAGATTTCCGTGCCATGACGGCTGATCTGTGCCGGCAACTGGTGGTGTTGATTGAAGGTGAGGCTAGCCATGTGTGTGTACCGCTTCAGGGCTCAGGCACTTTTGCCGTAGAGGCAACCCTGGCAACACTGGTGCCAAAAGATGGCAAGCTGTTGATCCTGATGAACGGTGCCTATGGTCAGCGCATGGGCAAGATCATGGATTATCTGGGCCGGAATTATGTGGCGCTGGATAAGGGGGATTACGAACCTGCTCGTGGTCCTGAAGTCGAGGCGATCCTGGAGGCTGATAAGGACATCACTCATGTCGCCATCGTTCACTGTGAAACCAGCTCGGGCATTCTTAATCCGGTCGAGGAGATCGCCGAGGTGGTGGCACGTCAGGGCCGTGGTTTGATCATCGATTCAATGAGCGCCTTTGGCGCGGTGCCGATCAGTGCCAAGCAGGTTCAGTTCGATGCGTTGATTTCGTCGGCCAATAAATGCTTTGAGGGTGTGCCCGGTTTCGGTTTCAGCTTGATCCGTCAGAGTGCTTTGGAAGCGGCTAAAGGCAATGCTCACTCTCTTAGTATGGACCTGCTGGATCAGTGGCAGTACCTGGCCAAGACCGGCCAGTGGCGTTACACCCCGCCGACCCATGTTGTCGCGGCTTTCCTGCAGGCCTTGAAAGAGCACGCGGAAAAGGGCGGTATTGCCGGACGCCATGCGCGCTATCAGCGCAACCAGCAGCGTCTGGTGGCGGGTATGCGTCAGCTCGGTTTCGAGACCCTGCTCAGTGATGAATGGCTATCACCGATCATTATCACCTTCTTCTCGCCGGGCCACGGCAACTTCGATTTCCAGGCCTTCTACGACCGGATGAAAGCACGTGGCTTCATCATCTACCCGGGCAAACTGACCGAAGCAGAAAGCTTCCGACTGGGCTGCATTGGCCAGCTTTACGATGAGCAGATCGATGCCGTACTGACCGCTGTCGAAGCGGTACTCACCGATATGAAGATTGCCGATGGTACACCGGCGCATGCACTGGAAGCCGTGCCGGCCTGATCAATGACTGACTTTTTAGCTAACAGGAGCAACCCTATGACCCCGAAATATCAGTTTGAACGCCGCTATGTCGGCCCTATCGAAGCCGTGATCATGGACTGGGCCGGAACCACCGTGGACTTTGGTTCCATGGCACCCATTCGCGCTTTCCAGCGTCTCTTCGCCGAGGAAGGCCTGCCGATCAGCGAAGCTGAGGCCCGTGGTCCCATGGGAACCGAGAAGCGTGAGCATATCCGCCAGCTGTGCGCCCATCCGCGTATCCGCGATGCCTGGAAGGAAGCGAAAGGGAAGTACCCGACCGAAGCGGATATTGACCGCATGTACGATGACTTCGTACCCCTGCAGATTGATGCAATTGCCCAGACTGCAGAGCTGATTCCCGGGCTGACTGAAGCACTGGACTGGATGCGTGCCAACGAGATCCGTATTGGCGGTAACACCGGTTATGCCTCGACCATGATTGAAGGGCTGCTGGCGCGAGCCGCCGAGCAGGGCTACACACCGGACAGCAACGTTTGCGCCACTGAAGTGCCCAAAGGTCGTCCCTATCCGCACATGAGCCTGAAAAATGCCATGGACCTGGGCGTGCAGCATCTCTGCGCCTGCATCAAGATCGACGATACCCTGACCGGTATTGAGGAAGGTCTGAACGCCGGCATGTGGACCATCGGCGTCGCTGTCAGCGGTAACGAAGTCGGCATGAGCCTGGAAGACTGGCAGGCGCTGAGCACCGAGGAGCAGGAGCTTCGTCGTACTGCAGCCTACCAGCGCATGATCGGCAGCGGTGCCCACTATGTCATCGACAGCATCGCCGATGTGATCCCCTGCCTGGAAGAGATCGCTGCTCGCCTGGCCGTGGGCGAGAAGCCGTGACACCCACTGCCATTGGCTTGATTCTGGTTTCAGCCCTGCTGCATGCAGGCTGGAACCTGATCGGAAAACGCACCGCTCAGACGGTGCGTTTTTATGCCTGGGCTATGGGGCTGGGCATGCTGGTGTTTAGCCCGTTGCTGCTGACCTGGACGGATATCAGCCGTTTACCGGCTGACTTCTGGTACCTGCTGTTGGCTTCAGGTTTGTGCCAGACCCTCTATATGACGGGGCTGGCCAAAGCGTACGGCCGAGGCAACCTGAACATTGTGTACCCACTTGCCCGAGCCTTGCCCGAGCCTTGCCCGTATTGATTGTGCCGCTGGTGGTATTCCTGAGTTATGGGAAGAGCCAGCTCATGATCCAGGATCTGGTCGGGATGGCCTTGATCATGCTGGGATCACTGGCTCTACCGCTGAGCCGTTGGCGAGACTGGCACTGGCGGGACTATTATACCCCCGCAATTCGCTGGGTCTTGCTGGCAGCCTGTGCGACCGCCGGTTACTCGGTACTGGACAGCGCCGCAATTCAGCTCATGAAACAGCAGGGCATGAGTGCCTTTGCAGCCGGCAGCAGCTTCGTCGTTCTGCAAGCCGCCGCCTGTCTGCTGTGGATGTTGCCGCTGATCCGCTGGGGCTTTGGCGAGTCGCTGGGGGCCTTGCCGGACTTCGGCTGGACCCTGCTGGCAGGCAGTTTCATCATCGGCACCTATCTACTGATTCTGGTCAGCATGTCCATGGTGAGCGAAGTCAGTTATGTGGTGGCCCTGCGCCAGGTGAGCATCCCGTTGGGCGTACTGATCGGCGTGTTCTGGCTGCGTGAGAGTATCAGCCTGCCTACGTTACAGGGGCTGGGTGTTATGTTGCTGGGTCTGGTGTTGGTTTCGCTGTGATTCCGCTATCACTGACATGCATGAGTTAATGATTGAGAGTTGGCTGTCCGTGTAGATCATATGCTGATAGGTAATGTATAGGTTTAGTATGACGGTTCGGTCTTTCATTAAAGACAAAAGGGTTAATGAAAATTAAATCAACACAACACAACACAACACAACACAACACAACACAACACAACACAACACAACACAACACAACAGTGTCTCTTTTTATCGTCATTATTGTGATTGATATGGTCTTTGTTTAAAAGTAGAATTTGTCTTCCAATCACTAAAAAGGATTTTGTGATGAATAAAGATATAAGATATTTAAAAATAACTTCGAATATTTTTGCTCGAATTGTATGCTTAAAAGCTAATAGTGGCTCCTTTAAGGAAAGTGTAATTTTCAATTGCATTTTTAGCTCGAACTCTAAAATAAATAATTTTTCTAAAGATCTAGCTATAAAGACACTTAGAAAAATGAAATCAGGGATGGCGCTAAAGGATGATCGGCTCATTATAATTAATATTGCTGTATCGGATCCTATAACTCTGGTGCAGGCAAATCACTTAAGTAGCGAAAGGCAGAAGGTTCGTATTCACAGCTAGCGGCGCTGTTGGTGCTCCTCTGAAACGAATTCCTTATATTGGAATGCCTCTAGGTGTGGCGGCATCTGTTGGAGTATATAAGGGGATGCTTGATATATTGCCAAATGCACACGAAGGAGATGTGATAGTTTCTGTTGAGGGTATCGTATCGGGAGGGATAGGGCAGCAGCGATCTACAAATGCCGAAGTTATTAATAGGAATATATATGATCCCTTCTGAACATTATTTTTATTCTGTGATTTTTTTTACATCATTGGGATATTTTCTTATATTTATATATAGGCGATATATGCCTGTCAGGTATATATTTGTTTCTTCATTTTCCCTTGGGGTTGTGGCTCTTTTATTTTTTTCACAAGGCCAGATTGACCTTGAAAATGGGAAATATGATCTTGGTTTGATAGCGTCCGGTTTTATGTTGTTATCTATTTATAGTATAGCTGAGGGCTTTCGAAAAAATAGAATAAGCGATACTTGAATATTAAGTATCGTTATTTTTAATTTGATTAAAAATAACCGCAACCTCTTTGAATGGCACACTCTAGAGGTTGCTTTTAGATTATTTAAAAAAATTGATATTCTAATGCTGGTATAGTGCTCGGGTATTTATTGGAATCTAGGTAAGATATTTTTAGTATGGCTTATACACGACCATTCCAGAACTCTTGCCTGATAGCTTTGGCTTTCGCGATATAGCCATACAAAAACTGAGATGAGTAAAGAGCCAGCACACTAACTGATGACAATAGTCCAGTACTATAAAGTGAGAAGGAGCTAGCTTGCTCAAAAATCCAGTCGTATATCCAAGAAGCTGCCGTCAGTAATGTCCAAAGCCACGCATTAAACCTGCATAGATATATGCCGATAGATTTTTGCATCACAACCAGAAAAACGCCTGTTACTAGCAAAATAACAGCAAAAGCACCGCCCAGCATCACAGGTGGCAAGAGGTCGTCTAATGAGAAGCCCTGTGATTTACTTAGATTTACGCCGATTGCAACCAATATCCCAACTGAGATGCATTGAAACACGACTGAACCAATTAGCAGGCTTACCCCTCTGGGCAGTAATGCCCGAAATGAACCCAGAAGGGATGTGTCATCGGATGCAACCGTGCGCTTCATAGCTCTTCGTAAACCCCGATAGCCAGGTTACGAACCTCTCCAGCCAAACCGCTGCCAGTGAATGCCAGTCCTGCGGCAACGGCATCGGAGATTTGAACCTTGGTCGCTTGCTGAATCTGGACATTACTGTAGCGCTTGGGAAAGGCTCCAGAGCGAACCAAAGACTTTCGCATTCCGTTGGATATACCGGGGCGGTTCATCCGGATAACTTCTTCGGTCAGTCTGCGACGCTGGCTTCTATTCAATCCCTGAAGAGCTTCGCGGGTAGTGCTGCCGCTTCGCTGCATCATCTTCACCATCCGAATGGTTGCCAAACCAGAGGCAGTGGCTCCGGCCAGAGATATCCAATCGACGGCTGATTGGGCATTGGTATACCACTCGTTGGAATCAAGCGCGTCCAGTGTCTCGGGGGAGCTATGCTCCAGAGAGGTTCGGGTAACACCATTAACGCACTGTAAAGTGGTTGCGGTTGCAGCGGTATATCCCAGTACAGTTACGGCTGTACTTGCACCACCTGTTAACGGAATAGTAGCTGCGCTGCCTACGACTACAAACCAGCTAATCACCATACCTGCACAGGCCAGCCCAGCTGAAACAGACTCCAGAACGAGCTTGGACTCGCGAGGGGATGTGCTCAGAGAGTCAGCATGCTCTCGCTCTGAGACGGGCTCAAAGGGTTCACGAATAATCAATCGAATGGGTTTGAGCCGGCAAACCGGTGTGAATTCACGTAGTGTTACGGCCGTCAGTTTTGAATCAACATATACAACGCCTGCACCGGCCAGGTTTGGGTCAGCATCCAATGCTGTAAACAACTTTTCTTGATCAATGTTGACTGCCAGTTGGGCGTGAAGGTGTTGCTGGGACAGGGTGCGTCGTCCGGTGAGGGTATTGATATCCATATGCTCGTTCTGACTGATATTGACTACAAAAACCAGCGATCCATAACTGGTTTTATGACTTTAAGGATGAGGTTTTATAAAGTAGGCAGTGGTGATGTTCAAGGGCGTTTTTGTTAAACATTGGATGGAAATAGGCTAAGAAAACAGCTGTCACTAATTTGAGAATTCTGAAGTATTTGGCTATCTGTATTTGTCCTTAAAATGCGTCAGGAGAGAATAGGTACTCATATCCTAGTGGCTGGTTTTATGACTTACAGGTGGGTCAGTGCCCACCCGAAGTCGAAAACACATTGATCACCGCCACGCCGGCCAGAATCAACCCCATGCCGATAATCGCTGCCAGATCCAGTTTCTGGCCATAAAGCCACCAGCCTACCAGCGCGATTAGTACGATCCCGACACCGGCCCAGATGGCGTAGGCGATACCAATCGGAATGGCTTTCAGCGTCAGCGACAGGAAGTAGAACGCCAGCAGGTAGCCGACCACGACGACTGCAGAAGGCACGAGGCGAGAGAAGCCTTCGCTGGATTTGAGAGCCGAGGTCGCAACGACTTCAGACACGATGGCGATGGATAAGAAGAGCCAGTACTTCATGTTCAAAGGGGCCTAGTTGGGTGTTTGGCAGCGGAATTATACCTTGATCGAAGATGTTATTTATCCACCAAACCGAAGGACGTGAAAGTAACGCTTTGATAAAGGTTAATCTGAAACCAAGTGCATCGAAAATGTTTGGGAAAAAACAGCGATCTTTTTAAAAATGCATGTTAACGGACAAGGAAACCTCCATGCCTTTGGCAATCTATGACCTTGATGAAACCCTGATCAATGCTGACTGCTCGCTGCTCTGGTTGCAGTTCTTGATCGACCTTGGCCTGACCGATCCTGTGATCATGGACAATGCTAGGGAACTGGACCGTCTCTACCATCAGGGCCAGCTCGATATGCATGATTACCTGGCGCTGCAACTGCGCCCACACTTGGGTCAGACCCTGACCGAGGCCACGCGTGAAATGGATCGGTTTGTCAACGAGTACGTGCAGCCACGTATCCGGCCATCCGCAGTGGAAAATATACGCCGTCATAAAGCCCGTGGTGATCGCTGCCTGGTGATCTCGGCCTCAATCGATTTTCTGGTCGAGCCGATTGCGGCACATCTGGGGATCGACGATGCCATTGGCGTCCTAATCGAGCTGGAAAATGATCGTATTACCGGTCGGGCCGATGGGCCAATCTGTTATCAAGAAGGCAAGGTGTTGCATCTGAATCGCTGGCTTGAGCAGCAGGGCGAAAATACCGAAGGCAGCTGGTTCTATTCCGACTCGCACAACGACCTGCCGCTATTGGAACAGGTCGATAATCCCGTGGGCGTCAGTCCTGATGCCAAATTGGCCGCAGTGTGCACAGAACGCGGTTGGGCACGAGTGAACTGGTAAGTCAGCGCCGAATATACTGCTCTTCCCGCTCCAGTGTCGCCTGCAGCCAGTCGCGGAAGGCGATTACCTTGGGGGAGGGCGGTTTGTTCGGCAGTACCAGGTAGTGAGCGCCCGAGGCCTTGAGGGTGAAAGGGTGCGCCTGAACCAGCTTGCCTTCATCAATCAGGGGCTTGAGGTTAAAGCTGCGGGCCAGCAGCAGGCCGATGCCGTTACAGGCAGCGTCAAAGGCGGCGGTGCTGGTATCGCATTCCAGTACGGGCATGGGCATCAGGTTGGCCAGCCCTTGCTGACGGAACCACTGCTGCCAGTTTTCCTTTTCACCGATGATAGTGATGAGCGGCACCTGCAGAATCTTCATCGCATCTTCATCGACCGGGAAGCGCTCCAGAAAGCCGGGGCTGCCAACGACCACCAGGTGTTCCCGCGTCATTCGTTCCACCTGCATGCCGCTCCAGTTGCCGTAGCCGTTGGAGATTTCGATATCCGCTTCTTCCACTTCATCCTGCGATGGCCAAACCGCTGACATCAGGCGCAGGCGAATCCCTGGATGCTGTTCATAGAAACTGGTCAGGCGGGGCATCAGCCAGCGCTGGAGAAAGCTGCTGCCGCATTTTACCGTCAGCAAGGCACGGTGGTCTGAGCCGAACAGCTCGTTGGTTCCCGACTGAAGGATATTGAACGCTTCTACCAGTACCGGCAGGTAGGAGCGGGCGGCGTCGGTCAATTCCAGTTTGCGCGGCTTGCGGATAAACAGCTGAGTGTCGAGATACTCTTCCAGCAGTTTGACTTGCTGACTGATGGCACCCTGGGTGACATACAGTTCTTCGGCTGCGCGGGTGAGGCTGCGCAGACGGGCAGCGGCTTCAAAGCATTTCAGGGCTTTGAGTGGGGGTAAGGGTCTTGGGTTGTGTTTCATCGGGTACTCGTACAGCGGCTCGGCCAGCCCGCAGAAAGCAAGTCGGTCGGGCTGCAAGCGAATACTTATAGCAGCCGTTTGTGTCGAGGGTGTTTCAGCCCCGTGGCGCCTGCGATGAATTCAGTTCAGCGGGTTCAGTAAAGCGGCGCAACCTGTTCAATGCCGGCAGCGGTTTCGTACTGCTCACCAAAGGCTTTGAGGTCGCAGATCAGAATACGGCCGTACTGCAGCTGGATGCTGCCTTCACGCTCAAAGGATTTGAGCTCGGTGCTCACTGTCTGGCGGGAGGCTCCCACCATTTTGCTCAGTGCTTCATGTGAAATCTTGATGGCGGTCTGCCCCTGCTCATCCGCAACCCCATGGCTGTAGGCCAGCCGGTGCAGGGCGCGAGCGAGGCGCTCATGCAGTCTCAGGCCGAGGTTGTCTTCAGTCAGCGTAAACGCGTAGCGCAAGCGTCGGCACAGCATCACGTTGAGCTGCTGACTGATAATCGGATGCTTGTGGTAGAGCCGGTCGAAATTGGCTTTGCTCAGCACGCTGACACCTGTATCGGTGGTTGCGACTGCGTGGGTTCCTCTTGGCAGACCATCCATCAATCCCATCTCACCGAGGCAGTCACCGGGCAGCATCTCACCGACGACATTTTCACGGCCATCTTTGGTATAGATGCACAACTTTATTGCGCCTCGGGTTAACCGGTACAGCTCAGTGGAAGGGTCGCCTTTGCAGTACAGCGTTTCACCCTTGCGCAGGGTTCGATCCTGACTGAGTGCGCGAATCTCCTGCTGAATGACATCCGGCAGCATATGAATAAAATCGTGCAGGTTCGGGATCGTTTTCATGGTTCGATGTGTCGTTGTGTCATTTGGCTGCGCGGCATCCGGGGCTAATTGTCAGCAAGCTGACATTTTTCTTGCCCCGCTTGGGCTAGGTTACAGCAAAAGGCGGCTGCTCCCCATGCTTTGGGGGCCACCAGTTGCCGGGAATAACAACAAAATAGAGACATTACCCATGCTTAACCTCGCATTGAAAAAATGGCGCGCCAAAGAATCCAGTTTGGGCGTGTGGTCCAACCTGCCGGATATCCACATGGCCGAGATGCTGTCGCGTATGGATGTGGACTGGATCTGCTTCGACCTGCAGCACGGCTTGATGGATTACAGTGACCTGACCCGACTGCTGCCGGCGATCACCGGTGTACCGACCACGCCGCTGGTGCGAGTGGCGGCTAACCAGCCGGATCAAATCGGTAAGGCGTTGGATGCGGGCGCACAGGGCGTAATCGTACCCATGGTGAATACGGCTGAAGATGCCGAGCGTGCGGTCGCGGCTTGCCGTTATCCGCCAATGGGCAGCCGTTCCTGTGGTCCCATGCGTGATGCCATGCTGGAAGGTCCTGGCTATCTGGCAACGGCTAACGAGCAGGTGGCCTGTCTGGTGATGATCGAGACTGAAGAAGGCCTGCGCAACCTGGATGCCATTGCAGCAGTTGAAGGTGTGGATGGCCTCTTCGTTGGCCCCATGGATCTCTGCTACGGCCTGGGTCTGGCACCGGGTGATTTCGCCAATCCTGCCTTTGCTGAAGCAATTGGCAACATTCTCAAGGCCTGTGAAACCCATGATCTGGCCAGCGGCATCTTCGGCTATAATGCCGAGATGGCAGCGGATTCCATGCAGAAAGGTTTTACCTTTGCCTCCATCGGTACCGACATCAGCTTCATCCGCGCCGGTGCATTGCAGGCACTGAATACGGCCAGCGGCGGTGACGCCTCTGATGCGCCCAAGGCACGCGGCGGTTACTGAGCGGGCCGCGCATTTCCTCATGTAAATCCTCATGTGAAAAATTCGGGCTGTCGGTGTCTGGCACCGGCAGCGCCGCCTCAAAGAGTCTGCACCCATGACAAAAAAAACAATTGAGCAGTTACGCAGTCGCCGCTGGTTTGGCGGTACGCCTCAGTCCACCGAGCACACCGGGCATGCCTTACAGGCAGGCTATGGACGTGAAGAATTTGAAGGCAAGCCGGTGATCGGCATTATCAACACGTGGAGTGACATGAACCCCTGTCACGCCCACCTGAAAGAGCGTGCCGAAGCGGTCAAACGCGGCGTCTGGCAGGCCGGTGGTTTTCCCGTCGAGCTGCCGGCCATGTCACTGGGTGAAGGCTATGTAAAACCCTCATCCATGTTGTATCGCAATTTCCTGGCAATGGAGACGGAAGAGCTGCTCCGCTGTCACCCCATCGACGGCGCCATCCTGTTGGGCGGTTGTGACAAAACTACGCCGGGCCTGTTGCTGGGTGCCATCAGCATGAATATTCCCACCATCTACTGCCCGGCTGGCTTTACGATGGGTGCCACCTTCCGTGGCGAGCGCTTTGGCAGTGGCACCGGTGCTTTCCGTTGGGCGCCTGAACTGATTGCCGGCAAGATGTCCATCGAGGAGTGGCAGAAGGTCGAGCAGAAGATCTGGAGCTCGCCCGGTACCTGTAATGTCATGGGAACAGCCTCCACCATGACCGCACTGGCGGAAGTAATGGGCATGTCGCTGCCGGGCGCGTCCTCGGTACCGGCCATGGACTCCATGGGGCATCAGCTGGCGGCTGCGGCGGGTCGTCGTGTGGTGGAGATGGTATGGGACGATCTCAAGCCCAGTGACATCCTCAATGACAAGGCGATCAACAACGCGGCCAAAACCTGTGTCGCGCTTGGAGGGTCCACCAACGCCAGTATCCACCTGATTGCACTGGCGCGTCGTGCCGGTACCGGTTTCACGTTGGAAGATTTTGATGCCATCGGCAAGCAGGTGCCTGTGCTCGCCAATGTGCAGCCGTCCGGTGAATACATCATGCCCGAGTTTGCCGATGCCGGTGGCTTGCCGGCCATGCTAGGTAATATGAAGGGTTTGCTGGATCTGGACTGCCTGACAGTGACTGGCCAAACTCTGGGTGAGAACATCGAAGGCGCTCGCGTCGAGAATAATGACATCATCCGCTCACTGGATAACCCGGTGGCAACCGAAGCTCTGGCGGTGTTGAAAGGCAATTTGGCGCCCAATGGCTGTGTCATCAAACCCAGCGCTTCCGACCCGGCACTGCAAAAGCACCGTGGCAAGGCAGTGGTGTTTGAAAATGCCAACGATCTGGCAGCACGTATTCATTCGCCCGATCTGGATGTGGAGCCCTCCAGCGTGCTGATTCTGCGTAATGTCGGGCCAAAAGGCGGGCCGGGTATGGCCGAGAACGGCATGATGCCGATTCCGAAGAAGATGGTGGAGCAGGGTGTTCGCGATATGGTGCGTATCAGCGATGCGCGCATGAGCGGCACCAGCTTTGGTACCTGTGTATTGCATGTGAGCCCAGAGGCCTACATCGGCGGTCCGCTGGCGCTGGTGCAAAACGGCGATGAAATCGAGATCAATATTCCTGCCCGTAGCATCAACCTCTGTGTTGATGAGGCTGAGCTGGAGCAACGTCGCGAGGCCTGGACGCCACCGGCACCTCACTTCAAACGTGGCTGGGGACTGTTGTTCAACGATAACGTCAGCCAGGCCCACGAAGGCTGTGACTTTGAAGTCCTGTCCAGCCGTGAACCCAATCCTGAGCCTGCCATTCACGGCAAAATCTGATGCGAAAATGCCTCTGTGGGCTGGCCCACGGAGGCATTTCCTTGCTCAATAATTCCTATTAGCTTGCAGGGCGGCCAACTCAAACAGCCGCTTTGATAATGCCACGGCACTCGCCAAAACCGATGGATGGAGAACCATCCTTGCAACAGCGCCCGGTCAGGATGACTTCGTCCCCATCTTCCAGGAAAGTGCGAGTTTCGCCTGAAGGCAGTTCAATGGATGACTTTCCGCCTTCGGTCAGTTCCAGCATGCTGCCCAACTGGCTGGGCTCCGGGCCGGAAATAGTGCCAGACCCCAACAGGTCTCCGGGCCTGAGGTTGCAGCCACCCACGGTGTGGTGAGCGATCATCTGGGCTACGCTCCAGTACATATTCAAACTGTTGCTGACTGAGATGCTCACAGGCGCCATGCCTTCGTTGCGCATTTTCTCGGTACACAACAGTACTTCAAGCTGAATGTCGAAGGCGCCCAGTTGCTGGTCTTTCTGGTCCAGTAGATAGGGCAAAGGCTGAGGGTCACCTTCAGGGCGAGCCGGTTGCGCAGTCCGGAAGGGCTCCAATGCCTCTGCCGTAATAACCCAGGGGGACACCGTGCTGGCGAAGTTTTTCGCCAGGAACGGGCCCAGGGGTTGATATTCCCAGGCCTGGATATCACGTGCTGACCAGTCATTCAGCAGGCAAAGACCGGCAAAATGCTCAGGCGCATCGCTGATGGGGATCGATTGTCCCATCTCATTTCCCGTACCAATCCAGATACCCAGTTCCAGTTCAAAGTCCAGCCGCTTGCTGGGGCCAAACTGGGGGGACTCGGCGCCGGGCGGACAGGTTTGTCCCTTGGGGCGTGTAATATCGGTGCCAGTATTGACGATGGATGAGGCACGTCCGTGGTAACCGATAGGTACGTGCTTGTAGTTTGGCAGCAGGGGATTATCAGGCCGGAACAGCTTGCCTACATTGTTGGCGTGGTGAATACCGACGTAAAAGTCGGTGTAGTCGCCAATGGATGCAGGCAGGTGCATGGTGCATTTGTCCTGCGGGTGCAGCAGGCTTGCCTGCGACTGTTCGATACGGGTTTTGTCAGTACTGCCGTCCTGCAGCAGCTGAGTCAGTGCGGCTCTAAATGCCTTGCGTGCTGCTGCGCTTAACGAAAAGAAGTGGTTCAGGGTCTTTTCACTGGCAGCCTTGGCTGCTGTAGCCGCTTCATCTTCAAACAGCCCCAGCTCAACTGCTGCCTTGATATCCAATACCTGATCGCCGATGGCAACGCCGCCACGTGGGGTATCGCCGTTGAGGCTGAAAATGCCCAGCGGCAGGTTCTGAAGCGGGAAATCGGGGTGTCCGTTTGCTGAACTGATCCAGCTGGTTGTAGTTGTAGTCGTTGGGTTACTCATTCAATCAGACTCCTGTCGGGTCAAAGGTTTTCGCCATACCGGACCAGCACTGATCATAGCCCTGTTGCAGCAAGGGAGAGTCCAGCGCAAATTCGGTGGGGCGCAGTACCTGACCGCTTTCAAACATGAAAGCCATGGTGTTTTCGTAGCGTTGCGGTTTGAGCTCGGCTTCGATCGCCTGCTTGGTGCTGGCGTTGTCCGGGCCGTGTGCGCTCATACAGTTATGCAGGGAGGCGCCACCAGGCAGGAAGCCGCCTGCCTTGGCATCGTACTCGCCTTCAATCAGCCCCATGAATTCGTTCATCAAATTGCGGTGGAACCAGGGCGGGCGGAAGGTGTTTTCAGCCACCATCCAGCGTGGCGGGAAAATCACGAAATCAACGTTGGCCTGTCCCGGTACAGCGCCCGGAGAGGTCAGTACGGTAAAAATGGACGGGTCCGGATGATCGTAGCTGACCGTGTTCATGGTGTTGAAATGGCGCAAGTCATAGCGGTAGGGCACGTGATTGCCGTGCCAGGCGACTACGTTAAACGGCGAGTGATCCAGCTGTGTTGACCAGAGTTCACCACAGAACTTCTGCACCAGTTCAGTCTCATTCTCGCTATCTTCATAGGCCGCAACGGGGGCTTCAAAGTCACGCGGATTAGCCAGACCGTTACTGCCAATCGGTCCCAAATCCGGGATGCGCAGGGGCGTGCCATGGTTTTCGCACATATAGCCACGTGCCGAGCTGCCGGTTAGCTCAACACGGAACTTGATGCCTCTGGGAATCACGGCGATTTGAAGCGGACCGACCTCAAGCAGGCCCATCTCCGTCGTGATTCGAAGGGTGCCCGATTCCGGCACGATCAGGCATTCCCCATCCGCATTGAAAAACGCCCGCTGCATGGATCGACTGGCGGCGTACACATAGATGCTGATACCCGATGCCTGCTCCGGGTGTGCGGTAGCGGCCAGGCAGGATAGGCCCTCCAGAAAGTCCTTGCCTGTGGCAGGAATCTCAGGCGGGCTCCAACGTAATCGGTTGGGATTTACCGGGCCCGGTGTGTTACCTGCAATTTGTTGTGCAAGACGTGTGAACTGGCCATGGCTGGCAGAAGGCTTGATGCGGTACATCCATGTACGTCGCATTTCGGCGCGAGGCACAGTGAAAGCAGTACCGGACAGTTGCTCGGCATACAGGCCATAAGGCGCTTTCTGAGGCGAGTTCTGTGCCAGAGGCAGGGCGCCGGGCAAGGCTTCACTGCTGAAGTGATTGCCGAAACCGCTCAAGTAGCTGAGTTCTGAAGTTCTGGGTTCCATCGTTGCCTCGCTTTATTTTTATTAATGCGTAAACATTTTACGATAAGCGTAATTACATGCTATTCCCGGGTCAAGTGCGATTGAATGCTTTAGAATTGCCAGTCGGCAGGTCTGACAGGTTCAGGCGATTCAGGTAGCTGGAGTTGATAGGCAGAGAGGACAGGTATTGACGCAAGAAGTTGAAGATAAGTCGGGCAGCGCGCCAAGGCGGCAGAAAGTCCAGTCGGCCCAGATAGGCACCGATATCCTGAAAGGGTTGGCAGAGTTGAGTCCGCTGACATCACTGTCAAAGCTGGCAGAGCATGTAGGCATGCCTGCAAGCAAGGTTCACCGTTATCTGCAGGCATTGATTGCAAGCGGGTTTGCCGAGCAGGATTCGGCTACCGGACATTACTGCCTGGGTCGAGAAGCACTGTTTGTCGGTATGGCGGCTGTTCGCAGTCTGGATGTGGCGAGAGAAGCACTGCCCAAGCTGATCGAGCTGCGTGATGAATTCAACGAGACATGTTTTCTTGCGGTTTGGGGTAATCAGGGCCCCTCGGTCATACATGTGGAGAAGCCCGCCAGAGCAATTACCGTCGTAACCCAGGTGGGTTCGGTTTTGCCGCTGCTGAGCTCGTCCACTGGCCTGGTATTCACTACCTATCTTCCTGAGGCCGATACACAACCGATACTTCAGCGAGAGCTGGCAGTACCTGGCGCTCCCTCGATTGACGCGCTGTCGCAGCAGCTGGCGGCCATTCGCTCGCGTGGAATACATGGTGTGCATGGTTTATTGATGTCGGGTGTGAATGCGCTCTCGGTACCGATTTTTTCAGTCGGAAATACGGTCGCAGGGGTTATCACCATGGTTGGGGCTGAGCCAAGCTTTAGTGCAGACCTGACAGGTCCTCATGCTGAGAAACTGCTGGCGGTTGCAAGGGCTATTACGCTGAGAATGAATGGTGAGGTGCCCGGCAACACGCTCTAGTTTTCTGAAGTGGTGCCGGGCCTTCGGCTTTAGACAGCCTGTGGCTTGTCTGCCTGTGAGTCAGGGTGGGCGGCCAGAAAGGCAGGGTGTACTTGAGCCAGCGCTTCAACTCGAAGAATACGCGGTAGCGCAGTCAAGTCGACATTGAATCGGCGTGCGGCGTAAATCTGCGGCAGCAGATAGACATCGGCCAGACCCGGTTCACCAAAACAGAACCCCTCATCCTCAATCAACTGTTCAACTGCGAACAGCCCTTCACCAATCCACTTTGCCAGCCATTGCGCGATCTGCTCTTCAGAGACATTCAGTGCACGCAGCTGATTCAGCACCGCCATGTTATGCAATGGTTGAATATCGCAACCGATCAGCGCAGCGACCGCCCTGCGTTTTGCACGTTCAACCTTGTCTTCCGGTAACAGCGCCGGAGAAGGGTACTGCTCCTCCAGAAACTCAATGATGGCCGGTGACTGGGTGATGATGTCGCCGGTGTCGGTGGCAAGCGCAGGTACTCGACCTTGAGGGTTCAGCGCACGGTACTTTGGCTGCAGGTGCTCCCCGCCATCACGAATCAGATTAACGGGCAGCTGGTTGTAATCAAGTTGCTTGAGCGCCAGCGCAATTCTCACTCGATAGGAAGATGTAGAGCGGTAATAGGTATAGAGATCCATGAGGGTCGAGTCCTGTTGGAAATATCACATGTTGTAATTCATTTACGTATAGTGGAATATCCTGTTTCATTGATGGATGTCAAGGCGAGCGGGTGGCATGTGCCCGTATGGCGAGAGTTTGACTGCGTTGACTCATCGGGTTGGGCTGGCATAGCATGGATTTGTTCGATAATAAGAATAAGTAGTTCGATAAAAGTAAATACAGGTGCTCCCATGCATAAAAACACTGATCACACCCGCGAAGCTGCTCCGCACGCCGGTGGCTGTCCGTTCGCACAGGCTGCAATGTCATCCACGTCGACTGATCCTCAGGGCTGCCCTGTCTCCTCTGCTGCGGAAGGCTTTGATCCTTTCGCTGCCTCCTATCAGGCTGATCCTGCCGAAGTATTGCGCTGGTCGCGTGAAGATGAACCGGTGTTTTTCAGCCCCAAGTTAGGCTATTGGGTAGTGACACGTTACGAAGACGTAAAAGCAGTCTTCCGAGATAACACGGTATTTTCGCCTGCCAACGCCCTGGAAAAAATAACCCCCTTCTCCAGTGAAGCTGATGCCATCTTGAAGCAGCACAACTACGGGATGGCGCGGACGCTGGTGAATGAAGATGAGCCCGCCCATCTCGAGCGCAGGCGTGCACTCATGTTCTCGTTTAGCCCTGAAGAACTGCTGCATCATGAGCCGATGGTACGCCGTCTGACTCGTGAATATGTGGATCGCTTCGTCAATAACGGCAAGGCAGATCTGGTCAACGAGATGCTATGGGAGATTCCGCTGACGGTGGCTCTGCATTTTCTCGGTGTGCCTGAAGAAGATATGGGCAAGCTGCGTGAGTACTCCATTGCCCATACAGTGAATACCTGGGGTCGCCCCACACCTGAGCAACAGCTCAAAGTTGCCGATTCAGTGGGCAAGTTCTGGAACTATGCGGGTAAGGTCCTGGAAAAAATGCGGGAAGATCCATCCGGAAATGGGTGGATGGAGTATGCGATCAGACGGCAAAAGGAGCTGCCGGAGGTTATTACCGATTCGTACCTGCATTCGATGATGATGGCTGGCATCGTGGCGGCCCATGAAACGACTGCTCATGCCACGGCCAATGCCCTGCGCCTGTTGCTGGAAGACACAACCACCTGGGATCGTATCTGCAAGGATGCATCCCTGATTCCGCAAGCGGTGGAGGAGTGCCTGCGTCATTCGGGCTCTATTGTTGCCTGGCGTCGCGTCGCGCTTGAGGATACCGAAGTCGGCGGTGTCAGCATTCCCAAAGGGGGCAAGCTGCTGATCGTAAATTCATCGGCGAACCACGATGAGCGCTACTTTGAAGACCCCGACAGTATCGATATCTTCCGTGACAATGTTTCTGAGCATCTGAGTTTTGGCTATGGCAGCCATCAATGTCTGGGTAAAAACCTGGCACGAATGGAGATGTGTATCTTCCTGGAAGAGCTGACAAAACGCCTGCCTCATATGCAGCTGTCGAAAGGTCAGAGCTTCAAATATTTGCCGAACATTGCATTCCGTGGACCCGAAAATCTGTGGGTGGAATGGGATGCCCGCCGGAATCCTGAACGCGATCACCCCGAGCTACTTGTGTCCCGGGAGGCCATCAAGATTGGCGCGCCATCCAAAGATGCTATCTATCGCCAGGTGGTGGTTGATGAGGTTCGCCATGAAGCTGACAACGTCATGGGTATCAGCTTCAAAAATCAGGATGGCAGTGACTTCCCAAAATGGTCGCCAGGTGCACATATTGATGTGCTGGTCGGTGAGTTTACCCGCAAGTACTCCCTGTGCGGTTATAACGCAGATCGTACAACACTCGATATTGCCGTTTTAAAAGAAGACGAAGGGCGGGGTGGATCAAAATATATTCATGATCACCTTAAACAAGGCGATTCCCTGAAAGTAAAAGGTCCGAAAAGCAATTTCAGACTGGATGAAAAAGCCGAGCGCTATATTCTTATCGCTGGCGGTATAGGTATTACGCCTATTTTAACCATGGCGGATCGACTGGCTGAGTTGGGTAAGGACTACTGCCTGCACTATGCCGGTAGCACCCGCTCATCCATGGCATTTTTAAACCGCATCCAACAGGACCATGCCGGACGATTTGAACTCTATCCTAAATCGGAAGGCAAGCGGGCTGATTTGCAATCTCTGGTAGCAACGGCTGATGCGAATACCCGCATTTATGTCTGCGGCCCGGACCGTATGATCGAAATGTTGGAAGAGCTTTGCGTACCGCTGCCTGAGAACATCCTTCACTTCGAGCATTTTGCTGCCAAACATGAATCCTTCGATCCCAGTCAGGACTCAGCCTTTGATCTTGTACTGGCCAACTCAGGCGTAGTCGTCAGGGTTGAGCCGGGACAGACAGCCTTGAATGCGCTGAAGGCAGCGGGCATTGAAGTTGAAAGTGACTGTGAAGAAGGGCTGTGCGGCAACTGCGAGGTTGAGGTGCTGGAAGGCGAGATTGATCATCGAGACAATGTGTTGGCGCGCTCTGAAAAACGGGAAAACAAACGCATGGTGACCTGTTGCTCAAGAGCTAAAACAGGCGCAGTAAAAATCGCATTATAGAACCTGGCAAGGTTTGAGTTTATTCGATATGGAGCTGGAAACGCTTAAGCAACATATTCCGTGAGAGATGAACAGCAGCTGATTTAAATGAATCTCAGGCTGTAGATTGAGTGTCAAAAACAGGAGCAATAATAATGATAAAAACGAAACTGGCTAAAAGTATCGCTGCACTGGGCCTGGGGCTGGCCATGTCCGCTGCTGTGTCTGCAGAGACAGTGATGAATGTTTCTACCTGGTTACCACCGACGCATGCACAGAATGCCGTTGTTTGGCCGACCTGGGCCAAATGGGTTGAAGAGGCCACAGAAGGACGCGTGAAGGTTAATATCGAGCGCACCTCGAATAATCCGGGACAGCTGTTTCAGGTGGTTGAAGATGGTGTGTCGGATGCGGCCTTCACTTTCCACGGCTTTGTACCAGGACGCTTCCCCCTTCAGCAGATCGTTGAACTACCGGGCCTTGGTGTTAATGCTGAAGCGGCTTCAGTGGCGCATTGGCGTGTCTATGACAAGTACCTGAAGCAGGCAGGGGAGCATGAGGGTCTTGTTCCCATTGCGTTCTTTTCTCATGGGCCTGGCGTTATTCAGACCAACTTCCCGGTCAACTCGCTCGCTGACCTTGAAGGCAAGAAAATTCGTATCGGTGGTGGTGTTCAGTCCAAGATCGGTGAACGCCTTGGCATCACCCCTGTTTCTGCCCCTGGCAACAAAGTGTATGAGCTGCTCCAGCAGGGTGTGACCGATGGTGTATTCATGCCTTTGAGTGAACAAAAGGCTCAACGTTTGGCGGAGGTTGCTCCCAACGTAACCGTGTTGCCGGGTGGTATGTACATGGGCAGTTTTGTGATGTTCATGAACCCTGATTTCCTGGAAGGGCTGAGCGAGCAGGATCGCAAAGCGATCATGAACGTATCGGGTGAAAAGCTGTCTGCCATGGCCGGTAAAGCCTGGGACGCGGCTGATACGGAGGCGCTTGCCTATGCACAGGCACAGAGTGGAAACGTAACGTTGCTCAAGAGTACAGATGCCATCACCACCGACTTTACCGAAAAGGTAAAAGGGTTGGATGAAGAGTGGATCGAATCAGTCAAGAATTCTGGTGTGGATGCTCGGGCGGCCCTGAATGAGCTGCGTGCAGTTGCGAAAGAGTATTACGAAGCGCACAACAAGTAAGCGACTAGCAATGTACGCTGTGGGTTGAGTACATTGCCAAAGCCGGGGGCGGGTGACTGCCCCCTTATCCATTCCCTTGTGTATTCCAATCAGCCCATTAAAGGCTCAGCTGCTCGGCAAGTTGTGTTGCCGAATTCTGCACTGCCTCAATCGCAACCTGTGTATTCAGATCGTCCATCGCGACAACGCCAATACAGCACTCCAGTACAGGCAGGCCATCCTGAGTTTTGACCGGACTGGCAACACCAACGGCACCGGCCTGAATATGTCCTTTGGTAAGGCTATAGCCGTCCCTGCGTGCCTGAGTCACGATTTCAGGTTCATCCGCACTGGGAGCCCGGCTCGACAGTATGGCGATCCCGGCTGCGCCCATGTTGAGCGGGTGCTTGCTGCCGACGCGATACCCCACGCGCAAAATGCCGGTATCGCTTTCTTCCACCATGATCACCTGGCACTCATCCCCCTGAGCGACGCATACAAATGCAGTAGCACCGGTGGTCTGCGCCAGTTTTTCCAATAAGGGCTGAGCGACAGACCTGAGCTGAGGCAGAAAACGGTGCGAGTACATGAGAGCGGCTGCACCCAGGCGGATCTGCCCCGACTCAGCCCTTACCGCCAAGCCATGATCTTCCAGTGTGGCGACCAGGCGATAGGCAATTGCCCGGTTGATATCCAGCTCTTCTGCGAGTTTTGCCACACTGATCCCATGCTCGGCTTTAGAGATCAGATCGAGTGCGTTGAGCCCTCTGTCCAGAGTCTGGAGCGTATTCTTCATGGTGCCTTGTCTTCCGGGGGAATGGTGAAATCATGATACCAGTTGGCGGCTAAATAGTTGCTAGTTCAAAGGCTAAGTGTTTCCCGTCGTCGGCAACAATCGGGTCCTTGATTCAGGCATTTAAATGAATGGGCTTCTGCCAGGCAGATGGGCCACTAGCAAAGCTTTATGGCAAAAATATGTCAGCTTTCACCGCAAAAAATCTTTTCAGAGCCTGAGATGAGCGTTATCGAGCGCTGACCCACGCACCATCAGGCATCTAATGCTGGTATTAGAATTTCTCGGTCATCCACACAGAAACCCTCCATTTTTATCCGCCTGCTCACTCCGCAGAATAGCGCCATCCAAGTCATCCAAACCTACTTGAATGGATCGCCAACATGTCTGTTGAACAACAGCAGGAAACCCCCGAAACCCGTGCTCGCCAGCACTGGATGGGTGTACTGGCCAAGTCCAGTGTCGAAGCGCTGCAGCAGCGCTGGCAGGCACTTTCACTGGAGCCTGAGTATCAATTTATCCGCAAGCCGGAAACCGGTCTGACCATGCTGCGTGGCCGTGTCGGCGGCAGTGGTCAGCCCTTCAATATGGGTGAAATGACGCTGACGCGCTGTGCTGTACGTCTGGCCAGCGGCACCCTTGGTGTCAGTTATGTATCCGGTCGCAACAGCCAGCATGCCATTACCGCCGCGTTGGCGGATGCCCTGTTGCAGGAGACGCGTACTCAAAGCCTGTTGCAGCGTGAGCTGATTGAGCCGCTGCAGGCCGAACTGGACGCCAAGCGCCAGCAGCGTGCGGCCCGGGCCAACAGCACCCGCGTTGATTTCTTCACCCTGGTACGAGGAGAGGACTGATGGCCGTTTCCAGTCATGAACTGATCGCAGGTTTTGCTGATCCGGTACAGGCGTCTCAGCAGGTGTTCCGCGCTGCACTCAAGGTGATGAGTGAGCCGGGCACACTGGTCGACGTTGATTACGCAGAAACGGCCCCCAAGGGGCTGGACCTGTCCACCTGGCAGCTGACGCTGAGCCTGCTGGATCCCGATACCCGTGTCTGGCTCAGCCCGACATTGGCGGCCAGTGACGCGGTGGTCAGCAATCTGCGTTTCCACTGCCAGTGTCCGCTGGTTGAGTCTGCGACCGAGGCGGATTTTGCTATCGCCCTGAATACCGAGCTGCCGCAACTGGCCGAGCTGAACTGGGGCAGTGCCGAGTATCCGGACCGTTCCACGACTCTCGTGGTGCAGGTGCCAGCCTTAAGCACCGAGCCGTTCTGGTCCCTGAGCGGGCCCGGTATCGAACACACTCGCTCTTTGCGTATTGCCGGACTGCCGGATGCCTTTCGCGCCGAGCTGATCAAAAGCCGCCAGCGTTTCCCGCTGGGCATCGACACCTTCTGGTGCTGTGGCAACCGGCTGACTTCCCTGCCACGCACCACGGCAATTGAGCCACTTAACACAGAACAGGAGGCCTGCTGATGTACGTAGCCGTAAAGGGCGGTGAAAAGGCGATCGACAACGCCCATGCCCTGATGCGCACTCAGCGCCGTGGCGACAGCGCCATTGCCGAACTGAGTGTTGACCAGATCCGTCAGCAGCTGCCGCTGGCGGTGGACCGGGTGATGAACGAAGGCTCGGTGTACGACCCGGAGCTGGCGGCACTGGCGCTGAAACAGGCCAGCGGCGATGCGGTAGAAGCGATCTTTCTGCTGCGCGCCTACCGCACCACGCTGCCGCGTTTTGGTTACAGCGAGCCGCTGGATACCGAACAGATGCAGATCGAACGCCGTATCTCGGGCACCTTCAAGGACCTGCCGGGCGGCCAGATTCTGGGCTCTACTTACGACTACACCCACCGCCTGCTGGACTTCAGTCTGCTGGCGGGAGGTGAGGCGGAAGTGGCACCGGAAGAAGCCAATGCCCTGTCCGAAGCGCTGGCTGCCGGCAATAGCTGCCCGCGGGTGCTGGAGTTGCTCAACAAGGAAGGCCTGATCGAACAGAGCCGTGAAACCGGGACGCCTGATGAGACTCCCCGCGACCTGACCCGCGAACCGGTCAACTACCCGGCGGAACGCGCCGTGCGCCTGCAAAACCTGATCCGCGGTGACGAGGGCTTTCTGCTGTCACTGAGCTACGCCTCCATGCGCGGCTACGGCGACAGTCACCCGTTTTCCGGCGAAATGCGCACCGGTCGCGTCAGTGTCGAGCTGGTGCCGGAAGAGCTGGGCTTCCCGATTGAAGTGGGCGAAGTGCTACTGACCGAGAGCGAGATGGTCAACCAGTTCCACGGCTCCAAGGATCTGCCGCCGCAGTTTACCCGCGGCTACGGTATCGCCTTTGGCCGTGCCGAACGCAAGGCGATGTCGGTGGCGCTGGTAGAACGCGCCCTGCGGGCCGAAGAGCTGGGTGAAGAGGTGCTCTATCCGACTCAGGATCAGGAGTTCGTGCTGTCGCACACTGACTGCGTCTCCGCCAACGGCTTCGTGTCGCACCTGAAACTGCCGCACTACGTCGACTTCCAGTCCGAGCTGGAGATGATCCGCCGTCTGCGCAAGGAACAGAGCCAGGCGACTCAGAGCAAGACTACCAACGAGGAGGCCGACGCATGAGCACCGCCACCGGCTACAACTTTGCTTATCTGGACGAACAGTCCAAGCGCATGATCCGTCGCGCCATCCTCAAGGGCGTGGCCATTCCCGGCTATCAGGTGCCTTTTGGTGGCCGCGAAATGCCGCTGCCCCACGGCTGGGGTACTGGCGGCATGCAGGTTACCGCCAGCGTGATCGGCGAGGCCGACAAGCTGAAGGTGATCGACCAGGGCGCCGACGACACCACCAACGCGGTCAGCATCCGCCGCTTTTTCGCCCACACTGCAGGCGTTGAGACCACCGAGCAGACCGCCGAAGCGACGCTGATCCAGACCCGTCACCGTATCCCGGAACGCCCGCTGCAGGCGGATCAGATCCTGATTTACCAGGTGCCGATCCCAGAGCCGCTGCGCTTTATCGAGCCGCGCGAGAGCGAAACCCGCAAGATGCACGCGCTCAGCGAGTACGGCGCCATGCAGGTGAAACTGTACGAAGACGTGGCCCGGTTCGGCCATATCGCCACCAGCTACGATTACCCGGTGATGGTGAACAACCGCTACATGATGGACCCCTCACCGATCCCGAAATTCGACAACCCGAAGATGAGCATGATGCCGGCGCTGCAGCTGTTCGGCGCCGGTTTCGAGAAACGCATCTACGCCGTGCCGCCATTTACCCAGGTAGAAAGCCTGGACTTCGACGACCATCCGTTCGAGGTGCAGAGCTGGGAAGAGGCTTGTGCCATTTGTGGCTCTGATCACAGCTTCCTGGATGAAGTCATTACCGACGACAACGGCAGCAAGATGTTTGTCTGCTCCGATACCGATTATTGCCGCGAGCGCGTTGAGCAGGGTTTTGTTGGCACGGCTGCTGATCTGCCTATTGCTGACTTGTCCATTGCTGAAGTGGAGACCAAATAATGAATACCGCAGTAGACCTGCTGACTTCAACCAGCGAATGGCAGGATATCGCGCCGCTGCTGAGCGTGCGTGAACTGAACAAGTTCTACGCCCCGGGCAAGGGCTGTGGCGATATCAACTTCGACCTCTATCCGGGTGAAGTGCTGGGCATCGTCGGCGAATCCGGCTCCGGTAAGTCGACCCTGCTCAGCTGCCTGTCGGCACGGCTGACGCCGGATTCCGGCAACGTTATCTACAACAGCGAACAGTTCGGCGAGATGGACCTGTACGCCTGCGAAGAATCCATGCGCCGTGTGTTGATGCGCTCCGAGTGGGGCATCGTGCACCAGCACGCCCGTGACGGTCTGCGCATGAATGTCAGTGCCGGTGCCAACATCGGCGAACGGCTGATGGCGGTGGGCGAGCGTCACTACGGACAGATCAGAACCAAAGCGGAAGAGTGGCTGACCGCGGTGGAGATTGATACCGGCCGTATTGATGACCGTCCCAGCCAGTTCTCCGGCGGCATGCAGCAGCGTTTGCAGATCGCCCGCAATCTGGTCACCCATCCCAAGCTGATCTTTATGGATGAGCCCACCGGCGGACTGGATGTGTCCGTGCAGGCCAAGTTGCTCGACCTGCTGCGTAACCTGGTGTCCCGTCTGGGGCTGTCGGTGATCATCGTCACCCACGACTTGGCGGTGGCGCGTTTGCTGGCGCACCGACTGATGGTGATGCGCCGTGGCCAGGTGGTCGAGACCGGTCTGACCGACCAGGTTCTGGACGATCCCCAGCACCCGTACACCCAGTTGTTGGTGTCATCCATTCTGCAGAACTAGGAGCCTGTCATGACTGTAAACCAACTGATGATCGACGTGTCCGGGGTGGAGAAGGCCTTCACCTTGCACAATCAGGGCGGCGCCAGTTTTGGCGTGCTCGACAACGCAAGTCTGCAGGTGCAGGCCGGAGAATGTGTGGTGCTGCACGGCCAGTCCGGTGCCGGCAAAAGCACCTTTCTGAAAGCGCTGTACGCCAACTACTCCGTGGATGGTGGTGAGATCCGACTGCGTGACGGCGAGCAGATGGTGGAGATCACCTCGGCACTGCCGCGTCGCATTATCGCCCTGCGCCGCCAGACCTTGGGTTATGTGTCCCAGTTCCTGCGCGTGATTCCCCGAGTGCCCACACTCGAGGTGGTGATGCAGCCGCTGCTGGACCTGGGCGTAGATACGGTCATCTGCGAAGCCAAGGCGAAGGATCTGCTGCAGCGCCTGAACGTGCCGGAGCGGCTCTGGTCGCTGGCACCGGGCACCTTCTCTGGCGGCGAACAACAGCGCGTCAATATCGCCCGCGGCTTTATCGTCGACTACCCGATCCTGCTGCTGGACGAACCCACCGCTTCGCTGGATGCCACCAACCGTAAGGTGGTGGTGGAGCTGATCCGAGAAGCCAAGGCCCGGGGCGCCGCCGTTGTCGGCATCTTCCACGACGAAGACGTGCGTGAAGCGGTCGCGGATCGCCTCGTTGATATCAAAGCAATTTGAGACCTGACTGAACCATGAAAGAACAGATTCTGACCAACGCCCGCCTGATCCTGTGTGACGAAGTGGTTACCGGTACCTTGGTGATACGCGATGGCGAGATCGCCGAGATCAGCCAGGAAATCAGCCAGCTGCCCCAGGCCGATAACCTGGACGGTGAATACCTGATGCCCGGCCTGGTGGAGCTGCACACCGACAACCAGGAAAAATACTTCACCCCACGCCCCAAGGTCGACTGGCCGGCGCATATGGCGATGGCCACCCATGATGCCCAGCTGATTGCAGCGGGTATCACCACCTCGTTCGACTCGGTAGCGCTGGGCGATATCATCGGCGAGAGCACCCGCGTCGAGAAGCTGGATGCGATGATCAAGGCGATCATCGAGTCGGAGCGACAGGAGCTTAATCGCGCAACGCATCTGCTGCACTTGCGCTGTGAAGTCAGCTATCCCGGCTTGATGGAGCTGTTCGAGCGATATATCGGCGAGGATATGGTGAAGCTGGTCTCTGTTATGGACCACGCGCCCGGCCAGCGTCAGTTCCCGCCGGAGAACATCCCAAAGTATCGCGAGTACTACATGATCAAGTATGGCCTCAGCGATGATCAGATGGATGACTTCATCGCGCTGCAGCAGGCCAACAGTGCGCAGTACGCGGACCGGTTCCGCCGCCGTATTTGTGAAGTCTGTCACGATCGTGGTATCGCCATCGCCAGTCATGACGATGCCACACTGGCCCATGCGCAGGAGTCTGCCGATCTGGGCATGCAGGTCGCTGAATTCCCGACTACGCTGGAAGCGGCACGCGCCTCGCATGAGCTGGGCTTGAAGGTGCTGATGGGCGCGCCAAATATTGTCCGTGGCGGCTCCCACTCGGGCAACATAGCCGCCAAGGATCTGGCCAGCGCCGGTGTGCTGGATATCCTCAGTTCCGACTATTATCCCTCGGCACTGGTGCAGGCGGCCTTTATGGTGGCTAACATGGAAGACAACGCATACGACCTGGCCCGTGCCATTCGTCTGGTGACCGCCAACCCGGCACAGGCCGCGAACCTGCATGATCGTGGTGAGCTGAAGGTGGGTCTGCGAGCCGATCTGGTGCAGGTGAACAGCCACTCGGTCATGCCGTTGGTGGAACGTGTCTGGAGCAAGGGAAAACGGGTGTTCTGATGGTAAGGGGTACACTGTTTTATCTGGTCGGAGCCTCAGGCTCCGGCAAGGATTCACTGCTTGAGGGCTGTCGTCGGCAATTGCCGAAACAGCTCCGTTGCTGTGTCGCGCATCGGTACATAACACGTGCGGCGAATGTGGGGGGCGAGAACCATATCCACCTGAGCGAAGCGGAGTTCCATCTGCGTGAAGAGCTGGGGCTGTTTGCCATGACCTGGTACTCCCACGGTTATCATTACGGGATCGGCAATGAGATCGATACCTGGCTGGACTCGGGCGTTAATGTGCTGGTAAACGGTTCTCGAGAGTTTCTGCCTCAGGCGATGGCCGCTTACGATGAACTGATACCGGTGCTGGTGGACGTAAACCCGGACAAGCTGCGTCAGCGTCTGATCAAGCGTGGGCGCGAAACCGAAGACGAAATTGAGTGCCGCCTGGCGCGCCATGCACAGATGGTGGCCCAGATGCCGGATTGCACCCTGCATGTCTGCAATGATGGCAAGCTGGAAGAGGGCGTGGCAGCGTTGCTGGATGTGGTCAGTCGAAACAGTTTGCAGGCCGCTGAGGCCTAGGGGGAGCGTATGCAGCTTACCTTTTTGGGCACCGGCGATGTGCGTCAGTTGCCCGTGTACGGGTGTCTTTGTTCGGCCTGTGAAGCGGCGCGGCAGGACGAGCGGTTAAGACGCAAACCCTGCAGTGCACTGTTGCAGGTGGGCTCGCAACGTATCCTGATCGATGGTGGACTGACAGACTTGGCGGAGCGTTTTGCGCCCGGTGAATTGAGCGCCATTCTGCTGACCCACTACCACGTTGATCATGTACAGGGGCTGTTTCATTTGCGCTGGGGGTTGAACGATTCCATACCGGTTTACGGCCCGGATGATCGCGACGGCTGTGCCGATCTGCTTAAGCATCCCGGTATTCTTGATTTTCAGCCGCCATCCAAAGCCTTCGAGCCTTTCTTGTTGGGCAACGTGCGCATCACACCCTTACCTCTGAAACACTCCAAGCCGACCTTTGGTTACCTGTTTGAGCAGGGGGAGCGTTGCATTGCCTATCTGACCGATACGGTGGGTCTGCCCGCGGATACGCAGACATTTTTGCAGCAGTACGAAATTGAGGAAATGGTCATCGACTGTAGCCAGCCGCCGCAGCCTGAGCCGCCACGCAACCACAATGATTTGAATCTGGCGCTGGATATTCATAAGCACCTGCAGCCCAGACGCACCTGGCTGACGCATATCGGTCATGAAATGGAGGTCTGGCTGCAGGAACACAGACTGCCGGACGCAATCTGTGTCGCACGGGACGGGGCAGAAATTACCCTCTATTAAGTGCTTACTGAACTGAAGGACGCTGCGCCATCTGCTGGTGCCAGCGTTTCAAGTTGGTCAGGCTGTCGTCGATGTTCAATTCCAGACGGCCCAGGAAACCGCACAGCACCCAAAGGGTGATGTCAGCGATGCTGAAGTTGTCGCCAGCAACCCAGGTGGCTTTGCCCAGTTGCTTGTCGACCACCGGCAGGAAGCTGGCCAGACGCTCACGGGATTCTTCACCCCAGGCTTTTACGCAATTCTCACGGTCGCTGAAAAAACCGGTCAGGTTACGGAACGCCTGAAACGCCGGCAGAACGCCCTGAAGCTCAACAATTCGATGCCACATTTCGACCTGTGCCTGCTCCAGCGGGGTACGGCCAAATAGCGCCTTGTCGTTGGGTGTGCTGGCATCGAAATAGCGGCAAATCGCCACGCTTTCACAGATGTGGGTGCCATCATCCAGTTCCAGAACCGGAATCTGTCCGTTGGGGGCCTTCTCCAGGAAACTCTCGGTGCGGTTTTCGGCACCCTTGGTGTCTACCTGCACACGCTCAATCTCGATACCCAGCTCTTTCAGAAAGATAGCGACACGGGCAGCGCTGGGCGTCAGGGAGTTTTCAAGCAATTTCATGTTGGGCCTCACTCTTGGTGTTGTTGTTATTAAACAATCGTAAAAACGTACTTCAGAATAGTTACTTCTGACCCGCCAGGCGATGGGAAAGTTTGTGAATGGTCGGGCCAAAAATGAAGGAAATAACGGCAGCAACCGGCCAGGCCAGGCTGAAGGCGCGCATCCACTTGGCCAGGTACAGCTCGGAGAATCCGAGGTTCAGCCAGGTGACATACCCGGTCATCAAAAACGCCAGAACAAATGACATCAAAGCGGTGAACCAGAGGCGTTGTTTCATGGGGGAGCCCTCAAGCGGTGAATGCAAAGCGGGTAAGTGTATATAATTGTTTGTTCGTCAAATACAGCGTGAATAACAATCTTTAATTTCAAATATGAAACCAAGTTATGATGATCTGGCACTCTTTATCCAGATCGTGCGTGTACGCAGTTTGCAGGGCGCTGCCGACTATCTGGGCTTGCCTGCGGCAACGGTGACGCGCCGCCTCAAGCGGCTGGAAAGTTGCCTGGGCTATCAGTTGATTCGCCGCTCAGCCCGTCACTTCAGCCTGACCGGGGAAGGGGAGGTGTATTACGAAAGTTACGCCGGTCTCATAGACGAGCTGGATCAGGTCACGTCTCAGCTGAGCCGTGACTCCCAGGAGATGAACGGGCCGCTTCGTGTATCGGCGCCGACCAATCTTGCGACGGGGCTTTTGGGACCCATGTGGACTCGGTTTATGAAGGCTTATCCGGCAATTCGGCTGGAGCTGATGCTGAGTAACCGAACCGAAGATCTGCTGCAGCAGCGTATCGATATTGCTCTGCGCATCGGCCCTCAGACCAGTTCAGGTTTGTACCAGAAAAAACTGGGCTGGGTCCGAACCCGTTTGGTCGCTTCACCAGAGTATCTGCGTTCAGCGGGAGAGCCTGAAACGCTGGAGGAGCTGCATCAGCATCGTCTGGCCGTGTTCAAACTGATAGACCGCTGGGCGCTTCAACATCAGCCCAGCGGACGACGTGCAAGCTTGCGTCCCACGCCCTCCACCATTTTGGATGACCTGACCATGGTGAAACAGTTTGTCTGTGATGGACTGGGTATTTCCCTGCTGCCGGCCAATGAAATACAACAGCCGCTGCAGGATGGTCGACTTCAGCTGGTGTTGCCCGAGTGGAGTGGTCCGGAGCGTGAAATCTTTGCAGTATGGCCCGATGGGCGTTTGTTGAACCAGCGAGCCCGTTGTTTGCGAGACTTCATGCAGGACTTTATAGCGCAAGAGCCCGTTCTTCAGGGGGCCTAGCCCTGAGCCACAGCCATAAAAAAGCCGGCCACAAAGGGCCGGCGGGAATTCCGTCACCGTTCACGCTGAAGGGGAAGGCGTGAACGGTTTCAGCTCAACTTTTTAGAACTTGATGCGCATACCTGCCAGGTAGCCCATGTCAGATCCGTCTTCATCAGTGTCAGCGATTTCAGCAAATACGCTTACGTTCTTCTGAGTCGCGAACTTGTAAGTTACGTTAGCGTACCATTCAGATACGTCGTCACCGGATTCCGGATCAGTGTTCACAACACCGACAGCAACCTTGGTGGTTTTGCCTGCTTTGATAACAGCTGCCAGGTTGTACTGGTCAGCGATGTCGTCAGTGGTGCTCCAGTCAGCCATGAACTCAGCGAAACCGGCATCAAAAGAAGCGCTCAGACCCCAGGTATCGAAATCGTCAGAGCCAATGCTGGGAGTAGCGTTCTGGTAAGCAGCGCCAATGTTCAGGCCTGCAACGTCTACAGACGCGAATACATCGAAGTATTCGCCGTTTTCGCTGGACTCACCTTCAGCATCCATTTCGTAAGACGCTGCGAAGTACATGTTGTCCAGTTCAACGTCCAGGCGGATAGTGTCGTCACCGTCAGTACCCATGGCATCGAAGCGGTCTTCATCGCTGACCAGCTCGTAAGCCTGCTCGACACCGAATTCGTCAGTTGCGAAGTTCTGCTTACCGAAGGAAACAGAGGTGTTACCGAAAGCAAAGCCCAGGTAGGCCTCTTCCAGTTTGCTACCGTCTTTTTTGTCTTCAGCAGCATCCTTGAAACCGAAATCAACACGGCCGAAAGCCTTCATGCCGTTGCCCAGGTCGTAGCTGACGTAGTTTTTCAGTTCCAGGTCGTCGAATTCGAGTTCCGGGTTCTGATCGTTGCCAACGTCCTGACGCAGCTGGACCTGCAGGTCACCATTCAGTTTGTACGTGAAACCCTTGCCTTCATAGATAGTGGCAGCGCTGGCAGAACCGGCAGCAACAGATACAGCAACAGCCAGAAGAAGCTTTTTCATGAGCGAGACTCCATTAAATTAGGTCTAAAATTGATTGGTTATTTAAGGCTGGTATTAATCCAGCTCTTGAAATTATTTCGCGTGTTTTCATCCGCCTGTTGATACCAATATTGCAGCATCTCTCCGATCATTTTTTGATCCTTTTTGGGTGTATAGGCTGGCTGGTTTTTAACCACAGGCGTTTCATTAAATTGATGACGTTCTACTTGAAGTGAAGCTAAAGCCGCAGAGCTGCCGGACTGGTTGAATACTTTCAACTCATTTTCATAATTACGGGCAAGCTGAAAACCTTCTTTAGCAAGAATGGCCGACTGGTATTTGATCGTTTTTCCCTGAGCGTCAACGATTTTCCACTGCGGCGTGCTGTTAAACTCGTTCAGATCGTAGTAGCTCTTGATGTTGGGAGTCTGCAGGCGAAGGTTCTGGTCTTTTGCTTCAAAAAGAAGAACATAGCTTTCACTGGTTTCCAGTACGATGTCTTCGGCATCTTTACCGATTTCAGCGGTGTACTCGACCAGAATCTGATTCTTTCCGTTCGGGAGTTGAACCTTTCCTTTGCTGTCAAACAGGCCGGTGTCTTCAATATTTTGACCGTTAACTGCCAGAATGCTGGTGCCCTGATTCAGGTGTACAACGACCTCTGCAACAGAAAGAGGTGAGAAAAATATCGCACTAAGTGCAAGGGCTTTAGAAATTGATCGCATTTTGTACACCGAAGTATTTGTGTGCCTTTTTAAATTCCGGTGCATGTTATTTTTTGAATATTACAAAATGGTTTATTTATTATTAAGGTTCGTTTTAATAGGGTTCATGAAAGTTAAATACATATTTGTTAGTGAACGTTTTGATAACCAGATTGTAATAGTTGGGTTCTAGTCTTTGCGCATCTAATTACAACTGAAGGTAAAACTCGATGGATTCTCGCTTGCTTCGTGTTTCTTGTTTGGCGCTTGCGGTTGCAGCGGCCAGCTCAGCCAATGCCAATAGCTTCAATCGTATTCAGAGTTTCTCGACTGCTCAGAACCTGCCGGCAACGGATATGTCGCAGGAAACCTCTGCCGAAATCATCACGGCCACTGCCAGCGGTAACACACTGATCTACAGTGACAGCCCGCGCAAAGGTCTGGGTTTTGTTGATATTCGCGATGCCAGGCAGCCTAAGCCTGCCGGTTTCATGGCGCTGCAGGGTGAACCCACTTCTGTCAGTGCGGTGGGTGAGAACGCCGTTGTGGGTGTTAATACATCTGCAAGCTACACCCAGCCATCCGGCTTTGTGGCCCTGATTTCCTCATCTTCCAAGGAAGTGCTGAGCCAGTGTGATCTGGGTGGTCAGCCGGATTCGGTCGCCAGCTCCAAACAAAAGGATATGGTGGCTATCGCCATTGAAAACGAGCGTGACGAAGACCTGAATGATGGCGCAATCCCTCAATTGCCCGCGGGTGATCTGGTGCTGGTGCCGATGCAAGATGGCAAACTGGTTTGTGAGGAGCTCAAACATGTGGATCTGACCGGTCTGGCCGAAATTGCACCGACTGATCCTGAGCCGGAGTTTGTCGACTTCAACTCACTCGGTGAAGTGGTTGTAACTTTGCAGGAAAACAACCACCTGGTGATTGTTGATTCCAAAACCGGCAAGGTGAGCAATCACTTCTCCGCAGGCACCGTCGATCTGGAGCAAATCGATACCGAGAAGGACGGGGCGCTGATCTTTACGGGCAGCCAGAAGAACGTTCTGCGTGAGCCGGATGCGGTGAAATGGCTGGACGATAATCGCTTCGTCATCGCCAACGAAGGTGACTATAAAGGTGGCGCGCGCGGTTTCAGCATCTTCCACAAAAACGGCAAGTTGCTGTTTGAATCCGGTGCCGCATTCGAGCATGAAGTTGTGCGTGCCGGTCACTACCCGGACAAACGCTCAGGCAAGAAGGGCGCCGAACCGGAAGGTCTGGAAGTAGGTCGTTTCGGTGATCAGACGTACATCTTTGTCATGTCTGAGCGTGGTTCAGTGATTGGTGTTTACCGTGATACCGGCACTGCACCTGAGTTCATGCAGCTGCTGCCTTCTGGTATTGCGCCCGAGTCTGCGGTTGCCATTCCGTCTCGTAACCTGCTGGCCAGCGCCAACGAGAAGGATCTGATTGATGACGGTGGTACCCGTGCTCATGTGATGCTGTATAGCCTGAGCAATGACACACCTGCTTACCCGCAGCTGGTATCCGGTAATGAAGCAGCAACAGGTGCGCCCATTGGTTGGGGTGCGCTGTCAGGTCTGACGGCTGATCCGAGCAAACCTGATCTGCTGTACGCCGTAAACGATAGCTTCTATAAGAACCAGCCGCGTATCTTCACCATTGATGCCAGCGCGCACCCGGCACGTATCACTTCCGCACTGAACATCACGCGTGATGGCAAGACTGCCAAAAAGCTGGACCTGGAAGGTGTGGCTGCCGATGGCAAGGGCGGTTTTTGGCTGGCCTCTGAAGGTAACGCCAAGAAGGAAGTGCCGCACGCGATCTATCACGTGAACGCGGCTGGCGAGATCGACCAGACGCTGGAATTCCCGGCCGAGCTGCTGCTGCACGAAATCCGTTTTGGTGCTGAAGGTATTGCCCTGGAAGGTGACAACCTCTGGATCGTGATGCAGCGTCCCTGGAAAGATGATGCCGAGAATCGGGTGAAACTGCTGAAGCACAACCTGAAGACAGGGGAGTGGAGCGCTGCTCATTACCCGCTGGATGCGACAGAGAAGGGCTGGGTAGGTCTGTCTGAAATCGAAATCCACAGCGGCAAGGCCTATATTCTGGAGCGCGATAACCAGATCGGTGCCAATGCTGCGATCAAGCGACTATATAGTGTCGTGCTTGATCAGATTGAGACGGCTGCACTGGGTCAGACTCTGCCGGTTGTCAGCAAGACCTTGGTGCGCGATTTGATGGGCGATTTGGCGTCTCTGAACGGCTATGTAACCGACAAAGTGGAAGGTTTTGCCATAGATCAGAACGGAAATGGATTTTTTGTCACCGACAATGACGGTGTTGACGACAGTTCTGGTGAGACTTTGTGGGTCAAAATGGGGCAGATTCAGTAAAAATCGGCTCTAAACACCGCTAAAACTCGGGGGAGGCACGGATTGCCTCCCTTTTTTGTTGGTAAACACTTGCGTTTAGAACGTCTGTTTGGGATTCAAATTGGATTGTGTAGGTTTTTGAGACACTGGTCGCAAAATAGGCAGCTGACTAAAATCACATCGTCTAAATTTTGTTCAAAAAGTGAACACCTGAGGAGAGGAAAATGAAAGCTCGCAGACGTGAGTCAGTGGCTGAACTCAAGCGCCGCCTATTTCATTATAACTTGATCTCAATCGCCGCAACCGCAGTGATTGCAGTCGCTATCTACGCATTGGCGACGGGCAACGGCGGCAGTATCCATCCCTGGTTGAGCGACCAGTCTACGGCTTTGGATCTGCTGATGGCGGCTGGCGTACTTGAGTTGCTGGTGATGGCGCGTATCTCGCGACTCAAGCGACTCAAGCACGGCGTACTGAATCGACGCGTGGTGTCTCGCGCCCGCGCCTGATCTCTGCCCCTGTTGCCCGAGCTCCTGCCGGGCTTCAGACTTTAATCTTCCGGACGGCTGTGACACCATTCTCCCCTTCTGCCGTCCGGAGATCTTTTCCCTATGATCGTACGCAACCGTCCCGGTGCGCTCGGTTTAATGCTGGCCTGGAAGGGCTCGGTATTCCCGCATATTTTGCCCCATATTCTGCTGTCCGGATTGTTCGCCATCGTTGTAACCTGGGTGGTGCGTCATCACTATCTGGATGGCATCGTTGAATACACCCTGTTGCCCTTTACCTTGCTGGGGATTGCACTGTCGATTCTGCTGAGCGTGCGTAACACCGCCACCTATGACCGTTGGTGGGAAGCGCGTAAGCAGTGGGGACAAATGGTCGTTGAAATGCGCGGCCTGGCACGCACCAGCGGCATCTATCTGAATCCTGAGCATCGCCGTGCATTATTGATGATGGCGCTGGCCCACGCGCACCTGCTACGGGGGCAGTTGCGTGAAGAGGATGTGAGCGCCGACTTACCTGCAGACTTGAAAAACGCACTGTCTGAATCGGAACTCGCCACCATCCTGAATGCCCGCAATCCGGCGGCGCAGATGCTGCAACGTGCCGGCGATCTGATCGCTGATGCCTACAGGGCAGGGCAGATCGACAGCATTGCTGCCTCTGCACTGGATCAGCACCTGCAGAGTCTGGCCGGTGTGCAGGCAGCCTCAGAACGTATCGCGCAAACACCTTTGCCCTTTGCCTACACACTGCTGGCGCATCGCACGGCCTACTTTTATTGCTACCTGATTCCCTTCGGCCTTGTCGGCGCTGCAGGCTGGTTTACGCCGGTATTCACGGCTATGGTGGCTTACACCTTCTTTGGGCTGGATCGTCTGTCAGAGCAGCTGGAGTTTCCCTTCGGTCGTCACACCAACGATTTGCCACTGGATGCCATCTGTCGCGTGCATGAAATCAGCATCGCCGAAGCCTTGGGCGACCCTGCACCTGAGTTGCTTCAGCCGGTGGAGTTCCAACTGCAATGACCACGAATCCTGTCTGCCCGTTGTGTCGTTCCACCGCGCTCTATGCCATTAGCTGTAAAGCGAAGACCTACTATCGCTGTGAAGCCTGCAAAATGGTGCATCTGGAACCATCACAGCGTTTGTCGGATGCAGATGAGAAAGCCGTGTATGACGACCATCAAAACGCCATCGACGACCCTGGCTATCGCCGTTTTCTGTCCCGTGCCTTTGATCAGGTGCTGGCGCATAAACCTGCGCCGGCGAGAGGATTGGATTTTGGCTGCGGCCCAGGTCCCGCTTTGGTGGCCATGGCACGTGAAGCGGGCTATGAAATGGCACAGTACGACAAGTACTTCCACCCAGATGACGCGGCGCTGACCGGGCAATATGACTTTATTACCAGCACAGAAGTGGTGGAGCATCTGGCTGATCCCTTACCCATTTTGGATCAGCTCTGGTCGCTGCTCGCACCGGAAGGGCTTTTAGTGCTGCAAACCAAGCGAGTGCTGGATGATGAACGTTTTCACAGCTGGCATTACCGCAACGACCCTACCCATATCACCTTCTTTGCCGAAGAAAGCTTTAGCTGGCTGGGTGAGCGCTGGGGAAGCAAGCCCGAGTATCCGCATAACGATGTGGTTGTGTTTAGCAAACACTGATGCAAGCGGCCTGATCAGCAAGTTATGACTCAGTTGGTGGCAGGGAAGTGCGAAGACACACGATCTCTGCCTTCGTGCTTGGCCGTGTAGAGGGCCTGATCGGCACGCCTGATCAGGTCATCCAGATTTACATCCTGGTCCAACTGCTCGGCAACACCGCAGCTCACAGTCACCTGAATCTTTTCGGCATTGGCCTTGATATCAATGGCGCGCACCTTTTCCATCAGGCGAACAGCAAAACGGTCCGCGTCTGTGAGTGTTGTATTGGGCAGTACAATCAAAAACTCCTCGCCACCCCAGCGAGCAGCCAGGTCACCTTCACGTACCGTATCCTTGATGCATCGGCCAAGTTCACATAAAACCTGATCGCCCACTGCGTGGCCGTAGGTATCATTGACCTGTTTAAAGTGATCAATATCCAGCGCGACCAGGCTTAATGGGCGAAGTCTGCGGTTGGCGGTATGCCAATGACTTTTAGCCATCTGATACAGGGCACGGCGATTATTCAGTTGGGTAAGCGCATCGGTGTTGGCCGCGTTCTCGGCGCGTAGCTGTTCGAGCTGAACATGGCGTATACGCGCTGCCAGTGCCAATGCCAGCAAGGTGGCTTCTACCAGCATCCCGAGCTCTGCTGCGCGAAAGCTCAACTCAGTGAAGGGAATGTACCCTAACACCGCCAGCGTTGTTATCACGGTGCCGACAGTGCCCGAGACTACCGCCATTAGATAAAAGCGTGCGCTGATACTGCCTTGTAAAACCCGATAAACACCCATCATCAACATCAAGCTGGTGAAGGCCAGCATAAAAATAAACGCGGTTATGAGTGCGACTAGTGGCGAGTCGAGCATCAATCCCACCGCCTGACCCAAAATGGCGATCCCAACGGTTAACAGCACCAGTCGGTCGGCTAACGGAGAGTGTTCGCGAATGTGCAGGAAACTGGTGGCAAACATCAGCCCACAACAGCCAAATGCTGTCATGAGTACCGGCGGTGCCCATCGCTGCCACTCTGTAAAGTCACCCCACAACCAGGCAAAGCCGTGACCGCTATAGGCAAGATTCACCAGCAGGAATGAGCTGAGATAGAGCGCGTAGAGCAAATGGTGACGGTCCCTGATCCCCATGAACAGCGCCTTGTTATACAGAATCAGTGCCAGCAGAAAGCCATAGCTCATGGCATAGCTGACCAGGCGAAGCAGAGATGTGTTCTCCAGCTGCTCCTTGTCGAGCAGCTTAAGCGACAGAATCATGGGGTCGGGTGTGCTGATGCGCAGCAAGAACGTGTGCTCACCCGGCTGCAGTGTCAGCGGAAACAGAAAGCCTGTCAGCAGGGGGCTTCGTGAGGCAAAGGGTTGATGGTCACCACTTTCAGTCTGCTGCTGTAACTGTCTTTGCCGGTAGTGAAACAGTTTGACGTTGTCGAGCCAGGACGGGTCCAGCAAAAGATGGCGCTCAAGGGATTGATCAGTCGCGTTATTCAGCCTCAGAGCAAGCCAGACTGGTGTGCTGCCCAAGCCAAGTGCAGGCGTTTCATCGAAAGGGGCAAACTGGCCCTGTTGAAACAGTTCAAGCGCATCGGGGGCACTCAGTTGGGTGTCGTTTTCGATCAGGAAAGCAGTGGTGTACGTCAGCGGTATTTCGCCACCGGTTGCAACAGTCTCGGCGATGGCTCCGTGACCCATCAGCATAGGTAAGCAGTACAACAGAAGTAATGCCCTAAGCCACATGGGGTCCTCGTAAATTCAATCAAATGTTTACTCGTACAGCTTACGTGATTGTGCGGTCAGTATGCGACATTTTTTGTAGGGTTATATAAATAAAGCCTCCTGCATGTTTTTGCCAAATTTGCTGCCGAATATTGTCATGGCAGGTGGGACGCTGCTCATCCAAACTAAGGTCATTCCCTTATAAGGGCTGTTGCACCAGTGGCAGCCAAACGAATAACAAAGGTGTGAGTCATGGATTTCAAAAACGTACCCGCAGTTGTAACCGGTGGTGCTTCAGGTCTGGGTGAGGGCGCTGCCCGTGCATTGGCTGCCGCCGGTGCCAAGGTTGCCATCTTCGACTTGAATGAAGAGCGCGGTCGTGAGATCGCCGCAGAGCTGGGCGGCATCTTCGTTCGATGCGACGTGTCCTCCGCCGAGAGTGCAGAAGCGGCCTTTGCTGCTTCACGTGAAGTCCACGGTGCCTGCGGTATTGCCGTCAACTGTGCCGGTATCGCCCCGGCCGGCAAGATCGTCGGCAAAGAAGGCCCCATGCCGCTGGAGAACTTTGACAAGGTCATCCAGGTCAATCTGGTAGGCAGCTTCAATATTCTGCGCCTGGCCGCCGCTGAAATGGCGACCCGCGAACCGAACGCCGATGGCGAGCGTGGCGTGATCATCTCCACCGCCTCCATCGCAGCCTACGAAGGCCAGATCGGTCAGGTGGCTTACAGCGCGTCCAAAGGTGGCGTAGTGGCCATGACACTGCAGGCAGCGCGCGAACTGGCGCGTCAGGGCGTACGTGTGAACACCATCGCACCGGGCCTGTTCCTGACCCCGATGATGTCCGGCTTCCCGCAGGAAGTTCAGGACAGTCTGGCTGCCACTCTGCCGTTCCCGCAGCGTCTGGGTCACCCGGATGAGTACGGCATGCTGGTTGAACAGATCGTGAAGAACCCGCTGCTCAACGGCGAGACTATCCGTCTGGATTGCGCCCTGCGTATGGCACCCAAGTAAGCCGACGGACGAGTAAGACGGACGAGTATAAGAAGGTGAGCGAGATGAATGCAGCTGTAATCGACCAGGAAGAACTGGAACTCTTTCGCGAAATGGTGCTGCGCGCACTGGAGCGCGAAGTGGCACCCCATTACGAACAGTGGGAAAAGGAGGAGATCACCCCGCGTGAACTCTGGCGCACCCTGGGCGAAGCCGGCCTGCTTTGTGTCGACGCCCCCGAAGCCCACGGCGGCTGCGGTGTGCCCTTCGAATACTCCGTGATGCTGGTCACCGAGATGGCGAGGCTGGGCTACGGTGCCCTGGCCACCAACGTGATGGTGCACTCCGATATAGTGGCGCCCTATGTCGCGCATCTTGGCAACGACGAACAGAAAGATCGCTGGCTGCCGGGTATGGTGTCCGGTGACGTGGTCGGCGCCATCGCCATGACCGAGCCGGGTGCCGGCAGTGACCTGGCGGCGCTGCGCACCACGGCGGTGCTGGATGGCGACGAGTACGTCATCAACGGCTCCAAGACCTTCATCACCAACGGCCAGCACGCCGACATGGTGATCGTTGCCGCCAAGACTGATCCTGCGGCCGGTGCCAAGGGCGTGAGCCTGTTCCTGGTCGACACCACGCTGCCGGGATACGCCAAGGGCCGTAATCTGGAGAAGATCGGCCAGCACTCCGGCGATACCTCCGAGCTGTTCTTCGAGAACATGCGCGTACCCAAGTCGGCGCTGCTGGGCGAAGAGGGCAAGGGTTTCGTATACCTGATGCAGGAACTGCCGCGTGAGCGTCTGGTGATCGGTGCTATCGGTGTCGGCGCGGCCCGCGGCTCGCTGGATATGACCATCCAGTATGCCGACGAACGCACCCTGTTCGGCCAGAAGCTGAAGGAGTTGCAGAACACACGCTTCCGCATCGCCGAGATGGAGACCGACTACCGCGTCAACAAGGCGTTCATTGATCAGTGCATCGCCGAGTACTCCCGTGGCGAGCTGGATGCGGCCACCGCGTCCATGGCCAAGTACACCGCCACCGAGATGCAGTGCCGCGTGGCCGATGGCTGCCTGCAGCTGTTCGGCGGCTACGGCTACACCACCGAATACCCGATCTCGCGTGCCTTCATCGACGCCCGTGTACAGCGCATCTACGGCGGTACCTCTGAGGTGATGAAGGAAGTGATCGCGCGCTCGGTACTGGGACGCTAACCGGGCGACGCTATTCAGTCGGATTGAAACGAATAACTCTCTAGAAGAAAAAGACTTAACAGGAGCAACAGGATGTCAGACAACAGCATTGTGATTCTGGGCGCGGCCCGTACTCCCATGGGCGGCATGATGGGTTCCCTGAGCGACGTGCGCTCACCGGACCTGGGTGCCGTCGCGATCGAAGCGGCCATCGAGCGCGCCGGCCTGGAGCCGAGCGATATCGACGAAGTGATCATGGGCTGCGTACTGCCCGGCGCACTGGGTCAGGCCCCGGCGCGTCAGGCGTCTCGCAAGGCAGGCATCCCGGATGCGGCTGGCGCGACCACCATCAACAAGATGTGCGGTTCCGGCATGAAGGCCGTAATGCAGGCCCACGACCAGATCAAGGCGGGCAGCGCTGACATCATGATCGCCGGCGGCATGGAAAACATGAGCCAGGCACCTTACATGCTGCCAAAAGCTCGTGCCGGCATGCGCATGGGGCACGGCCAGGTGCTGGACTCCATGTTCTTCGACGGCCTGGAAGACGCCTACGAAGGCGGCCTGATGGGCGTATTCGCACAGCGCTCTGCTGACGAGTACAACATCACCCGTGAAGCGATGGACGAGTTCGCCATCGGCTCCCTGAACAAGTCACTGGCTGCAATCGAGAACGGCTGGTTCAAGGACGAGATCGCACCGGTCACCATCCAGGGCCGCAAGGGCGACACCGTTGTTGATACCGACGAACAGCCGGGCAACGCCCGTCCGGACAAAATCCCGCAGCTGAAGCCGGCGTTCAAGAAGGACGGCACCGTAACCGCGGCCAACTCCAGCTCCATCAGCGACGGTGGTTCTGCACTGGTACTGGCGACTCAGGCCGAAGCCGACAAGCGCGGCGTCAAGCCGCTGGCGCGTATCGTGGCGCACTCCACCCACGCCCAGCTGCCGGCCGAATTCACCATCGCCCCGATCGGCGCCATCCAGAAGGTGCTGGACAAGGCGGGCTGGACCAAGGACGACGTGGATCTGTATGAGATCAACGAAGCCTTCGCCGTGGTCTCCCTGCTGGCGATCAACGAACTGGGCCTGGATGCCGACAAGGTCAACGTCTACGGCGGCGCCTGCGCCTTGGGACACCCGATCGGCTCATCCGGCTCACGCATTCTCGTCACGCTGCTCAATGCCCTGAAGCAGCGCGGCCTGAAGAAAGGGGTTGCATCCCTCTGTATCGGTGGTGGTGAAGCGACAGCCGTCGCAGTCGAGCTGCTCTGATACGCCTTAACTTGCACATCTCTGCCTTTGAGGCCACCGATTGGTGGCCTTTTTTTCGTGTGCATAGGTAAATTTTGTTTCAATTGGCTTATTCAATCGAGTAATAATGCATTGACAACAATATTTCAGTTTGTAAGATGAATGCGCTCACGTGATTCGCGTGAATGCTGCAGTTAGATTACATTTTGCTAAAGCTATGCTTCATAGTATGAGGCGCTTGAAAAAGCACTTCCGGCAGGCCCATCCAGTCGTCACTCCTGGCAGGCAGTAGATGTCGGTGATTGCACTAGGCTCGAAGCGTAGAGGCCGCTTCTTTAGCAAATCTAATGAATGCAACTCTACGCTTTATCTCCTTTAGAATGGAGCAGCTTAGTGTGATATCAAATACAAGGATGTATGGTGTTAGACTCTAGGTTTCCCCTCTTTCCCAGTAGAAGTGCCACTAACTCTATCTCTAGCGTTGATACCCTCGCTGAAGCCCTAAATATACCTTTATCAGAGCTGAAGTTTATTAAAAACATGAGCCCTGATAGTAGGTATAAGCGAAAAGAAGTTCCAAAATCTGGCGGTATGAGGGTTGTTTATGATCCACACCCAAAGGTTAGATTGATTCAAAAAAGAATCAATAATAGGATTTTCTTAAAATTAATAGATTGGCCAGAATATCTGTATGGTTCCCTACCGAATACCTTTATAAAGGGGGAGGTTTTTCAGAGGGATTATATAGCTTGCGCTAGTAAGCATTGCTTGTCGAAGAGTTTAATAAAGGTTGATATATCAAACTTTTTTGATAATATTCATCGTGATTATGTTTTCGATGTTTTTAATGATCTCCTTAAATTACCAGATGAAGTTTCAGATTTCCTTACAGATATATGCTGCTATAAAAATTTTGTTGTTCAAGGTGCTCTAACATCAAGCTATCTGGCACTCCTTTGTTTTTGGAATCTTGAAGGCGAATTAGTTAGAAAATTTGATAGGAAAAATTTAGTTTACACTAGGTTAGTAGACGATATTACAGTCTCTTCTAAAAAGCATAATTATAATTTTGACTATGTTAAACACGACATCCAGACTATGTTGATAAAGCTGGATATGCCAATTAATGAAAATAAGACAAAAGTACTTCGTGATGGAATCATGCCGCTACAGGTGCATGGACTACGAGTGAACTATGCTCGGCCAAGACTTCCTTCTGGCGAAGTGAAAAGAATCCGTGCTGCTGTCAATAATGTCATAAAACTGTCTAAGATTAATAACTACCGTACTTCGTTAGCATATAGGGCGTTGTATGATCGTTGTATTGGTCGTATTAATAAGCTTTCTCGTGTGGGGCATAATAAACATGAGGTTTTTAAAAAGATGCTCCTGGAAGTTAAACCTCTTCCATCAAAAAGAGATTTGATTAGCGTTGAGAAGTCGTTGTCGGTATTAGAAAGCGTGAAAAGAGATCGTCTTCAAGAAAAGAAATATACAAGGAAGTACTATCTTGCACAATATCGAGTTTCTATAATATCAAGAACTTACATATATAAGGCTAATTCGTTTAAAAAGCGCTTGAGTGCTCTTCGTCCTGATATAGGAAAGTATGAGAGATGAATTTATTTATTGTTTTATTAGTCTTATTTGTTTTAGTTACGACTGTTTTGTTTATTATTTCTTTTAGTTTGATTTATTTTGATCAGTCTTTCGTTTATACCCGCTTTTGTCTTGATAATCAATGTATCAAAAACTTTGAGGAGGCTTTTGAAGGTCCTATAAAAATCATTAAAAACGGAATGTCTTTTATATCATGGTTCTCTGTGGTCAGTGGTGTTGTGATTGCTCTCAAAACTTATGTGGCAAGTGTTAAAGCTGCCGCGCTATCTGGTCATGTAAGTCACTTGACAATGTTTAAGAATTATTTGAATGATGAGATGGAAAAGTATGAGCTTCTAAATAAACAAAAAATAGATATATTTAAATGGTATAATCTTGCTTTTCCTGATTCGTCAAATGGTATTATTAAAGAGTCAAAAGAATACTTTGATTTTATAAATAAATTTTCTGATACAATTAATGAAACGAATAATAAAATAAACTCTCCGAAAGGTGAGTTTGGGTATAAAGAACATCAGAAGAGAGTTATGGAAAGGCTTAAGTTGATAGGTATAGATCTATCTTTTCTACCAAAGAATAATTTTCATGATACTGAACTTGAAATATTTTGTTTGATAGACTCAGTAAACCAGACATTTACTAAAATCGAACTTAAACTATGTGATATAGACCGCTCCTACACGTAAGTCAGGTATGAAGAATAAAATATTTAATAAAAAACTTGCGAACCTACCAAACTTAGCTTCCTCAAAGCTCATACTGAATTTATTCAACCGAAGGTAACAGAAATTATCAAGGGCCTGCTCATATTCTTCTCTTCCAGTACCAAGCCCGACTTAATTAAAGGCGACAATTCTGCCCTGCTTTTAGGGCGGCCCTCGCACAACACTTAGCGGTTGTAATGAATCCGACACACACTTCTATATGTTGCCGCTCAGGCAGATGGCCGTCGAAAATAATTCACTAGCTCAGTTTTTAGGACTTCTATCACTCCATGATCCCAGTCCTTGTAGAAGATAACCTTACTATTTGGTTAGGCTTTTATTTTATGCATAATCTAAAATTCTCCATAAATTACCTTAATGAATATATATGTGGGTTGATGCGTGCATATTTGAATTAATATTCGGATAATTTTTGGTGGTTTTTTTGTTGATTACTTATTTCTCTGCTATCTTCAATTGAGTCCAGATGACTATTTTACTTTTAATGAAACGCTAAAGGATGTATGTGTTAGCTTTAACCTTAATTTAAAGGGACTTTTTATGTACCTGATTACCAATAGAAAAATATCTATAAGAAAGAAGGGCTTGTCTCTCTTTGGGAAGACGCCAAACATAAAGGGGCCTAAAGAGCTCAGGCTTGTTAAAGTAGAAAATATAAATAATCAGTGGATAACATCTGTTACTGAAGATGTGCTATCTAAAAAGCGTGTTCAAAGTCTTAAAGACCAATATCATCTTGATATAGATGTTGATAAGAAATGGTTCGGTAGCTTAGAAGCTGCATGCGAGATATTTGGAACAGCTAGGAGTGAAAGTAAATCAATTCTTATTTTTGTTCATGGCTATAACAATAACGTTGAAGATGTTATCAAAGCATCTAAGGCAATCGAAGATCTTTATAATGTAATTGTTGTTCCTTTCTCATGGCCAGCAAATGGAGGTGGCGTAGTATCAGGTACGGCCTCCTATTTAAGTGATAAATCTGATGCTAGAGTCTCTTCGTCAGCGCTAGATCGAGCCATTGAAAAAATACATGGCTTCCACCAACTATTCAGTAATGCTTTGCAACAGTCTATTTGGAACCAAGCTAATAAAAAACACAGTGATAACCCAGAATCGGCAGCTGCTCTTTTTTCAAAGTTGATGGAAAAAGAATGCCAGATTAAAATTAGCTTGCTTTGTCATAGTATGGGCAACTATGTATTCAAGCATGTTTTTTCAACGAGTCAAAGATTTAGCTCGAATTTGATATTTGATAATATTTGCCTCGTTGCAGCTGATACAAATAATGATGCTCACGCAAAATGGGTTGAGCAGATGGATGTTCGTAAAAGGTTATATGTGGTTATTAATGAAGATGATTCTGCATTGAAAGCATCGCGTATTAAACCTGGTAAGGAGCAAAAGGCAAGATTAGGCCATTATCTGAAGAACCTCAGTGCTAAAAATGCAAGTTATATTGATATAACTTCGGCAGATAGGTTGGGGGCTGAACATACTTATTTTAAAGGTGAGTCTGTTGAGATGAATGAAAAGCTCAAGAGTATCTTTAATGAAATGTTTAATGGGCGTTCTTCAGATGAATACCTTGTATATCATCAGGATATAAACGCATATAGATTGAAATAAATTTAGTATATAAATTTATGAGAAAAAGGCTTATGCCCTGTGGCTGCATAAGCCTTTTCTATTAGCACCTTTAAGACAGTTTTACCAACATCTCTTGAAGCTTCTGCTGTGCCTGTACATTCAAAGGCAGCAACGGCTTTCTCGGACCACCCACATCCATGCCCTGCAGTGCCAGTCCAGACTTAACCGCTGCCGCGAGGCCAGACGACACGATAAATTCCAGAAACTCGTACTGCTGATAGAACAGCGCCTGGGCCTTCTCGCTTTCACCCTGTTTGATGGCATCGAACAGCTGCTTCGGCTTGTCGCCGATCAGACAGGGGGCTGCGGTACACCAGCCGCTGGCACCGGCGTTGAGGGCTTCCAGTGCCATATGGTTGCAGCCGTTGAAGAAGGGCACCTTGCCATTCGACAGGGTGTAGATCTTGTGCATGCGCTGAATGTCGCCGGTGCTTTCCTTGATCATGCTCGCCGTCGGGATGCGTTCGACCATGCTGAGCATGAACGCGGGGGACATGTCCACGCCGCAGGTGGCGGGGTTGTTGTAGACCATGATCGGCAGCGGGCTGGCGCTGGCGACGGTGTTGTAGTGCTGGAAGATCTCGGCTTCGCTCAGTTTATAGTAGGAGAACGGCGATAGCATGATCATGTCCGCGCCGATCTGATGGGCATGCTGGGCGTAGTTGACGGCCTGCGCGGTGGTCAGCTCGGCAATGCCGATGATCACCGGCACCTTGCCGGCCACATGCTGCACCGTGTACTCGGCGACCTGCTTCCATTCCGCTTCACTCAGATAGGCTGCTTCACCGGCGCTGCCCAGGGCGGCGATGGCATCCACCTTGGCTTCCAGCAGCACATCGATGACGCGGCCGAGTTTGTCGAGATCAACCTGTGTGTTGTCCTGGCTAAAGGGGGTGACCGGGTAGCCAATAATGCCTGTCAGGTTCATGTTCTTCTCCTCAAATGGGGGTTAAATGCAGTCGGTGTGGTGTTTCAGTGCCTGGCGTGCGTAGTAGGCAAAATTCACTTTGTTGCGCTTGTCGGTGGATACCCAGTCGTGCGCTTCGCTGGCCAGTGCGTGCGGCAGCGGCTTGATCTCGCCGGCGGCCATCGCCAGCAGCTGCAGCTGTGCGGCGCGCTCGATCAGCACGGCCAGGTTGCAGGCCTCTTCGATGGTCTTGCCGGTGACCAGCTGGCCATGGTGGGCAAGGAATACGGCGCGGTTGTTGCCCAGGGCGTTGGAGATCAGCACGCCTTCTTCATTGCCTACCGGCACGCCGGGCCAATCGGCGACGAACGAGCAGTCGTCGTACAGGGCGGAGGTGTCCATCTGGGAGATCACCAGTGGTACTTCCAGCATCGACAGCGCCGCCACATGGGTCGGGTGGGTGTGGATGATGCAGTTCACCTCCGGGTGCTCTTTATAGATCCAGGTATGGAAACGGTTGGCCGGGTTGGGCATGCCTTCGCTCGCCAGCGGCTTGAGGTCATGGTCGACGGCGATCAGGTTGTCGGCGGTGATCTCGTCAAACCCCAGCCCCAGTCGCTGGGTCAGGAAGGTGTCGGGCTGGTCGGTACGGCAGGTGATCTGGCCAGCCAGGCCCGAGTCGTGGCCCTTGTCGAACAGGATGCGACAGGTCAGCGCGAGCTTCTCGCGGTCGGTCAGATCCATGTCCTCAATCAGTCGTTGCATATCGCGCTCGGCGCTCTGCATCAGCGCCTGCTTGCTGGTGGTCGCGGTCTTCATCTGTGTGCTCCTTGGTATCCGCTTTGACATGGGAGGCACGATATCGCTAGTCTGGACCGGTCATAAGGACCAGTTTTAATAAGTTTTCTGGTCCAGAGCGGAGGCTGGCATGTTAAGACCCTGGGAAACGCAGCTGTGGCTGGAGAGCAGCCCCGGCAAGACGCTGCATTCAAAACTGCTCAATACGCTGACGGCGGATATCACGGAAGGGCGGCTGCCGCCGGGGAGCATGCTGCCGGGCTCGCGCTCTCTGGCGGAGCAGCTGGGCGTGAACCGCAAGACTGTGCAGCAGGTGTATGAGGAACTGGAGGCCCAGGGCTGGCTGGTGACTCGGCAGCGGTCGGGCACCTTTGTGTCCGAGACGCTGCCCGAGCAGGGGCTGTCGAGCTCGGACCGGCAGCTGGTCAACAGCAGCGACAGGACCCGATCCGCCTCGGAGCTGGTGGAGATCCTCTATCAGGATGCACTCTCCTACAACGCCATCCCGGTCACCAATGACGGTACGCCGGATTCCCGGCTGATCCCCTATGAACTGTTGGCGCGTACCTATCGCCGGGTCTGTATCGATCTGAGCCGGAATTCCCGGCTGGGCTATGGCGACCCCAAGGGCAGTGTCGAGCTGCGCCAGTCGGTGGCGAAGATGCTGTCCGGTGACCGCTTCATGAATTGCGCGGCGGAGCAGGTGTGCATCGTCAGGGGCAGCCAGATGGGGATCTATCTCGCTTCCCGCATTCTGGACCCGCGCAAGGGCGCCATCGTGATGGAAGAGCTTTGTTACCTGCCGGCCCGTGCGGCCTTCGAGTCGAACGGGTTCAAGGTGCTGAAGTGCCGGCTCGATGACCAGGGGCTGGATATCGACCACCTGCGCGAGCTGCTCGCCGAGCATACCGTGGCCGCGATCTACGTCACGCCCCATCACCAGTATCCCACCACCGTCTGCCTGCCCATGGACCGGCGGCTCGCGCTGCTGGAGCTGTCCAAGGCGCACAGATTTGCCGTGCTGGAGGACGATTATGACCACGAGTTTCACTATGAAACCAACCCGATCCCACCGCTGGCCAGCCTGCCCAATGCCGAGAACGTAGTGCATATCGGTTCGATGTCCAAGGTGTTTGCGCCGGGGCTGAGGCTGGGCTACATCGCGGCGGATACCCGCTTTATCGAGCGCGCCGCACAAGAGATCATCCTGATCGATCGCCAGGGCAATGCGGTCACTGAGCTGGTGCTGTCCAGCCTGATGGAGTCCGGTGAAGTGCGGCGTCATATCCGCAAGACGCGCAAGGAGTACGAGGCCCGGCGCAACTTCGCAGCTGAGGAGTTTGTGCGCGTGTTCGGCGATCAGGTGTCGTTCACGCTGCCTACGGGCGGCATGGCGATTTGGGTCGATATCTCAAAGCTGGTGCAGGGCCGAAAGCTGGATAGCCTGCCGGGCAAGGACTCGACGCTGAGCAGTGTCTATACCGACGATCAGGTGTCGCCGACGCATCTGCGGTTTGGCTTTGGTGCGCTGAGTAAAACGGAGATTACGCAGTCTGTGGAGCAGTTGGCGGAGGCGTTGGCTTGAAATAAGGCGCTCAAGCAAATGAGGTGAACGATATGAATTACGTTATCCTCGTAATTCTTTGCCAGAATGACTTGCTAATATATGATTGAATTAATAGTTAATATCATTATAAAAATGAATTCAAATTAAAAAGCCGCAGATTAGCGGCTTTTTGATGAGATTTGTTTTTTAAAGTCTGTTTTTATTAAGAATAAGATAAAAACATTAGATGCAAGTATTATAAATGCAACTGAGTTATCAATTTCGTTTATAAAAAATTTTATTAAGTAGAATGACGAGCATGTCATGCACGCCGGGAGTGATAAGTATATTGCAAGCCTTCTTATTTTATCTTCCTGCTCAATTCCCTCTGAAAAAACATTATTGAAGCTGTACTTTGAAAAAAATGAAAATATTATAAATAGAATGGCTGCTAACAACATTATTAAATTTCATCCATTTTTAACAGGCCTCTCAAAATCAGCTCTTTCTTTGCTGTATTTGCGCTATTGCCTGTTGAAATTGACATGACAGAACATAATATAAATACTGATGCCCCAGCAATGCCTCCTGTTTTCAATAGTCTAGGCGATAGGTCCCTACCCAAAACACTGGACAAATCCTTCCCTAATTGATAACCGGAGCTCTCTTGAAGTGCCTCTTGAGTCGCTTTTGATACTTTTTTTCTTCTTATGTTTACCAGTAGCCCTGCAACCCCAGCTAAAGTTAAGGCTGGAAGCTCAAAGCCAATATATGAAAGCGCATTCTGAAAGTCATTATTCAGTTCATAATAGTCCCTTAGTTCTTGATCGCTCAAAGACCACGTAAACCAGTATGGTTGTACCGCTGAAAGTGTGATTATGTCCCTCAGCTTTTGGCCAAGTTTGCAGTAATCTGGCGTGTGTATAAGGTTGATAATTTCTTTATTGATCTTTATTTGATTAGATCTGTCAAGATGTCTGAAAGTTATAATTCCTGCCAATAAAGATAAAGAGTTATCATAATTTTTAATTAAGACTCTATATTTTTGGAGCTCCATGATCTTTATTAATAAATCAACGGCGTCTCCTCCGTCTAGGAAATCTTCATAGCGCTTATATACAATGTTTTCCATTATTATCATCCGTGATAAAAATATGACTTTATTATCTTGAATCGTTTTCTTAATCGATAATAGTACATTATGCTTTGTTATAGATTGAAGATCATTTTTTGCGACACTTCTTAGATTAGCGATTTAATGGTCATATTTGGCGACAAATTCTAATCGATTGTCTTGAAATAAAGCGTTCAATCATTAACCTTGCTTATGTTGCATGCGCCAAGCAGCTAGCCCGTTTGCGTAAGCATTTTGCACTCAAGGAATGAACATGGAATTTACGCTCAACTTCTTGGATTTATTCGGTCAGGCTATCCTGATGCTGTTGCCATTTCTGGGCTTTTTCAGCCTGATCGTGGTGACGCTGGGGCAGGTTGTGGGGCGTATCGAAGGCTGGTCTGCGTTTAACGCTTTCTACTGGTCGTTCATCACGGCGTTTACGGTTGGCTATGGGGATATTCGCCCGGTTCGCAAGATGTCGAAGGTGCTCACGATTATTATCGCGATGGTCGGCATCATGTTCACGGGCGTGGTAGTGGCGATAACCGTGACGGCCGCGACCCAGGCGTTTAACGATAGTATCGGTGCCCAGATCGACGTTTTATGTACTCAGGAGCTGCAACCGCAGAGTAACTAAGTCTGTTGTGATTAATGTGTTGCGAAGGCCCGGTCCAGATACCTGAGCTTGTCATCGCTGCTGTAGTCCTCCTTGAAGTAGCTGATCAATTTTCTCAGTTCCTGATCCACTTCATCACGAGTTTTCTGGCCGGATTCCGTCAGTGCTGCCTGATCTGCGAGCGTCAGTATCAGCTGCTCACGAATGTCTGGGCCGTTTTCATCCAGAATCTTTAATACGTCATCAACACGTTCGCCGGCAAGTTCGGTGGCTTGCCAGAATGCATCACGTAACTCGGGCTGAGTTTTTTCTTCGGCCTCGGCAAGTGCGCTCAGGTCATCCACATTGGCGATGGTAGTTGTGCGGTCAAAAAAGGCGTCGTAGGTTTCTTTCAGGACCGCGTCCGATAGCTCGGTCATAGGGTGCACGTCCTGGCCCAGGCGGTTGAGGTCTTGCACCAGTTGATCGCGTTGCTCGGCGCCCATATCGATCAGCAGACTGGTCAGACGCTCGGTTTGTACTTGATGAGCAGAGCTATCTTCAATTCGGTTGTTCAGCCAGGCATCGGTTGCCAGAAAGCGGACCATCGCTTCGACATCATGATTGGCTTCGCCCAGTGATTTCTGCTCGTAGTAGCGGGTGCCGTCTACGATGCTCTCTTCACCCATGCGTGACCGGAACACCAGGTCGCGTGCTTGAGCGTTATTACGCAGGTCGTCTATCGTTTCGAAAGCCTCTTCATGCTGGCTCAGGTCGATCTGCTTGCCTTGGCTTGTCACATCGCCCAGCAGGGTTTCGAAACCGGTTTTGGTGATTGCCAGGTAGGCTCGCTGGTCACTGCGATCCAGGTTCTGTAACTGGTTACCCATCTGTTCGAGCTGGCCATCATCGAAGTGATAGTTCTCCAAGAGTGAGACCGTATCTTCCATCATCCCGACCACAACCTCTCGCCCGTTATTGTCAAAGTCGAGTACGGAGCGGGTGGAGCCGGTGGGGTCATACTTCATGTGGAATTTACGGCTCGTATCCAGCTCGGACATGAAGTCCAGAATGGCGCTTTGGGCTGTAGGGTCACGTCCCTCCAGTTGGTCCATCATCTGGGTGCCGAGGATATTGTCTCTTCTTAGCAAGCCCATTAGCTGTGTTTGCTGGTGCTCGTCAAACTGCTCCAGCTGATCCAGCATAGCGTTGACATCATCACTGTTGGCAATCGCGTTATTCAGGTTAAAGAGGTCGTTGGCTGTGGCGCCGTCACTGAGGTAATTCCCTATACTCTGGGCGTCATAGGTCAGTGGGGATGGCGGTCTTTTTACGACTTTCTCGGCGTAGCTTTCTGCCTTGTCCAGCACCCGTGCTCGGGTTTCAGAATCAAGTTGCGACAGATTCTCAACCAGTCTTGAGACCTCTTTGGTACCTGAATAGGCAAGGCCATTATTGGGGCTTTCAACCAGGGGGATCGTTTGCAGCGCTGAGCCGATAGCGACAAATTGCCTGAGTTCATCGTCGTTCAGTTCTTCAGCCAGTTGTATGAATTTGTCATCAAGCAGCATCGTCGTGTTGTCTATCAATGCTGCCTGCTCGTTCTCGGACAGTCGACTGAGGATGGCATCTATACGCGCACTTTTCTCCGGGTCCAGAACAGCCCCAGATCTGAAAGAACCTTTGTAGATCTTGATCGACTCATTGATTGCCGTTTCTTCAGCTGCACTGGTTGTACGTGAACCCTCGGAGATCGTTACGGAAGTATTTGAGGTGACAACAGTCGCCGGATTGGTTTTGCTCGATTCAGGCGAACGGCTGGATGTCGTCTGAGGTTGAGGGAGATAGTTGGTAGAGGTGATGTCCATGTCGTAATCCTTTATCCGTAAAGAGCGACTGCAATGGATGGTGTTGTCGGCAGGGGGGGCTAAAACTTTATGGACGTGTGTAGTGATTCCGAGTAGTGGGCGGTTCTCAATATCTATGGGAGTAGGGTTGTGTTGAGGATTGCAAACCTATTGGGGTTTTTGAACTTAGTTCCCGATTGGGTATAACGGCGTGGTGGCAGTTACAACATCAATATGGTTATGCTCCTTTAGTGACTAGATTTAGTGTTCTAAAAGAGTATAAGGTAAGTACAAAATGATTAAGCAACTATTGACATTGGTCGCGCTTCTTATCCCGCTAGGCTATGTGCTTATTATGGGAGCGCTGAGGTTCTTTAAGCCTGAATTTGCATATTTGATGTTGCCTTTTTACGGGGTGGTCGCTGTATTTCTCCTGTTCTGGGCGTTTTGGGGTGTGAATCGACTCAGAGCGCTTGCTCTAATAGGTGTTGTTCTGTCTTTCAGTTTTTTAGGTTTCTTTATTTTTATAATATCTGATTACACATGGTTCACTTTGCTAGAACGGCTCGAAGTACTAGGGGGGATTTCGGCAGGTTCTTTTTTAGTGGCTGTATGCATTTTAGGCTTAATCCACTATGTGCGGCTAAAGGCAAACTCTTAAGGCCTTATGTAAAATTAAAAGCTCATCATTGCTTTAATTTAGTTTGCTTAAGCATAGCTACCCTAGGTCAAATTAATGGGATTTGATTTTGTGAATTATTATCGTCTTCGGCCGTGAAGTCCGAGGAAATTTATCCCCAAAGAGCTTGCTGTACCCGATTAGGCTCAGCAGGTCTCATGGAGGTTGCCATAAAAAAAGGTTGTGAAAAAACTACGATTAAACAGTTTCTATATATTGATGGATTTTTATTAAGTGAACGTGCTGAGTTAGAACTATCGTATACTAAGGGCTAGATTCTGTGTGGGAAGTGCGACCATGGATATGCTCAAAATCTATATGGCTGAAGTATAAAAACAGGAGGTACACGAAAATAAATAAGCAGAACATAAGAAATTGTAAAAGTTTAGTCTCAAAATACCATTGCGCTCATTTGTATTAATTGTGGTCAATTTGACTGAATTTTTCATTTTAACGGACAGATCTTTCTGTTTTCTCAAAGCAAATGGCCTAATACTTTTGTCGTAGCTGGTGGGTGAAGTATTGCCAATCTGAGCTCATTTAGGCATTCTTATTTTCCTGCCGGCAGGATGCTGGCATCAACATGACAGGGAATATGTCAATGACTCCAGACACTCGCCGCCAGCCCCTTTCTTGCTTATATCCACTGTGGAATATCTTTTATTTACACTATTCCGGCTTCCCATCAGGGCTCACTGCTTTGAAATAATTCAACCTAAACTGGGATGATTTTGGTTTTTTATTTATAAATTTCCTGATTCAGTCATGGTTGTAAAGATGGTAGAGAATTCAAGCAGCTGATTAAAGGGTTTAATCAGTAAAAATATTGTATTTTAAATAAATGGATTTGAAAATGAATGAAACTGCAGGTCTAAGCAATGTTCTAATCATTATGCTGAATATATTTGCTTTACTTATAGGTGTTTTGATTGGCTGGTGTCTGATAAAATTTACATCTCTTAAAAAACCGGGGCCACTAATCGTTAGTGCTTTTTTTGTGGCAGCGCTGAACGTAATATTATTTATTTTGTCATTAGGAAACGATTCAATTGGCTCAAGCCAACCAGCTAATGGCGTCGATCAATTCTTTAGTGGGGCCGCAGCTGGTGAGAGCGTTGCAAGCACTTTAATGCCAGGTGTTTTATTGATTGTTGCTATCATTTTTATTATTCGTAAACAGAGTGATAAAAATCTGAAGGTTTCTGGTGAAACAGTTCAATTAGGACAAGAAAGTAAGATTTCCATCGGTGATAAAGTAGCTACCTGGATTTTCCGTGGAATTGCTGGTGGTTTCCTTTTGGTTTTGGTATTCGCCTATTTATTTGGTGGCTGATTTTTAAATAAATAAGCAATAAAATAGGTGATCTCCTGTGAAATTTATCCTCTTATTAGTAAATCTTGGACTTTGCGCTCTTGCTTTTGCCTGGCCCTTTGCGTTGTTAAGTAGTTTGTTCATGTTTGATGCGCCAGGCTCTGAAGACAACCCATTAAACTTTGTGTTGCTCGGGTCGCTTTTCTTATATCCACTTACGATCATGCATGGCACTGGTTTGTTTTTCAAAAAACGAAGTGAAGAACCTGTGGAACAGTTAGTTAAATATACAATGACTTCTGCTATAGGGCCTATGGCTATAGTCGTTTCTGTTGTGCTGCTTGATATCTTTTGTAGTGGGCGTTTTGCGTGCAATTAATTTGGTGAATAAGAGGGGCTGTCAGTGTTGTACGGAAGGTGTTTAGGTCGCTATACGCGAATACTGCTGGCGTTGGTCAGCCTCTCTGTATCACCGGCTTTTGCGTCTGCTGATAGAGTGCTGGTTGATAAATCTGATCGGAAAATGACGTTATATAAGCAAGGTCGTGTGATTGCGTACTTTGATGTTTCCTTGGGTGGTGCGCCTCAAGGGCATAAGACTCAGGAAGGTGACCAAAAGACACCTGAAGGTGCTTATGTTCTGGACTACAAGAACGAACAATCCTCTTACTATCGATCCATGCACGTTAGCTACCCCAATGAAGATGACCGAACCCAGGCTGAAAAAAGAGGTGTTAGCCCCGGTGGAATGATCATGGTGCATGGCCAGAGAAATGGCATTGGATGGTTGTCGTCAATCATGCAAAACTTTGATTGGACGGATGGCTGTATTGCCATTACCAATGAAGAAATGGATGAGTTCATGGAGTTGGTTGAACCGGGGACGCCAATTGAAATCCGCTGGTGACCGAATTTAGTTCAAAACCAAGGGGGCGTTGGTGTTAATGACTAAAGCCTTGGCCGTTTGGCTTCTGATACTGCTGCTGGCTGTCACCAATGGTGTACTGCGTGAGTCGGTGTTTCTGCCTGCGTTAGGTTTGCCTGCCGGGATGCTCGTCAGTGGTCTTGTGCTCTGTGCGTTGATACTGATTGTCACTTATCTGGCTTTGCCTTGGCTGGCGGTCCGCAAACACAAGCAGCAATGGTCGCTGGGGGTGTTCTGGCTGTTCTTGACGCTGGGTTTCGAGTTTTCCTTTGCTGCCCTGCAGGGAAAGTCGCTGGTGGAGATGCTTGCGGCTTATACCTTTACCGATGGTAATCTCTGGCCTGTGGTGCTGGTTATTACCGCGTTTGCGCCCCGGTTGATGGCAAAGCTGAGGGGGTGGAAATAAAAACAAGGAGTGTTGCGATGTCCAAGGTCGTTCTTAAAGGCTTTATCCTGGTTCCCACACATGAGCTCACCGTTGTGAAGCACGCGCTGGGACGTCATACAGAGCTCACGCGGGAGGAACTTGGCTGTATCCAGTTCGATGTGACGCAGAGTCAGGAGAATCCCTGCCGGTTTGATGTGTATGAAGTGTTCAAAAACAAGGATGCGTTTTTGCAGCATCAGGCACGGGTTCAGTCCTCTGACTGGGGGCGGTTGACCGTGAATGTTGAGCGTCATTACGAAGTTTTTGAATAGTTACTCGCTCCTGCCAGACCCAGGTCAGATAGCGCGCGCTGCAGGTGCTGCAAAAACACTTTTACTTTTTCCAGCGGGTATTTTCGGCCCGAGTAATATGCATACAGCACCAGGTCCTCTGGTGTTTCGTGAAGCTCAATTTCTACCAAAGTGCCGGATTCCAATTCTGCTTGGCAGGCATGTTTGGGAAGAACGGCAAACCCGAGTCCTTTCAATACGGCTGCCTTGGCCATCTGACCACTGTTAACTTTATAGGCTGAGCGAACCTGAAGTGTCTGACCTTCTTTGAAGCGCCAAGGCATGCCTTGCAGCACGGAAAGGCTGGTTATGCAGGGCGACTTGCTCAGTTCTTCCAAAGAGTGTGGATGCCCGTGCTGTTTAATCAATTGAGGAGAGGCAACGACACAGCTTGGCCAGCGCACCAGCTCTTTGGCAACCCAGCCGGAGTCTTCAAGGGGGCCGCGGCCAAAGCGTAATACCAGATCGAATCCATCCAACAGACCTTCAATCGGATTGAGCTGGGTATCGCAGCTTAGTTGTATCTGAGGGTGCTGCAGGCAGAAGTCCGCCAGGATATCCGCCATGAATGGGAGGTCCGGCATTATCAGTTTGAAATGACCGGATAGCGCTTCACCATGCAGGGATACCTCTTCCAGTGCATCGTCCATCGCTTGTGTCAGCGGCCTGATCGAATGATAGAGCTGCTTCCCTGCCGAGGTTGCAACCATCTTGCGTGTCGTTCGTTCAAGCAGCCGTAGGTTTAGCTGCTGCTCCAGCAAGGCGACGTGTCGGCTGACATTGGAGGTAGGCAGCTGCAACTGTTCGGCCGCACGTTTGAAACTAAGCTGCTCATACACGGCCTGAAAGCTCAGCAGCCACTGAAGCTCGACATTTTCAATCATTTATTCACCCATTATTCGGGATTAATAAGCCAATAATAGCGTGTTTATCCTGAATATTGGCCTTGTGACAATCCCAGCTGAATTAACTGATCAGGAAGGGATGATGAGCAAACGAATTGCGATTGTTGGGGCAGGCATTGCCGGGCTGTCGTTGGCGATCCTCGCCATCAAGCATGGATTTCAGGTGAGTGTGTATGAGCGCAAGCGCAGTATCGAAACTATGGGCGCTGGCGTGACCCTCTGGTCGAACGCTATGTATGTGTTGGATCAAATGGGATTGGCAGCCGAGATCGAGAGTCTAGGTGGTACACCTGACTTCATGCGTCAGTTTGACCAGCGGGGTGTGTTACAGGCCGAGTTCGACATCCAGAGGGTTAATACCTTGAGTGGCTTTACCAGCACGACGGTCTTGCGTCGCGACCTGATGCGGGTGCTGTCCCGACGTCTGCACGAACTGGGAGGCAAGATTTACTTTGGCTGCCCGATGACGCGGGAAAAGATTGATGTGTTGCGCCAGGGCTTTGATCTGGTTGTCGGGGCTGATGGCCGCATGAACTCGGTGGTTCGACAGGCACTATTCTCTGACTCGGTTAGCCCTCGCTATCAGGGCTTTATCAATATTATCGGGATCAGTGAGTTGGGCGAGCAACGGCTCGCTAATGCCATTCATGATATCCGTGGTGCGCAAGGGCGGTTTGGCATCGTGCCGGTGAAAGCGAGTATATGTTACTGGGCCGCTGCCTGGCGAGCTGAGCTGGATAAGGATCGTTCCTTGACAGGTTGGTACTACGAAATGGATCAACGCTTTGGCCGGTGGTGTGAGCCGGTACAAAGCGTGCTTAAGGCCCGGGAGGCGTCATCGCTGAACCGTATTTTCGTACATGATCTGGACCCTTTGCCTTACTGGCACAAGGGTAATCTGCTGGTATTGGGTGATGCAGCACACGCGCCTTTACCAACGTCCGGGCAGGGGGCTTGTCAGGCGTTGGAAGATGCCTGGCATCTTGTCTGTTTGCTGGATGAAAAGCCTGATCTGGACGAGGTATTAGCTGATTTTTATCAGCGGCGCATTGCCAAAGTCACGGCCGCACAAAATGTGGGAAGGCATCTGGCGCAGCAAGTTTTTGCGCCTGATTCACAACCTGAGGCACCCGCTCCTGTACTTTCGCCCCGACAGCTGAGTGATTTCTGGATGCAGGGGCTGGGAAGGGTTTAGCCACTACCTGCCAAAAATATCGGCCTTGAGCAGATAGTCGATCACCGTTCGCGTTCTTAATGGCAGCTGACGACGGCTGGGGTACACCAGTGCGAAGACCAATGCTTCACTGCTGAGTGTGGGCATGATCTGGACCAGTCGTCCGCTGCTCAGCTCTTTGCTCACAGTCGTCGGCAGCATGATGCCTGCTCCCAGCCCCTGAATCACCATTTGCTGGACCATCAACGGCGAGTTGCAGCGGTAAAACTGCTTTGGCTTGATCTCGGTGAGTTTGCCCTCGTACTTGAGTTGCGGGTTGGCAGGCTGGTTAAGCATGACCCAGGGCAGTTGTTCCACTTCTTCCAGTGTTTCAGGCGTACCGTGTTTTTGCAGGAGTTCAGGGCTGGCAAAGAGGGCAAAACGTTCCTCGTGCATCATGCGGGCAATCAGTGATTCGTCGCGGGGGATGCCAATACGGATCGCCAAATCGATCTGCTCGGCGATCAGATCTCGGCGGGCATCATCCAGAATCAAATCAAGCTGTATCTGGGGAAAGTGACGTTGAAAGTCTTCCAGAACCGGTAACACATACTTGTGGCCGATATCGTGGTTCATGGTGATGGCGACACGGCCGCTGGGAATTGATGGGGTGGTGATCGCTTCGACGCCTTGCAGAATTTCCGACAACTGCCGGGCTTGCTCGAACACCTGTTGCCCTTCAGTCGTGATGGTCAGTTGCCGGGTCGATCGCTGCAACAGGCGTACATCCAGATCCGCTTCCAGTTGGGCAATCTGTTCACTGATGCGCGAGCGGCTGCTGTTCAACTTTCGGGCCGCCGCCGCGAAGCTGCCACATTCCACTACCGTTGCGTAGATGGCCAGCAGGCGCAGATGAGCGAAATCGATTGTACTCAAAATCCGAACTCCGTATTCGGTATTGGTCGCCTTATGGTGACGCCCAGTGTCGCGCATACTGACTGCGAATTCCACATACACGATGTTCATTCAGAACCGAGGAGAGTCATTATGATCGCGATTACAGGTGCAACGGGTCAGCTGGGCCAACTGGTTATCGAAAGCCTGCTGAAGAAAATCGATGTGGCTAATCTGGTGGCGCTGGTGCGCAACCCGGATAGTGCTCAAGAACTTAAAAACTTGGGTATCGAGGTGCGCGAAGCGGATTACGACCGCCCTGAAACGCTGGTGCCGGCACTTCAGGGCGTCGACAAGTTGCTGCTGATTTCAGGAAATCAGGTCGGCAGCCGAGTTCCTCAGCATCAGGCTGTGATTGATGCGGCCAAAACTGCTGGCGTTGGTCTGTTGGCGTACACCAGCATTCTTAAAGCGGATTCGTCACCCATGCTGATGGCGGTTGAGCATAAGGTGACCGAGGCGTTGATCAAGGAATCAGGCGTGCCTGCGGTTATCCTTCGCAACGGCTGGTACACCGAAAACTACACTCAGAGCATTGAAGGTACGCTGCACTTTGGCTCAGTGAATGGTGCCGCTCAGGATGGCCGTTTCCATACTGCAGCACGTAAGGATTATGCAGAGGCTGCGGCGGTTGTTCTGACCACTGAAAATCAGGCTGGCAAGGTCTACGAATTGGCAGGGGATGAAGGTTTCACACTGGCGGAGTTTGCTGCGGAAGTCTCGAAACAGTCCGGCAAAGCGATTCCGTACAACGATATCGGGGGCGAAGCTTTTGCACAGCTGCTGGTGGATGTGGGCTTGCCTCAGGTGTTTGCTCAAGCATTGGCCGACTCTGAAGTGCAGGCGGCGAACGGCTGGTTGGCGGATGAGAGCAGGACGCTGAGTCGTTTGATTGGCCGACCAACTACACCCTACACCGAGAGTGTTTCTGTTGTGCTCTAAACCTGTTGATTGCCCAATCACAATGGCCCAAGTCGCGTCAGGCGGCTTGGGTCGTCATTGAGTCAGGCATTTGCTCAGGAAGCCACACAGTTTTTGCCTGAATGTTTGGCCTCATAGAGTTTCTGGTCTAGCCGGGAGAAGGCGGTGCCGCGGCCCTCACCTGGAAGATGCTCGATGACGCCGAAGGAGGCGGTCATATTCGACACCGTGGGAAATTGCTCGTCACAGGTGAGCTTGCGAAGCTTTTCGGCAATACCGATTGCCTCTTTCAAGCCCGTGTTGTCACAGACAATCAGGAACTCTTCACCACCCCAGCGGGCAACGAGGTCACTCTTCCGCGTGAAGTTTTGCAGGATGCGTGAAAAGCGGATCAAAACCTGGTCGCCGACATCATGGCCATGCTTGTCATTCACCATCTTGAAGTTGTCGATATCGATCAGAATGAGACTGTACTGATAACGTTCCTTCGCGCGTTCTGAACGGTACTCGCACTCTTCGATGTATTCATTGATGCGTTTTCGGTTGGCCAGCCCGGTTAAATCGTCGGTCGACGCGATTCGGACCAGTTGCGCATTAACCTGTGAAATCAGTCTATAGCGATACAGGTAGAAGCCTGAAATCAGCAGTATGAGGCCAAGGCCATACCAGAGGAGGGAGTAGTCAAATTTGGATACTTCCAGGTTGAACCATCGGTTGAGTATCTTTGAATGGTCTTCTGGCGTCATGGACAGAATGACTTTATCAATGATGGACAGTGCCAGCGTATTGTCAGGGTGGATACCAATGCGGTGCTCGAATTTGTAATCTGCAAAGCCCGAGATTCTCAGATCCAGATTTTTATCATTGATGGCATGCACAACGACGGCAATGTGGCCTACAAAGGCATCAATATCGCCGTTTTCCAGCATTTTCAGGCCTTCAGGAACATCGCGGGTTTGTTCGAGAATAATGTCCGGGTAGTTGTGCTTCAGATAGAAGTAGCTGGTATAGCCTTCACCGACGCCGACCGTTTTGCCGTTCAATGCACTGGCAATGGCAACGAGATCGGTGTCATTGCGGGAGACGATGACCAACGGAAAGGTGACATAAGGTTCGGTCAGCGCGACTTCGGCTCCGATCATGTCCGAGATGGACATGGCAGGGATCAAATCAATTTCGTCATCGGCAAACTTTTTCAACACCTCGATCCAGGTATCGCTTTTTTCGAATACGAATTGAATGCCGGTGCGCTGATTGATGACCTCCAGGTAGTCGGCAATGATGCCGTGGTATTCAGGGAAGCTGTCCACATCTGACAGGGGCTTCCAATTCACTTCGCTGAAAACCATTTTGGGCTTTTGGTCCAGCCAGGCTTGTTCTTCGGGAGTAAAAGCGAGGGGGGTAGGCTCCTGAGAGTGGGCCTCAACGCTTACAAACAGAAGTAGCAGGAAAAGCAAAGGAAACAGCACCGATTGAAGCCTCGCGCATTGAATCTAACAGATTGATCTTCATGGCTTTTGAATCTTGTAAGCATAGACAATGCTTCAATCAGGTTGCCATTTGTTTTTATTGTTTCTTTACTGCGACAGTATGTGCTTAATCATTCTAGCATCATTCACTTCTTTGGCCCTAGAGCTGGTTTTCAAATGTACACCTGTGCTCGTCGTGACTTTGAAATACTTTTATCAGTGATGTGAAGCGGATAGAGTCGGGCAAACATTTGCAGGAATGAGGTCAGGGATGAAAAAGTTTAAGCAGGTAATGGCGGGCGCCTTGTTAACGGCTGGCTGCACGGCAAGTTTGGTTGTATCGGCTGATGTTCGGTCCGCAGACGCCTATAAGGCTGCACTTATTGTCCAGACCCTCCCCAGCGAAGCGAGAAATGCTCAGGTACAGATGCACTATTGGTACCCGAGTCTGGATAGCAAAAGCAGTGAGCGCTTTGACAGTGGCAAACTTTTTACCCCGGTTGAGATCAATCGGGAAGCCGAGATTGCTCCGGGTGAGTTTCCGGTTGTACTGCTGGCCCACGGAGGCATGCGCTCGGCGTTTATTCATACCGCCTGGGTTGCCTCGGCATTGGCTCAACGGGGTTTTATTGTTGTGGTGCCCAAGCCGCCCAGTGGCCGAGAACTTCAGCCTGATCATGCGGTGAATGAACTCTTTTTGAGGCCCGCCGACCTGTCGTTGGCATTAACGGCTCTGGAAAACATCGATTCGCTCAAAGGCAGCGTCGATACAGATGATGTGAGTGGCGTTGGTTTCTTTCTGGGAGGAACCTCCATGCTGGCGCTGGCAGGGGCCAGGCTCGACCCCGAGGGGTATCGGCAATCCTGTAGCACAGTAGGGGTGAACATTGATTGCCGCTGGCTGCAACGTGCGGGGATCGATCTGACAACCTTGCCGGATAGCGTGTTTAATCGGGAGGTAGCCGATGCGCGTATTTCCAATTTGGTCGTTGTGAACCCGGAACTGACTGCGGTGCTTGAGCCGCGTTCGTTGGAAGGGGTGAACGTACCCGTAAAGTTGATCGACCTTGGCAGCAACCGTTCGTCACCTCTGTTTCCTGCTGAACAGCTTGGCCATCTACCTGGTTACTCAACGCTCGCCATTGAATCAGCAACTGCTTACAGTGCCTTCAGTGAATGCACGCCAGTGGGGCAGGAAGTGCTTCAGGCTGAGGGTGAAGGCGAGCTGTGTGAAGAGCCGGGTGGGCGCTCTCGTGCCGAGATACATCAGCAACTGATTGATGAGATTGTTGCTGCCATTGCGGCTGACAGAGTGAAGTAGGCGAGCTTCTGACGCTCGCCTTGTCAGGTGAACGTTAACGGTTTAGCAGAATTTGCATGGCCTGTTGTCCGAGTGCGTAGTACTTGGCGCGCTCCTCGACAGGCACCATGTTCCCGCCGGTAGCCCAGGCCAGGTGGGTTGCGTTCTCAAGTTTGCCCGCTAACCCGATTTGCTCAAGCTGGTGCTGATCCGTTTGCTGCAGCCAGGCAAAACCGGGCAGGCCTGCGGCAGCCGAAGGCTCGATAGAGAGCTGTTCGCTATCGGTCATTAACGTGACCAGTGCATGCAGGCGATCATCACTGACGGTGTAGATGCCATCCAGCAGCGGGTCCATCACCGCGCCAACAAACGCCGATGGACGGCCAACCGCCAGGCCGTCGGCACAGGTCAGGTTATCGAGACCGATATCCTGCACGCTGATGCCGTTGTGCAAGCCTGAATGCATGCCCAGCAGCATGCAGGGCGAGTGAGTTGGCTCGGCAAAGAAGCAATGAACGGCGTCACCAAACACATGCTTGAGGCCAAAGGCTACGCCGCCGGGACCGCCACCCACGCCACAAGGCAGGTACACGATCAAGGGGTGGTCATCGTCGACACGAATCTGCTGTTCAGCCAGCTGTTGTTTCAGTCGCAGGGCTGCCACGCTGTAACCCAGAAACAGGGTCGTGGAGTCCTCATCGTCGACGAAATGACAGCCGGGTGTCGCCAATGCCTGTTCACGGCCTTCGGCAACGGCGACACTGTAGTCTGAAGTATGCTCGACCACGTTCACGCCTTTGGACCTCAGCAGCGCTTTCTTCCACTCACGGGCATCAGCCGACATATGCACGGTGACGTTGAACCCAAGTTTGGCGCTGATGATACCGATGCTCAGACCCAGATTGCCGGTGGAGCCGACAACGATTCCGTGTTGAGCAAAAAGTGCCTCGAACGCCTGGGTATCAAAACAGGTGTAGTCCATACCCTCCTGAAGCAGGCCTTGCTGTTGGGCCAGTTGCTCGGCGAAATGCAGTACTTCATAGATGCCACCACGGGCTTTAATGGAGCCGGAAATAGGCAGATGGCTATCGCATTTCACCAACAAGTTATCGGTTGCGTGAGCGCCAAATAGTTCGGCTACTGCTTGAGCACCTGCATCCAGTCGAATCAGGTCCGACTCGATGATACCGCCACGAGCAGCCGTTTCCGGGAACACCTGCGCGAAGTAGGGCGCAAAGCGCTCCAGTCGCGCAGCGGCTTCTTCAATATCGGCATAGCTGAGGGGCAGTTCTGCTTTGACAGCTTCAAAGCGAGTGCGCTTGGGGTTGATCCATAGCTGCTCCCGGCACGCCTGCAGATTGTTTAAAACCAAATCCTGTTCTGTGGTTGCGGTGGCTATCCAGTTATCGGGTTGTTGCGGGGCCATTATCGACTGCACCTTGAGCTGTTGGGTCTGCATTGATGGCCCAGTATACGCGGTTCGTGCTTGCTCGTAGCGGCTCTATCAATGTTGAGACAGGCTGCAAAAAGTCGGCTCATCAAAGTATTTGCAAAAAAATCACATTTCTTTGCATCCAATCTCTTTGCTCAGGTGTTTACCTGTTACAGAGGCTGAACTCTGTTCACGTTTGATCACTGAGAGGGAATAACGATGAGCATCAACACCAAGTCTATTTTCACTGCCGCCTTGTTTGTGTCTGTTGCCAGTGGGTCTGCTGTTGCGGGCGGTCATAGCATGGCAATTCCGGATGATATTAAGGTCCCGGCCGGACATGAGGCGGCGATGACAACCAAGGCTGTGGGAACGGTTGCCTGGATGTGTGCCGAGGGTGACAAAGGTCCTGCCTGGAAGTTTGCCGGACCTGCCGCTGTCCTGTCTGATCAGATGGGCAAGCCTGCCGTGTCCTACTATGGTCCGCCTGCAACCTGGGAAGCGACCGATGGTAGCAAAATCACCGGCAAGCAGCTGGCTACAGCTCCGGCAGGGGATGGCAATATTCCGTTCCAGTTGGTGCAGGCAAATGCCTCTGAACGAGACGGTGCGCTGAAAGGTGTGACCTATATCCAGCGCATCAACTTGCATGGTGGCGCTGCGCCTGAATCCGGCTGTGATGCGGGAGCTGTGGGTACCAAGCGCCTGGTGGCCTATACCGGTGAGTATGTGTTCTGGAAAGCACAGTAATACGGCTATGAAACCGCCAAGACCTTTGCCTTGGCGGTTTCTGGCAGGTGCTCTAGTATGAAGCTCATCTTCAAGGACTCCATGGGCAGCCGTGACGGACGAAAACATCAATCAGCTTATTGAGCAGTGTGCGCAGGGACAGCGTGCGGCGTTGTCTCGGCTGTATCATCTGGAGTCATCTCGACTGCTGGGTCTGGTGATGGCGATCGTGCGAAACCAGGCACTCGCTGAAGATGTGCTGCATGACCTGTTCGTTCGTGTGTGGACTCAGGCGAGCAAATTCGATGCTGAGGGCGGTAACGGGCAGGCCTGGCTAAGTCGTATGGCCCGGAATCTGGCGTTAAACACCCAACGTTACGCTTTTCGTGAAACCAGTCTGTCCACTGATCAAGAGCTCCCTGAACTGGACGCGGTGCTCGACCGGTTGTGGGACGAACCTGAGCAGCGCTCCACTCGAGAAAGCCACACTCTGCTGGATTGCCTCAAGCAACTTGATACCGAGCAGCGCGCTGCCGTGGTGAAAGCCTATGTGCATGGGTTGACCCATTCGGAACTGGCCAATCACCTGAATAAACCCTTGGGCACTGTGAAGGCCTGGGTACAGCGAAGTCTGCTCAAACTGAGAGAGTGCATGTCATGACGGATAGTAGCCTGAGCAAGGAGGAGCAACTCAGCCTCTCGGCCGCCTACTATGTGATGGGGGCGCTGGACGCGGATGAGCGTGAGCAATTTGAGCAGCGTCTGGTAGATGATGCTGAAGCGCGCAAAATCGTTGCCTATTGGGAGGAGCGGTTGGAGTTGCTTAACCAGCTTGTGCTGTCTGCTGAGCCGTCACCTTTCGTGAAAATGCGTATTGAACGCAGCATCGATGAATTGAAGCTGCGTAAACCACCTCAACCTGCTTTCTGGCAAGGCACCGGTCTCTGGCGAATGGCCACGGCCGCTCTGCTGGTGCTTTCGGTTGGGCTTTTTCTCCTGCGTGAGCCAGGACCTACCCATATCGTGGTGCTGACAGCCCCCGGTCAAACCCAGCCGGGCTGGATGCTGACCAGCTACGATGGCAAGCATATCGAACTCAAACCTTTGGTGGCGACCCAGGTGCCTGAAGGCAAGGTATTGGAGTTCTGGACCAAGGCCGAAGGTTGGGAAAAACCGGTCTCTTTAGGCCTGGTGGATCCAGATCGCAGTCTGGAAAAGCAACTTGAAGCGATGTCTGCCATTACGCCGAATCAGTTGTTTGAGTTGACCATAGAGCAAAGTGGCGGCTCACCCACCGGCCTGCCCACCGGGCCAGTGCAGTTCATAGGCCGAGCCGTTACAGAAATCTAGACCCTATTGGCCGGACGTTCCATGTCACATCGCGAGAGGCTGTGTCGTCAGGAGAAGGACGTTTTACTTTTGAGAGCAGTATCAATGACGACACTGAATGATCGCGCACACGAATATGACCGACTCCATGCCAGGCCATTACGTGCCCTGGCATACCGCATGCTCGGCTCTCGATCCGAGGCTGAAGATGTAGTGCAGGATGTCTGGTTGCGCTGGGCGGACGTGGATGAAGCCGCCATCCAAAACCCGGGGGCCTACCTGTCTCGCCTGGCGACCAACCTGTGTCTGGATCGCTTGAAGTCTGCAGTGGTCAAGCGCGAACACTATGTCGGAGCCTGGTTGCCTGAGCCACTACTTGATGAGGAACTCATCGGGTGCCTGGGGCCTGAGCGTGAAGCCGAGTTTGCGCAGGATGTTTCCATTGCGTTCATGTTGGCACTGGAACGCTTGTCACCCCTGGAACGCGCCAGTTTTCTCCTGCACGACGTCTTCGAGTTGGAGTTTGAAGAAATTGCGCTGAGGCTGGAGCGTACGCCTGCGGCGTGCCGCAAGCTGGCAAGCCGTGCACGTACCAATGTGAGAGCTGAGTATGTGCGTACCGAAGTCGCGGCCGATGAGCATGACCGTTTGTTCACTGCCTTCAGTCAGGCGGTGCAGGAGCGGGATGCTGAAGCACTGGCGCATCTGCTAAGTGAGGATGCGGTACTGGTAGCTGACGGCGGCGGCAAGGTGACCACCATTCCTCATCCGCTCAAGGGTGGCAGCAAGATTGCCAGAACCTTTATCGGTTTTGCCCGGTTGCCCTCAAGTGAACACTGGCAACTTAAGCAGGCACGTATCAATGGCCTGCCAGGCTGCTTGCTGTTTGATGGTTTGACCGGAGCGCTCATTCAGAGCATCACTTTAGTGCCGTCGCAGGCGGACTCTCATTTGATTGGGGCGCTCTACATACAGCGCAATCCCGATAAGCTTCAGCATCTGGTTTGAGTTCGGTTAGAGGATAGTTTGAGCATTTTAGAGAAGGCCGCGCTTAGTAAGCGTGGCTAAAAAATAGCGCTTTCTGTCACACTCACAGCAGCTGTATCGTCTTTTAGGCAGACGTTTATCAAAACCTGCCTAAAGGAAAACAAGATGACACACACATCTTCCCGTCTCAGCTTTATGGAACAGCTACCACAATTGACTGAAAAGCTCATCGCATTCAGTCATGCCGTAGCGGACAGCCATCACCTGGAATCCAAAACCGCTTTGCTGGTGGATCTGCGCGCGTCCCAGTTGAATGGCTGCACCTTTTGTATCGATATGCATGTGAAGCAAGCCAAGCTGAGGGAGGAGTCTGAGTTGCGCCTGCATCACTTGGCAGGCTGGCGTGAGTCACCCCTGTTTTCGTCACGGGAGCGAGCTGCACTGGCCTGGACAGAAGCATTGACGTTGATTGCGCCTGAAGGGGTTTCAGACAGCCTGTATAACGACGTGAAAGAGCATTTCACCGACTCCGAACTGGCAGCACTGACCTGCCAGGTAATGGGTATCAATGCCTGGAACCGTGCCAATGTGGCATTCAGAACAGCGCCCGGTAAGCTGGACAAGCTCTTTGGTCTGGATGCTGCAGGGCTGAGTTAAGCTCGGATACTTGTTCTGTGTTCAATCTCGGGAGGAGCGGGTGCATATCAAGCGCTTGCCTCTCGGGACCTTTTCCCGCTGCATGTCACGAATCTGTCACTGGATTGTACGCACTAAATTAGTGCTTTATTATTGTCGCCGCTTTATCCCGTCAGAGCACTCCAGAGTTACCAACTCTCGCTAGCCAATTACTGGCTCCAACCTGACTGCAGCGGCTCAGCTTCCGCCTGTACTCCAGTGTTCTGGCTAACGTCCCCACAGTTTCTGAGGTACTTGATGTCCTATATCCATAAAACCATCACGGGCCTGATGGCCTCCAGTCCTGCGCAGTCTGAATTCTATCAGGCGGTCGAAGAGGTGCTGGAGTCACTTGAACCCCTGTTGGAACAAAGCCCCCACTATAGAGACAACTGCATCATTGAACGCATGGTTGAGCCTGAACGCCAAATCATGTTCCGTGTTCCCTGGGTTGATGATCAGGGCAAGGTGCGGGTCAATAAGGGGTACCGAATTGAGTTCAACTCAACACTAGGCCCGTACAAGGGTGGCTTGCGTTTCCATCCTTCCGTTAACGCAAGCATTATCAAATTTCTTGGGTTTGAGCAGATCTTCAAGAATGCGCTGACCGGCTTGCCCATTGGTGGCGGCAAAGGTGGAGCCAACTTTGATCCCAAGGGACGTTCTGATCAGGAGATCATGCGTTTCTGCCAGTCCTACATGAATGAACTCTATCGCCATATCGGCCCGACCACTGATGTCCCTGCGGGCGATATCGGTGTAGGTGCGCGTGAAATCGGTTACATGTTTGGCCAATACAAGCGCCTGACCGGCCGTTACGAAGGTGTTTTCACCGGTAAGGGCCTGCTCTGGGGCGGTTCTCTGGTGCGTAAGGAAGCCACCGGCTATGGCTGTGTCTACTTCGCACAGAACATGCTCAAGGCACATGGCGATACTCTGGAAGGGAAGACCTGTCTGGTTTCCGGTGCCGGTAACGTGGCGATCTATACCATCGAAAAACTGTATCAACTGGGTGCACGCCCGGTGACCTGCTCGGACTCCAGCGGTACGCTCTATCACGCTCAGGGCATCGACCTGGAAACCTTGAAAGCGCTTAAGGAGCAGAAGCGAGTGTCTTTGCGTGAATACCTGAACAGCTTCCCGCAGGCAGAATTCACTCCGGTTGAAGACTATCCGCAGGACGGCCATGCCGTTTGGCGCTTTGCCGCGGACGCGGCGTTCCCCTGTGCGACTCAGAACGAACTGACCGCTGCAGATGCGCGTGTATTGCTGGACAATGGCTGTCGTTGTGTCAGCGAAGGCGCCAACATGCCGTCAGTGCCTGAAGCAGTCGAGCTGTTTATTGGCAATCGCATCCACTACGGTCCGGGCAAAGCCGCCAATGCCGGCGGTGTTGCGACCAGTCAGCTGGAAATGAGCCAGAATGCCAGCATGCAGCGTTGGACCTTTGAGCAGGTGGATCAGCAGTTGCAGGCGATCATGGCCGATATCTATACCCGCTGCAGTGAGACGGCGAAAGAGTTCGACCAGCCCTACAACCTGGTGCTGGGCGCTAACGTTGCCGGCTTCCGTCGTGTGGCCGATGCCATGCTGGAGCAGGGCGTGGTTTAAGCCCGGAAGTGATTGCTCGAGGCCCGCTGATGCGGGCCTTTTTGTTAAGAAGCTGGCTGACGAGAGGAAAAGTAAAGGACTTAACCGGTCTGTCATTCGTATGTCACGTACACAGAATATGTCACCACATTTTGGCACCTCCGTAGTTTTTGTATTCAACCTTTGGCAGGTGCTCAGCACACATTTTCCGTATTTGTGCTTTAGTTAATCTGAGCATGTCGGAAAGACTCTTTCTTTACAGGTGCCGGTAAAGATACAACAGCAGATTCAGACGTTGGATTGGCTATCTGGTGCTTAACCTCTGAGGGTTAGTGTATGAAGCGAGACTCACATTCACATATTGAACTGCCACTGAACGAGCCTGATCCGATCATTCGGGCCAGTCATTATGCGATTCGCTTTGCGGTAAAGCTGCTGGCCATTTTGATGGTGATCGTGATTTTTCTGGGGATAGGGGATGTGTTGTATGTGCTTTACCAGCGCCTGACTGCGCCACCTGTGTTTCTGCTTAACATCAGCGATATTTTTGAAACCTTTGCCGCTTTTCTTGCCGTACTTGTGGCGATTGAAATCTTCGTCAACATCCGAATATACCTCAGCAGCGCAGAAATTCCGGTGAAACTGGTGCTCGCAACGGCTTTGATGGCGGTGGCGCGAAAAGTGATCGTGCTGGATTTCGGCAAGCTGGATGCCTCGGAAGTTTTCTCGCTAGCCGCTGTAGTGCTCGCTGTGGGGCTCAGTTATGGTTTCATGGTGTTGGCTGAGAGCCGGCGCTCGAGTCCTTCCGAGCATTAGCTCAAGGTGCATAAAGATATTTATTGAGGCGGGATAATAAGAACTCCCTCAGCGCTTGAACCGCCGGGCTGAACTGGCGCCGATCGGCACAGATCAGATTCAGCGGTGTGGGCTCGGTCTCCCAGTCAGAGCACAAGGACAAAAGGCGTCCATCACGTAACTCTTTAATAACATCGAGCCTTGATTTGTAAGCAATGCCTTTTCCAGCAAGCGCCCAGCATTTAACCGCCTCGCCATCATCTGCAACGCGGTTGCCCCTTACTTTCACCGACACTTCCTGTCCGTTTTGCCAGAAACGCCAGCGACCATGAACTTCTTCACCCAGCATGAAGCAGAGGCAGTTGTGTTGTACCAGCTCATAAGGATTCAAGGGAGAGCCAAATGCTTGCACGTACTCAGGTGAGGCACAAAGGACGCGGCGGTTATCCGGCAGTAGGGGAACGGCAATGAGGCTGGAGTCTTGTGGCTCACCGTACCGCAGGGCGATATCGACCGGCTGGCGGTACACATTGGCCAAACGATCCGAGAGCTGAATGCGCAGATCAATGCGTGGGTGCAGGTCGAGAAACTCGTCCAGCCAACCCAGCAGCAGGTTACGACCAATATCCGAGGGCATAGAGAGTTGCAGCACATCCTGGATAAGAGGCTGGCCGCTCTGAATCGCTTGACGGCCCTCATCCAGCAGTTGCAACGCCTGCTGGCAATGACTCAGAAAGGTTTCGCCCTGAAGGGTCAGTCGTAAATGGCGAGTGGAACGGATAAACAGGGGGACACCGACATCAGCTTCCAGGCGCTTGATGGCGGCACTGGTTGCGGCGGGTGACAAATCCATCTGTCTGGCCGCGGCCGACAGGCTGCCTTGCCGTGCGGTTTCGATGAATATTTTAAGATCCTGAAGTGAACGCATATTCAAATTTTATTTGAAAGAGTTTGATTGTAGGCTTGGTTTTTCAAATGTTAAAGATCAAATAAGCTGCCACCTGTTTTCAAGACATTCAACTGGGTTAGAAACCGGTTTGCCGCTGTGCGTGTCCCGCTGCATTCAACTCAGATCCGAATTTGCCTTATTTTTATTCGCTGGCGAGTTGGGTCCGGCACAGCCATTTTGCCATGGTGCCGCTGGTTATTTTCTACGCTTACAGACTCTTCGGCGGCATGGCGAAGGCTAGACAACTCTTTCGGTACACTCAGTGATCTAACGTTTTAAACCAAACAGGAATACATGATGACACACACAATGAAAGCGATTGGATATCAGAAGGCGCTCCCGACCCGGGAGACTGCTTTGCTCAGCGATATCGAACTGCCGATTCCAGAACCCAAGGGGCGTGATTTGCTGATCGAAGTAAAGGCCGTGGCCGTCAATCCGGTGGACACTAAAATTCGGGCCAATGTCGAGCCTGAGGCAAATGCATGGAAAGTGTTGGGCTGGGATGCAGCGGGTATCGTTAAGGAGGTGGGGGAGAACGTAACGGATTACAAGCCCGGTGATAAGGTCTGGTACGCAGGCGATCTGACTCGTCAGGGCAGCAATGCCGAATATCAGTTAGTGGACGAACGTATTGTGGGGCGTAAACCGGAGTCACTGGATTTTGCAGCTGCCGCTGCGCTGCCTCTCACGGCCATTACGGCATGGGAGATGCTGTTTGACCGATTGAATATTCAGCAAGGATCAGCCCACGAAGGCGAAAAATTGCTGGTGATCGGCGCTGCCGGTGGCGTGGGCTCCATTCTGGTTCAGCTGGCCCGGAAGTTGACAGGTTTAACCGTCATCGCGACCGCGTCCCGGCCCGAAAGTAAAGCTTGGCTGGAAGAGTTGGGAGCGCATCATGTTATCAGTCACAAGGAGTCCTTGAGTGAGCAGATTCAGGCGTTGGGGCTGGGTGACGTCGATCATGTTGTCAGTCTGAATCAAACCGAAGCGCATCTGGATGAGATAGTGAAGGCCCTTAAGCCCCAAGGGCAGTTCGGTCTGATTGATGACCCCGAAGCATTGAATGTGCGGGCCTTGAAAAGCAAAAGCCTGTCTCTGCATTGGGAGTTCATGTTTACCCGCTCCATGTACGAGACGGACGATATGGCTGCCCAACAAGCTTTGCTGAACCAGGTAGCGCAGCTCATCGATCAAGGCGTTTTGAGGAGCACCCTGGGTCTGCATGCTGGCGCGATCAATGCGGCCAACCTGATACAGGCGCATGAGCAGTTGGAGACGGGGAGCACAATTGGCAAGATTGTGTTGGAGGGGTTTGAGTAACGGGTACCGAGTGAAAAACGGAGCCTGCAGAAAACTGAAGAGGTGCGGTTATGGCTGCACCTCTTCAGGGTTCATCTATCGGTATTAGCTACAGGCACCTGTTCAGTACAACACATCCTTGAAGTCGATAAACTCCATAAGGTCGCCTTGGGCAATGGCTGTGTTGGACGGCACCCTCAACAGACCATCAGTGCGCATGAAGGCCGATAGCACGCCTGAGCTCTGATTTTCGCTCAATAGTACATCACCATTCTCACCCACAGAAACTCGCAGGTACTCCTCGCGGCTATTGGTGCGTGTGCGGTCAAATCCGGCGCGCACCTTGCGGGTTTTAACGCCAAAGTCGCTAGCGCCCTGAGCTTTTAGCAGACAGGGGCGGACCAGCAGGGCGAAGGTCACCATCACCGCACCGGGATTGCCGGGCAGGCCGTACAAGGGCGTGTCCTTAACCTGACCGGCGGCAAACGGCTTGCCCGGTTTCAGGTTAAGGCGCCACATATCCAGTTTGCCCAGCGCATCAATGGCATCTTTCACATGATCTTCTTCACCCACGGAAACTCCGCCAGTGGTGAGAATGACATCAGCCGTTTCAGATGCATTGAGCAGGGCAGCATGGGTGGCAGCAGGCTCATCAGGGATGGTGCCCAGATCCACCGGTTCCATGCCCAGCTGGCGGATCAACGTCAGCAGCAGGAAGCGGTTGGAGTTATAAATCTGCCCCGGCTGCAATGGTGTGCCAGGCTCCACCAGCTCGTCTCCGGTCGACATGACGCCGACGCGAAGTGAGCGGTAGACACTGACAGACTCGGCACCTACGGATGCCAGCACGCCAATGGAACGAGGGTCCAGACGTACACCGGCAGACAGCAGGGTTTCCCCTTTGGCGATGTCCTGACCGCGGGCACGAATGTTCTGGCCTGATTGAATACCGGCAGGCAGTTCAACCTGCTCGCCATTAACCTGCACCTGTTCCTGCATCACGACTGCATCGGCTCCGGGTGGAATCGGTGCGCCGGTAAAAATGCGTGCTGTGGTATTGGCTTGCAGCGTCTCGGGTGCAGTACCTGCTGGAATACGCTGGCTGATCGGCATTGTAGTGCTGGCTTCGGCAGAGGTATCCGCAACACGCACGGCGTAACCGTCCATGGCGCTGTTGTCCGATGGTGGTACGTCTACGCCGGCGATATGGTCAGCTGCTAAAACACGGCTATTGGCGTCCAACAGTGAACAGTTTTCCGCTTCAACCAGACAGTTCGCCTGGTCCAGCAGGTATTCACGTGCCTGATCCAGCGGAATCAGACCTGGCTGAGAACAGGGGTCTTGAAGAGGATGACTCACGGCGATTATCCCTGTTCAGCCTTGCGGGATTCCATGGCGCGGCGCAGGGTGTCCACGTAGTTGCAGGGACGGTGACGCGCGTCCAGCTGTTCACTGATAACCTTGTCCCAACCGGTGCGGCAGGCGCCAGTGGAGCCCGGCAGGCAGAAGATCAGCGTGCCATTGGCCAGACCGCCCAGTGCGCGAGACTGCATAGTGGAGGTGCCGATCTCGTCATAAGAGATCTGGCGGAACAGCTCACCGAAGCCTTCGATATGCTTGTCCAGCAGCGGAGAGATGGCTTCAGGCGTGGAGTCACGGTGCGAGAAACCGGTACCGCCGGTCAGGATAACGACCTGGGTGTCGACATCGGCAATCCACTGTGACACTCGGGCGCGCAGTGAGTAGATGTTGTCCTTAACGATATCGCGGTCGACCAGTTTGTGGCCGGCGCTTTCCAGGCGCTCAACCAGCGTATCACCAGAGGTATCGGTCTCCGGTGTACGGGTGTCGGATACTGTAAGAACGGCAATATTAAGAGGGACAAAGGCTTTTTCAGGTGCGTGTGACATATTGAGTTCCTGCAGAATTGGCGGCTTCAACCGCCGGTCATATTCATAAAGCGAAGAATTTGTGGTTCTTCTTCGAGGTTGAATTCGTGTTTTTCAGGCTTGATGGCCATGGCATCGATAATGGTTTGTTGCAGCCGTGCCAGGTCGCCCGGATGATCGCGCATGATCTCCCTGAGGTCGACGGAATGCTCGTTCCCCAGACAGAGTAGCAGTCGTCCTTCTACGGTGACGCGTACACGGTTACAGTCGCCGCAGAAATTGTGGCTGTGGGGCGAGATAAAGCCGACTCGTGTATCGCTGCCTGCCAGGCGGTAATACTTTGAAGGTCCGCCAGTACGTTCGGTGGATGGGTTGATCTCATAACGTGAGCTGATCAGTTCACGCAGTTCATCGCTGGAACAAAAGCTTTCGGCGCGGCCATGCTCGGTGATGTGGCCCAGCGGCATCTCTTCTATAAAACTGATATCCAGCTCTGAACGACGGGCAAACTCGACCAGATCGAGTACCTCATCATCGTTCCGTCCCTTGAGCACAACGGCATTCAATTTGATGCGTTTGAAACCGGCAGAGCGAGCGGCTTCGATGCCATCCAGAACCTGCTGCAAACGGTCGGTTCGGGTCAGCTCCCTGAAGCGTTCCGGGTTGAGCGAATCCAGACTGATATTCAGACGATCGACGCCACACTTGGCAAGATCATGTGCCATTTTCGGAAGTTGCGAGCCGTTGGTGGTCAGGCAGAGTTCTGCCGAAAGGCGTCCAAGACGCTCGATCAGGCTCAGGATATTGCGACGAACCAGCGGTTCACCGCCGGTAAGACGAATGCGGTTTGTACCCAGCTGGATGAAGGCGGCAGCCACGTCATAGATCTCCTCCAGGGACAGCACTTCGCTGTGTGGAAGGAACTCCATTTTTTCGGTCATGCAGTACACGCAGCGAAAATCGCAGCGGTCGGTGACCGAAAGGCGCACGTAATTTATGCGTCGACCAAAACCGTCGACAAGCTGGGAGGGCATGGCAATCTTCCCGGAATATTGTTGTTTTGTGTGGCCATCAAACGAGTGGAAATGCAGTGGTTGAAACCGAAATAAAGCGGAGTTTTCAACGCCTCAATCTGATGAGACACTCGCGCACTGTGCCGAGGTTCTTGATTGAAGTCCAGCGCATTTTGAGGCTGAATTCGCGTTTGAGTATGCCAAACACAATCTGGTTTCGGGCGTGAAAACACCCTGCGCAATGAGATAAATCAGGCGCTTTGGGGGACGAGGCAACGGCCGTTTTTCGTGTTTTCCAGTGTTAAAAAACCTTTGGAGAAGTTTGTGTCACAGTCGGGAATGGATACAGGAAAAGCCAATTTGGAGCAGATCACCGGGGTTATCCTAGCCGGTGGTCGTGGTGTGCGAATGGGTGGTCAGGACAAGGGGTTGGTAAGGCTGAGTGGGGAACCATTGGTGGCGCATGTACGTGAGCGTTTGCTGCCGCAGGTTGGTCAGCTGTTGCTCAATGCCAACCGTTCGGCCGAGCCCTATGCACGCCTGGGGTTTGACATCATTCCCGATCAAGTCGGCGGTTATGCAGGTCCTTTGGCGGGTATTCAAACCGGGCTGGCCAGTGCACCAACAGAGTGGGTGTTGTTCAGCGCCTGTGATACCCCCTGGATTCCCGAAGACCTGACGCAGCGACTCTGGCAGGCGGCTGTCAGCAGCCGTGATGGCGTGGCGGTGGCCCATGACGGTGAGCGCATGCAGTGGCTCAGTTGTCTGGTGCGTAAGGACCTTGAGCCCAGTGTGATCAAGGCGCTGGCGGAGGATATTCGCAGCATGCGTGGATGGTTAGCGAACCTGGATGTGGCTGTGGCTGACTTCAGTGATCAGGCCGAATCATTTGCCAATTTGAACAGCCCCGAGGAGCTGGAGCAGGCGGAGAAACTTAGAGCCTGATTCCTGGTCCGTTCAATTCTCCATTTCCGCAAACAACTCATCCGGTGCCAGCACTTCACCGCTGGCCTGGGCGTCATAGCCCGGTAGTGCCAGCACCGCCGACCGGAAGGCCTCGCCTTGTAACATCGCAATCATCGCCTGACAGGCAGGTTGTTCCAAAGTACGTTGATGGCAGGCCATCAGGTACTGCTCTTGCGCCAATGGGATGAAGTCGAGCCCGAACTGGCCCGCTGCAGCCTGCACACCAAATCCCACATCGGCCATCCCGGCGGCAATATGCGCAGCAATGGCGGAGTGGGTGTATTCAACCCCCGCCGGCGAAAGGGACTCGCTGCTGCCGAGCCCCGTCCGGTGCAACAGTTCGTCCAACAGCAAGCGGGTGCCCGAATCCTTCTCGCGATTGATAAACCTCAGATCCGTTCGCGACAGGTCGCTCAAGCCCTTGATGCCCAGCGGATTGCCTGCCGCCACAATCAGACCCTGCTGGCGCGTTATGAAGCGGATGATGCGATGGGCGCGGGGTTTCAAAAGCCGAGTGGGCAGGGATTTCATCTCCTCGCTCAGCATGCTCACCGGCAGATGAAAACCGGCCAGATCACACTGTTCACGTCCCAGTGATGCCAGGGCTTCACGTGCGTTGCGATACTGCAGGTCCAGTTCGAACGACTGGGCAAACCGAGGCAATAGCTCAACCGCATAGCCATGGCTGGCTTGAAGTCTCAGGCGAGGGCGGCTGCCTTCCAGCAGTCGTGAAAGCTCCAGGTTCAGATCCGAGGTGATGTTATCCAGCTGAGGTTCCAGTCGGGCAATAACGCGTTTCTCCGCCCATACCAGTTTGGCGCCCAGCTCGGTCAGCTTGGCGCCTCGTCCCTTGTGCAGCTCAACCAGCGGTGTTCCGAAGAACTCGGCCCATTTGTTGAGCTGGTTCCAAGCGTGGCGATAGGAGATTCCCACGGCTTTGGCCGCTGAGGTCAGCTTGCCGTCCTGCTCTATGTGTTTCAGCAACGAGAACAGCTGAGGGTCCAGCTCACGGCCGCTGTCATCACGGAAAGACCAGGTCGGGACGATGTTGATTTTATGAATAGGCACTTTTTTTCATATTTTGTAGTTGGGTGCCTAATGTTAGTTTGGCCCGGATAATAAGAGCAATAGTCCATTCAGATATGAAATTGACTTCATATCTTGACGGCAGGAAGGTCAGACCATGAGCACGAGCGGCACCACACCCTGGCACCCGGAAACTGCGGGCGCGATCATCGATGAACTGAAGTCCAAACCGGGCGCACTGTTGCCGATTCTGCATGCGCTGCAGGATCGTTTCGGTCATATCCCCTCTGATGCAGTGGCGCTGATTGCGCGTGCGCTTCAGACCACCCGTGCCGAAGTGCACGGCGTTATCAGCTTCTACCACCATTTCCGAACCGAACAACCCGGTCGTCATGTCGTCGAGATCTGTCGGGCGGAAGCCTGTCAGGCGCAGGGCTCGCGTGCGCTGGAAGCACACGCAAAAGCGGCGTTGGGTCTTGACTACTCGGAAACCAGTGAAGATCGCACAGTCACTCTGGAGCCTGTGTACTGTCTGGGTAATTGCTCCTGTGGCCCCTCTGTACGTGTCGGTGATGACATCCACGCGTTCGTTACGCCCGAGTCCTTCGATGAACTGATCGATGACCTCAAGACCGAACGACTGGAGCTGAAGTGATGAGTACCCGAATTTATATTCCGTCCGATACCACCGCCAAGGCGCTGGGCGCTGATCGTCTGGCCAAGCAGCTGGCTGCAGTGGCGGCCGAGCGTGGTGTGGATGTTGAAATCGTTCGCAACGGCACCCGTGGCCTGTACTGGCTGGAGCCACTGGTGGAAGTGGATACCGAACAGGGCCGCGCAGGTTTTGGTCCGGTGAAAGCCAAGGATCTGGATTCCCTGTTTGATACCGAGTTCTGGCAGGGCAAGCAGGATCACCCGCTGGCACTGGGGCTGGTTGAAGAGATTCCCTACCTCAAGCGCCAACAGCGTCTGACCTTTGCCCGTGCTGGTGTCATCGATCCGCTGTCACTGGATGATTACCGCGCGCACGCCGGTTATCAGGGCCTCACCAAGGCACTGGAACTGAGTGCACAGGCTATCGTGGATGAAGTAAAAGCCTCTGGCCTGCGTGGCCGTGGTGGCGCCGCTTTCCCGACCGGCATTAAATGGCAGACCGTGTTGGATGCACCTGCCGAGCAGAAGTACATCGTCTGTAATGCCGACGAAGGTGACTCAGGCACTTTCGCCGACCGCCTGGTGATGGAATGTGACCCCTTCATGTTGATCGAAGGCATGACCATTGCCGGTTTGGCCGTAGGGGCAACCCAGGGCTATATCTACCTGCGCTCTGAATATCCGCTGGCATTTGAAACCCTGAATCGCGCCATTGCCATCGCCAATGAAAATAACCTGCTGGGTGACAACATCCAGGGCAGTGGTCGACGCTTCGATCTGGAAGTGCGCATGGGGGCTAGTGCCTATATATGTGGCGAAGAAACCTCTCTGTTGGAAAGCCTGGAAGGCAAACGCGGTCTGGTGCGTGCCAAACCGCCGCTGCCTGCGATTGTCGGCCTGTTTGGCAAACCAACCGTGGTGAATAACGTATTGTCACTTGCGGCCGTACCCTTCGTGCTGGACCAGGGCGCTCAGGCCTATGCTGACTGCGGTATGGGCCGTTCACGCGGCACCTTGCCGTTCCAGTTGGCCGGTAATGTGAAGCAGGGTGGCCTGGTCGAACTGGCTTTCGGCCCCAGCCTGCGTGAGTTGATGTTCGACTTTGGCGGCGGTACGCGTAATGGCCGTCCGCTGCGTGCGGTTCAGGTGGGTGGCCCTCTGGGCGCATACCTGCCGGAAAGTCAGTGGGATACCGCACTGGACTATGAAGCCTTCGCTGCTGAAGGGGCAGTGCTGGGCCATGGCGGTGTGGTGATGTTCGACGATACTGTCGACATGAGTGAACAGGCCCGTTTCTCGATGGAGTTTTGTGTTGCCGAATCCTGCGGCAAATGCACCCCCTGTCGTATCGGCTCTACCCGTGGGGTGGAGGTGATCGATCGAATTCGTGCAGGCGAGAACAGAGACGCTAATCTGGAACTGTTGGCCGATCTTTGCGAAACCATGGTGGATGGCTCTTTGTGTGCCATGGGTGGCATGACGCCGTTCCCGGTGCAGAGCGCCGTGAAGCACTTTGGTGAAGACTTCGTTCAACCCGCGAAACCCGAGCAGGAGGTGGCCTGACATGTTGCAGCATTTTGATCCCAAGCTGGACTACAACCGAGATTATGGTACACCCGCTTCACTGAGCGAGAAGCAGGTCACTTTGGAAATCGACGGCGTTGAAATTCGCGTACCGGAAGGCACCTCCGTGATGCGCGCAGCGGCACTGGCAGATATCAATATTCCCAAGCTGTGTGCCAGCGATAATCTGGAAGCCTTTGGCTCCTGCCGTCTCTGTGCAGTTCAAATCGATGGCCGCCGTGGTTCACCTGCATCCTGCACGACGCCTGCGGAAGAAGGCATGAAGGTCTGGACCCAGACCGACAAACTGGCCAAGCTGCGCCGAAACATTATGGAGCTCTACATCTCCGATCACCCGCTGGATTGCCTGACCTGTCCGGCGAACGGTGACTGCGAGCTGCAGGACATGGCCGGTGCCGTTGGCCTGCGCGAAGTGCGCTACGGTTTTGATGGCGAAAACCACCTGCAGGCGGAGAAGGATACGTCCAACCCATATTTCACCTACGATGCCAGCAAGTGTATTGTCTGCTCTCGTTGTGTGCGTGCCTGTTCCGAAGTGCAGGGTACCTTTGCTCTGACCATCGATGGCCGTGGCTTCGACTCCCGCGTTGCTGCCGGTCAGAACGACAGCTTCCTTGATTCCGAATGTGTCTCCTGTGGTGCCTGTGTGCAGGCTTGCCCGACCGCCACGCTGACAGAAAATTCTGTGATCGAAATGGGCCAGCCGGAGCACTCCGTTGTTACGACCTGTGCTTACTGTGGTGTGGGCTGCTCGTTCAAGGCCGAAATGAAGGGCGACAAGCTGGTGCGCATGCTGCCTTATAAAGGTGGCGAAGCGAACCACGGTCATTCCTGTGTGAAAGGGCGTTTTGCCTTTGGCTATGCCACGCACAAGGATCGTATCCGAGCCCCGATGATCCGTGACAGTATTGATCAGCCCTGGCGCGAAGTGAGCTGGGAAGAGGCGATCGGTTTCGCTGCTCGCCGTCTGAAGGAAGTTCAGGCTGAGCATGGCCGCGAAAGCATTGGTGGTATTACGTCTTCTCGTTGCACCAACGAAGAAGCCTTCCTGGTTCAGAAACTGATCCGTGCCGCCTTTGGTAACAACAATACCGATACCTGTGCCCGTGTGTGTCACAGCCCGACCGGTTATGGCCTGAAGCAGACACTGGGTGAGTCCGCAGGTACTCAGACCTTTGACTCTGTTCTCCAGGCAGACTGTGTGCTGGTGATCGGTGCCAACCCGACCGATGCCCACCCGGTATTCGGTTCTCTGCTGCGCCGTCGCCTGCGTGAGGGTGCAAGCCTGATCGTGGCGGACCCGCGTCATATCGATCTGCTGGATACACCGCACCTGAACGACTCCATGCACTTGCCGTTGCGTCCGGGTTCTAACGTGGCCATGGTCAATGCTCTGGCGCATGTGGTGGTGAGTGAAGGCCTGGAAGACAGCAACTTTATTGCCAACCGCTGTGATACCGAAGGTTATAACCAGTGGCGCACCTTTATCGCTGATGAGCGTCACGCGCCGGAAAATGTCGAAGAGATCACCGGCGTACCTGCCGCTAAGGTTCGCGCGGCTGCCCGTGCCTTTGCCAAGGCGCCTAACGCGGCGATCTACTACGGCCTGGGTGTCACCGAGCATAGTCAGGGTTCAACTACCGTTATGGGTATCGCCAACCTGGCGCTGGCAACCGGCAACATCGGCCGTGAAGGTGTGGGCGTGAACCCGCTGCGAGGCCAGAACAATGTTCAGGGCTCCTGTGATATGGGCTCCTTCCCGCACGAACTGCCGGGTTACCAGCATGTGTCCGATCCTGTTGCCCGTGGTCACTTCGAAGCGGCCTGGGGCGTGCAGATCGATCCTGAGCCGGGCCTTCGTATCCCGAACATGTTCGATGCGGCCATCGCGGGCGCTTTCCGCGCCATGTATGTGCAGGGTGAAGATATTGCCCAGTCAGACCCGAATACTCAGCACGTTGAACAGGCGCTGCGTTCACTGGATTGCCTGATCGTGCAGGATATTTTCCTCAACGAAACCGCCAAGTTTGCGCACGTTCTGTTGCCGGGCTCTACCTTCCTGGAGAAGAACGGTACCTTTACCAACGCCGAGCGCCGCATCAACCGCGTGCGCAAGGTGATGCCGGCACTGGCCGGCAAGGAAGACTGGGAAGTGACTCAGGATCTGGCCAATGCGTTGGGCTACCCGATGAACTACAGCCATCCATCCGAAATCATGGATGAGATCGCGAGCCTCACTCCGAGCTTCACCGGCGTTAGCTACGAGAAATTGGAGCAGCATGGCAGCCTGCAGTGGCCCTGTAATGATGTGCACCCGGAAGGCTCGCCCATCATGCACGTTGAAAGCTTCCCGATCGGCAAGGCCAAATTTGCCATCACCGAGTTTGTACCAACCACAGAACGCGCCAACCGTCGCTTCCCGCTGTTGCTGACCACCGGCCGTATTCTGAGCCAGTACAACGTAGGTGCCCAGACCCGCCGCACCGAGAACCAGGTATGGCATGACGAAGACATACTGGAAGTACATCCGCATGATGCCGAAGAACGTGGCATTAATGATGGCGACTGGCTGGGCATCAGTAGCCGTGCCGGTCATACGGTACTGCGTGCCCGCATCAGCGAACGTATGCAGCCGGGTGTGGTGTACACCACCTTCCACCATCCGCACAGTGGTGCCAACGTGATCACCACCGACAACTCGGACTGGGCGACCAACTGTCCTGAGTACAAGGTGACCGCGGTACAGGTGGAGAAAGTAACTCAACCGTCCGAATGGCAGAAAAACTTCCACGATAACCATCATCGTCAGCAGGGCTTCCTGCGCGAGGCTCGTACGGAAGTCTCCTGATGGCTGGACTGAAGGGAGAGCAGCCGGTTCAGGTGCTGCGCCGTCAGGGCGCGGGGCTTGAGCCTGCCGAAGACCAGGTGGCGGATGAAGTGGCCGTCGCGCTGGTCTACAACGGCCTGTCACATGTGGTGATGATGGCAACGCCCGATAATCTTGAAGATTTCGCCCTGGGCTTCAGCCTGAGTGAAGGGATTATCGAGCGAGCCTCGCAAGTCTATGGCATGGATGTGGTGCATCATCCATTGGGCCTTGAGGTTCAGATTGAACTGGCCACCGAATGCTTTGAAACCCTGAAACATCGCCGTCGCAATCTTGCCGGGCGAACCGGTTGTGGCCTCTGTGGCGCTGAATCACTGGCACAGGCCATAGGTGTGCCCGAAAAGGTTGATCCGGCACCCTTGCCCAGTGTTGAAGCGATTGAATCGGCGTTGCTGCAGCTACGTCAGTATCAGCAACTGCAGGTCAGTACCGGTGCGGTTCACGGTGCCGCGCTCTGTGATGCTAATGGCAATATCCTGTTGCTGCGTGAGGATGTCGGTCGCCACAATGCTTTGGATAAGCTGGTGGGTGCTCGAGCTGTATCTTCGAAACCGGATACCGGAGCATTCGTGCTGATCACCAGTCGCGCCAGTTTTGAAATGGTGCACAAGTGTGCCGCAACAAATACAGGGGCATTGGTCGCGGTCTCTGCGCCTACCGCTTTGGCCATTGAACAGGCTAACAGGGCTGGCATCCATCTGATTGGCTTTGCGCGTCCCGGTCGTCATGTGTTGTATACCACTGGTGAATTTCATAACTCGGATAATAAAGAGAAATCTCATGTCGCATGAAAAATCATCCTTGATCAAAATGCTCAACCATATCGCGATCAACAACGCCAGCGTGGGTGATGAAACCACTGTGGCTCAGGTGATCGAAAGTCATGTGGAAAAATTCTGGTCACGCCGCATGAAGCAGCAGCTGCAGGAGCTGATCGAACATGGTTGTGAAGATCTGCATATAGCTGCCCGCATCGCCGGCGAGCGTTTGGGTGCTGCCAGCTAAAACGCCCTTTACGCCTCTAATATAAAAAGCCCTGATGAATCAGGGCTTTTTAGTTTGTCTTCGTATGAGAAGCCTTATCCCGCCTTGGCTTCCAGTCTGGAGTAAAACTGGTTAACCGTTTCTGCCAGTCGTTCAGCATCAACTGCCTTACAGATTTTGCCTCCCGGCTGCTTAAACGTAGGCGTATCATCTGCAGCAATCATGGCATTGATAACCGACTCATCGACACAGTCCACGGCCGCCATGTAAAAACTGTCGAAGACCTCATCATTCAGGTAGTCCAGGCTGCACTTGGCAGCAGATAGCTGTGGCAGAGATGTTTCATTCGCGGTGCTGAATGCGATAAATATATCGCCGGAGTTGTTACCTCCCGGTGAGCCATTACGCCCAATTCCTATAGCAGCACGCTTTGCCATGCGCTTGAGCTGGTTAGGCAGCATCGGTGCATCGGTCGCCAGCACGACGATGATGGAGCCTTGTTCCTTGGTATGGATTTGCTCAGACTCCATCCGTCGGCCTACAGGTACGCCGCAGACGGTGAGCCAAGGGCGAATGCCGTGGTTAGCCTGTACCAGTGCTGCCACCGTGTAGGTTGATCCATCGATACTGATGCGACGGGATGAAGTACCGGTTCCGCCCTTGTATTCATAAGCGATCATGCCGGTTCCGCCACCTACATTACCCTCGGCAATTGGGCCTGCGGCCGCATTTTCAAGTGCTGCCAGCGCATGGGCTTCAGTGACATGCTGGGCGTTGATGTCATTGAGAACTCCGTCATATGTCTCGGCGACCACCGGCATGGCCCAAAGGTGGTTATCCTGCCAATAGGGGCGGTAATGATTGATCATCCATTTTACGGCGGCATGATGAACAATGCCGACACTGTGGCTATTCGTGATCATCAGTGGCCCAGTGAAGTACCCGCCATCCTGAATCCAGTGTGTACCAGTCATTTCTCCATTGCCATTCAGAGCATAGGTTCCGGCCCAGACGGGTTGTGGTTCGGACTTTTTGCCACGGGGCAGAATAGCGGTAACCCCTGTGCGGGCGGGTGATACAGGGTTGTCATCAATCACTGTGGTGTAGCCGACTTCAACGCCAGGAACATCGGTAATAGCGTTGTGGGGGCCGGTTTCGCCAGTAAATGGTAGTCCGTAATCGCGTGCGCGTTTATGTGTCATCGGGCGTAACCTTAACTGTCAGGCTTGCGGGATCTGAAATAGATCCCGGCAGAAGCAATGAGGACTGAAGCCATGAGCATGAGTGTGGCTATGGCGTTGATTTCGGGTTTAATACCACGGCGAATCATGCTCATGATGAAGACGGGTAGGGTGGTGGAGTCGACGCCACTGATGAAATAGGTGATCACCAGGTCGTCCATCGAAATAATGAAACTCAACAGTGCGCCACCAATGACTCCTGGCAGAATCAGAGGCAGGGTGATTCGGCGAAAGGTTTGCCACTCGCTGGCCCCAAGATCGGAAGACGCTGACTCGATCATGGGATTCATGCCTGCCATACGTGCGCTGACCACGAGAAATACGTAGCTGGTGAGGAAGGTGCAGTGGCCAATGATGATAGAGGTCATGCCCAGGTTTACTCCGACGCCGACAAAGAAAATCAGCAGGGCAATGCCCAATACAATGTCCGGCATGACCATGGGTACCATCAGCAATACACGGTAGAAGGCTTTAAATTTGAAACGATAGCGTGCCAATGCAACGGCAACGCTGGTGCCCAGAATAGTGGAAACCAGGGTTGCAAAGGCGGCTACGGTCAAGCTGACAACCAGCGCTGAAAGCAGTTGGTCAGTGGATTGCACATAGTTGGTTGAGTTACTCAGGCTGGTTTCGCCACCGAACAGGTTGATGTACCAGTCAATGCTGAACTCTTTCCAGATCATTACGTTGACCGGGTTGGAGTTAAACGAATAGACGATCACCAGCATGACCGGCGCATAGAGAAACAGAAAGAACAGTGCGCCGTAGCCGGATAGAAGATGATTAAATACTTTACGCATCAGAGACAGCCTCTCAGGTGCTGTGTTGGTTCTTCATTACCCGGATCAGGTAAAAAGACACCACCAGCAACATAAATAGAATCATGACCATTGAGAGCGTGGCGCCGAAGGGCCAGTTTCGAGCCGCAAGGAATTGCTGTTCGACCAGGTTGCCGATCATCACGACCTTGGCTCCGCCCAACATGCTTGGCACCACGAAGTTACCCAGCGCTGGAATGAAGACCAGAATGCAGCCAGAGACGATGCCGGGCAGTGTCATTGGGAATACAACCTTTCGAAAGGTGGTAAAGGGTGTGGCACCCAAGTCTTGGGAGGCCTGAATCAGTTTGGGGTCCAGATTTTCGACGCTGGAGTAAACCGGCAGGAACATGAATGGAATAAAGATGTACACCATCCCGATGATGACCGCGGTACCTGAATACATCAGATCCAGAGGTTCACTGATGATGCCCAGGGTCTGAAGTACCTGATTGGCGAAACCGGAATCACGCAAAATCAGAATCCAGGCATATAACCTGATGATCATGCTGGAAAAGAAGGGAAGTGCGATCAGGAAGATACAAAGCGATTTCCAGCGTGCCGGCATGCGGCTGATCCAGAAGGCAACTGGATAACAGAACACCAGTGTCACTGCGACGGTAGCAAGGGCCAGCCCAGCTGAGCGCAGCAGAATCTCCAGATAGACAATATCGAACTCTTCATAGAATCCTTGCGCCCACCCCAAAACACGACCGTAGTTCCAGTGGTAGAAATTCCATTCAACACCACCGTATAGACCCGGTTCCAGAAAGCTGTATACCGCCATGATCAGCAGCGGGCCAAGAAAAAACACCCCCAAAAACAGAGTGGCAGGTGTCAGCAATAACATCAGCTGTTTTTGTTGACGGCTGAAGGATCTCATCGCAGGCCTCCTGCTTCAGGGATAATGTGCCAGGCAGAAGGGTCATATGCCAGGACAAGAGACTGGCCATGCTGCATATCAGCAAAGGTACTGCGAATCAGGGCCGAAACAGGCTGGCCGTTGGGCATGCGGCAATGCAGCTGGTGATCGCTGCCGATAAATACTGATTGTTCCAGCGTAGCCTGGAAACCGGTGCTGTTGTTGATTTGATCTGCCTGCTTCAAGTGGAGTTGTTCAGGCCGTATCAGCAGGGATACCTTGTCTCCAGTCGAAAGGGTTTGAGCCTTGCAGATGATCTCTGAACCGCCGATGTCCACGCGCGCTTCGGGGCCGCTGGTATCGACCACCTTGCCGGTGAAAATATTGCTCTCGCCAATGAATTCGCTGACAAAGCGGCTGGCAGGACGGTGATAGATTTCGTCCGGTGTACCCAGTTGTTCGATCTTACCGCCGTTGAGAACCACGATTCTGTCAGACATGGTCAGGGCTTCTTCCTGATCATGGGTGACGAACAGAAAACAGATGCCGAGCTCTGATTGCAGTGTCTTCAGCTCAATTTGCATCTTGGCACGAAGATTACGATCAAGCGCTGAAAGGGGTTCGTCCAACAATAGCATTTTGGGGCGATTCACAATGGCGCGAGCCAGTGCAACACGCTGTTGCTGACCACCAGAAAGCTGTGACGGGCGACGTTTCTCAACGCCACTCAGGCCGACCATCTCCAGAGCTTCAAACACACGGCTATTACGCTCTTGTTTGGCAACACCTGCCACGTCCAATCCATAGCCAACGTTGTCGCTAATGTTTAGATGCGGGAAGAGTGCATAGGACTGGAATACGGTGTTGATAGGTCTGCGGTGGGCTGGCAGCTCGAGCAAAGAAGACCCGCCCAGCATGATTGAGCCACGATCAAGTTGCTCAAATCCAGCAAGAATATTCAATAGCGTTGTTTTGCCACAGCCGGAGGGCCCCAACAGCGTGATAAATTCGTTTGATCCAACACTCAGGTTGATACCGTCCAGGGCTCGAACCTGGCCACCTTCCGGTGTTTGAAAATGTCGGTATGCATTTTTTATTGTTAGAAAATCTGGTGATGAGCCAATAACAGACATAGAAAACCTCGAATAAGCCCGGGCTCAAGGCCCGGACTTAATTAGCTTTTTATTATTCAGGAAGCGGTGCGGAATTTGGTCCAGACACGATCGTAGAGCTTTGTGCCTTTGCCCAGTTCGCGGAAAAGCTGCAGCTTTTCTTTGGTTTCAGCAGAGGGGTTGATGTGGGGGTTATTGCGAATATCGTCAGGCAGAAGTTCAATAGCTGCCTTGTTGGCGGAGCCATTCGTCTGCTGCACGGTATTCATGGCTGAAATTTCAGGCTGCAGGAAAAACTCCATAAATTTCTTGGCGTTTTCCTTATTCGGTGCAGATTTCAGTACACACATGTTTTCCTGGTACATGGTGGCACCCTCTTCGGGGATCACATATGCCAGGGCGTCGGGTGTTTCGTTCACATACATCATGGCGCCGACGTACCATTGTGCTGCGGCTATATCACCGGACTGAACCATAGGGATGCTGTCATAGGTAAAGGCGGAGACGTTCGGCTTTTGAGCCAGCAGGAATTCCTGAGCAGCTTTCAACTCGGCGGGATCAACTGAGTTTACGCTTTTACCGTTGAGCAGCAGTGCCAGGCCAATGTCTTCGCGCATATCGTCCAGCATGACGATTTTTTTGCCCTGCTGGGGCAGGTCGAAAAACTCTTTCCAGGAATTCAGTTCTGGAACAAGCTGTTTGTTGTACACAATGCCTACGGTGCCCCAGCCGTAGGGCAGGCAGTACTCGCCCTGAGGGTCAGATTGAGCATTCAGGTGTGAGCTGTCGATATTTTCAAACCCGGATGCCTGATTGATGTTGGTTTTTTCCAGCATGTCTAGCTGGGCCATGATGTCCTGCATATGTACGGACGGGAAGACGATGTCGTAACCGGTTGCTCCTACCTGGAGTTTGGCCAGCATCTCTTCGTTGGAAGAGTAGGTATCAAGATTAACCTCGATACCGGTTTGTGCGGTAAAGCGCTCCAGCACTTCCGGATTGATATAGTCACCCCAGTTGTACAAATTAAGCGTCCCGGTTGCTTGTGCCGCAGTTGAAACTCCTGCACAGGTTGCACCCAGGCAAGCCACAGCCAGGGCTTTTTTAATCCATTTGCCACCAGCAACCGAATGTTCAAACTTCATGTGTTCACCTCCAGGTATGGGTGTTGCGCTCTTGATGCCTTAAACTCTAGGTTGGTTGGTATATATCATTCAATAACAGGATATGTTATTGATATAACATTATTGATATGTGTTTTATATCAATTGGTTATGTGATTTTTGATGGGTAATTGATCAGTGTTTCACTATGTTGGTGCACTGTTAGTGATCTGGTTAAGGTCCTGTGCACTAGCATTGAACAAACTGAAAACAGGCAGTTGAGGGGATTCTCGTTGGATAGCATTTTTTCGACCAGTGATGACTATATTTCCAGTCGTACAGCCAAAAATATTCAGGCGCTTTTGCCCGGCCTGGCATCCTCGGAAGCTCGAGTAGCGCAGTACATTCTGTTGAATCTGGATCGTATTGCTTATGAGACGGGTGCTTCCATTGCGGAAAAGGCGTTTGTGAGTCCGATCACCGTAAGTCGATTTCTGAAGCGAGCCGGTTACAAGGGTATTACTGCCTTGAAGCAGGAAGTGCTTCAGGATCAAACTCTGGCAGCTGAAGAGAGTACTGGCTATCAGGCTCTAACAGATGCAGCACTAAAGCCTGTGTTCAACAAGGATTTGCAGGTGCTGGTTGATCTGTTCAATCAGTTTCAGACCGATAACTGGCTGGGACTGGTGAACTGTGTCTCGACTGCCAGCAGAGTGTACGTCTCGGGTTTTCAAACCGTCCGTGGAATCGCAGAGGATTTCAGTCGTCGCTTGGCGCTGGCGCGACGTGAAGTGCACTTTCTTTCAGCCCATGAAAGCATGCTGAGTGAGTGGTTGGGGGATTCAGTGGATGGCAAACCGAGGGTGCTGGTCCTAATTGATGTCGTGCCTTATGCCCAGGAAGGTAAGAAACTGTGTGAAATAGCGGTGTCAAAAGGGATGCAGGTCGTGATTCTTTCCGATGAATTCTGCTATTGGGCACGCGACTTTACGCCGCATGTCTTGCACGCCAAGTCCAAGACCGGACTGTTTCTGGAGTCAACCTGGGGGTTGGTATTGGCCACCAATATGCTCTGTGATCAGGTCGCACGAAATACGCCTGACAGTGATCGCAGAACCAAGGATTGGCTGGAGATGGCTCAATACCTAGATTTGTTCTGATTCAGACACGCACTTGATCTATATTATTGGGTGAATCTAGCCGATACTGGCGTCTTCAAGGCCCTTGATAGTGGAAGTCAAACGCCAAGATGAATCTCACCCTGACCTCACGTGTATTATTGGTGCTGTTGCTTGTGTTGCCGACGCTTGTCGTGGCGCAGGATGAAATCGACTGTAGCGAACAATCGATTGTCATTAACAGTTTGAATCAGGATCTTCGTGCTGCCGAAACCATTTTGCAGCACCTCAGGTCTGTCACTGAAGACAATGCAGCAGCCGATGCAACGCCTGATCAGCTGGAAGAGTTGCTTTCATCTCGACGAGGTGAACAGAACACCCAAGTCTGGCCGGAGCAACTTACCTGTCCCGCCTATGCTGACAGCTATGCTGAATCCCTGGCAGCCTTGCAGCGCACTCAAGGCCATATCATCAATATGCGTGATCGGCTCTGGCGCAAGCAGCTTCCCGAAATCAGGGATTCAATACTCGGTATCTGGCGCTCCCGACAGCGGGTGATATTGCACCAACAGGAAGTTTTGGCCGCTGTTGATCCTCCCTACGATTCTGATGTGCGTGAGCAATTGAATCAGTTAAGCAGCGATCTGGATCAGCAGCGCAAAACCTTCTTTCAGCTGTTGCCGGGTCTTGTTGATGGCGTGACGGTCAAGGATACCCAGCTTTGGCTGGAGCTTTGGCGCAAGTCTCAGGCTCTGGCTGTTGTGACGCAACGGCTGCGAAAGCAGGAAAAGCTGCCCGAAGGACAGCCTGTCGAAGCCGTTCGATTGTTTAAAGATCATCTACGCATTCTGGAGCTGGATGCGTTGGTCATGACCAATAACCTCAATATTGCACGTAGTCTGCTTTGGCGTGAAAAGAACCATCTGTTTGAACAGGCGCTGGAGACTCTCAAGCTTGATCATACGAATCTGCTTGGCGGTGAATTACGTGCCATGCGCAATATCTTCAAGTGGCTTTATGTGGATGCGCTGGTCGATTTCCGGCCAGCTAGCGGCGTAGACTCATCATTCTGGCGCTACTTTCAGGCCGGAGAATATCTGTTTGGAATGCTCTGCTTCCTGGGGCTTGCAGCAATTGCGCGTTGGCTGAGAACACCCGCTGCCAATTTCCATACAGAGCTGGCCAAGCGTTACCGAAAACAGCGTTTATTCCATCAGGTGCTTCGAGGTACGACCAGTTTTCCGACTCTGCTGCCCTGGTTCGTCGGTTGGTTCGGCCTTGATCTGCTGGGTATCCTGTTTTTGGACTACCGCCTTGTTCTGTTACTGCCACTGATACCAATCGCTAAAATCTACATACTGTATGGCCTGGTGGCGGAGTTCTGCAGCTGGATGCTGCACCGAATCAATGAACGTGCCAGTGTTTTTTTGACTGAAGCCCAGTCCAGCCGCATTGTGCGTCATGCCAGGTATGCTTCGGCAGTCATTCTGCTGCCCTGGTTTTTGCAGGCCATGGCGCACCTTGCCATAGGTAACGCCTTGCTGGTGCATCATCTGCGTTGGTTCACGCTTGTTTCTGTCATCATTGCGCTGGGTTTATTACTTCACCGCTACCGTGATGAGTTTGTAGCGGCACTGCAGTCCTATCTGCCGGCCAGGGTTGATCCCTGGGTTGAGCGACTTTTTTTGCACCGAGCAGCTTTTTTAATTCGTCCTTTTGGCGTTCCGGTTCTGTTAGCGGGTCAACTGATCGATTTTTGTCACCGAGGCTTGATCGATTTTGACTGGTATCGCCGAATCTCCGCTCGCAGTTTTGCCCTGCGTTCGCAGGCGAGCCAGGAAGCAAGTAGTGCCGATGGGGAAGATCTTGAACAGTACCGTAAATGGTTTGGTGCCAGTCGGGATGAGCAAAAGCTGCCGTTTATCACTGTCGAGTTACTGACCAGCCTGCAAGACTCGGTGATGAAATGGCAGGACCACAGCTCGGAAGAAAATTCATTATTGATTCAGGGGGCAAGAGGCTCAGGTAAATCCACCCTGATGGAACGCTTGGGCAGGTGGATTGAGGGCGAGCAGGAACTGCGTGTATGCCGAATCCAGGTGCCCGCGAAGACAACCTCCGCGGAGCAGGTGACCGAGATGCTTGGCGCTGCTCTGGGGGTCAATCTGAGTGCCGGTCCTTCTGCATTGGTCGCCAGTGAAGCGGATCGCGAACCCACCGTGATTATTATTGAAGATGCCCAGAACCTGTTCCTTAGAAAAGTTGGAGGCCTGGGTGGCTGGGAGATGCTGCTGAGTTTGCTGAGAACGCGGGTACAAAGCATCTATTGGGTACTGGATATCAGTAATCACAGTTGGTCCTATCTGCGCCAGGTGTTTGGCGGCGACTATCAGTTCAGCAAGGTAATTCACACCAAGGCCTGGTCGCAAAGTGAGGTCCGATCACTGATCATGTCGCGCCATCAGCTCAGTGGACTGTCGCTGGACTATGATGACATTCTGCTGTCGACCCGTGGCCCTCAGGCTGGCAATGTCCGTAACGCCGAACAGCTCTACTTCAACCTGCTTTGGGACGCCAGCGGCGGCAACCCCATGCAGGCACTGGAAATGTGGCTTAAGTCCATCACCGTAAGGCAAAAATCGGTGCTGGTCAGCTTGCCGCAGCAGCCATCCATGAGTGTGCTGGATAACCTCACAGGGGATTCACTCTTTGTGTATTCGGCCCTGATGCTGCACGAAAACATGACCAGCGATGAGCTGGTAGAGACGACCTCAATGCCTGAGTCCACGGTGCGTGCGGCTTTGAAGACTGCGTTTGATGCCGGCTTTGTGTGGCGTACTGAAGATCGTCGCTACCGTGTCGTGCCTTTGTGGATTCCAATCCTGGGTAAGCTGCTGAACAGGAAGAATTTGCTCAATGAATGAAACAGCCGAAAAGTTTAATTCGCAGTTTGAGGCGGTGCTGTCCATGTTTGAGGCCAGCAATCTGCTCATGCTGGTCGCGGGCTTTGTGGTTCTCTGGCTGATCAATTGGCTGATAAGACGAACGGCCATGGGGCTGATGGCGAATCTGCCTACGCGCCGCTTTACCATTTTGCAGATGGCGACGCTGGTCAGCTTTGTGCTTTACATTGGTGGTACGGCATTTCTGTTGATTGTTGTACTCCAACCGCCACAGGAACTTTTGATCGCGGTAGGGGGCTCAGCAGCCGTTGCGATTGGCTTTGCTTTAAAAGATGTGGCGGCTTCCCTGATTGCCGGCATCATGTTGCTGTTTGATCGACCCTTCCAGGTAGGGGACCGCGTCAGCTTCGAAGGGGTGTATGGCGAGATTACGGCGATTACCCTGCGCTCGGTGCGTCTGCAGACGCTGGATGATAATACGGTCACCATTCCCAACGCGCGTTTTGTCACCGATGTGGTGTCCTCTGGCAATATGGGCGCCATGTCGATGATGGTCGTTACCGACTTTCATCTGGCGCTGGATGCCGATATCGAAAAGGCACGCAGTATTGTAAGAGAAGTGATTATTACCAGTCGCTTTGCCTATCTGAAACAGCCTGTCTCCTTTGCCATTGAAGAGGTCATTCTGACAACGCATTTGGCGATCCGCTTGCGCGCCAAGGCCTATGTACTGGATGTGAACTACGAAAAGGCATTTCAGAGTGATGTCACAGTACGCTCTGTGGCGTTGTTGAAGCAGGCTGGTATTGCTCGGCCTCAGGGAACCTGCTGATCAGATACGTCGTTTGTTGTTAATAGAGTGGCGCTAAAAGACAATACGCTGTTGCTTATGGTGTGAATAATATTCTCATGGCGGTCATCGACTGAATGACCGATTGCTCGTAAAGCACGGCTGTCATGCTTGTGCCGAAACCATGAGAGGTTGAGATGAATCACACTGATCACGATGCGATTGTGCAACTCGAAGATGTTTTCCAGCAGCAGAAAGCTGCCTACCTCAAGGACCCGCACCCGACGCTTGCAGAGCGCAAAGAGCTGCTGCAGGCCATTCCGGGCATGGTGTTGGGCAACGCCAAGCGTTTGGCTGAAGCCCTGAACAGCGATTACGGTTACCACCCGACATTGATGACCTATGCCCATGACGTGGTCAGCGTTGCTGGTCGTGCGCAGTATGCACTGAGCATGCTGGAGCAGTGGACGGCACGTGATTACCGTGAGGTTGAGCCCCATATCTATGGCAGCTCCAAAGCCTATATCGAATACCAGCCCAAGGGTGTCATCGGTAACATGCCGGCCTGGAATTTCCCGGTTGAGCTGACCGTTGGCCCTCTGTGTGAAATGCTGGCGGCGGGTAATCGTGCCATCATCAAACCGTCCGAGCAGACGCCGGCCGTGGGTGAAGTACTGGAAGAGATCATTGGTGCTACCTTCGACCGTGATCGTGTTGCCGTGGTGAATGGCGGTATCGACCTGGCCAAACACTTCAGTGCCATGCAGTGGGATCACCTGTTGTATACAGGCAGCACCTCCGTTGGCCGTGAGGTCATGATGAATGCGGCCAAGAACCTGGTGCCGGTTACACTGGAGCTGGGTGGCAAGAACCCAACTGTCTTCACTGAAGAAGCACTGACACCGGAAAACATCCGCAGCATGGTCGGTATCAAAATGACCAAAAATGGTCAGCTGTGTATCAACGTTGACCACTGCTATGTACCGGCAGCTTCCGTTGATCGTTTCGTCAATCTGGTTAAGGGCTTCGTTGAGAGCAGCGTTGGTGACTACACTCAGGCGCCGCAGATCTGCTCGGTTATCAATACCCGTCAGTTCGACCGTTTGGGCAGCTACCTGGACGAGGCACGTCAGCAGGGTACTCAGATCATTGAACTGGGCAGTGCGGCACAGCGCGGTGATGAAACCACACCTTCACGCATGCCTCTGACGCTGGTGATCAATCCGCAGAAAGACTCTCTGCTGGATCGTAATGAAGTGTTTGGCCCGATTCTGCCGATTTATACCTATACCGAATTTGATCAGGTGATCAGTTCTATCCAGTCTGGTGATCGCCCGCTCGGCATTTATATCTTCTCCGAGCAGCAGGAGTTAGTTGATAAACTGCGTATGAACACCTCATCTGGCGGGTTCTGTGTCAATGCAGCTGCCTTGCAGGGTGCGCAGGAGACCATGGGCTTCGGTGGTGTAGGCAAGAGCGGTATGGGGCGTCATCACGGTCTGGAAGGTTTCCGTGAATTCTCCAACCCGCGTGGCTGCATGGAAATGGCCAAGGATGCCAACCTGGACCTGATTATGTCACCGCACGGCGAGATGACACGTGAGTTCCTGAAGCAGGTTACTGGTGGACTACTCGATTAATCGAGGTTGAATGTCTCAAGACGATTGAGCTTCAAACCCGCCAATGGCGTTCTGGAATGATTTCCGGAACGCCAGTGGCGTTTGGCCAAACCAGCGTTTGCAGGCGCGATTAAAGGTGCTGGCTTCGGTATAGCCAATCAGGCTCCAGACTGACTCCAGTGATTGGTCTGAGTGGCATAGCAGCTCTTCTGCCCGCTGTTTGCGCAAGGCATCGGCAATGGCGTCAAACGACGTGTTTTGTTGTTTCAAACGCCGTTGCAGACTGCGCGGCGACATCATTAGCTGTTGGGCAATTTTGGGTAGTGTGCAATTGCCTGAAACCAACTGCTGTTCCAGCAGGGTGTGTACCTGCATACCAAGGTCCAGGGGATAGCGACGGGCAATATGAATGACATATCGCTCCATCTCGTTACCCAGTACCGGGTCCGCCGTGTTGATTTTTTGCTGGAGTAATTCCTGCGGAAAATACAGTCCTTCTTTTGCTTGTCCCAGTTGAACCAGGCAACCGAACTTTCGCGTATATTCCTGCGGCGTTAAGCCTTGGGTGTGGCTGAAGTGCAGCTCCCAGTTGTGGCTGTCACAGCCGGGTGCGAGGAGCCGTATCAGGCGCAGCGCAACGGCGTAGCTCAGTTCTGATTTCTGCCTGTGCGGCAGATTATCAGGCAGGTGCATATCGTAAAAAATGGCAGCCTGACCCGGACGAACCTCAGGATCAATCAAGGCCTCGGCACTGGTGCTGAGATAGGCCATATGGCGATGAATTGCATCCAGTGCTTCTCCAAGGGTGGAGGAATTAAGCGCAATGGCGGCGATGGGGCCTAAAACGTCTGTGCCCTGAATATCTGACAACTGGAGCCCAAAATCGGTGACCCCCAAACGCTCGGCAGCCAGCTCAAACAGCTGAACCACACGGGTGTGTTCGATTGAAGCGTCAGGTTCGCCCAATAGCTCAGGCTGAAGCCCCATTTCCTGAAGCAAGGCATCGGGGTCTCCCTTGTGGTGCTGAACCAGCTCGGGGAAGCCGATCAGGGCGCGTGCGCGGGCACGGGGGACGTGGAGAGCAGGGGCTGAAGTCGTCATGTACCCAGCTTAAGGGTGATGGCGCTAAAAGACAATCCGGCTATTAGTGGAAGCTGATTGGGGCAGGGGGCTTTTGAATCCACATTGTTGTATTTATTGCTTTAGTGCCTTTCGTTTAAACAATGACATTTAAGACATAATTGGATATAGTGCAGGCATTAAACAATGCCTGGTGCAGTTATGAAACCGCATATGAAAGTTTTAGTTGTAGACGACTTTTCAACTACCCGCAGGATCATTGCCAGTCTGCTCAAGCAACTGGGTGCTTCCGACGTGTATGAAGCTCGCAATGGCATGGAAGCCCTTGAGCTGCTTGGCAAGAGTGATATTGATCTGGTGGTTACCGACTGGCACATGCCTGAAATGGACGGGTTGGAACTGGTTGAAAACATGCGGACCCACCCCGAAACGGCCAAAATTCCCGTTTTGATGGTGACGGCTGAATCGAAAAAAGAGCAGATGACTCGGGCGGCTTATGCTGGGGTTAACGGTTATCTGGTCAAGCCGTTCAGTGCTGATGCTTTGCAAGGCAAGATCATGAAAATTGCTGCACGCTTGGGAGCAGCAAAGTTGTTGCCAGCAAGCTAGCGTTTGCCGGACTGAGGTAGTTGCAGACATGCTAAACTGAAGCTCCTTGCCAGTTGTCGGGAGCCGAGCTGTGCCCTCTGTATTGATTGTTGAAGATTCCCAGGTCGTCATCAAGGTCCTTCGCTATATTGCCAACAAGGTGCTGACCACATTCGACGTGGTCTTTGCGATGAACGCTGAAGAAGCACGCAATGAATTGGCCAGGCGCGATGACTGGTTCGCCAGTATTGTTGACCTGAATCTGCCGGATGCGCCCAATGGTGAAATGGTCGATTTCATGCTTCAGCAGAAGATTCCGACCATTGTGCTCACGGGACGCATGGGGGATGAGAATCGCGATGCGCTCTTGCGTCAGGGCATTGTCGATTATGTCCAGAAGGAAGGCATCTACAGCTATCAGTATGCGGTGAACCTGATAAACCGGCTGTACCGTAACCGGGATATCAAGGTGATGATCGCGGAAGACTCCTCTGTAACCCGCTGGTTTATTGCAGATTTGTTGCGCCGACACCAGTTTCAGGTGGTGGAAGCGGAAAATGGCCAGCAGGCGCTGGAGGCTATTCTGGCCGATCAATCGATCGATATTCTGCTGACCGATTACAACATGCCGGAGATGAACGGTTTCAGCCTGATCCATGCTCTGCGGTATAAGCATGAGAAAACAGACTTGGTCATCATCGGTCTCTCTTCTGCTGACGATAAGTACCTTTCTGCCAAATTCATCAAGAATGGTGATGATGACTTCCTCTATAAGCCGTTCTCCCATGAAGAGTTTTTGTGTCGCATCATGCATGCGGTGGAGTCGATGGAGCGTACCAAAGAGCTGCATCGACTGGCTTACACCGATGCGTTAACCAACCTTCATAACCGTCGATACTTCATGGAGCAGGCGCGTAATCAGGTTGTGTTTGGGTAGAGCTAATCCTTTATTCCGCCCCGTGACTCAATGCCTCGCCGCCCTTGGCCATCAGGCGTGCATGCACACGCAAGGGCAGGGGCTTATCGGTGATAACCAGATCATAATCCTCAACCTGCCCGGCATTACAGGGGGCACGGGTATCGAATTTACTGCTGTCCAGCAGCAGAATATGAAAGCGGCTCTGTTCCAGCATCGCTTCCCGTGCCATCACTTCATCGTCATTGAAATCGAATAACTGCCCACTGGCATCCATGGCACCTACAGAGGTAATAGCGGTATCGGCACGATAGCGCTGGAAAAAACGCAGTGCATCGCCACCGATTACATCCCTGTCTCGCTGCCTTACCCGGCCTCCGGCAATGGTCAATGCGCAATCCGAGTGCTCACACAGCCAGTTGGCAACATGCAGATTATTGGTCATCACCTGCAGTCCTTTATGTTCACCCAGCCGTGCGGCCAATTCGGCCAGGGTTGAGCCTGTACCCAGGAACAGCGTCTGGAAGCCGCCCAGGTAGTCTGCGCACAGGGCAGCAATCTTTTCTTTTCCTGATGCGTTGCGAATTTGCCGCTGATCGTAGCTGACATTTTCCCGGTGCGGGAAGGGCAAGACCTCACCATGGTTACGCAGTACCAGTCCCTGCTGCACCAGCATGCGGACATCGTTGCGGATGGTCTGGACTGAAACCTCAAAATGTTCCGCCAATGCCTGCAGGCTGGTGCGCCCTTCGGCGTTGATTCGTTCGGTAATCAGGTGTCTGCGTCTATGCATCTGCTTGTCCGTATAAAATATATGTCATTAGCGTTTTGGGCTCAGGGCTATCAAAACGAAAACAAACATCATCAAAACGAAAGTGAATTGTCATTTTGGTGTAAGGAGGTGTCATTAAGGTTTCAGCCATCACATTTTGGAGGTGGCACCATGTTTAAGAAAACCTTGATGACGCTGGCCATGATCGCTGGCGGCGCGCTCTCAACACTGGCATTGGCGGATAACCGACTGGTGCTGTATACCAGCCAGCCCAACGCTGATGCTCAGGCTACTGTTGATGCTTTCACTCAAGCGAATCCGGATATTGAAGTTGAATGGGTGCGTGATGGCACCACCAAACTGATGACACGACTGCGCGCCGAGTTGCAGAGCGGCACTTCGCGTGCGGACCTGCTGTTGATCGCCGACAGCGTGACCATGGAGTCGCTGAAGGACGGGGGGCATCTTCAGCCCTATCTGAGCCCTGAACGTGTTAACTACGATCCGGCAATTTACGAACCTGAAGGCTACTACTACGGCACCAAGCTGATCACTACCGGCATTGTTCGTCATGTTCGTGCCGCAGAAAAGCCGACTCGCTGGGCTGATCTTGCGGATACTCGCTACAAGGGGCAGGTGGCAATGCCGAGTCCACTCTACTCTGGTGCAGCGCTGATTCATCTGGCCACATTGACGTCCAACCCTGATCTGGGCTGGGACTACTACCGTTCGCTGGCGGACAACCAGACTCAGGCGCAGGGCGGTAACGGAGGAGTGCTGAAGGCCGTCGCTTCGGGTAACAAGCCTTATGGCGTGATTGTCGATTTCCTTGCCATTCGTGAAGCGCGCAAGGGGTCACCCATAGAGTTCTCCTTCCCTCAGGAAGGCGGCAGCATGGTGACAGAGCCGGTTGCCATTATGCAGGGCGCTCAGAACGTAGAAGCGGCGCAGAAGTTTGTTGATTTTGTGCTCTCCGCTCAGGGACAGGAGCTGGTGCGGACACAAGGCTATCTTCCGGCCAGCAACCAGGTAGAAGCACCGGAAGGTTTTCCGGCTCGCTCGGCAATCAAGCTGATGCCTTTTGATGCAGCGGATGCACTGCGTAACGCCGATGCCAACAAAACACGCTTTAACGACGTATTTGGCGGCTGAGCATGTTGGCAGCTGTTTTCCCGAGCGACCAGCCGCGCTGGCTGGTTGCTTTTATTCTTGCTTTGATCGTATTGCTGAGTCTCACGCCCAGTCTTCGTTTGTTGTTGGAGGCTCTGAGTCAATTGGAGCGGGGCACCGATTCGCCCTTGATCAGAGTGTTGCGTGATAGCTCTACCTGGGTTGCTCTGTACAACAGTCTTTACACCTCGATATTGGCGACACTGATTTCGCTGGTACTGGGGGCGCTTTTTGCCTGTGCGCTGTCCCTGACCAATGTGTCAGGTCGTCAGTGGCTGGTGTTCTGTTTCATGCTGCCCATGATGATTCCACCGCAGGTGACAGCCTTAAGCTGGCTGCAGCTGTTTGGACCCAGTAGCCCCTTGTTGAACTCACTTGGGTTGGCACCGTCTTTAGGCTCGCCACAACCGCTGTACTCGGCTGAAGGCATCGCTTTGTTGATGGGTATTCAGCATGCACCGCTGGTATTCCTGACGTTAAGAGCCAGTTTGATCAATCTGCCGGCTGAGTTGATCGAGGCAGCACGAATCAACGGCGCCAGTCAGCGCCGGGTGTGGTTGGATGTGATTTTTCCACTCTGTCGAAGCGGACTGGTGGCTGCGGCTGCTATCGCCTTTGTATCGGCGCTGGGGAACTTCGGAATTCCTGCCATGTTGGGCATTCCTGCCTCTTACTACGTGTTACCCACTTTGATTTACCAGCACCTGGCCGGCTTTGGTCAGACTGTGTTGAGTGAGGTAGCGGTGTTGTCGATGCTCATCGGTTGCCTGGCACTGGTGGGTGTGTTGGTACAACAGCGTTTTGTACGCAAGGCCCAGTTCGAGTTGGTGGGCCATAGCGGGCGAGCGCAGGCGTTTGTTTTGAACAGGCACCATCGACTGGGTTTGCAGGCCGCTCTTTGGCTGGTGTTGAGCCTAATACTGGTAGCACCGCTGATCGCATTGGTGATCAGTTCGTTGGTACCCGCCTTGGGTGTTGGTCTCACGGCTGAAACGCTGACGTTTGAAGCCTATGTGGAGATGCTTTCGCGTCAAGGCGTCACCGCCAGAGCCATGGGTAATAGCCTGTTGCTGGCCGCAGGCAGTGCCGCTTTTCTGATGGCGCTGAGTTTGCCGCTTGCCTGGCTGCTGCTGCGGATGAAGCCCCAACTGCGCACCGCTGTTAACAGTCTGATTGAAATTCCCTATGCCTTGCCCGGTGTGGTGCTTGCTATTGCCTGCATCCTGTTGTTTGTGCAGCCATTACCGCTGCTGGATATCAGCCTTTACGGCACTCTAGGCATCATGTTTGTGGCCTATCTGGCGCGCTTTATGAGCATTGCTCTGAAGCCAGTGCAGGCCAGTGCCGGTCAGTTGGATGGCTCGCTTGAAGAAGCCGCTCAGTTAGCCGGTGCCGGTCCTTTGAGGCGTTTGTTGCAAATCGTATTACCCCTGGTGGCGCCTGCGCTCTGTGCCGGCGGTTTGCTGGTGTTTCTGACAGCGGTCAATGAGCTGACGGTGTCAGCGCTGCTGTGGAGTGCCGGTAATGAAACCCTGGGGGTATTGGTGTTTAACCTGGATGAAGGCGGCGACAGCGTGTTGGCCGCTGCAATCTCGGTGGTCATTGTTGTAATGGTCGCGTTTCTCATGCTGCTACTGAGCCTGATGGGACGTTGGCTACCTGAAGGAGTAATCCCTTGGCGAACCTGATTCTGGATTGCGTATCCAAAACCTTTGATGGCCAGGCCGCAGTGGACGCGGTAAGTCTTGAGATTGAGCAGGGGGAATTTGTTGCACTGCTGGGGCCCAGTGGCTGCGGTAAAACCACCATGCTGAGAATGTTGGCCGGGTTCGAGACGGTGTCGGGTGGCACGATTGAACTGAACGGGCAGTTGCTGGCCTCGGCGGACACGAACATTCCGCCTGAGCAGCGCCGCATGGGGATGGTGTTCCAGTCCTATGCGCTTTGGCCGCATATGACGGTGCTACAAAACGTGGGTTACCCGCTGAAATTGCAGAAAATGTCTGAGGCTGAGCGTCAGCGCCGTATGGATGAGGCCTTGGCTGCGGTGCAATTAACACACCTGGCTGACCGTGCACCCAAGGATTTGAGTGGAGGCCAGCGTCAGCGTGTGGCGCTGGCGCGTTGTCTGGTGACTGAACCGGACGTTGTGTTGCTGGATGAGCCTTTGGCGAACCTGGATCGTCACCTGCGCGCTTCAATGGAAGAAACCTTCCGGGAGTTTCATCGTCGCACGGGCGCAACCATGGTTTACGTCACCCACGACCAGTCGGAAGCCATGTCATTGGCCAGCAAAATAGCGGTAATGAATCGTGGGCAGCTGGAGCAATGGGGCAGCCCTCAAGACCTCTATGCCCGTCCACGCACTGAGTGGGTGGCCGGTTTTATTGGTCAGGGTGGCATCGCTTCCGTGGGAGGAATCGAACCCGGTTATGAAGTGGGGCCTGATGCGCTATCGAAGGGTTTGAGCACCACAGTGGGTGCCAAAACGCCTGTATTGATCAGGCCTCAGGATGTACGCGTCGGGGTGCCCGGTGTTGCGGCCGAGGTTGCTGCTTCCATCTATCGTGGCGCTCATTATGAGCTCAAATTACGACTTGGGTGCGGTGCCGAGTTGATGGCGTTTCACGACCGGCCATTGGCGGTTGCCGAGCGCACCAGCCTGCATATTGATCGAGGATGGTCGTTGGAACCGAGTGTATGAGTGCCCAACTGAGCATTCTGAGTGGCTTGGGTGGCAAGCAGCCTGCGGCACTCCTGCTGGATACGGAGCAGGGACGTTTTCTGATTGAAACCGGTGGGCCATTGGAGCCTGGCTTGCCCAGAGGCTGGGACTGGCCTCTGGGCCGCCCCGTGGATGCCGTGATTCTCAGCCATGATCATGTAGATCATATGGGCGCCGTTAATCTGGTTCCTCCGGGAACGCCGATCTATGCCACTGATCCTGTTGCGGTGGGTTTGCCAGAGGGAAGCGTTCATTGTCCGTTGCCACTTCAGGGCGAGTTGGACCTGATGGGAGTGCGTCTGCGCACCGGTCAGGCAGGGCATTCCTTGGGCGGTGTCTGGCTGCATTTTGATATTGGTGAGGGGTTGTTCTATAGCGGAGACTTTTCGACCGAATCCCTGTTGTTCCGTTTCGACCCACCACCCAAAGCCGGGTTGGCCTTGCTGGATGCATCCTATGGGCTCTACGACCAGCCTCAGGATGCCTGTAGAAGTCGGTTGCTTTCATTGCTGGATCAACCAACCCTTTTGCCCGTTCCAGCCTCAGGCCGCGCACTGGAAATGGCGTTGTGGCTGGGTGAACACGGGTTCGACTGGAGCATGGATGAAACCTGCAAGCGCCAGCTGGAACTCGTCAAAACACTGCCTGAAGCCTGCTTTGTACCCGGTGTACATCAGAAACTCTGCCGGTTGCAGGTATCTCGCCAGCCGGAACAAGCAGAGATTGTGCTGGTCGGTAACCCTGAAGGAATAGGCACTGAGATAGAACGCTTGATGGCGCTTGGGCGTTATCAGGTGATCTATACCGGTTATCTGCCTCCCAAGGCGCAGCGGGATGTGGCGAAAGGTCGTGCGCGGTGGCTGCGCTGGAATGTGCATCCACGCAGTTCTGATCTGACCGCATTGGGCCGTCGCATGGATGCAGTACGTGTTGTGCCCCTTTTTACATCCTTGAGTGAGCGACTGAAGTGGCAGCTGGCCCTGGGCCCTCGCCTGTTTATTCCGTCTTCCAATGATATTCAACTGAGTTAAGCCCCCATGACTGAAAACGAGTTGGCGCTGGTGCGTCGGCCATTTGTATTTATGCGCCACGGTGAAACGGTTTCAAATGCGCAGGACCTTATCTGCGGTTCAACTGATGTGCCTTTGAGCTTGAAAGGAGAAGACCAGGCTCAGGGAGCCAACTGGCTCGGCAGCTATAACTGGAGCTGTATTGCCAGCAGTCATCTTCAGCGCGCGCGTAAAACGGCTGAATTAGCCGTGCCTGGTCGCGACTCGCTGGTACTTGAAGACCTGCAAGAACGTCACTGGGGTGCATTGGAAATGGCCCCGTTATCTGAACAGACCGCTTACGAGATAACCCCGCCCGGAGGTGAATCCTGGGCGAGGTTCAGGCATCGCGTTTTAGGTGCCTTGAACCATCTGCTAAACGCCTATGACCTGCCGTTAGTGGTGGCGCATTCGGGTGTATACCGCGTTATTCGAGAACTGCAGACGGGTACCCCGACGGGACCGAGAATTGAAAATGCCGAGCCTGTGCTCATTGAGCCCAAGGGTGATGGCTGGGAAATGACCTTACTTAAGGAGATCTGGTTTGAACAACGGTGATACCGTCATTGTCGATGTGGATGGAACCCTGGCACATTTCGATCCTGAAAGCGTACATCAATGGGTATTGGGTGCCGAAAAGGCCTGGGACCCATTCTTTGAGTTTATGCGCGAAGCGCCGGTGATTGAGCCGGTGAAAACCCTGGTGCAAATGCTAAAGGCCCAGCAGCAGCGAATTGTCATCTGCAGTGGGCGCCCGGACTCTCATCGTGAGCACACGCTCGAGTGGCTGGACCGCAATGAGATCCCCTATGACGGCGTGTATCTGCGTGCACTGGGGGACGACGAAGTCGACGATGAAAGCGTCAAGCAGCAGCTATTGCAACAGATCCGAAACGACGGATTCAGTCCCTGGCTGGTGCTGGATGACCGTGATGCAGTGGTTGCGCGCTGGCGCGAGTTGGGACTGACCTGTCTGCAGTGTGCGCCGGGAGGTTTTTGATTCGAAAAGACTGGCCGGGTAAACCGGCCAGTCTTGAGGGTGAGTTGTCATCCTGACCGGCAGAAAAGGTGATAGGTGTTCTTGTGGCTGGTCTGAAGGGATAGTAAAAAAGCCGCCGCAGCAAAGCTGAGACGGCTGAATGTGTATGTTGAATCAGAAGGGTCGACGAGAGCGCTTAGAACTGAACCGAGTAGCTTAGTCCCAGAGTGCGACCACGTCCTTCGAAGGTGACCACGGCAGGGTCTGTCAGGCTAGCATACAGCATCTGCGCTTTTTGGCTCCAAAGCGTCTGATATTCGGTATCGAACAGGTTGTTGATGCCGAAGCTCAGGCTACCTACCGGCAGGTCATAGCCACCGAGCAGGTCGAACAGGGTGTAGCCATCCAATTCACGGCCTGCCGCATCCTTGTAGCCGTAGACTTTCATACCCTGCAGGCGCAGGTTGAGGGGCCCTTGGTTCCAGTCTACATGAGCCCCCAGTTTGTGCGTGCTGGCGTAGTAGGCCTCCAGTGCCTGCCAACCATCGCCTTTCTTCTCGGGCTCGACCAGATGCAGATTGCCGCCCAGTGCCCAATTGCTGTTGATGCGATAGTCAGCTACTGCTTCCAGGCCGTAGGTGCGCTGTTTTTCGTCCAGGATGCTGACCGACAGGTTGCGGCTGCTGTTGCTGATGCGCTTGTCCGAGATGGAGTAGTAGGCCGACAGCTGAGTACGGAGCTGACCATCATCGAAGCGCCAGCCCAGCTCGTAGGAGTCGGTTTTCAGCGCGTCAGCCTTGTTATCCGCTACGCTGATACCTTCGACCAGGTTGGAGCCGTCGTAGTTGCCATAGCCGTAATACTTGGCCGGGTCCGGTACTTCAAAACCCTGAGAAAAATTGGCGTAGAGCTGGTGCCTGGGTGTCAGTGAGTAGACGGCGCCCAGATTAAACAGGGTTGTGTTGTAATCGGCTTCACCACCTGGAACCGCGTCAGCATAGGGCAGCTGGTCAGTCGCGACCAGATACTGCTGATCGGTGTCGACGAAGTCATCGATCTTGGCGTTGGCGTACTGATAACGCAGGCCACCATTGACGGTCAACTTTTCATTGATCTGGCTGTTAGCTTGCAGGAACAGCGCCATCTCATCGATTTCAACACCAGGGTAACGACCTGTGCTGACGTACGGGTTGTAGACCAGGCCGCCGCTGGCAGCCGCATCCGTGTAGTTGTAGAACTGCTGACGACTTTCGAATGTCTCGCGACTCAAATCGGCACCGTAGGTCAGTGAGGTGTCAGCACTTAGCTGACTGACCATAACCGCTTTCAGGCCGAAGACTTCGGTTTCCTGATTGGAAGCACTTACCGTCTGGCTTGAGGTGCGAGGGAAGGGGTAGAACTGCAGGGCTTCGCTGCGGTAGAAACCCTGTACAAGCAGCTGCTGGCCTGCAAAATCGTCATTGGCATACTGCAGATTGACCAGTTTTCGCTCAGTCTCAGGCTGGTCGCTCAATTTGAGCCCATCTTCTACGGACACCTGAGATGGGTCGCTGAAACCGGCAAAATCAGGGCCGAAATATGAAAAGCGATCAGCATCCTGTTCATTTTTGAAGTACTGCGCGGTGAACTGCAGGTGCTGGTTTTCATCCAGCTGGATGCCGGTGTTGGCCATCAGATCAATCTGATCGCCGTATTGAGAAGAGGTCTGGGTGATATCCGGTAAAACCTGTTCATCGTCTGGATTGTAAAAGGCTCCGGTCTGGCGCAACGAAGCCGACAGGCGGTAATCCAGTTTTTCGGTACCACCGCTGACGGCAGCGGCCAGCTGGCTATCCAGATCTTCACTATGGAAACCGCTTTTAACGCCCGTCTGCACCTCAATTTGGGTATCGCCCGCAGAGCCTTTGCGGGTAATGATATTGATGATGCCGCCAGTGCCCCCACCGCCATAAATGGAACTGGCACCGGAAATCACTTCAATGCGGGCGATATTGAACGGGTCGATGGATTCAAACTGACGGCTCACGCTACGGCTGGACATCAGAGAAACCCCATCAATCATCACCAGCACTGAACGCCCACGCATGTACTGACCGTAGTTGGTTCGTCCCTGACTACCGGCATCCAGACTCGGAATCAGCTGTGCCAGTGCATCCTTGAAATCACTGCCACCCAACATCTGCTGCTGAATCTGCTCCGCTTCGATTACGCGAACGGTCGCCGGGATTTCCGCAATGCTGGTCGCGGTACGGTTGGCGGTTACAACCGTAGTGTTCAGGTCGGTATCTGCCGCGAAGGTTTGTGCGCTGGCCAGGCCAATGGCCAGCGTAATCAGTGATTTGTTGAAACTGTTAAGGGGAGAGGGCACGGAGCAACTCCTGGGACGCTAGAGAGTGTTTGTATTTTGGTTTTGAAAATACTATACGCAATGAGAATTGTTATCAATGGTATTTTGGGTAATAAAATACAATCTTGGCTTTTATCTTCGTCTGCCAGTACCCTTGTGTCTTTCGTGGTTTCAGGGATATTGCCAGGGTTATGGCTCAAAAAGGTGCCACCGCACTGCAGCTCAAGCTTGCGGATCAGATTGTGCAATGGTTAAAGCAACAGGATGCGCCTCAGGGGTTCCGCCTCAGAGAGGCTGCACTGGCTGAGCTGTTCCAGGTCTCGCGCTCACCGGTGCGAGCGGCACTTGTGTTGTTGGAACAGAAAGGTGTGCTGGAGTCTGTACCCTACAGGGGTGTCGAGCTCCGAGTGCCTGCCGAGGCTCTGGGGTTTGAAACTGCAACGGCGGAGTCCGTCGATGAGCAGGAACGGCTTTTGATGGCGTTTCTGATTGATTTGCTGCTGGATGAAATGCCTGCGGTGTTTTCGGAACGGGAGCTTCAGCAGCGGTTTAACGCCAGTCGAACTGAAGTACAGCGCCTGCTGGTTCAGCTGGAAGTGGATGGCATTGTGCAGGCAGGACAGGGCTATAAGTGGCTCCTGAGCGATAATCTGAACAACGCGCAAAGCCACTATGAAAGCTACCGCTATCGATTGATGGTGGAACCTGCGGCGCTGTTGGAGCTGGGCTGGGTCCTGGATACTCAGGCCGCTGAGGCATTACTGGCGCGACATCAACAGGCCATCGAACACCCTGACCAGATATCCGCTGCTGAGCTTTTTGCTCTCAGTGCCGACTTTCATGAGCTACTGATGCAGTGCTCAGGTAATCGTTTCCTGCTATCCATGATGAAGCAGCAGAATCGATTACGAAAGCCTTCTGATCTGCTGTCCATGCAACTGCATACGTCCGTGGAGAAGGCCTGCCGTCGTCGCATGGTTATTTTGCAGACCTTACAGACAGGTGATAACCACGAGGCTTCTGAACTGCTCAGGGCTTTGCTGGAGAACGATATTCGCGTGATGCACCGTACCTATGAAAAGGTTGATCAACTCTCGCGCAGTGAGCTGGAGCGTCTGGTACGTCAGGCGCAAGCCGGTGCGGGCCTGAGCCTCAAACCTCCTGCTTCCGGTACGCCAGCGGACTGACGCCGGTCCAGTGCTTGAAGGCGCGTGAAAAGGCGCCGGGTTCGGCAAACCCCAGCTGGCTGGAGATATCACCGATGCTTAGATTTTGCCGCGTCAGCATCATGATCGCCTGGTCACGACGCAGGTTATCCTTGATTGCCTGATAGGAAGTGCCTTCTGCTTTCAGCTTGCGTGACAGGGTATAGGAGGTGGTGTGCAACTGTTCGGATACCCAATCCAGATTGGGCAGGCCGCCTTCCTCGAAACTTTCCAGCATGCCACGTACACGGGTGCTGAGGCTGTCATCCTCATCGGTCCAGATCAGCAAATCCCGAGGCGAACAATTGATGAATGTATCCAATTCCTGAGGTGTGCGGGTGACCGGCATGCTGAGGTAGTTCTTGCTGAAGAAAATGCTGGTACGGGGCTGCTCGAACAGGCATTTGCAGGGGTAGATAAAGCGATATTCGTCGAAGTGCAGCGGCAGCGGATGGCTGAAGCTGGCATGACTCAGTACGATTTTACGCCCGATCAACCAGCCTACCAGTCGATGCCAGACCATCAGTAACCACTCCACCAGAAAGTTGTTCGGGTCCAGCTCCGGGCGGTGATGCGTCAGGCTTAGTTCGGCTTCTTCGCCATCAAGGTTCAGGCTGATTTCAATCTCGTCCGAGAACAGGCGGTAGCAGCGAATACTCTGTTCGATCACTTCCTGCAGGTTGCTGCTGTGAACCACCAGCGATCCCATCAAATGAAAATGTCCGACCTTGCACGGCGTCGAGGTCAGGCCCATGAACTCATCATCCAGCTCACGCCAAATGGCGCGAAACAGCCGAATAAACTGCTCTTTTCGGATGCGGGCCTTGGGTTGGGATATGACGTCGGTATCGAGTTCACAGTCGGCCAGAAGCGCATCGATATCCATGCCTTTTGACTGCGGCCCGTGCAGCATGGCGCGTGCGTAGTGGGAGGAAAAGGTCAGGTTCTTCATGTGTGAAACAGAGCTCCGGCCAACCCGATACAGCGATGCCGACAGCGGCCGGGCAGGCATGGATCGCGTGCAAAAATTGTCAATTTATCTGTTGGAAGTTGTCATTCTGTTGCCACCAGCCTATCCATTAACCTGCTTCCATACTGCAAATAAGGGAAAACCCTTGTTTCTAGAGCGCCTATGCATGGACCCCTTCAAAGGGCAGCCGCATAACAACAATAAACAGGTTTCAGTATGGACAAGATCAGCTACAACGATTTCATCAAGGACTTCACGCCGGAGTCGATCATACAGAACTTCGTGGGCGATTTTAACGCAGGCCTGAACGTCTGCGAGGAGATCTGCGATCGCTGGGCAGAAGACCCTGCCAAGGTCGCCCTGCGTTATGAGCTGGCCAATGGTGACAGCGGCGAGATGACCTTTCGTGAACTGATGCAGCGTTCCGCTCAGTTTGCCAACTTCCTAAAATCACGTGGAATCGGCAAGGGCGATCGTATCTCCGCGCTGCTGACACGAACCCCGGAATTGATGATTGCCGTTATGGGTGCCTTGCGTGCCGGTGCGGTCTATCAGCCGATGTTTACCGCCTTTGGCCCAGGTGCCATTGAGTACCGTGTGCAAAAGGCACAGACCAAACTGATCATCACCAACCCGGACCAGTGGGCCAAGTTGAAAGAAGTGAATGGTCTGCCGGAAACCATGCTGGTAGCTGATGCTGGCCATGCCCTCTCGTCTGAAGCGGATCACCTGTTCTATGCCACTCTGGATCAGCAGTCCGATCAGTTCGAGCCGGTGAAAATTGGTGCAGAAGATCCCTTCCTGCAGATGTTTACCTCAGGTACGACCGGCAAATCCAAGGGTGTGACCATTCCGGCCAAGGCGCTTCCAGCGTTCTACGTCTACATGCGCTATGCCATCGGCTTGCGTGACAGCGATAACTTCTGGAACGTGGCTGACCCCGGTTGGGCTTATGGTCTCTACTACGCTGTTGTAGGTCCTCTGCTGCTGGGCTGCACTACCCATTTCAATGAAGCCGGCTTTACCGCTGACAATACCTTCGAGTTTCTGCGCAAGTTCAAGATCACCAACCTGGCTGCGGCACCTACTGCATACCGTATGCTCAAGGCCAATGATGCGTTGCTGAAAGATTACCCCGAGATTGATCTGCGGGTGGCCAGCAGTGCCGGTGAGCCGTTGAATCCGGAAATCGTGACCTGGGTGAAGCGTGCCTTCGATTGCACCGTTTGCGATCAGTACGGCCAGACCGAAACCGGGATGACCTCTGCCAACTTCCATGAGCTGGAGCATCAGCATCGTGATGCCAGCATGGGGTATCAGCTGCCTGGCTACCGTCTGGTTGCGCTTGATGCCAACTTCAACGAAGTCCCTGAAGGTGAGAGCGGCGAGCTGGCGGTCGATATGGAAAACTCGCCGCTGTATTTCTTCCAGGGCTACACCTGGGAAGAGAAGAGCCCTTTCCACGGCAAGTACTACCTGACCGGCGATATCGTCATCAACAACGGCGACGGCTCGCATTCCTACACTGGTCGTGATGACGACATCATCGCGTCTGCCGGCTACCGTATCGGCCCGGCGGATGTAGAAAGCACACTGCTTGAGCATGAGGCAGTCATCGAAAGCGCCGTTGTCGGCAAGCCTGATGACAAGCGTGGCGCCATCGTTAAAGCCTACGTTGTGATTCATCCGCAGTTTGATGCCGATGATGCGCTGGCTGAGGCCCTGCAGCAGCATGTGCGTAATCGTCTGTCGACTCACGCTTTCCCGCGTGAGATCGAATTTGTAACCGACTTGCCGAAGACCTCCAGCGGCAAGATCCAGAGATTCCTCCTGCGCAAGCAGGCGGCTGAAGAAGCTGAAACGGCCTGATACCGAGACCTGATACCGAGAGCAGGCCGAGTTTCAAGGGAGGCTGAAGCCTCCCGTCCAGTCGAGCAGAACAACAATAAGGTGTTTCCATGAAAGTACTCGTAGCCGTTAAACGCGTGATCGACTACAACGTCAAAGTGCGTGTTAAGTCCGACAAATCCGATGTGGATCTGGCCAATGTGAAAATGGCCCTGAACCCCTTCTGTGAAATTGCCGTTGAAGAGGCGGTGCGCCTGAAAGAAGCGGGCACTGCAACCGAGGTTGTCGTTGTATCCATTGGCAGCAAGTCCTGCCAGGAGCAGTTGCGTACCGCTCTGGCTCTCGGCGCTGATCGTGCCATCCAGGTCGAGACTCAGGATCAGTTGGACTCTCTGTCTGTAGCGCGCATTCTGCAGAAAGTCGCTGAAGAAGAATCCGCGGATCTGATTTTGCTGGGTAAGCAGGCGATCGACTCCGACAACAACCAGACCGGTCAGATGCTGGCCGCGTTGATGGACCGTCCTCAGGCCACCTTCGCATCTGAAGTTGTCGTGGAGGGTGAAACCCTCAAGGTCACACGTGAAGTGGATGGCGGTTTGCAGACGCTGAGCCTGAAGCTGCCGGCGGTGGTAACCACCGATCTGCGTTTGAACGAGCCGCGCTATGCCTCGCTGCCTAACATCATGAAAGCGAAGAAAAAGCCGCTGGATGTGAAAACCCCTGAAGAGCTGGGTGCTCAGCTTGCAGCGACTGTCGAGCTGTTGGGTGTGGAACCGCCGGCTGAGCGTCAGGCGGGTATCAAGGTAGGCTCTGTAGAAGAGCTGGTGGACAAACTGCGTAACGAAGCGAAGGTGGTAGCATGAGCATCCTGATTATTACCGAACACGACAACCAGTCTATCAAGCCGGTCACACTGAACTTGGTGACAGCTGCTCAACAGATCGGTGGTGATATCGATCTGCTGGTCGCCGGTGAAAATGCCCAGGTGGCGGCCGATGCTGCAGCGGCTATCCCCGGTGTACGCAAGGTGATTCTGGCCGATAACACGGCCTACGGACATCAACTGGCTGAAAACCTCAGCAAGCTGGTGGTTGAACTGGCCGAGGGTTATAGCCACATTCTGGCGCCGGGCACGACAACGGGCAAAAACGTTGCGCCGCGTGTAGCTGCCCTGTTGGGTGTGAATCAGCTGTCTGATATCAGTGCTGTCGTATCGCCTGATACCTTCAAGCGTCCGATCTATGCCGGTAACGCCATTGCGACCGTTAAATCCTCCGATGCCGTCAAAGTGATCACTGTGCGTGGTACGGCTTTTGATGCGGCTGAAGCCACCGGCGGCAGCGCTGCTGTCGAGGCGTGCGGCGCTGTGCATCAGCATGCGGATGTGAGCTTTGTTGGCGAAGAGTTGGCCAAGTCTGACCGTCCCGAATTGACCGCTGCCTCTGTGGTGATCTCCGGTGGCCGTGGCATGGGCAACGGCGAAAACTTCGAGCTGCTGAACAAGGTGGCTGACAAGCTGGGTGCAGCTGTGGGTGCTTCCCGCGCAGCGGTTGATGCCGGATTCGTACCGAATGATATGCAGGTGGGTCAGACCGGTAAGATGGTTGCGCCCGAGCTCTATATCGCCGTGGGTATCTCTGGTGCTATCCAGCACCTGGCAGGTATGAAAGACTCCAAGGTGATCGTTGCGATCAACAAGGATGAAGAAGCACCTATCTTCCAGGTGGCTGACTACGGCCTGGTGGGCGACCTGTTTGAAGTCGTACCTGAGCTGGAAAGCCGTCTCTGATTGACGAATATCTCTAATCGTTGTGTTCCAAAGCCGGGCACCCCTTGCTCGGCTTTCTCTTTATCGGCAATCAATCACCACTAGGCATAACGCCGACCCCTCATGCTAGAATTCCAGCGCCTAAAAACATCTGCGCCTGTTATGTGCATCCAGCTCAGGGAATGGGCAGGAAAACAGGAGGCAGTGACCAGACTGTCTGTTTATACCCGGGAGGTATTTTATGTTGGCTCGCATGCTTAAGCGCACTGGCGTTCTGGCCCTTTTATCACTGGCCGCGACCGGTTGTGCCGTTTCCCCCACTGGGGAAAATACTCTGCTGTTGAATTCTCCCCAGCAGATGAATGCCATGGGTACTCAGTCGTTCGAGGATATGAAGGAAAAACTCGAGATTGAGAAGGACAAAGGCGTTAATCGTTACGTTGAATGCATCGCTGACGCCATCGTTATGCAGGTGCCGCGTGAGTACGGCTATGCCCCTCAGGATTGGGAACTGGTGGTGTTCAAGGATGATGCGGTCAACGCCTTCGCCTTGCCGGGAGGCAAGATGGGCGTGTACACCGGTATGCTGAAAGTGGCTGATAACCAGAGTCAGCTGGCGTCAGTGATTGGCCATGAGGTGTCGCACGTGTTGGCGCAGCACAGTAACGCGCGCATGAGCCAGCAGCAGCTGACCCAGCTGGGTATCATGGCGACCAGCATTGTTCTGGCCGATCAGGTCGATACCAAAACCCAACAGGCAGCAGTGATGGCGCTTGGGCTGGGAGCTCAGTACGGCATCCTGCTGCCGTATAGTCGTGCACATGAGTCTGAAGCGGATATGCTGGGGCAGGAGTTGATGGCCAAAGCCGGTTTCGACCCGCGTGAAGCTGTCAAGCTGTGGCAGAAAATGGCGCAGCAAAACAGTTCTGCACCGCCGGAGCTGTTGTCGACTCACCCGGCATCAACGACCCGTATCCGTCAATTGGATAGCCAGCTGACACAGTACTATCCGTTGTATGAGCAGGCACAGGCGGAAGGTCGTCGTCCCAATTGTGATGCCTTGAAACCGCGCTAAGCTTCGCTTTTTCAAGTCATAAAAAACCTCCCGCTGCCAAAGACAGGGGAGGTTTTTTAATGGGCGTACTTCAGGGTTTGATCAGTCGATCAGACCGTACTGGTCACGCAGGATTTCAATGATCTCGGCTTTCGGGTTTTCCGACAACTCGATCTTGTGACCCACCACTTTCTCGGCAATGTCGAGATAGGTGCGGGACACATCCATCAGCACTTCTGTGGGCAGAGCGTTGTCACGCGCCAGGGCTTCACGTTCCGGCATGCGCTCCTTGTTGAGCAGGATGTCCGGGTCAGGGAAGTGGTTCAGCAACAGCTGACGGAAACCTTCCTTGGACTTCTCGATGACCTTGCCATCGCGGTATGCCGGGCCGTCCCAGATACGGGAGGAGTCAGGTGTACCCACCTCATCCATGTAAATCAGCTTTTCGTTGCCCGCAGCATCGGTGACATAACCGAATTCGAACTTGGTATCGACGAACACCTGATCCAGCTCCGCCAGTGCATCGCTGATCACGCCAAAACCTTCTTTCAGCAGCTTCTCGTACTGGGCGATGTCCGCTTCAGAACGGAAACCGAAGGCTTCGAAATTGTCGGTGATATTGGCACGGGTGATGTTCACGTCATCCGCTTCCGGAACGCCCGGAATACCGCGCAGGATGCCCTTGGTAGACGGGGTCATCAGCAGTTCGGGCAGCTTCTGGTCCTTCTGCAGGCCTTCCGGCAGGGTGATGCCACAGAACTCACGCTCGCCCTTGGTGTAGGCGCGCCACATGGAGCCCGTGATGTACTGACGGCAGATCGCTTCGATCATCACCGGGCGTGCTTTCTGCACGATCCAGACAAACGGATGCGGGATATCAACGATGTGGCTGTCGGCCAAACCTTTTTCGTGGAACAGGCCAAACCAGTGGTTGGAGATCGCGTTCAGTGCCGCGCCCTTGCCCGGTACGCCGTTGAGGCCACCTTCACCGTGCCAGATGCAGTCAAATGCCGAGATGCGATCACTGATCACCATAATTGCCAGCGGCGCATCAGTGGCCACGTTGTAGCCTTTTTCTTCGATCAGGCGGCGGCTGTCTGCTTCGGTCAGCCAGTAGACGGAACGTACCTTGCCGCTGTGAACGGGGCGGTCGGTACGGATCGGCAGGTCGTTGTTTACGGCCAGAACGGATTGCGCAAGGCTCATGGTGTCACAGGTCCTGTTGCTTGGATTGATCAGCCATCAAGGGCAGAAATGAATGGCGGGATTCTAGCACAAGGTTAGCCGTATACGCGCATTCTACGCCAGCATCAGAGGATGGATCTGAACAGAGAACTGAGGATGCGTGAGAGGAGGTGGATGTTGCGACAAATGGTCACATCCCGCGCAGGTTCAGGCTTTGCTAGAGTTCGCGCACCTCAAATTCATGTGATCGGGAGTATGCACGGTGGACAGGACCTCAGCACCATCCAGGGAAGGGCGCTCGGAAGCAGAGCAGAAAAAAAACGTCTACAGGCTTATTTGGCGCTGGCATTTCTACGCTGGGCTCTATGTCATTCCCTTCATGCTGATGCTGAGTATTACAGGCCTGGTGATGATGCTGTACAAGCCTGTAATTGAGCCAATGCTGTATCCAAATCTGGTGAGCGTAGAAGCCAACTCTGGCGCTCCTGTTTCCTGGGCGCGTTTGCAGCAAAGTGCACAGCAAGCTTTTCCCGGTGGCAGTGTGGCTCAATTGATGATGCCCGACAATCCGTCGGAATCTGTACGCTTTGTCGTCAAAACGCCAGCGGGCGAAAATCAGTTGGTGTTTGTAGATCCTTACACCGCTGAGGTACTGGGATCGCATAACAAGGACAACACCTTATATGCCTGGGCAGATAATATTCACGGCACCTTCCTGTTGGGCAAGTGGGGTGATGGCCTGATTGAAATCTCAGCGGGTTTAACCCTGGTGTTGCTGATGACAGGAGCTTACATGTGGTGGCCACGAGGAGAGCAGCAGGGTCGCTATCGCTGGGCCGTCAATACGCAGCGTAAAGGACGATCCTGGTGGCGCGAAATACATGTCATCACGGGGGTGTATGTTTCGCTGGCACTGTTCTTCTTTGTGCTGACCGGGCTTTCCTGGACGGGTGTCTGGGGTTCGAAAATGGTACAGCCCTGGAACAGTTTTCCGGCCGGTGTCTGGTCCGGTGTTCCAGTATCGGATGTAACCCATGCCAGCCTTAATCCCGGTGTGCATGAAGAGATCCCCTGGAATCTGGAGCAAACCCCCATGCCAGCTTCCGGCTCCATGTTGGGTCTGCCAGGAATTCCGGCGGGTACTCCGATCAATCTGGATACGCTGGTGCAATTCGCCCGCGACAACGGCATGACGGACTTTCGCATCAATCTGCCACAAAGTGAAACCGGGGTGTATTCGTTGGTGGCCGCGACGATGAGCGGCGATACCACGGATGCAACCAAGGATCGCATCATCCATATCGATCGTTATACCGGGAACCTGTTGGGCGATATCGGTTATGAAGATTACAGCTTGATGGCCAAAGCAATGGCACTGGGTATTCCGCTGCATATGGGGTCATGGACAATAGCCAACCTGGTGCTGAACACGGTTCTGTGTGTGCTGATTATCCTGTTGTGCTGGAGTGGTGTGCTGTTGTGGTGGAAGCGTCGTCCAAGCGGTGTCAGGGCGTTACCAGCTGCACCGCCGCATCCTGGCAAGGGTGCGCATGCCAAAGGGCTGGTACTGATCTGGATATCAGTCGGTGTGTTCGTTCCCCTGGTTGGGGCTGTACTGCTTGGATTGTTGGTACTGGATCAGTTGGTGGTACGTTTGTTACTGAAGCTGAATACTCAGCCAGAGTCAGTTGCTTAGGATGATTAAAAGGGGCCAATGGCCCCTTTCTAATATGTTCTTTGGCTTTACTTCAGCAGGTGTTCATATCGCTGGTCGGTCAAGGTCTTCAAAAAAGCCACCAGCGCATCGACACGCATATCTTCCAGCGCAGGGCCTGATTCCAGTTCCTTCAATGCCAGGTTCTCAGATATCTCAGGCTCGTCCCAGAGCTGCCCTGTTTCAGGATTAGTGGTGCGCGTTGGGTTGTTGTATTTGTCATAGAACAACACCACAGTTCGAAGATCCTTAAACACACCGTTATGCATGTAGGGGCCGGTCACGGCGACGTTGCGCAACGTCGGGACTTTGAATTTCCCTGCTTGAGCAGGATCATCAATAGTCGGGTTATCCAGCAGTCCCTGATCCACAAAGTCTGTGCCAACCCCGTTGGTAGCACGCAATTCTGTATTCACCGGAGTGCCGATATTTCGGTATTCGTAATTGGTGAAGGTTTCATCCTTGGCGCGTGGGCTTTTGCTGAGCTGATGGCACTGGTTGCAGTTGGTAAACTGCTGGGAGAAAAACAGTAGTCGACCCAATTCCTCCTCATCGGTCAGCTTGGCTTCGCCTCGCAGGAAGCGGTCATACTTGGAGTCGAAGGGGGCAAACACATCGCTCTTCTCGAAGGCTTCAATGCTGTCGGCCATAGCGGTATAGGCCTGCTCGGGCTGTTCCAGAATGCCAGCGCCAAACAGCGCATTGAATTGGCGAACGTATTCGGGGTTTTCTTTCAAGCGCTCAACCGCAGTGAACTTATCAGGCATGCCCATCTCAATAGGGTTAAGCGGTGGGCCTTCAGCCTGAGCCGACAGGGTTGCAGCACGGCCATCCCAAAACTGTCCACCGACCCATTCACCCTTGGCATTTTGGTGAAATTCGGGGCTGAAAGCGGCATAGCCTGCGGAGGGTGCGTTGCGGTCTCCCAAAGAGTGGCCATCGTCACCGATGGAGCCACCCAGCTCGGTACCCGGACGATTATCAGCAAAACCCTGTGCCGGAGAGTGGCAGCTGGCGCAGGACTGAGTACGATTTCTGGACAGGTTTACGTCAAAAAACAGCTGTTGGCCCAAGGCGGCTTTGGCAGCCTCCATTTCGGATGCGGGTATTGATTGGGCCTGTGCTGTCAGGGAAAAAATCCCCAGCGGCAGCAGCAAGGAAAGCAGAAAAGGTTTATTCATGAATACGGCCTGATTATCGGAATCATTCTCGAATGCGCCTATCTTAGCATGCCACCTTGGTGACTGTTTAAGTCTGGTGTGTTGGGTTTGATCTAACGCAAGCCTGAGTTAATGTACGCCAATCAACGCACGGCAGGAGAGCATTAATGCGTGTCGCTACAGCACATAACCGAGATGAGCAGGTGATTGAAGCACTGGAGCGCTTCGATGCCGATCTGGATGCCTCTTTGCGGCAGCAGAAGTATGCCCGGATGAGCGAATCTGCGTTCAGTTTCTTTAGAGGGTCAAATCATCTTTACTGGCAGGATATGTACCGGGATTGGCGCTTCTCATTGTTTGGCGGCATCACCGAAACGCAAACTTGGCTTCAAGGGGATGCGCACCTGCAAAACTTTGGTGCCTACGGCAGCCATGACGACTGTGTTCGTTATGGCCTGGATGATTTCGATGATGGCATTGTTGGCGACTATCAATATGACCTTTGGCGCTTGCTGATCAGTGTGGTGCTTGCAGTGCGTGAAACCTCGGAGCTTAAGCCAGGCGCTGCCAAAGATATCTTGGCTGCTTTGATCGAAAGCTATTTGGTGACACTGGCATCGGATGGAGAAGAGACCCGGGAGTGGGCCGCCATGGCCGATACCACAGAGGGTCGCATGCAGGCATTCCTGATCAAACTGATCGAGAAAAAAAGTCGGGCGCGCATGCTGGAGAAATGGACACACCTTGATACGGAAGGCGTGCGCCGTTTTATGGTTGAGCATCCCAAGCTTGAGCCCTTGCTTCATTCCGAGCACCAGGCACTGGCGTTGGCGTTAGAGGATTACCAGGAAACCCTGTCTGATCAGACCCCGGGGCATAGCCATCAGCACTTTAGGGTGAAGGACATCGCTCGGCGTATCAATGCTGGAACCGGATCACTGGGCACCGACCGCTTCTACGCCTTGATCGAGGGGCTAAGTCCGGATGATCAGCTCGAGGTGATTCTTGATATCAAGGCTCAGCAAGCACCTGCGGCCTGGCGGGTCATGAATGCCGGTGAGCGCGAAGAATATGCAGCCATGTTCACGCACGAGGGCGATCGTCATGCCAAGGCTTTCCAGGCGATGGCGCGTCACCCCGACCCTTATGTGGGCTGGCTTGAAGTCGGTGAGCAGGTGTTTTCGGTACGCGAACGTTCCCCATTCAAGGCAGACTATCCGACCGATAAGCTGCATAAGCCCAAGCATTGGTGCCAGCTGGCCAGCTTGTGGGGACGTATCCTGGCGGCTTCACATCTGCGCGGAGCTGAAGCATTGAGCGAGGGTGGTGCTGAGGCGTTTTCCAAGGCTGTTTTGGCGCAGGCTTCAGGGCGAGACAAGGCCTTTGCTGAGTTGCTTGAAGGCGTCGCGCACGCCTATGCCGATTGTGTCGAGCGCGACTTTGGTGCCTTCCAGCGTTATCTGGCGCGATGATTACTCGATGACGACCAGCTCCCGCAGGCGTTCCAGCTCAGCGATACGCTTGCGGGTTTCTTCGATAAACACCTGGCCTGCCTTGAAACGGGCAACCTCGCCATCGGCGTCTTCAAGAAAAGCTTGGGTCATTGCCTGGGCTCGCTGATCTAGCCAGCGGTTCTGCAATTCCACTTCGTGTCGCTGTGCCTGCTCCGGCAGGTAGTCCAGAGTATCCTGGAATAGCAGATACAAGCGCGCATCATACATATAGGCGATGCTGGACAGGGTGTGGTTCTTGTCCAGTTGAGATTCGTCCGCTTCAAGCTGTGCTTCCAGCTGGGAAATAGGCTGATCAAGCTCGGGTTCCCAGTTGAGATCTGCGCTGGCTGGACGGCTGGCCGGGTTAGGGCGTGCAACCGACTCTTCAACAACAGGCTCGGCCGGTGCGCTCACGGGTTCAGGGGCGGGTGGTTCAGAAGCGAATGGCACCTGAATTGATTGACAGCCTGTCAGTACGGTTGTGAACAAGAGGCAGGCAGCAAGTCCCGGGCGTAAGGTCATAGGAATCTTCCATGTAGTGACGGAAAAGTGGATGAAGTCAGCTTGTGAACACTAAGGCCCATTCTACCTGAGCATCAGGCTCAGACCAGTCCCTCTTCAGGCTTGATTTGTCGTCAGATGCTGATAGTATGCGGCTCACTCTTGGGGGAGTAATTTTCTGTCCGACGTTGTCGGCGGAGCGGCTGTCAACATAATTGAGCCTCAAGCTCATGGTAGTCGCGTCCCGTTCTACGGGATTAATGAGACCTGAGACACGACATGCTGCCCAGGCGGGCCGGCGTGTGGTGTCTTTATGGACTCATGGCCCGCCGGACTATAATCAATGGACGCTTTTATCCCATCTACACTTGCTGTTGCGATCGCCGAAATTGGCGACAAAACACAGCTACTCACGCTTTTTCTCACGGCTCGTTTCACCCAGCGTAATGCCATTATTCTCGGTATTCTCGTTGCCACTCTGCTTAATCACGCGTTATCGGCCTGGCTGGGTGCCTGGTTGGTGCAGTGGATTCCTGATACCTGGGTGCCCTGGATTCTGGGCTTGAGCTTTATCCTGGTGGGCCTCTGGGTGCTGATTCCTGATAAGGATGATGAAGAAGATACCAAGATGTTCAGGTATGGCGCCTTTGTCGCAACGCTTGTGCTCTTTTTTATTGCCGAAATCGGCGATAAAACCCAGGTTGCCACCGTTGTATTGGCAGCGCGCTATGATGATCTGTTCTGGGTCGTGATCGGTACGACCCTGGGCATGTTGTTGGCAAATGTGCCTGTGGCCTACGCAGGCAGCTGGTTGATGCAAAGGATTCCGCTGGATCTTGCACGCAAGTCGGCCTGTGCGCTGTTTATCGGCCTGGGCGTGTTGACGCTGGTGTCGTTCTGACTTGTTCATCCTCCGCTCAGCCGTGCTGCCTATAATGGGCAGTACGGATCAATTTACACGGGAGGTAATGCATGCGCATTCATACATTGATCGGCTCTACACTTCTGGCAACGGCTCTTGTGCTGACGGGCTGCGATGACACAGCTAATCAGCAAGAATCCAGTTCCATGGATAACTTGAAAAAAGAGGCGGGTGAAACAATTACTGCCGCGGGTGAAGTCTACAAGGATGCCAAAGACAAGGCGCAGGTCACCGCGGACGATATCTCTCGCAAGGCAGTGGAGACCACTGATCAGATTCGTGAAAGCACTGGCGAGTTGTATGATCAGGCCAAAGAAGGTGCAATCGAGTTGGGTGAGGATGCGGCCAAAACGGCTGAAGACCTGACCGAAGAAGCCAGTGCCCGCCTGGAAGAAATGAAGTCGTCTGATTCCTGATTTATCTCTTCTATAGACCTGCCCGGTAGAGTTGCTCTGCCGGGTATGTCATTAAGCTGTCATCCTTTTTTGTTAGTTTTCAAAAGGTGTCGCTGTGTGAATACAGCTATCCTGTAAGACGAAACAAGGATGTTAGCTTGAGCCCTCCCTTAGAACGTGATGCCATTACGATTTCATCGCTACAGGGCGTCATAATCGCGTTGGCGATGTTGGTCATCCTGGGTACCTGGGTCTTTGCCGGTTACCAGCTGAGTGAAAGCCGCGAAAGAGCAATCGTTGAACACCAGACCGTCCTGAAAAACCTTTCCCTTGTTGTTGCCGAAAATATCAACCAGGTCCTGGATCGAACCGAGGCGTTGAAAACGCTGATTCGGCTTCAACTGGCACAGGGGGAGCTGCCCACAACCAGCCCCTTGGCGCCACTCATGGCAACCGACCCTGTGTTTAATCGTATGACGCTGTATACGCGCCGGGGGCAGGTTCTGAACTCTACCTCAGCCGTAACCTTGCCTGAGTTGCAAGAAGGCTGGAGTGAAAGCCTTTCGCTGCAGCAGGACTGGCCAGTGAAGATCCTGCCATCTGAAGCTTTGGGCAAGTCCTGGAGTGTTCCGCTTGTGCTGCCGGTAAATGCGACTGCCAACCCGGGCTGCTGTTTGCTGGCGCTGGAAATGGACCTGGGCTACTTGCTGAATCTCTATCAGAACCTGGAATTGGGGCGTGAAACCAGTGTGCATGTATTGACTGCCCAAGGGGCTGAGTTGGTGCGTGCGGAACGGGGAGGATTGGTTGCCGGGGATTCTGCTTTTGATAATAAGGTGATGCTCAGATCACGACTGCAGCAGGGCACTACACGTGATCATCACCCGCCCAGTCAGCGTGATTACCTGGGTTACTTTGTAAAACTCGAACAGGCGCCTCTGGTGGTTACGGTCCGCCAGTCCGAAATTGAAGCACTGGGTTCCTATTATCAGCAGCGTCAAAAATTTTTGACGTCGGTTCTGATTATCACGTTGATCGCGGCCGGTGGGCTTATCTGGCTGCTGCGCATGATGCATATACGTGAAGTGCAATTGCGCGAGTTGCAAATGTCTGAACAGCGCAATACCAAGCTCTTGCACCGGCTTCGGCGGGAACATGAGGATACGCTGGAGGCCGCCTCACGTGACCATCTGACAGGGCTGTATAACCGTCGCCTGTTTGTGGAGCTTGCTCATTCCCATCTGGCCAGGTCCAAGCGTCATGGTCGCTATGCGGCTGTCTGCTTTATCGACCTGGACCGCTTCAAGACAATCAATGACACCTTGGGCCATAAAGTTGGCGATAACCTGTTGCAAGAGGTAGCGCAGCGTCTGAATACAAGTCTGCGTGAAAGCGACATCATCAGCCGTTTCGGTGGCGATGAATTTGTCGTGATGCTGACTGCGGTAAAACAGCAAACAGAGGTTGAACAGAAGGTACAGCAGTTGGTCGATATTCTGGCAGCACCTTATCCGGAACTGGAGGCTGGTGGCCTGGGTACCAGTCCGAGTATCGGGGTCGCCATTGCGCCCCGTGATGGCATGGATATCGAAACACTCATCAAGCATGCAGATGCAGCCATGTATCGGGCTAAAAAGGGTGGTCGAGGACAATACCGGTTGTTCGACAGTCAGTTTGCCGAGAATGAGGTGTCAGCTGAGGCGCTGCAAGAGCTGATCCCCGAGGCGATCAAGCGCGGTGATTTCAGCCTCGAATTCCAGCCACGTCTGACGCTCAGAGGCTATGAAACCAAGGGCTTCGAAGCCTTGGTACGTTGGGAGTCTTTGGAACAGGGCGTGTTGATGCCCGGTGCTTTCCTGCCGTTGGTCGAGCAGCTACAACTGATGCCTGAGCTGGGTTACCGGCTGTTGGAGCAGATTGCGCACCAGCTCAACCAGTGGGAGCAGATGGGGTTTGAGCCCTTGCCGGTGTCGATGAACCTTTCCAGATCACAACTGCAGGATACCGGACTGCCTGGGCAGGTTCGCAGATTGATCGATCAATATCAGCTGAAGCCCGGCTGGCTGGAGTTGGAGGTTGGCGGTCAGGACCTGAAGCATCTTGATAGCCAAAGTTTGGCACGGCTGCGCTTGATCAATGAGATGGGTGTGAGCCTGGTGATGGATGATTTTGGTGCCAGTGAGGAGGGGCTGGAGCGTGTGTCCTGGTTGCCATTTTCCTGTATCAAGCTTCACCCGGCGTTGATTCAACAGATTCGTAACAGTTTTGACGATAATGTGCTCCTGTCCGCCACCATTTCAGTCGCGCGCAAGTTGCGCCTGAGTATTGTGGCCAAGGGTGTGGAAACCCCGGATCAGTTGGTATTTCTGAAACTGTCCGGTTGCGATGAGGCTCAAGGTTTTATGTTCAGCCGTGCAATGCCGATCGCTGGTGTTGAGGACTATCTTCGGAATCCCACACGCAAGGTAAAACTCTGATGATGATCAAGCGACTCCTGATAGGTGTGTTGTTGATGGGGACCGGGACGGCGCAGGCAGATGGTTGTAAGCGACCGGATATGCTGCGCTATGCGGTCGTGCCCAAGCAGTCTCAGCAGCTGCAATACGAGGCGTTTGAGCCCATGCGTTTGCACCTTGAACAAGCCTTGGGTATTCCGGTCCTGACCGTAGCGGCACACTCGTATCAGGCGGTCATTGAAGGTATCGTTTCAGGTGCTGTGGACTTCGCTGAAATGGGGCCTGCATCATACCTGAAAGCGCGAAATCGTGATCCAGGTGTCAAGGCGATTGCCACCTACAGATTTGCCAGTGGCACCTTCACACCAGAAGGGAGTTACTACAATTCCTTGCTGCTGGTAAACCGCGAGTCGGACTTCGAGCAGCCTTCCGATTTGCGCGGCCGAGCCATAGCATTGACCGATCCGAACAGTACCTCCGGCAGTGTGATTCCACATACTCGTTTTGTTGAAGAAACCGGATTGGAGCTGGAGAAGCTTGCTTCTCATTTGGTCTACGCCGGATCGCATGACCAGGCTTTAAAAGTGTTAGCCGCCGGTAAGGTTGATGCGGCCTTTGTGGCCAGCCTTGAAGCGGACCAGTATATCGAGCGGGGTCAGGCGAAAGAGGGGCAGTGGCGTGAGCTTTGGCGCTCGCCGCCCATTTACTATGATCCGATGGTGATCAATAGCCATCTTTGTCCTGATCTGGCGGATATTATCCGCCAGGCTCTGATGAGCCCTTCTCCGGCGCGTGATCAGTTACTTGAACATCGACGGGCACTGGATATCGTTTCGGTCAGCGACGAGGACTATCAGTGGCTTGAGAAGCTGGTGTTGCCCTAGGCCGCTCTACCAAACTGCTGCTTGAGGGAAGCAAGACTGGCAAGGCAAAGCCCCTTCAGCTGTTTGATGGACTCTTGAGAGATATACTCGGACTGTTCCAGTGTACGGCTGCAGGCAGCGGCTCTTGGCATGCCGAAGTTGCTTAGTGTGCCTGCCAGCTTGTGCAAAAGCTCTACCTGTCTGGACTCGGACTCAGCTTCCAGTTGGGTTATCAGATCAAGGCATTGGGTTTCCATCTGTTCGCAGAGCTGAATAAAGCGCTGAGGTCCCAGCATATTGCGGTGCTGGGTTAACAGTCCCAGATCCAGGTATTCCAGCGCAGCCGGAGGGGTATAAATCTCCGGCTGGCTCCAGTGGCTGCCGTGTAATTGTCGTCGCAGCTCACTGAACTGCAGCGGTTTGCCCACGACACCATTCATCCCGGCTTCTTCATATCGGCGAATCTCCGCAGGTGTTACCGATGCGGTCAGTGCAATAATCCTGACGTCCGCGCGCTCGGGGTTGGGGTGTGCACGCATGCGGCGGCTGGTTTCAATGCCATCCATATCGGGCAGATGAATATCCATCAGTACGAGGTCATAGCCGTGGTCATTGTGCATCGAAAGGGCGGTGTAGCCGTCATCCGCCACACTGACGGTGTGCCCCTCGGACTCCAGCAGGCCAACGGTGACCTGCTGGTTAATGAGGGTGTCCTCCACCAGCAGGATATCCAGACTGGCCGGAGGTTGTTCGCTGATCTCAGGCTCTACCGGTTCGGGTAGTTCCGCCATGGCCTGATAGCTCAATTCAATCCAGAAACAGGTACCGACGTGCTCGGTACTGTCGAAACCGATCTCACCCTGTTGCAGGTCGACCAGACGCTTACAGATCGACAGCCCCAAGCCTGTGCCGCCAAAGCGGCGCGTGATCGAGCTGTCGGCTTGGCTGAAGTGCGTGAAGATACGCTCGTGCGCAGACTGAGGAATGCCGATGCCGGTGTCTTCCACTTCAAAGCGGATGCGGTGCAGGTTTGGCTGATCACCGGGCAGCGCACGGGCCTTTATCAGGACGTAGCCTTCATGCGTAAACTTCAAAGCGTTGGTGCAGAGATTAAGTAACACCTGATTCAGCGCGCGGGCATCCCCCTGCACATACTCGGGCAGACTGTCCTCACAGCGTAGAATGAGGTCCAGATGTTTTTCCTGAGCCATTGGCGACAGCAGTTGGCGCAGTTGCTCCAGCTGCTCCGGCAGGCTGAAGGCGGTGCTTTCCAGCTCCATCTGACCGGCTTCAATCTTGGTGAAGTCCAGCACATCATTGAGGATACTGAGCAGCGATTGTCCCGAACGGTAGATCGCTTGCACCTGCTCTTGCTGAGCCGCTGGCAAGTCTGACCGCATCAGCAGCTGTGCCATCCCCAGTATGCCGTTCATGGGCGTGCGGATTTCATGGCTCATGGAGGCCAGGAAGAGGCTTTTAGCTTCGCTGGCGGCTTCCGCTTTTTCACGGGCGAGCTCAGCCTGCTCTTTGGCTTTGCTTTCGCTGATATCCGTCAGCCAGCCTTCGTAGCGCAGCTGGTCCTGATGCTCATCAGTGATGCAGTGGGCTGAAATGGAAACAAAGACTTCGCTGCCATCGTATCGACGCCAGCGGCTTTCAAATCCGTTAACCCGTTGCTGTTTGTTCAGTTCATTCAGGAACTGATGACACTCTTGAGGCGACATGAAACAGTCGCGGATAACATCGGTCACCTGCTCAAAGAAGTGTGCAGAGGATTCGTATCCCAGCAATTTAACCAGCGCCGGGTTTGCTGAAATGAAACGGCCCTGACGGTCGATTCGGAAAATACCTTCGCTGGCATTTTCAAACAGTGATCGATATTCCTGCTCCGACTTTTCCAGACTGTGATACAGCTTGGCGTTCTCAATCGAGATAGCTGCCTGAGCAGCCAAAATCTGAAGCGTTTTCAGTCGGTTGCGGTTGAAAATATCGCGGCTTTCACTGTGCTCAAGATACAGAATGGCGGTCAGATCCCCATGATAGAGAATGGGGATGGCCAATAGCGAGCGGGGCTGATGCTGACGTATATAGGGATCATGCTGGAACATCTGGTGTTCAACGGCATTACCCAGCACCACATCGTCCTTGGTACGGATCACATAGTGCACAATGCTCAGTGGTAAAAGGTCTGCGCTGGACGCCAGCTTTTGGTCGCTAAACAGTCGCGGAGGCTGGTTATGGCAGATCTCGGCTTCCAGGAAAATGCCCTCAGCACGCCTTAGCATCAGAATCGCCCGCTGAGCTCCGGCATTCTGCAGTGCCAGCTGCATCAGCTGTTCGAGCAGTCGCTCCAGTACGATCTCATCTGAAATAGCCTGAGAGGCGTGGATGACGGAGTGAATATCGATTGCCTGGTTATCCAGAGATTGTCGGTTTAATGACTGCCCTGGAAGGCTATCGGACATCAATGATTTGACTGGCCGTTCCAGAGCGAAAGGGTAGGCCTTTTGCATCTGTGCCAGTTTGGCCCGGCCGCCCCAGTTGGCATAGCACTCATAGGCGTCTTGCAGGTAGGTCCGTGCAATGCCCGGTTTGTCCCACTCGAGATAGAAGCGTCCCGCCAGTTCGCACGCAATGGCTTCTTCCAGTACGAACCCCTGGGTACGCGCATGCTCGATAGCATGTTCGTACAGGTCCATTGCCTTGCTGTACTTGCCTTGGGTGCGGTACAGCTCGGCTTGAAGCAGGTCTACATGATGTTGGTGGTTTTCCGGACAAAAACGACTCAGCTTGCGTTGCTTGCGCAGGGTTTGTTTGACCCGCTTGATGCGAGCTGGCTGCTGCAAAATGCTGGTATCCGGCATGAGGGCCAGGATGCACAGGCTCTGCAACATCTGCAGCCAAGGGGCTGTGAAGGTGCCGCCTATGGACGAGATCAGGTTTACACCCGCCTCGCTGTGCAGGTAGGCAGACTTGAACTCACCCAGCAGGAAGCACAGCAGCGCCTTGTAGTAATGATGCAGGCAGATGGCGGTGCGGTGGTGCTCGCGTTCCAGTTCCTGCAAATCCTGATCTTCCCGATAAAACGGGCCGTCGAAGTGTAAAGGGTCTGGACCGTGGCCGCGCAAATTGGCCATAGTCTGGAGCACAAACTGGGAGTACTGCAGGGACTGCTGCTGACCGGATTGGGCCAGCAGGTTGGCATATGCTTCCAGCCGGGGTTGCAGCTCGTCCAAATTGCCGCACAGCAGGAAAGCATACTGAATGTAGGCAGCCAGCGCGTAGGTGCCCCATTCCATATCTCCGGCTTCCTGAGCCAGCTGGTGTGAGTTCAGCAGTGATTCCAGACTGTTGCGCAAGGGCTCGCGGTAATGGCGAACATAGGAATCAAACAGCGACAACGTACGGTGGTGACTGTGATGTGTCAGCTGACGCCGGTCCAGTTCCAGTGCCAGTTGGCCCAGACGGTAACCCTGATCAATCAGATTAAACTGGCCACAAAGGACACCGCCATAGCCGGAAAAGGCCAGCGCGGAGGAGGTCGTCAGTCCGTGCTTGAGCGTTAGTTCGACCTGGCGTGCCATGACCAGGGGTCTTAATTCAGAACTGGAAAACTTGATGGCGCCGAACATGCTGGCCAGTATCGGCATGGCTGCTTCAAGCTGGGGGTTTTGCATCGCTGGCAGCTCGGGGATCCGCTCGGGCGGAATCCGGCGCAGCATCCACTGAGTCTTGGCGACAGACCGGAGCAGCTGGGCCATGGACGGGTTGGACGGAATATTTACGCCGAGCTGATTGAGTGTGCCGAGTGCCGTGTGCAGCGCACTGTTAAAGGCATTATTGGCGACCTGGGACTGGATTTGAATCTGATAGGCCAGCACCCGGTCGAGTAATTCCTGTCCGTGCTGATCAATTGCCTGGATCAACTCCAGCATCTGTTCCTTGTGGCCCAGAATATTGGCGCAGTCTGCTGCGGCCGTATGCAGCGCGAGGGTCAGCCGGTAGCAACGCTGCCAGGCATCATCCGGCAGCAGCTGCAGTCCCTGCGAGTAATATTCCCGTGCCGACGAAAACGCGGCCGACTCGCGCGCTTTCAACCCTGCCTTGAGGTTGAGGTCGGCCAGTCGGATACGCTCTTTGCGTGTTTCCAGTAGCGCGTGAGCCTGGTTCAGGTGATTGGTGATCTCGAATATGCGTCGTTCCACTTCCTCTTTGGCGAGGCTGGAGCAAAGCTGCTGGCCTATCTGCAGGTGCAAGCGTTCGAGCTCATCCTCGGCAATCAACGAATAGGCGGCCTGTTGCACCCGATCGTGGATAAAACGATAGCGGGCGCGCTCAGGCTCCAGGCTTTGAAACAGTCGGTAGCTGTCATCTTGAGAAACGATCAAACCCTCTGTCATCGCCGGCCAGAGACGATCCGCAACGGTCCGCGGAGGCAAGTCACATACCAGGGACAGTGTTCGCAGGTTAAAACTGCTGCCGATACAGGCGGCTAGAGGCAGCACGGCCTGAGTGGCGGTGGACAGTTTCTGGATCTTGTTGACCATCAGCTCGATGACATTGTCGGTCATCTCTTGCGCATGAATCGCCTGTTCATCCCACTGCCACTGCTGCTCACGGAAGTTAATCAGGCCCTCTTCATGCAGGGAGTGCAGAAACTGATTGAGGAAAAACGGGTTGCCCTGTGTTTTCTCAATACAGATGGCAGCCAGGCTGCGGCAGCGGCTGCGTTCTACCTTGAGTGTGTCAGCGATTAACTGGGTAACCTGATCCAGATCCAGTGGCGCCAGGGCCAGCTCAACGGGCTCGGGTGTGGTCCGCGCCATACGCTCCAGACTGACCTTGAGCGGGTGGGTCGCCCCCATTTCCTGCTCACGAAAACTGGCGATCAGCATCAGTCCCATCGGGCGTTCCTGACCGGCGAGTGCTTCAATCAGGTGCAGAGATGCAAGGTCTGCCCAGTGCAGGTCATCGAGGAACAGCACCAGTGGGCATTCGGGGGACGCCAGTACATGCAGTAACTGCGAAAACAGGCGCGAGAAGCGGCTTTGCTCTTCCACCGATGGCAGGGCAGGCACGTCGGGTTGCTGTCCGATGATCAATTCCAGCTCAGGGATCAGCTTGAGCAATACCTTGGCTTGAGAGCCCATATGCTGCAGCAGGGCCGTGCGCAGAGTGTTGATCCGCTCCTCTGGCTCGGTTAGAAGTTGTCTGACCAAACCCTGTAACGCCTGTACAATCGCAAAGTAGGGACGATTGCGGCGGAACTGGTCGAATTTGCCACTGGTAAAACGCCCGCCTTCTTCGTTCACGTATTGACGCAATTCATGCACCAGGCTGGTTTTACCCACGCCGGCATAACCGGTAATCAAAATGAACGGATGACGGTTGGCACTGCAGTGGTCATAGAGATACTGCAGATGCTGTAGCAGAGGCTCGCGGCCATAGAGCCGTTGCGGAATCTGGAAGCGTGCAGACAGGTCTTCGCGACCGGGCTGGAAGTCCTGCGGAAACTGTTGGCGATGGTGTGCTTGAAGACAGAGCTGGAGGTCGTGCACCAGCCCTACACTGGATTGATAGCGCTGGGCGGCGTCCTTGGACAGGAGCTTCAACACCACGCGCGACAGCATCACCGGAATCTGAGGATTGATCAGATGGGGCTGACGTACCTGTTTAGCGATGTGGTCATGCACCAGCTCCATACGGTCCTGACTGACAAAAGGCGGACGCCCGGTGATCATTTCATAGAGGCTGGCACCCAGGCTGTAGTAATCACTGCGGTAATCGATGCTGCGGTTGATGCGGCCGGTTTGCTCGGGGGCGATGTAAGCAAGTCCTTCAAGGCTTAAATCCGGCGTATGCCAGCTAGCCTGTTCCCTGCTTAAGCCGGTGCAGCGGGAAAATCCGATCAGCTCTACCATGCCGGTATCCGGGTTTACCAACAGGTGGTCAGGGGTGATCTGTTTGTGGGTGATGCCCGCTTCGTGCAATCGCCCCAGCAGGTTGGCAGCCTTGATGATGATGGCCAGCCAGCGGGTCCAGGGCAGTTGTTCATTTTGCATCAGCTGGCGCAGAGGGATGGAGCGGGAATCCCGGTAGATCGCCAGCGGGCCCAGTTCCAGTTGAAGCATTTCCAGTGGTTGAGCGATACCGGTAATTTGCAAACGCGACAGCATGTCAAACTCATGCTGGAAGCGGCTCAGGTGCTCATGGTCACACTGGTTGGTATCCAGTTGCTTGAAAATAACCGAGGTGTTGTCACTCAGGCGCAGTGCCCGCCAAACTTCGATCTGGGGGCTTTGATACAAGCGCTGCTGGAGACGGTAACCCTCGGGCGTAAGCATCAGCGGGTATCACCGGCGAACATGTAACCGGCGCCATGAGCGGTCAGGATCAGCTGCGGGTTGGATGGGTTGTCGCCCAGCTTGCGTCTGAGTCGGCCGATCAGAACATCTACCGAGCGGTCGTTGGGTGTCCATTCACGGTCATGAATGGCATCCATTAACTGGTCACGTGACAATACTTGTCCGGGGTGCTCTGCAAGGGTTTGCAGCAGCTTGAATTCGCCTTCGGGCAGGCGCTCCTGCAGCCCGTCGGGACTGGTGAGCAGGCGCTTGAACGGATCCAGATGCCAGCCTTCAAAATGATAGCCTTTGCTGCCGGTGCGAACGATGGGCGACTCCTGCGTTTCGGCAGATCCGGTCTGGATACGCCACAGCAGGTTCTTGGCGCGCACCAGCAATTCTCGGGGGTTGAAGGGTTTGGTGACGTAGTCATCGGCGCCCAGCTCCAGCCCGACGATGCGGTCGATTTCATCCCCTTTGCTGGTCACCAGAATAATACCGACTCGAGAGGCAGCTCGAAGCTCTCGGGTTACGGTCAGGCCATCCTTACCGGGCAGGCTGATATCCAGCAGAATCAGATCGATGCCTTCCTGCTCTATGCGCTGATGAAGGTCGTCGGCCTGGTCCGTTTCGGATACTCGGTAACCCTCATTTTCAAAGTAGCTGACCAAAAGTGATCGGGAAGCCAGATCATCTTCTACAATCAGAATGTGCGCAGGTGAATAGGAAGTCTGCATCGCTTGAGCCTCGGGTACTGCAGTGCCGGTGGATTAACAACCCGCAATATCGGTTGTGTTACGAAAAAGTGAAAGTGCTTTTTACATTCTGTTACATCTGGGCACAACTTAGCACAAAAGCTCGAAAATTCATTTACATGGCGTGTTTAGTTTAGCTACGACCAATGAAGGCGGGCCGGGGCGCAGCAGAGCCGTCTCGCCGCAGGGGCACATAAAGAAGAAGATCCATCTCATCAGTAAGGGAGTGATGGCATTGAGTAATAATAATTCCAAGCGTGCAATTCTGGGCACGGGCGTGTTGGCACTGGCTGGGCTGGCCAGTACACCGCTGATGGCCCAGGACGCACAGCAGATCATCCGGGACCGCTGCCTGGCCTGTCATACCGAAAGCGGTACGGCTGAAGCGCCAAGCTTTTCCCGTATCAGTGAACTGCGTAAAACGCCGGAAGGCTGGCACTTTACGCTTAACCGCATGATCCACCTGCGTGGCTTGCAGATTTCCACCGAGGAAAAACGCGCGCTGGTGAAATACCTCGCGGATACTCAGGGATTGGCGCCGGAAGAGACTGAAGGCTATCGCTACCTGCTGGAGCAGGACACCAACATCGTGGAAACGGGCATTGAGCCGGGCACCGCAGAAATGTGTGCGCGCTGCCACTCCGGTGCTCGTTTCACGCTGCAGCGTCGTTCCGAGCAGGAATGGCAGTACCTGGTGGACTTCCACATGGGTCAGTTCCCGACCGCAGAATTCCATTCCCTGGCGCGTGACCGTCCCTGGTTCGAGATCGCTCGCAACGACACAGCACTTGCGCTGGCCAAGCAGTTCCCGCTGGAAACCAAAGAGTGGAGCAACTGGAAAGCTGCCGCCAAGACTGACCTTATGGGTCGCTGGCGTGTAACCGGTTACGTACCGGGCAAGGGCGAGTTTGATGCCTGGATGTCGGCTGCCAAAACTGGCGAAGGCAAGTACGACCTGTCTCTGGAAGGCATGTATGCCGATGGCAGCAAGCTGGCGGGTACAGGCTCCGCGACTGTTTACACCGGTTTTGAATGGCGTGCTGGCCTGGACATCGATGGCGTGAAAATGCGTCAGGTGATGGCGGCTGACAAGGCAGGCAACAACATGGAAGGTCGTATGTTCCTGGCGGCAGAGCGTGAAGTCGGTGGTGCACTGATGGCCGTTCGTGACCAGGGTACAGCTGACATCGTAGCTGTGCAGCCTTCCTACCTGAAAGTCGGTCAGAGCACCGAGCTGACCCTGATCGGTCAGAACCTGGACGGCGATATCAGTCTGGGTAAAGGCGTTGAAATTGAGAAAGTGGTCTCTCGCGGCAAGGATCGAATCACTGTAATCGCCAAGGCGAGCGGTGCTGAAGGTCTGCGTTCTGTAATGGTTGGCAAGGCTGCGGCTGAGCTGGCGGTTTACAGCGAGCTGGCGCGTGTTGATGTAATGCCTGCCAATGCGGTAACGCGTAACGGTGGTGCTGACAGCGCCATGGCAAAAGTACGTGCCAACTACCGTGCAGTGGGTTACAGCGCGGGTGCCGATGGCAAAGCGGGTACTGAAGATGATCTGCGTCTGGGTTACATGCCGGCACAGTGGACTATCAAGCCGGCTGACGAAGTGGCAGCGCATGACAAGGATGATGTATACGCAGGCATGATCAATGCTGCGGGTATCTTCACTCCAGGCGATGCCGGTCCGAATGCAGCGCGTAAAATGAGTGCGAACAACGTGGGCCGATTGGCCGTGGTAGCCAGTGTTAAAGACGGTGACAAAACCGTTGAAGGCGAAGGCAGCATGCTGGTAGCGGTTCAGGATTTCATCCGCCGCGTACTGGATTAATGCCCTGATACCCGACAACAAGTAGCCACCCAACAGAACAACAAAGAGGTACATCATGGGCGCCATGACACTGGTGAAACCGAATCTGCACAGGGTAGATGTTGATGCCCGCCAGATGCTGTTTCACATTCCCAGCAGCAGTATTTTTGAGCTCGATGATCTTGGGCGAGAATTGCTGCAGCTGTTTGATCGCCACGAGCAGGTTACTCACCAGCACCTGGCAGAACTGCATGCGCGCTATTCGCAGGAAGCAGTTTCCGAAGTGATTGAGGAGCTGCGCACGCTTGAAGTGATTTCCGCGCCTGGTGTGGTTGCCCGCATCAATCCGGAACCGCAGAAAGTAGAACAGTTCCCGCTGACCACAGTGGTGTTGAACGTTAACACCGGTTGCAATCTCAGCTGCACCTACTGCTACAAGGAAGACCTGACGACCCCGTCCAAAGGCGAAAAAATGGCCTATGACACGGCGATCAAGTCGGTCGAAATGTTGCTGAAGGAATCTCCGAACCAGCCCGCGTATAACGTGGTCTTCTTCGGTGGTGAGCCGCTGTCCAATATGTCACTGATCCGAGATGTAGTGGCCTATTGCGAAGAGCGTTTTGCCAAGCTGGATGCCACGGTCGACTTTACCATGACCACAAACGCCACTCTGCTGAATGAAGAGCTGGTGGACTGGTTCAACGAAAAACGCTTTGGCCTGACCATCTCCATGGACGGTCCCAAGGCGATGCACGATAAGAACCGAATCACCGTGGGCGGTCAGGGTACGTACGACGTGGTGCGCCGCAAGGTCGAGATGCTGCTGGCCCGTTACAACGCACGTCCGATTGGCTGCCGTGTCACTCTGACGCGTGGCATCACCGATGTGGAAGCGATCTACGATCATCTTAGTGGTGAACTGGGCTTCTTCGAGGTGGGCTTTGGTCCCGTAACCTCGGGCGACATTGCCGAATTCAACCTGACCGGTGAAGAGCTGGTCGAGGTGTTTGCCGGCATGAAACGTCTGGGTAAACGTTACCTGGAAGCGGCACTGCGAAACGAAAACTTCGGCTACGGCAATATGCATCAGCTGATCACCGATATGTACGAAGGCAACAAGAAACTGGTGCCTTGCGGTGCCGGTATCGGTCTGCTGGCGGTGGACAAGGATGGCGGTCTTAACCTCTGCCACCGTTTCACCGGTTCTGACCTGCCGACCTTCGGTGATGTTGACCAGGGCATCGACAAGGCCAGTCTGGGCCAGTTCGTCGAGAAGCGCCTGGATCGCAGCAATACCGGCTGTGAAACCTGCCGTATTCGAAACCTCTGTTCGGGTGGTTGTTACCACGAAAGTTACGCCAAATATGGAGATCCGACGCATCCTTCATACCACTACTGTGACCTGATGCGAGACTGGGTCGATTTTGGTGTGGAAGTGTATTCGCGGATCATGCTCGAGAACCCCGCGTTCTTCGAAGCACATGTCTCTCCGAGGAGGAGTGCTAAATGAAACATCTCAAGTCTCTGAACAAGAAAGCGCAGCTGATCAACAAAGCTGTCAGCCCTGAGGAAGTGGAAGACGTCGTTGCGATGCAGACCGTTGTTGGCTGTACTGCTACCACTGACCCGGGTTGGGAACTGGACCCCTTCGGTGGCCTGGGCTCTCTGTGTCAGCCGATGGAATCTGACCTGTACGGTTGTGCCGACGCCTGCTGGTGGCCGGCGCAGGTCCCGGACACCATGCATACTTACCCGGATTGGGGTAAGGATGTGGCGAAAGCCGACAAGGACTGGCGCAAGCTGGATGGTATCTTCGAGGACGAGCAGTAACAGGAGCTGGCAGATGAAAGTGACTAATACGTTCAAATCAGCCGGACTGGTCGGCTCCCTGACGCTGGGTGCAGCGCTGTCGGCGGTTGCGCCGGTTGCCATGGCGGATCAGGAATACCTGCTGACGGTTACCCGTCCGAACCAGTTGCACGTGATCGACATGAGCACCAACCAGATCGCGCGTACCTGTGATATCCCTGGACCTTTCGGTACTGGCTCTATCGCCATGTCACCGGACAACACTCATGCCTACGTGCTGAGTAACGGTACCAAGGACATCTACGGTTTCGATATCCGCAACTGTGACATGACCTTCAAAGCCAGCCAGTCTTCCCCGACTGAGCAGGTGATCTCCATGCAGTCGATCACTGTCAGTGCTGACGGCACCGAGCTGTACACCGTACAGAACCCGGTGAAGAAACTGCGTGATCGATTTGAAGTGATGCAGCCACGTCTGGCGGTGTTCAACATCGAAGACGGCATGAACGCTAAGGTTGTACGTACTTTCCCTGTGGATCGTCGTATTACCAAGATTGCGACCACTGCACAGAATGAAGTCATTCTGGGTGGTGCGGATCTGAAGGCGATCAACCCGAAAACCGGTGAAGTCCGCATGGTCAGCAAGCTGGCCAACTGGGAAAAAGGCCCGCTGTGGTTGCCGCCTGATGCATTTGCCATGCACTCTCAGGGCGAACAGTCCAACGAGTACATCATGCCGTACGTCACCGCCAAGTTCGACTCTGAAGAGTGGAACTTCGAGACCGCTGAATGGTGGTGGGGTATGAGCCGTGTGAACCTGGAGACCGGTGAAGCCGAGCGCGTGGAAACCATTCCGTTCGAATTCATCATCTTCAACTTCATCAGCGATCCTCGCGACCCCAATATCCTGTACGGCAGCTTCAACACGCTGTCCAAGCACGATATCAGCAAGAACGAAACGCTGGCGGTGCATGAACTGGGTCACACCTACTACGACCTGAACATTTCAGGCGATGGCAAAACCATCTACGTAGGCGGTACCAGCAGCGATATCTCTGTTCATGACAGTGAAACGCTGGACAAGATCGGTTCCATTCAGCTGACGGGCGATATGTCCACGTCTGACCTGCGTGTTGCGACCATCAAGGACTAAGCCTGACTGAAATCGGGTATAGTCAACGGGAGGTTCCGGCAACGGACCTCCCGTTTTTATTGGGCAGCTTTTGTTGCAGCGGATGTACGATTCATGCGGCTCAAAACTGTCAGGAATACATAAGGATAATTACATGCTGAACTGGCTGGTACGCGCCATCCATGCGCCTGATCGCAGTCAACTGGAGCAGGGATTTCGCTGGTTGTACAGCTTTGTAAAGCCGCAGCGTCGAGCTATTGCCGGCCTGCTGGGCTTGTCGTTTATAGGTTCTGCCTTTGTCTTGCTGCAGCCCTGGCTAACCAAGATGCTGATCGACGATGGATTGATGGCCAAGGACTATGGCGTACTGGTGCAGCTGGCGATAGCGATGATTCTGGTGGGGATTCTCAGTACCGCCCTGTCCGGGGTGAACCGTTATCTGCACACCCGTTTGTCGGGCCGTATTCTGTTTGCCCTGCGAACCGATCTTTATGCGCACCTGCAGCGCCTTTCGCCTTCGTTCTTCGGTCAGCGTCGTATTGGTGACCTGTTGTCCCGTATTGATGGTGATGTGGCGGCGATTCAGCGTTTTGCTGTCGACAGTCTGTTCTCGGCGGTCAGCAGCATAATTGGTCTTGTCGGTGCGCTGGTACTGCTGGTGGCGCTGTCATGGCAGCTGTCACTGCTGGTGTTAATACTGATTCCGCTTGAGATCGTCTGGTTGCGCTGGATGCGCCGCAAGGTGGAAGTGCGCACCCGCGAGATGCGTGAACGCTCGGCGGACCTGTCCAGCTTTCTGGTTGAAACCCTGCCGGCGATTAAATTCATTCAGTCGACCGGCCAGGAGGGGCGCGAGCGTACCCGTTTGGGTGGATTGAATGACAGCTACCTGGACAAACTCCTGCAGTTGCAGGTGACCGAATTCTTTACCCATGCGATTCCCGGCACCCTGACATCCATGACCCGTGCAGCTGCCTTTCTGATTGGTGGCTGGTGGGTGATTCAAGGTGAATGGCAGCTTGGCTCCCTGATCGCGTTCTCGACCTACCTGGGTATGGCGACAGGTCCGGTGAACAGTCTGCTGGGGCTCTATGTGGCAATTCAGCGCATGAGTGTGAGCCTGAACCGCGTGAGCGAACTGCGTCTGGCTGACGCCGAGATCGACTCGCCAGCCGAGCCAAAATCACTGCCGCAGCCGGTACGCGGTGAAATGCAGCTGAAGAATGTCAGTTTCGCCTATGAGGGGCGTGGTCCTGTGTTGGATAACGTCAGCGCAGAACTGCCGGCTGGTTACAAGATCGCGTTGGCCGGTGCCTCTGGGGCGGGCAAGTCGACGCTGATCGATCTGCTGCAGCGTCATTATGATCCTCAGGAGGGTCAGGTATTACTGGATGGCGTGGATATTCGTGAACTGAGTCTGTCGGAATTGCGCCGCTGTGTTGCGGTGGTCTCCCAGGACATCACGCTGTTCCGGGGCTCCCTGGCCGATAATCTGCGCTATGCCTGCCCGGATGCCAGTGATGAAGCGGTGCGTGAAGCAGCAAAAGAGGCCCAGCTGGATGAGTTGATTGAACGTCTGCCTCAGGGGATGGATACGCCACTGGGGGAGCGAGGTCAGCAGCTTTCAGGTGGCCAGCGCCAGCGTATCGCCATTGCCCGTGCCTTGTTGCAGCAGCCAGCCGTGCTGGTGTTGGATGAAGCAACCTCAGCGGTTGATGAAGCCACCGAACAACAAGTGATTGCAGCAGTGGATCGACTCTTTGCGGACCGTACCCGCATTCTGATCAGCCACCGTCCCTCCACGCTGGCCGGGGCTGACCGGCGCTTGCTGCTACAAAATGCCCACCTCAGTCTGATCGAGGAGGTAGAGGATGCCAGCTGATCGACTCAGAATTGGTGTGGTGGACTCAGGCTGCTCGGATGATCAACAGCCCGTGGAGAGTGCGGCCTTTGTGCTGGAGGATGGTCAGCTTTGGCTGGCGGAAGCCGAGTCAGATCAGCTGGGTCATGGTACCCGTACCATTGAGGTGATTAAGGCACTGGTGCCAGATGCTGAGGTGATATCAGCGCAGGTGTTTCAGTCTCGACTGACTACCTCTGCGGTCCAGGTGGCAGCAGCCATTGATTGGCTGGTGGAGCAGGGCGTTCAGGTGATTAACCTGAGTTTGGGCTTGCGTCAGGATCGTCCGGCACTGCGTGAAGCTTGTGAGCAGGCGCTGAGTGCCGGTGTACTCATCTGTGCCTCCAGTCCGGCTCGGGGTGAACCTGTTTATCCGGCGCATTATCCCGGCGTGTTTCGCATGACCGGTGATGCCCGTTGCGAGCGAGAACAGATCTCTTATCTGGAAACCGAATTTGCAGACTTTGGTGCCTGTGTTTTGCCGCTCGATACTACTCGTGGCCACTCGGGTGCAAGCCTTGGCTGTGCTCATTTGAGTGCACACCTGCTGCGTTATCGGGGGCAGGCTGAGCAGCCGAGTCTCAGCGATGCTCGCCAATGGCTGATCGAACAGTCGGACTACCAGGGACCCGAGCGAAGAGGAGCGGCCCATGGCTGATACGGATATTTTGGTGTTGGGTGGCGGTCCTGCTGGTGGAGCGGTTGCACTTGGCCTGTGTCGCATGGGATACAAGGTCAGTGTGGTCAGTGAACCACGGCCTTTTGATGCCGTAGAGGGGAGCTCAGATCGCGCTGTCCAGGGTATGCAGGCGGCAGGATTCAGGCACGCATTGCAGGCGCTGGCGGCACCCTCCCCACGTCAGGTGACCTGGAACGGAGAAACCAGCGCCGCCAATACCGAACGCTTGATTCCGCGGCAGCCATTCGATCAGGGATTGCTGCTGGATCTGGCTGAACAGGGTGTTGAGGTGATTCAAGGCCGTGTGCAAGGTTGCCAGGAACTTGATGGCATCTTCACTGCAGAGATTGCACTCAGTGAAGGCGGGGAAGCACAGCTTTCTGCCCCTTTTCTGGTTGAAGCCAGGGGGCGAGCAGCACCGGCGGCAGGTGTATCCCGTGTAAAAGGCACGCAAACGGTTTCCCTGCTGCAATACTGGCAGGGTGTTCAGGCAGAGCCCAAAACCGCCGTTGAAAGCTTCGAAGATGGCTGGGCCTGGATGGCCATGCGTGCAGATGGCCGACGTTATCTGCAGCTGACGCTGGATGTGGCCAGTGCCAATCTGCCTCCCAAAAGCGAACTGGATGACTGGTGTCGTGCTCGGCTGGAAACTCTGGAGCAATCGGCGCCCTTTATGGCGGGGGCTGAACCAACCGGCTCGGTGTATGCGCGTACCAGCAGCCCGGTACTCTGTGAGCAAAGCGCCGGAGACAACTGGATACGGGTAGGGGATGCGGCCATGGCGGTAGACCCGCTATCCGGCAACGGGATCTTTCAGGCCTTGTCTTCAGCGTTGCAGGCACCAGCCGTGGTGAACACGTTGATACGGCACCCAGAACGAGCCGAACTGGCCAAAGCCTTTCATGAGGCGCGCATCGAAGGTTTGTTCTACCGTTTCGCGCGTATAGGGCGCGACTTCTACGCTCAGGAAAGTCAGTGGCCTGAGCGCCCCTTCTGGCAGGCGCGTCGTCGGTGGCCGGATGCCGAGCCTTTGCATCTGGAGGTGACCCCGGAAGCGGTCACCACCGGCATGCGCCCGGTGGTCGAGAACGGTCTGATTACCGAAGCCCATGTGGTGATCACCCCGGATCAGCCGCTGGGCATCTGGCATCTCAATGGCTTGCCGCTGGCGCCTCTTCTGGATGCGGTGCGTGCCGAGCCGGGTTCTCAGGCGTCAGACGTGCTGGCCCGGCATGTAGGGGCAGACAAGGGGCCCTTATTGGCGAGCTGGATGCAGCAGCAAGGCTGGTTGAACGCCTGAGTGTCAGGCGTTCGCTTTCTGAATGATCTGACCTGAACGCGTGAAGTCATTGTTGCCCCCGCTAAGGATGCAGACCACGCGCTTGCCAACGATCTGATCCTTGAACTGCTCCAGTGCGGCAATGCTCAGGCAACCTGCCAACTCGGCGACGATGGCTTCTTCCTGATAGAGATCGATCAGGGTTTGGCAGGTTGCCTTATCATCCACTGAGACCACTTCGTGCAACGTCTGGCTACAGATGGCAAAGCCCAATTCGCCGATGCGTTGCGTCGCGGCACCGTCGATAAAAGGATCAATTTGCGCCAGGGTGCGGTTGAAGCCAGCAGACAGCGAGTGCTTGAGAGCAGCCGCTTCAGTGGGTTCCACACCAACCAGCCAGGTCTTTGCACTCTGTTCTGAAAACACCGTGCCCACACCGCTGGCCAGGCCGCCGCCGCCCACCGGTGCAAACAGGACATCGATGGGGCCTGTCGTATCTTCCAACACTTCCAGCGCCAGTGTGCCTTGACCGGCAATCACGTCGAAGTCATCAAACGGGTGGATAAAGGTTGCCCCCTGAGCTTTCTCGAAGGCCCTGGCTGCGGCGCAGGCATCATCGAAGGTATACCCGGTTAACACAACCTCAACCTGGTCGCCGCCAAACTCCCTGACTTTGTTTACCTTCAACGCAGGGGTATTGGCAGGCATGAACAGGGTGCCGCGAATCCCCAGTGCGTTGCAGGAAAAGGCGACGCCCTGTGCGTGGTTGCCTGCACTGGCACACACAATGCCAGGCTCGCGTTCTGCAGGCGACAGCTGGGCGATGCGGTTATAGGCACCGCGAATCTTGAATGAGCGCACCGGCTGGAGGTCTTCGCGCTTGAGTAGTACTTCTGCCTTGTACTTGCGGCTGAGGTACTCGCTTTTCTGCAGTGGGGTATGGCGAATAATGCCCTCCATACGTGCAGCCGCCGCCTCAATATCCTGAACTTCAGGTAAAAGAGCAGTAAGTGTTTGGGGCTCTGCAAGTGCGGCCGCTGCGTTCATGTGTGTATCCTCTCAATGGATGTCAGCTTATTTCAGCCATAAAAAAACCCGCCATTTGGCGGGTTTTTAGAATGCGTTATTGCAAGTACAGGTTATCCCACCAAACCTTTGTTAGTGTGAATAATCATCATAATGTTGATATTGCTGATGTGGCTCACAATGAGCTCCTGATCTGACTTGCGTTAAAGTGGTTATAGAATAAACAAATTGGGTCCGGTGCTGTCAAGGCAATTTTTGTCATGCTCTCAATTTGCCGGTTGCCAGAAGCCGGTGTCAGAAGCTGGTATCAGAACCAACGCGCTGGATAAGGCTGCCTGGAGATCCAGCGATGATAGGCATAGCCAAATGCCACAATCAGCAGGGCGCCTGCGGCGACCGGATTCAACAGGAAGCTCCAGTTTTCGCCTGCCAGCATGACCAGCAAAGGGTTGGCGCCTGCCGGTGGGTGAGTGGTGTTAGTCAGCATCATCAGCATCACCGATAGTCCGACAGCGCCCCCCAGTGTCCAGGCATTTACACCCCACATTTCGGCAACGAGCAGCCCCAGTGCGGTTGTGAGCAAGTGCCCGCAGATGATGTTACGTGGCTGTGCCAGAGGGCTTGCGGGCAATGCAAACAGGATAACCATGGTGGCCCCGAAAGGCGCCATTAACCAAATTGCCTGATTCAACTGACCCAGCATGCCCAGCCCTGCAATACACAGGCTGGCGCCAAGGCCTGCCAGACATGCAGTTTTGATTTGAGAGGCGGAAATTGTTTGGGGGCTCATTTCTTTTTTCCTGAGTAGACAGATTTGTCTCCATGGTAGACAGGTCTGTCTACAGGTGTCAATGTGGTGTTTATCGACAAACAGGAATGACAATGGATAAACGAGAGCATCTGGTACGCATCGCGTTTGAACTCTTCTATCGCGAAGGTGTGCATGCCGTCGGTATTAACCGTATTTTGGCGGAGTCCGGTGTTGCCAAAAAAACGTTGTACAACCACTTCGACAGCAAGGACACGTTGATTGCGGCGACGTTGGAATATCGAGATGGGGTTTTTCTGAACTGGATGCAGGCACGCATGACTTCTGCTGGAAAGGGAACTGCTGCATTAAAAGCCATGTTCACAGCGCTGGATGACTGGTTCAACCAGCGTGATAGTGAAATGCCCTGTTTTTATGGCTGCTATTTCATCAACCTGAGTGCCGAATTCAGTGATGCGCAGCATCCATTGCATAGGCAATGTGCTGCACATAAAGCGTCTGTTCGTCAGCTTATTCAGCAGTCGTTGGCTCAATGTAGTGCTGTTGAGGATACAGAAAGGTTGGCTGACGCGTTGGTTATCCTGAAAGAGGGCGCCATTGTCCAGGCTCAGGTGAGCGGGGACAAAATGGCTGCCCTCAAGGCTTGGGACATTGCTGAGCAACTTCTGCCAGGTACCCCCGAGAGTTAACTCAGGGGCAGGTTATGTTGATCGCGCTGTAGGCATCGATAATGTGTTGAACCGACTTCTGGTCACCACGCCCCACTCGATGGTAGTGCTCCAGTGTGCGTTTCAGGTATTGCTGTGCCTCTGTGTATTGGTCGGCAGAAGCCGGGCGCCAGATCTGCTTGCCGGTCGGACTGATATTCGGCAATTGAGCGGTGGTGTGATTCGGTGTAGCCACTTTGATGACTTCGTAAAAGCGGCGGTTTTCCTTCACCAGGCACTCCTGAAGCAACTTGAATTCAAGTCGGACCAGGTGCTCTCGGACCGCATATTGGTGATAGACCGGGCACAGCAGGTAATCCGCTGCAACAGCACCCTGACACATGTGAATCCGTGTGATCAATTCGATCATCAAGTCCCCGCCAACACCGGCAATGATGATCAGATGTTTGCCCGGATTTTCACTGAGCGGCAAGTCGGCGACGTCTCCGCAATGCGTTTGCCAGTTGGCGTTGGGTGCGTGGCGTTGCAGCCGTGACTCCAGAGAGTCGATCAAGTCAGGAACAATATCGACAAAATGGATTCGGGCAGGGTGGTTTTCCTGCAGCAGGGCTTGTCCAAGGTATCCATGATCACAGCAACAGTCCCATACGTGGTCGTACTCAGGACTCACCAGCTGTTTGATGTGTTCCAGTCGTGCTCCCAGCTTCAAGGCGCCTCCCGCTATCTTCAACCATGGGCTCGTGTGTTATGTAGCGGCATATTATCCGAGATCTGATGACGGGATGAAATGGTTGCCGGGACTTCCCGCTCCGCTGTTTACGGCGTTGCATCCCTTATCAATCTATGCAGAATCACCTGACCTAGGATCTGTCTGGAATTGATAATGCTGTTTGACCCTTCGCTGGAACCCGTCACCTTACTTCGCCGTTATAAACGTTTTTTGGCGGATGTGCGCCGAGCCGATGGCAGCGAGATGACTGTTCACTGTCCCAACACTGGGTCCATGCGCAACTGTGTCTTGCCGGGAGTAGAGCAGGCGGCGCTGATCTCCGATAGCGGCAATCCCAAGCGAAAATATCAGTATACGCTGGAGGCTTTGCAGGTGGCTCATGGGCATTGGGCGGGTGTTAATACCAGTCGAACCAACGCGTTGGTAGAAGAGGCTGTCCGCGCGGGAGTGATTCCTGAGCTCCAGCCTGATACGGGAGTCGAACGAGAGGTGCGTTTTGCTGACAGCCGGTTTGATCTGGCACTGGGGGAGCGTGCTGATCCACATACCTTCATTGAAGTGAAAAATGTGACGCTGGGGCCGGGCCCTGACGATCGGGATGATGGTGTCATCGCCTTCCCGGACTCAATAACCGAGCGGGGGCAAAAGCATTTGCAAACATTGATGCAGGTGGTGTCGGAAGGGCGCAGGGCAGTACTGTTTTTCTGTGTTCAGCATACGGGTGCAGAGGCCGCCAGGCCCGCAGATGAAATCGATGCCCGCTATGGTGAGCTCTTGCGCCAGGCAATAGCCAGTGGTGTTGAAGTACTGGCGTGGAAGGTCGAGGTCAACCCGCAGCAATTTCGATTGGAAACGCCTTTGCCGCTCATACTTTAGTACTGGTTTTGTTTTAAGGCGAACCGAGATCAAGACTGTGGCATTCAGTGCGGGTTAATACTGTTCCTATCCAGCTGCATTTGGAAAAATACAGCTGGTTGTCTCAGCTGTTTGAGGCCTTTCTGCTGTATAAGCCTCCAGGTTCCCCGGGTCGCAGTCATGAAGTACTTACTAACCCTGTTGTTTTTGATGTTCGTTGGTCCTGTTTGGGCAGACGAGCATCCTCCAGTACGTGAATACAGTCTGGGGGTCGTGCCACAGTTTGAGCAGAGGAAACTGTTTGAGATCTGGCAGCCGATCCTGCTGGCACTGGAGCAGAGAACGGGCTTCAAACTCAATCTGGTCGGTAGTCCGAAGATTCCGGTATTCGAGAAGAAGTTTCTCGCGGGCCAGTATGATTTCGCCTACATGAATCCATATCACCTGCTCAAGGCCCATGAAAGCCAAGGGTATGTGCCACTGGTGCGAGATAATTCTCGCCAGTTGAAAGGTGTACTTGTAGTCGCTCAAGACAGTCCATACCAAACACTGGGCGACCTGTCGGGAGAGATGATCGCCTTTCCTTCCCCTAATGCATTGGGGGCCTCTCTCTTGATGCGAGCCGAGCTCGAATCGCTTTATAGCCTCAGTTTTATCCCGCGCTATGTGCAAACTCACAGTTCTGTGTACCTGAATGTTGCCCTGGGCCAAACTGCGGCGGGTGGTGGTGTGCTCAGCACCCTGCGCAAGCAGCCAGAAGATCTTCAGAGCCGTTTGCGCGTGATCTATGAAACCCGAGGTATCAACCCTCATCCTTTGTCGGCTCATCCCCGTGTACCCGAGGCTGATCGAGAGCGTATGCGTGATGCCTGGCTGGCATTGGCTGCTACGGAAGACGGGCGTGCGCTTATGGCGCGGATCCCCATGTTTGAGCCGGTTGCTGCCTCTCTGCAGGACTATGCCGAGCTGAACAACTGGGGACTGGACGACTATTACATCCTGGACTGATTGCTTGTCGAGAAGGTTGTATGGGACTTAGAGCCAAATTTCTCTACCTGCTGCTGGGCTTGGCCGTTGGCTTCCTTGTGTATGTTCATCTGGTAGTGCTGCCGCCAGTAAGTGAACACACCTTGCAGGTTGCACGCGCATCGCATCAGGATCGACTGGATCTTACCGCTGAAGCGGTATTGCCGCATTTGCTCGAAAGCGACCTGGCCAATGTGTACACCCTTCTGAATGCCATCAAGCATGACAATGAGGACTGGCAGCAACTGATTCTATTCAGTGCTGAAGGCAAGCGTCTGTATCCGTTATCACAGCCGCCAGTGCTGGAGGGAAATGGTGCGCTGATCAGGCTTGAAACTCGGGTGGGCTTTCTCGATCCATCAATCGGCACGTTGGTCCTGATTCTTGATATGTCGCCTGCCCTGGCAGTGATAAAGCAGCTGGAAGTCGCTCTGCAGATTTCCCTGCTTATTTTGCTGGGATTGATTCTGATCTCTGTATGGTTGCAAGTAGAAACTGTCATTAGACGGCCTTTGGCGCAGATGATTACCGCCGCACACAAACTTATGCATGGCGACTTCAATGCCCCCTTGCCGGCATCAGGTGGAGGAGAAATCGGAGAGCTTTCACATACATTCAATGAAATGCGTGGAGCCATTCAGCGCCATCATATCGATTTGAATGCTGAGCTCGAACACCGTCAGCAGGAAGCGGATGAGCTTAAGGTCGCCAAGCAGCGGGCTGAGTTTGAAGCAAAACACGACCCCTTGACTGGCATGATCAATCGGCGTGAATTTCATCACCGCCTGGCTGCGGGTCTGGATGATCTTCGGCAAGATGCTGAAATGAAACATGTGCTCATGTGTATCGACCTCGATCATTTCAAGGCGGTAAACGATACCTGTGGTCATGCCGCAGGAGATGAGCTGCTGAAAGTCGTTGCGAGTATCATGCGCAAGCAAATTCGTGAAAATGATGAACTGGCGCGTATGGGTGGAGATGAATTTGCCATCTTGCTTAGAGGCTGTGAGATTAATGCGGGCTGCCGAGTGGCAGCTGCTATTTGTGATGCGGTTCGAAACCTTCACTTCGAGTGTAGTGAGCAGGTATTTCATGTTGGCGCCAGTGTTGGTGTCCGTCAGGTTTCGGGTCTGCCCTCTAGTCCTGAAGAACTTATGCAGGAAGCTGACATGGCCTGCTATCAGGCGAAACATCGGGGACGGGGTCGATATGTTGTCTATCAATCGGATCCGGCATGTGAACCAATTCTGTCCTGAGTTGCGTAAATATCCGTTTATAGGCGGAAAAAACGGAAAATCATTCAGTTAATATTCAGTAGACCTCCGAGCTTTTTAGCGCTACCTTAGCTGACTTTGTTTCCAGACGATGACAAAAGAATAAGCATCCGGCGATGAGGGACTGTATCGCCTATTTCAATCCTAATGCCTAAAACAGAGAAGAATGATGACGGTACAGGAGCCTGAGCAGGGCTATGGCATCGAGTCAGATCCCGATGTGTACAAAACCCTGCTGGAGTCGACCAAGGCTATACCATGGAAGATTGACTGGAAGACTCTCAATTTCACCTACATAGGCCCACAGATAGAGACATTGCTCGGCTGGAATAGAAGCAGCTGGCGCACGGTTGATGACTGGGCTGAACGCATGCACCCTGAAGACCGTGCCAGAGTGGTGGACTTTTGTGTCGAGCATTGCCGCCAGGGCGAAGATCACGAAGCCGATTACCGTGCCCTGACCAAAGATGGCGAATATGTCTGGATTCGTGATGTCGTGCATGTGCTGCGCGATGAGCAGGGCGAAGTGGAGTCAATCGTTGGCTTCATGTTCGATATCAGCGAGCGCAAAAAAATCGAGCTGGAGCGTGACCGTCTGCGTCAGGAGCTGGAAGAGCTTTCCTATCTCGACAGTCTGACTGGAGTCGCCAATCGCCGCATGCTGGATCAGATTCTGGAGCGAGAGTGGACCGAGGCCCGTCTGCAGCGTCAGTCATTGTCTGTCATCATGTTCGATATCGATTACTTCAAACAGTACAACGATCACTTTGGCCACTTTAAAGGGGATGAGTGCCTGCGGCAGGTGGCTGATCTGCTCAATGCCAGTGCTACACGTGCACGGGACACCGTTGCTCGTTTTGGTGGTGAGGAGTTTGTATTGGTACTGCCTCAGACCGACGCCCAGGCTGCTTTGACGGTTGCTGAGCGCTGTTTCCACAAACTGGAAGCGGCCAATATACATCACCCAACATCGCCGGTAGTGGATCGCATCACCCTGAGTTGTGGCATTGCTACTTGCCTGCCGGGAAGTGACGACCGCCTGGACAAGTTCCTTGAGCAGGCTGACCGGGCGTTGTATCAGGCTAAAGAAGGTAGTCGAAACTGCATACAGATCGCTTGCCGTTCTGAAGGTTGCTGCCGCTAAGAATTTTTCCTCCGTTTTACCGCGTTATAAATGATACCCTGAGACTGTTCAGGCGGTGTTCCTGTGCCCCGCTGAAGCCTGTTGCGATTGCATTTTGCAAGGGTGATGCATTATTTTGTATCAAATTAGAAACATGATCCGTATTGGGTCCTGCCTCAGTTGGTATCGTACATGGATTTTTTTGACGCTTTCCTGGCCGTAACGCTGATTCATTTGTTGGCGGCGGCTTCGCCTGGGCCGGATTTTGTGATGGTCAGTCAGCAATCTCTTGTGAGAGGGAAGCGTGCAGGTCTGTTGTGTAGTCTGGGCATCGCACTGGGTTTATCGGTTCATATTGCCTACTCGTCTTTGGGGATGGCAGCGGTTGTCAGTCAATCGGCTGTGGCGCTGAGTGTACTCAAATACGTTGCGGCCGCTTACCTGATATGGCTGGGTTACAAGGGGCTCAAAAGCCGGGCAGCCGGAGCTGAAGCGCAAACCACAGCTGTAGCAGAAGGCAGTGCTGCGAAGTTGATGATGCATGGCTTTATCTGCAATGCGCTGAATCCCAAGGCGCCGTTGTACTTCCTTTCCGTATTTACCCTTTTGATAACACCCGTGACACCTTTGTGGCAGATAATGCTGTTGGGTGGATGGATGATGCTGTTGCAGTTTGGCTGGTTTTCACTGGTAACACTGGTGCTGTCACGGCCCGCAGTCAGAGCACGATTCAATGCTGTTGGGCACTGGGTGGATCGTGTGTTGGGTGGTGTGATGCTGGTTTTTGGTGTAGGTCTGTTGTTATCTGATGCCGAGCCAGTGCGTCGCTGAAATAAAAACAGGTACCCTGATGAAAATACTTACAACCTTGGCAACTCTTCTGACGCTGGCTGTTGCCCCCGCTGTCTCTGCCAGTAACAGTGTTCTGGACAAGATTAATCTTCATGGCGATATTCGCTGCGGCGTTTTTCCTGATGATCCGGGGCGTAGCGCGCTCGATACCGATGGGGTATGGAAAGGTTTTTATGTCGATTTCTGCCGGGCAACTGCGGCAGCACTTTTCGGTGATGCCGAGCGGGTTCAGTACCTTGAAGTCGACGCCACGACTCGGTTTACCTCGCTGCAACAGGGTGAAGCCGATGTGGTGATGTACAGCACTACGCGTACTCTGGGGCGTGAGTTGAAGTACTCGGTGCGCTTTCCTGCCATCTACCTGTTTGATGGTCAGGGCTTTCTGGTGCGTGAAAGCTCGGGTATAGAGTCCGTTCATGACTTGAATGGCAAATCCATCTGCGTCACTGAAAATACCACCACTCATCGAAACTTGATGGACCTGCTGGAAGCGCGTCAGGTTGATGCTCAGGTTCATTTTTCCAATGGCGACAGTTTCTTTCGTGGCAGCTGCGATGCCTACACGGCGGACCGAATGAATCTGGCTGTTAACCGTGCTAATCGTGCGGAAAACCCGGCAGAATACCGTGTATTGCCGCTGGCCTTTACCCGTGAACCCATAGGCCCCATGGTGGCTGATGGCGACGAGGCCTGGGATCGTGTAGTTGCCGCAGTGGTAAATGGACTGATTCTAGCCGATGAAAAGGGTATCACCGCGGAAAATGTTGATCAGATGGCTGCCAGCAGTACTAACGGTGAAGTACAGAATCTTCTGGGTGTATCGGGTGATCTGGCCGAGCGCCTTGGTTTGCCGAAAGACTGGGCGATCAACATGATTCGAAGTGTAGGCAACTACTCAGAAATTTATCTGCGCCACTTCGGCCCGGAAACGCCGGTCGGTATTGAGCAGGGGCTTAATAAGCCCTGGTCTCGTGGTGGCATCCTCTATGCCCCCCTGTTTCAGTAACCTCTGGTGAATTAATGCTTTCGGCTGCTGGCAGTATAGGTACACGTCTTACCCTGATTATCTCATTGGTATTCGGGCTGTATCTCGTGTCCGCGTCTGTCATTGGATACGTGATGTATCAGCAGTACCAGGAATTCCGGCAGCTGGCGGGTGAGCATTTTGAGCAAGCGCTAAAGGCGGCTGAACTTACCCGTAATGCTGAGGTAATCGCGGCAGAAGTTTTTGAAGTCATGGTGAGTGGGGAGCGTTCGCTTAGCGTGGGCAATCAGCGAACAGAAAACCTGCGCCAGCTTTATAAGGCAAGCCGGGAGCAACTTGATGAAACCGGGCTGGCCAGTCATGCCATGCAACAGGAACTGGATCGCTGGCAGAATCCGTTCTTCCAAAGTCTGGATGCCCTTGATGCACGGTTAACGCACGAAAAAGACCTGCAGCGTGACCATCTTGTGCGGATGGATCAGTTGTTCCTTATTCTTCGCCAGTGGCCTGAGAGTGCAGATTGGCTAAACCTTCCCCCGCAACAGCAAGCGTTTTATTCGGCGTCAACGCTGGCGGTGAGTTATGCAGGCGCAGCTCTGAGTGCCGAGCGGCCAGGGCAAGTTGCCCAGCTGCATGATCGAGTTCAGTCAGTATTGGCGGACATTGCGGCGATGCAGCTGGTTGATGACGATCTGAGAGAGCAACGTGCGCAATTGCTTCCGCTGCTGGACCATATGCTGATGGCTCACACGGACGAGCTGCAAAGTGAGCGTTCGACTCTGGCTCAGGCGCGTCAAACCCGTGTCCTTGCGCAGAAACTAACCGGCGCTTCCTACAACTATCATGTTGAGTTGAAGCTGGTGGCCCAGGATGCTATCGCCAAACATCAGGGGTTGATTCGCCAGTCCTTGATAGGGCTTCTGATTGCGGCGGTTTTGCTGTTTGGTGTAACGGCTTTGGCCATTGCCTATGTGCGCCGAACCGTTGTTGCCCGTATCGATCTGCTCAATCGTGCCATGCAGGCCCATTTGGAGGGCCGTAAGGTCTCTATTCCAATTGAGGGGCAGGACGAGATTGCGGCGATGGGGACGACCTTTGCTTTCTTCGTACAGGCGCGTCAGCAGGCCGAGCAGCGTTTGGCCAAGGCCAATGATGAGCTTCAGGTCATGAACGACGAGTTGGCTAAAATCAGCGTAACTGATGGGCTGACCGGCATTGCCAACCGCCGCTGTTTCGAGCAGAGACTGGATGCTGAGTGGAACCGTGCACGTCGTGAGGGCCAGCTTTTGGGCGTCATTATGGCGGATGTCGATCGTTTCAAGGCATTTAATGATACCTATGGCCACCAGCAAGGGGATACCTGTCTGCATCAGGTCGCTCAGGCGATGTCAGCCTGTCTGCACCGCAGCAGTGACCTTGTTGCACGCTATGGCGGTGAAGAGTTCATTATGCTGTTGCCCGGGCTGGATGCCGAGCAAACCGAGCAGCTTGCCATGAAAATTCTGGAGGCTGTTCGCGCATTGAATATCCCGCATTCCGAAGCCCCGGCAGGGGTTGTCACCCTTAGCCTGGGCGTCGCCTGTTTACTGCCTGACGCCAGTACTCACCCGGATCGACTGATAGGACTGGCCGATAATGCACTCTATGCGGCCAAGGCTGGCGGGCGTAACCAGGTTCACGTAGCTGACTGAGGATCAGTTCAGCAGGAGATCGCGTTCAGTTTTTTATCCAGCAGCGCAAGCATCTCGGATGCATCACAGCTTTGCTGTCCAAGTCCTTCCAGCAGCGTCATGAAGTAGCAGTCCATCATAATCTGGCCCTGTAGCCGGTTTTCCTCCGATAGCTCTTGTGGAAAAAGCTTTACAATAAAAGCCTCAACCTGCGGGCGTAACTCCTCCTGATGCCACAGCAAAGCGCCAAGAAATTCGCGGCTAAACTCGGCATGCTGACTGTAAAACGGATATAGATATCCGGCGAAGTGCAACAGTCTTTGGGCCGGTTCGGTAGCTGTCAGCTGTTCTTCGGCCTGCTCAAGCACCTCATCAATTTGGGCCATGATGCCTGCCTTCAGCATATCCAGCTTGGTATTGAAGTGGCTGAACACGGTTCCGTCCGCAACGCCTGCAGCGCGTGCAATCGCCCTGGTGCTGCTTTGCTGATAACCCTGTTCCCTGAATAGCTGCCATGCCGCCTGTAATATTCGGCGGCGAGTCTGCTCGCGCTTTGTCGTCATTGTTTCTCAATCCCTCCGGAGCACGATCCTAGCAGTCTTGAGTGAAATTGTATTGCCTGATCACTTGCTAAATGAGCGTGCTCAATTTATTTTATGAGCGTGCTCATTTTTAAGGGAGGTTAAGCATGAAGTCTGCATTGAATCTGTTGGGAGCCTATCTGATTCTGGGACCGGCACTGATTGTGTTCTGTTACATACTCAGACCCATATTGGCGATGATTCTGATACCGGGCGGGTTACTGCTGTTGCTGGTGGTGTCCAGAGGGGCTGTTTGGCCTGACATTATGTCGGGCTTGTTTGAAAAACCGTCCCCGGTGATCAGCGAGCACAGCCTTTGAGGGTATACTCAGGCCTCTGAAAAAGAGGTCGATATGGATCAGGAACAGGCATTTACCATGTTGCGCCAGGCGATGGCGAGTTATCACCCGTTGTCAGATGAGACCTGGGAGGCTCTAAGGGCGTTCTGCCAGTATCGACAGGTCGATAGGCAGGCGTTGATATGCCGCGTAGGAGAGGTGCCTCGTTCCTTTGCCTTTGTGTGCAAGGGGCTGTTCCGGGTCTTTGTGCTCGACGAGAAAGGGCATGAGTTCAACAAGAACTTCTTTCCCGAAGGGCGCTTTCCTGGCTCGATGACAGCGCTCTTGCGTCAGGAACCTTCGCTGCATTCCATTGAAGCACTTGAGTCATCGGTGATTATCGAGATCAACTTCCAGCCATTCCGGGAACTGCTCTATCGCAGCGAGGATTTGAAACTGTTCCAGATTCATTACCTGGAGGCCCATTGGTTACTGGATAAAGACACAAGGGAAGTGCGCCTGGTACAGCAGGATGCCAGCGAACGCTATCAGGCATTTCAGCGTGAGTATCCTGAACTGCTTGAACGCCTGCCGCAGTATCACATTGCCTCTCATTTGGGAGTGACACCGACTCAGTTAAGTCGTATTCGTAAAAAATCCTGAGTGATCAACCTATGTAAATTATCCCCGGTGCGGGGACGCTTAATCTGTACCCAGTCGGCGGGCAGACCGCTGTTAGCCATCTCAATACTGGAGCAGATTATGTCACCTATCGAAGCCCTGAACTGGCGTTATGCCGTTAAGTCCTTTTCTTCCAAGTCATTGGATGAGGCGCAGTTGGAACCGTTGCTGGAAGCCACTCGCTTGAGCCCAAGTGCCTTTGGATTACAGCCCTATCGTTTGTTGCTGGTCAGTGATCCCAAGGTGCGCGAGCAGCTGCTGCCTTTCTCAATGGGTCAGGATAAGGTCGTGAACTCATCTCATTTGCTGGTGTTCGCCGCTCTGGATCAGGTTGACGAACGACTGGTGGATGAGCATATCGATTTGTTGCAGAGCAGTCGTGGTGGGCACAGCAATGACTATCAAGGCTACTCGGCCCACCTGAAAGCGTTTTTCGGGCGCATGAACGAACAGGAAAAGAATGCCTGGGCAGATCAGCAGCTCTATATCGCTTTGGGAAACTGTCTGACCAGTGCTGCCTTTCTGGGGATCGATAGCTGCCCGATGACCGGGTTTGAGCCGGCAGGGTACGACCAGGTTTTAGGGCTTAAAAAGCAAGGGCTTAGAACAGTGGCGATCTGTGCACTGGGTCAGCGTGAAGAGACCGATTCTGCAGCCGAACAGGCTAAGGTTCGTATACCGGCATCCCTGTTCACACGGGTGGTGGCATGAACAGCCTTTTACCCTGGCTTGCTTTGTCAGCGGGTGGCGCCATCGCCATTCAGGCGGGCATGAATGCCCGTCTGGGGGTTGAGTTGGGCAACACCATGCTGGGTACCAGTGCGGCCTTTGCCGTTGCCTGTATGGTGTCGTTATTGGTCGTTGCTTTGCAGCGTGCCGGTCTGCCCAGCGTTGACCGCCTGCAGAGTGTGCCCCTTTACCTTTGGGGCGGTGGCATTATCAGTGCCTTTGGTGTCGGCATGTTCTACTTCTTGATTCCGCGTATGGGTGTAGGGCCAATGATGTCCTTTGCCCTGACCGGGCAGATTGTATTAGCCGTTATTTGTAGTCATTTCGGCTGGTTTGACCAGCCTGTGAAGCCTGTCAATGCAACACGTGTCATAGGGTTATTGGTGTTGGTTGCAGGTGTTAGCCTGATTTATTGGGAGAAAAACTGATGGATGCGCGCCTTGATCAAGCCAATATCGATAACCTGACCGGGCTTTGGCGCCTTATGGGGGCTGCACAAACACCGGACGGTTTTCATCAGTCAGGCAGTTGGCCCGCCCGCTACTGGAGAAATTGGACACAACGTGATGAGCGGTTGAGCCTCGCACAAATCAAGCACATTCCAACAGGCTGTCTGTTTCCAGTTTGGCAGTCTGGTGATGACACCCGTGAACTGGAACAACAACTTAGCAGCCAAGGGTTTGAGGTTGGGTTGGAACAACTGGCTATGGTACTTCCTCTCGGGGACTCGCTTGAGACAAAGGACACCCACTCGCTGAAACTCAGCCTTATTAAAGGCCCTGCGGATGCTGAAGTTTGGGCCGATGTGTGTGGGCGTGCCTTTGGCTACAGCCTTGATGCCAGGGTGATTGATCAGTTGCAGTATCAGCCGAATGTTGAAGTGCTCTGGGCTGAGCGTGATGAACAGGTTGTGGCGACTGCTATTCTCTATCGCACAGGACCGGTGGTCGGTGTGCACCAGGTTGGGGTGCCGCCAGAGTTTCAAGGGCAGGGCGTTGCCAGAGCGGTAATGGAAGTCTTACTGTTGCGGGCTAAAAGCCTGGGTGCAGAATATGTAAGCCTGCAGGCTTCTGCTGCGGGTGAGCCGCTTTATCACAAGCTGGGATTCCAGCCCCAGTTCAAGATACGTAGCTACCGTCGTGTCTGATTCGGGGATTATGAAGTAGGCCGATGATGAAATAGACCGATAGCAAGGCTACCGCTATCGGTCTATTGGTTGACAGACCTGTTAAACCTTCATCAGCACCGATTTGATCTCGGTGTAATGCTCAATGCAGGCAGCGCCCATTTCGCGTCCAAGGCCAGACTGCTTGAAGCCACCAAAGGGCAGGCTGGGGTCCAGTGCTGTATGACAATTCACCCAGACGCTGCCGGATTTGATACGCGGTACCATGCGGTGCACGGCAGACAGGTTGTTAGACCAGATGCTTGCGCCAAGGCCATATTGGCTGTCGTTAGCGATACGGATGGCGTCTTCGATATCGTCAAACGGCATGGCCACCAGAACAGGACCAAAGATCTCTTCCTGCACCAACGTTGAGCGCTGGTCCACGTCCACTACCACGGTTGGCTGCACAAAGAAGCCAGGCCCCGTGCTGTCACCGCCGGTGGTCAGTCGAGCGCCCTCGGTCAGGCCCTTGTCGATAAAGCCCTGTACGCGCTGCTGTTGAACCGCCGATACCAGAGGGCCCATTTCCGTGGCAGGGTCCAGGCCGTTGCCCAGGCGAATATTGGCGGCGATATCGGTGATGTCGGCGACCAGGTTATCGAACAGCTTACGCTGAACGTAGAGACGGGAACCTGCACAGCAGACCTGACCCTGGTTAAAGAAAATCGCGTTGGCGGCACCCGCCGCTGCTTCTTGAGGATCAGCATCATCCAGCACAATGGTGGGAGACTTGCCGCCCAGCTCCAGCGTCACGCGGGTCATGTGATCCATGGCGGCCTTGCCGATCATTTTGCCCACACCTGTCGACCCGGTGAAGGTGAGCTTGTCTACATCCGGATGTGAAGAGAGTGCCGCACCTGCATCCTGGCCCAGTCCTGGTACCACATTGAGCACACCCGGCGGATAGCCTGCTTCCAGGGCCAACTCACCCAGTCGCAGAGCGGTCAGCGGGGTATCTTCAGCAGGCTTCAGTACTACCGTGCATCCGGTTGCGAGAGCAGGGCCCAGCTTCCAGCACGCCAGCAACAGCGGGAAGTTCCAGGCGACGATAGCTCCGACCACGCCGACAGGTTCACGGGTGGTGTAACCGTGGAACTGAGCACCGGGCATAAAGGGCACGGATGGCTGAATACTGCTACCCTCAATTTTGGTGGCCCAGCCGGCCATGTAGCGCAGGAAGTTCACTGCCAGCTGGATATCGACAGCCTGAGCAATAGCAACGCTCTTGCCGTTATCCAGGCACTCCAGTTCAGCCAATGATTGGGCATTGGCTTCAATCAAATCAGCGAAACGCCACAACAGGCGCTCACGTTCTACGGGTGTCATTCGGCTCCAGGCCGAATCATCAAATGCCTTGCGCGCGCAGGCGACCGCCTGATTAATGTCTTCAGCGGTACCGCATGAGACTTGAGTGAATTTCTCACCCGTGGCCGGGTTGATTACATCGATGCTGCCACCGTCTCGTCCCATTGGGCGCTGATCGCCAATCAGCAGTGGGTGGGAACGGCTGATAAAGGCCTGAGTGTCAGGGTGCAGGGAAAACTCGCTCATGGCATACCTCTTGTCATTATCGTTTTAGCTCCAGTCCATAGATGGCAATGCCTGTGCCAGTTTTTCTGATTTTCTATAACTTATTGAAAAACAAATAAATAATTATTTGCTGGCGATGTCGGAACTAAAGCGTCCTCGTCGCATATTGAGACAGCTGTCTTGAGTTGCTTCCTGGAACGCGTTTGCAGCCGCCAAGCAGGACTGGCAGCAAAGCCGCGGTGTCTCAGGATGTTGTCTCAAGCTGAAACACCTGTCTCGAATTTAGACAGTCAAACAGGGGGCAAACTAGGGGTCGAAAGTTGTAAAAATATTTTCAAGTGTCTGTTTTTTAAGCATAAGGTCGACTTGGCACAGGCTGTGCTTTGTTCTCATGTGACTCAACATGACCCGGATCTCAACGGGTGTCTCGAGGGTGAGACGCTCGGATATGACCACTAAGGAGGTCGGACCTTGAACACAAAAACAACACTAAAACCTCTGGGAAGCGGCCTGTTGGCATTGGCCGTTACACTGGCGACCCAGACGGCTCAGGCCGCATCCGAAGCCGAGCAGATCATTCAAAGCAACTGTCTGGCGTGCCATACCCAGGAAGGTGAAAACCAATGGAGCCGTATCAGTCATCAGCGTAAATCGCCTGAAGGCTGGTTGATGACCATTGCGCGTATGCAGGTGATGCACGGCTTGCAGATCAGCGATGAAGATCGCCGTACCCTGGTTAAATATCTGGCGGATCGCCAGGGCCTGGCGCCGTCCGAGACAGAAGGTGCGCGTTACGCGCTTGAACGTCGTCTCAATACATCTGAAGCTTTTGACTCCCAGGCATTTACAGAAATGTGCGCACGTTGCCACTCAGGCGCACGTGTGATGCTGCAGCGCCGCCCGGCGTCTGAATGGGAACATCTGGTTCATTTCCACCTTGGCCAATGGCCAACCACCGAGTTTCAGGCCCTCGCGCGTGACCGTGAATGGCTGGATCTTGCATTGAATGAAATGGTGCCGGAGTTGGCGCAGACGCTGCCGATGGACGCCAAAGCGTGGAGCGAATGGCAGCAGCAGGCTGAAGCCCCGGTTGATGGTGACTGGACACTGGCCGGCCATATGCCGGGTAAAGGGGCTTTCCATGCCCGCATGCAGGTGACTCCGGCTCAAGGCGAAGACCAGTATCGACTCATGCTGACCGGTGAATACGCAGATGGCAGTGAGCTGAAGGGCCAAGGTCAGGCAGTGGTCTATACGGGCTATGAATGGCGCGCCAATCTGGAGATCGATGGCCAGGTGATGCGTCAGGTATTCGCGCTCAAAGATGGTCAGTTGAGCGGTCGCATGTTCCTGCGTGATAAAGATGAAGTGGGTGCCGATGTGGTTGCCGCACGAGACGCCAAGGGTGCAAGCCGCATTCTGGCGCTGCAGCCTGCTTACATTAAGGCTGGCACCGAAGCCGAGATCAGCATCGTGGGTACAGGCTTAAGCGGTATGCCTGTGCTGGGAACCGGTGTTGACGTGGTTGAGGTGATCAGCGAAAGCCCGGATCTGATTCGTGTGCGTGCGCGTGCGGCTCAGGATGCGTCCGGTGTTGTGTCTGCCAGCGTGGGTGCAACCGAGGGTGGCCGTTTCGCCATCTACGACCGTGTCGCGAATGTGAAAGTCGTACCGGAGTTCGCTGTAGCCCGTATCGGTGGCAATGGCAGCTCAACACCCCGTGTTGAAGCGCGCTTTGAAGCTGAGGCCTGGGCGGCTGGTGCTGATGGTAAGGCAGGAACAGCTGATGACTACCGTATCGGCATGATGCCGGCAACCTGGTCGGTAGCGCCTTTTGATGAGGTGGCGGAAGCTGACCGCGATGTTCACTTTACCGGTCGCATGAACAGCAGCACGGGTGTCTTCACTCCGGCCGCGGCAGGCCCCAACCCTGAGCGCCGTATGATGACCAACAATGCCGGTAACCTGAAAGTACATGCTCAAGTGACCGATGGTGCCGATACGCACACGGCTGAAGGTCAGATGATCGTGACCGTACAGCGCTGGAACAATCCCCCGATTCCGTGATGCATGGAGTTGATTCATTCAGGGAAGTGCCCTGGGGCACTTGGTTAAAAATCTGATAGGGGAGACCGGATATGGGTGCTGTACTCAATCTGGTGGAACATAACCTGCACGAGGTGCAGGTCGGGGATACCCGAATGCTGTTCCATATTCCGTCCAGCTCGCTATTTGCACTGGACAGCCTGACCTCCGGCATTTTCGAACGACTGCGTGAAGGTGCCGAGTCAGCAGAGTCTCTGGTGACTGGCTTGAGCAACCGTTTCTCGGAACAGGAGATCACCGAAACGGTTCGCGAACTGCTGGCGCTGGAGCTGGTTAACGATGGTCGCCCGCTGACCGACGAGATCGGCACGCGTAAGGTGGATCAGTTCCCGCTGACCACCGTAGTTTTGAACGTTAATACCGGCTGTAACCTCAGCTGTACCTACTGCTACAAGGAAGACCTGGATATTCCGTCTGCCGGTCGCAAGATGGAACTGCAGACGGCTATCGACTCAGTCGAGATGCTGCTGCGCGAGTCGCCGAATGAAGATCGCTACACTGTGGTGTTCTTCGGTGGTGAGCCATTGAGCAATCGTCCGTTGATCGAAGCGATGGTGGACTACTGTGAACGCCGCTTCGCTGCGCTGGGCAAAAAGGTCGAGTTTGTGATGACCACCAATGCGACACTGCTGACGGATGAGATTATCGACTGGCTGAATGCCCATCGATTTGGTTTGTCCGTAAGCATGGATGGCCCCAAGGCGATTCATGACAAGAATCGCATCACCGTAGGTGGTCAGGGAACCTATGATGTAGTCCGCCGCAAGGCGCTGCGTCTGCTGGAACGTTATGACTCACGTCCCATTGGGGCGCGCGTAACCTTGACCAGCGGTACCACCGAAGTCGAGCAGATCTGGGATCACCTGTTTAATGAAATGGGATTCTCGGAAGTGGGCTTTGCTCCCGTTACTTCTGGTGATATCTCCAGCTACAACCTCACCTCCGAGGAGCTGGTAGAAGTCTTTGCTGGCATGAAACGACTGGGGCAGCGCTATCTTGATGCAGCGTTGGAGCACCGCAATATCGGTTTCTCCAATATGCACCAGTTGATCACCGATCTGCATGAAGGCCACAAAAAGGCACTGCCCTGTGGTGCCGGCCTGAAAATGCTGGCGGTTGATCATGAGGGTGAGCTGAATCTCTGTCACCGCTTTACCGGCTCGGACATGCCGACCTTCGGCAATGTGAAGAGTGGGGTGCAGCAGGTGGAGTTGGGCGATTTTCTGTCCAAACGTCTGGATCGTACCGACACCGGCTGTGCCAGCTGCCGTATCCGCAACCTCTGCTCCGGTGGTTGCTACCACGAAAGCTATGCCCGTTACGGCGATCCAACCCACCCGACTTATCACTACTGCGACCTGATGCGTGACTGGGTCGACTTCGGCATCGAAGTCTACAGCCGCATCATGGCGGCCAATCCCGCCTTCATCGACCAGTACATCTCGCCTCGGAGGGCGCACTGATATGAAACACCTCAAAGCGATCAATAACAAGGCTCAGTTGCTGAGCCAGGCAGTGGCCGACGAAAGTGTAGAAGAAGTCGTCGCCATGAGTTCACTGGCGGGCTGTACCGCTACCACCGACCCGGGTTGGGAAATTGATGCCTTTGGCGGCGTGACCTCACTGTGTCAGCCGATGGAGTCCGACCTCTACGGTTGCGCTGACCCCTGCTGGTGGCCGGCTCAGGTGCCGGACATGATGAACACCTATCCGGACTGGAACAAGGATGCGATGAACTCGAAAGATGACTGGCGCAACCTTGGCACCGTATTCCCGAAAGACAAGAACTAAGCCGAAGGTGATCTGATAATGGATAAAAAAAGACTGACCGCACTGATGCCGACGGCCGCGCTGGTTCTGGGTTCGGCAATTTCTACTGGCGCAATGGCTCAGGGGCCGGCGCTGGTTGAAGGCAACGAATACATGATCGTGGCCAACTACCCCAACAACATGCATGTCATCGACCTGCAGACCGATAAGCTCTACAAAAGCTGCGAGTTGCCGGACTCATTCGGTCCGGGCGTGACACAGATGGCACCGGATGGCAAAACTGCTTACATCCTCAATAACCATTACGAGGATATCTACGGCGTCAATCTGGACAACTGTGAAGTGACCTTCCATGCCTCCATGTCGCTGCAGCAGAATGAACGTACCAAGTCGATCTTCTCCTTTGCGCTGAGTGCAGACGGTGAAGAGCTGTACGCCGTGCAGAACCCGACCATGCTGTATCGAGATCATTACCGTGTACAGCCTGCCCGTCTGGCGGTGTATGACACCGATGCGGGGCTGGATGCCAAGCCGGTGCGTACTTTCCCATCGCCGCGTCAGGTGACCGTAATGCAGACCGGTGCCGATGGCACGCTCTACATGGCCGGTGCCGACATCTACAAGGTTGATGTGAATACCGGGGAAGTCGGTGTAGCGATCCCGAGCCGCAACTGGGAGCGTCCGTTGTACGCGCCGCCTGATGTATTGAATGCCTGGCCGATTCAGTCACCGTCCAAGGACTTCACCATCCTGTACACCACGGCCAAATTCCAGGATGAAAGCTACAACCTGGATACCGCCGACTGGATCTATGGTTTCATGAACATCAACCTGGAGACCGGCGCTACCGAGACCACCGATTTTGGTCCGATCACCGAGATCTATTTCTCAGGCATGCGTTCACCCAAAGATCCGAATCTGGTGTATGGCGTCCTGAACCGACTGGCCAAGTACGACATCGAGAAGAAGGAGTTGGTCGGTGCGGCTGAGCTGGATCACTCCTACTACTGTATCGCCATGAACCACGCAGGTACCAAGGTGTATCTGGGCGGTACCTTCAATGATGTGGCGATCTATGATGCCGATAGCATGGAGAAGCTGGGCAACATTCAGCTGCCAGGCGGTGATATGGCGATCTCCACTTCTCAGGTGTTTATGCGCTAAGCCTGAAACCCCTTACTGCTCCTGCCCTCTCTTCCTGTCTGCACTCATGAACCGACAGGCTTGCCCGGACCCTGTGTCCGGGCTCTTTTATTCAGGCATTTTGTCTAAGGTCTGACGGGTACGACAATGACCGGTCGATGCATCAGGCTGTTGCCCCAGAACAGATCGCAATCACAGACGGGCGGGTCCTTCACTTCCGGCCAGAGATGAATATCTTCGGCTTTAAGTATCGGGAAGCTATAGGTACGCTGATCGATTTTTCCATCTTCGAGCCGGTCGAACTGACCGCGTGCACTGACAACACGTCCTTCCTTGTAAATGGCCGGGTCTATAAACGTCGGAACTTCTATTCTGAAGCGGCCGCCGCTTTCATCACTTCTAAGCGGATAGCCGTTGCTGCTGAGCTCGAACTGAACCACTTCTACCTGACTGCCATGCTCCAGATTGCGCACCGCGGCAACTTCACCACCCCAAAGAGCGGTTTGCCCGGATGCTGGTGTTGATCTGGCATCTGAAAAAGCCAATCGAGCCTGGCCCTCAGGTACCGATAAATCATCGGGCAGGGACGCGCAGCCCCCCAAGGCTAATAGCATGGCGGCCACGCCAGTTAGACGCTTCATGGAAAACCTCCTGTTCAATCCTGTTATGAATATCGACTCTATCGGGTCCCGAGGGTTCATGAATGAGACCGATGCTGGCGTAAATTTTGCTGAGTCCCTTTGTTTGCGCCAGAGCCATGATTGTCGTATATAAGGGGATGCACCTATGTTTAACATTAATCCGGACAATAACAATAAAGAGGCCGGAAGTATGGCTCCCCGATTACATCAGGATCTTATCAGTGATCCGGTGCTGGCGGCGCGTGTTGCGCGCGAGCACTTACACTCCGAAGGGCAGGTGCCCTGCGGCTTTTTGCGTGACGAAATAGAAGCATCCTGGCGACGTAGCCTGGAGGCCGGGCTTGATAACGCCGATGCTGACCCCGAGCGGATCGACGAGGTAAATGATCTCCTGGCCTTCAAGGATCAACACCAGCTGTTGATGCAATGTGCCATGCCCGAAATTGAACACCTCACGCACCAGTTTGGGGATCAGGGCCTGATTATGCTGGCCAACTCGGATGCCCGAATTCTGGCATTGGATGGCAGTGATGGCCTGGTAACACCCTCGCGTCAACTTGCCTTGCGTCAGGGCGTATCCTGGAGTGAGGCCAATCGTGGCACCAATGCTATCGGCACTGCTGTTATCGAACGTCGCCCCATTCTTATTAACGAAGAAGAGCATTTCCTGGATACGGTCGCTCACTTTTCCTGTACTTCAGCCCCGATTATTGATGCCGATGGCCAGCTGACCGGCGTACTGGACTTGACCCGTATCGGCCGAAACGATCAGCCGCGCGACACGCTGGGCGTTATTCAGTTGGCAGCCCGCAATATCGAGTCCCGTCTGTTTACCAGTCAGTACCAGAATCGCATCGTGCTGGCGTTCCACACCCGTCATCAATATCTGCGCTCCGCCTGGCAAGGGTTGGTGGCACTGGATGAAGAAGGGCAGTTGCTGGCGATCAACGAACAGGGCTGCCAGTTGCTGGGCCGTGGTCGTGATCAACTGGTCGGCCGCCAGCTGGAAGCGCTGGTAGGGGAGAAGGTTTCGGTATTGCTGAGCAATTGCATGCGTCAACGCATCGCCACCGTACAAACCCGTGCCGGCGAGCTTTACTGTGAGCTGCTGCAGTTTCCTGACCGTCTGGTTCCGAGAGTTCAGGTAAACAAGGACATCGAGCGTAAGGCTGAGCCGGCTCTTGATCAGGCGCTGCAGGATTTTGCTCAGGGGGAGGCGCGTTTAACCCGCTCCATGAAAATGGCCGCGCGTGCTCTGGATCATGATGTGCCGGTGTTGCTTAACGGCGAGACGGGCAGTGGTAAAGAAGTGGCAGCGAAAGCGCTGCATCAAGCGAGCAAACGCCGCGGTGAAGCGTTCGTGGCGGTAAACTGTGCGGCCATTCCTGAAGGTTTGATCGAGTCTGAACTCTTTGGTTATCGAGAAGGTGCCTTTACCGGCTCCCGCAAAGGGGGCATGGTCGGCCGCTTTCAGCAGGCTAATGGCGGCGTTCTCTTTCTGGATGAAATCGGCGATATGCCCATGTCGCTGCAGGCCCGTCTGCTGCGTGTTTTACAGGAACGCAAGGTTGCCCCGCTGGGGGGCGGAGAAGAAGTGGCATTGGATATTGCCCTGATTGGCGCAACCCATCGTGATCTCAAGCAGATGGTCGCCGATGGGCAGTTCCGGGAAGACCTGTACTACCGCTTGAACGGCGTGGGCGTGCGTTTGCCTGCGCTGAGAGAGCGTTCAAGTTTTGATAGCCTGAGTCGACGCGTGTTGACCCAGCTGGGCCGTGCCGATGTTGGTATTGAGCCCGGGCTGATGAGCCGACTGGAAAACTATTCCTGGCCCGGTAACGTGCGTCAGCTTGAAATGGTGTTGAAAGTCGCAGTGGCATTTATGGAGCCGGAAGAGTCTGTGCTGGATGAAAGCCACCTGAGCGATGACTTTCTTGAGGAGCTTGTCCAGGAGCCGTATAACGCTGCCGGTACCTTGCAGGCCAGCGAGGAAGTGATGATCAAGCGTGCGCTTGAGCAGCATGATGGCAATGTAACGGCGGCCGCGACAGCCTTGGGTATCAGTCGCGCGACCCTGTATCGCAGGCTCAAGGCGCTGGGGCTTTGAGCGTGTTACAAGCTGTTACAAAACACCACAAGTTCTCACAACAAACACGTAACTGGTTTACAGCCAGCCTCTAGTCTTAGTGCGTCAACAATAATATATCTTTTGCTCAGGTCAGCATTCCGGTAGGTGCTGACCCTGCATCCAAGGAATGACGCCAATGACTAAACAGATCTTTCGCCGTACTTCTGGCTATTTGCTGACTGCAGCTGTTGCTGCCGCTTTGTCAGCTCCGGCTTCCGCATACAATCTTTACAGCGAGAACGGCACCGAGCTTAACCTGGATATCGAAGCGGTATTCGGCGTGTTCACCAGTGAAGAAAACTACAACCTGGGTGCCAAGAGCGAAGCAGGTGGTTCTGATTGGCGTGAAGGCTACATCAAATACGGTGTATCCGGTAGCCACGCCTACCAGTCCGGCTCCAGCGTATACGGCGCCTTGAATCTGGTCAGCTCTGCAACCTGGGGTGACGGCGATGCCGGTGGTTTCACATCCGGTGATGAATCCAAAACCAGACTGGAAGATGCGTACCTGGGCTGGCGTTCCGGTGCTCTGATTTCTGCACTGGGTCAGGATGGTCTGGATATTTCATTTGGTCGTCAGAACTTCTCCATCGGTGATGGATTCCTGATCAATGGCGATGCCCTGAACTTTGGTGATGCTATCGACAAATTGGCAGGCACCAAAATGAACCGCGGTGGCGCTTACTGGCTGGCTGCGCGTAAAGCGTTTGACCGTACGGCTGTTGTACGTGTTGGCGGTTCTGAAGGCCTGCGTGCTGACCTGTTCTGGCTGGAGTCTGACAACAAGGCTCAGGCTGAAACCGAGTTGGCCGGTATCAACGCTGAATATGTCACTCCGCAGGGTACCTACGGCGTTGCCTTCATCGAAGGCCTGGATGTAAATGAAGACTACGGTTACACCAACCGTGACGGTCAGCAGACACTGAGCCTGCGTTACCAGGGCAATGCTGGCGTTGACAATCTGTTCCTTTCCGGTGAGTTCGTAACTCAGGATCAGGGCGATAACTCTGCACCCGATGCGGATGCCTGGTACCTGGAAGCAGGCTGGACCTTCGCTGACGTAGCCTGGTCTCCGAGCGTGAACTACCGCTTCGCGTCTTTTGACGAAGGCTTTGACCCGCTGTTCTTCGGTTTCAACCGTGGCTATGGCACCTGGTTCCAGGGTGAAGTGGCAGCAAACTACGCTGGCCCGTTCAACTCTGGTACTGATGTTCATCACGTAGGTATCAAGGCGTCTCCGACCGAGATGCTGAGCCTGGGCGCTCTGTTCTTCGACTTCAGCGATACGGCTGGTGGTGCGATGGACGGTCAGGAGATCGACCTGTACGCAGAGTGGGTTGTTACTCCTAACCTGATCATCAGCCCGCTGGTTGGCTTCTATACTCCTGATAGCAAGAACGGAACTCAGATTGGCGGTGATGACACTAACGTATACGGTCAGGTAATCGCGATCGTTCCGTTCTGATCCGATCGGACCTGACGACAACTAAGGTGCTGCACGCAGGTAGGGGTGCAGCACTTTTCGCAACTTAAGGATTCTTCACATGCAGACGGTATCTACACTCTTTATCAATGGCCAGGCGGTTGAAGGCGGACGCGAGGCGTTCCCGGTCAACAACCCGGCAACTGGCGAAGCTTTTGCCCAGTGCCCAGCTGCAACTCCGGAGCAGGTTGATGAGGCTGTTGCAGCGGCTCAGGAAGCTTTCAAAACCTTCCGTAACACGCCGGATGCCGAACTGAAGGCGATGCTGCTCAAGATTGCCGACCTGATCGATGCCAATGCTGATGAGCTGGCGCGTACGGTAACTCTGGAGCAGGGCAAGCCGTTGGCGCTGGCACAAATGGAAGTGGGTGGTGCAGCTGCCTGGACACGATATACCGCTGAGTTGGAAGTTCCGGTTAAGATCATTGAAGACAGCGAGACTCGTCTGGCTGAACTGCATCACAAACCGCTGGGCGTTGTAGGTTCCATCACGCCATGGAACTGGCCGCTGATGATTGCTGTATGGCATATCATGCCAGCGATCCGCACAGGTAACACCGTTGTATCCAAGCCGTCTTCCCTGACGCCGTTCAGCACCCTGAAACTGGTCGAACTGATCAATCAGGTGGTCCCTGCGGGTGTCATCAACATCGTAACGGGTGAAGGTGGTATCGGTCGTGCCATGACACAGCACCCGAACATCAACAAGATCGTGTTTACCGGTTCGACCCCGACGGGTCAGGACATCATGCGTAAAGCCGCGGATAACCTGAAACGTCTGACGCTGGAACTGGGCGGTAACGATGCAGGCATCGTACTGCCGGGCACTAATCTGGACAACGTTGCTCAGGGCATCTTCCAGACTGCCTTCCTGAACATGGGTCAGACCTGTGCTGCCCTGAAGCGCCTTTACGTGCACGAAGATCAGTACGAAGAGATGTGTGCCAAGCTGGTTGAACTGGCGTCCCAGCAGGTTGTAGGTGCTGGTCTGGATGAAGGTGTAACTTTCGGTCCGGTACAGAACAAGGCACAGATGGACCTTGTTGCAGAGCTGGTTGAAGACGCTCGCGCCAATGGCGGTCGTGTTCTCTGTGGTGGCGAAGCTCCGCAGGATGGTGGTTTCTTCTATCCGCCGACAATCGTTGCCGGTCTGAGCAACGGTGTGCGTCTGGTAGACGAAGAACAGTTTGGCCCGGCACTGCCTGTAATCGCGTACAGCGATGTTGAGCAGGCACTGGCAATGGCCAACGACAATGTCAATGGCCTGGGCGGTTCCGTCTGGGGTGATGACATCGAACAGGCGCGTGCTTTGGCTACGCGTCTTGAATCAGGCACTGCCTGGATCAACAACCACGCTGAAGTCCTGCCCCACTGCCCCTTCGGTGGAAGCAAGATGTCCGGCGTTGGTATCGAGTTTGGCGAGGAAGGTCTGCTCGAGTACACCCAGCCACAGCTTCTGAGCATTAGCCGAGGCTGAGGCCGCTTCATCATCTCACTTCTGCGATTGTTGCTACCGAAGTGCTTGCCGGGGTCTTGTACCCCGGCTTTTTTAGTTTAGGCGCCTGCGTGCTTTAGGCCCTGCAACCAGGAAACTGCCAAAAAAAGGGTTATTCCCCGTTGCTCAGGGCGCGCGTGAATTGCTCTGCATTGCTTAATTGACTTGCTTCAAACTCACCGGCAGCCAGCGAAAAGGGCGCCAACTGGTAGTAACCGACCCATGTATTGCGTGTTTCCTTTGCCTCGTAGAGTGCGCTATCGGCCAGTCGCATTAGATCACCCAATTCAAACGAGCTTTCCTGATGGGCAATAATTGATCCTATCGATACGGTAACCGCTGACTCCAGCCCCAATTCAGGACCCAGCTCTGACTGGATGGCGCAGCGAAGATTTTTGAGAACGCTGTTTTGGAGGTCGTTATCCACTGGCGCCAACAGGCAAAACTCTTCTCCCCCGGTACGCCCAATGACGGCATTATCGGGTGAATGTGTGCGCAGGATCTCGGAGAAGGTATGTAAAGCCCGGTCGCCAAAATCATGCCCATAGGTATCATTAATATCTTTGAAATGGTCTATATCAAGAATTGCACAGAGCACTTGAATGTTGGTCATGCCCTTTTCCCTGAAAGAGCGGTCGAGCCCTCTGCGGTTTAACAAACCCGTTAATGGGTCGGAAAGGCTTTGAGTTCTATAAACTTCACGCTGCTCCTCCAAAAGACGCCGTTGATCTTCTACGAGGCGTTTGGTTTCTTGCATTAGTACTTCAAGTGTTTGCAGTGTGTCCTTTTGTCGCCAGTCTTTTCGAACCATCATCTTTTTTATAATCTGTGGTCCTGCCAGTGATAATAGCTGGTTACGTATTTTGGCCAATGGCATAAATAGGGTTTTTTCCATACCTATTGCTATAAGCGCCAGCAGGAGTACAACTGTCAGTACGATACTGATCCCGAGCGAAAGTAGTCCATTTTGGACAAGCTGTTTGAACTCCCTGGTATCACTCACTTCCATAAGAAGGTAGTAGCCAGGTGCATTCAATGTCTTTAAGGGCAGGTTTACAACGGCTTGTTGGTCGGACTTGAGTAGAACAGACGGCTGCGAATCGGAGACTAATGGAGGCTTAATACTGATAGATGCTCCGAAATTTTTACTTAAAGTGTGGAGCCAATCTTCGTCGATTGCTTGCATGAAAATTACATAGCCTCGGGAGGGTAAGTTGCCACTTGAGCCCTTTATTTGTGCAACGCTGGTTAGAAAAATATCATCCTCAATAATAACCAGGCCTGCCTGATTATCATCGGGGATTTTTTTAATCAACTGCTCAACCTGATTAGCGGAAATGCCTGATTTATTATTGGTCAATATGTTCAGATTACCGCTGGGTTTTGATTTTATGGCCAGTAGGTGGATATTGTATTCATCAAGCCATATGGGTTGAAAATTGGTTTTTATATAATCAGGGTTACCTGTCGAAGTGTATTCATAAGTATCATCCCAATAGCCCCAGTCCTTCGCGAGGCTCTGCAGCATGTTGAGCCTTTGCTCTACAAGTTCGTCAGCTCGTTGGACATCAAGCAGCAGGTCACGGCGTTCAAGATTCTCAACGAGAGTTGATAACCGTGTCCCAACGAGGAGTACAGCCAGCAGTAGGGTCGCGAGCACCGCAAACGACAGGACAGCGTACGTTTTCCACCTTATTAACATCCACACAGACCCTTTGGTTATGAGCTTTAGGGGCAGTACTGAATTTAATAGTAGCAATTGATATGTGGTTTTAACCCTGATGGCTCTGAAATTGACAGGGTTTGGCACACGTCAGGTCTACTGTTTCAGTTTATTACTGATTCAGGTCAATTTTGTACCCTCGGCAAGTGTGTCGACATCGAGTGGTTTGGCTGCATGCGGTTCATCATTCAGTTCTTATTATTGATGCACGGTGCCCCGCGACCAGGAGCGCCAGGCGGCCAGCAGGCAGTAGCCGCAGCAGATCCAGAACGCCAGCTCCAGCAGGTTCATCAAGGCCGGGAACTGGTCGGCGGTCAGCTGTGCCTTGCCGATAAAGAGGTTAAACAGAAACACGACGACTGCCATGCCCAGCATGTTGCCCAGCGTACGGGAGATGTTGAGCAGCGAAGAAGCGATACTCAGTTTTTCGATCGGAACAACACTCAGAGCACCGTTGTTGTTGGGCGAGGAGAACAGTCCAAATCCGGTTCCCATCACCAGCAGGGCCAACATCACCTGTCCCATACTGCTGTCCTGATCCAGCAATGCCAGAATCATGAACCCGGCGCCGAACAGAATACAGCCCAGAGTCGCCGGAATGCGTGGCTCCATACGATCGGACAGACGGCCTGCGACAGGTGCCAGCAGCGCCATCATCATCGCTTGCAGCAGCATCAGCTGGCCCGCCTCGGCCGGAGAAAGCTCACGGATATACTGCAGGTAGAGGCTGAGCAGAAACTGCAGCGGATAGTTGGCGGCATACATCAGGAAACTGGCTTGAATGGAGCGGAAAAATACCAGGTTTTTCACCATGCGGCGTAGCCGGATCAATGGATAGGGAGAGTGCTCCTGTTGGTAGATGAACAGGCCCAGCAGCGCCAGACCAATGACGCCCAGCAGCCCGCCTTTCCAGTCCGGCAGTTCGGAAAGGCCAACAAAGAACAAACTGGAAGCGGCAATAAACAAAAGACTGCCAATCCAGTCCAGACGTTCGTCCTGCTGGCGCTCGGTTTCCCGCACGTTTGCCCACACCAGCACGGCACAAATGATGGCTAAAGGGAGTGGGGCCAGAAACACCGCATGCCAGTCCCACCATTCGGTCAGCCAGCCGCCTATGGGGGGACCGCAGGTGAGGCCAAGATACACCGACGTTGAAGTTAACCCCAGTGCCATCCCACGCCCGTGCTGAGCGAACACCTGCGATACGATGGCCATGCCTGTCCCGAAGATCATGGCGCCCGCAATACCCTGCAACAAACGCATGAACAGCATCCAGCCGATATGTTCCACTAATGCTATGGCCAAAGAGCTGAGAGTGAACAGCAGCAAGCCTGACATGAAGACTTTCTTGCGACCGATCATATCGGCGATGCGGCCTGCGGGAAGCTGCAAGGCGATGGCGCCCAGCAGGTTCATGGTCGGAATCCAGCTGATTAAAACTGCGTCGGCATTTAGATCTGCGGCGATAGCAGGCAGGGCAACGTTGACTGCCGACATGCTCATGGGCATGAGAAAAGTTGCGACGCAAATACTCAGCAGAGTGAGCCAGCGTACTGAGGGAGAAGCATAGGGGTTTTCAGCTGCTGCAGTCATGAGGACTCGATAAAAGAGAATGAGAATTACATTTTAGCGGGACTATACAGAAAGGACAGATAAGTGTTTCCCGGAATGAAATTATTCACTGAACTGGTTAAAGCGTCGAGCTATGGTGTGATCTCCACACAGGAGTTTGCTGACTCTCTGATCAGCTTGTCCATTCGCCCAGGAGCTTCTCCTTGCGGGCCAGGCGGCGCCTGTTACTGAACTCGCTATCCGCGAATGCAAGTGGCTGATCCATCTGTGCGTTCTCAGTTTTGTTCAGCAGGCATTATCCTGTGCGGCGGGCTTATTCGCAGCTTCCTTCGGTGAAGGGAAGCTGCTTAGCGCTGCCTCCCTCTTTATAATTGTACGAATACACGTCAGAAGAGATGTCTATTGGGTTGGGCACTTAGTATCTAGATTTATTTTTATAGTGTGACCGTTGATGTAGCTAAAATTATTGAATTTAAAAATTCTTCCATTTGTACAATTTATATTTAATGTTTTGTTATCAATCCATTTTATATTTAGGTTTTCAATTGAATCAATTATCATTATTTCATTATCTCCCGTTAAATCAATATCTTCATTTTTTTTATGAATAAAAATTCTATAAGAAAATGGCACGGTTGCATCGTAGTTGTATTTGACTACTTGGGCTATAATTTCTTTGTTGGGGCTTTCTTTTTCTATTTCTATATTAGTAGATGGCTCTGAGTAGGAGCATCCATATAATATTAATATAATACTAATGGCCGCGATTTTTTGCATATTCTATTCCTGCTTTAATCATTCGTTGGTCTGCTGGGTCATCGCCGTATGGGGCATAACCCCACCAACGGCCCCACGTATGAATAGATGTTTTCGCTCTTGTTTGCGCCCAGCCTGCTCCGCGAAGTAATATATGTTCAGGAATTCCTATTGAGTAACCAACAGCTCCGTAGTTGAAATTACCAAAGTCTTGGTATTCGGAGCCTGCTTGTTTATAGTCCCATGGGCCACGATTCCTAACCATATTATAGAACCATTCAATATCTGAAGGGCCTAATAAAAAACCAACTTGGTGCTTCGCAATCCATATGTTCATGAACAAACAGCTACCAGGTGGGTGAGAGGGTATATTCATGGTTTATATCTTCCTTGATTAAAATTTTAATTAGCGCATGTTTTTTGATGACTATTCTTAATGACTAAAATGCAAAATTGGAATTATAGAATATAGTCATTTGGTTTTATGACTTTGTTTTTATTAAATTTGCGCATTTTTGGGGCTGAGATTGAATAATGAAATGAGGCCCATCTAATTCAATAATTTCAATTTTATTGAAGCGGCTCATAAACTCTAAGCTTCTATCACTTACAAGCAAATCATGCTTAGGGTGTATGTAGGTAGCAGGGGTCTGAAACACTCGATTTGAAGCTTTATACGCTGAGGCCTGCTTCATGCGTGCTTTTAACGTTGCTACTGGAGCCAGGGAAATGGCTCTCTGCAATAACTTAATATTCTCTGCAGGAGCCCTACGGCCCAGGCAAAAAAGTCGCATAAAAAATGGGGTGAGGAGGGGGATGTTAAGTAATGTTTGTAACGGCAGATAGATAGCTATTTTTAGAAGAAAGAATGATGGGCTGGAAAGAAAGGATGCGAAGAATATTGCATGCTTTATGTTGGCGTCACCGCTGCGTAGCAGAGTCTCAACAATGCCGCCGGAAAATGACTCGGCAATTATAACGCACTCTTCGTCTCCGATTATAGAAGCTACGTGTGCCGAAAGGGTCGAATAGTCTTGCGGCCCATCGTTTGGTAATGGGATTACCTTTATGTCCAGACCGTCGAGCTGGTGAAGAAGGGGAGTAAATAAAATGCCTGTTCCATCCATGCCAGGCAATAGTATCAGCTTCATCTTGCTACCTAATCCTTGGTTATAGCAAAGCGTTTGATTTTTAAGCGTCTTCGGGGGTGAATCGTAAGGCGCAATGCAATGCACTTCAATCAAAAAGCTGTCCTGCCCTTTGAACGTGATAAGGCGCTAGCGACTCTTCACTCGCGACTATTCGTTGGCATTTCCGAAGCGTATCAATCTTGTACGATCAGATAATTAATTGCCAGTGCGACGGAGAGATAAGCAACACATGTTGCAGGCGCATCAAGGGAGGAAATTACGTGTGCCACGTTAAGTGGCGGGAGGTAGGTGCCGGGTGGCAAGTTGCCACCCGGCGGAGGGTATTACAGCAGGTTGTACAGGAAGACCACGGCGATGCCTGCCGGAGTCAGGTAACGCAGTACAAACATGAAGGCGCTGTACATGCCGCCTTTGAGACCGATTTCGTCGTCCAGACCCTGACGCTTCATGGCCCAGCCGGCGAACAGTGCGATCGCCAGACCGCCCAGCGGCATCATCAGGTTGGAGACCAGGAAGTCGAGCAGGTCGAACACGGTCTTGCCTTCGAAGAAGGCGATACCGCCCAGCGGGTGGAAGTCAGCCCAGGCGTTGAACGACAGTACAGTACCGATACCGACCAGCCAGATAGCCAGACCACCGAACAGCGCGCTCTTGGCACGGCTGATACCTTTGTGCTCTTCCAGCCACTCGACAACCGGCTCCAGCATGGAGATGGCAGAAGTAATCGCGGCTACCAGCAGCAGGGCGAAGAACAGGGTGCCGAAGATCACGCCACCGGTCATCTGACCAAACGCCAGCGGCAGGGTCACGAAGATCAGGCCAGGACCAGCGCCCGGCTCCAGGCCGTTAGCAAATACCAGCGGGAAGATCGCCAGGCCAGCCAGCAGGGCAACACCGGTATCCATCACGGCGATGGACATGGCTGTACGTGCAATATTGACGTTCTGCGGCAGATAGGAGCCATACGCCATCATGACGCCGATACCGATACTCAGGGTGAAGGCTGCGTGACCCAGTGCGGTCAGGACACCTTCAGTGGTGAGCTTGCTGAAGTCCGGCGAGAACATGAAGCTGACCGCTTCGCCGAAGTGACCGGTTGTCATGGCGTAACCCACCATGATGAACAGCAGCACGAACAGCAGCGGCATCAGGGTGTTGATCGCTTTTTCCATGCCGGAGCGGATGCCGCGGCCAACGATCAGAATAACGATCGCCATGAAAACACTGTGCCACAGCAGCAGGTCGCTGGTGCTGGACAGCATGCCACCAAAGGCACCACCAATAGCGTCAGCGTCTGCACCGGTGAACATCCCGGAAGCGGCCTTGCCAACGTAGGACAGTGCCCAGCCACCGATGACGGAATAGAAAGAAAGTACCAGGAAAGAGGCAATGATGCCGTTCCAGCCGATCAGGCGCCAGCCTTTGGCTGTGCCTTCAGTGGTAGTCAGTGTTTGCATGCTTGCAACCGGGCTCTGGCCACCGCGACGGCCAATCATGACCTCGGCGATCAGAACGGGAATACCCACAATAGCAATACAGGCAAGGTAGACGAGTACGAAGGCGCCGCCGCCGTTTTCGCCGGTGATATATGGAAACTTCCAGATGTTCCCCAGGCCCACGGCAGAACCGACTGCCGCAAGGATGAAGGCCATACGTGAAGACCAGAGGTTTCCAGCCTGCTGGTGTGCTTTGGTTGTGGTCTGACTCATTATAAGAGTTCTCCGGTATCGTTATTGTTATCGGACAGTGCCGGGACTGTGTACTGAAAGGCCCCTGTCACTCGAAAGTGGCAGAGGCCGTCTTCTGGCTACTCAGTTATTTAGTGCGTCCGAGCACCTCGTGCATGGCCTGGCTGACCAGCGGTAAGGTGTCTGCGGATAGACCGGCGATATTGATCCGACTCGAGTCCAGCATGTAGATGCCAAACTCTTCGCGCAGGATCTGAACCTGTTGCGGGGAAATTCCCAGGAAGGAGAACATCCCGCGCTGCCGTTCGATAAAGCTGAAATCACCGACCGGGGCCAGTGCCTGGCTCAGGGCAGCGCGCAAATCGAGGATGCGTACACACATCGCTTCGAGTTCGCTCTGCCATGACTGCATCAGCTCAGGTGTATCGAGGATCATCTCGACCACCGCTGCCCCATGCGAGGGAGGCATGGAATAGTGCGACCGGATCGCACTCAGCAGCTGGCTGGTGGCGGCTTGGCCCTGCTGGGCATTGGCCGAAATCAGCATCAGGGCACCGGTACGTTCCCGGTACAGGCCAAAGTTCTTGGAACAGGAGGAAGCAACGATGACTTCCGGCAGGCGCTCGGCCATCAGGCGAACACCCAGCGCATCCTGATCCAGGCTTTCACCCAGGCCCTGATAGGCTATATCGATAAACGGCAGCAGTCCCTTGCGCTCAACCAGGTCCGTGATAGCGGTCCACTGGTCGGCATTCAGATCTGCGCCGGACGGATTATGACAGCAGCCGTGAAGGAGTACCACATCACCGGCATCTGCCTGTTCCAGGCAGGCCATCATGGCGTCGAAATCAACGCTCAGAGTGGCTCTGTCCAGATAGGGGTATTCGCGAATGCTCAGGCCGGCACCACCGAGAAGGGGGATGTGGTTGGCCCAGGTCGGCGTGCTCACCCAGATCGTGGCGTTCGGCTTGCAGAGGTTGAGGAACTCGGCAGCCATACGCAGGGCGCCACAGCCGCCCGGTGTCTGCACGACATTCACGCGACCATCTTTCAGTGCCGGGTGACCTGCACCCAGCAGCAGTCGGCCGATCAGTTGGTTAAACCCTTCAGCACCCGCCGGGCCAATGTAGGCCTTGGTGGTTTCGGTCTCCAGCAAGCGCTGCTGCGCCTGCTGGACCGCTGCCATGATGGGGGTGTTGCCGGCCTCATCACGGTAAACACCCACACCCAGATCAACCTTGTTGCTACGAGTGTCTTCGCGAAAGGTCTTCATCAGGCCCAGGATCGGATCCTGAGGCAGAGTCTTCAATTGCTCAAACATGTGCTTTCTCCTCAGCCTTGGCGACCTTGATCAGTGTCGCTTGACCGGTTTCGAATGCTTTCATCAGGTGGACACGCTTCTCGGCGGCCGCTTCGGCTGCCAGCTCACGTACCGGGCCGTAACCACGGATGTCGGACGGCAGTTCAGCCAGTTCGACAGCAAATTCGTGGTTGTTGGCGTTCAGTTCTTTGGCCATACGGTTCAGCAACTCACGGTATTCCGCCAGCAGGGCGCGATCCAGCTTGCGATCGGCGGAAAAACGGAAGGGGTCGAACGGAGAGTTTCGGAGCCCCTTCAAAGGTGCCAGAACTTTTAAGGCCTTCAACATCCAGGGGCCGAACTGACGCTTCATCGGACGACCTTTTGCATCTTTCTTGCCACCCAGAACCGGCGGTGCCAGGTTGAAGTTGATGCGGTAGTCGCCTTCGAAGGTCTGCTCGACCTCTTTCAGGAAGTCGGTTTGGGTAAACAGACGTGCCACTTCGTACTCATCTTTATAGGACATCAGGCGGAACAGCTGCTGAGCGACGGTGCGCGTCAGGCTGAGGTCGTCTTTGCCCAAAGACAGTTCGGCGGTGCGGGTCTGTTCAACCAGCTGTTTGTATTCATTGGCCCAGGCTGCATCCTGATATTCGGTCAGGTGCTTCATGCGGCGCTCGATCAGCTGTTCCAGAGTTTCTTTTTCCGGAGTGATCGGTTTTTCACGCGCTTCCGGACTCAGCAGGGACATGACGTAGTCACGGTCGGTGGCCGCCAGACGGCCCCAGCCAAATGCCTGCTTGTTGCGGTCGATGGCAACGCCGTTCAGCTCGATGGCACGCATCAGCGCGTCCATGGACACAGGTACAAGACCGCTCTGCCATGCAAAGCCCAGCATCATCACGTTGGAGAACACGGTGTCGCCCAGCAGTTTTTCGGCGATCAGGTTGGCGTCGAGCTGGTCGAAGTGGCTCTCGCCTACCGCGTCCTGCAGCAGTTTCAGACGTTTCTCGGCCTTCATGTCGGCGTCACGGAACATCACGTAATCAGCCGTGGCCAGTACCGCTTCGTTGGCAACGATGCGTGAGTGGTTTGGGCGCAGTACGTTGAGTGCTTTCTGAGACGTGGCCACAACCATGTCACAGGCAACCATGGCATCTGCCTGGCCGTTTTCGATACGTACCTGGTGCAGGTTATCCGGCGAGTTGGCCAGACGTACGTAACTCAGTACGGTACCGCCTTTCTGGGCGAAGCCCATGAAGTCCAGTACGGACGCGCCCTTGGACTCCAGGTGTGCCGCCATGGTGATCAACTGACCCACGGTCACGACACCGGTACCGCCCACACCACCGACCAGCAGGTCGTAGCTCTTGTTCAGCGCTGGCAGTGTCGGCATTGGTGTGCCGCTCAGGCGTTTTTCCAGTTCTGCACCCAGATCCAGTGCCTTGGACTTGCGCAGCTGGCCGCCTTCGATGGTCACGAAGCTCGGGCAGAAACCGTTGACGCAGGAGAAGTCCTTGTTACAGGAGGACTGGTCGATCTTGCGCTTGCGGCCCAGCTCGGTCTCACGTGGAATCACGGACAGACAGTTGGACTGAGTGGAGCAGTCGCCACAGCCTTCACAGACGTGATGGTTGATAAAGGCGCGTTTGGCCGGATCAGGGAACTGACCACGCTTACGACGACGGCGCTTCTCGGCAGCACAGGTCTGGTCGTAGATCAGAACGGTACAGCCTGCGATGTCGCGCAGTTCGCGCTGAACATTATCCAGCTCGGAGCGGTCGTAGAATTTGACACCCGCCGGGAACAGGGATTCGTGGCCCTTGTATTTCTCGGGCTCATCACTCAGTACCACGACGCGCTTAACGCCTTCGGCAGAGACCTGCTTGGCGATGGCGTCAACGGTGATCACACCGTCTACCGGCTGGCCGCCTGTCATGGCTACCGCATCGTTAAACAGAATCTTGTAGGTGATGTTGATACCGGCCGCTACCGCCTGACGAATCGCCATATAACCGGAGTGGAAGTAGGTACCTTCACCCAGGTTCTGGAAGATATGCGGGTTGCCGGTGTAACGGCTCTTGCCGATCCAGTTAACACCCTCGCCACCCATCTGAATCAGGGACTCGGTGTCGCGACCCATCCAGGAGGCCATGAAGTGACAGCCGATACCGGCCAGCGCCTTGCTGCCTTCCGGAACCTTGGTGGATGAGTTATGCGGGCAGCCGGAGCAGAAGTACGGCATACGGCGCACACCACCCGGATCGGTGATGCCCAGAGAGCAGTTGATCTGCTCCATGTTGTCACTGAATTTCACCCCGAAGAAGCGGTCCAGACGCGCCGCCAGGTAGCCAGCCAGCAGTTTCGGGCTCAGCTCGCCAACGTACGGAATCAGCGGGTCGCCGTTCTGGTCCTGTTTACCGGTAATCAACACTTCGCCAGGGCGATCCGGTTCAGACATGTACTCCTTGATCTGGCTTTCGATGATGCCGCGTTTCTCTTCGATGACGAGAATCTCATCTTTGCCGCGGACAAAGTCCATGATGCCCTGGCGCTCAAGCGGCCAGACCATACCGACTTTATAGATGTCGATGCCCAGTTCTTGAGCACGGGCTTCATCGATGCCCAACAGCTGCAGGGCTTCCAGCAGATCCAGATGTCCCTTGCCGGTGCTGACGATACCGAAACGCGCTTCTTTGTTATCAAAGATACGACGGTCGATAGGGTTGGCACGGGCAAAGGCCTGCACCGCAGCGAGCTTGTGCTCGATACGGGTTTCCAGCTGTGGGCCAGGCAGATCCGGCCAACGGTAGTGCAGACCGTCAGCCGGCGGGGTGAAATCGGTAGGTGTCACGAATGTTGGCAGCGGCTTCAGCTCAACGGAAGCAGCACTTTCAACAGTTTCGGAAATGGCTTTAAAGCCGACCCAGCAGCCGCTGAAGCGCGACAGGGCATAACCCCAAAGACCAAAGTCCAGATACTCGGACAGGCTGGCCGGGTTGATGGTCGGCATGAACCAGGACATGAATGCCACGTCAGATTGGTGCGGCATGGAAGAAGAGACGCAGCCGTGGTCATCACCGGCGACAACCAGTACACCGCCGTGCGGGGAGCTGCCGTAAGTGGTGCCGTGCTTGAGGGCGTCGCCCGCGCGGTCTACACCGGGGCCTTTGCCGTACCAGAGTCCGAATACGCCTTCGACCTGCTTGTCTTCGTCGGTTTCAACCTGCTGGCTACCCAGAATAATGGTCGCCGCCAGGTCTTCGTTGATCGCAGGTACAAAGTCAACTTTGACATCATCGAGGAGTTTCTTGGCTTGCCACAGGGCCTGGTCATACGCACCCAGTGGAGAACCACGGTAGCCACTGATCAGGCCAGCGGTGTTAAGGCCGTTCTTCTGATCAAGGCGTGCCTGCATGAGGGGAATGCGTACCAGCGCCTGGGTACCGGTCAGAAACACGCGACCCGTATCGCGCAGATATCGATCCTCGAGACGGTAGTCGTCGAGTGCGGGGGTATTGGCATTGACAGTCATACCCGGACTCCTTTGTTGGATCTTGTCGTTATCGCCGGTTAGCTGTCGATGGCCGAACAGAAAACCGTGCATTTATGGTGGGGAATTGTAGGGAGAAGCGAGGTAAAGGTGTTTGCTATTTAAGGCGTCAAAAAGTGATTTTTCACAAATCTGTTTCATTAATTATAGAAATAAGAAAGAATATTCGAAAATTCTTTGGTGTTACTAAATGAAACAGGTTTCGCTGGATAACTTCGATCGTAAAATTCTTCAGGTGCTACAAAAAGACGGGCGCATTAGCAACCAACAATTGGCTGAGCAAGTGGGCCTGTCGCCGGCTGCCTGCTGGCGTCGTGTCAGGGCGCTTGAAGAGAAGGGTGCCATAGCGGGATACGCGGCGTTTCTTGATCCTGAGACTATAGGTCAAAGCCTGAGTGTTTTCGTTATGGTGTCATTGCAGCGACACAACATAGATAGCTCTGAAGAGTTTGAGCAGGAAGTGCTCAGCTATCCTGAAGTCATGCAATGCTATGCGGTGACCGGTAATGCGGATTTCGTGATGCGCGTGGTGGTACCGGATATGGGGTCTTATGATCGTTTTCTGAACGAAAAGATCTTTACTCTTAAGGGGATAGCGCAGGTTCACTCCAATTTTGGCTTGCGTCAGATCAAGAATAGTCATGCTTTGCCGTTGTAGTGGCTGATTTGATTGCTTGCGTGGTTAAGCGGGTGTTATAAGTGGCCAGTTATTGCAAGGAAAATGGTTCTCAGTTGAGCTTCAGGGAGGAGTCTTAACATCAAGGGCCTTTTCCAAACTCCCAGTACGTTGTCGGGCCACGGACCAAATGCCGCTCAAAATAAACGCCAAAACACTCCCTCGCTACCAGACCAGTGCACTGGTGGGCACAGTCTGTTTGCTGGTGTTGCTGATCACGGCATTCTTCACCCATAACGCCTACCAGTCCGGCCAGGCACGTCTTGATCAACAGCGTGCCGAGCTTGAACAGATCAATCGTCAGGCTCTGCGTCAACAGCTCAACAGCACCCTCGACTATATCCAGTTTTCCCGTGAGCGCACCGAGTCCTTGCTTAAAGAGCGCGTGAAGACGGTTACGGGTGAGGCCTTGACCCTGACGCGCGGTATTTACAATCAACAAATTGCCACTGGCAACACGGACCTTGAAAGTATCAAGGTGCTTATCCGTGAAGCTCTGCGCGACCTGCGTTTCTTCGGTGGGCGGGGTTACATTTTCATCGATACTCTGGGTGGACAGTGTGTATTGCTGCCCACCAGTCCCGGTATTGAAGGGCGCTCTTTGCTGGATAATCAGGATGATACTGGCCACTACATCATGCGTGGCCTTATTGAAGCCGTCAGTAACCCTGCAGGCGCCGGCTATTCACAGTACCGCTGGTTTGCACCTGATTATCCTGATCAGATGAAAGAGAAAATCACCTATGTGGAATATTTTGAGCCGCTCGACTGGATCATAGGGACCGGCGACTATCTGTATCAGGTGGAAAACGATCTCAAGCTGGAAGCACTGAATCGTCTTAATGCGCTCAGCTTTGGTGATGGTGGCTATATTGCCGTGCTTCATACAGATGGCAGGGTATTGCTCTCCCCGAGCAAGCCAGACACGGAAGGGCAAGTACTGAATGAGCTGGACCCTGAACACCGAGAGATGGTCCAGACCCTGCTGCAAGTGGCAACACCTGAGGGTACTTTCCTCGATTACGATTGGTACCGCCCCGGCAAAGAAGGTCGGTTTTCTAAACATTCCCTTGTTCAATCGGTTCCCGAGTGGGGCTGGGTGCTAGTGGCAACAAGCTATCAGCATAGCCTGCAACAAACGCTGGAACGTCAGCAGATCGCTTTGGAGGAGCAAACCACCAAAGATGTGCGTTACATGCTGGTGGTGATGATGGCGACCCTGCTGGTAGCGCTTGCAGTTGCTTTGCTGCTGTCACATTGGCTTCGCGATCTTGTACGGCGCTATCAAAGCGCGATTGATCAGCAGCGTGATCAGCTGGAGGCACGTGCCCGCGAGCTTCAGCTTGCCGCTACGGTGTTTGAGTCTGCCAGCGAGGGCGCCATGATTTCGGATGCGGATAATCGCATCATGGCGGTCAACCCTGCATTTTGTGCCATTACCGGGTTTAAGGAAGAAGATGTATTGGGCAAAACGCCATCACTGTTCTCTTCGGGGCGGCACAGTGAGCACTTCTTTGAGCAGATGTGGCAGCAGTTGCGCAGTGAAAAACGCTGGGAAGGCGAAGTGTGGAATCGGCGCCGCAGTGGAGAGGTGTATCCGCAATGGCTGTCGATCACCGTGGTGGAGGATGCCAAGGGTAATATTCGCAACTATGTCGCCATGCTGAATGATGTGACAGAGCGCAAGCAGGCCGAAACCCAGCTTAAGTACCTGGCCGATTTTGATACGCTCACCGATCTGCCGAACCGGCGCTTGCTGCGTGACCGAACTATCCAGGCGTTAACCAAAGCACGTGGCTCTGGTGAGCAGCTGGCCTTGCTGGTGATTGGCCTCGACCGATTCAAGCATATCAATGACTCCCTGGGACATGGGGCTGGTGATGCCTTGCTCAAACAGCTTGCACTTCGCCTGTCTGATCATGTTCAGCCCAATGAAACCCTGAGTCGTATTGGCGGTGATGAGTTTGCGATCCTGCTGCCGAAAGTTGAGTCCCTGGCATCGCTTGAGCAGCGTGTTGAGGACTATCTGCACGTCATCAGTGAAGCCGTTCATATTGAGGATCATCACCTGGTGGTGACCGCCAGTATAGGTGTGGCGCTCTATCCTTATGATGGCAGTGACTTTGAAAGCCTGCTCAAGAGTGCCGATACCGCGCTCTACCATGCCAAGGGAGAAGGGCGGAACACCAGTCGTTTCTTCGCGCCGGTGATGAATCAGCAGGTATCTGATCGCTTGATCATGGAAAACAACCTGCGTCATGCCTTGCATCGAAACGAGCTGGAGCTTTATTTCCAGCCGCAATTCTGTTTCCAGTCACAGTCCATTACGGGGTGCGAAGCGTTGTTACGCTGGAACAGTCCAAACGGTATGGTGATGCCGGATCGCTTCATTCCCTTGGCTGAAGAAACCGGTTTGATTGTGCCCATTGGTAACTGGGTTCTGCAGGAAGCGTGTAAGCAGGCCAAACAGTGGCAATCCATGGCGTGTAAGCCGCTCTCGGTCGCAGTTAACGTCTCGGCTGTGCAATTCCGACCTGAATTGGTGGATGAAGTTCGAAGTGCGCTTGAAACCAGTGGACTGGACCCTCAGCTGTTGGTGCTGGAAGTGACCGAGAGCCTGTTGATGTCTGACGTTCAGGGCTCTGTGAGCCTGCTTGAGAAGCTGAGGGCGCTGGGGACGCTTATAGCGCTGGATGATTTTGGTACCGGCTATGCCAGTCTGGCCTACCTCAAGCGCTTTGCGCTGGATAAGCTTAAGATAGATCGTACGTTCATCATGGGTATTCCCGAAGACAGTGATGACAGTGCAATCACCTCATCGATTATCGACATCGCGCGTCATCTCAAGTTGGTGACTGTTGCCGAAGGTGTCGAAACGCAGGCGCATGTGGACTTCCTGCAAGCGGCTGGCTGCCATCAGGCGCAGGGCTATTTCTTTGATAAGCCCTTGCCCAGTGCCGAGTTTGAAAAACGGATGGCTGAGCTGTCTACCCGTTCTGCCTCTGGGGCAACAATAGAGCCTGCTTAAGTGAGTGTGAGACGTTGGGCTTGAAAGGTAAGGCTGGCTTTAGAGCCAGCCTTTGTGTTTGAAGAACAGGTAGGGAGAGATGGCTGAAACCACCATCAAACCCAGTGCCATCGGATAACCGAACACCCAATCCAATTCCGGCATACTGTGAAAGTTCATGCCGTACACGGTGCCCACCAGTGTCGGTGGCAGGAATACCACGGCTGCGATGGAAAAGATCTTGATGATCTGGTTCTGGCGGATGTTGATAAAGCCCTGAGCAGCGTTCAGCAGGAAGTTGATCTTCTCGAACACAAAGGTGGCGTGTGCCATCAGGGTGTCCAGATCTCGCAACATCTCACGACAGGCTTTGACTTCCCGTTTCTGCTGGCGAATATGACGCAGCAGGAAGGACACGGAACGCTGGGTATCCATCAGGCAGAGTCGGATCTGGCCATTGCTGTCTTCCAGCTTGGCCAGTCTGTCCAGCTGTTCACCCAGGTCAGAATCCCGCTCTTCCAGTACTTCAAGGCTTATGCCTTCAAGATCTCGGTGCAGGTCTTCCAGTTGGTCGGCCAGGTTATCGACTTTCTGCTCAAACAGCGCCGTCATGATCTGCAGGGGCGAACTTGCCTCTACCCAGCCGCGACGTGCGCGCAGACGGGTCAAACGGAAATCGGGCAGGTCAACATCACGGATACTGATCAGTCGATCAGGCTGCAGCGTAAAGGCCACTGTCGCATTGCGAAAGCGGCCCTCCGATTGATACAGAAACAGGGAGTGGACGTGCAGGTCTTCGCCTTCGACGAAATAACGGGCACTGGACTCGATCTCTTCCACCTCGCGCACATCAGGCAGGCTCTCGGGAAAATGTTGCTCTACCAGTTCCCGTTCGCTCTCCTCGGCTTCCTGCAGGTCCAGCCAGCTGGCTGCTCTGAGTTCCAGAGAGCTGAGGGGGCGAGTCGCCTCCTGCTCTTTCTCATGCAGTTTGCCAGCGCTCAGTGCGAAGGTACGAATCATCCCTTATCCTCGTATCAGCCGTTAATAACACCATAGACCAGATAGCCGGTATAGCCGACAAATACGGCCAGCAGCAGGCCGCCTTCAATGCGATTGATGCGTCCCCGGCCACGGATGCCATAGCCCAAAACAAACAGGGAAGCCGTCAAACCTGCCATCAGTACCCAGTCACGGTAAAGGGCTTCAGGGCTCACAGACATCGGCTGAATAACGCCTGCAATACCCACGACCGCCAGGGTGTTAAACATGTTGGAGCCGATCACGTTGCCAATGGCCAGGTCATGTTCGTTCTTGCGCACGGCAATAATGGACGATGCAAGCTCAGGCAAAGAGGTACCGATCGCGACCACGGTCAAACCGATGACCAGATCGCTGACACCCATGGCGCTGGCGATATCAACAGCGCCCCACACCAGAACACGGGAACTGATAACCAGCAAAACCAGACCGACCAATAGCCAGGTAATGGCCTGGCGCAGCGTCATATCGGATTCGCCTTCCATATCATGCTCAACATCGTTCCCCAGAGCATCGCCACGCTGGCGCATCCCTTGAAAGATCGACCAGCCCATCATCATGAAGAACACGATGAGCAGGACAATCGCTTCCATTCGGGTAATGTGGCCGTCCAGCAACTGGTAACCGGCCAGCAAGGTGAACGCCATCAGGATTGGCAGCTCTTTGCGCAGAATCTGTGAGTGGACCGCAATGGGGCTCAGCAGGGCAGTAATACCCAGAATAAGTGCGATGTTGGCAATGTTGGAGCCGTAACCATTACCCAACGCCAGGTTTGGGTTGCCCTGAAGGGACGCAAAAGCTGAAACCACCATTTCAGGGGCAGAGGTGCCGAAGCCGATAATCACCATGCCAATCAGCAATGGCGGCATCCCTGCAAAACGGGCTGTTGCTGCTGCGCCATCAATAAAGCGATCAGCACTCCAGACCAGCAATGCCAGTCCACCCACAACGGCTAAAATTGCCATCAACATCGGTCACCGAACTCCTAACAGATTCAGGTTATTTAAACAGTGCGCATCATACTCTGACCAAGGTCATTCGTCGCCTGCGCACCTAATGAAAAAAAATTCACGAAAGGGGGTTGTGCTTTGAAAACAACTATCTATAATACGCACCTCAATTGATGAGGCAACAACAGCAACACGCTGGAAGCCAAAGCAATTGGATATGGTCAGGTGTCCGAGTGGCCGAAGGAGCACGCCTGGAAAGTGTGTATGTCGAAAGGCATCGAGGGTTCGAATCCCTCCCTGACCGCCACGAATTCGAAGCCCTGTTGAGGAAACTCAACAGGGCTTTTTCGTATGTGTCTGATTCTGGCTATTCGACCCAGCGCTGAGGCCTCGCTCTGCCGTGTTGATACCTATCAGATCCATACGCCTCCGTCTAAAGTGCCCGTTTGATTTCCCTACTTTTTATGCCTTAATGCCGGTATACGGTTCTCTGATGAGGCAGTCTGATGCACCGGTTCACCCACGAATACCTTGTGATCCCTTTTGCGCTGATGTTGTTGCTGAGTGCCTATTGGTTTGACCAGTCCCGGCGTGAAGCCAGCCTTCAGGTGTTCATGCACGAAGAAGGCTTGCTGCTTGAAAAGCATCAGCAGGACCTGATAAATCAGCTTGAACGTCCCATGCAGCAAATGCGTGCCTTGAGAGCGCCCCTGTTGAGTTTGGCCGAGAGCGGACGCTGGCGTGAAGTAGAAGAGCTGCTGAGGCTGCTGGCGAGTACTAACCCCGCTTACTTTCAGGTGCGGTATCTGGATATGCGAGGGCTGGAAAGGGCCAGGGTCAATCAGGTGACTGCAGGAAGTGTTCAGACCGTACCTGTCGACCAGCTTCAATCCAAACATGACCGCTACTACACGCAACGAATGCTGGCACTGCCTGAGGGACACTTTTATCTATCCCAACTTGATCTGAATGTAGAAAACGGACACATACAACTACCCTTTCAACCAACCGTCAGGGTGGGTATGCGACTGGGAAATCCTGGCCAGCCCGGTTCAGGTTTCTTGATGATCAATATGAATGGTCATGTGTTGCTGGATGAGTTGGCAACTATCGATGATGCTCATCTGTTTAAAACCTACCTAGCGAATAGTGATGGCGACTGGTTAAGTGCTCCTGAATCGGGCTTGGCCTGGCGAGGGCAGCTTGGTCATGAGCAAAGTCTTCTAACCTATGCTGACGCGCCTCAAGGTGTTGGATTGGATCCTGCTGAAGCCGAGGTGGTTCAGGCTCGCGGTAAGCAGGGGGGCTATTGGTTGCTCAAATCAGTGGCACCGGCCTTTGACTCCCGATATTCGGTTGAGGTGACCGAACCCTGGATTTTGCTTAATTATGTTCCAGAAAAAATCATGAATCAGCATTTGCCCGCTTTTGAAAGAATGCAGGTCCTGGTTCTTGGTATTCCTTTGGCGGCACTTATTCTATTTATCACGTTACGCTCGTTGCGTATCAGTCGGGCTGCAGAAGAAGCGGCTCGATTGGAGTCTGAACTGATTCAGAAGCAATCCGAGAAGCTTGAGCAAAGTGTGAGTCAGAGAACACGTCAATTACGTGAGGCGTTAGCCTTCATTGAGACGTTGGCAGACCAGCTGCCTGTGATGATTGCGTCCTGGGATCGAAACCTGAATTGCCAATTTGCCAATCGCTCTGTAGCGGACTGGTTCGGACTTGAAAAGTCTGACGCCATAGGGAAGTCACTGGTGGAGTGTATTGGCGAAGATCGATTTATGGCGCGCCAGGAAATCTTGCAGGCGGTATTGCAAGGTGAGTCCAGGCAAGTCGAAGCCTTGTATCCTCAGCCGGATGGCTCAGGTGTGCGCTTGTCCAGAGTTGACTACGTGCCTTTGGACAAGGGGAAGATGGGTTTTATTACAGTCCTTCAGGATATTACCGAGCAGCGTAAGGCTGAGCAGATATTGCGCGATCGCACCCAGGAGGCTGAGCAGGCTGCAGATGCCAAGCAGAACTTTCTGGCGAACATGAGCCATGAAGTACGTACCCCGATGAACGCCATTCTGGGCATGGTTCAGCTGCTTTTGGATACGGATATGGATGACCTTCAGCGTAACTATGCGCTCAAGGCGTATCAGGCATCAGGCTCCTTGCTGCGCATTCTCAATGAAATACTGGATTTGTCCAAACTGGAAGCTGGCGGCATTACGCTGGAGCATGTGTCTTTTGAAGTGGATGAACTGGTTGCTCGATCCGCTGATCTATTTGCACTTCAGGCTGAGCAGAAAGGATTGCAGCTGGAGGTGGAAATTGACCCGGCCTTGCCACAAAGGCTGGTGGGCGATCCGCTCAGATTGGGTCAGGTTTTGTCGAATCTGATGGGGAACGCCATCAAGTTCACTGAGCAGGGCGGGGTGACGTTGAGCATTGAGTTGCTCTCTGAGACCGATTGCTCAGTGAAATTGGCATGTGTGCTGGTTGATACCGGTATCGGCATGACGGATGAACAGCTGGGACAGATTTTCAAACCTTTCAGTCAGGCGGACGATTCAACGTCGCGTCGTTACGGCGGCACAGGGCTTGGCCTGAGCATTAGCCGTGCCATGGCTGAATATATGGGTGGCACGCTTGAGGTTGAAAGCCAAAAAGGGATTGGCAGCGTGTTTACCTTCAAGGTTGAGTTGGAGGTTGCCCCCGAAACCTGCCGTTACCAGGATGAAAACCTGTCAAATACCCGAGTGTATTTGCAGCCAGTAGCCGAGGGGGAGTGTCAGCAGGAATCAGGGCTGCTGGAGATGCTGGCGCTTTGGCAGGTGGACATACAGCCCTATCCTCAGGACTGGGCTTCTGTACTGGCAGGTGGGGAACCCTCGTCTGTGCTAATGGTGTTGGGGCCTGATCAATTTGCTTCGGCTTCAGTACAAGAAGCACTGGCGCTTAATGCCCGCTATCCACAAGGCCAGCAGCCCTTGTGTCCGGTTTTAATCTCGCCTGTCGGTCACCTTTATCCTGATATGCCAGCCCTTACCGCTGCTGGAGCGCGTTTCCTGTCCTCACCACTCACTCCAGCACGAGTGCTTGCCGCCTTGAAAGGGGAGGCTTCCCTCCAGTGCGGTTCCGTGCCTTCGACCTCTTCGGGGTCTGGCAACCTTCCGGCTTTGCATCTGCTGGTGGTGGATGACCTTCCCGTGAACAGGGAGGTCGTCAAACACTTGCTGAAAAAACTGGGCGCAACCAGCGATGAAGCCGAGTCGGGCGAGCAAGCTCTGGAAGCGGTTTCCCGACAACACTATGACGCTGTCTTGATGGATATCTATATGGGCGGGATGAGCGGTTATGAGGCCGCAGAGGCTATGCCGGCAGGCGCTCCGCCCGTTATTGGATTATCAGCTTCAGTACTCGAACGTGATCGTGAAGCTGCTACACGTGCAGGTATGGTGGATTATCTTGGCAAGCCGGTTGTACTTGAAGAGTTGAGGGCAGCGCTGGAAAAATTGTTCGTTGTGGCTGAAGTTGATGGCTCTGGTGACCAAACGGATCAATTAGCGGCTGAGGCTGTTAGTGCTGGGATGTCTGAAAGCATTGATACTGACTGGTGTTCCTCTTTACCGGCATTTATTGATCGAGAGTCTGTTCGGCATCAGTTTGGTGATGAAGAGGAACTTTACCTTGCTTGTCTGGAATCCTTCGCCGCAAGCATGTCCAGGCTTTTGGATGGGCTTGAGCAGGCGTTGGACTCAGGAACCAAAGAGGACGTTTCGGCTGCGCTGCATCGTATCAAGGGCGGTGCGGCTACTGTGGCAAACCGGGAACTTGAACTGGCGAGTAAGATTGCCGAGGATAAATTGGAGCATCAGGGTGATGTTCAAGTGGCGCACCCCGTGATTGAACTGATGCGCCGCCAGCAGGTTACGCTGAGAAAAATAAGCTTTGCAGCTGTGTAAGGTCAGGGGCGCATGAGCTGGTTCTGGATTCAGGCGCGCTGATAGCGGCGCTCGGGGCGGCCTACGCTGCCGTAGTTCACGCTGGCTTCCAGCTCTCGGGTGCTGACCAGATACTCTAGATAACGTCGGGCCGTTGTACGGCTGGCGCCAATGGTTGCACCCACTTCTTCTGCATTTTGAGCGGTGTCGGTTTGCGCGAACACGGCTCTAACCTTTTCCAGCGTAAGTACATCAACCCCTTTGGGCAAACGCGCTTCAGTGTTGTCAGGCTCAGTGCTTTGTGTGGCAGGTGCTTTGCCTCTTGGCAGCAGGCTGTCGACATCTGACTGAGCCAGGGAATCCATCGAGCGCAGCCGCTCCAGATGCTTGGCATAATCCTGCAAAGCATCGCGTAAGCGCTCAAATACCAGCGGTTTGAGGATGTAATCAAATACTCCGCCGCGCAGTGCTTCACGCAGGGTATCGACTTCGCGTGCAGCGGTTATCAGGATCACATCGGTCGCATTGTTCTGAATGCGCATTTCTCGCAGCAGGTCCAGGCCGGTACCGTTGGGGAAATGAATGTCCAGCAGCAGAAGCTCTGGCTGCATTACCTCAATCAAATCCCGCGCTGTTTCAAGGCTGTGTGCCAGGCCGACCAGCTCAAATCCTTCTATTCGTTCCAGGAAACGCTGCTGTATTTCGGCGATCTGAGGATCATCTTCCGCGACCACAACACGAATGGGCTTATTCATTGGTGACTCCTGTCAGTTGCGGTTGTTTAAGTTTGGGCTGTTGTTTGGGAATGTACACCGTGAAGCGACTGCCTTCGGGTTCGCCGGGCTCTATGGTGATGGTGCCATTCAGTTGCTGCAACAGGCTGTTGACCAGATGCAGGCCCAGACCGTGGCCCAGTTTGTTCTTGCTGCTAAAGCCCTTGGTGAAGATCAGCTCTTGCTGGTCATCAGGGATACCGGGGCCTCGGTCTTCAATCTCGAAAATCAGGTCATCCCCCAAATCAGTCATACTGAGCTGTATGGTTTGGCCGTGGCCTCCATGATTGAGCGTTGCTTCGAAGGCGTTATCGAGCAGGTTGCCCAGGATGCTGACCAGTTGCTCGCGAGGAATCCAGTCGGGCAGGTCCAGCATCTGGCTATCCGGGTCTATTTCCAGCACCAGCCCCAGCTCACGGGCGCGGTTGTACTTGCCGAGCAGGCACCCCGCTAAAACAGGGTCCGGCACGGCTTCAACCAGCAGATGAATCAACGCCTGATGATCGCGAGCTTCCTGGCCAATGATCTTCAGTGCCTTGTCGTAGGCGCCGATCTGGATCAGGCCTGCAATGGTATGGAGTTTGTTGGAGTACTCATGAGCCTGGCTTCTGAGGCTGTCGGCATATTGCTGTATACGGCTGAGTTTCTGACCCAGTTGATGCAGTTCATCCTTGCGTCGGAAGCTGGATACCACACCAATCACCCGCCCTGATTGATGCAAAGGAACACGGTTAACGATCAACACCAGATCGCCCACGCGTACTTCCTGGTCAAACTCTGCCTGGTCACTGTTCAGCACTTCCGGCATGCGGGTGTAGGGCAGCACTTCTGTAACGGGGTGACCCAGGATGCCCTGTTGGCTGGGCAGGTTCAGGATGGATAGAGCTGCTTCGTTAATTGTGGTGATCTTGCCTTGGGTATTGATGGCAATGATGCCTTCGCGAACGGACTGGAGCGTGGCGTTACGTTCCTGGAACAGGCGGCCGATCTCCTCGGGTTCGAGACCAAAAATCGCTTTTTTGAAATGGCTGGCAAACCAGACGGCAGTGAGAACGCTGAACAGGAACGCGGCCAGAATCACCATCACCATGGTCAGGCGGTAGCGGCTGATATAAAGATCGACCTTATCGAGCAGGTAGCCGACAGAGACCAGGCCGATAATCTCTTCTCCAGTGGCATCATAAATGGGCGCGCGGGCGCGCATGGAAAGCCCCAGGCTGCCTTGCGCACGGGTGACCTGTGCCAGTCCATAGGCCAGGGTAGGAGACACGGCATCGTCATCATCTTCGGCCATGGACAGGCCCAGACGTTCAGGGTTTGGGTGGGCCAGACGCAGGCCGTTGCGGTCGCCAATAACCACGAAACGGGCTTGGGTCCTGTCAGCCAGCGTCAGACTCAGGGGCTGAAGTTCTGAACTGTCTCCGCTTTCGACCCCGTTTATCACCGTTGGGATGCTGGCAATGGTTTTGGCGACGTGCAGGGCGCGCTCGCCCATCTGCTCTTCAAGCGTACTGGTGAGGTAGTGCAGGGCAAAGAGACCCAGTGCCCCGGTTTGCAGCAGCGCGATCAGGCCCAGAATGAGCACCATGCGTGTCTTGAGCGGAAAGCGGCGAATCGACAGTTTCATATACAGCTCTTTTTTACGGCCCGATGTTAACTCTAGCTGACAAACATGGCCCGTGAACAGAATGAACAAAATGGTTTTTAAATTCTAAAAGCTCTTTAAATTCATAAACTTTTTTAAACAGGAGCGGATGCCTAGGCTTACCTCCAAGCTCGGGGAGAAATGAACAGGTCTTATGCCTGAGCGGCCAGGGGCTGCTCATCTCTTCCCAGGCGTTAATACAAAAATAATGAGGTAAACGCTATGCGCTCAAATATCCCGTTCTTCCGTCGCTCAACTGTTCTGGCTACCGCACTGGCATCCTGCCTGACAGCGGGTGTGGCACATGCCGAAGTCGACACCATTCACTTCCTGATTCCGGGTGGTGCAGGTGGTGGCTGGGATGGTACCGCTCGTGGTACCGGTGAAGCCCTGCAGAAATCCGGTCTGGTTGAAACCATCTCTTACGAGAACCTGTCCGGTGGTGGCGGTGGTAAAGCGATTGCTCACCTGATTGAAGTGGCTGAGCAGTCTGAAGACACCCTGATGGTGAACTCTACCCCGATCGTAATCCGTTCACTGTCCAAAGTATTTCCGCAGTCTTTCCGCGATCTGACACCGGTTGCTGCCACCATTGGTGACTTTGGTGCTTTCGTGGTTAAGGCCGACTCCAAATACACCAGCTTCACTGAGCTGGCAGATGCCTACCTGAAAGATCCGCGTTCTGTAACCGTTGTTGGCGGCTCTGCTCGCGGCAGCATGGACCACCTGGTTGCGGCTCAGGCTTTCAAAGCGGCTGGCGGTGATCCGCGCATGGTGAAATACCTGGCGTATGATGCCGGTGGTAAAGCCATGGCTGGCCTGCTGTCTGGCGAAGCTGATGTGCTGTCGACCGGTTTCAGTGAAGCCCTGGCGCTGGCTGAAGCGGGCGAAGTACGCATCCTGGCCATGACTGGTCCTGAGCGTTCAAGTGCGGCTGCAGAAGTGCCGACACTGAAGGAGCTGGGTTACGATGCGACTTTCGTGAACTGGCGTGGTTTCTTTGCCGCACCGGGCATTGCTGAAAGCAAGCGTGATGAATTCATCGAAGTGCTGAAGAAAATGTACGGCACTGAAGAGTGGGCCAAAGTCCGTGACCGCAATGGTTGGGCTGAAGATTTCCGTCCGGGTGACGAGTTTGTTGCCTTCCTGGAGCAGCAGGAACAGGAAATCGGTGATCTGATGCGTGAACTCGGCTTCCTGCGTTAATCCTTCAGGCCTGTGCTCCATTCGGAGCGCAGGCCACTCTGTACTCCCCTCGGTTTTTCCCGTGTTAACGAGGACTCGATCATGACTATTTCAAAAGATCACATCGGTGGTCTGGTCTTTCTCTGTCTGTCAGTTGCCTATGGCTTCTACGCAGGGGATATCCAGCTGCTGCCGGGTGATGAGTTCGCTCCCTTTAATGCCCAGTCTCTGCCCAATGCATTGGCAGTCCTCGGAGGGATTCTCTCGGTTGCTCTGATTGTAACCGCTGACCGTTCCATCGAAGGTCGGGTCAAGCTGGCGGGATACGATTTCTGGCTGGTGGCCAAGCTACTGGTATTGGTGCTGCTGTTGGGCTTTGTTCTGCCTTGGCTGGGCTTCCTGTTGTCGACCATTCTGTTTTTGATTGGCGGTTACTGGATGTTGGGTGTACGCCAGGTCAAGACTCTGTTGCTGGCATCAATCCCGTTCTCGGTAGTGCTTTGGTTCATCCTGGCGCAGTTGCTGGATATCTATCTGGCACCAGGTCGCGTCATCACAATGATGTTCGGAGGCTGATCTCATGTGGGACGGAATTCTGACCGGTTTGGGCACCGCTGTAATGCCCTTCAACTTGTTGATGGTGGTCGTCGGCTGTTTCGCCGGTACCTTCATCGGCATGCTTCCAGGCCTTGGCCCGATCTCAGCAGTTGCGCTGATGATACCTGTAACCTACGGCCTTGATCCTGCGTCCGGTATTATCCTGATGGCGGGTGTTTACTATGGTGCTGTATTCGGCGGCTCCACCTCTTCTATTCTGGTAAATGCCCCGGGCTGTGCCAGTACGGTGGTAACCGCGTTTGACGGCTTCCCGCTGGCTCAGCAAAACCAGGCCGGTAAGGCACTGGCACTGGCGGCATATTCCTCCTTCACGGGCGGTACCATCGGTGCGTTGATTCTGCTGTTTGCCGCGCCTGCGTTGGCGTCGGTTTCCTTGAGCTTCCAGTCCGGTGACTACTTCGCACTGATGTTGCTGGGTCTGACAGCCGTGGCGGCCTTCTCGGGTAAAGGGCAGGTGATCAAGGCGTTGTTGATGACCGTTTTTGGTCTGATGATTGCCACTGTCGGTACTGATGTCACCTCAGGTGCAACACGCTTTACCTTTGGCAGCGTTGATCTGATTGATGGCGTTAGCTTCCTGTTGCTGGCGATGGCGACCTTCGCACTGACTGAAGTGATTATGAGCGTCATGCGTGGTCAGCATGCCGAGGAAGAGCCGGAAATGGATATGGCTTCTTTGGGCAGCATGAAGCTGAACAAGGAAGAAGTGAAAGAAGTGGCGCCGACCATCGCGCGTTCGTCCGTGTTCGGCTTCCTGGTAGGTGTACTGCCGGGTGCAGGTGCCACCATCGCATCCTTCATGGCGTACGGCCTGGAACGTAACCTGGCGTCGGCCAAGGAAAAGCTGAAGTTCGGTAAGGGCTCACTGCGTGGTCTGGCCGCGCCTGAGTCTGCCAACAATGCGGCATCTACCGGTTCTTTCGTACCCTTGCTGACTCTGGGTATTCCAGGCTCAGGTACAACGGCCATCATGTTGGGTGCATTGATCGCCTATGGTATTCAGCCTGGCCCGCGTCTGTTCGTGGATAACCCGGATGTGTTCTGGTCGGTCATCATCTCCATGTACTTCGGTAACCTGGTACTGCTGATTCTGAACTTGCCGCTGATCCCGTATATCTCGCGTCTGCTGGCAATTCCGCGTCCAATCCTGATTCCGCTGATCCTGTTTTTCTCGATCACCGGTGTGTACCTGGTGAGCTTTAACACCTTTGATATCTACATGATGGTGTTCATTACCATCGGTGCGCTCTTCCTGAAGTTGCTGGATTTCCCGATGGCGCCCATGCTGCTGGGATTTATTCTGGGTGACATCATGGAGAAAAACCTGGCGCGCGCACTCACCATTACGGATGGTAGTTTCTCCTTCCTGTGGGAGCGTCCGCTGACTCTGGTCATTACTGTCATTGCATTGATTGTATTGGTGATGCCGCTGATCTCGATGCTTTTGGGCAAGGCGCGTACTGGCCGTGGTCCGGAAGTCGCAGTTAAGGAAGGGGAAGGTTAACTACGCATTTTTTGCCTGTCAGCGTGCAAGGGTAGAGCCGGGTTCGTCAGCCTACCCATTTTTCAGCCGGCCCTGTGCCGGCTTTTTTTCGTTCTGCGGACACTCAACGGGTACCCGTTAATCTGCCTGGTGAAGCTCGCAGCGGTTGCGGCCGTTTTCCTTGGCTCTGTAAAGCGCCTTATCGGCATACTTGATCACTTCGTAAGGTTCAGGGGCATGCAGGGGCCACTCGGCGATGCCAATTGAGATATGCAGTTGTGGCACGGGTGGAATAGGCGTGGATTCAATATCTCGACGCAGTCGTTCTGCCAGTCCCCAGGCCGTTTCCATGGAGGTTTCAGGCAGCAGAATGACAAATTCCTCGCCCCCGGCACGGCATATAAGATCATTTCTGCGGAAGCACTGGCTCATATGTTTGGCGAGTGTTTTGAGTACCTGATCGCCGACATCATGGCCGTAGGTATCGTTGATCGCTTTAAAATGATCAACATCGACGGCCAGAACGCTGAACGGAGTTTGCTGGTTCAGACTCTGCTCCAGTGCAGTGTCCAGACTACGTCGGTTTGCCAGTCCCGTAAGGGGGTCTTTAGCGGCCGCATCCCGAAGCTGTCCCAGCTGCTTGTGTACCTGGCCCATGCCTTTCAGCATCGCCTTTTTAAGCTGGGTGCTTTCAAAATACCAGGAGCGGACAGCTTGAACGCGTTTGGGCGCATCAGGATGGTTGATCGTTTGAGCATTCTCGGCCAGTTGCCTGAGTGGGTTGGCGATCCAGCGTGCCAGAAACAGTATCAGTACCAGTGTTGCCAGGGTAACCGGTAAGGAATGCGTAACCACTCGAAGTATTTGATGTTTGAGCGGTGCCAGAGTGGCATCAACAGGACGTTGTGCCACGACGCCCCAGCCTGAAGCAGGAACAGGGGCGAACCCTGCCAGCATGTCCACCCCTTTGCTGTTGACGACCCTGGCCATGCCTTGCTCGCCGCGAACGACGGCATCAATCACCCGGTTGACCAGAATCTGTTCCCCGACGCGTTCACGCAGCGGATGGTAAATCAGGCGCTTGCTCTGGTCGACGACATACAGGTAGGAGCCATCTTCATAGAAGTGCTGACCTAATAGATTGTTCAGAATGTTGCGCTCTTTAAGGTACAAGGAGCCAACTAAGGAGCCCAGGTACTCTCCTTGAGGTGAAAAAATCGGGTGAGACAGGGTGATGACCAGATTTCCGGCTTTGGTTTCAAAGGGCGTACTGATGACGGGGTGTAACCGGTTGAGTGAAGGGATGATCTCTGCATTAGCAAGCTGGTCGCCCAGCAGAGGGATGGTATCGGGAGATATGTCCAGCACTATGCCTTCGGGGTTGATGATGGCGACGGAGTCAAAGGTGTCAGATTGCCGTAGCAGGCGTGTGGTGATTTCCCGCTGGAATTCGGGCAGGTGCATCTTGTCACTGAGTTCGCGTGCGCTGAAGTTCAGTTGCTGCTGTGTAGTGAGCAGGAACCCGTTGCTCATGTCGGCCAGCTTACGCGCGTATGCCTGATTACTGACAAGAGCCTGATCGATCAAGAGCTGACGTTGGACCTGATAACTGGCATACAGCCCGTTAACCAGAGTGATGACGGCAGTGCCGAATGCCAACAGCAAAATGAGATGTTTAAGATCCAGGCGGAACAGGTTTTTGAAAAACACGGATGTGGGGCTCCCTGATCGCTCGCGGCAACTGATGAATTCAGGAAGAGGATCAGACAGGTTTCTGACCCCGCCGGTGACTCAGTTAAATGTGCTGAACTTTGCTGAGACTAGCAGGTATGTCCTTGTCTATAAAGAATTCAAGCCATAGGCGTTGGTGGTCCTGCAAACGGTCACCGGGGCCTTTTACCTCGATTAACCGATAGGTTTTGCGCTCAGGGTCAAAGCTTACCAAGTCTGGCATGCCACGGCGGTGTTGGCGGATGTCCAGCAAGAGGTGGAGGAAAATGGCTTCGAGATGAGTGGCGGGAATAAGGTCCAGTGCTTGTTCAATAAGCGTGAAGGATAAGTTAGACCAGTTAATCAGACTGCAGCTGATGCCTGCTTTCTGTTGATAGCGCTGCAGTATGACCTGCTTGTACTGATGATCGGTGAAAAGACCAAATTGTTCGGCTATCAGCGCTTCGCGACGCTGTACAAAGTCCGGGCGGTACAGATCGGCAGGTCCGGCCTGAAACGGATGGAAGAAGGCTCCGCTCAGCGGGGCATAAATTGCTGGCCAGAACAGCAGGGCAAACACGCCGTTGAACAAACTGTTTTCCACGTGGAAGGCCTGATACCCCTCTGCTTCGAGAGCTTGGATAACCAGTGCTTCAACTCTGATTCCGTCTGCGGCAGGCAGCGTTAATGTCTGCTCAGGCAGTTCTTTAGGCTTCTTTACGGAAATAGCCTGGCCGGCTTTTTTACCACTGCGCTGAAGAATACGTTGAATCCGAATGCGGGCTTCAGGTTGATGGACTTCAGTCAGGCGCTTTTGCGCTTCGAGAAAGGTCGCCATTGGCTCATCAGACAGCTCCATCAGTCTCAGCTTCCTCAGCTGTGCTTCCTGATAGGGGTTCTGGCTATACAGCTGGCGAGCCAGCGCTTGTTCGCCACTTTTTTCCGCCGCTTGGCCCAATGCAAAAGCCAGTTTGCGACGCCGGTACTCCAGCCACTCGCTTGGGCATTGAGTGGGTAGTTGTGCTATGAGCTCGGTCAGCTCGGCGCCTGATTCCAGTTGTTGCTGAAGCTGCGCCAGATACAGATAGGCGTCCACCTCGTCTCGGGTTTGAAAGGCACGTGACTCTTGATCAAAGGCGACCGCTTCATAGCGTTGGTGTCCCAGTTCGGTGATGACAAATTCGGACCAGTCTTGATAGAGATTGCCGAAAAACATCAGCCGCAAGCGCTCCATTAAAGGACTGATCTTCAGACTGACGACGTGAAAGCCGGCATTCGGTAGCCAGTGGCTGAAAGGCCGAGGGGGTGTATGCGCCTCTTCTAGCCAGTGCTGTAAATCCTGTTTCCGAGTTGAACGAGCAGGTGGCTGATCGGGCGCAAGGGCTTGGCACAGGCTCCAAAGTTCCTGCTTGCGTAAAAGGGCACTCATTTCTGTGCTGTCGAGTGTCGGATCAAGCTCAATCAGATCAGCATCGGTCAGTAATGGGAGTAGCTCAGATGTGTCGGGGAGTTCCGCATAGTTCAGCTGATCGGTACGAAAGTAATCACCACGGCGCATCACCATACGAAACAACAAGGCTTGGGCAGGCTCTGATACACTGCGCAGATGTTCCAGTGCTTGCCACTCATGCGTATCCAATAAATCACCGTGGCGCTGAGATACCCAGTCAATCAGGGTGAGAGCGTTACGCAGGTAGTAGAGTGGCTCGTTGAGATCGGCCTGGATCGTATGAGAGTCTGACATTGAGGCTCGGCAGTTTCCGTTGAACGCGATTAATCCTACCTGTCCTGCCGGGGCAGTCAAAGACAGTGAAAGCCAATGAGTATCGAGCAAAGGCAGTTCTATCGCCAGGGGCCTGATCATCGGGCAGGCCAGGAGATAGACTTTGTAGAGCTTCGGCGCCGATTTGATTTTCGCAGTATCGAATTGGGGCGCTGGGTGACAGAGAAGGAGCGGCGCCGCGCAGCGGAGCTGTTCTACGATGCGCTCTGCGACCTGATGCTGATTCTGCAAGGGCCCGAAATGCTGGTGTCACTCAGAGGAACGCTGGCGCTGCAATATGGTACGGGCGGTCGACCGGGTGTATCGGCGCACTATGATCCATCGCGCAGAGCCTTTGCGTTAGCTAAAAATGCAGGCCCTGGCAGTATCGCCCATGAGTGGTTTCATGCCTTGGACCATTATCTTGCGGATAAAGTGTTCAGCGATGCGCCCGCAGGACTCTTCGCATCGTCTGCCTGGCTGGAAGATGCAACGCCGGTTGTACATCCGCTCAATGATCTTTGGTTTGCGCTTATGAAAACGATCCTGCTGGATGAGAGTGGCCGTGAACCCAGCCAGCTGTTTCGCTGCTCAGCGCAAACGGATAAGGAACTGAACGCCCATTATTACAGCCGTCCTGAAGAGGTCTGTGCACGTGCGTTTGAGGCCTTTGTTCAGGATGCTGCCGTGAAAAACCATTTTCTGGTGAAAGGGACCCGTGAGTCACCCGAAGCCCAGAAAGGATTATATCCGCGTGATCAGGACAGGCTCAGGATTAACCAGGCATTTACCGATTATTTTCATAGACTTGGCGCAGCCTTGAGTCGGCAGACTTAGCAATTCGACATAGTGTTAATAGCCTAAGTGTCGATTGTGGCTGTCACATTCGCTCCCTAGAATCGCCCGCTTTTATGTTTAGCGATAAGAAGAGAGCTTATGTCCGACGTAGATCAGTCGACCTACCAGGCGCAGCGCAAGCCCCGTTCTGCTTTCGCCACCCGTGCCGAGTATCTGGACCATGAACTGCAAAGCATGCGTCCCAAGCGGTGGCGGCCCAATCTGCCCTTTCGTGACTACCGTTTTGAGGTAGAAGACTGGGTGCCGGCCATGGCGGCCACCATCGGCAAAATTGTGATGGTGGCCGCGATTGTCGCTGCCTTTGCCACTCAGTTGGGTCTGCCCGAGACCTTTGTAATTGAGAATGTGCGCTTTGAGCTGTTGATCGCCGCTTTGCTGTTTGTGGTGCTGGTGTCCGGCTTCTTTAACCCCACCGCCAACCTGGCCGGTACGCATGGTCCCCTGATACCGCTGATTCCCTTGATTGTTGCATCGGGTGGCCATCCCATGGCGTTGGGCCTGATGATCGGTGTGTTGGGCTTTATTCTCGGCATTACCAAAGGGGGGAGCCTGCTGGCGCGTTTGACCAGTAATGGCGTTTGTGGCGGTTTGCTGCTGTATCTGGGTTTTATCGGGATTACAGGGCAGATCAGCAAGCTGTTTGCCTGGGCTGAAGGCTTCGATATGGCTTATCTCGCGTTTATCGTCATCATCAGCACCATCATTATGTATGCCTATCTGGAGCATATACAGATGCGCTGGTTGGCGATTCCCTTGGGAGCCGTGCTGGCTGCAGGCCTGTCTTTTGCGTTGGGAGCCCCGTTCGAGTTCACGACCGAGCCGGGTATGCCCAATATGAATCCGGCGTATTGGTGGGGCGACGATACCGGCTGGCAGCTGGGCTGGCCTGAGCTGCATCATTTCATCGCTGTAGCGCCTTTTGCCATTCTGGCGGTAGCCATGTGGTCGCCGGACTTTCTGGGCCATCGTGTGTTTCAGGAGATCAACTACCCGAAGAAAACCGAAAAGGTGCTGATGGATATCGACGATACCATGTGCACCGCGTCGGCGCGCCAGATCACCGGCAGCCTGCTGGGTGGCGGTAATATCACCTCGTCATGGGGTACTTATATTGTACCGGCAGCCATTGCACGTCGTCCCATTCCCGCCGGAGCCGTACTGACGGGCTTCCTCTGTGTGGTTGCGGCACTCTGGGGCTACCCCATGGATCTGGCGGTGTGGCAGCCGGTACTCAGTGTGGCGCTGATCGTCGGTGTTTACCTGCCGCTGCTGGAAGCGGGCATGCAGATGACGCGTGAAGGCAAGACGACCCAATCTGCGGCGGTGGTGATCTTCTCCTCGGCGCTGGTGAATCCGGTGTTTGGCTGGTCACTGACGGTGCTGCTGGATAACCTGGGTCTGATCGGCTGTAAGGAGCGCGGCAAAAGCCTGGGCCATATGGGCCGTTGGGTGGTGCCGGGTGTCGTGTTTGTGATTCTGTGCGCGGTGATGGCGGGCATCGGGATGTTCCCGGGATTGCCGCCGCTGTTGGAATCCTTCCGCCAGCTGTCCTGATTGACAGTACTTTGAAAACGCCGGGCGATTGCTCGGCGTTTTTGTTTCAGGAGTATGGCTCAGGCCTCGTTGCACCTTATGAGTCTGGCTGCTTTGCTGTATACTTCGCGCTCGATTTTCAACCAGTGATTCACGAAGCACCCTATGCAGACCGACAGCATCGACAAGCAGACCAAAACCCGCCTTAACAAGCTGCAGAAACGCCTGCGCCGTGAGGTAGGACAAGCCATTGAAGCCTTCAACATGATTGAAGAGGGCGACAAGGTGATGGTGTGTCTGTCCGGGGGCAAAGACTCCTATGCCATGCTCGATATTCTGATGAATCTGCAGAAGAGTGCGCCGATTCGTTTTGAGCTGGTGGCGGTGAACCTGGACCAGAAGCAGCCGGGTTTTCCAGAGCATGTACTGCCTGCCTATCTGGAATCGATCGGTGTGCCTTTCCATATTGTCGAGCGTGATACCTACTCCATCGTCAAGGAAGTGGTCCCCGAGGGTAAAACCACCTGTGCGCTTTGCTCACGCCTGCGTCGCGGTACCCTGTATGGTTTCGCGGATGAAATCGGTGCTAACAAGATCGCACTGGGCCATCACCGTGATGACATTCTGGAAACCTTCTTCCTCAACATGTTCTACGGTGGCAAGCTCAAGTCCATGCCGCCCAAGCTGGTATCCGATGACGGTAAGAACATGGTGATCCGTCCGCTGGCCTATGCTCGTGAGAAAGATATCGCCGAATACGCCGAACTGCGCGAATTCCCGATCATCCCGTGCAACCTCTGTGGCTCTCAGGAAAACCTGCAGCGCCAGGTGATCAAGGAAATGCTGCAGGGCTGGGACAAGTCGCATCCGGGGCGCATTGAAACCATGTTCCGTTCACTGTGTAACGTGGTCCCTTCGCATTTGGCTGACCATCAGCTGTTCGACTTCAAAGGTCTGCAGTTGGGCTTCCCGCATGGCATAGCGCCAGACACCGGCAGCGCCATGGGGCCGCTGGGCGATGATGAAGAAGCCGGTGCCAATGGCTCTGGTGTTCAGGTGATGGAAAAGATCGATATTCTGTCGGTCTAAAAAGATCAATTGTTAACCGCTTGACCTGCGGCCCCCTTTTGCGGATATTCGGGTTTACCCGTATAACAACAAAAAGGGAGTTCGCATGTCTCAGTCGCTTCTCACGCGTCAGGATCAGGCCGGTGTTGCCACCCTGACGTTATCCCGCCCCGATGCCTACAACAGCCTTTCTCTGGAACTCATGCAGGCGCTGCATGCCGAGCTGGACAGCATTGCCGATGACATCAATGTTCGTTGCGTGGTGATCCGTGGTTCCGGCAAGGGGTTCTGTGCCGGTCATGATCTCAAGCAGATGCTGGGTGAAGGGGAAGAGGAATACTACCGCTGTACCTTTGATACCTGCTCCTGTTTGATGCAGCGTGTGGTCAGTCTGCCCGTCCCGGTCATTGCCCAGGTACACGGTGTCGCCACAGCAGCAGGCTGTCAGCTGGTTGCCAGTGCCGATATGGCGGTTGCTGCTGATAATGCCCGTTTTGCCACGCCCGGTGTCAATATCGGCCTGTTCTGTTCAACGCCCATGGTGGCGCTAAGCCGCGCCGTACAGCCCAAGCATGCCATGGAGCTGCTGTTGACCGGTGATCTGATCAACGCCCAGCGCGCCTTTGATATCGGTTTGATCAACCAGTTGGTGCCGGAAGCGGAGCTGGAAACAGCCGTGGACACGCTGGCGGCCAAGATCGCCTCCAAATCCCGCAAGACCCTACAGATCGGCAAGCAGGCGTTCTATCGCCAGCGTGAGCTGCCATTGGCTGAAGCCTATGAGTTCTGTAGTGAAGTGATGGTCGGCAATATGCTGATCGATGATGCGCAGGAAGGGATTGATGCATTTATCAATAAGCGCAAACCGGAGTGGAAGCACCGTTAAAAGCGGTTACAGGTTTGATACCCCCTGGCTCAGAGGTAGAAGCGCTGCCAGCAATGAAAGCACCAGAACCCAGGGCTTGAGGTTGTTGATCTGCCAAAACCGCTCGGACAGGTAGCTCAGGCTGTTGCCCAGCAAGACGCCGGGCAGCAGTTTGAGTGACAGCCACAGATGCTCCTCACCCAGCTGGCCAGCGCCGAACAGCATGGCCAGGGAGATCAGGGTGCCCACCAGAAAGAAGGCCGCCAATTCGGCGCGGGCGATGGCCGGATCCTGCTCCTGATACACCAGTGCGATCGGTGGGCCGCCAATACCGGTGGCTGTGCCGATCAGGCCCGAGAAAAAGCCTCCCACCATCAGGCTACGACCTGTGGTACGCAGTTTGAATGCACGCCAGCTCAACAGGGTCGCCAGCAGTAACGCCAGCCCCAGAAACAACCCTAATAGTGCCTGGCTCAGCAGTTGAACCAGCAATGCACCAACTCCGGCCCCTGGTACGCGGGCAATAATGGCCGGCAGCACTCGACGCCAGCGCAGCTGCTGCGCGCTTTGCATCACCATCAAAGTGGACAGGCAAAATCCCACCACCAGAATCGGGCCCGGGACATACGCCGGGTCTATCTGGAACAGAATCGGAGCGGCCAGCAAGCCATAGCCGATACCAATGCGGGACTGGACGAAGACACCCGCGGTCACCACGAGTAAGGCCAGCAATTCAGGGGGTATATAGGGCATCCATCAGATCCTGAAAGTGAAAAAGCTCCCGAAGCGGTTAGTGCGGGACCACTCGGGAGCTTTGTGAAACAGGATGAAATTGATTTAGCGACCGCCAGCGTCGGCGCGGGAGCGCTCGCTGTTTTCCACCAGTATTTCGGTGCCGATGCGATTGATTTCGTCCCAGAGAGCCGGGTCAATTTCAATGCCGCTTTCCACACTCTGCTCCTTGTTTTCCTCGACCTGAGTCTCGGTCAGCAGGCGTGTTTTACGATGCTTGAGACGGGTCGAGAGATCTACGCGGGAGCTGCAGATAATGGTCAGGGCCTGTTTATCATCGGCGCTGGCGTTGAGGCAGGTTTTGGCCTCGCTGTAAGTGGGATAGCGCTCGCCGGCACGGATGGCAGCGGTATGCTCGGTGATATTCTGCTCACCATTCTGCCAGTAGGCCGCCACGCTGATACCACGGCGTCCGCAGTCGGTCAGGGCCTTGAGAATGAACATGCGATTATGGCAGTTGTGCACGGTGACCGTCGCAATACCCACTTCCAGTGCCTTGGCATGAGCCAGGTCGACGGCTGCTGCAATGCAGTTAAGGGCGCTGCGATCATGGCTGTCGATAATGGCCGAGGTGCTGTCCTCATAGACGACGCTGCTGAGCGGCTTGTCACTGTCGTTACGAATGTAGGGCAGAGCACGTTCCAGCTCGCCCAGACCGTTGAGGCCGTGTTTTTCCAGCCAGAGGATCATGTTGGCGGCGTCTTCATAGTTGCCGACAAAATAGCCGCTGGCTTCGAAGCAGCGACGCAGCGCCGCTTTGAGTTCGTTCATGGAAATATGCATGGAGCTGCTCCTTACTGCTGTGGTGCCAGTGGCATGAACCAGTCATCGCCGAAGCGAGAGCCGATATCGTCCAGCAGCGGTGCGCCCTGGAACATGGTGTTACGGACCCAAAGCCGTGAGCGTGGATCGAATTTGCTGACACCAAAGAAGGCGAGCTTGCAGCGCAGCAGATGCATGGGCAGCACATTACGATCCAGCAGGTTGGCCTGAATATCGCCGTAGACACAGCGGCTCATGCTCTGGATACGGCGCACAATCCCGCGCATTTTCGGTCGCGCGACCATGAAACGGGCGGTGGTATGGTCCGGGTGCTCGGCGACGTAGTCACACAGCTGGTCGTAGCACTTGCGCACGGCATAGCCTACACCCAGCGCCATCTGCTTTTTCTTGGCTTCGGCATCGGCCACACTGCCCAGGCGTGGCTCCATCTTTTCTTCCGAACGATACCAGCAGGTTTCACGGGTGCCCTCGACGCTGAAGTCGATCGCCAGTGCCCAGGCATAGCGCGTTTCGATCACTTCTTTGAGTGTCTGCAGCGGCATCAGCGGATCCAGATCGAGAAATTCCTCGGCGCAGTGATAGTCTTCAAGGTCATCTACCAGCGTGGGATACAGCTCCAGCAGAATGGATACCAGCATCTCCTGTCCCTGCAGGGAGCAGTGCTCTTCACTCCAGAGAATCAGGCTGTCCCAGTCGTCGAACCCTTCGCTGGCCTTGCTGCGCAGGGCCGCCAGGTCCTTGAGCACCTGCTGGTTGTTGCCGGTCTGCCACTGATCCTCCGTCACTGTTTCACGGGTATGCTGTTCGCAGCGATCAATCAGGCGATGCAGCTGTTCACGAAGGGCGGGGGAGATAGCACCCAGTACTCGAATGCGGGCCAGCGCGAGTTCGCGCATCTCTACCCAGCGATTAATCAACAGCGGGTGGTTCACCAGATAGGGCGCCATGCCCAGACCGGTTGAGTTGCCGATGCCGAAGTAACGTTTGATCTCCGGCTTCATCGGTTGGAAGCTATCGGGCGAGCGGTGGCGGGCAATATGTTCGGCCTGCAACAGACTGAAGTTTCGCAGCATCAGGCAGACAAACATTTCCGCCGCAAAGGGCCGGGCGAAGTCGGTGTATTGTGTTCGCACCTTTTCCCAGTCGGCCATGCCGAGCTTGCCGCTGCCGTACACGGCGGTGGTGCGATAGAGGTAGCCGACGCGGGCGATACGTTCAACGTCAGGCTGCTCGCCCTTTGCCAGCTGGTCGACCACGTAGTCAAAGTTGCGTGCGCTGCGGTTGGCGCGCGACAGCACGAAGACCCGGGCATCGACGCGGCCTGCTTCCTGCTTGGGCACATTCTGGCGCAGCTTTTCCAGATAGATATCGTCAACGCGGCCTTCCACCAGTGCCATGGTGAGGTCCCACTGGGTGGCGATCACGCGGTCATTGCGTACTTCCGGTGCCAGATAGTTGGAAAAGAGTACAAAACTGTACAGGCCCTGAGGTGCCTGTACTTCATAGATGACGGTACCGTAACCATCGGCATCCAGGTCCAGACGGACCGGCTCGATCTGCCAGCGCTCGCGCATGATGCGACGTACCAGGGAGCGCATGAAGCTGAGGCGGCTCTGGTGCATGGCGCCCAGTCGTTCCAGGTGCATTACCTGTTCGGCGGGGCGCAGGGGAAGTGCATTGTCACCCCGCAGAGAGGTTTGAATTGCTGCAGGCGTTATCATTATTGTGATCCTCTGTTAACTCCACATCCTGTATCGGTGTTGCCAGCGGTGCTGGCGCTCAGCATAGATGGGATGGAAACCTTGCTCTTTGGATCTCTGCTGGCTTCCTGTTTAGTTATAGTCGGCAGAGAGAGGACACCCCATGGGTGACAGCTTTATCTTGGGCAAAGCGCTGCGCCTGGACAAATGAAAAGGATCTATCGCCTGATAAGTCGAGCTTATCAAACCCTATTTTTAATTATTTTTTCTGTTCTTTGCTCTGCTCCAGAATGAACTGCACCAGCGCGTCGGCGGCCGGTGGCAATGACTTGTTGCTCAAACGAACAATGCCGATGCGGCGCACCACCTCCGGAGTGGTCAATGGGATAAACGTGAGGGTGTTGCTCTCCTCGGGAAAGGCAAAGCGGGGCAGGGTCGTCACGCCCAGTCCGGCTTCCAGCATGGCCACCAGGGAAATCATGTTGGAGATATAAAATTGGGAATCGAGCAGCAGTGGTTCTGCTTCGGTGCCTTCCAGCAGGCGAGAAGTGCCGTTACTGATCAAGCGGTGATCACGCAGGGTTTCCCAGTGCAGGCTGGTTTCACCGGCAAGCGGATGATCACATGGACAGACAACGCCAACATGGTCTTCCCAGATCGGGGTAAAGCTTTTGTCACCATGTTCCTCTGCTTTCCAAAGGCTTGCGATGCCAAAATCGACCTGCTGGTTTTCCACCATCTTGAGCACGGCAGACGCATTGTCATCATAAAAGCTGATGTGCAGATCAGGTGCATTGGCGACAAAGCGAGACAAGATACTCGGCAGCATTCGGCTGGCGATTGACGGTACCGAGGCCAGGCGCAGGTGGCCAGTTTTGTGTTCTGCCATCAGGGTCATGTCTTCGGCAATGCGGTCGTGATGGGCAATCAACTCTTTAGCCTGGGGCAGGAAGTGGCGGCCAAAGGGTGTCAGTTCCGCGTTGCTGGATTTGGCATTGCGCTTTTCAAACAGGGTCTCGCCCAATTTGTTTTCCAGATCCTTGATTGATAGTGAAATGGCCGGCTGGGTGCGGTGCGCCTTTTCTGCAGCGGCGTGAAACCCCTTGAGTTCAGCGACCCACACGAAGTGTCTCAGCTGGGCGATTTTCAATTCCGGCAGCATGGCGAGGCCTCCCGTTCATATCAAGTATCAGTGATAAGGTATTTTTATCACGGGATATTATTTATTAATTTTTATTATTAAAACACTGCGCCTAGGATGAATCCATCAATTTGGTGGAGGTAATCATGTCTGAATCAATTTTTCGTAACTATATCGCCGGTGAATGGGTTGAAGGCGCGGGCGTGGTCGCCAATATCAGTCCGGCCGATACCAGTGATGTGATCGGCCATTACGCTCAGGCTGACAAGGCACAGACACAGTCAGCGATTGCTGCGGCAAACCTGGGTCAGCAGGAATGGCAGAAAAGCGGGCTGGAGCAGCGTTACTCCGTGCTCATGTCCATCGGTGACGAGCTTATCGCCCGCAAGGACGAGTTGGGTGAGCTGCTGGCCCGTGAAGAAGGCAAAACTCTGGCAGAAGGTGCTGGCGAAATCTACCGCTCCGGCCAGTTTTTCCATTACTACGCCGCGGAAGTGCTGCGTCAGATGGGCGAAACCGCCGATTCTGTCCGTCCCGGTATTGACGTTGAAACGCGCCGTGAGCCTGTGGGCGTAGTCGGTATCATCACTCCCTGGAACTTCCCGACCGCCACCGGCGCCTGGAAAATCGCACCGGCGCTGGCGTTTGGTAACGCTGTTGTCTGGAAGCCGGCCAATCAGGTGCCTGCATCGGCTTGGGCGCTGACCGAAATCATCTCCCGTCAGGGACTGCCGGCCGGTACATTTAACCTGGTGATGGGGCCGGGTGCGGAAGTCGGGGATGTACTGATCAATTCACGCGATATCAATGCACTGACCTTTACCGGCTCGCTGGAGACCGGTCGCAAGGTGGCGGCTGCCACCGCCGTGAACCTGGTCAAGTGCCAGCTGGAGATGGGCAGCAAGAACGCTCTGGTGGTGCTGGATGATGCCGATCTGGATAACGCCGTCGAGTGTGCGGTTAATGGTGCCTTCGGTGGTACCGGCCAGAAATGTACCGCTTCTTCCCGCCTGATCGTCACCGAAGGTATTCATGACCGCTTTGTAGAAGCGGTTAAAGCGCGCATGCAGAAACTGGTAGTCGGTCACCCGCTGAAAGAGGGCGTGCATATCGGCGCCGTGGCGGATGCCCGCCAGATGGAGCAGAACCTGGAATACCTGGCGCTGGCCAAGAGCGAAGGCGGTGAGCTGGTCTATGGCGGTCAGGTGCTCGACGAAGATACCGAAGGCTACTACATGCAGCCGGCTCTGTTTACCGGCACCACCAATGACATGCGTATCAACCGTGAAGAAGCCTTTGCACCGATCGCCTGTGTGATCAAGGTGAAGGACTACGACGAAGCACTCGCGACTCTGAACGATACCAACTTCGGCCTGACCGGTGGCATCTGCACCCAGTCACTGAAGTACGCCACTGACTTCAAGCGTAACGCCAAGACCGGCTGCGTGATGATTAACCTGCCAACCGCCGGTACGGATTACCACGTGCCTTTCGGTGGTCGCAAGGATTCCAGCTTCGGCCCGCGTGAGCAGGGCACTTACGCGAAAGAGTTCTACACCGTCGTTAAAACTACCTACATGCGTGCATAAGCGGAGTCAGGCCATGAACCAGAACCTGCACAAAGACCTGATCGTGGTCGACGGGCTTCAGTATTCCAACTGGAACCGTCACATCTTCGAGCAGTTGCGCGAAGGCGGGGTGACCATGGTGCACGTTACCATTGTTTACCACGAGCAGATTCGTGAAACCCTGTTGCGTATCGCCGAGTGGAATCGCCACTTCGAGTACAACAGCGACCTGATCATGCCGGTGAAGTCCGCCGAGGATATTCGTCGCGCCAAGGCGTTGGGCAAGGTGGGCATCATGTTTGGTGCCCAGAACTGCTCACCCATCGAGGACGATATCGGCATGGTCGAGGTGATGCGTGAGCTGAACCTGATGATCATGCAGCTCACCTACAACAACCAGAGCCTGCTGGCCTGTGGTTGTTATGAGGCGGAAGACAGCGGTGTCACCCGTTTCGGCAAGCAGGCGATCCGCGAGATGAACCGGGTCGGCATGGTGATCGACATGAGTCATAGCGGCGAGCGCAGCACTCTGGATGCCATTGAGCTGTCCGAGCGTCCCATCGTGATCTCGCATGCCAACCCGATCAGCTTCCATGCCGCCAAGCGCAACAAGTCCGACACCGTGCTAAAGGCGTTGGGTGAGTCTGGTGGATTGCTGGGATTCAGCCTCTATCCGTTCCATCTCAAGAACGGTTCCGACTGCACGCTGGAGGAGTTCTGCGACATGATCGCCAGTACGGCAGATTTGATGGGCGTTGAACACATCGGCATTGGTACAGATCTGTGCCAGGAGCAGCCGCTGTCGGTGCTGGAGTGGATGCGCAATGGCCGCTGGTCGAAAGAGATGGATTACGGCGAGGGCTCCAAGTCCAATGCGGACTGGCCGCGCCCGCTGTCCTGGTTCCGTGACAGTCGTGACTTCCCCAATCTGACCGCAGGTCTGCAGGCCCGAGGTTTCAGTGACGAGGATGTGGCGCGAATCATGGGCCGAAACTGGCTCAACTTCCTCGAGGATGCGCTGCAACCGCAATAGCACAGCGCGACTGAAAACAGTTGCCGTCCGGTGTCCCCGGCTGGACGGCAATGCCCCCGTCGATGCTCCGAACCATAAATATAAAAGCTCGCCAGGAGACTAAGATGAATACAACTACTCAGGCTGCGTCTGTCAGCCAGGAGCTTGATATGCCCAAAAAGTCGTGGCTGTCAGGTGTGGATCTGCCCGTGTTTCTGATCAGTGGCGGGATTCTTGTCCTGTTCGCCGCTCTTGCTCTCTATGATATTGACCTGGTGTCTGGCTGGGTCAATGCCGCCTTTGCTACCTCGACCAAGCTGTTCGGGGCCTACTGGCAGGTGCTGCTCCTGCTTACTTTCCTGATCGGTCTGGTACTGAGTGTCGGCCGCACAGGCAATGTGGTGATAGGCGGTACGGATACGCCCGATATCACCACCTTCCAGTGGATCTCCATCATCATGTGTACGCTGCTGGCCGGTGGAGGGGTGTTCTGGGCAGCGGCTGAGCCCATGGCGCATTTCACCTCGCCACCACCGCTGTTTGCGGGGGAAGGCGCGGAAACCGGCACGCTTCAGGCCGCCTATAACGCGCTGGCGCAAAGCTTCATGCACTGGGGTTTTCTGGCCTGGGCGATTCTGGGCAGCTTGACCGGCATTATTTTCATGTACCTGCACTACGAGAAAGGCCTGCCGCTGAAGCCGCGTACATTGCTGTACCCGGTGTTGGGTGACCGTGTCATGAAAGGTCCCTTGGGTGGTGCCATTGTCGACTCCTGCTGTGTGCTGGCGGTGGTTGCCGGTACTGTTGGTCCCATCGGCTTTCTGGGACTGCAGGTCAGTTTTGGTCTGGAAAAGCTGTTTGGCATCCCGAACACATACAGTACCCAAGTCTGTATTCTGATCGGACTGATCGCCATCTACACCCTGTCAGCCGTGAGCGGTGTGAATCGCGGCATTCAAATTCTTAGCCGCGCAAATGTGATTCTGGCCGTCGTCTTGATGGCATTTATCCTGCTGCTGGGGCCCACCGGCTTTATCATTGACGGCTATTTGAACTCCTTTGGTATTTACCTGGATCAGTTCATTCCGATGGCGACTTTTCGTGCCGATACCGGATGGCTGGACTGGTGGACCGTGTTCTTCTGGGGCTGGTTCCTCGGCTATGGACCGCTGATGGCCATGTTCGTAGCACGTATCTCCCGTGGCCGTACCATTCGCGAAATGATCCTGCTGATCTCCGTCGTGGCTCCCGTTATCACCTGCTTCTGGTTCACGATTGTGGGCGGTACGGGCTTGTTCTTTGAGCTGAGCAATCCTGGCGTTATCTCTGAGCCATTCACGGGCTTTAATCTGCCAGCCGCTTTGATGGCGATTACCGAACAGTTGCCGCTGGGCTTCCTGGTCTCGGTGCTGTTCCTGGTACTCACGACGATCTTTGTGGCTACAACCGGTGACTCCATGACATACGCCGTATCGATGGTAATGACAGGTACCGATCATCCCCATGCCAGTGTGCGCGTTTTCTGGGGCGTGATGATGGGGCTGATGGCGGCCCTGCTGATTTCGATTGGGTCAGGAGGTATTTCCGCACTCCAGTCCTTTATCGTTGTGACAGCGGTACCAGTATCACTCGTGCTCTTGCCCTCGCTTTGGGTAGCCCCTCGCATTGCTCGCCAAATGGCCAAAGAACAAGGTCTTTAACCTCTCGCGACCCGGTTGTCCCGCTTCACTGAGGCGTTCGGGTCAAATCTGTTTATTTAGTCTGAATACACGAGACAACAATGAAAACAGCTGTAAAAACCGATCTCTTTGCTTCTAAGGCACCGCTTGAATGGGCCATTATCGCGAACGGTACCCTGTCCACCGCCCAAATTCCCATTGATGCTGAGGGGCAGGTGGTAGCCGGTGGGATAGAAGCACAGGCACGTCAAACGATGGATAACTTCAAGCACACTATAGAGTCAGCCGACTTGAGCATGGCTGATGTTACCCAAGTTCTGATCTATGTGACTGACCGAGCTCTGCTACCGGTATTCAATCAGGTCTATGCTGAGTACTTCGATGCACCTTACCCTAATCGTGCGGCGATGGTTGTGGCAGGACTGGCGCGAGAGGAGATGTTGTGTGAGATAGTCGCTTATGCAGCTGTACCAAGCTGAGGCGTCTTGGTTTTTATATAGACAGTAGTCAGGAATTTAAAAAGGCGGCCCCTGTGGCCGCCTTTATAGTATCTGCCGATTAATGCAGATTGAGCTGAATGTGGAAGGTCGTACCGACCTCTGGGTCAGAGGTAACCGCCATATGTCCCTTGTGCTGTTCGGTAACCACGAAGTAGGGGAAAGACAGGCGCTTGTCCGCTTCTTCTGCAGCCTTGGCTTCATTGCCTTTACGCATATAGGGCTCGAACAGATACATCTGCTCGTCGCTGCTCAGGCCGGTTCCGTTATGCTGAATGCGAATCGACAGGGCATCGTAGCATTCGGATACATAGAGCTTGATACTCGGTGTGAAGTCAGCACCCAGGCGCTGAGACTTGTCGATCAGTGACTGGTAGGCGTGTCGGAACAGGGTCAGGAACACCTGTTGCAGCTCGGTGGTGTAACAGGGGGCGAGCGGAATTTCGCCTTCATAGAAGCGCTCCACCTGAATATTGCTGAACGGCACCGCATTGGGCACGGACAGTACGTCTCCGGCCTGGGTTAGGGAGTGCTCCAAAATATCGACGACATTGGCATCCTGAGCCTTGTCGTTGCGGCCATGGGCGAAGTCCAGCAGGTTGCGAATCACAGATTCCACCTGTTGACCATTCTTGGACGCGTTCTGCAGCAGTTGCTGTACGCGGGCAACTTCAACTGCTGAGTCGGTGCTGGAGTCTTGCAGTTTGCCGGACTCCAGCAGACTCTGGAAATTGCGCAGATCAAACAGGATCGCCTGCAGGGGCGGATTGATATCGTTGGCCATGGTGGTGGCCAGTTCACCCATGGAGGATAGCTTGTCATGGTGGATCAGCATGTTTTCAGCGATCACCTGGCTGGTGACATCATCCACCAAAATGACCACGCCCGGCTCTTGTGTGTGCTCAAGCGGGTATACGGTGATGTCCATATGATAGCTGCCCGGCTGGCTGTATCTGAGCGTCAAAGGCTCGTTACGCTCCAGGGATTGCTCGATATGCTTGGGCGTGACCGTGATATCGGGATACACCTTCCACAGATTCTGGCCTATGGCTTCTTCTGAGCTGATACCGGATCGTTCTTCTGCACGGCGGTTCCACTGGGTGATGGTGCCATCCTTGCTAAGGCCGACCAGCACCAGGGGCATGGATGTCAGGATGTTGCGAATGTACGCCTCTGAAGATTGCAGCCGTTTGGTTGTGATCACATGTTCAGAGACTTCGTGTTCGAGTTTAGCGGTACGGTCCTGTACACGCTGTTCAAGGTGGCCGCGGATCGCCTCCAGCTCCAGGTTGTAACGACGGGCTCGAAGCCAGGTGACGAACAGGCTGATCGCTACAATCGTCAGCAGGATAATCAGGACACCACTGGAAAAGTTAGCGACATACTGCCAGCGGGTACTGCCGTCTTCGTTACGGAAGGGATCAAGTAAAGCCGCCTGGCTCAAAGGTGAAGTTAACAGCAGGGCAGCGGTGAGGAAAATTCGGTTTGTCATCAAAGGCGATCCATTGTCTCGGAAAATGAAACATATCCTTCGACAATTATAACGGAAGTCACTCGCCGAAGGCGGCAGAAATTAAGGATGTGTATCTCCAAAACATAAAAAAGGCGCCTAAGCGCCTTTGGGGAGAGATGACAGAGTGCTGTCAGGGGTTATCGATGTCTTCGTGCTCCAGCCACATCGCATTGATGATGCCGAATGAGCAGGCCAGGAGAACACCCAGAATCCAGGCAAAGTACCACATGGTTGAATCTCCTTTATCAGTAGGCTGAGTAGTCGTTTTCCTGAATGTAATCCACCGAAATCTTGGCCCAGAGCGAGCGGTAGCACCATAGGGTGTAGGCCAGGATGATCGGTACGAAAATAAAGGCGGCAATGGCCATTACATTCAGGGTCAGGTGGCTTGAAGCAGCATCCCAGAGTGTCAGGCTGGAGTTCGGACTGAGGCTGGAGGGCATCACGAACGGGAACATGGAAACCCCGGCTGTTGCGATGATGCCGGCCAAAGCCAGTGAGCTGAACAGGAATGCCCAGCCCGGCTTGTTACGGCCCGCCAGCAGGAATACGCCGATCAGACCGATGAAGCCGGTAATGGGCGCCAGCATGGTGAGCGGGTACAGGCTGTAGTTAGCCAGCCATGCACCTTCGGCAATAACCACCTCTTTTGCCAGTGGGTTGGGCAGAGCACCCAACTCAGGTTGGCTGATGATCTTGTAGCCATCGATTCCCAGGCTTAGCCAGATACCTGCAAGCGCAAAGGCCGCCAGCGTGACCACTGCCAATAATTGAGCATAGCCCTTGGCTCGGCGCTCCACTTCGCCATGGCTGCGCAAATGAATCCAGACAGCACCATGCATGGACAACATGCCCAGACTTACAACGCCACAAAGCAGACCGAAAGGGTTGAGCAGTCCGAACAGGTTGCCGTCGTAGCTGGGTCGCATGAATTCGTCATGCTGAAAGGGTACGCCCAGCAACAGGTTGCCAAAGGCAACACCGAACACCAGTGACGGCACAACGCCACCGGCAATCAGGCCCCAGTCCCAGGCGCGACGCCACTTGGTATTGGCCAGCTTGGAGCGATAGTCAAAGCCGACCGGGCGGAAGAACAGAGCGAACAGCACCAGCAGCATGGCCCAGTAAAAGCCGGAAAAGGCAGCTGCATAGACAGCTGGCCAGGCTGCAAACAGAGCGCCACCTGCAGTAATGAACCACACCTGGTTGCCTTCCCAGTGCGGGCCAACGGTATTGATGACCACGCGGCGTTCGTCGTCGGTTTTGCCGATCAAGGGCAGCAGTGCGCAGGCCCCCATGTCAAAGCCGTCGGTGATGGCAAAACCGATCAGCAGTACGCCAACCAGCACCCACCATAGAAGTTTCAAAGTTTCGTAGTCGAACAGCATATCCAGTCTCCTCTGGCTCAGACTTTCACGGCAGCGGTGGCCGCATCGTGCTGTTGTTCATGGTGATAGCGACCGGTGTGCAGGCTGCTTGGGCCAAGGCGGGCAAACTTCACCATCAGATAAATCTCGACAATCGCCAGCAAGGTGTAGAGTGCGATGAACGCAAACAGACTGCCCAGCAGGTCGGCTTTGGTCAGTACCGAAGGTGCTACATAGGTCGGCAGTATTTCACCGATGGCCCAGGGCTGGCGGCCGAACTCGGCCACGAACCAGCCCATCTCGGATGCGATCCAGGGGGCGGGAATCGAAAACAGTGCCAGGCGCAGTAGCCAGGGTTTGTTGAAAGAAGTCCGACGGGCGGTGAAGTAGAAAGACAGTGCAAAGACCATCAGCATCCAGAAGCCACAGGCCACCATGATTCGGAAGGCCCAGAACATGGGGGCAACGCTCGGTATGGTGTCACGCGCGGCCATCTGAATCTGCTCTTCGGTGGCATCAACGACCTTGTCGGTGTATTTCTTCAGCAGCAAGCCAAAGCCCAGGTCAACCTTAACCTGGTCGAATTCTTCTTTAATGGCCTCGGATTCTTCGCCGTTCCGCAACCGTTCAAGCAGTGCATAGGCATGCATGCCATTACGAATACGCTGCTCGTGCTCGATGATGATGTCCTTAATACCCATGACTTCTTCATCTATGGAGCGCGTTGCAATGATGCCCATGACGTAGGGGATTTTGATCGCGTAATCGGTCTCCATGGTTTCATCGTTTGGCATGCCGAACAGGGTGAAGGCGGCCGGAGCTTCTTCGGTTTCCCATTCCGCTTCGATCACCGCCAGCTTGGTTTTCTGAACATCACCGATTTCATAGCCGGACTCGTCACCCAGCAGGATCACGGACAGCGATGCGGCCAGGCCAAAAGCAGAAGCGATGGCAAAGGAACGACGGGCGAAGGGCAGGTCGCGGCCTTTAAGCAGGTAGTAAGCGCTGATGCCCAGTACAAACATGGCAGCAGTGGTGTAGCCGGCGGAAACGGTATGGACGAACTTGACCTGAGCCACCGGGTTGAAGAACACCTCGGCAAAGCTGGTCATCTCCATGCGCATGGTTTCATAGCTGAATTCGGAGCCCACCGGGTTCTGCATCCAGCCATTGGCCACCAGAATCCAGAGCGCAGACATGTTGGAACCCAGTGCCACCAGCCAGGTGACCATCAGGTGTTTTACTTTGCTCAGGCGTTCCCAACCAAAGAAAAACAAACCGACGAAAGTGGACTCCAGGAAGAACGCCATCAGGCCTTCGATCGCGAGAGGAGCACCGAAGATGTCACCCACGTAATGCGAGTAATACGCCCAGTTGGTACCAAACTCGAACTCCATGGTCAGGCCGGTGGTAACACCGAGGGCGAAGTTGATCCCGAAGAGCTTGCCCCAGAACTGGGTCATGTCCTTGTAGATCTGCTTGCCGGTCATGACATAGACGGACTCCATGATGGCCAGCATGAATGACAGTCCCAGCGTAAGCGGGACGAAAAGGAAGTGGTACATCGCCGTAATGGCAAATTGTAGCCGGGAAAGATCAACTATTTCCTCAGTGATCATTACCAGTCTCCTGTGAGAATTTGAGCGGCTTGATACAGGTTATGACATTGGTTAAAGCATTAATCGTGCCACATATTCCTATAGGTTTTATGTGGTTATCTTTTGGGAATAAATCAGTGAATACGCAGTTTAGCCGAGTTTTATGACGTATTTTCAGCTGCAATTCAGAGTTCCCACAAGTGACAAAATGTCGCGGGGTGTCGATAATGGCAGTTGGCTGACGCAGGTGTCAGTTTGATGGGGGCAGTCTTGTGAATGAACACTTTGATCCAGTCGTTATTCTGGACGCAATTCCTGAGCCAGCGGCGATCCTGTCGCTTGAGTATGAAATTCTGGCGACCAATCAGGCATATCAGGACTGCTACGCGCCTCAGGGCAGGGTCGTAGGTAAAACCTGTTATCGGGTATCACACGGTTATTCTGTGCCCTGTGATCAGGCAGGCGAGGCGTGTCCTCTCAGAGCCTGTCGCGATACCGGCCAGCGTCAGCGCGTTTTGCATCTGCATAATACGCCTCAGGGTGAAGAGCATGTGGATGTGGAAATGTCTCCTCTCAAGGATGCTTCAGGGCAACTGATTGGATACCTGGAAGTAATGCACCAGGTTAAGGAAGCCCGTGCTCAAGTATCTGAGGACGCGGGCATGGTGGGGCGCTCTGCGGCATTTACGGAAATGCTCTCGCTGGTACACCGAGCGGCGCCCAGTGAAATCACCGTGTTGCTGCTGGGTGAGTCCGGCACCGGCAAGGAATTGGTGGCCAAAGCCCTGCATGAGGGGAGTTCCAGAGCGAGGGCGCCCTTCGTTACGGTTGAGTGCTCTGGCCTCAGTGAAGGGCTATTTGAAAGTGAGCTCTTCGGTCATGAAAAGGGGGCCTTTACCGGGGCTATTGGGCGCAAGAAAGGTCTGGTGGAAGCCGCCCGCGGTGGAACACTGTTTTTGGATGAAATTGGTGAGATTCCTCTTAACTTGCAGGTGAAGTTGCTGCGCTTGATCGAAACGGGCACCTTCCGGCCAGTGGGCAGTATTGAACCTCAGCATGCGGACTTTCGCCTGGTCTGTGCGACACACCGGGACTTGCGGGAAATGGTGCGGCTAGGCGAGTTTCGTCAGGATCTCTATTACCGAATTTCTGCATTTCCCGTTCCTCTGCCACCACTCAGGGCGCGCCAGGATGATCTTTCATTATTGGTTGGTGCAATGTTGAAACGTCTGCCGGGTGGCGAAGGGATTCAACTGGAGCCCAGGGCGCTGGAGTGGCTTCGGCAATACGCCTTCCCCGGCAATATTCGTGAACTTCGCAACCTGTTGGAGCGGGGCATACTGCTGGCCGATGCGGATGTCATTCGGTTGGAGCATCTTCCGCCGGATTTGCTGAGCGGTGCTGATCGGGTACTGGAGCTCCCGGTAGATCAGGCCATGCATCAATTACCTGTCATGCCGCTTGAGCAGTTGGAGGCGGCCTATTTGCAGTCGCTGGTGGTTCGTTATAAAGGGGAGCGACGTGAACTTGCAGCGCAGTTGGGAGTCAGTGAACGCACTTTGTACAGGAAGCTGAAAGAGGTTGGTGATAATTAGACTAAAGTTTAATTACCAATATTCTAATGTAATCTATCTTTATTACATAAAAATAATAAAGGGAGCCCAAGGCTCCGACCAACCTGGGAGGCTGGCATGTCCAGAATTATCCGTCCCCAGAGCACGGCCGAACTCCTCAAGCGGCTGGCCAGGGAATCCGAAGAGTTGTCGGTCAGTGATCGGCGAGAGTTCCTGCGTCGTGGCATCACAGCCGTCGGAGCAATGGCCGCAACCGGCATGGCCGGCGGTGCTATGGCCAATGAAGTCAACTCGGCGAATTTGCCACCCAACGAACCCAGCTGGAGCCGTCAGTTAGGCCATGGGGTTGTTGAGCGCCCTTATGGCAGCCCCTCCGAATTTGAAAAGAATGTGGTTCGCCGTACTGTTCCCTGGCTAACCGCAGAATCCATTTCCTCCATTTCCATGACGCCACTGGCGGAGCTTAAAGGCATTATTACGCCGAACGGCCTGGTGTTTGAGCGTTATCATGCAGGCGTGCCGGTTATCAATCCTGATGAGCACCGTCTTATATTGCATGGCCTGGTGGAGCGCCCGCTGATCTTTACCATGGATGATCTAATGCGCTTTCCATCGGTATCGGAGATCAAGTTTCTGGAGTGTCCCGCCAACGGAGGGATGGAATGGAAGGGTGCGCAGATGGAGGCGCTGCAGTTTACCCACGGCATGCTCAGTTGCTGTGAGTGGACAGGTGTGCCATTGCGCGTTTTGCTTGAGGAAGCCGGTGTTAAGCCTGAAGGAAAATGGATTCTGGCTGAAGGGGCGGATGGCGCCCATATGAGCCGCTCCATCCCGATCGAAAAGGCACTGGACGATACTCTGGTGGTGTATGCCCAGAATGGTGAACGATTGCGCCCCGAGCAGGGCTATCCGCTGCGACTGTTTAATCCGGGCTGGGAAGGTAACACCTCCATTAAATGGCTGCGTCGTCTGGAAGTAGGCGATCAGCCCTGGTATCACCGAGAAGAAACGTCCAAGTACACAGATCTGTTGGCAAACGGCAAGGCGCGCAAGTTCAGCTTTGTGCAGGAAACTAACTCGGTTATCACCTACCCCTGCCCGGAAAAGCCGATCAAGTACTCCGGCTATATCGAGATTGAAGGGCTTGCCTGGTCCGGTCGTGGCCGTATCAAACAGGTGGATGTATCGTTCGACGGTGGCGTCAACTGGGTCCCTGCGAAACTCAAGGGGCTGGTGTTACCCAAGGCGCTGACGCGGTTCAGTCTGGATGCGCAATGGCATGGACAGCCCTGGTTGCTGCAGGCCCGTGCAATAGATGAGACCGGTTATGTCCAGCCCACCTTGAAGCAGCTGCGCGAAATCCGTGGCACCAACTCTATCTATCACAAGAACTCCGTCCATACCTGGAAGGTAGCTGCCAACGGGGAGGTGACCAATGTTCAGATCACCTGATCTTCTGTCACGGCTGCCCGCCTTGGGATTGGGGTTCAGCCTTCTTTTCAGCGGTGTTGCTACTCAAGCGGCCGAATATGGCATTGGGCAAACACCTACCTCAGAAGAGATTGCCGGCTGGGATATCGATGTACGTCCAGATGGCCTGGGACTTCCGCCGGGACAGGGTAGCGTGATGGACGGAGAAGCCTTGTATGAGTCACGTTGTGCCAGCTGTCACGGCACCTTTGGTGAAGGTGTAGGGCGCTGGCCTGTGCTTTCGGGGGGAATGGATACGCTAACCCAGGAGCGTCCCACTAAAACAGTTGGCTCCTACTGGCCTTATGCCAGCACCCTGTGGGATTACATTCATCGCGCCATGCCCTTTACCGCACCGCGCTCGCTCAGTGCTGATGAAACCTATGCCATCTCGGCCTACGTGCTCTATCTGAACGACATTGTCGATGATGAGTTTGTCCTGACGCAGGACAATCTGGCCAGCATCGAAATGCCTAATCGAGATGGATTCTTTGTCGATAATCGACCGGACTCAAACAATGTACGCTGCATGAGCAGGTGTGCTGATCCAAATCAGCTTGAAATGGTTGGCACCATTGGCGGTATTACACCGGTAGGCCATTTCAAACAGGGGGCTGATGCACCGGCGGCTTCCCATGAAGCCCAGAAGGAGCTGGAGGAACGGAAAGAGCGTGAGCGCCTGCAGTCCCTGGGGGTTGAGGTGGAAGTGCCACATCTGAGAGCCGACTCAGAACTCACGGAATCCGCACTGGCCGGTCGTGAAGTGTATGACGCGGCCTGTATTGCCTGTCACGGCTCGGGGCTCGCTGGCGCGCCCAAGGTAGGTGACCAGACCGCCTGGCAGCCGCGTATTGCAAAAGGTATGGATACGCTGCTGAAACATGCCATTGAAGGATTTACCGGCAATAAGGGCGTTATGCCACCAAAAGGCGGGCGTGTTGATCTTTCTGACGAACAGATATTGCATGCAGTGGCTTTCATGACGGAAAAAAGTCGGTAGAATAGCCATCATTATTACTTTTGGTGTTCAAAAATAATAAAGTTAGCATAAATTAATATAAGGGCCTGAACCAGGCTCGGCCGGAGGACTTTATATGCGCAGACTGACCACCTTGATGTGTGTCGCCACTGCAGCCGCCGCGCTCAGCGGGCCGGTAGCCGCAGCATCCCAGGATGAAATGATCGAACTGGGACGTGCTGTTTACCATGACAAGACCCGTGGCAACTGCATTTCCTGCCACAACATTAGCGACCCTGTTGCCAACCTGCCCGGTGACCAGGGCCCGATGATGGTTGCCATGAAACAGCGTTTTCCCGACAAGCTGAAGCTGCGCGCTCAGGTTTGGGATGCCACTGTGGCAAATCCGCTCAGCATCATGCCGCCGATCGGCAAGCATTGGATCCTGTCTGAAGACGAGATCGATGCTGTTGTGGAATACATCTACCAGTATTAAGGCCCCTCGGGGAACAGGATGAGGAACAGATAATGAGTATGAATCGTCGAGCCCTGGTTAAAGCTGTTGCTGCCGGTGGTGCCCTGATGGGTCTTGGTGTGATGATGCCGCGTGTGGCTATGGCTGCATGGGCTAAAGAAGCGTTCAGCGCCAATGAGCAGAGCGCTGCTATCAAGGCACTTTACGGTGATGATGCGCCGGCAGAAAGTGCTGAGGTTGTTCTGGATGCGCCGGATATCGCTGAAAACGGTGCCGTAGTGCCGGTCAGTGTCAGCACTGAGATGGCCAATGTTGAATCCATGAGCATCTTCATTGAGAACAACCCTTCTCCGCTGGCTGTGCAGTTCATGATTCCTGAAGGCACTGCAGCAGATGTCTCCACTCGTGTGCGTATGGGTAAAACCACCAACGTTACCGCGGTTGTGAAGGCTGATGGCAAGCTGTATCGCGCGACCAAAGAGGTCAAGGTCACCATCGGTGGCTGCGGCGGCTAATAACGACAGGATATCAGGAGACAGATTATGAGCATCATGCGAGTTAAAGCCAAAGCCAGCGGCGAACGTACCGACGTGAAAATGATGGCCAAGCACATCATGGAAACCGGCCAGCGCAAGGATAAGTCCGGCAATGTTATCCCGGCCATGTTCTTGTCAGAAGTAGAAGTTAAACATGGCGGCAAAGTCGTATTTGCAGCCAATCTTGGTCCTGCTGTGTCCAAGAACCCCTACTTCTCATTCAGCTTTGCAGGCGGTGCATCCGGCGATCAGTTGGAGATCAACTGGAAGGAAAATACCGGCAAGTCTGGCAACGAAACAGCCAAGATCAGCTGATAACCGAGTTTAATGGTGTTGCATGAAAACAATTAAAAGTTTGCTGCTGGGGCTGGGGATTGCTGCGCTTGCTCCCCTGAGCCAGGCGGCTGAGACGGGATTTACTCTGGAGACGGTTAATCCTGAAGCGGATCGACTGGCTCTGCAGGCGTTCTATCAGAAGCGCTTTCCGGGTGTTCCGGTAGAAGAGTATGTGAACGGTATCTATGCCATCGATGCGCCTTCCCGTGAGCAGTGGGATGCGTTGATGGAGTTCCCTCCTTACGAATTTGACCTTGAAGAAGGTCAGGTGCTGTTCGAGACGCCGTTTGCCAATGGCAAAAGCTATGCGGACTGTTTTGAAAATGGTGGTATCGGTATCCGCCAGAACTACCCGTACTGGAATAAAGAAGAAGGTGCGGTGAAGACTCTGGAGCAGGAAATCAATGAATGTCGCGAGAAGAACGGAGAAAAGCCGCTGAAGTGGAAAAAGGGTGCGATTGCACAGATTTCCGCATACATGGCGTGGACCTCTCGCGATAAGCCGTTCGATATCAAGATTCCGGAAGATGACCCGCGCGCACTTCAGGCCTACCTGGATGGCAAGGAGTTCTTCTATTCCAAACGAGGTCAGCTCAACCTGTCCTGTGCCAACTGTCACTTGCAGGGGTCACGTCGATTGATTCGTGCGGACCTGCCAGGGCCGATGCTGGGTCAGCCGACACACTTCCCGGTTTACCGCTCCAAATGGGGTGAAATCGGTACGCTGCACCGTCGTTACGAGGGCTGTCACCGTGACACCCGTTCTGTACCGCTGCCGCCTCAGTCGGACGAATTCCGCAAGCTGGAATACTTCCAGACCTATATGAGTAACGGCCTGGTTGTAAATGGTCCGGGTGCACGTAAATAAGGGGTAGCAAGATGAACAAGGCAACAATGACATTGCTGGCTGCCCTGGCATTGGCACCGGCGCTGGCACAGGCTGAAACCTTTCAGGAAGCCTTTAACCACCAGCGTGCTCTGTATGGCAAAGGGCATGAATTCACCTTCGAGGGTAAAACGTACAAGACGTATCACCCAGAAGAGGTTGAAGCCATGGCTGAGCCGAATAAGGCAAATGCAGAAGCGCTGGTTGCGAGTGCAGAGACCAAGCGCAAAGAAGCGGCTGCTGTCGGCTATGAGTGGCGCTTCACTGCACCTTTGCTGAAAAAAGCACAGGATGCACTGGCTGAAGAGCGCTTCCAGGATGCCATGAACTTTGCGGCACAAGCCAAATATCAGGCGCGTATGGCGGTTGAACAGCAGGCCCATGTAGCGGCTTCCTGGCAGCTGGCGGTACCTGAGTAAAACCTATTAGCTACAAGGCTTTAAACGCCCGTCCCCGTTTCGGGTGCGGGCGTTTTCATGTCAGGAGGAACTGAATATGTCGATGACGCGTCGAGAATTTGCCCGAATGATGGGGCTGGCAGGTATGGCGGGTATGTTGCCGCTGAAAGGGCAGGCCGCCGGACGTCAGCCAGCGGACCTCTACGAGGTACCCAGCTTCGGTAATGTGCGTCTTCTGCATATGACGGACTGTCATGCTCAGCTGCTGCCCATTCACTTCCGTGAGCCGAACGTGAACCTGGGAGTTGCTGGGGCGCGTGGTCAGGCGCCGCACCTGGTGGGTGATAAGCTTTTGCAGCATTTCGGTATTGCTCCTGGCAGCATTGAAGCCCATGCCTTCAGCTATCTGAACTTTAATGATGCAGCGGCCCAGTTCGGTAAGGTGGGTGGTTTTGCTCATCTGAAAACACTGGCGGACCGTTTGCGTGACAGCTTCGGTCGTGAAAAGACACTGCTGCTGGATGGTGGTGATACCTGGCAGGGGTCCGGTACCTCCTATAAAACCCGTGGCAAGGATATGGTGCAGGCCTGTAATGCCCTTGGCGTAGACATCATGACGGGGCACTGGGAGTTCACCTACCACCAGGAAGAGATTCTCAGCAATATCGAGGCCTTCGATGGTGAGTTCCTGGCACAGAATGTGTTCATGACCGAAGATGCCATGTTCTCCAGTGATACCACGTACCTGTTTGATGACTTCTCGGGGCGGGTGTTCAAACCCTACAGCATCCGAGAGCTGGGCGGTGTCCGTATTGCGGTGATCGGTCAGGCATTCCCGCGTACCAAAATTGCCAACCCTTCGCGCTTCATTCCTGATTGGAGCTTCGATATCCACGACAAGTACCTGCAGGAACTGGTTGACCAGGTTCGTTCGGAGGAAAAAGTGGATGCGGTGGTCGTGCTTTCACATAACGGTATGGATGTAGACCTGGCGATGGCCAGTCGTGTCTCCGGTGTTGACCTTATCCTGGGTGGGCATACTCACGATGGCATGCCGGCGCCCACGGTGGTGAAGAATTCAGGTGGCCAGACACTGGTCTTCAATGCCGGCTCCAACGGCAAGTTCCTCGGCACACTGGATCTGGATATCCGCAATGGTCGTATCCAGGACTTCCGTTATCGCTTGATCCCGGTGTTCTCTGATCTACTTCCGGCCGATGCTGGGATGCAGCAGTTGATTGACGAAATCCGTGCGCCTCATCTGGACTGGCTTAATGAAGAGCTGGCAGTCGCCAGTGACCTTATGTTCCGCCGTGGCAACTTCAACGGCACCTTCGATCAGGTGATATGCGATGCCCTGCGTGAAGTGGGTGATGCGCAGATCTCCCTGTCGCCAGGCTTCCGCTGGGGTACGAGTGTGCTGAAAGGGCAGATGATCAATATGGAGCGCGTGCTGGATCAAACCTGCCTGACCTACCCCGAAACCTACGTCCGTGAGATGAAAGGCTCCGAACTTAAGTTGATCATGGAAGATGTGGCCGACAATCTGTTCAATCCTGAGCCTTACCTTCAGTCCGGTGGTGATATGGTCCGTGTCGGTGGCTTTGATTATGTCTGTGAGCCGGGGCGCAAGATTGGCGAGCGTATCACCGAGATGACGCTGGATAACGGTGAGCGTATCGACGCTGATAAAACCTATAAGGTGACCGGCTGGGCAACAGTCGGTGCGCAATCTGAAGGGCCGGCTATTTGGGATGTCGTCGCCGAATATCTGCGTGATCGTAAGGAAGCGCGGGTCGAGAAGCTGAATACACCAGTACTTAAAGGTGTGCAGGGTAATCCGGGTTTGGCGGACTATGCTAACCAGGTTTTGAGCTGAGACTGTCGCGCATGCCCGGGGTTTCGTTAGAATAGGGCTCAGTTTTTTCTAACGAGGCTTGTGCATGCGCATCCCCCACCTTGGAGTTCCTTTGCTGGCATTGCTGCTCAGTGGCTGCAATGCTGCCCAAACCCAGCCGCAATCCGATCAAGGCGAGGCCAATCCGGCGGTTGAAACTCAGCAGCAGGCGTCTTCTTCTAACGCAGCTGCTTCTCGCTCGAATACTGATGTTGGTGCCGAAATGGCGGGTGCTATTCAAACCGGCTTTGATCAGCTTAGTGGTCGATTGACCCTGCTTCAGGAGCAGGTATTGCAGATTCGCAGTAGCAATCAGCAACTGATGGAGCAGAACCAGATGCTCCTCAACCGGTTGGAGCTGATGACACGTACTCAGCCTGGGGCCGAGACGTTGAGTGGTGAGGAGGCGATGGCTGATGATGCGGGCACCGAGCAGCTGGATGCAGCGATCGGTCAGTTGATGCAGTTGTTGAATCAGGCCGAGATGCCTGCCGGAGCGTCCCAGGGGCAATTCGGCCTGGCAACCACCTATACCCAAAATGGTGATTGGGTGCTGCTGCGCTTTGATCGGCACAGCGGCGAAACATGGATTGCCGAGTTTGGCGACTGGCAGCTGATCAGCGATGAAATCCAGCCGGATGATTCCCTTTACGAGATTCAGATTACGCGAGCGGATCGCAATACTGCCGGTTATGTGGCTGTGCGCATTGATCTCAACTCTGGTCGCAGCTGGTGGCTCAATGGCAAGCGCTGGCAGGAGTATTGATTGCATGCATCAAGATGATTACCAGCCACTGATCGATCTGTTTGATCGACTGTTTCTGCCGACCTATAACACGGTATTGGTGGCAGGCGATGACGAGCCTGTCTACCTGCCTGCTGATTCTGAGCATGCGCATCATCGCATCATCTTTGCTCACGGTTTCTTTGCAAGTGCGTTACATGAAATCTCACACTGGTGCGTGGCAGGGCCTGAGCGCCGCTTGCTGGAAGATTTTGGTTACTGGTACAAACCTGATGGCCGCACTGCCCAGGAACAGGCGGAGTTCGAACGGGTAGAGGTCAAACCTCAGGCCTATGAGTGGATTTTCAATCAGGCAGCGGGGCGTCGTTTTCACTTCAGCGCCGATAACTTGAGTGCGGGTATAGGTGCCAGTGATAGCTTTCAGCGCAATGTGCATGCGCGAGTAATGCAATTGCTGGAGCTGGGGCTGCCACCCCGTGTGCAAATGCTGGTGGATGGGTTACGCCGTCAGTACAGCACGCCGCCTTTGAGTGCTAAGCAGTTTGTGCTTGAGCTCGAAATCGATGAGACCTGCAGTCATGCGTGATCTGTCTATCAAGGCTTCACCCTGGCAATTGGAAGCCCTGCCTGTAGAGGTGAGGTTGCCGGATGGCGTGGTGTCTGCCGTGCTTGAATCCTGCCGGCTGGAGCAGTGGCGATATCAGAGACTACTGATTGAAACTGCCTCTGAATCCAGCTGCTATCTCTACGTGGATGATGGTGAGCAGGCATGGGTGCTGGGGGTGTTTGATACTCTGGGACAGGCTGATTTCTTCCTGGCATTGCACAATCAAAACCCGTTATTTGTTCCGGCGCTATTGTTGGCTGAGCCAGCGCCTGCGGTACAGGTTCTGGATGGGTGCTTAGCCTATCCCGTGTACGCCGGTGTCTATCGGGTTGGTTTCAAGTCGTACAATGTGGAGGTCCTGCCTGAACTGTCGGGTAGTGTTCGAGCCGATTATATCGACCATTACCGGGTTGAATCACTGGGCGAGGGGCCGGAAAAAGAGATGTGCCTGCAAATTTACAGCCACTTCGACGGGCGTCTGCGTGGCTGTAAAATGTGTTAGCTGATCAATAAAATCAGTGGTGCGCCTTGTGCTGCTGGCCCTGACCGTGTTGCATGCCGCCTGGCATCACCATCTGGACCGGCACCTCTAGCGTGCGACTGTCACCGTCTTCAAACTCCAGTTTCAGATCGATAGTGCTGCCAGCCGCCAGTGCCTGAGGCAGGCCGATCAGCATGATATGCAGGCCACCTGGCGCCAGTGTGGTGGTTTCGTTGGCCGGCAACTCAATTGCCTCGATCTGGCGCATCCGCATCACACCCTGATCATTTTGATGCGTGTGCAGTTCTACAACCTTGGACACGGAACTGCTGGCACTCACAATACGGGTTGCTGAACCGGTATTCTTTAATTGCATGAAAGCAGCGCTGTTCATCTGGCCCGGTGCGGTAGCGCGGGCATAGGGTTCAACAACTTCAATATCGGCCGCCTGCAGGCTGGTGGCCAACAGCAATGTACCCAAAGTCGCAACAGCTCGTTTCATGGTCTTATCCTTCAGAGGTAAGCAATTTCTTAAGTGCCGAAGTCAATTCGGGCACGCTTGTGTTGTGCAGCATTGTCTCCACCAGCTGACCTTTGCGATCGACCAGATAAAGACGGGATGAATGGTCGACCGCATAGCCCATCGCTGAATCTTTCATATCGACAATGCGATAGAAGGCGCCGTACTGACGCACAACCTGGTCAATCTGTTCTCGATTTCCGGTCACGCCAAGAATGCGGGGAGAGAAGAAGGCGGTGTAGTCGGCCAGCTTATCGGGGGTATCACGCTCAGGATCTACGCTGATGAAAATACCCTGTACCTGCTGTTGTTCCTGCTCGGACAGTTGTCGCAAAGACTGTGTCAACACTGCAAGTGCGGTTGGGCAGACATCGGGACAAGAGGCATAGCCGATGTAAATCACGCTAACCTGACCGTTGAAATCGGATAGCGACACCGGGCCTTGAGCTGACTGCAGGGTAAAGTCTCCACCCAATTGTTTGCTGCTGTTCAGTGGGTCCAGTGCAGCAGGCTGAGGGCGCAGCAGGAAGGCTGTGGCGAGGCCCAGTAATAGACAAAGCGTCAGGATCAGCAGGACTTTTAAGGTTTTCAGTTGTTGGCTCATTGGGCTTCAAACTCGAACTGATGCTGTTGGGTTGTGCCGTTACGGGTCAGGCTGATCGTCAGGCGCCAGCGCATGCTGCCGGTTGTACATACGGCAAGCTCAGTGTTGGCCTGCCATTGGTTATTCTCGGTCTGTGCCAGATTAAACCGGTTCTGTCCCATATACATGTCGGCTCCTTGCAAGTCGGCAACAACTTGCTCGTAGTCACCGCCCTCGGTCGCTGTTAGTTTCAATGTCAGCGGCTGAAGCGACTGGATCGGAGCAGGGCCGAAGCTCAGGTTGAACCCGTCAAGCTGACAGCTGCCCTGTTGCAGGTCGCAGTCATGAAATCTGGCTCCTTTGTCTGCACTCATTTGCTGCTGAGCGAAACTGGCCAGGGCCAGGATCAGTAGAAGCAGTCCGGCCCATAAAAGCCATCTGTAACCTGATTTATCTGCGTTGGTATTCGAGGCAGAAGTGTCTGTTTTCATTTCGGTGGGAGCTTAGTAAGAAGTTGTGTGTGTTGGAAGTGACAAATTGTCGCACTCTCATCCCGAATGGTCGAGATGTCTGGCAACCCGCATCAGTATTGGTTATCTTGACCCCTGCAATCTGAATTTCGAGCAGAGACCCTAGTTAATGAGTGAAGTGCACGCACAAGGGAAGGTCGAAGGCTTTCAATTGGAAAACCGTCACCTGCTACAACTGGCTGACAACCTGGATGAATTGATGGTTGTGTTGCGATTGGATGGTACTTGCGCCTGGTGCAACCAATCGTTTGCGCGTTTGCTGGATACTGAGCGCGACAGTCTTTTGGGGCAGGCATACCCGTTGTATGAGTTGCGTGAAGTGATGGTCAGTCGCCCTCAAGGTGTTGTTGAAACTTGGGTGCAGCTCAAGAGTGGAGAGCTTCGCCTGATTCAATTCAAGGCTTCGGCAGGCCAGGATGAAGAGGGTTGTGTTGAGTCTGTACTGGTTACAGGGCGCGATATCACCGCGTTTCACCGGTTGCAGAACCCGCTGACATCAGGTTCTGATATGGGGCTTCTGCCTGCAGCTGAATCTCAGGTACAGGCGCGCATCGAACATGCACTGGATAGAGCTCAGCGTGCCCAGGAGTATGTTGGCTTTATGGCTATTCATATCAGTGCAGGGCCAGAGCTTAAAACTGACAGCTCAGCTGTTTTGCCTCAGCTTGTTGACCTGGTGCGTCAGAAAATCCGCCAGGGCGATACGCTGGCTCAGCTTGATTCTGGTGCCTATTTGTTGGTGCTGGAGCAAATTGATTGCCCTGAAGCTATCACCACCGTGGTCGAGAAGTTCTCGCTTCTTTTGCAAGAGCATGCAGCTGGACATAATGACACCTTTGTCATCAATGCAGGTGTGGCGATCAGCCCGGATGATGGCTTGAAGGCCGCAGAGTTGACCGATCGTGCCCAGCAAGCCATGCAGCGCGCAATTATGAATGAAGAGCGTGTTTGCTATTTCTGAAATGACATGAAGGCCTGATTGTTGATTGCATTTGACAGTATCGGGCCAGAACGTAAAAAGCCCCGACCGGCGTAGAGCAGGTTGGGGCTTTTTGTATGCGGGTAGATTGGTGCTTACAGTCCCAGTTTCTGCGCCACGTAATCGGCGTCTTTGTCACCACGGCCGGACAGGTTAACCAGAATGGTCTGGTCTGATGTCAGGGTAGGGGCGGTGCGAATCGCCCAGGCAACGGCGTGAGAGCTTTCCAGTGCTGGAATGATGCCTTCAACGCGGGACAGGGTCATAAAGGCGTCCAGACATTCCTGGTCGGTCGCTGTGTCGTATTGAACACGGCCCAGGTCCTTAAGGTAGCTATGCTGGGGGCCAACGCCGGGGTAGTCCAGGCCGGAAGCAATGGAATGAACGGGCATGGGGGTACCGTCTTCCTGCTCCAGTACGTAGCACTTCATGCCGTGGATTTCGCCGGGCTTGCCCAGTGTCATGGTGGCGGAGTGCTTGTCGGTATCCAGTCCGTAACCGGCTGGCTCAACACCTACCAGCTCAACGGCTTCATCGTGCAGGAAAGCCGTGAACATGCCGATGGCATTGGAGCCACCGCCCACACAGGCCGTGACGTAGTCCGGCAGTTTACCTTCACGGTCCTGGAACTGTTCGCGTGCTTCCTTACCGATAATGCTCTGGAAATCGCGGACCATTTTCGGGAACGGGTGAGGGCCAACCACAGAGCCGATGGCGTAGATGAAGTTTTTCGGGTCTTTCAGATATTCTTCAAACGCACTGTCTACAGCGTCTTTCAGGGTGGCAGTGCCGCGCGTCACAGGCACCAGCTTGCAGCCCAGAATCTTCATTTTGACGACGTTCGGATGTTCTTTCTCTATGTCGACCTGTCCCATGTGAATCTCACAGGGGATACCGACCAGTGCGCAAGCGGTTGCCAGGGCAACGCCGTGCTGTCCGGCGCCGGTTTCCGCGATCACTTTGGTTTTGCCCATGTATTTGGCCAGCAGAGCCTCACCCAGGCAGTGGTTGATCTTGTGAGCGCCGGTGTGGTTCAGGTCTTCACGTTTGACGAAGATGCGGGCGCCACCGAGTTGTTCGCTCAGGCGTCGGGCATAAAAAATGGGGCTGGGACGACCGACATAGTCAGCAAACAGAGCGTTCAGTTCATCCTGAAACTCGGGCATCTGGCGGATTTCTTCGTAGGCCTGGTTGATCTCATCCATCACCTGCTTGAGCTCAGGCGGGATCAGCTGACCACCATATTCACCAAAGAATCCATTGGCATCGGGCATCTGTGCAAAATCAAACGTACTCATAGTCTCTCCAGCCAACGCGACAACAAATAGTAGTTCTGGCCTTGCCGCGTGTATCGGTTTCGTCCAATTAGGGTAAACGACTATAAGGGGAGGATGCAGAGGTGCCAAGCCTGAAAGGCGAGAAAATTAGTTGAAATCGAAACCAAGTTGTTCTTCGCGAACCTGCTGACGACGGAATCCGCGTTGGCGCTGCTCACGGCCAATATCGCGCAAACGTTCCAGTGCGTCGGCATAAGATGCGACAAGGGTATGACGGCAATCGCCGCTGTCATCGGGGCTGCCCCAGCATTCGCTGACCACCCAGTCGCCGACAAGATCGCGATAGATCCTGACAACTAGGAAGTTCTGATTTTTTTGCCAGCGCACAACCAAGGAAGCTTTACCGTTCAATGACCCGGAGGGAGTATATCTTTATAATGGAGGCGCGTGATTGAGCCTGAAACCCGGGCGTTTGTAAAGCCCTGACCGCAAATAAGGACTGCTTTTGACTGATTTGCCTCTGACAATTGTCGCTGACGAGAATATCCCTGCGCTGGAGCCGCTTTTTGCGCGTTTTGGTGACCTGATTGTATGCCCGGGGCGAACCCTGTCTCCTGAGCAGGTTCGGGACGCTGATGTACTGCTGGTGCGGTCGGTTTCCAAAGTAAATGCCGAACTGTTGGCCGGTAGCTCGGTGCGTTTTGTGGGCACTGCGACCATTGGTACTGACCATGTGGATCAAGCTTGGCTCGCACAGCAAGGTATAGGTTTCAGCAGTGCACCTGGCTGCAATGCAGATTCGGTCGTTGATTATGTGCTGGCCGCACTCTTACATACCGCTCAGGATCAAGGGTTTGATCTTCAAATCAAAACGCTTGGTATTGTGGGTGTCGGTAATGTGGGGCGACGTTTGCAGGCTCGCTTGGAAAAGCTGGGTGTTCGGTTGCTGCTCTGTGATCCGCCACGCGCAGAAGCTGAAGCCGACTCGGAGTCATTCGTTTCTCTGGAGCAGGTATTAACCGATGCGGACATCATTTGCCTGCACACGCCTTTGATCCGCGACGGCGATTGGCCAACACAGCATCTCCTGAACGAAACCAACATGGCTTTGCTCAAGCCGGAGGTAGTGTTGCTCAATGCGGGGCGTGGACCCGTCATCGATAACAAGGCCTTGCTGGCACTGGTCAAGACCCGGCCACAGATGAGCCTTATTCTGGATGTGTGGGAGGAGGAGCCCTGGGTGGATGCGGAGCTCGCTGCCTACTGTCGTATTGCAACACCGCACATTGCTGGCTATGCCCTCGATGGCAAGATTCGTGGAACTTGGATGCTGTATCAGGCATTGTGTCAGCATCTGGGAATAGATGCTGAAATGCCACTTAAGACAGTATTGCCTGAGGCCCCTGTTTCGTCGATGCAGCTTTATGCGCCAGAAAACCTGTTGGCCCCGGTCAGGGCCGTCTATGATATTTATCGGGATGATCGTGCATTCAGGGCCATGCTGAAGGCAGGAAATGCGGAAATTCGACAGGGTTTTGATCGTTTGCGTCGTTTCTATCCAGAGCGACGGGAGTTCGGTACCTTGAATTTGTCAGGAGAGCTTGAGCCTGAGCAGGCGCAGCAGTTTGCTGCGCTGGGGTTTGGCTGTCGTTGGGGGAATGATGACTAATCTGTCCCGAATACTCGGGGGTGAGATGACCAGTCTGGCGGAATTGGCGCCAGCGGTGGGGGAGTCCATACGGCTTGATGTGCGGGCGCCCAATCAGAAGTTGTCCTCGCGGCTCTTGGGTTACCGCGAACCCAGTAGTCTGTTGGTTTCAGCGCCCAAGCTGGCAGCGGGTGGTGCTGTCGTTCATGAAGGCACCCGCATGACCGCGCGGATGATGTCTGGCAACTATCTATGTACCTTCGAAACACGTCTGTTGCAGGCGCAAACCCGTCCCTTTGGCTATTGGCATCTTGAGTATCCCGCGCATATCGAGTGCCGCCGTTTGCGGCAGGAAACCCGCATCCCGATCAATTTGAGTGTGCGAGTCGAGCAGGACGAGTTGTCGTTGGGCGGCTCGGCTGTCTCGGCTATCGCACGTGATATCACCTTGCATGGTGCCAATCTGGAATCATCCAGGCCTTTGGCACAGCCCCATGAGCAGATCTATCTGACGTTGAGGGTGAGTGTCGCTGGCATGGATCACCTGCTACTGCTGCCTGCTCGTGTACAAAACCTGCAACAGCTCGAATCTGGCCCTGTCCCTGTGTTCAGTCAGGGGGTGGAGTTCGTTGATCTGGAAGAAGAAACTCGTCTGGTGCTGGCGGGTTTTGTCTATGAACAACAGTTATTGAATGCAGGTTTGCTGGAGCGTAAAGATAAATGAGTTTTCGGTTAGGTCTGATCATTAACCCTTTTGCAGGCCTGGGGGGCAGTGTCGCGCTTAAAGGCAGCGATGGCGCTGAGGTTGCTGCACAGGCATTGGCGCTAGGTGCTCAGCCTCGTGCTGAGAGCCGAACACGCACTGCCCTGGAGCAACTCCGGGGTATGGATGTGTGTATCAAGACCTGGGGTGGCGCTATGGGTGAGTCCATCGCCCGCGAACTGGGTTTTGCCACCGAGGTATTGGGGAGTCCTGTATCTGAGCCAAGTACCGCGCGGGATACCATGGAAGCGGCTCGCACCCTTAAACAGGCAGGTGTCGATTTGATCCTCTTTGCGGGAGGTGATGGCACCGCGCGCAATATCTGTGAAGCGGTTGAAGACAGCATTCCTGTATTGGGTGTGCCGGCGGGTGTGAAGATTCATTCAGGTGTCTATGCGCTGACACCTCAGGCTGCGGGTGAGCTATTGTCCCTGCTGGTGCGTGGTGAGCTGGTGTCGCTGGCAAATGAGGAAGTACGTGATCTGGACGAAGATGCCTATCGCCAGGGCCGGGTTAGCGCACGTTTCTTCGGCGAGATGTGTGTCCCTGCCGAGCATCAGTATATTCAGCATGTGAAAAACGCCAGCAATCGTGAGGAAGAGGCGCTGGTGCTGGATGAGATTGCCGCTGGCTTTGTCGAACAGATGGAGCCGGATCTCTACTACCTGATGGGATCAGGTTCTACCGTGTCTGCGATCATGGACGAGTTGGGGCTTGAAAATAGCCTGTTGGGCGTAGATATCATTCATGATGGTGAGCTGGTCGCTTCTGATTGTACGGCGGCAGAATTGCTTGAACTGACCGAGGGTAGGCCGACTCGGATTGTCATCACTTTGATTGGCGGTCAGGGGCACATCATTGGGCGTGGTAATCAGCAGTTGAGTCCTGAGCTGCTGAGGCGTGTAGGGCGTGAAAATCTCTATCTGGTTGCTACGCGGACCAAATTGAACGCACTTGAAGGGCGTCCCTTGATTGTGGATTCCGGGGATCCAGTGCTGGATCAGGAATTCAGTGGATTGGTACCGGTCAATACTGGCTATCGCGATGCAGTGCTCTACAGAGTGGGGCGCGGCTAAACGTACAGGTAAAAAAACAGGGCGCTTGGCGCCCTGTTTTGTATCGAGGTATTAGCGCTGTTTCAGCGCTGCAATACGGTCATCCAGCGGAGGGTGGCTGGCGAACAAAGCCATCAGACCCTGTTTCAGGTGGCTGTTGATACCAAAAGCCGTCATCTGGCTCGGCATCTGGTCCGGAATGCCTGATTCTGCTTTCAGTCGCTGCAGAGCGCCGATCATGGCGTGCGGGCTTGCCAGTGTCGCACCGGCCTCATCCGCACGGTATTCGCGGCGGCGTGAGAACCAGGCCACGATTGTAGAAGCCAGGATGCCAAAGATGATTTCAAAGATGAACGTAGTGACGTAGAAGCCGATGCCGACGCCGCCTTCACCCTGCTCATCTCGACGCAGGAAAGAGTCAACGGCATAACCGGCAATACGGGCAAAGAACATCACGAAAGTGTTCACCACGCCCTGGACCAATGCCAGCGTCACCATATCACCGTTAGCGACGTGGCCAATCTCGTGGGCCAGCACGGCGCGAATTTCTTCCGGGCGGAAACGTTGCATCAAGCCTGCACTTACAGCAACCAGTGCATCGTTGCGGTTCCAGCCGGTAGCAAAGGCGTTAGCCTGCTGTGCAGGGAAAACGCCTACTTCCGGCATTTTGATGCCGGCTTTTTCAGACAGGTCGGCCACGGTTTCCAGCAACCAGCGTTCCTCTTCGGAGCGCGGCTGAGTGATCAGCTGAGTACCAGTTGAGCGCTTGGCCATCCATTTCGACATCAGTAGTGAAATGATGGAGCCGGCAAAGCCGAACACCGCACAGAAAATCAGCAGTGAAGTCAGGTTAAGGCCACTGCCGCTGAGGTAGTGTTCTACACCCAGAATATTCAGGGTGACACTGGCGACCAGCAGGACAGCCATGTTCGTGGCCAGAAAGAGGATGATTCGCATCATGGTGGTTCATCGTTCCTTTGTTTGATGTTGCTGATTAGATATGGGCATTGGATGAAAGTTTCAATCTACATGGTTCAGATAATAGCCAATAGGTATACTGCCCGCTTTTTTATGTAGGGGAAGTAGATGCAAAAGGTCATCGAATGGGCTGAACAGCAGCTTGCACAGGCGCAGGGTGAGGTTCGTCGACTGTTTCATGGCCGTGGATCCTGCTTTCCCGGCTATGAATGGTTAGTAGTGGACTGGCTGCCGCCGGTGGTGGTGATTCGTGCTTATCAGCCCGAAACCCCGGAGAGTATTCAGCCTCTGCTGGACTGGCTGCGTCAGCAGTCACAGGTTGAAGCCGTGGTGTGGCAACCGCGCAGTCGTCAGGATGAAACGGCGTTGCAATTGCTTTGGGGGGAGATCCCGGAAAAGCACAGTGTAATCGAGTCTGGGCTGAAGTACGGGGTAAATAGCCTTGCCTGGCAGAACTCGGGGCTGTTTCTGGATATGCGCCGCGGGCGCAGCTGGGTGCGAGAGCACGCAAAAGGTGCAAAGGTGTTGAACCTGTTCGCGTATACCTGTGCTTTTTCGGTGGCGGCAGCGGCCGGTGGCGCTGATTCTGTGGTCAATGTGGATATGAGTTCACGTTCGCTCTCTCGTGGGCGGGAGAATCATCGCCTTAATGATTTGGATGGTATTGACGTCCGTTATCTGGCGGTTAATCTGCTCAAGTCCTGGGGTAAGCTGCGTAAGCTTGGGCCTTATGATCTCGTTATTGTTGATCCTCCCAGCTTTCAACCGGGCAGCTTTGTGGCCGAAAAGGACTACCTCAAAGTGCTCAAGCGCTTGCCCGAGCTGACACAGCCGGGTGCGCATGTGTTGCTGTGCCACAATGACCCGCTTGAGACGCGTAACTTTGTTGAAGCCTTGATGAAAGAAGAAGTGCCGGCCTTTAGACTGCTAGACTATTTAGGTGCCGGTGATGATTTCCCTGATGTGGAGGCGTCGGGTGGGCTCAAGGTATTTGTATATCAGCGACAGGAGTAAGGTAAGTTGATCTGTATTGACCTGGAAGCCAGCGGCTTGGCGCGGGATTCTTACCCCATTGAAGTTGCCTGGAAGTGTTCCGAAACAGGCGAGTTTGACTCTTTCCTGATAGACCCTGCATCGGTTTCTGGCTGGACGTTCTGGGATGAGTTTGCCAGTGAGCTGCACTGCATAACGCGTTCCACTCTCAAACAGGAGGGGATCAGTGCCAAAGCGGCGGCTGAGCGGCTTAATGAAGCTCTGAGAGGGCGTGATGTGCTCAGTGATGCGCTTGAATACGACAGCTTTTGGCTTAAGCGACTGTTTGATGCGGCAGGGGCCCGTCCGTCATTTGAATTAAAGGGTCTGGAGACGGTATTGAGCGGTGAGGAGCACATTCAGTATCAGCTCATTTCCCGTGCTCAATTCCGTCGCCATCGCGCCTTGCCGGATGTGGAACATCTTATCGCTGCCATTGAGGCTGCCCAGTCCGGTGCTACGCCTTTCGGAGTCCCTGATTAAACATTACCGACGTGCTGCTCAATCAAATTGCGCAGCTCCTCGTAGGCATCCACATTTTCCGGGGCAAAGTAGAGTTTGTAGTACTGACGCTCGACCAACCGTCCCTTGTTGCCATTAATGGTTTCCTTGATCGTGGCGTAGAGATAGCTCATCTGCAGGTGGATGACTCGACTCTGCAGTGGCAGTTCGAACTCATGACCTTCCAGGTCAAAGCGCGTTTTGCGTTCCTTGATGGTGTAGAAGGAAATTTCGGCAACCTGATCCAGGTTGAGCAGAAAGTTGGATGTAACAGGAACAAGGCGGCGTTTCTCCAGACCGTTATGTTCCATCTGGATACCCTGGTTTTTCTTGATTTTGATAAACATGCTGACTCTCTGTCGGTGGGTGTGTCCGACTTTGAGTATATGTCATAGCGGTGACATTTTGCTGACAGCCCCTGCAAATTTGGGGCTGTCATGGTCTTGATGCGGGTGTTACTGCTCGTAGGTACGCAGGAAGTTGGCAATACGCTCGATTGCGTCGCTCAGAAGCTCTTTTGACGGCAGGAATACCAGGCGGAAATGCTGGGTATCCGGATAGTTGAAACCGCTGCCTTGAACGATCAGGACTTTCTGTTGTTGCAACAGGTCCAGCGCGAACTTCTCGTCGTTACGAATCGGGTAACGGGCCGGATCCAGTTTCGGGAACAGGTACATGGCGCCCTTGGGTTTCACGCAGGACACGCCAGGAATGTCGTTCAGCATTTCCCACGCCAGCGTTCGCTGTTCATGTAGACGGCCACCGGGAACAATCAGCTCATTAATACTCTGATAGCCACCCAATGCGGTCTGAATTGCATGTTGGGAGGGCACGTTTGAGCACAGGCGCATGTTCGAGAGCATTTCATAGCCTTCGATCAAATCACGTGCCTTGTGTTTGGGGCCGCTAATGATCATCCAGCCAGAGCGGAAGCCGGCTGCACGATAGGTTTTGGATAGGCCGTTAAAAGTGATGCAAAGCACGTCATCGGCCAGAGAGGCGAGGGAGGTGTGCTGTGCTTCGTCATACAGAATCTTGTCGTAGATTTCATCGGCAAACACAATCAGCTTGTGCTCGCGAGCGACTTCCAAAATCTCCAGCAGCAAAGACTCTGGGTAGAGTGCGCCGGTGGGGTTGTTCGGGTTAATGATGACGATGCCACGGGTGCTGGGCGTGATTTTGCTGCGAATATCATCAATATCCGGGAACCAGTCCTGCTGCTCGTCGCAGATGTAATGTACAGGGTTGCCGCCCGCCAGACTCACCGCTGCCGTCCAAAGCGGATAATCCGGTGCTGGAATCAGCATCTCGTCGTTGTCGTTCAGCAAGCCCTGCATCGCCATCACGATCAACTCGGATACACCGTTACCGATGTAGATGTCCTCGATACCGACATTACGGATGTTTTTGCGCTGGCACTCCTGCATGACGGCCTTGCGGGCTGAGAACAGGCCTTTGGAGTCGCAGTAGCCCTGAGAGGCGGGCAGGTTGAGGATGACATCCTGAACAATTTCTTCAGGTGCTTCGAATCCCCAGGGAGCCGGGTTGCCGATATTCAATTTGAGGATGCGATGGCCTTCCTCTTCCAGTCGCTTGGCTTCCTGAAGTACCGGGCCACGAATGTCGTAGCAGACATTGATCAGTTTGTTCGATTTGCGAATAACAGACATCTTCTCGTTCCTGAGCTCCAGGCGCGTCGAACGGTTGGTACGTGGGCGAGCGCGGCGTACTGGACAGCAAAATGAAAGTGCCCAATCATACGCGCATGCCTTGGAGCGTACAATCCAGAGCGGTTGCTGCGCTGGGGCTATGGAGGCGTTTCAGAGAGTCAGGATCAGGAGGAATGAGTGTGAAGAAATGGCAGGAGCTTTGTGAGCAGGCACTGAGTTTTCATCCGGAAAATTCGCTGGATGAATTGTTGGGTGCGGCACCATTGTCGGCACAGGAGTTGGTCGCTATACCGGATGACCGAATCTTTTCGGTGATGATGCGACGAATCTTTCGTGCAGGCCTTAAGCACTCGCTCGTGGACGCCAAGTGGCCAGCATTTGAAGAAGCCTTTTATCACTTCAATCCTGAAGCTGTGCAGGAGATGAGTGATGAAAAGCTGGAAGAGCTCATGCATAACGAACGCATTATCCGTCACTTTGGCAAGATAAAATCGACCCGAGAAAATGCGGTCATGATGGTCGATCTCTCCCTTGAGTATGGCAGTGTGTCACGCATGATCGCAGACTGGCCGGAAGACGACATCATTGGGCTGTGGGCACTACTCAAAAAACGTGGCAAGCAATTGGGCGGTAATTCCGGTGCCTACTTTTTGCGTATGCTGGGCAAGGATACCTTCATGTTGACCGATGATGTCGTTGTTGCCCTCAAAGCGCAGGGCGTAGTCGATAAGAAGCCGACTGCACAGCGCGATTTAAAACGTGTGCAGGACGCTTTCAATGAGCTGCGGGTGCAATCCGGGCGGCCCTTGTGTCAGATCAGCCGGCTGTTGGCGTTCAGTGTGGGCTAAGCTGTATCGACATTGAAGCTGATGCCGGAATAGGGAGGGGCGCCATTCCGTGACTTTAAGGCAGAATGGCGATGGGGTTGGTCAAATAGTGGAAGCGGGAGTGAGCTCGTTCAGGAAGCTGGCCAGGTCATGTCCCAGTTGTTCGTGAGGTAATCTTCCGGGCTTCTCCAGCCAGATACTTCCGTCCTGATTATTGAGGCTGACCATGTCGTTACTGTCAGGCTCCAATACACCAATGAACAGGGTCAAGGGGCGCTTTTGCTTCCGCTTGCTTAAAGCGTGGCCTACCAGATTGCCGCGTAAACGCTCCAAATCTTCAACATTCCAGGCAAATAGAAGGCTAACCTGGCGACCATCCGGCAGGCTGCAAAGGAGAGGATCGGACCAGTATCGGCTGTAATAGGCTGCAAGATCGGGGTGCAGATCTTCTTCCAGCGCCTCACTTAGACGCTCAAACATGTCGGACTGTTCGGTTGCACGAACGGGCTGCCAACTCACTTCGGTGCCAGCTTTGGCCTCGTGTCTGTAGCAGGGGCTGGGCCATTCAGGATCATAGGGTGTGAGGGGGTAGCTGCCGTGTTCGCAGTTCGAAATGAAACTGTCCATTAGCTGGTCGAGGGCGCTCTCTGTAGGAGTCATGGCTATCCATTTGTTCAATTGCTTACTTAGACTAAACTCTCGCTCAAGTGTCGAATGGCCGCAAGTCATTGTGTTGGCTTGGTTAATCTTTGTACGGTGCTGAAATAAAACGAAATTTTTTTAAATTAAGTGATTGACAACTTTTTGAAACTCCTTAAAATGCGCCCCTCATTCACGGGGTACTTGTTACAACAAAGTGTCCACGGGATTGGAAAAGTGGAGTGGTAGTTCAGTTGGTTAGAATACCTGCCTGTCACGCAGGGGGTCGCGGGTTCGAGTCCCGTCCATTCCGCCACTACTGAGAGATGAAAGGTTGGAATACCTGCCTGTCAGCTTTCATTGGAATCTAGGGTCGCTAAGTCCCGAGAATTCCGCCACCTCTTCATCGAAGTGCTGATGAAGTTGTAAATAAGCCAGCGTTTTGGGCGAATAGCTCAGTTGGGAGAGCATCTGCCTTACAAGCAGAGGGTCGGGGGTTCGAACCCCTCTTCGCCCACCAAAACGGAGTGGTAGTTCAGTTGGTTAGAATACCTGCCTGTCACGCAGGGGGTCGCGGGTTCGAGTCCCGTCCATTCCGCCACTACTGAGAGATGAAAGGTTGGAATACCTGCCTGTCAGCTTTCATTGGAATCTAGGGTCGCTAAGTCCCGAGAATTCCGCCACCTCTTCATCGAAGTGCTGATGAAGTTGTAAATAAGCCAGCGTTTTGGGCGAATAGCTCAGTTGGGAGAGCATCTGCCTTACAAGCAGAGGGTCGGGGGTTCGAACCCCTCTTCGCCCACCAAAACGGAGTGGTAGTTCAGTTGGTTAGAATACCTGCCTGTCACGCAGGGGGTCGCGGGTTCGAGTCCCGTCCATTCCGCCACTACTGAGAGATGAAAGGTTGGAATACCTGCCTGTCAGCTTTCATTGGAATCTAGGGTCGCTAAGTCCCGAGAATTCCGCCACCTCTTCATCGAAGTGCTGATGAAGTTGTAAATAAGCCAGCGTTTTGGGCGAATAGCTCAGTTGGGAGAGCATCTGCCTTACAAGCAGAGGGTCGGGGGTTCGAACCCCTCTTCGCCCACCAAAACGCGGAGCGGTAGTTCAGTTGGTTAGAATACCTGCCTGTCACGCAGGGGGTCGCGGGTTCGAGTCCCGTCCGTTCCGCCACTTCTTAAGCTAAATTCTTGGCTTTCTTGACTCAGACGTTACTTTTGTCAACGTATGGCTCTTCTGTTTCCTTGCTTTCTTAAATCAGTCATTTCCACTTTTCTTATAGTCTTGCTGTCTCTGATTAATTCGGTCGATGTTGGCTAACTCAAGCTGATAGAATTCTCTTACGTCGTGTTCATGCTGTTTCGGTATGTTGATTCTGGTGGAGAGTTTGGATGTCCGTGAGCTATGAGCGAGACTTCGAAAGGGAGTTGGATGGGGATTTGAATCGTGTCCCGGTTCAGTCGCTCATCACGCCGCTAACATTGAGCAGGCGTGTGCAAGTGGATGTAATGCGGCTTGATTGTATCCATTCTCAGGTCAGTGGTAACAAGTGGTTCAAGCTAAAGCCTGCCATACAGAAAGCCAGGGCGACGGGGTTGCCGATTCTCAGCTTTGGTGGCGCCTGGTCTAATCATATCCATGCGCTGGCATTCGCCGGTGCGCATTTCTCGATCCCTACGCTGGGTATTATTCGGGGTGAGCCCGAGTATGGTGAAAACTCCATGCTTACTGATGCCCGTCGTTGGGGGATGCAGCTGCACTTCGTATCGCGTGCTGAATATCGACAGCGTCAGGATGCGGTGTTTCAGGCATCATTGTTGGAGAAGTTCGGCGATGTGCTGATTGTGCCTGAAGGTGGAAGTCAGGCAGATGCTGTGGCATCAGTGGCAGAAATCTGGCAGCACCCGGTGTTCAGCTCCCATACCTATGACACAATTTTTCTTCCTGTAGGAACGGGTGGGACCCTTGCGGGTGTTTTGTCAGCAGCGCCTGAGGGTGTTGAGGTTGTCGGCGTGCCTGTTCTCAAGGCTGGCGATTGGTTGAGTCATGATGTGCACGCACTGTTGCAGCAGGCGGGAGCTGAGGTCAGGTGTCGTTGGTCGCTGGATACGACTGCGCATGGTGGTGGCTATGCACGTATTCCTCGTGAAATATCGGCTTTGATGCGAGCAATCAATACAACAGCAGACCTTGAGCTGGATCCTGTTTATACGGCTAAAGCTTTGTGGGCACTCCAAAGAAGGATTGTGCAGCGCCAGATAAATCCGCATAGTCGTATCCTCATGCTGCATACCGGTGGACTCCAGGGTAATCGAGGTTTTACCGAGCAGCTGGAGTTAATGGCCTCTGAATTTGTTGGGCCTTTGGCTTTATAATGCGTTAACACATCAGTAATCGGAGAGTGCACGCGGGCATGGATAACTTTCGCAATATTGGCTTGATCGGGCGTTTGGGCAGCAAGGCAGTCATCGATACCCTGAAAGACCTGATACGCTTTCTGGATGATCGGGGTTTGAACGTGATTCTGGATCAGGCGATCGCGGAGGTGATGCCTGGGCATGGTCAGCAGGTGTGTCAGCAGAAGTTGATGGGTGAAATCTGCGACCTGGCCATTGTTGTCGGTGGTGATGGCAGTTTATTGGGTGCCGCACGTTCGCTGGCAAAGAGCAAAATTCCAGTGCTGGGTATTAACCGAGGCAATCTGGGCTTCTTGACCGATATCCCGCCGCATGATTTTGAAGACAAGCTGGTTGAAGTGCTGTCCGGTCAATACACTGTTGATACCCGCTTCTTGCTGGATGTTGAAGTAAAGCGTGATGGTGAGCCTATTGGTGAGATGACGGGGTTGAATGATTGCGTGGTCCATCCCGGTAAGGCAACACGTATGATTCAATTTGAGCTCTACATTGAAGGTCAGTTTGTCTATACCCAGAAGTCGGATGGACTGATTGTGTCCACGCCTACAGGTTCAACAGCCTACGCACTGTCCGGTGGTGGCCCGATCATGCATCCCAAGCTCGACGCGCTGGTGTTGGTTCCCATGTTTCCGCATACCCTGTCCAGTCGCCCGATCGTGGTTGATGGTAATAGTGAGCTCAAAATCGTGATCAGCGAGGAGAACAAAACCTACCCGGTTATTTCCTGTGATGGACAGGTGAACCAGAGCCTGACGCCAGGAGACAGCATTACGATTCGCAAGCATGCACATAAGCTCAAGCTGCTGCATCCGCGAGACTACGATTTTTATCGTACCTGTCGTGAGAAATTGGGGTGGGGTACCAAGTTTGGAGAGCAGGGGTAAGGCGTGGCATACCAGGGATACGATCTAATTGGCGATGTTCACGGCTGTGCACTCAGTCTGAGAATGCTGCTGGCCCGTATGGGATATCGACAAATAAACGGTGTGTATCAGCACCCGCAGCGTAAAGTGGTATTTATTGGCGATATCATCGACCGCGGCCCTCACATCCGTGAAGCCTTGCAAATTGTGCGCGACATGGTTGATGGAGGGCATGCTCAGATCGTCATGGGCAATCATGAATACAACTATCTTTGTTACATGACGTCAGACCCCGAGCGTCCTGGCGAGTATTTGCGTCAGCATACCCCTCGGCATACCCGCATCTTGCAGCAGACACTGGAACAACTTTCCCCCTACGGTGACGAGCAGCAAGAGTACATGGAATGGTTCCTGCAATTGCCGCTGTTTCTTGAATTCGAGCACTTTCGGGTCGTGCATGCCTGTTGGCACACTGAATTGATTGATGAGTTTAAACGGCGCATGGGGGGGAACCGTATTGACCGGACTTTCCTCGAACGCTCGGCCAAGGATGGGAGCTTTGAATGGGAAGTGATGGATCGGCTGCTGCGTGGCACCCACCTTCGACTGCCCAATAATGAAGTGATGGTGAGCAAGGACGGTTTTCGTCGTCATTTCTTCCGTACCAAGTTCTGGATGCCCGATCCTCAGTATTTAGTAGACGTGGTTTTCCAACCGGACCCCCTGCCTGCACATCTGGCTCGCCTTCCAATTACTGATGAACAGCGCCAGGATCTGTCGTACTACGGACCTGACGAGAAAAAATTGTTTATCGGCCACTATTGGCGAGAGGGTACTCCCAGCCCCATAACAAACAATATTGCCTGCCTTGATTACAGCGCGGTTAAATTTGGCAAGTTGGTGGCCTATCGTCTGGATGACGAAAAAACAGTGCTGCCGGAGAAATTTGTCTGGGTTGATGTGGCTCGGGAAGTTCATCTGGTTGACCCCGAGGTGGGTGCATCGTGATTCCGGTGCTGGAGGTCCCGCTTGGTAAGGATCTCAGTGAGTTTACTGCCTGTCTCTGGCGCAGTGGTATCAGTCATCGTGTCGTTGAAAATGAACATTTTCAGGTTGTTTGGCTGCAGAACTCGGCTGATGCCGAGCCGGTGCAGCAGTTGTTTGCGCGTTGGGTGGCGGGCGAAAGTCTTGAGTCAGTTCACCTGAGGGCCGCTCCTCGTCGAAGAATGTCTCCGGCTCCGCCTTTGCGCAAATTGCCGCTGACGCTTTCACTGATTCTTGTCAGCTTTGCCATCAGCATATTGATTGGTTTTGGCAAAGACCTGGAGTCGGTCGCTCTATTCAGCTTTGCGCCTTTCTCGGTGGCTTCTGGTGCGCTGCATTATTCTTCCCTTGCTGATGTGTTTGGCTCAGGCCAGTGGTGGCGTTTTTGGACACCAATTTTCATGCACTTCAGCCTGATGCATATCCTGTTTAACCTCCTTTGGGTCTGGATGGTCGGGGGGCGTATGGAAGCCATGCAGGGCCGCTTATCTTTGCTGGGGTTGGTGGTTTTCAGCGGCTTTTTGTCAAATCTGGCTCAGTATTGGCATACAGGGCCGGTCTTTGGTGGCATGTCGGGTGTTGTCTTTGCTTTAATCGCCTACAGCTGGTTGTGGGATCGGAATAAGTTGAAACCTGGTTTTGGATTACCTCCGGCTCTGATGGGCTTTATGCTGTTCTGGGTTGCTTTGGGTTACACGGGCATGCTGGAGAGTGTCGGCTTTGGCGCTATTGCCAATACCGCCCATCTTGTGGGATTGGTTGCAGGGCTTTTATGGGTGCCAGTGGGTCGTCGTCTGCAGCGATACCGATCTTCACTATGATAGAATGAGCGCCGTGGAAAGCGGAGAGTGGCATGACATTTGAAAAAATGATTGAAGCAATGACGCCTGAGGTTTATCAGTCCTTGCGTCGTGCGGTTGAACTGGGCAAATGGCCCAATGGTGAGCGCTTGTCGCAGCAGCAGCGTGAGACCAGTTTGCGTGCGGTTATCGCCTACGAACACCGCCATCAGGTTGCCGATCAGGAGCGCGTTGGCTTCATTGATCGAACGCGTCCCGATGGCCGTCAGCATGGCTCTGACCCCCTGCAACCTGAGACATTGAAGATTTTGACTGATGGCTGAACTCGAACTGCGGGCCAGTGGCCATTTGCGCAAAATGGTAACTCAGCTGGAAAGCCCCGTTCACTACCAGCTTCCCCTCGATGCGGAGTTGGTTGATCTCAAACCCCTTATCGGCCAGCCGATTCGCCTTGAATATACGGGCGAAATTCATTGTCAGCATTGTGGTCGCAAGACCCGAAAGAGTTTCAATCAGGGCTTTTGTTACCCCTGCTTTGCTCGCTTGCCTCAGTGCGATTCCTGCATCGTCAAACCGGAAAAGTGTCATTATCACGAGGGCACTTGCCGTGATCCTTCCTGGGGTGAGCGTCACTGTTTCCAGCCTCATGTGGTTTACCTGGCCAATTCATCAGGCATCAAAGTGGGTATTACCCGTGGTGAGCAGGTCCCTACGCGATGGATGGATCAGGGCGCTATTCAGGCCTTGCCAATTCTGGAAGTGGATACGCGATTGCATTCGGGATTGATTGAACAAATCATTGCGGCTCATGTCAGTGACAAGACCAATTGGCGCACCATGCTCAAAGGGCAGGTTGAACCGCTGGACCTTAAGGCCGAGCGTGATCGCCTCTTATCCCTGTGTGCACTGCAGCTTGATAGCCTGCGACAGCAGTATGGTGTGGATGCCATTCGTGAACTGGATGCTGAGGTGGTTGATATCAATTACCCGGTTGAGCAGTATCCCACCAAGGTTGGTACGCATAATCTGGACAAAAATCCGGTCGTTGAAGGCATACTTGAAGGGGTCAAAGGGCAGTATTTGATTCTGGATACCGGTGTGATCAATATTCGTAAATTCGCTGCCTACAACGTCGAACTCAGTTTTTAAGTTTGGAGCTTTCATGTCTGCACAGCAGCCGCAAGCCATTTATCTGGAAGACTACCGTCCCCCCGCCTGGTTGGTGACGCATACCGAGCTCAATTTTGAACTGGAAGAAGAGCAAACGCTGGTGCGGGCACGTCTGACCATTCAGGCTAACCCGGATGTAAATGGTAAAGCCCAACCGCTTGAGTTACATGGTGACGATGGCATGGAGCTGCTGCGCCTGAGCATTGATAACCAGGTGCTTGAGGCCAAGGACTTCACCCGTGACGCGGGTATGCTGCGCATTGCCAATGTACCGGACAGCTTTGTACTCGAGTGTGTGACCCGTTTGTTGCCTCAGGAAAATACGGCGCTGGAAGGCTTGTACAAGTCCGATGGCATGTTCTGTACTCAATGTGAAGCGGAAGGCTTCCGTCGCATTACTTTTTTCCCGGATCGTCCCGATGTTATGTCTGTGTTCCGTACTACACTGACGGCGGACAAATCGCGCTATCCGGTTCTGCTCTCCAACGGCAACCCTGTCTCAAGTGGCGAGGCAGCAGATGGGCGCCACTGGGTTTGCTGGGAAGATCCCTGGCCCAAGCCAGCTTATCTGTTTGCGTTGGTTGCCGGTGACCTGGCGCTGCTTGAAGATAGCTTTACGACCTGTTCAGGTCGAGAGGTGGCGCTACGTATCTACGCTGAGCGCAAGGACCTGGACAAGCTTGAATATGCGATGACTTCGCTCAAGAACGCCATGCGTTGGGATGAGGAAGTGTATGGTCGCGAGTACGATCTCGATATCTACATGATTGTCGCGGTGGACTTCTTCAACATGGGTGCGATGGAAAACAAGGGCCTTAATGTTTTCAATACCTCCTGTGTCCTGGCGCATCCCAAAACCACTACAGATGGTGGTTTCCAGCGTGTTGAAGGTGTAGTTGCTCACGAGTACTTCCACAACTGGTCCGGTAACCGTGTGACCTGTCGTGACTGGTTCCAGTTGAGCTTGAAGGAAGGCTTCACTGTATTTCGTGATGCCGAGTTCTCTGCAGACATGAACTCTCGTACGGTAAAGCGTATTGAAGATGTATCCATTCTGAGAACAGCACAGTTCGCCGAGGATGCGGGTCCTATGGCGCATCCTGTTCGGCCTGAATCCTTTATCGAAATTTCCAACTTCTACACCCTGACCGTCTACGAGAAGGGTTCAGAAGTGGTTCGTATGCTGCATAGCCTGCTGGGCCCTGAGCTGTTCCGTCAGGGTAGTGATCTCTATTTTGAGCGCCATGATGGCCAGGCTGTGACTACCGATGACTTCGTGGCGGCGATGGAGGATGTATCCGGCCGTGATCTGTCGCAGTTCCGTCGCTGGTATTCTCAGGCCGGTACACCTCGATTGCACGTGTCAGACCGCTTTGATGCTGCATCGGGTGAGTATCATCTGAGCGTTGCACAGAGTTGTCCGCCGTCACCCGGGCAAGAGCACAAGCAACCCTATCACCTGCCTCTGTCTTACGGCTTGCTGGATGCGCAGGGCCAGGAGCTTGAAGCCGGTGTGCTTGAAATCCGTGAAGAGCAGGAAACGTTCGTTTTCTCAGGACTGACTGAAAAGCCTGTTCCTTCGCTGCTAAGAGCTTTCTCGGCCCCGGTGAAGCTCGACTATGATTACAGCGACGAGCAGTTGCTGATGTTGTTGCGTCATGACACCGATGGCTTCAACCGTTGGGATGCCGGTCAGCGCTTCTGTGTGCGCTTGATGCAGAAACTGATAGGGGATTGGCAGGCGGATAAGCCGCTTGAGATGCCTGACTCTCTGGTCGAGTCCTGGGCATTGTTGCTGCAGGATGAAAGTCTTGAGCCGGCAATGCTGGCGCAATGTCTGCGCTTGCCATCCGAGGCGTTGCTGGCTGAATTGGCAGACGTTGTTGATGTGGTGGCGATACACGAAGTGCGCGAATTCCTGCGTCATGCTTTGGCCAAGGCACTTGAGCAGCAATGGCTGGCAGCCTATCAGCGTTGCGACGCGCAAGAGGCCTATTCACCGGATGCGGCTTCTATCGGGCGCCGTAGTCTGAAGAACCTGGCCCTGGCCTACTTGATGGCAACAGGCAGCGAGCCCTGGCTTGAGCTTGCGCGTCAGCAGTTTGAACAGAGCGACAATATGACGGATCAGCAGGCTGCACTGGCGTTGGTCGCACACTCTGCTCACCGCGAGAGCGCCAGTGACTTGCTGCAGCGTTTTTATCTGCAGTGGCAGCACGAACCCCTGGTGATGAATCAGTGGTTGTCGGTACAGGCTTCGGATCCGACTGACGGTGCTTTGGAGCGTGTTCAGGAACTGAGTGAGCATCCGGTTTTCGATGCACGTAACCCAAATAAGTTGCGGGCATTGATTGGTGCTTTCTGCGCTCAGAACGGCGTACATTTCCATCGTGAAGATGGAGAGGGCTACGCCTGGCTGGCCGATTGGATCTTGCGTTTGGATAAGCAGAATCCGCAGGTTGCGTCGCGTCTGTTGACGCCGTTAACACGCTGGAAACGCTATGATAGTGTGCGTGGAGCGCTGATGCAGAAGCAGCTACAACGAATGATGGATACCGATACGCTTTCTGCTGATGTATATGAAGTAGTCAGCAAAAGCCTAGTGTAAGAATTGTGTACTAAGAACTCCGTATTGGGGCCTCTGGAAGGCCCCGCAATAATAACTGGTTAAGGATATGCCAATGGACGCCTTTTTTGATTCAAGTGACAAATTCGATTTGCAGCAGAACTATCGTCGTTACCTGAAGTTTTATGATCAGTGCCTGGCGGCCAATGAAATTCTGAAAGATGCTCGTGGTAGTCGTGTATGGGTAGCGGGTGTAGTGCTGATGGTATTTGCACTGGCATCCGAGTTCTTCCTGGGCGCTGCAGCGGGTCTGTTTGGTCTCTATTTCTATCGTATTCTCTCTGCCTGGTATCGTGTATCTCAGGCTGAAGAGGGCAAGGAAACGGCTGAGCGCTGGTTTGCCACCAAGGGCATGAAGTTCGAAGGGCGTATTCTCTATCGCCGTACTGATGATCAGCTCGAAAACCCGCTGGATCCTTTTGATGAAGCGCTTTATGGCTGAGTAATGCTTCATGCAGCGTGAATATCGACGTTTAAGCCAAAGAACCCGACACCTGCTGGATATGCCGGAAGGGCTTAACGTCGATTTTAAACGCGAAACCCAGGCGGTCAGAAGTGCTGATCTGGTCGCCTTTGCCAACGCCCCGCTGGGTGGTACTCTTCTGATCGGCATTGATGAATACACCACAACGGACGGCGTGCAACGCGGCAAGGTTGTGGGATGTGAAGTGGATGACAAGGCGCGTCTTGCGCTGATCAATAAGTCCACCGGCTGTATTCCAAACCTTGAAATACACCTCTTTACCGAGAATCTCGCAGGCAAGCCAGTCTTGCGGGTTGAAATCCCAAGCGGACCTAACAAGCCCTACTGCACGCAGCGTGGCGAGTATGCCATTCGTACAGATGGGCGGAACCGCGCCATGTTGCCCGAGGAGTTGCTGGCAATTTTTATGGAACGGGAAGGGGATCTGTTTCTGTCCCGTTTTCGCACTGCGGTACAGCAATTGGAACATCAGGTCGGCAGCGTCAGTCATGCCCTGAGTGAGGGTATGCTGGGTGTGAGTGAGCGCCTGTTTGAACTGGATCAGCAGCTTCAGCGCACGCTTTCACGCATTGAGCAGCTTACCGACAGTAATAAAAAGCGATCTCGCAATCTGATGCAGGCGCTACGCCAGAGTCAGGATGGCATTGTGCAGCTGGAAAACAGTATAGCCCCTGTCATCAATGACCATGGACAGCACCTGTTGCAAGATATTGAGCACAAACTCGGCATGTTACTGGACCTTCTGGACAGCGATGGAAATGGTCACTGACTGAGCGGGCTTTGACAGGTATCAACAAGTAGACACCTGAGTCAGCTATAGTGATACCAGAGTAATCATTGTGATCGGGAGTGTGCCAAGATGAACACCTTGTCTCAATTGCACCAGGACCATATCAACCTTACGCATTTGCTGGACATGCTGCAGCGCAAAGTTGTGCGCTTGCGTGAGGGTATTCACCCTGATTTTTCACTTATGGCTGACGTTGTCAGTTATGTAGGTGATTATGCCGACCAGCACCACCATCCGCATGAAGATCTGATGTATGCTTTTTTTCGTGGCCGCGATGCGCAACTCGATGAGTGTTTTGCGGAGTGCGAGCAGGAGCATCAAAACCTCAAGTCGCTATCTACCCAGTTGTCTGAATCGATTGATGCGATTCTTAACGATGCAGTGATCCCCATGGATCGCTTCACGGATCAGCTGGATGCTTTTGTCACGGCTGAAAAACAGCATCTGGACTTCGAGGAAGCCAAAATATTCCCGCAGCTGAAGCAGTTGGCCAGCGACCAGGACTGGACTGAGCTGGCCGCACAGATACCTGAGCATGCAGATCCTTTGTTCGGAGAGCATCAGGCCGACCAGTATCGCGAGCTGTATAAGGCGCTACTGATCGATATGAATTCTGAGGAATAGATCTTTACGCTTGGCTGGCCATATAGCGTTTGACGGTGTCTACCACCGCCTGTGTTTGCGGGTCTACTTCCAGGTTGACCCTGTCACCTGGTTGTAGCTGACCGAAGGTGGTGCGCTCGAGCGTTTCGGGAATGAGTGAAACGCTGAAACTGTCCGCATCAACCTGTGCCAGTGTCAGGCTACAGCCATTAAGACCTGCAAAGCCTTTGGGCAGCAGGTAGGGTGCTGCCTGTTCGGGTGTTTTGAAGTGGATGTGGCAATTGTTTGCGTCCGGGTATTCTACAGCCAGAACCTCGGCGCAGCACAGGATATGGCCAGACATCAGGTGCCCGCCAATTTCATCACCAAAGCGGGCTGCACGTTCAAAGTTAACCGCAGAGCCCACTTCAAGCTGGCCAAGATTGGTTAGCTCCAAGGTGGTGTCAATCACATCGAATTTGACCCTTGGGGCGCTGTGCTCGGTCACTGTCAGGCAAGTGCCATTCAGTGCAATGCTGGCGCCTGTTTGTAGCTGGTCAGAGTTTTCGAGCGGCAGCTCAACTTCAAGATGAACCAGTCCCTGTTTGCGGGTGAGGGCTTTGACCAGCGCCTTGCCCTGGACGATACCTGTAAACATGCTGTGCTAACCTCTAATTGTGAATCCGTAACGACGATATGAGCGTAATGTTACCTGAAACCGTCAGGGAGGGGGCAAGATGCGAGTACTGGTAACCGGAGGCAGCGGGTTTATTGGCAGGGCCTTAACCAGGGCGCTTACACAGCGAGGGGATCAAGTGGTGATTCTTAGCCGAACGCCTGTGAAGGTGCCTGCGAGTAATGGTGTGATGGTGGTCGAGAGGCTTGAGCAGGTCAGTGGTAAGGTTGATGCCGTCGTCAATCTTGCTGGGGCGCCGATAGTAGACAAGCGCTGGAGCGAAAGCCGTAAGCAGTTACTGCGTGGCAGTCGTATTGATTTGACGCGCAAGCTGGCTGCCTGGATCGCGAGCAGTGAGCAGCCACCCTTAGTGCTGATTAGTGGTTCTGCTATCGGCTATTACGGTTCTCATCAGGATGAAGTGCTGGATGAAACCGGGGCTACCGAGAATGGCTTTCCGCACCAGCTTTGCCATGCCTGGGAACAGGAGGCGTTGGCTGCGGAGTCTGGGTCTACACGTGTCTGTCTGATCAGAACTGGGATTGTGTTGGGGTCGGGTGGTGGCGCCCTGGCCAAGATGCTTCCAGCATTTCGGCTGGGATTGGGTGGCCCTATCGGCAAGGGGAGCCAATGGATGTCCTGGATTCACCTGGATGATGAGGTCGGTGCCATCCTGTATTTACTTGATAATCCTTCCCTGAGAGGCCCCTTTAACCTCACGGCACCGGAGCCTGTTACCAATGAGGTATTCTCTAAGGCCTTGGGTAAGGCGCTTAAAAAACCGGCCTTTTTTCGCGTGCCTGAATTCGTGATGTCACTGCTGTTAGGAGAGGCGAGCGAGCTTCTTCTTGAGGGGCAGAGGGTTGTTCCCGTGCGTCTCAACTCGGCAGGGTATGAGTTCAAATATCGAAATTTGGATGCGGCTCTTAAGGCGTCCCTGAAAGGTTAGCCAGCAAGCCTTATCAAGAAGCCAGCGATAAGGGATCGCTGGTTTCGCTCAAAACTTGCTCGGTATTGCGGAAGCGCTTAAGCCTGAGCTTTTCGACAGCTTCCAAAAGCAAATCACCCTGCCACTCGAAAGGTGAGCTGTGCAGGTGCTGCTCCAGGTCCAGAATCAGGAAGTCCACCGTCTGACTGTGTGCGGCTTCGCAAAGCCCTTCCAGCGAGTCGATATTATGCTCGGGCCAGAAGTTCTGACCCCATTCGATCAAGCGGGAGCGAGCTGTTTCACCATCATTCTGTTGGCAGGCAATCGCCAGCGCCTGAAAGGTATTGCGCTCAGCGCGCTGATGTGACAGAAGCAGCTTCTGTGCACGGCGCTGGGCTTCGAGCTGGTTGTATTTGTTATGGCGGTTACGTTCACGACGTAGCTGCAAGGTACTGTGGATCCAGCCGGTACTGGTGCCCAGAAGTGCCAGCCCCAAACCCAGGCTCACCCAGGGCCAGAAATCGAGCGACATCTGAGTGTCAGGCACTCTGGCACTGACGGCGGCGGGGATAGCCACAGGGGCCGGCTCATCAACACGTACTTCTCGTGCTGGCAATGTGCTGGTATCGGCCTGATCATGGCGAGTATTCCACCAAATCAAATCGATTGCAGGCAGATGAAGTACACCCGGTGCCAGTGGCTCGACGCGGATGCGCTCGGTGCGCGTGCTGACCAGGCCCTGCGGCGTTTGTGTTTCCGTCAGGCTGATATCTTCTTTCTGTGCGAAGTAATCATCATTCCGTTGCGTAAACAGGCTCGGCAAAGCGTCAGCGGGCAGGCCGCGTGCCGTCAGTGTGATTTCACGTATGAACGATTCTCCGGGTTGCAGGGAGGCGGCGGTGTCCCAGTTTTCGTCCAGCGTTACCTGCTCGGCGGGTAACCAGTAGCCACGGGTGTTTTGATGGGCGGGTGGAAGAACTTCAATCTCAAACCGTTCCGGAAGAGGGCTGTTGAAAGCGGGTCCAGCGGAGCGTATTTCCGCACCCAGCAGTGTATGGAGGCCGGTTTCAGATGGAAATAACGCGAAGGTTTGCTCACGTATGAACCAGTTTTCGCCGCCGCGCTCTGTTTTATAGGTACGAGGGTCTGTCAGACGTACTATCAGTGCACCAGGCATGCTGGGCGGTAGGAATTCCAGTGACTCGGTGGGCTGTGTGCGTTGAAACAGACGAGCGGTATAAATGAGCTGGGCGTGGCTGTAAACACGATCCTGGCTGACCAGGCTGTCCATAAACAGGTTGTCGGCCTGGGGACGGCTCAGAACTGCACCTGTAACTCTAACGTCCAGTGGTTCGCTCATGGAGTCGCCAAGGCGTAGCGGAGGGATGGTCAGGGTACCTGTTTTAAGCGGCCGCAATTGAAGGTGCCACCGGGTACTGACGTCACGTGTCGCTGACGAATGGCTGGAGACGACAATGCGCTGGCTGCCCAGTATGCGGAAATCCTGTTCCAGGGGGCTCAGATCCGGACGCTGTTGTATCTGGTTGGCTGCTTCCAGAGTCAGGTTAAGGGTGTCTGAAGCAGTCATCGAATAACGATCGAGCGTGGCCGAAACCTGAGCGGACAGAATTGGCGAAAAAATAATCAGCAGCAGTGCGAAAAATGCACGCATCAACACGTCCAACTACTCATAAATGAATTCATATATCAGCTTCATTATCAGCGAAGGCAGTGCACATATCAATTTAAATAAACAGCTGTCTTTGTCTCACTAATGGGTTTTTCCACCTGACTTCACATATTGTTTAACTATACTGCTGCACAAGACAATTTTATTTGCCATAGGAGGGTAGGTATGTCCTCTCAGACAGCCGAAAGCAAAGTCGATTTTCTGCAGCAGCTTAAAGAAAAGATATTTAGTCGATTGCCGAAAAAACGTGCTTTGCCACTGAGTGAGTTTGCGGGTCAGTATTTCGCGCATATGGCTGAGTCGGACATGCTCAAATGGCGTTTGGATGATCTTTACGGCGCCACACTTAATGCCTGGCAGTTCCTGCAGGAACGCCCTCTGGGTGAAATCAAGGTACGTGTCTTTAATCCTGATTATGAGCGGCATGGCTGGCAGTCCACGCATACGATCATTGAAGTATTTCAGGATGATATGCCATTTATAGTCGATTCCTTGCGCATGGAACTCAATAACAGAGGACTGAGTATCCACGCTATCCTGAATAATATGTTGCACGTTAAGCGCGATGAACAGGGAAGGTTCGAAGCCTTGTGCTCAGCGGGTGACCAGGAGGCTGGTGCCCTGTGTGAATCTGTGGTGGCAATAGAAGTCGATCGGCATACCGATCCGGAACAACTAAAAGCTCTGGAACGGGGATTAGAAGAAGTTTTGCGCGATGTAGAAACCAGCGTGCAGGATTTTGATCAAATGTTGGGCAAAACTGATGAGCTCCTGCAGTGTTATCAGAGCAAAATACCGGGTTTTGATCCAGACGATGTTGAAGAAACCCGCTCTTTTATTGTGTGGCTGAAACAGCATTTTACTTTTTTGGGATATGATGAATTTAAGCTGACCGGTGAGGGTGATCAGCAGCGGCTTGAGTTGGTACCCCGAAGTGCATTGGGGTTGCTGCGAAAAAATGGCAATAAAAGAGCCCGCGAACATAGCTTCAGTCAGGGGGATGATGCTGGAACGTGTACTCTGGTGCCTGAGCTGCTGTCGTTCACTAAATCATCGGTGAAGTCCAGAGTTCATCGTCCAGCCTACCCTGACTACATCAGCATCAAGCGCTTTGATGCGAAAGGAAAGCTGGTGGGTGAATCACGGTTTCTGGGTTTATACACGTCGGCGGTCTACCTGCATGGATCGACGGATATTCCGGTCGTTCGGCACAAAATCCAGGCGGTGATGCAAAGATCAGGGCTGCCCAAAGGGGGGCACGACTGGAAGGAACTCCAGCAGATTCTGGAAATCTATCCCCGCGATGATCTGTTTCAATCCAGCCTGGATGAGCTTTATCGCATTGCGACGGGGATTCAGCAGATCCATGAGCGTCGACAGATTCGATTGTTTCTGAGGCGTGATTACTACGGGCACTTCATCTCGGCACTGGTGTATGTCCCACGAGAAATCTATAGCACGGATTTTCGTGTCAAAGTTCAAACCATTCTGCAGCGTGCATTGGATTGTGATGAGGCAGAGTTCACCACCTATTTCTCCGAGTCCGTGTTGGCCAGGACTCAATTCCTGTTACGTCGCTCAGATCACCAACCGGTTGCCGATCAGTTTAATGAACGTGAACTGGAGCGCCAGGCGTCATTGGCTGCCAGCAGTTGGCAGGAAGAGTTGTATGAAACGCTGATCGAGATGCTGGGCGAAGAGCAGGGGATCAGGGCTTACAACCATTATCACACAGGCTTTTCGGCTGGTTACAGAGCCGACTTCTCCCCGCGGGCAGCGGTTGTCGATATTCAGCACATGCTCGGTCTGGATGATGTTGACCGTATGGCGCTCAGTTTCTATGAGGCGTTAGAGCGTGAACCTGAAGAGCTCAACTTCAAGCTCTACCATCGAGGAGAAGCGCTACCCCTGTCTGATGTCTTGCCCATTCTGGAGAATCTCGGCCTGAGGGTTATCGATGAGCACCCGTATCAGCTAGAGGTAGACGACTACTGTGTATGGGTGCATGACTTCAATTTGCGTTACACCGGCCATCAACAGATCTCCACTGACACCATGCAGTCGGTATTTGAGGATGCCTTTCTCAATATCTGGTATGGCCGTGCGGGTAATGATGACTTCAATAAGCTGGTATTGGCTGCCCAGTTAAACTGGCGCCAGGTTGCGGTCTTGCGTGCCTATGCCGGTTATATGAAACAGATGCGATTCCCGATTAGTCAGGAGGCCATCAGTCTGGCGCTGCGGCATCATTCAGATTTGGCGCGCTTGCTGGTGGAATGTTTTGCAGCACGCTTTGACCCTAAACAATCATCTGTAAAACAACAGCAGGCGTTGGAGGAGCAAATACTTCAAGGTCTCGACAATGTCAGTAGTCTTAACGAAGATCAGGCAATTCGGCAGTACCTTTCTTTGATACAGGCGACACTTAGAACCAACTTCTATCAAACGGTGGCAGGCATTCCCAAGCCCTATCTGTCCTTTAAGTTGGCACCCCGTGATATTCCAATGGTCCCTGAGCCTAAACCCATGTTCGAAATTTATGTGAACTCACCCAGGGTTGAAGGTGTGCACCTGCGGGGTGGCAAGGTTGCCCGAGGTGGCTTGCGCTGGTCGGACCGACACGAGGATTTCCGTACTGAAGTATTGGGCCTGGTGAAAGCCCAGCAGGTTAAAAACTCTGTGATAGTGCCAGTCGGTGCCAAGGGCGGCTTTGTCGCGCGACGTCTGCATGAGGGGATGAGTCGTGATGAATGGATGTCAGAAGGCATCGAGTGCTACAAAACCTTTATTCGCGCCTTGCTGGATGTGACGGATAATTTGATCAACGGTGAAGTGGTGCCGCCGCAATCGGTTGTACGCCACGACGAGGAAGATACCTATCTGGTTGTAGCAGCCGATAAGGGCACCGCGACCTTCTCCGATATTGCCAATGAAATTGCAGCTGAATACAAGTTCTGGTTGGGTGATGCCTTTGCTTCAGGAGGGAGTCAAGGGTACGACCACAAAAAAATGGGGATTACCGCCCGTGGTGCCTGGGTATCGGTAGAGCGTCATTTCCGTGAAATGGGGATCAATACCGCTGAGGATCCCTTTACGGTACTGGCGATAGGCGATATGTCCGGGGATGTATTCGGTAATGGCATGCTCTGTTCGGACAAGATTTGCCTGCAGGCCGCGTTCAACCATTTGCATATCTTTGTCGATCCCAGGCCTGACTGTGCCAGCAGCTTCAAGGAGCGTCAGCGCCTGTTTGAGGTGCGCGGTGGCTGGGGTGAATATGACAGCAGCCTGATTTCAAAAGGTGGCGGCATCTTTAACCGTAATGCCAAATACATCACTCTGACACCCGAAATCAAACGGATGACAGGGCTATCGGTAGCTCGCATTACTCCGACGGAACTGATCTCCGCACTGTTGAGCTCCGAAGTCGATTTGATCTGGAACGGTGGTATAGGGACCTATATCAAAGCCTCTGATGAAACTCATGCTGATGTCGGTGATAAGGCCAATGACGGCCTGAGGGTTAATGCCGATGAGGTGAGGGCTCGGGTCATCGGTGAGGGCGGAAACCTTGGGGTGACCCAAAAAGGCCGAATGGAGCTGGCCGCGCATGGTTGCCGACTCAATACCGACTTCATTGATAATGCCGGTGGGGTAGACTGTTCTGACCACGAGGTAAACATCAAGATTCTGCTGAATGAATTGGTCAGTCAGCAGGATATGACGGTCAAGCAGCGTAATCTGATGCTCAGTGACATGACGGATGCGGTCGCTGACCTGGTATTGGAAAACAACTATCGTCAGGTGCAGGCCATATCACTGGCTACAGGCCGCTCGGCTATTTCCATGGCAGAGTATCGGCGCTTTATCAACGCACTGGAAAGTGATGGCAAATTGAACCGGGAGCTGGAGTTCCTGCCGAGTGATGACGTGCTGTCTGACCGGCAGGCGGCTAGCCAGGGAATGACACGCCCTGAGGTTTCAGTACTGGTGTCATACAGCAAGTCAGACCTGAAGGAGAAATTGCTGGCGTCCGAAGTGGCGCAGGATAGCTACCTTGGGCGTGAGTTGTTTACCGCATTCCCCGAGCGGATCAGAACGGATTTCGGGCCTCAATTGGAGCAACACCGCCTGCGTGCCGAAATTATCGCAACTCAGATCGCCAACCACATGGTGAACATGATGGGGATCAACTTTGCGGAAAGGCTGTTGACCTCGACGGGTGCAGATGTTGAACATATAGTGCGTGCGTATATTGTTGCGCGAGATGTCTTCTCATTGCAGCCGCTTTGGGAAGAAGTTGAATCACTGGACTACAAGGTTTCGGCCGATATTCAGGCTGAAATGATGTACAACCTTCAGCACTTGATTCGACGCGCCACGCGCTGGTTTGTACGTAACCGTCCCGCCAGTATGGATTGTGCGCAGGAGAGCGACAGTTTTTGTGAGCATCTGAAAATGATTACGCACAAGCTCGATGAACTGCTCAGCGGGACCCCTCACGAAATCTGGCAAGACGCATACTCACGCTATTGTGAAGCGGGTGTTCCGACCACGTTGGCGGAGGTTGTGGCAGGGGGGCGTGCGCTCTATGCAGCGCTGAGTATCATTGAAGTTGCCAGTGAACGATCTGTCTCTGTAGACCGAGTGGCCCAGGTATTCTATGGCCTGGGTGAACAGTTGCAGTTGCAGTGGTTCAGCAGTCAGCTAAATGATCTGGGGATACATAGCTATTGGCAGGCATTGGCAAGGGATACCTTCCGCGATGATCTTGAGATTCAGCATCGAGCACTTACCGCTGCTGTGCTCACCTCTGCCACTAGTGCGGAGCAACCCGTTTCAGAGTGTCTGTCAGCCTGGCTTGAGCAGAATCAAACCCATATCGTACGCTGGCTTGGGATGCTGAATGAGTTGAAAAATGCCAGCAACGAAGACTATGCCATGTATACTGTCGCCGTTAGAGAATTGGCCGATATGGCGCGAAGCAGTACGCAGCTGGATGTATGAGGTGCGATGAACGAGATTATTGTTGATCTACGCATCAGCAGTGATGAGTATGTGAAGCTGTACCAGGGTGTGGCGCGAACAGTATCAGTGAGAGCAAGAGATGGCCGGCGGGTTCAATTCCCTGCCAGCATCCTTCAGCCTTGGGTCTCCAGAGAAGGAATTCGGGGCTGTTTTCGTATATGTTTCAACGATGCAGGTAAGCTGCAGGATATTCAGCGTCTGGGGTGAGCGGTGTTCATCCAAGCCGTCCTCGCCTATAATGCGGCCTCCGTCCTCAACCGGCAGTGAATCATCATGCTATACGATCTTGCACGCACCCTCATGTTCCGGCTCGATGCCGAAACTTCACATGAGTTGGCCCTGAGCAGTATGAATATTGCAGCTTCATTGGGCCTCCCCCGTTTGATGGGGGCGAGTGTGCAATCACTGCCAACGCGTGTTATGGGAATTCGCTTTCCGAATCCTGTGGGGCTGGCTGCCGGACTGGACAAAAACGGTACTGCTGTCGATGGTCTTGCTGCGATGGGCTTCGGCTTCGTAGAAGTGGGCACAGTCACGCCACGTCCTCAGTCAGGTAACCCTAAACCACGCCTGTTCCGTATCCCTGAGCACCGCGCCATCGTGAACCGCATGGGCTTTAACAATGATGGTGTGGATCAGTTGTTGAAGAACCTGTCACGCAGTCGTTTTGATGGCGTACTGGGTATCAACATCGGCAAGAACAAGGACACTCCAAACGAGAAGGCGCACGAAGACTATCTGGTGTGCTTGCGTAAGGTTTACCCGCATGCCAGTTACATTACGGTGAACGTCTCCTCTCCCAACACACCGGGATTGCGTACGCTTCAGTTTGGCGATTCACTCAACAGCCTTCTGGATGCACTCAAGACAGAGCAGGCGCGTCAAGCCCGATTGCATGGTCGCTACGTTCCAATCGCTGTCAAAATTGCGCCGGATATGGTGGAAGAAGAGTTGGGCCTGGTCGCAGGCGCACTTAAAACCTACGAGATGGACGGTGTTATCGCGACGAACACAACCTTGTCGCGCGAAGGGGTGGAAGATAGCCCTATTTCTGAACAAGCTGGTGGTCTGAGTGGCGCGCCTGTTCGCAACCGCTCCACTGCCGTGATTCGCAGTTTGGCTGAACACCTTGAGGGTGCCTTGCCGATTATCGGCGTCGGTGGCATCACTGAAGGCTTTGATGCTGCTGAAAAAATTGAAGCGGGCGCCAGTCTGGTCCAAGTGTATACCGGCTTTATTTATCGTGGTCCGCAGCTGGTGCGTGATTCGGTAGCCGCGATTGCTGAACTGCGTGAGCAGGTAGAGTTGCAGGGTAAATAAACGAAGATAGGTGAAAATTCACTGAGTCAGGCTCCCTTGGGAGCCTGACCCGTCTAACGTCCTGAATTGTCAGTGTAAAGATGGATTCGATTGAATTGCAGAAACGCCGGACATTCCGCCCCAGTGTGCTTCACGTCCTTCACGCCAGCCACTCATCCAGTGACTTCGTAGCTCGATTGCCTGGACTGGGCAGGTGTCGCGGGTTTTGCCGTTCAGGCCAGCCACAAAACCTCGGTTGAACAGAGTAGAGGTACGGTCTCGTTTCTGTGTCTTCATATTGCGCCTCACATATTCTGATTATACTGACCCGAATGACGAGGATGGTCTTTCGGGTTTCGCGCTTAGCTCTGTGACGTCACCCCTCCATTGATAACTGAAAACGTCTCGGAAAGCGATTAAAATTAACTATATTGTTAACGTGTTGTAATAGAGATGACACAAGCGCACCTGCAGCAATGAGTCTGAAATCAGCTGTTTATGGTTTGCGGTTTGTTATCCAGTTACAGAATGAATTTTTTTCACGTTGAAAGTCCGTCCCTTTCTGTGGACAGGATCTATTTTCAAGGTTTGGAGTTTGGCTGTTGATGAAGCTGTTTATCACCTGTCCCAAAGGTTTGGAGTTACTGCTTGAAGACGAACTGGCTGCGCTGGGTGCGCAGGAGATCAAGCAGAAGGTGGCAGGTGTCGCCTGTGAAGGCGAGCTTGAGCTGGCCTACCGTATTTGTCTCTGGTCTCGTCTTGCCAACCGTGTGTTGTTGCCCGTGGTGGAAGCCGATGTGGAAACAGCCGACGAGCTGTATGCCATGGTTGACCAAATCGATTGGTTGGAGCACCTTCGCCCATCGGGGACGTTAACTGTCGATTTCAACGGCAGTTCCAAGTCCATAAATAACACGCACTTTGGTGCCTTGAAGGTTAAGGATGCGATTGTCGATCAGGTGCGCAACGCAACCGGGCAGCGCCCGAGTGTGGATCGCGCTGCGCCGGATTTGCGCATCAATGTTTACCTGCATCGTGGCAAGGCAAGCCTTTCGCTTGACCTGTCTGGTGAAAGTCTGCATCGCCGTGGCTACAGGCTGAAGGCGGGTGCCGCTCCGATGAAGGAAAACCTGGCGGCAGCCGTGCTGATGCGTGCGGGTTGGCCTGATGCTGATCGCTACTCCTGTCTGGTGGACCCCATGTGTGGTTCAGGTACCTTGTTGGTAGAAGCGGCTTTGATGGCAACCGACAGCGCGCCGGGCTTGATGCGTCAACGCTACGGATTCAGTCGCTGGCTCAAGCATGAACAAGCTCTATGGAACCAGCTGCTGGATGAAGCGCGTCAGCGCCGTGCGGATGGTCTGGAGCAGGCGACGCTGAAGCTTTATGGTTACGATGCGGATGCCGATGTGCTCAAACGTGCCAATGAAAACGCCCGCAGAGCGGGTGTTGAGCGATTTGTGCAGCTGAAACAGCAGCCACTGGACGAGCTGACCCGTGAGGCAGATGTTCCGTCTGGACTATTGGTAACCAACCCGCCCTATGGTGAGCGACTGGGTGAAACTTCACAGCTGATGCACCTCTATCGATCTTTGGGAGCACGTCTCAAGACCGAATTTGGTGGCTGGCAGGCGGCGGTATTCACCGCGAATCCTGACCTTTGCAAGGTCATGAAGCTGCGCGCTGAAAAACAATACCGCATGTTCAACGGTGCGCTGGACAGCAAGTTGCTGCTGTTTACGGTGCATGAGCGGACGGCTGAGGAACTGGCTGAAGCTGAAGAGAAACGTCAGGACTCTTTGAGTGAGCAGGGTCAGATGTTTGCCAACCGCTTGAAGAAAAACCTCAAGCAGTTGTCACGCTGGGTGCGTAAGGAATCGATCAGCTGCTATCGCGCCTATGACGCAGATATGCCTGAGTTCGCTGTTGCCGTGGATATCTATCCGGGTCATGCCGTGGTGCAGGAATATGCTCCGCCAGCAAAGGTTGATCCGGTTAAGGCGTTTCAGCGTCTGCAGGAAGTGCTTCAGGCAACAGCGCAGGTGCTGGAGTTGCCGCAGGAGAATGTGATCCTGAAACAGCGCAAGCGACAGCAGGGCCAGCAGCAGTATGAACGTCGTGACGAAACCGGCCACTTCTTCGAGTTGGAAGAGCACGGTGTGCGTTTGCGAGTTAACCTGCACGATTATCTGGATACGGGTTTGTTCCTGGACCATCGCGCGGCGCGCTTGATGGTACAAAAGCAGGCTGCCCGCAAGGACGTGCTGAATCTGTTCTGTTATACCGGAAGTGCCACGGCGCACGCGGGTGTGGGTGGAGCACGCTCGACCCTGAGTGTGGACATGTCTGCGACCTATCTGGACTGGGCACGTCAGAACCTGGAGTTGAATGGGCTCCCGCGTCAGCAGCATCAACTGGTACAGGCAGATTGCATGAAGTGGTTGGCTGAGCCGTCTGACCGTCAATTTGACCTGATTTTCATGGATCCGCCTACATTCTCCAACTCCAAGCGTATGGATGATGTGATGGATGTGCAGCGCGATCATGTCTGGCTGGTGCGCCAGGCGATGCAGCGGTTGCGACCGGGTGGTGCTTTGCTGTTTTCGAATAACTACCGCCGCTTCAAGCTGGATCAGGAGCAGTTGTCCGATTTTGTAATTCGCGACATCACCAATGCGACACTGGATCCAGACTTTAAACGTAATTCCAAGATTCACTGCTGCTTCGAAATTCGTCATCCTATTTAACGATTTCGAGTTTTTAGCCTTCTTTACGACCGGAGACTCCTCCGGTCGTTCTATTTTTGGCACAGTCTGTGCTTGTTATCAGCCCCAAAGCTCTGCTCGTTTTGAGTGCACGCCCGCCAGGCTGCGCATCTTCTCGGTGCAGGTCAGGTTTCATTCAATTGCCGCACTAAATCCGTGCCTTTTTGTGGTGCATGTGGTCAAAAATGTGGCATAGATACGATAACAAGAAGTGGAGGGGATTCTATGGAATCAATAAGCAGTGCCATCTCGGTCCTGTCACAAAGCGCGAATACCCAGTTTATTTTGCTGGGTGCCATCCTGGTCTTTGCGATGCATGCCGGATTTGCTTTCCTGGAAGTGGGTACCGTTCGACGCAAGAATCAGGTCAATGCTTTGGCCAAGATCATGAGTGACTTTGGCTTTTCAGCCCTGGCTTACCTGTTTGTTGGTTACTGGATCGCGTATGGCGTTACCTTCTACGACAGTGCGGAAGTACTGTCGCAGAATAATGGCTATGAGCTGGTGAAGTTCTTCTTCCTGATGACGTTTGCAGCGGCAATTCCGGCGATTATCTCGGGTGGTATTGCTGAACGTGGTCGCTTCTGGCCGTTCCTGATTGCCTCTTCACTGGTTGTGGGTCTCGTGTATCCGCTGTTTGAAGGCATCATTTGGAACGGTAACTACGGCTTCCAGTCCTGGTTGGAGTCCTCTTTTGGTGCGCCTTTTCATGATTTTGCTGGCTCTGTTGTGGTGCACGGTGTTGGCGGCTGGTTGGCACTGGTTGCTGTGGTGATGTTGGGCGTACGCAACGGTCGCTACAAGGGCGGACGTCTTGTTGCTTTCCCGCCCTCCAATATCCCGTTTCTGGCGCTGGGTGCCTGGATTCTCTGCATTGGCTGGTTCGGCTTTAACGTGATGTCGGCTCAGACGCTGGATGGTATTTCCGGTCTGGTGGCATTTAACAGTCTGATGGCGATGGTTGGCGGCATTATTACTGCGCTGATCGTAGGCCGTAATGACCCCGGCTTTATCCATAACGGACCGCTGGCCGGCCTGGTGGCGGTGTGTGCCGGTTCTGATGTAATGCACCCGCTGGGCTCGTTGGTTGTCGGTGGTGTTGCTGGTGTAATCTTCGTCTGGACTTTCACCCTGGTACAGAACCGCTGGAAAATCGACGATGTTCTAGGTGTGTGGCCCTTGCACGGTCTGTGCGGTGTCTGGGGTGGTATCGCCGCCGGTATCTTTGGCAGTGAAGCCCTGGGCGGCCTTGGTGGTGTTAGCCTGGTATCACAGCTGTTGGGTACAGCGCTTGGTGTTGTGATCGCGCTGGTGGGCGGTGTTCTGGTGTATGGCATCATCAAGAAAGTGGCCGGCTTGAGGCTGGATGCGGAGCAGGAATACAACGGTGCCGACCTCAGCATTCACCGTATTGAAGCGACTTCTGATGACCGCTAATGGTTAGACGGAGGTACCAAAAAAAACCGGGCTGATGCCCGGTTTTTTTTTAAATCTGGTGCCAAGCAATCTGATGCTTAGTGGTGATGACCACCAGCACCGTGAGCGTGACCATGCTCAACTTCTTCGTCAGACGCAGCACGCACTTCAACAACCTCAACATCAAATGTCAGTGTCTGGCCTGCCAGCGGGTGGTTGCCGTCCAGAGTGATGTTGTCGCCTTCAACTTTGACAACGGTTACCGGCTGCTCGCCCCAAGGCGTCTGAGCCATGAACTGCATGCCGATTTCGATGGAATCAATGCCGCTGAATGCGCTGCGATCAACGTCCTGAACCAGTTCATCTCGAACAGGACCGTAGCCTTCTTCAGGCTCAACAGTCACTTTCAGGCTGTCGCCAACTGATTTGCCGACCAGTGCGTTTTCCAGGCCGGGGATGATGTTGCTGGCACCGTGCAGATACGCCAGAGGATCCTGGCCTTCAGAGCTGTCCAGCACATTGCCTTCGGCATTGGTCAGGGTGTAATGAATGGAAACAACGGATTTTTCTGCGATCTGCATCAGGGATCTCCTGGTTGCAAGGAACGGCCTCGATACCGAATGACCCCGATGCAATCCCTGCCGGTAAGACACAGAACACACCAGAGTATCAGGCAGCGTGGCAGGGCTCCCGGTTGGTTTGGCGTCATGCTAACACCCTGTGATCACAGCGCAAGCCGAAACCGTCTCCTGAGCTGATCTCTTGGACCCTGAGCGACGTAAAATCAAAAATTTTCATCATCAGGAGCGGTTATGCCGGCTGAAAAGTGTTCAGTTGCGATTGTGGGTGCAGGATTGAGCGGTGCATTGGTGGCCTCGGGACTAATCAGAAGAGGCTGTGAAGTCACGTTGTTTGATAAAAGCCGAGGCACTGGTGGGCGTCTGGCCAGTGCGCGAATTGGAGGAGCGGCCATGGATTTGGGTGCGCCGGCTTTTAGCACGCAACAACGAATCGAACTGTTGGCGCTCGCGCCGGAACTGGAGCCTGTGCTAAAGCTTTGGCGTGCTCGAAAAGCGAGCTTTTCGGGACAAAGTGATCAGGATATTGAGCCCTGTTATGTGCCTGAAGGGCGCAGCAGTTTATTGACCCGACACCTGGTCCAGGGAACGAATCTGAGGGCTTCAACACGGGTGGGGCAGGTTAACGCCATGCCCGGAGACGTATGGGAGTTGCTGGATGACAATGGCATATCTCTTGGCGTTTATGACCAGGTGATATTGGCAGTCCCTGCACCTCAGGCCGTCCCATTACTCAGTGCCCGGCCCGCTTTGCAGGCCAGGGTTGAAAAGATCCAGTTGGGTTCACTCTGGGTCACCTTATTGGAATTGAACCGAGCACCCGAAAAACTGGTCAATATTGACTGGTTAACCGGGGAGCATCCGGTGTTTTCCCGGGTGGTGAAGGATGGCTCAAAACCCGACCGCACGGGTGAGCGTTGGGTTCTTCAGGCCCGCGGGGATTGGAGTGTGTCGCATATTGATCAAACGGCTGAACAGGTTGGTGCTGACATGATTGATGCGTTTGAGCGCTGGTGTGGCGAGACTCTTTCGCCTCAGGCCCAACGAGCGCACCGCTGGCTGTACGCGTTACCGGCGGGCGAATTTAAGATGCCACAGCACAGCGATGGCTTATTTGTGTGCGGAGACTGGGCAAGCCCGTCGCTTGATGCTGGACTAAGCCGTGCATGCCATAGTGCTCAAAGCCTTTTGCACCAGTGGGATACACTGGCCTGCTAAACCCTGCCCCGTTAGACTGGGCGCAATATGAATCGGCAAGGAATCTGTGCATGGTATTGCGAGATCAGGTGAACACAGCGCTGGAGGCGCTTTCGACAGTACTGCTGGGCAAGGAAGAGCCACTGAAACTGGCCATGACTTGCCTGCTGGCCAAGGGCCACCTGTTGATTGAAGATCTTCCTGGCATGGGTAAAACAACCTTGGCCCATGCTCTGGCGCATGTGACTGGATTGAGTGATACCCGCGTGCAGTTCACCAGTGACATGTTACCGGCTGATATCATCGGTGTTTCCATTTTCGAGCCGGCCGAGAGTCGTTTCCGTTTTCATCCGGGCCCTGTATTTACGCAGGTGCTGCTGGCTGATGAAATTAACCGCACAACGCCTAAAACCCAGTCAGCCCTGCTTGAGGCGATGGAGGAGGGGCAGGTGAGTGTTGATGGCGAGCGACATCCATTGCCTTCTCCCTTCTTTGTGATTGCGACCCAAAACCCTTCCAGCCAGTATGGCACTTTCCCGTTGCCAGAATCTCAGCTTGATCGCTTTCTGATGCGTATCACCCTTGGCTATCCGGCACCTAAGGTTGAGCTGGAATTGTTGCGGGGAGGGGGCACACGCCATCGGATCGATCAATTGCCTGTCAGCCTGACACCTGCTCAGTTGCTTGAAGCACAGAAGGTGTGTGAGCAGGTACACGCATCGGATAGCTTGATCGAATATGTCCAGCGACTGCTTCAGCATACCCGTGATCATGCCGAGTACAGCTACGGTATGTCACCGCGCGGTGGTCTCGCGCTACTGCGATGTGCCCGTTGCTGGGCCTGGCTCAGTGGCCGTGATCATGTTGTGCCGGAAGATGTTCAGGCCGTTTTGACAGCGGTGGTGGCGCATCGGGTTCGAGCGGCTGATGATGTGGCGTCCCGTGAAGGGGACCGTTTGACTCAGCGTCTGCTGCAGGAGGTTGATGTTCTTGGCTAAGCGACCCACTAGCCGGATCCAGTCCCGTATTCGTAGTTGGAGCTTGTCGCGTCAGCCTCGCCAGGCCAGTGTGAGATTGACGCGCAAAAGCGTCTACATTCTGCCTACCCGCACTGGGGTCGTATTCCTGTTGCTGTTGGCGCTGTTGCTGGTGATGGCCATCAACTACGAAAATAACCTCATCTATGCCCTGACTTTTTTGTTAGGCAGTCTTTTTCTGGTCACAATCCTGCATACCTACAACAACCTGGCAGGTGTTGAAATTTCTGCTGCAAAAGGCAGTGATTGCCATGCGGGAGAGCAGGCACATTTCCAATTACGTCTGAGCCAGACCGGCCAGCGTGACCGTATACGACTGCAACTGCCTGACGGGGCAGAGCGAGACATTGATCTGACCACATCGGTTCAATTGCTTGATCTGAGCTGCCCGGCGAAACAGCGAGGATGGTTGAGACCTGAGTGGGTGCGCTTGGAAACGATTTATCCCTTGGGGCTGTTCCGCGCCTGGACCTGGTGCCGTCTGGATATGTCCGCGTTGGTTTTTCCTGCGCCAGTCGCATCGCCTCTGCCGGAGCATCTAGAAGCCATAGTGGACGGTAGTCTGGTCCAGACCCGTCAGGGTGGAACCGAAGAATATGTTGGGTTGGAGCGCTTCCGGCCCGGTATGTCGCCGCGTCAGATCGATTGGAAAAGTCTGGCTCGAGGGCATGGCTTGCAGGCAAAGCAGTTTGCGGATCTACGCAGTCCTGAGCTCTGGTTGGACCTGGATGCGATGGAAGGCGAAACGCTGGAACGGCGTTTGTCACGCCTGACGGGTTGGGTGCTGCGACTGTCGCAGGAGGACCTGTCATACGGACTGAAGTTGGGGGCTTTCACATTGTCGCCCAGTAGTGGCGAGCAGCAGCGGTATCAAGCACTGAAAGCGCTGGCACTCTATGGTCTTGAATCAGGAGAGGATGTGGCGTGACGACGACGGAAAGACAGATCACCCGTACAGCGGTCATCTGGCAGCTTCTGGCCTGTGCCTTCGTCGTGCTGCCGCATCTTGAGTGGTTACCCTTGTGGGTACCGCTGTTGCTGGCAGTGACGTTGGGTGCACGCGTGATGATCCATCAAGGACGTTGGTCGTTTCCTTCTCGCTGGATCAAATTGGCACTGGTATTGGCATCGTCTGTGGGGCTTATTCTCAGCTTTGGCAGGCACAGCGGGCCTGAAACCATGGTGGCGTTGCTCATTGTTGGCATGTCGCTCAAGTTGCTCGAGATCTACCGTCGCCGTGATGCGCTAGTGCTGATCTATGTCGCATTCTTTGTGTTGGGTACCAGCTTTCTGTTTTCCAGCAGTGCCTGGATCGCACTCTATGCGCTGGTAACGCTGATGATTGTGATTGCAGCACTGCTGGCAATTCATCAGCGTCCTGATGTGACCGTTAAGCAAACACTCAAACGTACGCTATGGCTATTGGGCCCGGCAGTACCGCTTATGGTTGTGCTGTTCCTGATTTTTCCCCGACTGGAGCCGCTATGGTCGGTCACGCTGGATGCACCCAGAGCCACCACGGGGCTATCCGATGATATGGTTCTTGGCGATGTCAGCGAGTTGGCGCGCTCGGATGAGCTGGCCTTTCGTGTCACATTCAGCGGCGAGGTGCCTGCTCCGTCTCAACGCTATTGGCGTGCACTGGTGCTGGACGGTTTTGATGGTAGACGCTGGTATCGTGCTTCTGATGCAGGTTCGCTGCGTATGGAGAAGCTTGAGCAAACGAGCGACGTGCGTGAGTACGAAGTCGTACTTGAGCCTACGCAACGGCCCTGGCTGGTGGCGCTGGATCAGCCGGTAACGACGCCTCGCGGGATGCGTATGCAGGCAGCGAGAACCCTGGAGCTGCCAGAAGACCTGGCCCAGCGCTTTAGCTACCAGCTGACGGCTGCGCTTTCTTACCAGCTGCAGCCCCTGCTAACCCAGGCGGAAAAGAGTCATTACCTGCAGTTGCCCAGCACGGGCAACACACAAACCCGCAGGCTTGCACAACGCTGGTTGACCGAATCACAGGGAAGCCAGGAGGTGTTTATCCAGCGGTTATTGGGTCACTTCAACCAGTCGTTTACCTACACCCTGAGCCCTGGTCGTTTATTGGGCGATAGTATTGATCGCTTCATGTTCGATAGCCAGAGAGGCTATTGTGAGCACTATGCTGCCGCGACCACCTTCATGCTGAGATCAGCTGGTATTCCTGCTCGTGTTGTAGCTGGTTATCAGGGTGGCGAATGGAATCCCTACCAGGGTTATCTTCAGGTGCGACAGTACGATGCCCACGCCTGGGTTGAAGTCTGGCTGGAAGGGCGCGGTTGGGTGCGGCTTGATCCCACCGCTGCAGTGGCGCCCGAGCGCATAGAATCCTCTGCCGAGAGTTTTCTGCGTAGCAGCAGTGATGCGTTGGCGGCGTCGCGCATTTTCAGAACCGGTTGGCTGAGAGAGTTGCAGCTGCGATACGATGCCTTCAACTTTGCCTGGCAGCGCTGGGTGCTTAACTATGACCATCAACAGGAAACCCTGTTGGCTGATTGGCTCGGTGGACTGGACTATTGGCGGCTGGCGCTTTTCTTGATGGTTCCGGGCGGGCTGGTTTTTGCTTTCCTGGCCTGGAGCCAGTTACGCAATCGAACACCGCGAATCGAAGACCCCGTGGATGCGGCGCTGGCCCGTTTGCAGACACGTGTCAGTGTTCGTTTTATACCGCGTGAGCCTCAGCAGAGCCTGTCGGTATGGCTGGAGTCTCTACGTCCTCTATGGCCTGAACAGGACGGGCGCTTGCAGCGATTGGCTGAACTGGATACGCGTCGACGCTATGCTGGCAGTCAGAGTGAGCGCGAAGCCCGGGCGATTATCAAATTGACAGGTGAGTTGATCCGCGAACTGCCTGGCCGTACAACGAACCGTACATAACGATGAAATACACACTCGCGTTCAGCAGTCGTCGCAAGACATTGGGGATTCAAATTCGCCGTGGCGAAGTCATAGTGCGCGCACCCAAGGGTTTGCCTAAACAGCAGATTGAGTCTTTTGTACACGCGCGTCGTGACTGGATTGAGCATCATCAAAACAAACAGCAGCAGGCACTGAGCGATCAGGCCGTTGCAATTACACAAAAGGGGCGTGTGCCTTTCATGGGCGATTGGCACGAATTGAACTGGAATCGCGCTGCGTGCAGTCGTGTACAACTGGCGGAAGGTATGCGTTTACAGGTCGAGGTTTCATCACGGGTGCGACGGGACGAGTCTGTGGTCGTGCTTGAGTTGCTGCATCATTGGTATCAGACGGAAGCGGAACTAAAACTCTTGCCCCGTTTGAAGATGCTGGCTGAGCAGACAGGGCTACAGCCAGCGAGTGCATATATCGGTCACTGGCGTGCACGCTGGGGCCAGTGCTCAGCCAAGGGTGAAATAGGCTTGAACTGGCGCCTGCTGCAGTTGCCGCAGCCCTTGCAGGACTACGTGATTCTGCATGAGCTTTGTCATCTCAAGCACATGAACCATGGGCCCGAGTTTCATCGCCTGCTTAGTCGACTAATGCCTGATCAGCGTCAAGTATCAAAACAGATCTCATACTATAGTGCTTGGTTAGACTGGTAGCTGATACCTAAGAAGGATGGCTGTTGGTCGGCTACTGTGTTCATATTCAGTAACAGTTTTTCATGATAACCGGCCAAAGGATCGGCCGATATAACGATAATTAGGGCTGTCATGAGTTTATATACCTCTGTCGAACGTGCGCTGTTCAATACACTGACCAAGAAAATCACCGGTAACGTTCTATTTTTGCTGCTGCCCCATGTGGTGCTGATCGGTATCGGTTTTTACTACACCGGGGGTATTCGTGAGCAATTGGGTACCTTGAATCTAACGCCAGAGCAGTTTGCAGCTATTGATGGCAGCCTGTCGTCATTGTTGCTCAGTATCGTGGTGACCATCAGCATTGCGCTGATTGGTGGTGTGTTCACCATCTTTTTCATGCGTTACCTGTTTTTACGCCCCATCCGACAAATTACCGAAGTGCTGACGGCTATCCGTGACAAGGATGGCGATATCTCCGGCACACTGCCTGAATACACTCATGATGAAATCTCCGAGATGGCCGCGGCCTACAATGATTTCTCCGGTCGTCTCAAAAAAATGATTGCTCAGAGCCAGCGCCGCTCGGTAAGTGTGGCGCTCTGTGCCACTCGGTTGCAGAAGGTGGTCATTCAGTCGCATGGTTCTGCCCAACGTCAGGAAGAACAGGCCCAGTTGGTGTTTCAGGCCAGCCAGGAATCAACCCAGGCGATTGATGAAATTGCGGCCAGCACCTTGATGATCAGCGAACAGAATACGGGCAATATGGGAGAGGTGCACAACTCCTGTAATGAACTTCAGCGTGTGCTGGAAAGGATCAGGGAAACCTGCAAACTGGCCGAAAGCTTCCAGGGGACCGTCAGTAAGCTGAGCGAAAACTCGAGCAACATCACCAAAATCCTGTCCATGGTGAAAGATTTCTCGGATCAGACCAACCTGTTGGCACTGAATGCTTCAATTGAAGCGGCAAGGGCAGGCGAGGCTGGGCGAGGTTTTGCTGTGGTGGCTGATGAGGTGCGTAACCTGTCACAGAAGGTCAGCACTGCGACTCAGGAAATTGATGCCAATATCGCCGAGATGTCCGCATTGGTGGAGACGACGCGCGACAGCGCCAACAATATTCTGGGTAACGTTACTGAAACCGAGAGCTTTTTCGGCGCGACCAATGCTCAGTTTGATCGTTTGGTGTCTGACTTTGAAGAGGTGAATACCCAGCTGACAGGCATCAGTGCCGCTATCGATGAGCTTTCTCATACCAACCGGGAATCGCATGGACATGTACAGGAAATAACCGAGCTTTCCGGCGGTATTCGCGATGAAATGTCCGAGTCCATGCAGTACTCCGAAGAGCTGGAGATCTCGACCGAGGAAACCCAGGAGCTGCTGTCACGTTTCATTATCGGCTATGGTGGCTTCGAGCGAATGATCCAGACCGGTAAGCAGTGGGCGCAGCAAACGCTGGAGCAGATGGAGGCCTTGCAGGCAGAGGGTGTTAATCTGTTTGACCACAGCTATCGTCGTATCAACGAAGGCCAGACACCAGAGAAGTTTGACTGTAGCTATACCGAACGCTTTGAGCGCAAGCTGCAGCCTGTATTCGACAGTTTCATACAGCAGTCACCCGAGTTCATATATGCGATTGCGGTTGATAAGAATGGCTATGCGCCGGCGCACCACGCCAAAGTGTCCAAGCCTATGACCGGGGACTATGCGGTCGATAATCTGCAGAGCCGTCATCGTCGCATCTTTGCCGGTAACCGCGCAGAAAAGCGCCGTGCATCACACACATCCCCATTCCTGCTACAGACCTTTATCCGTGATACCGGTGAAGTGCTGAATGATCTTTCGATTCCTCTCTATATCAACGGTAAGCACTGGGGTGCACTGATCATGGGCTTCAACCCCGAGCACTTGCTGCAAGGGAGTGATGACGAATAAAGCGATGATGAATAGTGAAGAGGCTTGATTAGCTTGCTGAAAACACAAAGGGCTCCTTAGGGAGCCCTTTGTGTTTAGTCGGTAACTGCAGGCCAGTCTGGCTTAGTGCAGGTCGGCACCGGTGACCAGCTGGCGTACCAGCTGTTTCAGCATGTCGTAGTTCAGCGGCTTGTTGCAAATGGCGGAGACGCCAGCACTTTCAACTGCTGCCAAACGGCCTTCATTTTGTTCAGAGGTAATCATCATGACCGGTACCGAAGGCTGGTCACTGTACTGACGAATATGCTCAACCAGCTCCAGGCCATCAATGTTGGGCATGTTGTAGTCCGAGATGATCAGATCGAAGCTTTCCTGTTTCATGATTTGCAGGGCTTCGGCACCGTCCTTGGCTTCAAGAACATGGTCAATACCGATGGCATTCATGCTCTTGCGCACGAACTTGCGCGACAGCAGGCTGTCATCGACCACCAGTACGCGCATGTCTTCCAACTCGTCGTTATCCAGCGGTTCGACTTCCTGAGTATCGCGGATGTAGTGCATGGTGTTGCGCAGAGCGGTTGAGAGTGCTTCCCGTGAGAACGGTTTGGGCAGAATGGCAATGGCGCCCGCCTGGCGAATGGGCTCCAGATAGCGGTAATGCGTCTCCGAGGAGATCAGCAGGAAGGTTACATCCATAAGATCCGGCGACTGGCGCATTTGTCTAACCAGGTCGGTTCCGGTCATGTCTGGCAGGTGCATGGAGGACACCACGATGTCGGGCACAACCTGCCCCATGCGCTCCAGTGCGGGACCAGCTTCGGCGAACTCTTCGATCTCTTCAAGACCTACAGCACGCAGATGGCCTGTGATTATATGGCGCTGCATATTGGAGGGTTCAATCACAAGTACCAGGAGGTCGTCAAAATTCATTGCTTTCAATCCGTTCTAACCAGCAGTGCACCCTGCAGGTATTGGGCTGAGTAGGGCGTTATCGACTGCTTGAGTCGACCTGTCTGCCCTCTGTCTATAGAGCGATATTCTAACCTTTGTGCAAACTGTCTGAAATATGAAACGCTACTTTAGGGGCAAAAAGGACATCGCTTGCATCCATGTGTACCAACCTCTTTAATGTTCCCTTGTCGGAAAGGGAGGTCCTATGAATAGAGATGTATGGTTACTGGCATTGTGTCAGGCCTTGCTGAACACAGGTAATGTGCTGCTGGTGTCGGTCAATGCGCTGATTGGTCAGCAATTGGCCCCTGCAACACACTGGATTACGCTGCCTGTTGCCTGTCAGTTTATCGGTCTTATGCTTGCCACTATACCAGCCTCCTTGATTATGGCACGGATTGGGCGACGTAAGGGTTTCATCCTTGGAAATCTGGTTGGGCTCGGTGGTGCGTTGCTCTGTTTCCTGGCGTTGCAGGCATCCGCGTTTGCACTGTTTTGTCTTGGCACAGGGCTCATTGGTGTCGGTATAGGGTTTGGCATGCTGTATCGCTTTGCGGCGGTTGAGGTGTGCGAGCAGGGTTATGAAAGTCGCGCTATTTCCATGGTGATGCTGGGCGGTGTGATTGCTGCTGTGCTGGGGCCGAATCTTGCTGTGCATACTCGAGAGTTGGAGTTGGGCGCCTTGTTCAGTGGTGCCTTTGTGGTGTTGGCCGGACTCTATCTGCTGGCGCTGGTACTCCTCACTCAGGTACGTATCCCACCCATGCCGGAGGTTGCCAAAGGCGTGACACGCTCGGTGCGCGAAATCGTGCTGCAGCCCCGCTTCCTGATGGCCGTTATCGCCGCGATGGTGAGTTATGCCGTGATGAACCTGCTGATGACCTCAACCCCGCTGGCAATGGCGCGTTGTGGCTACAGCTTTGCCAGTGCAGCGAATGTGATTGAATGGCATGTGCTGGCCATGTTCCTGCCTTCGTTTGTGACCGGCAAATTGATCAAGCAATTTGGCGAGCGGCCACTGATGCTCGCAGGTTGCGTGCTAATGCTGCTGTGTATTGCTGTGAATTTGCATGGGCAAAGTGAATGGCACTTCTGGCTGGCGCTGATCCTGTTGGGACTGGGCTGGAACTGGATGTTCATCTGCGCAACCTCCTATCTGACAGGCGCTTACCGTCCCGGTGAAAAAGCCAAGGCCCAGGCCAGTAATGAATTCCTGGTGTTCAGTACCGTCACCCTGTCGGCGTTGGCGGCAGGCTGGCTGGAGGCCACTCTGGGATGGGCAAGCATGAATGTATTGATGATTCCGGTCGTCGCGTTTGCCTTGTTGGCGTTGCTGTTACTCGAACCATTGCGCCGGCAGGCAGAGATGGCTCCGGCGGCGCAGCAGGTGTAAGCATGTGTGAACTTCTAGCGATTTCAACCTCTGAACCTGTGCATCTGTCCCTGTCACTGGCACGCTTTGCTCGCCATGGTGGGCTGGAAGGCCCTCACGGAGATGGCTGGGGACTGGCCTGGTATGAACAGGGCGACTGTCAGTTGATCCGTGAGGCTTCGGCTTGTGCCCATAGTGAGACAGCGCATTGGCTGACCGATCGTCATCGTCCATCAACCCTGTTTATGGGACATATTCGTCATGCTACCCAAGGGGAGGTGGCCTTGCGTAACACCCAGCCCTTCTTGCGTGAAGTGGGTGGTGTGTCTCATCTGTTTGCCCATAACGGCGATCTGAACCGTTTTATTTTTAATCCCAAGCGCTTTCCCAAAGGTGCTTATCGGCCGGTAGGGGAAACCGATTCAGAGCACGCGTTCTGTGTGTTGATGGCGCGAATGGCAGCGATTTGGCAGGAAGGGCGCCCGGCAGAAGATGTGCGCCTCGCGGTTGTGGCTGATTTTGCCGCGCGCCTAAGGCAACTCGGTTCCGCTAACTTCATCTATTCCGACGGCGAATTGCTGTTTGCGCACAGCGATCGTCGCCGTCAGCCGGATGGCACTGTCGCTTCACCGGGGCTGTTTTGGCTACAGCAGGAACACTCTGGCACCGAGTCTATCGACGGGTTGGATCTGGAGGCTGCGCCGATTAAGACCTGTATGTTGGCCAGTGTGCCTTTGGATGACAGAGACTGGGAGCCTCTGCCCGAGGGAGAAGTCGTAATGCTGAAACAGGGGACGCTGGTTGAGCGTTACCCCCGCTTGGTGCTTTGGCAGGAAGCCAGTCAGTTGCTTGAAGACTGAGGCGTTTCCTCGGTCGCTTCAGGCACGGGGGGGTGCAGTTTGCGCACAGCCTTTTGCAAGATCAGGTTGTTTGGATAATGGATGGTTTCACCCTCGTCGGTCAGTATGTGCAGGTGAAACAGGCCGATCTCGGTAATCACGCCGGTAATGTCGTCATCTTTGTCGAGTACTTTGATGCGATCGCCAATCCGGTAGGGGAAGGCGAAAAAGATGATAATACTGCCGGTGATGTTGCTCAGAATCGACCACTGCGCAAACATGGCGACGCCGATTACCGCAAAGGCGGATGAGAACAGAATCATCAGCTCGGCGTAATCAACACCCCAGATGATACACAGCACCATGACGGTGAAGACGATCTGTAGCAGGCTGAAGAAACGCTTTACCACCAGCAGGCGGCGGTCAGCCACCTGCTTTTGAGAGCCTATGCGATCCAGCAGTCGGTGGCTGAGCCAGCGCGCAGTAAACAGGGCTGCGATGGCAGCGGTGCTCAGCACCAGTTGAGTTTCCCACATGGATATCGATTCCTTCGATCTACTTAGCGAATACAGCTTACCAGATAGGCAATTTCCGGTGGGCTGGCAACCGGGTTTTTGAAACTGTCTGGCAGGTGGAGAGGCGGCTCAATCAGGCCCCGCGACAGCAGGTCTTCCAGCAGAGAAAGATAGCTGAAACCGGTTTTGCCAATATAGAGTGCGCTGATATCGCCATTACGCCAGAGATTGAGTGCCTCACGGAAACCGCTCAAGTAAAGATGGTCTTTGGTAAACCCGCCACCGCGGTGAACGCGCGCCGTGATCTTGAAGGCTTCCTTATGGCTGCATCCATGATCCTCAACCAGTACTCGCCAGGTACGACAGAAGTCGCCGTATTTCAGCATAAAGCTGACGGCAACGACCCTCAGGGCCAGGGCCTTGAGGCGCTTGAGTGTCAAGTGGCCGCAGAGGTACTCACTCAGGATTGCCAGGCCTTCCTGAGCGTGTGTATTACCGGGCATGCCCAGACTGAAGACCTTGAGCGGCTGGGCGGCAGCATTCAGCGACGTCACCATATGCACCCCCAGTTCATGATGCGCCAGCGCATGCATTTCTGATTCTGAGGCCTTGGTATCCCGTTTTACCATCAGAGCCTTACGACCACTGTTGACCATGGCCTGAGCCAGAATACGGTCTGAGAGCTCAACCTTGCACTCCAGCCCCCAGGCTTTGGCCTTTTCGGTGAAGAAGGGTGTCATCACATCCGCACTGAAACGGGGTGCCTGGGTCTCTTCAATACGCTCTGCCGCATGTAACAGGAAGCGGGCATTAGCCAAATCTTCAGCCGTGGGTTCACCGTAGTAACGCAATGAATTGTACTGGAAGCGGTCCGTGCCGATGCTGACCAGCAGGTCGATGCGTTCGGCCAGCGTGTCAATTACGTCACGATAGAGTTGGCGCAGGGACGGATCGCGTATGTTGTCGACCGGCAGGCGATAGAGCTTTTCTCGATGCAGAAAAGGATCGATCCTGAGCTGTCGATAGCGGAACTGTGGCTGGTAGCGACCGGGGTTGCGCATGAACAGCCGTTCTTCACGGGCCAGGTTGGTTGGGTTGATATACAGCAGTGTCTCCAGGCCTCGGGCGAGTTTCTTCAGCTGCTTGTCAACGTGCAGTACTTCAGCGGGAAGCTTGCGGGGCATCAAGTCCAGCGCCGAAACTTCTTCGGAGTTGGATTCTGTTGCCAGCACGGCGGCAGCCGAGTAAAAACTGTCATGCAGGCTGCGCTTGATGGCGTCTGCCATGACCGGATAAAGGGCATGCTGTGCATCAAGGAAGACGGGAGCTACCTGCAGTGTCAGCATACGCGTGCTGGCATGGTGTCGTTTCAGATGTGTATGCAGGTTATTACCGCGTTCTGTGGCTTCACTGGTTTCACATTTGCTTTCCAGATGCGGCAGTTCCGCCTGCTCCAGCCCTTCGCGAGCGGCTTCGACCAGCTCGGGTAGTTGTGGCGAGTGGCCAAGCACTTCGAAAACGGGGCCGTTTTGGCCGTTGCCATTTCGCAGGTTCAGGTCGACCAGCAGGCAATGGCCAAAATCTTCATTAATAACCTCAAGCAGGGCGTCCAGCAGGTTATAGAACTGTCTGTGCAGTCGCTGAGCCCGAGCATGCATCACCTTGGTTGGTGGTCGGTCCCAAAGTTGCAGGCCTTCCAAGCGCTGGCGCAGGCTGTTGGCAACCTGGGAGTGCAGGTTGCAGCCCAAGCGGGATTCACGCGCAATGATTGTGATGGGCAGCTGTTCTGTCAGTTGTTCCAGACCGTTTTGCTGCAGCTTCAGGCGCTGCTCGGCATCTATTCCCAGTCGCTGGGCGAGATCGTCATCCAAGTGGGTGCCAGCTCTGAGTGTGGTGCAGACCAGCGGTGTGTACTCGCTGATGCGTACTTCCAGATCACTGCCTCTGAGTTGGCATTCGACGGGTTGGCGTGCCTGTATAAGGCGCTTGAGCTGAGCTTCGGACAGCTTTCGCATGTATCAAATCCTTGCATAACGTACGCGAACACAGCTCAACCCAAGGCAGGGGAGCATCTGATCCGGGTCAGTGAAATTCAACAGCAGGGTGCCCAAGGGGGTTAAACTTTCCCTTGCGTGAGTCCCTGGCTGGCCTGCCGATCGACATGATCGGTCTCAACTGACGCGAGATGCCTGGCAGGTTCGATTCTCCTGCACCAGGCGCCGTGCATTGAATGCCAAAGGTGCTCGGCTGGCAATCATTATTTGCACCCATCAAGTCTAAAATGTTTTGACCTAAACGGGGAGTCTGCTTTGGCTGCTTTTAGCTCGTTAATCGCAGACTCGATCTCAGGCTGTGAGCTGGCTCCAGGTCTCAATGGGTCTGTTGTGCATGCCTGCGAGCGGCGGCCTCCAGCAAAGGTTGTACCAGGGAGCGCACATCAGATTCGCTCTGGCACAAGCGGGTGCTTTCCAGCAAAGGTTGCAACTCTGCTCGGCTGACCGACCGAATCAGGTGTTTGATACGAGGGATGTTGTAGGCGCTCAGGCTGAGACAGTCGTATCCCATGGCTAACAGCAGAAGCACCGCTGCCGGGTCAGACGCCATCTCTCCACAGAGTGAAACAGGAAGCCCCAGTGCGGCACATTGCTTCTGGATCTGCTCCAGTGCAGTTAAAACTGCAGGGTGCAGGTGATCAAACAGGTTCGCCACACGGGGGTTGTTGCGGTCAACTGCCAGCAGGTACTGGGTCAGATCGTTGGAGCCAATGGAGACAAAGTCGACATAGGGCGCCAAACGCGACAGCAGCAACATGGCAGAAGGTACTTCAATCATCATGCCGATGGGAGGCATGCCGACGCCCAGGCCTTCACGCTCAAGGCTGCTGATCGCTTTTTCGACCAGTTGGCGGAACGTCTGAATCTCATCGATTCGACTGATCATCGGGACCAGCAGCTTGAGGTTGCCATATTCGGCATTGGCTCTCAGCATGGCCTTGATTTGCGTAATCAGCAGCTGAGGGTTATCCAGTGAAAAACGAATGCCGCGCCAGCCCAGATAGGGGTTGGTCTCGCTGATATCAAAATAGGGCAGTTGCTTATCACCCCCTACATCCAGGGTGCGCATGCTTACCGGTAAGGGAGCGTAGGCCTGTAGTACCTTGGCATAGAGACTGTATTGCTCCTGCTCGGTGGGAAAGCCGTCGTGGATCATGAAGGGAATTTCAGAACGATAAAGGCCAACACCTTTAGCGCCGTGCTGTAGACCGGGTGTTACGTCAGCCAGCAGGCCGGTATTGGTCAGCAGGGTTACGTTGAAACCATCACGAGAGACCGCTGGCTGATCACGCAGGCGTTCCAGATCCTGCATGAACTTGTGCTCTTCGTTGATCATGCGACGGTATTCGTGCAGCAGAGCTTTAGGCGGATTGAGAATACATTCGCCACGATGGCCGTCGACGATTACCTGTGCCAATGAATGCTCGTCAGGGTCAAAGTTTTCCAGTCCCATAACCGCTGGAATGCCGAGAGCACTCGCCACAATGGCGGTATGCGACAGGGTTGAGCCTTGGGTGCAGGCCAGACCTTTGATGCGCTCAAGTGGAAACTCGGCCAGGTCAGCAATGCTGATCAGCTCGGCGGCCAGAATCAGATCCCCTTCAGGCAATATGCGGGAGATGCTGTCGCGCGAGAGAAGCTGGTTCAGGATGCGCTGGCCAATGTTGCGAATGTCTTCACCGCGGGCCTTAAGGTAGGGGTCTTCCGACTGTTCAAACTGTTCGGCCATCTGTGACACGGTCAGGCGCAAAGCCCAGGCGGCCGACTTGCCCGTATCAATCAGTGTGCAGCAGTTGGTATGCAGTTCAGGGCTTTGCAGCATCATCTGATAGACGCTGAACAAGGCGTGGACGTCGGATGGAAGATGTTGTCCCAGATGCGTGGAGCTGGAACTCAGATCGTCAGCAACCGCTTCTATGGCTGATTCCAATGCTTCACGTTCGCTGTTTGGGTCACTACAGGCCCCTTCTGCCACCTGATCCAGCGGGTGATGGGGGCGGATTTGCCATATCTGCCCGACGCCAATGCCGGGAGCCCCTTTCTGCCCGACCATCCGGCGGTATGCCGAACTGTTGGATGAACGTGAGTACCAATTTCCCTGGCGTTGCAGACCGTGCAAGGTGCTGGCCAGCTGAGAAGCCACGGTAATCATGAAGGCCTCGGTTTCCTGCGAAAATGGTTCCTGCTCACGCCCCTGAATGACCAGAACACCGACCAGTTTTCTCAGGTGTAATAAGGGTACCCCCAGAAAGCGATGGTAGGACATTTCATGGGTTTCAGGGATAAACACAAAGCGGTCATCGGCAGGTGCGTCACCAAGGTTCAACGTGTTCAGACTGGCAGCAATGTTGCCGACTAAACCTTCATTGAGCTGCAAACGCGCATGGCCAACGGCGTCAGCCGAGAGTCCCTCGGTGGCAGCCAGAATCAAGTGTTGCTGATCGGGGGTACACAGATACAGACTACATACCTCCACCTGTAGCAGTGACTGTAGTTGTTGGACGATGCGACTCATGATGACTTCAGGATTCCCGGACCGGGATATCTCTTCCACAATTGTGGTCAGAGCTTTAAGCGAGGGTTGTTGCATCGGTGCTACTCGGACAGGTGGCAGGTATTGTCTGATGCTTACATACTCGTCTCATCAGGGCAATGCTGCACTGCTTGACCTGGTTCAGTCTTATTAGAGATTCGCCTGTGATAGTATTTGTGTATGACTGAAAAGACACATTCTTACCCATCAATTGAAGTTGGCAATATTTGCCAGGCCAATATTGTCAGTATTGAACTGGGCAGTTTGCTGTCTCTCGCGATCGAATTGATGGCGGACCGTCACATAGGGTCCGTCTTCGTTAAAAACGGCGCTGAATGCTGCGGGTTGCTGACCCGGCGCAAGGCGATGCAGTTGAGCCTGGAGGCCGTTCAACTGGAGAAGAGAACCGTTGAGCGCACCATGCTCGACCCCATTCTTGAAGTGAACAGCTCTCAGACGGTTGATGAAGTCGGCCTGGAAATGGTCAGCAGAGGGATTACACATGCAGTGGTGCAGGACCCTTGGGGGCTCAGTCTCGGCATCGTCAGTCAAAGCGATGTGGTGAACAATCAGGGGCTGGAACATGATCTCTTTCTTAAGCCTCTGGAAGAAGTCACTAACGTCCATGTGTTAAGACTTCAAAGCACGCTCCGGCTCAGGGATGCCATTGATGCAATGCGACGTGCCCGCTACTCGGCAATCCTTGTCGGGGATGATCATCAGGGCTGGCAGATCATGACCGAAACCGATGTCATTCGGCACCTGGCATCACGTACCCCGCTTGATCTCAAGCTTGAAGAACTGGGTTTGCCTGAGTTGATGGCCGTTGATGGCGGTATGAGCCTGTTTAACGTGCGCCGTTACTTCAAGCAGAACGGCTTCAGACATATCGGGGTACTGGATAGCCAGCAGCAAGTCGTCGGGTTGGCTTCTTATTCCGATATTTTACGTAGCGTCGAACGTGATTATATCTATCGTTTGCAGGAGCTTCTGCAGGATAAAAGTCGCCAGTTGCAGCAGTCCAGGCACAGCCTGCGTTTGATTGAGCGTGTTATCAACGCCTCTCATGAGGCCATAGTGGTGACCGACGCGCGAGGTGCCATTCAGAGTGTTAACCCGGCATTTACCTCCATTACGGGGTATGAGGCCCAGGACGCCTTGGGGCATAACCCTAGTATGCTCAGTTCGGGTCGACATGATCACACCTTCTATCAGCAGATGTGGGCCGAACTGGAATCAAGCGGCAGCTGGCAGGGTGAAATCTGGAATCGGCGCAAGGATGGCAGCGTTTATCCCGAATGGTTGAGCATTACTGCCATCGAAGACGACACGGGTGCGGTTAGCCAGTATGCAGCGATTTTCCATGACCTGACTGAAAGTAAAAACTATGAAGCGCGCATGAAGCGGTTGTCCTGGTTCGATAGCGTAACCGGGCTGGCGAATCGACGCCTTTTTCATGATCGTTTGCAGTTGGCACTGAATTTCAGCGCGGAGCAAGGCATGCCCGGTGCCTTGCTGGCGCTGGATCTGGATTTGTTTAAACAGTTCAATGACCGTTTCGGGCATGCGGTTGGCGATCAGCTACTGAAAATGGTGGCTGAGCGAATCGAGTCGACGCTGGGCGATCAGGGGACTGCTGCAAGGCCCTCGGGCGATGAGTTTTATATTCTGCTGACTGAAAACATCAATGAAGCAGAGCTGGATGCTTATCTGGATCGATTGAGTAAGGCACTGACCCAGCCATTTTGGCTGCAGCAGCAAGAGGTTCGCGTGCGTGCAAGTATCGGGGTCGCTGTTTACCCCAGTGATGCCACCGAACCTGCTGAATTGGTGAGAGCAGCCGAATCGGCTTTGCATCTTGCCAAGGACATGGGGCGCAACAGTGTGGCGTTTTTCCAGCCAGGTCATCAGCATGATCGCCTCAGTCGCTTCCATATCGCTTCAGTGTTGCATCAGGCGCTGGAACAGCAGGAATTCAGTCTGGTGTACCAGCCGCAGATAGAGCTGGACTCCGGTCGTCTGATCGGTGTAGAGGCTTTGCTACGCTGGCATAGTGAAGTGCTGGGCCCCGTATCTCCTGATCAGTTTATCCCGGTTGCAGAAGATACCGGCATGATGGATGAAATCGGTGCCTGGGTGCTGGACCAGGCGGTGGGAGAGGTGTCCCGTTGGTTGGCGCAGGGCATGTCGCTTAAGGTTGCCGTCAACATATCGGCACGCCAGTTCCAGCGTTCTGAAGTGGCGAGCCAGGTTATGAGTGCGCTGGAAAAACATCAGGTCCCGGCCGAGCATTTAGTGGTTGAGTTGACGGAAACCAGTTTCATGCACAGTGCCGCGGCGACGGAGCGAGAGCTAAAGCAGCTTCGGGCTGAAGGTGTGAGAGTTGCCATCGATGACTTCGGCACCGGGTATTCCAGTCTGAGTTATATCCGTGAAATGTCATTGGATTTTCTTAAAATCGATCGCAGTTTTATCGAACAGATCAATCACTCTTCCACAGACCGTAGTCTGGTAAAAGCCATGATCGATATGAGCCATGCCATGGGCTTAAAGGTTGTGGCCGAGGGTATAGAATCGGAAGCGGATCTGAATATTCTCAAGACACTGGGCTGTGACCAGGCTCAGGGGTATCATATCGCACGCCCGATGACGGCGGATGATTTTACTCGCTGGGCTGATCAGCATGTGGTGTTGCCTGAGCGAGACGTTGAGTAATTGAGGTAAGCTTTGAAGAGTTATATTTTTGCCACCGACAATGACCGAGGTGGCGTTATTCTGTGTGATATTGACACTCTCGAAGATGCGGTAGTCTATCTGCAGAACCGTTTCGAAGGCGTTGTCCGGGTTGAGCAGGGACGTCGTTACTGGACCCCGGAAGAGGGCTTTGACGAGTTGGAGCCCTTGGCGACATCATCGACACCACCAAACTAAAACGGGCCACTTCGAGTGGCCCGTTTGCTGTTGAATGGGAGGGGGAAAGTTAACGAATCTGACGTCCGTGACGTCGAGGATGCCTGGTCTCTTCTACCCGGATCCGCAATGGCTGCGGTCGGGCTGAATAAGAGTGCACCAAGGCCGCCAAGCCAGCGCCCAGCGCGATTGCAGTTGTCAAAACAGCCAGTGTTGTCAGCATTCAGTTTGTCTCCTGTTCAGCTCAACATAGGACAGCCCTTGCCACTTCTGGTTCCATTCTTTTTGTAGACCTTGCAGGTCTGATTCAGAACCAGTCATCCGTGCGTTTACGTCGACGCGGCAAATGGGGAACGATTAATCCCAGCACCACGCCACCAAAGGCGATGAGTCCGCCGTAGGTCAACCAGCGCATCAGGTTACTCTGGTCCATATTGCCGATTGTTGACTGCAGATCACGAATTTCGATCTCCAGTTCACGAATCTTGCCGGTATAGCTGCCGCTGGCGTCTTTGAGTTGTGCCAGCTGAGCGTTCAGCTCTTCGATGGTGGCAGCCTGACGGTCGATAGTTGACTGGCTCTCCTTGAGTGCAGACTCAAGTTTGGGCAGCTCGAACAGCTTGCTCTTGCCAGTCGATACAAACTCCTCAGGCAGCCAGCCGGTACGGCCGCTTTCGGTCTTTATTTGAATATAGCCCGTAGAGCCGTTCTGGCCAAGGATTTCTACCGCTTCGCCACTGTTGATACGGCCTGTAATACGGTATTCGTTACTGGGGCCGCCGTGAAAGAAAACATAGACGTCATCAGCGATATGGCCTTGTTCAGCCCAGGCAGAGGTGGAAAGGCTGAGCAAGGTCGTTAACAGCAAAATTTTTTTCATTGTGAATCCGGCAACTGAAATAACAAAAACATGATTTTACACGACAAACACTTTATCGTTTAGGAGCTGTCCTGAAAATGAATGACAGTCGAATTTAACGCTTCCATACCGAAGATCAAAGGGAGTTATCATGGAATCCTTTTCTCAAGAATATATTTGGCCCTGGGCTATCAATATTGGCCTTGCTCTGGCGATATTTTTTATAGGTCGCCTTGTGGCCAAGCTACTGACCGATTTGCTCACGCGCATTTTGCGCAAGACCAAAATGGATCAGATGCTGATCAACTTTGTTACCTCAATTGCCCATGCGCTGATGTTGCTGGTTGTGGTGATTGCTGCGCTGGGAGAGCTTGGCGTCGATACCACATCACTGATCGCGTTGGTGGGTGCTGCTGGTTTGGCCATCGGCCTGTCACTGCAGGACTCGCTGAAAAACTTCGCAGCGGGTGTCATGTTGATCGTGTTTCGTCCGTTTCGTGAAGGGGACTTTGTGGAAGCTGGCGGCGTAAGCGGTATCGTCGAACATATCACCATCTTTAACTCTGTACTGAGAACCGGTGATAACCGCGAAATCATCATGCCGAATGGCAAAATCTATAACGACAGCATTATCAACTACTCGGCTCGTGAGACCCGTCGTGTCGATATGGTTTTCGGTATTGGTTACGGTGATGATCTGCTTAAGGCCAAGCAGATTCTGACCGATATTCTGGCTCAGGATGAGCGCATCCTGAAAGACCCTGCACCTGTTGTCAGCGTCGCTTCACTGGGTGATAGCAGCGTGAACTTTAATGTGCGCCCTTGGGTGAAGTCTGCTGATTACTGGGCTGTTCTGTGGGACACAACTGAGAAAGTTAAGCTGGAATTTGATCGTCAGGGCATCAGTATTCCCTTCCCGCAAATGGATGTGCACCTGCACAGCCAGAAGCAGGAAGACTGATCGGATACCTGATATCTGCTAGCTTCGTGTAATCGCTGAGGGGTCAATCGGCCCCTCGGTCAATATCTGCTGACGCAGCCCCTCATTCTCCTGGCGCAGTTTCTGGGCCTCGATCCGATAATCAAACACCTGTTGATACTGGGCTTCGAGCTTGGTTTCCAGTTGCTGAATTTCGTTCTGCTGCTGATCAAGCTTCAATTGCATGTGTTCCAACTGGTCCTGCAGGCTGTCCAGCATTTCGAAGCCGCGGCTCTGTGGCTCTGTCGCCTTGTCTGGGTGGAACCGGTATGACCCCTGGAGCTCGTTAACGATGTGGCTGTAAAGGGCTGTCAGGTCCGAGCGCTCACGATCGGTGTAGCGGATATTTTCTTCGATCGCCGTATGCGCGCTTGCAGCACCGATGGAGCCGGCAAGTACCTGCTCAAGCATGCGATGAAACTCCATGAGCTCAACCACGGAAATGTGGCTCTTGTCGTAGACCTGAAGGTCTTCAGCGATTCGATTTACATTGTGCTGTGCCTTGTCCTCACCCAAATAACGCTTCAGCAACTGTTCTGCTTCCACCAGTTTGGGTGCGAGCTCAATATAAGCATTGAGGCCGGTAGGACGTGCTTTTTCCTGAGTCCGCAATGCTCGAGTTGTGTACAGGAATTCGGTTGTCAGCGTGCGTTCCTGTTTTTGTGGTTTATAGAACCAGGAACCCAGCACGTAAAACAGGATATTCAAACTCAGTGACCAGAAGGTGGCGTGCGGAATGCTGGGTAACTCAAGTCCAAACAGAGCCTCTGGGCGCAGCCAGTGAATACCCAGAGGACCTTCAGTGAGCAATTGAACGGGCAGCCAGCCTTCTTCTACCCAGGCGGGAACAATCAGGGTCCAGCCCCAGAGCGCAAAGCCTACACCCAAGCCCAGCATGGCGCCCATGCTGTTGCCACGGCTCCAGAAAAGTCCGATAAATGCTGCGGGCGCCAACTGTGCAGTTGCTACAAATGAGATCATGCCGACGGCAACCAGCATATTGGTGTCGGTCAGCAGGCGTGCCAGGAACAGGCTACCGAACAAAATGATGGCCACCAGTACCCAGCGTACTTGCAATAGCCAGGTGCGCATCCAGCCGAGGCTGGAAAAATGCTCGCAGAAGGGAAGTAAAAGGTGATTTGAAACCATGGTTGCCAGAGTCATGGTGGTAATGATCACCATGCCGCTGGCGGCAGCAAACCCGCCCAGGAAGGTCAGAAGGGTAATAATGGGCTGGTTGAGTGATTGCGGCACCAGCAGCATGAAGTAGTCAGCCGATTGCTCAGGAAAGCCCAGTATCAGGCCTGCGGCGGCAACCGGAATGACAAAAATGGTCATCAACAGGGTGTAGAGCGGAAAGGTCCATAGGGCGCGTGAGAGGTGGCGAGGCGATACATTTTCGACCACAGCGACATGGAACTGGCGTGGCAGCAGTTGAACCCCCACGAAGCTCAACACGATCAGCGTCAGCCAGAATACACCGCTGTTTTCTCCGCCTGTGCCAACCAGACGATCCAGTTCATATACGCGGATCTGGCGAAGTACATCGCCAGGACCCTGGAAAAATTCATAGGTGACGTAAACGCCAATGGCGATAAAAGCCAGTAATTTGACAATTGAATGTGCCACCAGAGACAAGATCATGCCTTGGTGGCGTTCGGTTGGGTCCAGGCGACGTACGCCAAAAATGATGGTGAATACTGTCATCAAGAAGGTGATGAGCAGAGCTGAAGAACCCCAGTGAATATCATCACTGCCTTCGTGAGTAATGATCTTGAATGAATCGACCACTGCTTCCAGCTGCAGGCTTATATAAGGCAGTAAGCCCAGAAGAACCGTGATGGTCACCAGGGCTGCAATGCGCTGGGAGCGTCTGTAACGGGTGGAGATGAAGTCGGCAACACTGGTGATACGGAAGGTTTCTTTCACTGCGATCATGCGCCGTAAAGTAACTTTCCAGAAAAAGAGCGACAGCAGAGACCCTACATAGACCCCGACATAGAGTAATCCCGACTGAGTCGCGAAGCCGACGCTGCCGTAGAAGGTCCAGCTGGTGAAATAGACGCACAGGGAAAGCGCATAGACGGTGGCAGAGTTTATAGGTCTGCCATTGCGGGTGCGGTGTTCGCCCCACTGGGCAATGCCGAAGAGGATGCCGATATAGGCAACAATCACCAAAATAACGCTAAGCGGCGAAAACATTCGGTTTCCTCAGGCTGAAGTCTTATTGCTTGATTTTAGTCGCTATTTCCGGAGCTGTGTATACCGGGAGGCTGACAACATTTGCGTTCCGGGACTGGGTCAATGCCCCCATCCGAATAGGGGTGGCACCTCAGCAGCCGCCGAATACCGAGCCAAAAGCCTTTGATGGCTCCGTGGGTTTCAATTGCCTGGATCATATAGCTGGAGCAGGTGGGGTAAAAGCGGCAATTGCTGCCCATAACAGGGCTGATGAAGAGCTGGTAAATCCGGACCAGGCCAATTAAAAGGGCGGTCAGAATCTTGTTGAGTATGGACATGAATACCTCATTTGCACGAAGCCTGATGATAGACCTTCAGAGGATTCGGGGCCAGTGATGGCGGGAGGAGTCGTGAGACAGGGGAAATAAAAGGGGAGCCCCGAGGCTCCCCTGGATACTTACTGCGGAGGGTCGAGTTCAAGCACAGACAGCGTGCGAGAACGAACCAGCTCCAGCAGAGTCGCGTCGTCGGTCAGGCTCTGACCGTAAGACGGGATCAGCTCAAGGATCTTCGCCTTCCAGTCGGCTTCGTTCATGCGCTCTGCGTAGCAACGTTCAATAATGCTTAGCATGGCGCTTACGGCTGTAGAGGCGCCCGGTGACGCACCCAGCAGTGCTGCCAGGCTGCCATCGGCAGAGGTGATAACCTCGGTGCCGAACTCCAGCTTGCCAGCGGTTTCGGTACCCGGCTTGATAATCTGTACGCGCTGACCAGCGTAAGACAGCTCCCAATCTTCGTCCTTGGCTTCAGGGAAGAAATTGCGCAGAGAGTCAACACGAGACGAGTGCGACTGCATCACTTCACTGATCAGGTAGCGAGTCAGGTCCATGTTGTTCTTGGCCACAGACAGCATCGGCTTGAGGTTGCTCATGCGAATACTGAGTGGCAGGTCAAGGAAGGAGCCTTGCTTCAAGAACTTGGTGGTGAATCCAGCAAAGGGGCCGAACAGCAATGCTTTCTTGCCGTCGATCACTCGGGTATCCAGGTGGGGAACGGACATGGGAGGCGCGCCGATCGGCGCCATGCCGTACACCTTGGCCATGTGCTGTTCGATAATCTCCGGGCGTTTGCAGACCAGCCACATACCGCTAACCGGGAAGCCACCGTAACCCTGGCCTTCATCGATGCCGGATTTCTGCAGCAGTGGCAGAGCACCGCCACCGGCACCCAGGAAGACGAAGCGGCTGTTGATGACTTCTTTCTGACCATTGCTGGTGTTTTTCAGTGTGACATTCCAGCTGCCATCGGACTGCTTGTCCAGATCTTCAACGATGCGGCTCAGCATCAGGTCGAAGTCGTCCTGTTGCTCCAAATGCAGCACCATGTGGCGCGCAAGCTGACCGAAGTTTACGTCTGATCCATAACGGACACGGGTACCAGCGATTTTCTCATCAGGTTGGCGATCCTTCATGACCAAAGGCATCCACTCACGCAGGGTGTCGTGGTCCTCGCTGAACTCCATGTCCTTGAAGCAATGGTGCTGGCTAAGCGTTTCAAATCGCTTGCGCAGGAATTCAACGTTCTTCTCACCCCAGACAAAGCTGCAATGCGGGGTGGGGTGGATGAATTCCTTCGGAGAAGGGAGTTTGCCCTGCTCTACCAGGTAAGACCAGAACTGCAGACTGACCTCAAAAGATGTATTGATGGCATATGCTTTGGTGGCGTTGATGCTGCCATCCGCCTGCTGCGGGGTGTAGTTCAATTCGCAGTAAGCTGCATGGCCAGTACCGGCATTATTCCAGCCGTCGGTACTTTCACGTGCAACATGGTCGAGCCGCTCGACCATTCCAATCTTCAGTGCCGGATCCAGTTGCTTGAGTAGCATCCCGAGGGTGGTACTCATTGCGCCGGCACCGACTAGCAGTACATCTACAGTTTTTGTGGTCATATGTGTTCGCCATTTGATCGTAAACAATGGGATTCAAGAGACAGCGAAAGGTGGCTTTTGGCACGTCCGGGCAGGGGCAGCCGGACTTTCGTGTCTCACTGCTGCGGTCATCCTCCGATTGGGTGATGCGTCGAGCAGATTGTTTGATTATTTACGCTTAGTACTTTGGTGCGGTGCATTATATTCAACTGTAGACAGAATAAAACTAATGCCGGGTGGGTAGAGGGAGTGAGAATCGTTGTAATTCGCCTGTAACCCGCGTCGTATAGGCGTTTTGTATGATTTTTAGACTTTGGTCGGCAGATTCGGAAACTTTGAGTTGCGGCAGGCGGTTAGCCTGCCGCAGAACTGAGCGTTAAAGACTGCTTAAAGGTGCTCTTCAGCATACTCGGCGAGGCGAGAACGGAAGATGCCTTCGAAGTGAATGCTGGCGGAGCCTTCGAAATCACGGAAACGTTCGACTATATAAGTCAGGCCGGATGTCAAAGGTGTCAGGTAGTTTGAGTCGATCTGTGCCAGGTTGCCCAGGCACACCATTTTGGTGCCCTTGCCGCAGCGGGTGAGAATGGTTTTGAGCTGTTGGGGCGTCAGGTTTTGCGACTCGTCAATCAGTACGATCGCATTCTGAATGCTGCGGCCGCGAATGAAGTTCAATGATTTGAACTGAATGTTGGCTTTCTCGATCGCATACTTGACGCTGCTTTGCGGGCGTTCGTCCTGCTCGTGCATAGCTTCCAGATTGTCACTGATGGAGCTCATCCAGGGCGTCATTTTCTCTTCTTCGGTACCGGGCAGGAAGCCGATATCTTCTGCAACGGGCGGTGTAGACCGTGTCACAATAATCTTGTTGTAGCGTTGCTCTTCGATCACCATCTCCAGTGCACAGGCCAGGGCGATCAGGGTTTTGCCCGAGCCGGCAGCGCCCAGCAGAATGCTGAGATCAACATCCGGATCCATAAGCGACTGCATGGCAAAGGCCTGCTGAATATTGATCGGCTGTATGCCCCAACACATCTGGTCCATCAGGCGCTCGTAGCCCAGGTCCAGCAGGGTCACACTGGTTTCATCCACTGAATGCGTGCGTGCGGCGAAATCCTTGCTGTCATCGAAAATGTATTCGTTGGCATAGGTGTCGGGCAGCAGGCTGCGGTCAACCTTGTGATAGGTGCGACCGTCGCGCTGGAAGCTCTCGACGTTTTCTACGCCCTCCCAGAAGGGAGCGTCCAGGTGGTGGTGTCCCGCTGGCAGCATTTCAATATCACTGACCAGCTGATCGGTTCGATAGTCCTCAACACGCTGCAGTCCAGCACCCAGCGCCTTGAGACGCATGTTGATATCTTTGGTTACCAGAATAATCTGGCGGTGCGGGAACGTGGCCTGCAGGTGCAGGGCGCAGTTGATAATCAGGTTGTCCTTGTTGCTGGTGTCGGGCAAAAAACCCTGGCGACTGGTCAGCTCATGATCGGGGAAGATCGACAGCTTGCCCAGTTTGCTTTCACGTTCCTTACCCTCCAGCTGAATGCGTACACCTTTGGTGATTTGTGCAGCATTGGTGGCGGTGGAGAGTATCTTGTCAATCACGCGGATGGCATGGCGCGCTTCGGCAGCCACGCTCTGCTTGCGGTCCTTGATGGAGTCAAGTTCTTCAAGCACGGTCATGGGGATGGCAACATCCTGCTCCTTGAACTGGAACAGGCATTTGGGGTCGTGAAGCAGAACGTTGGTGTCGAGGATGTAGAGTTTTGATGCGGACATCTTGCGCTTCCTTGTACACAGGCTTCGAGTCCAAACTAATCCATGCCTCGGCTAAATACAATCGCCTTGTTTCCCAAATTTGTTTCCTTCTGTTTGTAACCCCTGCGTCACGAAACGGTAGTAAATCTGCTTGTGAGCGTTCATAGTTTAAGTGCGCCTGCTGACCTAGGCGGGTGCCGTGTCTGCTACCGGAACAAGGAGGTCAGTATGATGACCGAGTATTACATCTCCTCCAGTGTGACGCCTCTGGATAACCTCGACGTCCTTTCACCTTTTGAGGTTGCGCGCCTGCAGGATAAAAGCCAGGGCGGTCTTTACAGTCTTTTTCGTCAGTGTGCACTGGCCGTGCTCAACTGTGGCAGTGAGCTGGATAGCACACGCCAGGTGCTGAATCGTTTTCGTGAGTTTGATATTCAAATCAGTCAGAAGCACCGAGGTGTGCAGCTGGATCTTATCAATGCGCCCGCTACGGCATTTGTCGGCGGTGAGTTGATTCAGGGTATTAACGAACACCTGTTTTCAGTGGTACGTGATCTGCTGTATGTGGCCGATAAGGTGGAGAGCTGCTGTGAAGGGTTGGATCCTTCGGCAATGATCACCAATCAGGTGTTCAATATGCTGCGCCATGCTGATGCGCTCAAGCCTCATGTGAAGCCCAATATTGTGGTGTGCTGGGGTGGCCACTCCATTCAGCATGAAGAATACGAGTACACCAAGCGTGTGGGCTACGAGATGGGCTTGCGTGGCTTGAATATCTGTACTGGCTGTGGCCCGGGCGCCATGAAAGGGCCGATGAAAGGGGCCACGATTGCTCATGCCAAGCAGCGTATTCGTCACGGGCGTTATGTAGGGATTTCAGAGCCGGGCATTATCGCGGCAGAATCGCCGAACCCGATCGTGAATGAGCTGATCATCATGCCGGATATCGAACGCCGCCTCGAAGCCTTTGTCCGTTTGGGGCACGGCTTTGTCGTATTCCCGGGCGGTGTGGGTACGGCGGAAGAGATTCTCTATATCCTCGGTATTTTGCTGCAGGAAGATAATCGCGAGCATCCTTTCCCGCTTATCTTTACAGGCCCTGCCGGCAGTGAGGAGTATTTCTCGACGGTTGATCATTTTATTCGCGCGACCTTGGGTGACCGTGCTGCGGAACTCTATGAAATTATTATCGATGATGCTTACGAAGTGGCAGAACGAATGCAGCAGGGGTTGGAGGATGTAACCGATTTCCGCAAACAGACCGGTGAGGCATACCACTTCAATTGGCAGCTGCGTATTCCTTATGACTTGCAGCAAACCTTTGAGCCTACCCACAAGGCGATGAGGGAATTGAATCTTTCGCGTCGGCAAAGTGAGCATGAGTTGGCTGCCCAGTTGCGCTGCGCACTGTCAGGTATAGTCGCGGGTAATGTGAAAGAACCGGGTATTCGTGCAATAGAAGAGCATGGCCCCTTCCAATTGCACGGTGAGCCAGAAATCATTCATGAGCTGGATAAGCTGTTGCAGTCATTTGTCGAGCAGCGACGGATGAAAATCAATCACGAGGAATATGAGCCCTGTTTTGAGCTGGCTTCATAAATAGGCCTCGATCTCCCGGCCCGTTTAGGGTCGGGATCTTTCTTGGTGTCAGTGGGTCACAGCGGGTATAGTAAAGCCTTTTGCCGAAGAGTACCCGAGTTGCGACGTAAACTGGTTCTCACCCTCACCACCACCCGTGGCTCGCATCAGATATTCCTGCATCAGCTTTTAGCCTGGATGTTGCTGATCTTTCTGCTGATGTCGGCTGCCAGCTTTTTCGTGTCCAATTGGCTGTTGGTTCAGACTCAGGATGACCTCAGCTCTCTGGAACGGGACCATGAAAACCTGAATGAACAGTACCAGCTCTTGTTGGGTACCCAGCGTTTGTATATTTCCGAGCTTGATGATTTGGGAGAGTCGCTGTCCAGTGTGATGGCAAACAACTCTCGCCTCGAGCAGGAGAATGCGTTGATGGGCTCCAGCTTGAGCGATCTCGAAGCGCGTCTCGGTCTTACCGAAGCTGAGCCGGTGCAGTCGCTGGAACAGCGTATTGAGTGGGCCAAAACTGCAGCGCGCCAGCGTCTTTCGTTGCTGCACAGCATTCCTAATGGTGTGCCTATCGAAGCCGAGCAGATCAATGACAGTTACGGCCTGCGTATGCATCCGGTTTTGAAACAGCGTAAGATGCATAACGGCATGGATTTCAAGGCCAATCCTGGAACACCCGTATATGCCACCGCTGATGGTGTGGTTGAGTATGCGGGCTACCGAAAGGGCAGTGGTTTTGGCAATCTGGTCGTGTTGCAGCATAATTTCGGTTTCAAGACCTATTATGCACATTTACAAAAAGTGCTGGTCAAAAGTGGTAGCTTCGTAAGTAAAGGGCAGAAAATAGCCCTCAGCGGTAACAGTGGTCGTTCAACTGGTCCGCATCTGCACTATGAAGTCAGGTTTCTATTTCAGCCGCTTAATCCCGCCCCTTTCATGAAGTGGGGGCTGGATAATTTCGATCATCTGTTTACCGAAGTTGAGGAAGTGCCTTGGGAATCCTTAAGCGCAATGTATCCGCTCAATCAAGCCGAACTGCAGTAACAATCGTTGCCCGTGGCAATCAGATGCAGGGTGAGTTGAATCTGACCGGAAAATTGCATGTGGATGGCATGCTCGAGGGACGTATTCATTCCGAGGATGATTTGACGGTCGGCCGTCAGGGCGTGGTGCGTGGCAATATTCGCGCCCGTCAGGTGACGGTCAGCGGTGTGCTTGAGGGTGAACTTTACTGTGAGTCCCTGCATATCGAAAAAGGCGGCCGGGTCCATGCCAATGTCAGCAGTGATGAATTGATCATTGAGCCCAAGGCGTCATTCGTGGGTGAGCGTCGTACCCTTTCCAAGCCACAGGCGCGACTGGTTCATCTGGAATCCGAGCGTCAGCAGCCGGACACGGATTGTCTTGAAGGCCTTGATTACCACCTGATTGACTCTTTGCCGGACAAAATCACTCTGTCGCGTGGGGATGACAACTGATGTGTGAGTTGCTTGGCATGAGTGCCAATGTGCCGACTGATATCTGCTTCAGCTTTACGGGTTTGATGCAACGTGGCGGCCGAACCGGGCCACATAAGGATGGCTGGGGGATAGCCTTCTATGAAGGTAAGGGGCTGCGCTGCTTTCATGATCCCGAGCCTAGTGCGGATTCACGAATAGCGAAACTGGTGGCTGATTACTCGATTAAGAGTCGAGTGGTGATCAGTCATATACGTCAGGCAAATGTTGGACAGGTGTGTCTGGAAAATACCCATCCTTTCAGTCGCGAGCTATGGGGTTACACCTGGACCTATGCGCACAACGGGCAACTTGACCCGTCTCTCTTTGACTGGCCGCTTGAGTACTATCAGCCCGTTGGTACCACTGATAGCGAGTATGCTTTCTGTTGGTTGCTGGGCCAGATACGTTCAAGCTTCCCACAGCGACCTGATGATCCAGCTGAGTTGCAGCGGTTTATTCATCAATGCTGCGAAAAGCTCAGGGCTCTGGGTGTATTCAATATGCTGCTGAGTGAATCTACCCATCTGTTTTGTTATTGCAGCACCAAGCTTTCCTGGATCACGAGGCGGGCGCCTTTTGGCGAAGCACGTCTCAAGGATTGTGAAGTCAGCGTGGACTTCTATGCTGAAACTACCCCCAATGATGTTGTGACTGTCATTACAACAGAGCCTCTGACGGACAATGAGCGCTGGCAGCGGCTTGAAACAGGGGAAATGATCGTGTTTGTCGATGGTGAAGTGGTCGGCCAGTTGACGGAGTAACTCCCACATGCAGTCGGTGCCTGAATACGAATCCCTGTCGGAGATGGTGCATTGGCTGGGGCGCCATTACGACGAAAAACCTGCCTTTGGACATTTGGGCGCAAGCATCAGTTTTGCCGATGTGGAGCGCCTGTCTCGACGTTTTGCGGCCTGGATTCAGCATGAAACAGATCTTCAGCCTGGCGACCGCATAGCACTTCAGCTACCTAATTTGATGCAGTACCCCGTTGCGCTATTCGGTGCACGCAGGGCTGGCATGGTGGTAGTCAATACCAGTCCCCTTCACAGTGATGATGAGCTGGTGCGCCAACTGCGAGATTCCGGTTCACGCATGCTGGTCAGTACGGCTTACCTGAAGCCGTCTACACAGCTGGCGCTGGAGCAGACCGAAGTTGAATATCTGGTCACGACTGAAGTGGGTGATCTACATCCCGCTCCCAAGCGATGGTTGCTGAACCTGGGTGCTCGTCGCCAGCGGCTTGGTTTTAAGGGTGTGTTAAAACCCCTGCTTGGGCGTTCACGCATGCACTGGTCGAGCTGGGACTTGATTATGCAGCGAGGTGCTCAGCTCATATGGCGTCCTGAAGACATTGCCGAGCGCTGGGGGAGTCTGGCCTTACTGCAATATACAGGCGGTACGACAGGGCCGGCCAAGGGGGCCATGCTATCGGAGCAAGCGCTATTGGCAAACCTGACACAGCTCAGGTCTCTGCTGGATGATGCGACCGAGGAGGGTGGTGAACGCCTGTTGCAACCACTGCCGTTGTACCACATCTACTCATTTATGCTAACGCTGGTGCTCTCCAGTCGTGGGGCCTACACCGAGCTGGTGCCGGACCCCAGGCGTATGCGGTCTGTTGTAAAGGCCTGGGACAGGGTTGAGCCGACCATTCTGGCGGGTATTAACCCCTTGTTTATTCACCTTTGTCAGCAGCCTGAGTTTCAGCGTCTGGATTTCTCGGGTCTGCGGCTTACAATTTCAGGTGGCATGGCGTTAACGCGATCGGTTGCTTCACGATGGGAGCAGGTTACGGGAAATGTGATCTGTGAAGGTTATGGGCTCACGGAGTGCTCGCCGGTGGTGAGTGTGAATCGCCCCGATGACATCCGCTTGGGATCCGTGGGGCAGCCATTGCCCGGTACTCTGGTCAGGATTGTGGATGAACATGATCGGGAGATGCCAGCAGGCGAGTCTGGTCGCATACAGGTTTCAGGTCCACAGCTCATGAGAGGTTATTGGCATCAGCCGGAGGAGAGCGAGGCTGTGTTGCGGGATGGCTTTCTCGATACGGGCGATATCGGGTTGCTTGATGATAGAGGGCATCTGAAAATCATCGATCGAATGAAAGAGATCATCAATGTCTCTGGCTTTAATGTGTACCCCAGTGAGCTTGAAGACGTTATAGCCTGTCATCCCGATATCCTAGAATGTGCGGCTGTGGGGTTGCCTGACAGCTGCACCGGTGAGCACATCAAATTGTACGTGGTGACCTCTAATCCTCAGCTCAGCATCAAGCAGGTGCGCGAATACTGCCGTGAGCGCCTTACTGCCTACAAGGTTCCCAAGTCTGTCGAGTTCTGCAAGCGCCTGCCTCGCACCGCGGTTGGCAAGGTGTGCCGGCGACAGCTAAAAGAGCAGGCCGGTATTCCGGTCGCCAAGAGTTAGAAATTAGTCGTCCAGTATGGATAATGGGCGGCATCGAATTTTCAGTGATATCCAGCGACAAGGCGAACCAGATTGTCCCAGCTTATACCCTCCCTGCTACAACAGCTTGATCAATGCCGTATTGCAGATCGCTTTTCGCTAAGGCGTGCCTTGCAGTCAGCCAAGCGAGATGCGACGAATGACCCTGAAGCCTTGAGCGCGATTGCGGCTAAGGTGGAGGCTTCAGTGGCGAGGGTAGAAGCTTTAAAGGCTGCTGCAACGGTTCCTGAGTACCCGGACCTGCCGGTCTCTGCACGCCGGGAAGAGTTGCTCGAAGTGATCCGTGATAATCAAGTGGTGGTGATTGCCGGTGAAACCGGTTCGGGTAAAACCACTCAGATTCCCAAACTGTGTCTGGAGTTGGGTCTTGGTTGCTATGGCATGATTGGTCATACCCAGCCCCGTCGTTTGGCTGCACGCACGGTTGCGTCGCGTATTGCTGAAGAGTTGAAAAGCCCCTTGGGTGAGCGGGTCGGTTACCAGGTGCGGTTCCATGATCAGGTGTCGGAAAGTACTCAGGTCAAGTTGATGACCGACGGTATTTTGCTGGCTGAAACGCAGCGAGACCGTTTTCTTGATCAGTATGAAGTTCTGATCATCGATGAGGCCCATGAACGCAGCCTCAATATTGATTTTCTGCTCGGCTATATCAAACGAATTCTTCCAAAACGCCCGGACCTTAAGGTCATCATTACCTCGGCAACTATCGATCTGGAGCGTTTCTCCAAGCACTTCGATAACGCCCCTGTGATTGAAGTCTCTGGCCGTACCTACCCCGTAGAGGTGCTCTATCGCCCTCTGCATGAAATGGAAGGCGAAGACGAAAAGGCAGTGGATTTACAGCAGGCGGTACTGGCTGCGGTTGATGAGTTGATTGAAATCGATCTGGCCAAGCGGTCCGGTGGGCCTGGCGATATTCTGGTGTTCCTGCCGGGTGAGCGCGAAATCCGTGAAACGGCTGAGGCTTTGCGTAAGGCCAAACTGCGTGATACGGAAGTGATTCCGCTCTACGCCCGACTGTCACTCACGGAACAAAATCGCGTGTTCCATGAGCAGCGTAAGGCGGGTCGGCGTATTGTGCTATCAACCAACGTCGCTGAAACCTCGCTGACAGTGCCTGGGATCCGTTATGTCATCGATCCTGGCCAAGCACGTATTTCAAGATACAGTGTGCGCTCAAAAGTTCAGCGCCTGCCGGTGGAGGCGGTGTCCCAAGCCAGTGCTAACCAGCGTGCGGGTCGCTGTGGTCGTGTTGCACCGGGTGTCTGTATTCGTTTGTATTCGGAAGAAGATTTTCAGTCACGGCCTGAGTTTACAGATGCCGAGATCAGGCGCACCAATCTGGCTGCAGTTATTTTGCAGATGTTGCAGCTTAAGCTGGGTGATATCCGGGAATTTCCTTTCGTAGATCCACCCGATACTCGGCTTATAAATGATGGCTTCAAGTTGCTTGAGGAGCTGGGAGCCGTCGATGCCCAGCGCAAGATGACCCCGGTAGGACGTCAGTTGGCGCGTTTGCCGGTTGATCCGCGTATTGCGCGGATGGTGATTGAAGCGGGTAAGCGCGGGGCGTTGCGCGAAGTCATGATCATTGCCAGTGCCCTGAGTGTGCAGGACCCGCGTGAGCGTCCGCATGACAAGCGTCAGGCTGCAGATCAGAAGCATAAAGAGTACTCGGATGAAGAATCCGATTTTATGACGCTTTTGAATCTTTGGCAGCTTTGGCATGAGCAGCGTGATGAGCTGAGTCAAAGCCAGCTCCGCCGCTGGTGTCAGAAGCAGTTCTTATCATTTATGCGGTTACGTGAATGGCGTGATGTGCATCGTCAACTGCACATCAGTATTCGTGAGCTGGGTTTGAAGGAAAATCCTGAGCCTGCTGATTATCGTGATATTCATACATCTTTATTGGCTGGTTTGCTCAGTCATATCGGATTTAAACAGGAAAAAGGGGAATATCTGGGAGCGCGTAATCGCCGCTTCAAAATATTTCCCGGCTCTGGGGTCTTCAAGAAAGCACCTAAATGGGTCCTGGCCGCTGAGTTGCTAGAGACCAGTCAGCTGTTTGCTCATCAGGTGGCGCGTATTGAGCCTGAATGGATTGAGCCGCTTGCCAAACATTTGGTCAAGCGTAGCTGGTCTGAGCCGCGCTGGGAGAAAAAGCGCGCGCAAGTAGTCGCGAATGAGCAGGTGAGTCTGTTTGGCGTTGTGATCGTCGCCAAGCGTCGGGTCAACTTTGGCGCCATAGATCCTGTTGTCTCACATGAGATCTTTATTCGCAGTGCGCTTGTTGAGGGTGAATACAATACGCGCGCACCATTCTTTCTGCATAACCGTGAATTGCTGGCCAGTGTTGAAGGGCTTGAGGATAAGGTTCGCAGACGTGATTTGCTGGTGGACGAAGAGCAGCTCTATCAATTCTACGCGCAGCTATTTGAACAGCTGGGTGGAACCCAAGTCGTCAATGGCAAAGGCTTTGAGCACTGGCGTAAGCAGGTAGAAGAGGGTAACCCCGAAGCGCTATTCATGCGTGAGTCCGATGTGTTACAGCGTGACAGCGATCATGTGTCTGAAAGTCTCTATCCGGATCACTTGCTGCTGGATGGGGTAAAGCTTGCGCTCAGTTATCAATTCGAACCGGGTAGCAAGGAAGATGGCGTAACACTCAATCTGCCGCTTCCGCTTCTCAGGGTTGCACCTTTACAGCGTTTGGAGTGGCTGGTGCCAGGGCTGCTGGAAGAAAAAGTGATTGCCATTCTGAAGGGGTTGCCAAAACAGCTGCGCAAACATTTTGTTCCTGTCCCTAATTATGCGGGGGCCTTTTGTGAGGCGGCCGTGTTTGCGGAAGGTGATTTATATGAGGCTTTGTCGCTTCAGTTGTTAAGAATGACCGGTACGCGTGTGACTGCAGAGGTGCTTCGAGAGGTTAAGCTGGAATCGCATCTGTACTTTAATATTCGCCTGCTGGATGAATCGGATGCTCTGGTTGGCGAGGGTCGCGATTGGGCGCAGCTCAATAAGCAGTTTGGTGAGCGTGCTGAAGAGGCGCTGCAGGCGGGGCCGTCTGAACAATGGGGGCAGTCGGGCATCACCAGCTGGAGTTTTGGTGATTTGCCGGAGGTCGTGAGCCTGCGACAGGCGGGGGGTATTGAAGTTGAAGCCTGGCCGGCGCTGATCGATCAGGGTGATAGTGTTGAATTGCGTGTGATGCCATCAAGGGATTTGGCACTTCAACAAAGCCTGAAGGGCGTGGCGCGTTTAATGTTGCTTTCGTTTCCGGCGCAGCAGCTTAAATACCTTAAGCGTGAACTGCCAAAGTTAAACGAAAGTATAATATTGACAGGCAAATTGGTTGATAAGCGTTCGCTGGAAAATGATGCGTTGCTGTTGGCGGCTATTCGAGCGGGAGGCTTGAGTGAGCAACACTTGCCTCATAATGCTGATGAGTTTGCAGCAGCTGTAGTAAAAGCGAAGGCAGATATTGCTGATCGACTGGTTGAAATTGGCGAGTTTATACATCGCTGTCACCGTGCTGTGCACCGAATCAATAAGCAGTTGAACGGGCGCATATTGAACCTTCAGGCGGTGCCAGTACTGAATGACATCAAACAACAGTTATCCGAGCTTATTACAGCGCATTATTTAATTGAAACAGATTACGATTGGCTTCCAGAGTTGCCTCGCTATTTGGAGGCAATCGAGCAGCGCCTTGAGAAATATGGGCGTAATTTGCGTCAGCAGTGTGTTTGGTCTGAGCAGTTAGCTGAATTTCGTAGCAAATATGTGAAAAAACTGCAGGAATGCGAATCCAAGTATGAACGCCCTGCAGAGTTGGTGAGAATGCGCTGGCTGTTGGAAGAGTATAGAGTCTCTTTATTTGCTCAGCAGCTTGGTACGCGAGAAACCGTATCTGAAAAGCGTTTGCGTCAATTATTGCAGACGCTATGAGTTAAAAAAATCGGTATGCATACCCAGTGAAGTTGATAGGTGTCAAAACCTGACTTGCCAAGCCTCAATTTGACGGTTTTAAAGGGTTGTTTGCTGCTCGGGTGTATGCTGTAATGCGGGAAATTTAGGTGGTTGCTCTGTCGTCGCGAGCCTCAAACCTCGCAACGGATGGCAATTACCAGGCAACATCGTAGGCTTCTGGATTGAAAAAACTAAGGTTTTTACATTCATTGGTTTGCAATAAACTGGATTTATAGTATTTTTCTGGAAGCACCATAAGTGCTAAGAAAAACTAGAATTCACTACTAGTATGTTGAATGAAGGGGAAATGTTGATGAAAAAGTCACTGATTGCTCTGGCTGTTGCTGGTGCCATGACTGCTCCGATGATTGCGCAGGCTGACGCTACTCTGTACGGCTCTCTGCGTGTTAAGCTGGTCGACACTGACAGCGTGAACATGGATATCGATGATAACTCCTCCCGTATCGGTATCAAGGGTTCTTCTGAACTGTTCTCTGGCGCTAAAGCTATCTACCGTTTCGAACAGGCTGTAAGCACTGAAGCTGGTGCTTGGTCTAACGGTCGTCTGGCTTACATCGGTGCTACTGGTAGCGCTGGTACTGTCCAGGTTGGTCGTATGTGGACTCCTTACGCTCTGTGGACTGTATTCACAACTGATATCGTGGACAACGGTACCAGCGGTGACTCTGGCTACATCATCGGTGCACACCGTACTCCTGAAACTCTGGCGTACATCTCACCGGTAATGGGCGGCTTCCAGTTCGCTGGTGCTGTTCTGATGAGCGACGACGCTAACGACGCTGACAACGAAAACGTTGACGTTTCTCACGCTGCTGCCAAGTTTGAAGCTGCTGGCTTCATGGCTGCCCTGTCTTACCTGGGCTTCGAAGGCGGTACTTACGATGACGTAGTATCCATGGGTCTGTCTTACACTGCTGGCGACCTGTACCTGGGTGCTCGTTACGAAGACCGTGACCTGGTAATGGCTGACGACCAGGACGCTTGGGAACTGGCTGGTTCTTACACCATGGGTAACACTACCCTGCTGGCTAACTACATCGACGACGACGTTCGTGACGACGCTATGTGGTCTCTGGAAGCTCAGCAGAAGCTGGGTAAACAGGCTCGTGTATTCGCTTCTTGGGTTGAATACGCAGACGACGACAACGGCGTTGAGCTGGGTTACCGCGTAGACTTCTAAGTCTGACTTAATTTTAAGTCGCATGAAAAAGGCTCCCTAGGGAGCCTTTTTTGGTTGTGCGCTTTTTGCGTGCCTGGGCGCTGTAAGCGGTTGTCGGGTTTTATTGCGTGAAGACACCGGCTAAAATGGAGTCCTGCTTCAGCTTAACTAAGGAATGCACATGCTGACCAAATCCCTGCGTGCGGGCGCTATGACCGCAGCTTTAACTCTGTTCGGAACCGCTTCGGTTATGGCGGATACGGCAGAGAAAGACCCATTGGAAGGGGTGAATCGTGCAATCTTCGGATTCAACGAAACCTTTGATCGTTATGCGCTTAAGCCGTTAACACAAGGTTATCGCTTTATCACGCCGGACATTGCTGAAACAGGCATCAGGAACTTCTTTCATAATCTGCGTGATGTTAACAACCTGGCAAACAATGTATTCCAGCTGAAGTTTGAATCGGCTGGGCAGAGTTTGGCGCGTTTGGTGTTTAACAGTACCTTTGGTCTGGCAGGTTTTATCGATGTCGCTACCCCAATGGGTATCGAGCGTCACAATGAAGATTTTGGACAGACGCTTGGTTACTGGGGGGTTCCCAGCGGGCCTTACCTGGTACTGCCGTTCTTCGGCCCGAGTACGGTGCGTGATGGTGCGTCCCTGATTGTCGATGTCAATATCGACCTGACGGGGGAGGTTGATCATGTCCCGACTCGAAATACTCTGTATGGTCTGTTGATGCTGGATACGCGCAGTCGACTGCTGGAAGCTGAGCAGATTATCACGGGTGATAAGTACCTCTTCATGCGTGACGCCTACCTGCAGCGTCGTGACTATTTGATCAATGATGGTCAAGTCAGTGTTCGGTACGATGAGGACTTCTAACCTCTGGCTGAGGTTGCAACTCCGTCGGCTTACGGCTACTGTGGGGTTTCCTGTATCAGTTTTTACGGTTAAGGCTGATTGATGAGCCCTCATCATCAAAGGGTGCTGCTACTTTCAGTCAGCACCCAGACATCCGATAGGGTGTTTGAGCTTTGTCAGCAATGTGATCATCATCAGCTCACTCTGGTGCACTGTGTTGATCTTGATGAAGTTGAACATCAGCTCGCGCATTTCCCTGTTTCCCTGCTTATTTTTGATCTGGCGTCGGTTGGCAGCAGTGTAACCATGGATGGTCTGGCTCAGCGACTGAGTCCCAAGCCATTGGTTGCATTGATTAGCGAAGGCACTGCTGAACAATTGGTTGCAGCGCTTAGAAATGGCGCCGATGATGTATATGTGACTGCCGAGTTGCAGTTGCACCCAGAGCTTTTTATACAGTCAGTAGAGCGCCAGTTGAAGCGAGCCCGATATATTGAAGAGGTGTATAGCCTCAGAGATAGTCTGGAGCGAAGTTTGGATGAGTTGCGTGAAGATCAGCACGCGGCGCAGCAGGTTCAACTTAATCTGTTGCCGCCTACGTGTCAGATTATTAACGGCTTAAGTTTTGATTATTTTCTCAAGCCGTCCCTGTTGCTCAGTGGGGATTTTGTTGACGCTTTTGCGATCAATGAGCAGTTATCCATGTTTTACCTCGCTGATGTGTCAGGACATGGTGCATCTTCTGCTTTGGTCACGGTGCTGCTTAAGAATATGACGCATCGTTTGTTGCGCAATTACAGGCGTAATTCCAGCTTTGATATTCTGTCCCCAGTATCCACCTTGGAACGAATCAACCGAGAAATGCTGCTTACATCCCTTGGCAAGCACCTCACAATGTTTGTGGGGGTGATTGATCATGAGAGAAGCTGCCTTGATTATGCGGTTGGAGGGCATCATCCTTTGCCCGTACTTCGCCAAAATGGTGAGGTGCGCTATCTTGAAGGGAAGGGGATGCCGTTAGGGTTGTTCGAAGAGCCTGTTTTTGAACGTCACTTTTGTGAGCTTGAAAGCGGTTTTGAGATCAGCTTGTTCTCGGACGGTATTCTGGAAATTATTGATGCCCCGTCACTGCGTGAAAAAGAGGATTGGTTACTGCAGCAATGCTTAAGTGACTGGGACTCGCCAGAGCAGTTTTTGCAGAGTATGATGCCTGCCGGACGGGCTGATAACCCGGATGATGTTGCGATCATGAGGGTACGCAGAGACGCTTTATGAGTGATGGCGCGATTTATTATGCGTGTCGTGACGGGCACTATGTATTGAAGTTTTCAGGTGATGTCAGATTGACGCTGTGCTCCACTATTGAGCGTCATCTTGACTCGGTATTACAGCGAGAAGACATCACTGATAGCCTGGTCGATTTGACTGAGACGGATAACATCGACAGTACGTCCCTTGGGCTGATTGCCAAGCTGGCAATTAAAGCCGACAAAAAGGGTATGCCTCAACCGACGCTGGTTTCTACACGAGAAGATATTACCCGTGTGCTGGTTAGCATGGGATTTGATCGTGTTTTTGTACTTGTCCCGGAGTTACCGGCCGATATCTGTGAATTCAAGCAGGTTCCCTTTGTGCAGGAATCGGAAGACGAGGTTCGTACCCGTATTCTCGATGCGCATAAGGTCTTAAGCGATCTGAATGACAGTAACCGAGAGGCCTTCAAGGATCTGGTTGCGACGCTGGAGAACTGTCGCTGACAGCTCTCCGTCTCGATTGGTGGTTGTTAGCAGTTGGCCAGCAGTTGCTCCAGCTTGACCTGGTCTGCTGCGAAGTTACGAATCCCTTCGGCCAATTTCTCATGTGCCATCAAGTCTTCGTTCATACTCCAGCGGAACTGGCTTTCCGTCAGGTTTTTCTTGGCATCTTCACTCTGAACATCAGTTGAAAGGCGTCTGTCCAGTTTGGCGTTGTCTTCAGCTAACGACTGCATCAATGCAGGGCTGATGGTAAGGCGGTCGCATCCGGCCAGTGCCTGGATTTCACCGGTATTGCGAAAGCTGGCGCCCATCACGACGGTGTCGTATGCATGGGTCTTGAAGTAGCGATAAATACGACTTACCGACTGTACGCCCGGGTCTTTATCAAAGCTGAAATCGGCATCCGGCTGGCGTTGTTTATACCAGTCAAGAATGCGACCCACGAACGGTGATATCAGGAAGATGCCTGCATCTGCACAAGCTTGAGCCTGAGTGAAGCTGAACAGCAGAGTCAGGTTGCAGTTAATGCCTTCTTTTTCCAGCAGTCGTCCCGCTTCTATGCCTTCCCAGGTTGAAGCGATTTTGATGAGTACACGTTCGCGCGGGATGCCCAGGGCTTCATATTGCTCAATAAGCTCATAGGCTTTTTTGATGGTTGCTTGGGTGTCGAAAGACAGGCGGGCGTCAACCTCGGTGGAAATACGGCCCGGAATAATACTCGTGATTTCTCGGCCGATCAGAACGCCAAAGCGATCAGACATTTTCTGCAGTTGATTTTCACCACTGCCTGCCCAGGCCTTGGCTTCCTGTAGCAGTGAGGAATACTTGCTGTCCTGTGCTGCCTTGAGTAGCAGAGAAGGGTTGGTAGTTGCATCAACAGGCTGGTACTCACGAATAGCATCGATGTCGCCGGTATCGGCTACCACTGTTGTCATCTGTTTCAGTTGTTGCAGTTGGTCCATCAGTGTCTGTCCTGTTGGCAGTCGGTTTAAATCATTCAGTATCAGTCGTCGCAACGAGCGCTAAAGCTGCGCGGAAGGTGTCGACGGCTGCATCGCGTTTGTGTCCATTTTCACTGAGATAGCGGCGGAACTGTTTGCCGCCTCTTTGCCCATGAAAGAGGCCTAGCAGGTGTTTAACCACTGCATAAAGTGGCGCGCCTTCAGCCAGTCGCTTTTCAAGGTGGGGGATAAATGCTTCAGCAACTTCGATACGGCTTGGAATCGGTTGATTGTCATCAAAAAAGCGGCTGTCGGCCTGGCTAAGTAGTGGCCAGGGATTCTGGTAGGCTTCACGTCCAATCATCACACCATCAACATGTTGCAAATGTGTGTCACACTCCTGCAATGTTTTGATGCCGCCATTGATCACTACCTCAAGGTCAGGGAAAAGCTCCTTGATACGGTAAACGCGATCATAAATGAGGGGGGGGATATCCCGGTTTTCCTTGGGGCTCAATCCAGCAAGAATGGCTTTGCGTGCGTGAATGGTGAAGCTTCTGCAGCCGCTGGTACGTACGATCTCAACAAAGCGGTGCAGGTGTTCAAAGCTGTCCAGGTCATCAATGCCCAGTCGGTGTTTGACGGTCACTGGAATGCTGACAGCGGCCTGCATTTCTGCGAGGCATTCGGCTACGCGTTCCGGGAACTCCATCAGGCAGGCGCCAATCATATTGTTCTGTACCCGATCGCTTGGGCAGCCGACATTCAAATTGACTTCATCATAACCCCACTCCTGCGCCATGCGAGTGCAGGTCGCGAGGTCTGCAGGGTTGCTGCCGCCCAATTGTAGGGCAACCGGGTGTTCGCTCTGGTCATATTTGAGGTGGCGTGCAGCATCACCATGAATCAAGGCACCAGTTGTAACCATTTCCGTGTAAAGAAGGGTGTGGCGCGACATCAGGCGGTGGAAGGCTCTGCAGTCAGAAGTTGTCCAGTCCATCATCGGGGCCACCGAGAATCTGCGGCTTACAGGATCTGATTTGGTGCTGGGTTGGGGAGCTGATGTGTCAATTGCCTGTGTATTCATTTGTGCCTACTGCGGTTTGAGCGATGTGCGCGGTGATAGGGCTCGCTAATAGGTTGGGTGCTACAGAGCCAAATCAACGCACAAAATGTATGAAAAATTGTACCACAGCGGGTCGTGACTTAAGGTGGCTTTAATATGTCTGTTTTAATCTGATTGGGGCAAGCATGCGTCATTCAGTCTGAGTGAGGTCAGGGCTTGCGGATAGCTTTCATTGGTATGTATGGAAACTCTGTCAGAGTCTGTCTGTCTTTTGAGCATGCCTGGCGAGCTGGAAAGGCCGAAGGGTAGTCAGTCTGTTTCCAGGCCAGCATCAACTAGTGTTTATTTGAAGGAAACTGTCGTGATCGTAACCAAGTCAACGGGGCTGATTCGCTTCTATCATGCTACGCGTTACTCACTTAAAGGTTTGAAGGCCGCCTACCGGTCAGAGCCTGCCTTTCGGTATGAAACCTGGGCTGCACTCGCGATGTTGCCATTTGCATTTTGGCTGGCGCAGTCAGGCCTGCAGTTGGGGCTAATGATCAGTACCCTGTTATTGGTATTGATCATGGAGCTTATCAATACTGCCATCGAGGCCATTGTTGATAGAGCGGGCACTGAATTTAATGCCCTGGCAGGGTTGGCAAAAGATCTTGGCTCGGCGGCAGTGTTATTCAGTCTTTTGATCACGGCTTTGGTTTGGGGAGGAATCCTCTACGATAACTTCCTTGCAAGCTAAGGCGGGTCGGCATGGCTGCACTTCGGTTCACAGGCTATAATCCACTTCTTTCGTTAATCTCAAACAGGACCGAGTACAGAGAATCATGACTGTTCGTACCCGTGTAGCGCCGTCTCCCACCGGTGATCCGCATGTCGGCACCGCTTATATTGCACTGTTTAACCTCGCATTCGCCCGTCAGCATGGCGGTCAGTTTATTTTGCGTATCGAGGATACTGACCAGACGCGCAGCACCCCTGAATCGGAACAGGCGATTCTGGATTCCTTGCGTTGGCTGGGCCTGGAATGGGATGAAGGTCCTGATGTAGGCGGTGAATTCGGTCCTTACCGCCAGAGCGAGCGTAAGGGCATGTACAAGGACTTCGCCATGCGTTTGGTGGAGGAAGGTACTGCGTTCTTGTGCTTCCGTACCGCTGAAGAGCTGGATGAGTTGCGTGAAACGCGCAAGGCTGATGGCAAGCACACGGCGTTGAAGCAGAGCGATCTTGAACTGCCACAGGACGAGGTTGAACGTCGTATGGCGGCGGGCATGCCTTACGTGGTGCGCATGAAGGTACCTGAAGAGGGCGTTTGTGTTATCGATGACATGCTGCGTGGGCCGATCGAGCTGGATTGGGGGCAGGTCGATGCCCAAATTCTGCTGAAGTCTGATGGCATGCCGACCTATCACCTTGCCAACGTGGTTGATGATCATCTGATGAAAATCACCCATGTGATTCGTGGCGAGGAGTGGATCAACTCGGCACCTAAGCACAAACTGCTGTATCAGTACTTCGGTTGGGACATGCCGCAACTTTGCCACATGCCGCTGCTGCGTAACCCTGACAAGTCCAAGCTGTCCAAGCGCAAGAACCCGACCAGCATTCTGTACTACCAACGCATGGGCTACCTGCCGGAAGCACTGCTGAACTACTTGGGCCGTATGGGCTGGTCCATGCCTGATGAGCGAGAGAAGTTCAACCGCGACGAGATGTTCGCGAACTTCGATATCCAGCGTGTATCACTGGGTGGTCCTGTATTCGATCAGGAGAAGCTAAGCTGGTTGAATGGTCTCTGGATTCGTGAAGATCTGTCACCAGAACAGTTTGCAGCTCAGGTGCAGAAATGGGCACTGAATCCGGAATATCTAATGCAGATCATTCCGCTGATTCAGCCGCGTGTTGAGAAGTTTTCTGATGTAGCCCCCCTGGCGGGCTTCTTCCTCAGTGGCATGCTTCCGATTACCGAGGCTGACTTCGAGCATAAGAAGCTGGAGCAAGAGCAGATTCAGAACATTCTTCAGTTCAGTGTCTGGCATCTGGATCAGCAAACTAAATGGGATCGCGACAGCCTGTTTGCCGAGCTGAAAGGCCTGGCTGATGGTATGGAAATCAAGATTCGTGATTTCCTGTTCCCGTTGTTTGTCGCCATTGCAGGCACTTCCCAAAGCGTGTCTGTTGTGGATGCCATGTCTATTCTGGGTCCGGATATGTCCCGCGCCCGTTTACGTCATGCTTTGGAGGTGATTGGCTCACCGTCCAAAAAGGCGATCAAGCGACTTGAAAAAGAGTATCGTGCGCTAACCGCATGATTCGAAAACATATTCTCTGCATTTTTTTGCCAGAAAGTGTTTGACAGAGCAGGGTGGGGCGATTAATATACGCCCCGTCCTGTGACGAGGGGCCTTAGCTCAGCTGGGAGAGCGCAACACTGGCAGTGTTGAGGTCAGCGGTTCGATCCCGCTAGGCTCCACCAAATCGTCATGTACCACAGCGTCCCATTCGTCTAGTGGCCTAGGACACCGCCCTTTCACGGCGGTAACAGGGGTTCGAACCCCCTATGGGACGCCACTCCTTCAGGTTTATCCTGTACGTGGGGCCTTAGCTCAGCTGGGAGAGCGCAACACTGGCAGTGTTGAGGTCAGCGGTTCGATCCCGCTAGGCTCCACCAA
>JBLXDP010000001.1:648224-842291 GCA_048264005.1 Marinobacterium sp.
GGGGCCTTAGCTCAGCTGGGAGAGCGCAACACTGGCAGTGTTGAGGTCAGCGGTTCGATCCCGCTAGGCTCCACCAATTTCCTCTTGGTATACATTCCTGCAATTACTGCTCATGGGTAGTAACTGATTTTCTGTGTCCGTTTCTATCTTGCATCTTCTCTAGCTACACCTTTATGCACCAAGCATATTGCATTGGTGTGCTTCTCTTTGTAAATGTCTGAAAATGTCAATTTTTAGGCGCTTTATGTAATGGAAAGCATACAGCTTTGTTAGTCAGAATGGGGCAAGCGTGCATCGAGCTTAATGCAGACGCCGGCATCTATAGCCGCTGTCTATCTAAAGTAGTTTGGCTCTAGGCATGAATTCTGACCGCACAACAATAATAATCTGGATCAAGCAATGCAAAGTGTGCTCTTACGCCCTGCAATTGGCCTGATGAACAGGCTGACCTACCTCTACAAGTTTATCCTGATCAATATTCTGTTTTTAATTCCCTTGCTCTGGTTGGCGTATCTTCAGTTGAGTGAAATTTCGACTCAGCAAAAGGAAACTGCTGTCCAGTTAAGTGGCATGAAAGCATTGCAACAGTCACTGGAGTTGGTAAGCACCGGTGCCGAGATTCGCGACCTCACCGTGGTGCGTGAAACGGCCAATGTACTGCGAGAGGAACTCGGAGCGCTAAAGGCCGACTTTGCATCGAGACTGGAGGATTTACGCAGTTACACCCTGCAACAGGGCTTTGGCAATCAGCTGGCGGGCTCTTTTGAGCGCCTGGAAGCCATCATTCAGGAGCCGCTGTTGTCATCAGGCTCTAATACGGAAGGTAGTTTTGCCAGCGCTAACCGTTTGGTGCTTGAGGCATGGATTCTGGTACATGCCATCAGTTATCAGACCGGGCTATATCAGGACGCCGATCCGAACAACTTTATTCTCATGAAAACGGTTTTGGATTCCACGGAGTCATTGCTTGAACGTCAGGGGCAAATGCGCAGTTTTTCGACCCTGACGGTTCGCTCTGGAACGATGAATTCAACCATGATCGAAATCCTAAGTCGCTTAATGGACGAGCTGCTAAGTGACCAAAAACGCCTGGATAGTGCGCTTCGGCCTGTTTTGGAAGCTGGTGTTGCTTACGATCCTTCTGTGGTTGATTCTGCCCGTCTGATTGTTTCAAGCCTTGATGAAGGGGTTCGGCGCTTCGAAAATGATCTCCTGCTTGATGAAAATATCGATTACGACTGGCAGCAGTATTTTGCACGTGAGTCGGCTACCACTGAGCAGGTGTATGACTTTATACAGGTATCCTTGTCCTATGTTGAATCGCGTTTGCTGCAGCGATTCGAGCAGCAGGAGCAGGGTTTTTACTTCTTGTCGATTGCAGTCGTGCTGGTCTTGTTCCTTACCAATTACTTGATGTTGGGTTTCAGTGTTTCTGTGCGTACGGCTATCAATGCTTTGCTCGCGGCTGCTGAAGCGGTGGCCAGTGGTGATTTGACCAGGCAAGTGAGTGTCGATAACCGGGATGAGATGGGCCGTCTGGCAGTACGTTTCAATACCATGATTGATCAGATGAGAAATCTATTGGGGCAGGTGACTCAAACGGCTCAGGCCGTGGCGAGTCAGGCTTCGGTAGTCGATAGCATTGCTCACCGCAGTCGACAGGATGTGGAGCGTCAGCAGCAGGAAACTGAACAGGTGGCTACGGCGGTTAATCAGATGGTGGCGAGCGCGGAAGATGTTGCCAAGCAAACGCAGGTCGCATCGCGGGAGACTGGCAGTGTGGCGCAAGAGGCTAACCAGGGTCGTGGCCTGGTTGATGTAACGCTTTCGGATATCCGGCAGCTTTCACTGGACATTGATAGTTCGATGGAAGCGATCCGTCGCCTTGCACAGGAGAGTAGCAATATTGCTCAGGTGCTGGATGTGATCAAGGGAGTGGCGGAACAAACCAATCTGCTGGCGCTCAATGCCGCAATCGAAGCGGCGCGAGCAGGTGAACAGGGTCGAGGGTTTGCGGTTGTGGCAGATGAAGTACGTACACTCGCCAAACGCACCCAGGATTCTACTGCCGAGATTGAAAGTATGATCATGGGGCTACAAACCGGTGTGAGTGCGGCCGTAAAATCAATGGAGGTGAGTCACGGTAAAGTTGGACAAACCGTAACGAACTCCTCTCAGGTTGGGCAGACCCTCGAACAAATCTCGGCGGCCATCGCCAAGGTGCTGGATTTCAATACGCAGATTGCCTCTGCTGGTGAACAGCAAACCATGGTTGCCAGTGAGATTGAACGCAATATTCATTCCATCAGCGAGGTGGGCAATTTGACGGCTAATGGTGCCCGCGAGACTGTTGAGGCGTGCCGCCAAATGGCGCAGCAAACGCAGCGTCTACAGAGCCTGGTATCTGAATTTAAAGTCTAACCGCAACGACGTAATCTCGGCGCTATCCTGACGCCCTGCCAATTGGCAGGGCGTTTTGCATTCTGGGTGATGGCTGAGACGGGCGGATGCTGGAGTCTGGACTAGAATTAACATGTTTGAGCTGTATCAATCTTTCAAGTGATACATTTATTTAAAAATTAATTACAAATTGTGTATCATTAATTGGAAGAGTTGGTGTACATTTACTCTATCGCATACTGGTGAGCGTATCCTGTTGTGTCGCGCCTGTGGTTCACACGGTGGTTTCGGCTTCCATCACGCAGGTGCGATACAAAAAAGATGCTTACGTACATTAAGCTGTTACATAGTGCGAAAGTAAAAAACATAAGATCGGAGAGCAGAACGATGACGCCCGAAGAACAAAATTTCATGCGGAAGATCGAAGCAGAAGAGAAGATCGAACCGAAGGACTGGATGCCAGCGGACTACCGCAAGAACCTGATCCGTCAGATCTCTCAGCACGCCCATTCTGAAGTGATTGGCATGCAGCCGGAAGGCAACTGGATTACTCGTGCCCCGTCACTGCGTCGTAAGGCGGTTCTGCTGTCCAAGGTTCAGGATGAAGCCGGTCACGGTCTTTACCTGTACAGCGCCTGCGAAACTCTGGGTATTTCTCGTTCCGAGATGATCGAGCAGCTGCAAACCGGCAAGGCAAAGTACTCTTCAATCTTCAACTATCCGACACTGACCTGGGCTGATGTTGCAGCAATCGGTTGGCTGGTTGATGGCGCGGCCATCGTAAACCAGGTATCCCTGCAGCGTACTTCCTACGGTCCGTACTCTCGCGGCATGATCCGTATCTGTAAGGAAGAGAGCTTCCATCAGCGTCAGGGCTATGAAGCCATGCTGGCACTGGCTCACGGTTCTCTCGAGCAGAAAGAAATGGCTCAGGATGCGCTGAACCGTTTCTACTGGCCGGCACTGATGATGTTTGGTCCGCATGACTCCGCATCTGCTCACTCCCAGAAGTCCATGGAGTGGAAGATCAAGCGTGAGACTAACGACGACCTGCGTCAGAAATTTGTTGATCAGACTGTCAAGCAGATTGAAGTTCTGGGTCTGGAGCATCCTGATCAGAACCTGAAGTGGAACGAAGAGCGTGGCCACTACGATAGCAGCGACCTGAACTGGGACGAGTTCTGGAGCGTGATCAATGGTAACGGTCACTGCAACCGTGAACGTATTGAACACCACGTTGCTGCTCACGAAGAAGGTGAGTGGGTACGTGACGCCATTGCGGCATACAACGAAAAGAAACGCGCTAAAAAAGCGCAGAATGCGGCGTAAGAGGGGACCTGATAATGACTAAGCCAACTGAAAAACTGGAACTGTTTGAAGTATTTGTTCGTTCCAAACGCGGTCTGGACCACAAGCATGTTGGAAGCCTGCACGCCGAAGATCACGAACAGGCACTGGAATACGCCCGTGACTGCTACACCCGTCGTAGTGAAGGCGTGAGCCTCTGGGTGGTCAAGTCCAGCGACATCTGTGCGTCTCAGGAAGATGATGCGGATTGCTTCTACGATCCGAACGACGACAAGCCGTACCGCCATGCGACTTATTACGTCCTGCCCGATCCCGTTAACAACATGTAATCGGCTTTAACGGGATAGATTGAGGAGACAAGTAATGAGTGATGCAATCAAAGCGGCAACGCTGGAATACGCAACCCGTCTGGGTGATGACTCTGTAGTTCTGGGTCACCGCATCTCCGAATGGGTCAGCTACGGTCCGTTTCTGGAAGAAGATATTGCCTACGGTAACGTGGCGCTGGACTACATTGGTCGTGCTCGCATGTTCTACACCTATGCAGCTGAGCTGGCCAACGATGGTCGTACCGAAGATGACTTCGCTTACATGCGCAGTGATCGTGAATACCGCAACCTGCTGTTGATGGAAATGCCGAAAGGCGATTTCGCATACTCTCAGGTGCGTCAGCTGTTCGCTGATGTGTACTACACCCTGGTACTGCCGGAACTGCAGCAGTCCAAGGATGAAACCCTGGCGGCCATCGCTTCCAAGGGTATCAAAGAGACCAAATACCACCTGCGTCGCAGCCGTGAATGGGTTCTGCGTCTGGGTGATGGTACTGAAGAAAGCCAGAAGCGCACTCAGAAGGCCGTCGACTCTCTGTGGGGTTACACCCACGAAATGTTCGACCTGGACGAAACCGAGCAGATGCTGGTTGAAGCGGGTATCGCGGTTGACGTGACCAAGCTGCGTGAAGCCTGGCGTGAACTGGTCAGCGAAATCCTGACCGAAGCGACTCTGACTGTACCTGAAGATGCCTGGGCTGTACGCGGTGGCCGTACCGGTTACCACACTGAAAATCTGGGTCACATGCTGACCGAGATGCAGATCGTGCACCGTTCTTACCCGGGCTGCCAGTGGTAAGCCAGGGTTATCAGGACTAAGAAAATGAATGAAATCTCACTGATGCCAGAAGAGCAGTACCAGCGCCTCCAGCAGCGCAACACCGCTGAGGTAAAGGAGCTTTGGGACCTGCTCGATCAAGTCAAGGATCCTGAAGTGCCGGTGCTGAGCATTTGGGATCTGGGGATCTTGCGTGATGTTGAGCGTGAAGGTGATCGTGTTGTGGTCACTATCACGCCCACCTACTCGGGTTGCCCTGCAATGAACACCATCTCCGATGATGTCATTGAAGCACTCCAGGCCAACGGCTATGACGACGTTGAGGTGAAAACCAAACTGTCGCCGGCCTGGAGTTCCGAGTGGATGTCGCCGGAAGGGCGGCGCAAGCTGCGCAACTACGGTATAGCGCCGCCGGAAGATGCCGAGCTGGATGAGGACGGTCTGACCCCGGATGCCCATGCCCAGTGTCCGCATTGTTCATCACGCAACACCCGCAGGATCAGTGAGTTTGGCTCCACCGCCTGCAAGGCGCTGTTTCAGTGCAATGACTGCAATGAGCCTTTTGACTATTTCAAAAAGATATAAGGTGAAGCAATGTCTGACACCAATTTCTACACGCTGAAGATTGCCGAAGTGCAGCCGGAAACCGATTCGGCCATCAGCGTGACCTTTGCTGTACCGGAAGAGCTGACAGAAAAGTTCAAGTTCATCCAGGGCCAGTTCCTGACCCTGCGTGCCATGATCGACGGTGAAGATGTCCGTCGTTCCTACTCCATCTGCTCCGGTGTGACCGACGGCAAGATGCGTGTAGGTATCAAGCGTGTTGATGGCGGCAAGTTCTCCAACTATGCCAACGACAACTTCAAGCCGGGCGTTGATATCGAAGTAATGCCGCCGCAGGGTAGCTTCTACACCGAGCTGAACCCGAGCAATGCCAAGAACTACATGTGCATCGCCGCCGGTTCCGGTGTTACACCGATGATCTCCATCATGAAGTCTGTGTTGGATATCGAGCCGAACAGCAAGGTAACCCTGATTTACGGTAACCAGCGCTCCAACACTGTAATGTTCAAAGACGAGCTGAACTTCGTTAAGAACCGTTACATGGACCGTTTCCAGTGGATCAACATCATGGACTATGAAGACCAGGGTGCTGAGCTGCTGAATGGCCGTATCGACAACAAAAAGGGCTACGCACTGCAGAAAGCCGGTCTGATCGACATCAAGAATACTGATGAAGCGTTCATCTGTGGTCCTGAAGCGATGATGACTGAAGTGTCTCGCGGTTTCCGTATGGAAGGCCTGAGCGACGACCAGATCCACTACGAACTCTTTGCCAGCTCTTCTGCTGATGCACAGGCGACTCTGGAAAAAGCCCAGGCGCGTGTTGCTCAGTACGGCGAAAACAAAATGAGCAAGGTAACCGTCATTGCTGATGGTCGCTCTGTGATGTTTGATCTGGCAACTGTTGGTCAGAACATTCTGGACGCCGGTATGGATGTGGGTATGGACCTGCCTTACTCCTGTAAAGGCGGTGTATGTTCTACCTGTAAATGTAAGCTGGTTAAGGGCGAAGTGGAGATGGATATCTCCCACGGTCTGGAGCCGCACGAAATCGAGGCTGGTTACGTGCTGAGCTGTCAGGCTCACCCGATCTCTGACGAAGTGGTTCTCGACTTCGACCAGCGCAACTGATTGCTCTGCGACACCCCCAAAGCCCGGCTCATGCCGGGCTTTTTGTTGTGTCTGAGAACAAAACCACTTCAGGCATGGACCTGGTTGCAATACTGCTGCATCACCGGCATGGCAAAGTAGCCAAGGACAGAATATTTGGGTACTTCGTCCGCCTGTTGGGGGCGCTTAGCTCTCGGGTTCGGGCTCAGCCGCTTTTATGACCATTGCTTTTTCGATGATAACAGGGGTGGTTGGAACATCCCGGTAATACCCGTGGGTTCCTGTTTCGACCTTGCTGATGGCCTCTACCACGTCCATACCATCGGTTACCTTGCCAAATACGGTGTAGCCAGGGCGGCCGGGTACGCCATCGAGGCGACGGTTATCGGCGGTATTAATAAAGAATTGCGATGTGGCACTGTTGGGGTCTCGGGTTCGTGCCATGGCTATGGTGCCAGGTCGATTGCTGAGCTGGTTGGTTGACTCATGCTTGATTGGGTCGCGTGTATCCAATTGAGTCATATCGGCTGTGAAACCACCCCCCTGTATCATGAAGCCGGGAATGACGCGGTGGAAGACAAGGCCGTTATAGTGACCGTCTTCAACGTACTGCACAAAATTCTCAACGGTAATCGGTGCCTTCTCGGCATTTAGCTCCAGTTTGATAGTGCCAAGGCTGGTCTCAAGGCTGACCTCTACTGCAGATTCAGGGGCTGCGAATACCAGGGGGGCTGCCAGCAGTAGTGAAGCAGCAAGAGGTTTTAACATTGGATGACTCCTTTTAGCGTCATATCATAGGGCCGCTGTGCTAGTCTGAGTTTAGTACTCATGCGTAAGTTAATTAAGCTAGCATGATGTCAGGCCAGTTACGTATCTACTTGAGTTTAATTCAGCTGCGCCTATTGGCGTAGCGCGTTGATGGTTCATCATTTCATGTCGAGTGGGGAGGTTGTATGACAGAGGGTAGTGGTCCGGCTAAGCAGAGCTTCGGGTGTGCCGGTTGCAAGCGGCCTCTGGATTTCGATTTTACCTTCGCCTTTCAGCCGATTGTAAATGTGGTTGAGGGCAATATCTTTGGCTACGAGGCGCTGGTACGAGGGACTGAAGGGCAGGGAGCAGGCGAGGTGTTGTCGAAGGTTACCGAGGACAACAAGTATGCTTTCGATCAGGCTTGTCGTGTAAAGGCTATAGAGTTGGCTGCCAGGCTAGGGCTCAAGCAAAAACTGAGTATTAACTTTCTGCCCAATGCTGTGTACTCCCCGGAGCATTGTATTCGCAGCACGCTCAAGGCTGCCAAGGACAATCATTTCCCTGTAGAACAGATCATGTTCGAAATCACCGAGTCCGAGCGGGTGCACGATACGGCTCATCTGACTCGCATTTTTAAATATTACCGTGCGCAGGGGTTTGTAACCGCGTTGGATGACTTTGGTGCAGGTCACGCAGGCCTTAACCTGTTGGCGGGGTTTATCCCGCATATTCTCAAACTGGATATGGAGCTGGTGCGTAATATTGATCAGCAGCATGTTAAGCAAGTCATTCTGGATGGCTTGCTGGAGATCTGTACCCGTCTGGGCATTACCCTGTTGGCAGAGGGTGTAGAGACGCGTGCCGAAATGGAATATTTCCAAACGCGTGGTGTGAAGCTCATGCAAGGATACTATTTCGCCAAGCCCGGTTTCGAAGCGCTACCTCTTGCAACCAGTGAGTTCTGATAGGCCTATCTAAACACTGTTCAAAAAAAGATTGACCTTGGCTTGCTCCACTGACTATTATCCTTGTCAGTTAATTGAACAGTGTTTACTAAGGAGGCTCTAATATGGCTCGGCGTAATGATCATACGCGTGAAGAACTGCGTGAGTTGGCGTTGAAGGCGGCAGAGCAGGTAGTACAGACTCAAGGAGTTGAGGCACTGAGTACACGCAAGGTTGCAGCGGGGATAGGTTACTCGGTTGGTTCTCTCTACAGTGTTTTCAGTAATCTGGATGATCTGTGCTGGCAGCTTAACCTGAGGACTTTAGGAGAGTTGCTTGATCAAATTGAGTCGGTTGAAGTGGACGATCTTCATGCCCGTGTGCATGACTACGCAATACTGTATCTTCACTTTGCGCAGCGCCATCCTGAACGATGGCGTTTGCTGTTTGTACACCGCTCAGCTGAAGGCAAGGAGATGCCTGATGCGCTTGCAACTCAGATCAGTCGCCTGTTTGGACATGTGGAGCAGTGCCTGAAAGGGTTGTTCCCTGATTGGAGCGATGAGGCTGTTTCCTTGCGCGCACGAACGCTTTGGAGTGGGGTACATGGCATTGTTCAGCTACGCCTTGGCGACAAGCTGTTTCTGGATGATGCCCAGGGAGCCGACCAGATGTTGGCATTGTTGATTGATGGACTGATAGCCGGTTGGCAGCAAGAGGGATCCTGTCATGCTTGAACTACTTCGCGTACGTGGGTTTTTACCCTTCATCCTGATCGCATTCATTAATGCATTTGTGGATCTGGGCCACAAGATCATTATCCAGAACACCCTGTTCAAAGCCTATGATGGCGACCTTCAGGTGATGCTGACAGCAGTGGTCAATGGTCTCATCCTGCTACCGTTCATTCTGTTATTTACACCGGCCGGTTTTATTTCAGACCGCTATGCCAAACCCAAGGTCATGCGAGTGGCTGCCTGGGGAGCGGTTGGTATCACTTCGCTGATTACGCTTTGCTACTACCAGGGCTGGTTTGTGGCCGCTTTTGCGCTGACTTTCGTTCTTGCTGTACAAAGCGCGCTTTACTCGCCTGCCAAATATGGCTTTATCCGTGAGCTGCTGGGGCAAGAACGTCTGAGTGAAGGCAATGGCTGGATGCAGGCGACCACTATGGTAGCAATTCTAAGCGGTATCGTTGCTTTCTCGGCCATGTTTGAAGCCCGCTTTGACCCGGTATCAGCAACTGAGCCAGGCCAAGTATTGCTCCAGATTGCACCTCTGGGCTTTCTGCTGATTCTGGGTGCATTGCTGGAATTGGTGTTTGCCTATCGTTTGCCTCAGACGGAGGCACGCCAACCTGATCTGACATTCAGCATGCGCGACTACCTGATGACCCGAAGTCTGCGTGTGAATCTGCGAATTTTGACAGAAAAACCGGGCATTATTCAGTCGATTATCGGACTGGCCGTGTTCTGGTCGATCAGTCAGGTGATGTTGGCTGTTTTCCCCGCATATGCCGAAGTTACGTTCAATGAGAGTAATACCTTTGTTATCCAGGGGGTCATGGCCTTGGCAGGTATTGGGATTATGTTGGGTTCGGTGTTGGCGGCGCGGTTGTCACGTCACTACATCAACGCAGGCCTGATTCCGATTGGGGCCATTGGTGTTGCCCTGGGTCTTTGGTTGCTTCCGCTTATGGAGTCGTTGCTCTGGGTTGCCCCCGTGTTTCTGCTGATCGGTATCAGTGGTTCGCTGATGACCATTCCACTTAATGCGCTGATCCAATTCAATGCCCGTGAAGACCAGTTGGGACGTGTATTGGCTGGCAATAACCTGCTGCAAAACATCGCCATGCTGGGATTCCTGGTGATTACCGTGCTGAGCGCCTGGTGGTCCATCAGTGCAGAAACGCTGCTTTGGGCGTTGGTTGTCGTGGCCATTGCTGGCGCACTTTACTCCATTGGTCGTCTGCCCCAGGCCACGTTGCGTCTGCTGGTGTCGTTGCTGGTACGCCGTCGCTATAACCTCAAGGTACAGGGTTTCGAACACCTGGCGACGGTTGATGACGGTGTGCTGTTGCTGGGTAATCACATCAGTTGGTTGGATTGGGCGATGATTCAGATGGCCTGTCCCAAACATATTCACTTTGTAATGGAGCGTTCCATTTACGAGCGCTGGTATCTGCGCTGGTTCATGGATCTGTATGGTGTTATTCCCATCTCCAAAGGGCGTGCGCGTACCGCCATGCAGGATGTTCGTCGCCTGCTGTCTGAAGGCAAGGTAGTATGTCTGTTTCCGGAAGGTGCGATCAGTTACACCGGTCAGTTGGGTGAATTCAAGCGTGGCTTTGAGCGTATTGTTCGTCAGGAAGAGGGTGAGTCGTTAAAAGCACATATCGTACCTTTCTACCTGCGTGGTCTTTGGGGCAGCCGTTTCTCCCGTTCAAGCGAACGTTTGCAGAGCAGTGAAGGCGGCGGTTTGAAGCGTGATGTCATCGTGTCTTTTGGCGCAACCATGCCAATCGAAAGCACCGCTGCAGAAGTAAAACAGCAGGTCCTGGCGCTCTCGGTACATGCCTGGAACGAATACACCAATACGCTCGATACCCTGCCGCAGGCGTTTATCCGTACGGCTAAGGCGGCGCCAACCGAGTGGGCGCTCACCGATCTGAACGGCCCTGTGTTGAACCATCGGCGTCTGCTGACGGCCTGTATCATGTTCAGCCGTCGCATGCGCCGTTTCAAAGAGCAGAATCTGGGGTTGCTGTTGCCTACTGCTGCTGGTGGTGCCATTGCCAATATGGCCGCAATGATGGCGGGCAAAACGGTAGTTAACCTGAATTACACTGCTTCTGAGTCGTCCCTGTTGAGTGCAATCGAGCAGGCTGGGATCAAGACTCTGGTTACCTCCAGTCGTTTCTTGACCAAGCTTGAGCAGCGAGGCGTTCGCCTGGAGCGTCTGTTGGCACAAGTCGAAGTTATCGAATTGGAGGACGTGAAGGCAGGCATTGGCAAGCTGGAATCGGTGCTCACGTTGGTACAGGGTATGCTGATGCCCGAGTTTCTGTTGCGCTGGCGCTATGGTGGCAAGGCATCGCTGGATGATACGGCAGCTATCCTGTTTTCATCCGGTAGCGAGGGCAATCCCAAGGGTGTAATGCTCAGCCATCGCAACATGATGGCCAACCTTAAGCAGATCTCCGCGGTGCTGAATGTTCGCGAAGACGATTGCATTCTTGCGACCCTGCCGCTGTTCCATGCCTTTGGTCTGACGGTGACTTGCATGTTGCCTCTGGTGGAAGGTATTCCGCTGGTATGCCATCCAGACCCTACAGACGCCTTGAATATCGGTAAAGCAGCAGCCCGTTACCGCGCCACGATTATGTGTGGCACCAGCACATTCCTCAATCTCTATATGCGCAATCGCAAGGTGCATCCATTGATGTTCGATTCTTTGCGTGTGGTGGTAGCGGGTGCTGAGAAGCTGTCACCGACGGTGAAACAGAATTTTGAAGCCAAGTTCAAAGTGCCGGTTGTTGAAGGCTATGGCTGTACTGAAACGACGCCTGTGGCCGGTGTGAATCTGCCGGATCATCTGGATACTCAATGGTGGAATGTTCAGGTCGGAGAGCGTGCCGGTACTGTGGGTATGGCACTCCCGGGTTCAATGTTCAGGATTGTAGATCCTGAGACGTTGGATTCATTGCCAACCGGTGAGGATGGCCTGATATTGCTCGGTGGTAGCCAGATTATGAAAGGGTATCTGAACGAGCCAGCTAAAACCGCGGATGTGGTAGTCGAGCTGGATGGTCTGCGCTGGTACAAGACGGGAGATAAGGGTCATCTGGATGAAGACGGATTCCTGACCATCGTTGACCGCTATTCGCGTTTCGCCAAAGTGGGTGGCGAGATGATTTCATTGGGTGCCGTTGAAGCTGAGTTGCGCCGTGTCCTGGGTGAAGAGCAGCCCCTTGCTGCGGTGGCTGTTCCGGATGAGAAAAAAGGGGAGCGCATTCTTTTGTTGATCGAAACCGATGATGTGTCGGCAGTAGAAGCAGCTTTGCGAGCGTCTGATATAGCCCCCTTGATGCGACCCTCTGCTGTGTTCCCGGTTGAACAGGTTCCCGTTTTGGGCAGTGGTAAGCCCGATTTGGCATCAGCTAAAAGACTGGCGCTGGAATTGAGCGCGTAATCTGAGGCATAATTCCGACTAAATTAGTCGGTTATGAATTGGCTGTTACCGTTAGGTGTTTATAAGGAGTTGCTATGGCGAATGTGAGTACAGAGCAGGTGTTGTCTGTTCTGGCGACCTATGTGGATGCTGAGCTGGAACAAAGCCTGGTTGATGCTAACTGCATTGATCAGCTGGAGGCTTCGGCGGGGCATATCCGTCTAACCTGTGTTCTGCCCTATGCCTGCAATAGCCGTCATGCCGAATTGAAGTCGTCATTGGAAAAGTTGCTTCAGAATGCGTTTCCTGACACGGCTGTTGAGATTGAAGTAAGCCAGCGAATTGAGGCCCATCCCAGTGCAAAAAAGCTGCCGGGTTTGGCAGGGGTTCGTAACATTATCGCCGTTGCATCGGGGAAAGGTGGTGTCGGCAAATCGACCACCACCGTGAACCTGGCGTTGGCGTTGGCCGCAGAAGGCGCTCGTGTCGGTATTCTGGATGCTGACATCTATGGTCCGAGCCAGGGCATGATGTTGGGTGTTGCCGAGGGCGAGCGTCCGGAAACGGCCGAAGAAAAATATTTCCGACCCATTGAACGCCACGGTATCCAGTCCATGTCCATGAGTTATCTGGTGGATGAAAACACGCCGATGGTCTGGCGTGGTCCTATGGTAAGCGGTGCCATGCAGCAGTTACTGAACCAGACGCTGTGGCAGGATCTGGATTACTTGCTGATCGATATGCCGCCGGGAACAGGTGATATTCAGCTCACGCTGGCGCAGCGTGTTCCGGTGACCGCCGCCATTGTGGTGACGACGCCTCAGGATATTGCCTTGCTGGATGCGAAAAAAGGTGTGGAAATGTTCCGCAAGGTGGATATTCCCGTATTGGGCGTGGTTGAAAACATGAGTGTTCACATCTGTTCCAGCTGTGGTCACGAAGAAGCGCTGTTTGGCGCGGGTGGCGGAGAACGTATCGCTGAAGATTACGATACGGTCCTGCTGGGCCAGCTACCGTTGGCGCTGGCCATTCGAGAGCAGACCGATGCCGGTAAGCCGACTGTGGTTGCCGACCCTGAAGGCAGTCATGCGCAGCGTTACCTTGAGATCGCGCGGAAAGCCGGTGCGCTGTTGGCAAAAAAAGTTAAATCGGCGGGGAACTCTATTCCCAATATCGCGGTCGAACTTGATTAGTACAGCGAGATGAAATTTTCCGCCCCGGTGCATGCGCCGGGGCGGTTTTTTTTATGCAAATCCGTTAGAATAGCCGGCTGCATTAACTTTAGATCACATCAGGGTGACAGGAATTATGGGAATCAAGTCGGATAGCTGGATTCGTCGCATGGCTGACGAGCATGGCATGATCGAGCCGTTCGAATCAGGCCAGGTACGCCGGGAGAACGATCAGCCGATCGTATCCTATGGTACATCCAGTTATGGCTATGATGTCCGCTGTGCAGATGAATTCAAAATCTTCACCAACATCAACTCGTCTATCGTCGATCCCAAGAACTTCGATGAAGGCAGCTTTGTAGATGTGAAGTCTGATGTCTGCATTATTCCACCCAACTCTTTTGCGCTGGCACGCACCGTCGAATACTTCCGTATTCCACGCGATGTACTGACGATTTGCCTGGGCAAAAGCACCTATGCGCGCTGTGGCATTATTGTGAACGTGACCCCGCTGGAACCTGAGTGGGAAGGGCACGTGACCTTGGAATTCTCTAATACCACACCGCTGCCGGCACGAATCTATGCCAACGAAGGCGTTGCTCAGATGTTGTTCCTGGGTGCTGATGAGGTATGTGAAACCTCGTATAAGGATCGTAACGGCAAGTATCAGGGGCAGACGGGTGTGGTTGTTCCACGCACCTGAAACCTTCACTCCACGTACGTCGGATTTTCATGATTTTCAAACCTGACCTAGAACAGATCAACGCCTTCTGGCAGCGTCTGGAGCAGACACTCGACCAATTGTTGCAAAGTCAGCAAGGGTCGCAGTTTGATGCGGAAAACTTGCTGAGCACCTACCGTGACAGCCTGATGAAGATTGACCGTAATCTGACCTTTCACTTCGAGCAAGAGCACGAAGAAGGTCCGGTTGAGATGATCTTTGGTTGCGATGGTTATCCAGAATCTATCCATGCGGTGTTGAGTCTGGTCGGTGCTGCGCCCGAACTTAGCGGCATTAGCATACGCGCCTTCAATCATCGTCATGATCCTGTTCCTTCCTGTGTGAACATGGGGGACGAGTACTGTGATATTGATGATTTCTGGTGTGCAGTTAAGGTTGTTAATGGCAAGATGCAATTGACCATCTACCTGCAGGATGCGCCTAAAATTCTGGAAATGGATCCGCGCGTAGAAGCGGTTATGATTTTCCTGGATGCGCTGATTGGCGAGTATGAATTGATGACCCGTATCTGGGCACTGGACTGGTGTGATTTGCCGGCAGACCCGGTAGATTTTGGTCTGATTCCGTTGAGTCAGTTGCGCTTTGCGTTTGACAAATTGAAAGATGACGTAAAACCTGTGGGTATTACGCTTCACTGATTTTAACTTTCGGCTGCCAGAGGTATTGATGAGCCAGTTGCTTGCAGATCTCATGGATCGAGTTCGTCAGCGTTATGTGCGCGCCATGCAGGATAACGGTCAACACGAACCTTACCTGACCGCCCATCGCGTGTGCCAGTCGATGTTGCAGTTGCCGCCTGTTCAGTTGGCGGAACTGGTTGCTGAAGATCCTAAGCTGTTGTCTGCCCGTGCCAGCGAGCTGGTGGAAGACCCGGCTGAAATTGAAAATCCCAGTGTGGGTGTCATTATCTGCAGTAATATCTGTGCTGCAGCCATTGAAGGGCTGCTGGCTGTTGCGGTCAACCGTGAATGGCTGGGGGTCGATGAGCAGGATAGAATCCTGGTTGACGCCTGGGAGTTGGACAATGTGCCGGAGGTGCGCAGTGTCGACTACAGTGAGGTTGACGGCCCCAATCTGGACCACACCGGTAACAGCAAGCTGAGTCTGATGTTTAACGCTGCTGAGAGTGAGTATCTCAAACGCTTGGCAGAAGCGGCGCATGATGCCTATCAACTGGCGTTGCAGGTTTCCTCGGACTATGTGGTGTTCGCGCCCGAAGATCTGGCGCCGCTTATCGAAGAAAACCCCCTGTTACTGGGTTTACGTGGCGATGGTCTGGTCGATGAAGAGCTGTTCGAGGGCGATCCTCCGGCGGGCTTGATCATCAGTGCGCATCTGACCGAAATGCTGTTGCAGCAGTTGTTGGAGCGGGCACAGGAGCAGGGAGCACTGGCGCTGGACAGTTCAGGCCAGATTATTATTCCTGAGTCGGAAGACGATAATCCTACCGTGCACTGATTTTAATGGGTATTGCTGATCCCTGGTGAGACCCTGACGAGATCTAATCCATAAAAAACCCGACCATTGAGTCGGGTTTTTTGTTTGTGCGTGGGCTGATTGGATCAGCCCTGTTGCCAATGATCAGCTGTTTTTCAGCCACTCGTCCAGCGCGTACAGGTCATCCGGGCTCAGTGTGCCCAGCTGCAGTTTGAAGCTGAACAGGGTTGAGACATGGTTGATACGGGCGATGGCGTAGTCAAGACGCGCTTGGTAGAGCGCCTGCTCGGCCTGGAGTACATCGACCACGTTACGAGTGCCCACGTTAAAGCCTTCTTCGGTTGCACGCAGAGCCGTTTCACGGGACTTGATGCTCTGCAGGCGGGCTTTCACGCTCTGTACGCTGGTCTGGACATCACGCAGCAGAGAGCGCGTGTTTTCAGTGACAGCGCGATACTGGTCTTCCTGATCAAAACGCGCTGAGTTCAGGCCCTGTTCGGCCTGGCGTACCTGCGAGCTGGTGGCGCCGCCGGAGTAGATCGGCAGGCTGAATGTCAGTGCTACAGCGCTGGCATCATCCCAATCCTGCTGCTGAAATTCAGACTCGGTGTAGCCGTACTGAGCTTCAAACTGCAACTTGGGATAATGGCCGGAACGCGCGATCTTGGCATCACGGCGGCTGATGTCGACACCCAGTTCACTCAATTTGAGTTCCAGATTGCCCGATCGTGCCTTTTCCAGCCAGGTGTCGGGGTTGTTCGGTGTCAGTGGAACAATCGGGAAGTCTTCGCGCAGCGGGTCGACTTCTGATACTGAAGTACCCGCAAGGCGTTCAAGCGCTTCATAGCTGTTAGCCAGTGCACCTTCGGCATCAATTCTCAATACCACGGCATTATCAAAAGAGGCCTGAGCTTCCTGTACGTCGGTAATGGCAATCAGGCCGACTTCGAACTGGGCATTTACCTGATCAAGGCGGCGCTGCAATGCACGCTCCTGCGCCTGGGCTGTGTCCAGGGCGCTGTTGGCGTTCAATACGCCCAGGTAGGCCGTAACCGTGCGCAGAATCAACTGCTGCTGGGCAAGGTCGAAGCTGAGCTGAGCCTGTTCTGTAACGAACTTGCTGCGCTGGTAGCCGTGCCATGCGGTGGAGTCGAACACTGGCTGTACCAGTGACACCTGCCAGGCGCGATCACTGGCTTCCTGATCCAGCAGCCCGCTATCAGCCTGACTTAGGCTACCGCCGGCGTTGATCTGCGGCAGCAAGCCCGCGCGTCCCTGAGTGACGGCTTCCTGACCGGCCAGATAAGAGGCTTCGGCAGATTTCAACTGAGGGTCGTTGGCCAGTGCCTGACGGTACAGATCTGCCAGTGCGGCAGCCTGGGTCTGGCCAGCCAGTGTGCCCGCAATCAGAACGGGGATGAGTCGTTTCTTGAGCATATTCACGTTGCTAAGGTTCCCTTATCGATGTGCAGGGTCGGGCTCGACCTGAACAAAGTTACGTTTTCCGAAATAACTATAGACGGTGGGGATGACGAAGAGTGTCAGCAGAGTGCCAAACATCATGCCACCTACAATCACCCAGCCAATCTGCTGGCGTGATTCTGCACCTGCACCCATGGCCATCGCCAGGGGCAGGGCGCCTAAAACGGTCGCGCCAGTGGTCATCAGAATGGGGCGCAGGCGCAGGGTAGCGGCTTCGATGACAGCCTCCTGTAGTGCCACACCTCTATCCTGAAGCTGGTTGGCAAACTCGATGATCAATATGCCATGTTTAGTGACCAGGCCGATCAGGGTGATCAGGCCAATCTGGCTGTAGATGCTCAGGGAACCACCGGAAAAGTGCAGTGCAACCAGTGCGCCTGCCAGTGCCGGAGGAACGGCCAGCATGATGATCAGCGGGTTTTTGAAGCTTTCAAACTGCGCTGCCAGTACCAGGAAGATGAATACCAGAGCCAGACCAAAGGTCAGCTGCAAGGTATTGCTGGATTCCTTGAACTCACGTGATTGGCCCGCATAGTCAAACATTGCATCAGGTGCGACCTCAGTGAGGCTCTGCTCCATGAATGTGAGTGCTTCACCCAGGCTATAACCCGGTGCCAGCATTGCCTGAATTTTAACGGCTTTCAGCTTATCGAAATGGTTCAGCTCCTTGGCGGTGATGGTTTCTTCTACCGTCACCAGGTTTGACAGCTGGATCATGTCGCCCTGATCGCCGCGTACATACAGGTCGGTCAGGTCACCGGGTACGCGGCGATCACTGTCTTCGACCTGCAGGATGACGTCATACTGCTCGCCTTCCTGTTTGTAGCGTGTCAGCTCACGACCGGCGATGAAGGTTTCCAGTGCGCGTCCCAGTTCGTTCACATGAATACCCACATCAGAGACCATGTCGCGATTCAGCGTGATACTCAGCTCGGGCTTATTGAGCTTCAAATCGGTATCCGGCTGAGCGAAGCCCGGGTTTTGAGCCATTTTGCCCAGCATCTGGTTGGCGATGTCGTTGAGCTCTTCATAGTCACGGGTGGTTTTGATGATGAACTCCACCGGGCGAGAAATGATGCTCTGGCCCAGAGAAGGAGGGTTCATCGCAAAGCTCATGTTGCCGGTAACTCCGCCATATAGCTGAGGAGTCAGACTATTGGTGATGTCCTGCTGTTTGCGGGTACGGTCGTCCCAGTCTTGCAGGTGAATGAACGTCAAAGAGTTGGTTTCACTGGGGAAGCCTGTGACGCCGAAGTAATGGGTTGCTTCGGGAACTCCGCTGACAATGTTCTCTACCTGCTGGGCATAGCGGTCAACATAGTCAACCGATGCTCCTTCCGGAGAAATGGAGAAGGTCATGATGGTGCCACGGTCTTCAGTGGGTGCCAGTTCCTGTGGCAGCTGCTGATAGAAGTAGTATCCCGTGCCGGCACTGGCAAGCAGCAGGGCAATCGCCAGCAAGCGTGAGCGCAATACGCGCTTTAGCAGGGCGTGGTAGCCATTGCTTATGCCATTGAGCAGCCCTTCAATCATATTGAATGCAGCGCTGTGGCGTGTTTCATGGCGCAACAGGCGCGAACAAAGCATGGGAGACAGGGACAGGGCGATAAAGGTGGAGACCACCACTGAGCCGGCCAGTGTCAGCGAGAATTCGGTAAACAGTTTGCCGGTTCGGCCTGTACTGAAGGCAACAGGAACAAATACGGCAACCAGAGTTGCGGTTGTGGCAATGACCGCGAAACCGATCTCTTTGGCCCCTTTGAAAGCTGCCTGGATGGGGTTCAAGCCGTCTTCAACGTGGCGGTAGATGTTTTCCAGCATTACGATGGCATCATCCACAACCAGGCCGATGGCCAGCACCAACGCCAGCAGTGTCAGGGTGTTGATGGAGAAGCCCATCAGCGCCATCATCGCGAAGGCACCGATTAAGGACAACGGAATGGTCAGGACCGGAATCAGTGTTGCCTTGAGGTTGCGCAGGAAGAAGAAGATAACCAGTACCACCAGCACACCGGCCTGCCAGAGGGTGGTGAATACGGAATCGATCGACTCTTCGATGAACAGTGAGGAGTCGTAGGCAACTTTGACGTGCATGCCCTCGGGCAGGTTGCCTTCAATTTCGACCAGCATTTCACGCACCGCGGAAGATACATCCAGCGGGTTGGCGGTGGACTGCTTAATGACACCCAGTGCCACGGCCGTATCACCGTTGAAGCGTGCAATGTTGCGTTCTGAGGCGGGCGCAACTTCTACCTTGGCAACATCCTGTACACGCACGGGGTAGCCGTTGTCATTGCGGATGATAATGCGCTCGAACTCTTCAACGCTGTTCAGGTCGGTCTGGGCCAGAACGGTAAATTCACGCTCACGGCTTTCGATACGGCCAGCCGGAATCTCGACGTTCTGAGCACTCAGTGCAGCCTCAATATCCTGAGGCACGACCTTATAGGCAGCCATTTTCTGCGGATCGAGCCAGATTCGCATGGCATAGCGGCGCTCACCGGCAACCATAACGCTGGCAACACCGGGGACCGTCTGGAGCGGGTCCTGGACCCGGTTCTCTGCGTACTCGGTAACCGCCATGGTGTCATGGACTTCAGAGGATAGTGCCAACCAGATAATCGGCTGTGCATCGGCTTCAGATTTGGCGATAACCGGCTCATTGATATCGTCAGGCAGGTCGCCGCGGGCGCGGCCCACGCGGTCGCGTACCTCGCTGGCAGCATCATCAGGATCACGCTCAAGATCAAAGGTTACTGTGATCTGGCTTGATTCTGAACGGCTGACGGACGTGATGTAATCAATCCCCTCGATACCCGAGAGTGAGTCCTCGATGATCTTGGTGACCTGGCTTTCAATAATGGATGCGCTGGCACCCGGATAGACGGTTTCCACCGAAATTACCGGTACGTCAATCTTGGGATATTCACGTACCGTAAGGCGGTCGTAGGCGATAAGGCCTAACAGCAAGACCAGTATGCTCATCACTGAAGCGAGCACTGGTCGTTTAATGCTGATGTCAGAGAGAATCATGCGTCCTTGCCTGTTTCAGACTGGGGGAAAATAGGAGTGATAGGCATGCCTGGATGCAGTTTTAGATGGCCGGCAGTGACGATGACTGCACCGGCCTGAATGCCGGTCAGAATTTGAACATCACCATAGCGACGTGCACCGGTTGTGACCGGAACCAGCTGTACTTGATTCTGATCATTCATCTGCATGACCAGGGTGGTGTCACCATCCAGGATCAAGGCCTGCTCAGGCACCATCAGTGCTTGATCATCGCTGCCAGTCGGAATCAGGATGCGAACAAAGAGTCCAGGTTTGAGTTCATTGCCGGGGTTTGGCACCTTGGCGCGCACGCTAATGTTGTGGCTGTTCGGATTGGATGAAGGCGCAATCGCATACACGTTGCCATTGAGCTTCATTCCACCAAGCGCATCCACGCTAAGCTCAATAGGTTGGCCTGTTTGCAGAGCAGTCAGATGGCGCTCAGGAACACTGAACTGAACCTTGAGGCTCTGGGTATCTGCCAATTCAACGAGGGCCTGGCCAACATTCACGAAATCACCGGGGCTCACCTGGCGCAAGCCAATGGTGCCAGTGAAGGGTGCGCGTACGGTCATTTTGTCGAGGCGAGTACGTGCCAGCGCCAACTCGGCCTGGTCGGCTTCCAGTTGTGCCAGTTTGGCATCATGATCAGTCTGGGAGCCAACACGTTTTTGCAACAGGCTTGCAGCACGTTCGTACTCCAGCTGGCTCAGGCGGACACGTGCCTTTACCTGCTCCAGCGTGGCTTGATAGATGGCGCTGTCCAGTTTAAACAGTGGGGTGCCTGCTGTTACGGTTTCGCCTTCTTTAAACAGAATTTCACTGATGCGGCCACTTTGCTCGGGGCTTAGGATGACAGACTCATTGGCTTCCAGTACGCCGACCGCGGAAATGCTGCTTTCCAGTCGTTGGGCTTCTACGCGTACAACTTCAGCTGGCAGGCCTGAGGGCTTCTCGGCTTCAGCAGTTTCCTCGGCAAAGAGGGGGCTGCTGGCCAGGATCAGGCTGAGCATCAGAGTATGGCTTAATCGTTTCATGTGCTGCTCTTGGGGGCTGTTATTAAAGTAGGTTGGGTCGGTGGCAGCAGGTGCTGCCACAGCATTTCTATGGCTTGGTACAGAGGGGTTAAGCTGTCTTCTGTTCGCATGCGTAATAAGGCTCCTTGCCAATAATCCCATACGAGGCGGGCCAGCTGGTTGGGGCTTAAGTCATTTCTGACAGAGCCTTCCGTCTGGCAAATGCGCATATCCTCTTCTATCAGAATCAATACGCGACTGATGGCTGCGTGGATTGCGGCGCGAAAGGCGGGAGAAGCCAGACTCATTTCACCGGACAGGTTCGCCAGCAGGCAGCCGATCCGCTCATGCTCCTGATCAAACTCATCCAGCAACCGATGAAGCATGGTCTGGATTTTGTCAGCATGACGGCCATCAAGCAGCTCGAACTCTGAATCCCAGCGGTCAATCTCAAGTGCCTGGTAGTGCTCAACCACTTCAATGGCATAGGCTTCCTTGCCACCGAAGTAGTTATAGAAAGAGCCACGTGAGACCTGACAAGCGTCCAGGATCATGCTCAAGCTGGTTCCATGAAAGCCATACAGCTGAAACAAGGTATGTCCCTGCTCCAGAAGAGTCTCACGGCTGTGCGAGGGGGGGCGACCACGAGTCATAATTAAACCGATCATTCCACAAAAAGCCATTGTAGACTCTGGACTGGTCAGTTCAATATCTTATTGTCGAAAAATCTACAACACTTAGTTGCGTGATTTTGCCTTTCGCAGTCGGCTATCAGCCAAGAGAAGAAGCTCATCTCCGCTGCCACGGGCCTCGCTGAGGGCGGCAGTCCCATAGCTGGAATGGAATGCCTGATCCATTTCCTTACTGAGGTGGGCGTTAATGCGATCCAGTCGTTCATGCAGTGGTGGTGCAAGGTCGCCCTGATGAAAAAGAATGACAAATTCGTCACCGCCAAATCTGAACAGGCGGTCGCTGGCGCGGCAGATGTGCCTCAACTGATCGGCGAACTGACATAGCAGCTCGTCTCCGGCACGTTGACCAAGTGATTGATTGACGCTGGACAGGCTGTCGATGTCAATCATGGCCAGCAGGAAGTCATGGCCATGTTTGCGGTAGCTGTGCTCACATTGTTGCAACAGGCGATCCAGAGCTTCACGGCTGGCAAGTCCGGTTAGGCGGTCACTGGGCAGTGGGGGCTGTTGCTGGACTTCCTGTGCATCGCTCAGCCAGCTGGCCGCTATTTTTGCGCACAGGTGAACCAGTTGCAGGCTCTCGGTGATTGAGGGCGAATGCTTGCCTGGCTTGCTGAGCCAAAGGTGTCCCAGTGGGCGGTTGTCGGTATGTTGAACCCGCACAGCCAGCCAATTGTTGTCCGGTTTGTCTTCTTCGTGGACCAGGCAGGCTTCGGTGCTTCCGGTGTAGAGCCTGGCGGCCGGATCGGAGTCAATATAGACTGTTTGGGGCGGTTGATGCTCCCCGCTGGTGAAGTTGCCTACACGGACCAAGGAGTTGTCAGTGCCGAGTTTGGAGCCCTGCACGTGGTCCCAGTCCAGCAGCGTAGAGAGTAGTTCCGGCAGTACGTAAAAAGGATCGCTTCCCTGCTTGAGCTTATCCAGAAGTGCCTGCGTCAGGCTGTGCTCCAGGCTGGGCGTCGCTGCAGCAGTTGGTGTGATCAGGCTGTATTCCTTCACGCGCTGGCGAGTGTATACCTGGCCTTCAAGCAGGATGCAGCTGCCTTGCTCGCTACAGGCCCAGTTTTTGAGGCTGCTTTGAACACTTTTTGGGAGTTGGTCAAATGCCTGGTTTTGCCACTTGAGGTTATCACCTTTGCAGGCAATGACGGGTGAGGGGCTTTGCAGAAACAGCTGGGTAAGAGAGGCGTCTTTCATAGGCAACGTACCTGTTGCAGAAAAAAAACGCCCCGAGCAATGTCGGGGCGCTGTAGCTTAGCGGCTGAGGGCCGCCTTGATGCGTTCAATTGCACTCTCCAGCACGGAAAGGCTGGTGGCAAATGACAGTCGCAGGTTGCCAGGTGCGCCAAAGGCGGAGCCTGGTACCAGTGCGACGCCGGCTTCTTTCAGCAGGAATTCCGCCAGTTCAATGTCATCATTGAACTCAGGGCGAGAATCGATCACTTTCTGGAAGCTGGGGAAAGCGTAGAAAGTGCCGTCGGCGGTAATACACTCAACACCTTCGATCTCGTTCATCGCACTCACGACATAGTCATGACGCTGTCGGAATGCGCTGACCATCAGGTCGATACAGTCCTGGGGGCCTTCGAGTGCAGCCTGAGCGGCAACCTGAGCGATGGAGTTCGGGTTGGAAGTGCTCTGAGACTGAATCTTCTTCATCGCGCCAATCAGCTTGGCCGGACCTGCCGCGTAGCCGATACGCCAGCCGGTCATGGAGTAAGCCTTGGAGACGCCATTCAGGACAATGGTGCGATCATACAGTTCTGGGCAAGCGTTCAGAATATTGCAGAACGGCTGCTCGGTGAACAGGATGTGCTCGTACATGTCATCAGTCGCAACCAGAACTTCCGGGTACTTCTTCAGAACTTCGCCCAGGGCTTTCAGCTCTTCCAGAGAGTAGGCCACACCAGACGGGTTGGACGGGCTGTTCAGCACGACCAGGCGGGTCTTCTCGGTAATGGCTTCGTCCAGCTGCTCCGGGGTGATCTTGAAGCGCTGTTCCTGAGTGGTCGTGATGATGACCGGTTTGCCTTCAGCGACCAGCACCATGTCCGGGTAGGATACCCAGTAAGGTGCAGGAATAACCACTTCATCGCCCGGGTTCAGCAAGGCCAGAGACAGGTTGAAAAAGCTCTGTTTGCCGCCACTGGAAACCAGAATCTGGTTCGCTTCATATGTGAAGCCGTTTTCACGCTCGAACTTGCTGATAATCGCTTTTTTCAGCGCAGGCGTGCCATCCACGGCGGTGTACTTGGTGAAACCGTCCTGAATAGCTTTGGTAGCCGCAGCTTTAATGTGCTCGGGGGTGTCGAAATCCGGCTCGCCGGCACCCAGGCCAATAATGTCCTCACCGGCTGCACGTAATTCTGCCGCACGGTTGGTCACCGCCAGGGTGGGGGAGGGTTTGATACTGTTAACGCGGTTGGAAAGTTGCACGTCCAAGCCTTGGTCCTCTCTATATTCGGTGCAAGGTATCCTTCAATGCATAGCCAGAAGAGCATACAGCATTAGCAGGCATTGCAGAACGTCTGATGATAAAAAAGCCTTGTATTCAGGGGCTCTACCGATTGATTTAATCCGCAGACGGTTAACGCGTATACTTGCCGGTTCGTTGTCGGAGGGTAAACATGAAGCAGAGGTTCAAGGTTCATTCGGCATTTGCACCTGCCGGTGATCAGCCAAAGGCAATTGCCGGCTTGGTGGATGGGTTGGAGTCTGGACTTGCAGCCCAGACATTGCTGGGGGTAACCGGCTCCGGTAAGACGTTTACGATTGCCAATGTGGTGGCCGCCGTGCAACGTCCCACCATTATCATGGCGCACAATAAAACGCTTGCGGCTCAGTTGTACGGTGAGTTTAAGGAATTCTTCCCGGATAACGCGGTGGAGTATTTCGTTTCCTACTACGACTATTACCAGCCTGAGGCCTACGTTCCTTCGTCCGATACCTTTATCGAGAAAGACGCTTCGATCAACGATCATATTGAGCAGATGCGATTGTCGGCAACCATGGCACTGCTTGAGCGTGACGATGCCATCATCGTTGCCACTGTTTCAGCGATTTATGGCTTGGGTGACCCCAAATCCTACCTGTCCATGATGCTGCATCTGGATCGAGGCGACGAAATTGATCAGCGAGATTTGTTACGGCGTCTGGCTGAATTGCAGTACACCCGCAACGACATCGAATTTCACCGTGGCACCTATCGTGTCAGAGGCGATGTGATTGATGTCTATCCGGCCGAATCCGACAAGGATGCCATCCGCATTGAGCTGTTCGGTGATGAAATCGATCAGATTGCCTGGTTTGATCCGCTCACGGGTGAGGTGCTGCGCAAAGTACCGCGCGCCACTATCTATCCCAAAACACATTACGTCACACCGCGTGAAACGCTTCTTGAGGCGACTGAGCATATAAAAGTCGAGCTACAAGAGAGGCTCAAGCAGCTCAGGGATAATAACAAGCTGGTTGAAGCCCAGCGTCTTGAGCAAAGAACGATGTATGACATCGAAATGATTCTGGAGCTCGGTTACTGCTCCGGTATCGAAAACTACTCACGCTATCTGTCGGGTCGAGATCCGGGACAGGCGCCACCGACGTTGTTTGATTACCTGCCCGATGAAGCGCTTCTGGTGATTGATGAGTCTCATGTAACGGTGCCCCAGATAGGTGCCATGTACCGAGGTGACCGCTCGCGCAAGGAAACCCTGGTTGAGTATGGTTTTCGTTTGCCGTCAGCGCTGGATAACCGACCCATGAAGTTCGAGGAGTGGGAGCTGATTTCACCGCAGATGATTTTTGTCTCGGCAACACCAAGCAAGTATGAAGCAGCCAATGCTCAGCAGATCGTTGAGCAGGTAGTGCGTCCAACGGGACTGGTTGACCCAGTGGTCGAGATTCGTCCGGCCAGTACGCAGGTGGATGACCTTCTCAGTGAGATCAATCAGGTTGTGACCCGTGATGAGCGAGTGGTTGTGACCGTACTGACCAAGCGTATGGCAGAAGATCTGACGGAATATCTGGCTGAGCATGATGTACGCGTACGCTATCTGCATTCGGATATTGATACCGTGGAGCGTGTAGAGATCATCCGAGATCTGCGTATTGGTGAATTCGATGTGCTGGTGGGTATCAACCTGCTGCGGGAAGGGATCGATATGCCGGAAGTGGCGCTGGTTGCCATTCTGGATGCGGACAAGGAAGGGTTCCTGCGCTCTGAAACGTCGATGATTCAGACCATCGGTCGTGCGGCGCGAAATGTTAATGGCCGTGCCATTCTGTATGCCGATCGCATGACTGGTTCGATGCAGCGTGCAATTGATGAAACCGAACGCCGCCGTGAAAGGCAGATGGCATTCAATGAAGCCAACGGGATCACGCCCAAGGGGATACGCAAGTCCGTCGCCGATATTATGGAAGGCGCTCAACAGATTCCAGGCAAGCGCGGCAAGTCTTCTTCCCGTAAGGTGGCAGAACCGAGCGGCGAGTATGATGTGGATCTGGCCAAGTTGACGCCCGCCGAACAGGCCAAGATGATGGTCCGCCTCGAGGATGAAATGTATGAGGCGGCGCGTAATCTGGAGTTTGAAAAAGCCGCGGCCATTCGTGATGAGCTTGAAAGGTTGAAGCACAGCGGTTAAGGAGTCCGAATGTTGGAAGGGGATGTGCTGGAGTGGGTTGTACTGATACTGGCCGGTTATCTGGCGGGTGTACTTAACTCAATAGCAGGAGGTGGGTCCTTTCTGACCTTTCCTGCGCTGGTGTGGGCCGGTGTGCCGCCGATTATGGCCAACGCAACCAGTGCGGTTGCGGTCCTGCCTGGCTATCTGGGCGGTACGTTGGGATTTCGACAGGAGCTTAAGGAGTTAAGTCGACGCCAGCATCTGCAAATGTCTGCCGTCGGTTTGGCGGGAGGGCTTCTCGGTGGCGGGTTGCTGCTGGTGACGCCCACTGAAATTTTTTCCCGCGTAGTGCCGGTACTGTTGTTGCTGGCCACCCTCATGTTTGCTTTTGGACAAGCATTGCTGGCGCGAGTGCGGCGAAACGGCAGGCCGGTTGCGCTGTTGCCAGGGCTGTTTCTTGTGGCCGTGTATGGCGGTTACTTCAACGGTGGTCTTGGCATAATGTTGTTGGCCATGTTCGCGGCGGCTGGTATGTCGAACATGCTGCAGATGAACGGGTTGAAAAACTGGATTTCGTTTGTCATTTCCCTGATCTCTGTGCTGGCATTTACTGTCGCCGGTAAGGTACTTTGGGCGCAGGCTCTGGTCATGATGTTGGCTGCTACACTGGGTGGTTACCAGGGGGCCGGTTTATCCCGTATATTGCCGACCCCTTGGGTCAAAGGGTTTGTGGTCCTTGTCGGGTTGGTTATGACGCTGGTATTTCTGTTGCGCCCTTGAAGGTGTAGCGGGAGGCAGATAAGGAAAATAAGGATATGTCTAGACTGCTGGTTACCCTGTTTGCGTTTTTGTCTGGCTTCACTTATCTGTCTGCCGTTCAGGCCGCCAGTCTCAATGACTACTGGCAGCACGCCGAATTTTATGAGGCCCATCCTGAACAGCGGCCCTGGCTGGAACAGCTGTCTGATGCGGTTAGAGCCCAGCCGAACCCTTCGATACACGAGCAAAAGCGACCCCTGCGTATAGGGCTGGTGTACCCGGCCAATCAATCCTCAAGTTACTGGACGGACAACGAAAGAGCGTTTCGGACCCGGCTGGATCAGTTGGGGATTCGCTATGAGCTGCGTGCCGGCTATACCGCACCCAGTACTGAGCTTGGCGAGCAGGTCGCGCAAATTCATCACTTACTGCAGTGGCAGCCTGATTATCTCGTCTACACCCTCGACTCCGTACGTCAGCGCATGATTATTGAACGCCTGATGCTTAATCAGAATACCAAGCTGATCTTGCAGAACATCACTACACCCTTGAAAACCTGGGGTGAACAGCAGCCGTTTTTCTACTCCGGTTTCGATCATGCCGAAGGGGCGCAGCGGCTTGCGCATTACTTCGCTGAACGTTTCCCTGAGGGCAGCGAGTATGCGGTTCTATTCAGGGATAAAGGGATGATCAGTCAGATGCGCGGCGGTGCTTTTATAGACGCCATGCAGACACAGCACGAACTTGCAGCCAGCTACTACACGGATTCCAGCCGTGAAGGGGGGCGCAAGGCTGCTGACATCTTGCTCTCCGAGCATCCTGCATTGGCATACATCTATGCCTGTTCTACGGATGTTGCCTTGGGGGCGATGGATGCGCTGGAGGCGAAAGGGCGATTGGGGCAGGTGATAGTAAACGGCTGGGGCGGAGGTGCCGAAGAGCTTGCAGAGTTGCGACACCAGCGTCTCCAGGTTGTTTTGATGCGCATGAATGACGATAGCGCCATTGCCATGGCCGAGGCGATAAAGCGTGATATAGCGGGGCTGCCAGTGCCCCTGGTGTATTCGGGTAACTTTGTCGTATTGGATGAGGCAACCCCCGAGCAGAGTGTCGTACGTTTCGAGCGTCTGGCACGTAGAGCCTCACGTGAGGCGCAGCTGCCATGAGGAATCCTCGCTTTCGAACGCTGACCTTCAGTCTGCTGCTGTTTCTGTCTTTCACCCTGCTTGCGGTGTTTTCCGTGACCACCTTCATGCAGGCAAGTGGCATTATCGACCGGCAGTCCGAGGGCTATGCCAATGGTTTGGCATTGCGATATGAAGAACGGCTGCAAGAGTACTTGAAGCGTCTTGAGGCTGAGGCCCATGCGATGAGTACGGATGCTGCGCAAATCCAGTCTTTGTATGCTGGCGATATGGACGCATTCAGGGTGAGTTTGCGTCGCTGGGAGGGTAGCTATGAGCAAATTCACTATGACTTTGCAGTTATCTCCTTTCCCGAATTGGATCGGTGTCAGCTCAGTCGCAGTTACGTTCCGGAGCTAAGCGCGTTGAAATGCGAACAGCTGATAGTTCGCCATCAGGGCATGAACTACCAGGGATGGATGCTCCTTGAAATGGAGGGGGAAACCCTGGCCGTCTATTCGGTACCCCTGGATCTGGCTGAAACCGGTAAGGTTGTCGGGCAGCTGCTGATGGGTGTTCGCCTGGAAAACAACAGGCACCTGTTGGATCAGCTGAAATCGGCGGCTGATCCCTTGTTTGCGCTTTCTATCAATCAAGGCGACCGCACACTGACGCGTTTACAGCTGAGTGATCAGAAACCCGAGGCAGGGCTGGTAGAAGTCAGGTCTAAGGGGATGACAACCCTGGGTACAGATGTCTATCTAACCGTCAGTGTGAATGATGGTGGTCAATCGTCTCTTCGAGAAGGACTGGGGTATACGCTGATTTACGGTGTGGTCATGGCTTTGCTGGTCTCCCTGCTGGTGGCCTTCTGGTTGTCTACCTCGGTGGATCGACAGCTACAGCAGCTCATCGGTTTTACCCGCCTGGCAAACCGAAACAGGGATGCCCGCTGGGACGAGCTACAGATCCGCGAATTTAATGAGATCGGGCGTGAAGTGGTTGAAATCGTGCGCTGTCTCAAGTTGCGTGAGCATGAATTGGAGGCCGTTAATACCGAGCTTTCCAACAGCATTGCCGAGAAGCGCAGTATTTTGCAGCACCTGATTCACACCCAGGAAAACGAGCGTCGACGTCTATCCAATGAGCTGCATGATGATACGGCCCAGTTGCTCGTCGCCGTGAAAATGAACCTGCAGTTGCTCAAAGAGGAGTTGTCGGAATACCAGGGGAATAGCCAAAACCTGGATCAGGCGATTCAGCTGGTGAATACCATCTATGACAATGTCTACTTGCGAATCCGTACGCTCAGACCCTACGAACTGACAGATTTCGGCTTGGGTGCAAGTCTGCGAAGTTTGCCAGCCATCCCGATTCTTGAACAGATGGATTATGCTGTTGAAATCGATGTGCGTCAGCGGAAAACGCTTCAGCCTGAAGTTACAAGCAATCTGTATCGCATTACACAGGAGGCGCTTTCCAACGTTATCAAGCATGCCAAGGGCACCTATGTGCTGGTACGTTTGAGGGATGAGGCAACCGGGCTAAGACTGACAATCGCCGATGATGGTGTCGGTGGTATTGATCTGCTGGGTAAGCCACCGACGGAGCAGGGGGGATTTGGATTGCTGGCAATACGCGAGCGGGCAGAATACCTCAATGCGGAGTTGGCGCTGAATGCGGATGCAGGTGCCGGCGTGAGTGTTGATCTGTTCATTCCGGCCGAGTTTGCTTACGCCAATGAAACCGACAGGTCAGGGCGAGAGTACTCTTTGGAATAGAACTCAGTATTACTACGTAGTCATCTGCGTAATTTGCGCAGGCGACTGCGTAGTAATTGCGCGTCATTGCGCAATTTCACGAATGTTTTTATCGGTTTTTCATGTCGATACTGTTTACTGCCGGCAACATGCCTCTCAAGCCGGCCGACAAACAACAGAGGATCGATAAAAACAATGTTCAAATTTACCTTTGCTAAAAAAGTCATGGCGGCCGCTGCTTGCGCAGCTGTGCTGATCAGCCCGGCTCAGGCTGCCGAAAAAGTTTACAAACTGAAACTGGCAGAAACCTGGCCTACCAACTTTGGTGTGTTCAGCGAGCCTGCGCGTCGCATGGCTGATCTGGCCAACAAAATGTCCAACGGACGTCTTGAAATCAAAATCGATACTGCCAACAAGCACAAGTCAGCGTTTGGCGTGTTTGATATGGTGCGTGCCGGTCAGTACGACATGGGTCACTCTGCTTCCTATTACTGGAAAGGCAAGGTTCCGAACACTCTTTACTTCACCACTATGCCGTTCGGCATGACTGCTACTGAGCAGTATGGCTGGTTCTACTATGGCGGTGGCATGGAGTTGATGCAGAAGGTCTATGAGCCGTTCAACCTGATGTCATTCCCGGGTGGTAACACCGGCGTGCAGATGGGTGGCTGGTTCCAGAAAGAGATCAACTCTGTTGAAGATCTTCAGGGTCTGAAAATGCGTATTCCGGGCTTCGCGGGTGAGATCCTGGCGAAACTGGGCGCCAACCCGACCAACATTCCGCCGGGTGAGCTTTATACCTCTTTGGAGCGTCGCACCATCGATGCGCTGGAATGGGTAGGCCCGTCTATGGACCTGCGTATGGGCTTCCACAAGATCGCGCCTTACTACTACACCGGTTGGCATGAGCCGGGTACTGAGCTGCAGTTCCTGGTCAACAAGCGTTCCTTTGAAAAGCTGCCTGCAGATCTGCAGGAAATCTTGACCGTTGCCATGCGTGTTTCTGCCTATGACATGACGGTTCAGTCTCACCACGAGTCTGGTGAAAACTGGGCAACCATGAAGGCTGAATTCCCGAATGTGCAGGTTAAGTCCTTCCCGGATGATGTTATCGCTGCGCTGCGTAAAGCAAACGATGAACTGCTGGCTGAACACGCTGCTAATGACGAGCTGGCAAAAGAGATCCTGGAATCTCAGGATTCCTACATGCACACCGTGCGTCAGTGGACCGACATTGCTGATCGCGCTTACCTGAATAGCTTCGAGTAATCGAGCGAGGTGATGGGGTCGGCTCAGGCCGACCCTGTTTTCATTGCCGGCTTGCGCTGCCAAGCGACACCGGGTCCGCAACCGCGAGGACGATTCATGTTTCTGTTACGTCTTGAGCAGACCATCAACGCCTTTTCCGACTGGCTGGGCAAGATTTCGGCTGCCCTGTTTGTGTTGATGTTGTTCAACGTTTTTTACGACGTCATCACCCGTTACCTGTTTAACAATGTTTCTATCGGCATGCAGGAGCTTGAGTGGCACCTGTTTGCTGCCATGTTCATGCTGGGCGTTCCTTTCACGCTGAAAGCGGGCGGGCATGTGCGTGTTGATTTGATCTATGAAGGTCTGAGCCTGAAGAAGAAGGCGTGGATTGACCTTATCTGTACCCTGACTCTGCTGTTTCCGTTCTGCATTCTCGTGGCTTGGTATGGTCTCGATTTTGCGCGTGAGTCCTTTGAGCTTGGAGAGAGCTCTGGTGACCCGGGTGGCTTGCCGCATCGCTGGATCATCAAGGCAGTGATTCCCTTTGCATTCTTCTGCACCCTGATCAGCGGTGTTGGTTTGCTGCTGCGCTCTATCAATACGTTGAATGGTCATCATAAAAATGATGATTACATTCCGACTCAGCACTGATCAGAGGTTGTTTCGATGATTGGTATTACGATGTTCTGTGTTGCCCTGGTGATGTTGCTGATTGGCTTCCCGGTGGCGTTTATTTTTGGTGGTGTGGCCCTGTGGTTCGGTGTCTACGCCGAAGGGCCCGACATGTTCGCGTTCATGCCGTTCCGTGTACAAAGCATCATGGAAAACACGGTTATGATGGCAGTACCGCTGTTTGTATTCATGGGTATAGTGCTGCAGAAAACGAGGCTTGCGGAGCAGTTGCTTGAGTCCATGGGCAAGCTGTTCGGTGGTGTTCGTGGCGGTCTGGCGATCTCGACTGTTCTGGTGGGTGCATTGCTGGCCGCATCAACCGGTGTGGTAGGTGCTTCCGTCGTGGCGATGGGTCTAATCTCCTTGCCCGTCATGCTCAAGTACAACTATGACAAGAAGCTTGCCTGCGGCACCATCTGTGCTTCCGGTACCCTGGGTCAGATTATTCCGCCGTCCATTATCCTGATCATCCTGGGTGATGTTATGGGGATCCCGGTGGGTGATCTGTTCAAGGCGGCTATCGGTCCTGGCATGATTTTGATCGGTGCTTATGTGGCGTACATCCTGGTGTATACCTACCTCAAGCCCGAAGCTGCACCTGCCTTGCCGATGAACCCTGAAGATGGAACGCGCAATCAGCAGATTTTCAAGGCTCTGAAAGCTATCGTACCGCCCCTGGCATTGATTCTGGTTGTACTGGGCTCAATTTTTGCCGGTATTGCAACGCCGACTGAGTCATCTGCGCTGGGTGGTGTAGGTGCGCTGTTGCTGGCGCTGATTTACGGGCAGTTCAGCTGGAAGATGGTGTTCAGTGCCGCGTCTGAAACGGTGAAGGTTACGGCGATGGTATTCGCCATTCTTCTGGGCGCAACTGCATTCTCGATGGCCTTCAGCTACACCGGGGGTGAAGAGATTGTCGAGCACTACCTGTCGAATCTGCCGGGTGGCGCCATGGGCTTCCTGATCCTGTCGATGATTGCGATCATGATCCTTGGCTTCTTCATCGACTTTGTTGAAATCAGCTTCATCATCGTGCCGATTCTTCTGCCTGCAGCAGATGCGCTGGGTATTGCGCCGGTCTGGTTTGCGATCCTGATCGCAATGAACCTGCAGACCAGCTTCCTGACGCCTCCATTCGGCTTCAGTCTCTTCTACTTGAAAGGGGTTGCGCCACCACAGGTGCGGACGCTTGATATCTACAAGGGTGTAGTGCCCTTTATCATCATGCAGGTCGCGATTGTGATATCCATTCTGTTGTTCCCCGAGTTCTACGGTCTGGTATAGACTGTCTGACAACAGGCCCCGTTTATCGGGGCCTGTTCGTATCTGTTCCCGTCTGCCGGTGAGTACTCCATGCCGCTCAAGGTTAAAATTCTTCTTCTATCGCTGATTCCCATGCTGCTGGTGACTTCTGTCGTTGCCTGGATTGGTATGAATCAAGCAAGGCAGCTGTCAGAAGATGAAATTCAGCTGTTTGAAGAAAATCTGCTGGCGTCCAAGAAGCGTGAGCTGAAAAACTACGTCAGCCTGGCAATGACCTCAATTGCACATATTGTTGATAATGCCGATCCTGATGATCCTGAAGCACAGCGAGAGGTGAAACGGATCCTGAATGATATGACCTTCGGGCAGGATCAGGATGGCTATTTCTTTGTGTATACGCTGGATGGTACCAACCTGGTGCATCCAACCTTGCCGCATCTGGTTGGTCAGGACCTGTTGGATATTCAAGATGCCCGCGGCGACTACATTATTCGCAACCTGCTGGAAAAAGCTGAGCAGGGTGGCGGTTATCATCGATATCTTTGGCAGAAGCCCTCCAAGCAGGATTACGAAGAAAAGCTGGGCTATGTCGTAAAGCTGGAGAAATGGGACTGGATGCTGGGGACCGGTCTCTATCTGGATGATATTACGCGTGATGTCGCTAAAATTCGTGAGCAGGTCAACCGAAACATCCGTAACACCTTCTTCACCGTCGTTGTCATCATGCTGGCTGCGGTGCTTCTGGTGCTCCTGTTGGGCATCGCGATCAACTTGCATGAAAACCGCCTTGCTGACAGCCGTCTGCGTCATCTGGCGCACCGCTCCATTTTGACCAATGTGGCAGACCGTCGTCGCTTCTCACGTGAATTGCATGATGGCATCAATCAGTTGATGGTCTCGGTGCTTTATCGTATTGAGCTGGCGCAGCGTAAGCTGAAGAATCAGGATCAAAGCGGTCTTGATGATCTGCAGCAGGGGTACGAAGTCCTGAATGAGGCGATTCAGGAGGTGCGGCGCATTTCCCACGACCTGAGGCCTACTCTTCTGGATGATCTGGGTCTGAAGGCTGCATTGGATGGGCTGTTGCAACGTTTTACAGAGCGTACCGGTATTCGCCTTAAAATCGATATGCGACTTCCGGAGGCGAATCTGCCGGAAGAGGTCGAAATTACCTTGTATCGTTTGGTGCAGGAGGGTCTCACTAATGTTGAAAAGCATGCCGATGCAAGCTGGTTGAATCTGGGACTCTGGATACAGGGAGGTGCGGTTTGGCTGCGCTTACAGGATAATGGGCGTGGTTTCGATACTGATGTTCTGGAACGGTTTGAAGGCATAGGGCTGCGGAATATGCGTGAGCGTGTTGAGCTGTTAGGTGGTGACTTCAAGCTGCTATCGAAGCCTGGGCAGGGCGCCATACTGCTGGTAGGGCTGGCGTTGCAACAGGGGCAAAGGGGTTGATGGGTACGTTAATTCGTGTGTTGTTGGTGGATGATCACCCGCTGGTTATCGATGGAATTCAGGCGCGTCTTGAAGATGAAGGCGGCATTGAGGTTGTGGGGCGTGCGAACAATGGTCAGGAAGCCATTGAAGCGGCTCAAAGTCTCAAGCCTGATGTGGTGCTGATGGATATATCAATGCCTGTTATGAATGGGTTGGAAGCGACCAAGGTGCTGCAGCAACAGATGCCGGAAACGCGAGTACTCATACTGAGCATGCATGATAATCGTGAGTATATGGTTCAGCTGATTCAGTCCGGCGCAAAGGGCTATATCCTCAAGGATGTTTCAGCCGCGGAAATGGTCAGCGCTGTTGAGACTGTGTTTCGGGGTGGTACCTATTTCAGCTCAAGTGCATCCCAGACACTGTTTAGCCAGTTTGATCAGGCGCCCGTAAGTGAGCCAGCAGCAGCTTCAGCGCTGACGCCGCGCGAGTCGATGGTGTTGAAACTACTGGCGGAAGGCAGTAACAACAAAGAGATCGCCAAGGCCTTGGGTATATCGGTGAGAACGGTTGAGACCCACCGCCAGAACATCAAATCCAAATTGAATATCCAAACGGCAGCGGGTCTAACGCGTTACGCGATTGAGAATGACCTTGTTCAGTTGTCCTGAGCACTCATGACGGCGGGTAGCAGGTCGTAACGCTTCGCGGCTTGCTCCAGTCTTCCATCCTGTTTGATCTGCCTGACAAAATCATTGATGCGAGCAAGCCATTCGGGCTGATTCTGGGCGATTGCATAGGCGTATCGGAAGGGTCGTTCTTCCCCCGCCGAGGCTGGCGCTATGACGCTGGCCCAGTCGTAGAAACGCAGCACTTTCCGCGAATAGGGATAGTCGGTCAGAAAGACATCGGCCTGGCCGGACATGACTTTTTGCTCGCGCTCTCTTGGATCGCTTACAACCAGCATCTCAGCCTGTGACATGGTGCGTTGCATGTATCCCTGCATGTAGGTCCCTTCCTGAACGCTAACAATGACGCCAGGCTGATCAATATCATTCCACTCATTAACAGCAGCATGGGTGCGCGTTGTTACCGCATAAATCTGACTGGCCAGGTAGGGTTCACTATAATCGATCTGTTGTTTACGTTGCTCGGTAATGGCAACGCCAAACATGGCGATATCGCATTTATCATCTTTCAGGTCCTGAATGAAGCGACCGAAATGAGTTTCCACAAGCTTGATGGAAACACCCAGATCAGTAGCAAAGGCCTGAGACAGGTCAATATCAATGCCCTCCAGTACCCCGGTTTTAGGATGGCGAGCACTGATAGAAAAGTACTCGGGCCATATGCAGACCCTTAGTTCGCCTGTATTCTGGATGTGCTCCAGTCGATTGGTAGCTTCTGCGTTTGCAGTACCAGAAATTATTGTGCTGCATACAACGCCAGCACAAAACAGGGTCCGTGCAAATGATGAATAAAAGGGCTTCACTGCGGCCTCCCGGGAGAGTGTGAACTCTACTAAATAGTACTTTGAATATACCAGATGGGTAGTCGGTTTTGGCAGTAAAACGTTGGTTATGGATCCCTGTGGGTGGGCTGTTTTTTTCCACGTTGCTGGTGCTTCTTTTCATACTGTTTGTCTATTTGGGCGAACAGCGTATGCAGGACAGTCTGCGCAGTCAGGCGGCTGTATTAACGCATTCTTTGGAAAGTACTTTGGTGCGTTCCGTGCAGGATGTGCACGGACGCATGCGCATTCAGGCCAGGCGGCTGGCAGAGCGTGAGTCGCTTGCCAGCAATCCTGCTGAAATGAGCGATCAGCTGATCAATCTGGTGCAGGCAGTGCCACAGTTGCGCGAAATGGCTGTGCTGAATGCGCAGGGGCAAGTATTGGCGACATCCGGCAGTGCGCCGCTGATGCAGGATCAATCTGAGGAGATGAATACCTGTCTGGAGTGGTTTCAGGCGGGGCAGGTCATCGCGGTTGGGCGGCCTTTACCTGGAAGAAGCATGTCCCAGCCTCAATCACCGGGAGGGCTGTATCACATACCACTGTGTGTGCCGGTAACTCCGGGAAACTTAGATACCACGCTTTGGGTGGTCGCTGTGCTCAACCCGGATGCGTTGCGAGAGCAGTTTTATCCTGTTGTACATAACCTCAAAGCTGAGGCCGCGTTGTACCGCTATGATGGCCTGCCCTTGGTGCGACTGCCGGAGAGTACTCGTGTGGAGTCTGAGGATGAGGCTTCGGGCTACACAGCGCTTCTGGAGCAGCGTGACTGGGGGGTGATTGAAGAACGAAGGGACGGGATCACATGGGTCACGGGGTACAGGTCAACATCAATGTATCCCTTGCTTCTGACGGTATCGATTGATCAGGCTGCAGCCTTGAGTCGCTGGCATGAAACCATACGTGGCATCAGTTGGGCGGTGGCGCTGGCGCTGCTCATTATCGTTGTGGCGGTAGTCATCATGTCCTGGTTGAAGGTGCGCCAGGGTAAGTTGCTGGCAGAGCTGAAGCTGCTGAGTGCTGCTATTAGCACAACCGCCAATGCCGTTTTAATTACGGATACACAGGGGCGCATACAGTGGGTAAACCATGCATTTACCAAAATGATGGACTACAAGCCCGATGAGGTCGTTGGCTTTACACCGGCGTTGTTGAACTCAGGCGAGCATTCGAAGCTTTTTTTCCAGCATTTGTGGCGCACTATACTTGAAGGTCAGGTTTGGCGCGGTGAGGTGGTGAATTTGAATCGCGCCCGCCAGCGTCTTGTCGTTGAGCAAACGATCACACCTATCCTGGGAGATAAGGGGGAAGTCACTCACTTTGTGGCGGTCCAGGAAGATATTACAGCCAGGAAGCAGGCCGAGGAACAGTCTAAATTTTTATCAACACACGATCCGTTGACTGGGCTGGCAAACCGCCGGGCGTTGGCTCACAAGCTCCAGCAGGTGTTACAAGAACTTCATTCCATCGAAGTGGCTTTGCTCTATATCGATCTTGATAACTTCAAGGCGGTGAATGATACGCTTGGGCACGGGAAAGGTGACCAGCTGTTGCAAATAGCCGTGCAGCGCCTGAAACACTCTTTACCAGAAGCGGTATTTATATCGCGCCTTGGTGGTGATGAGTTTGCGCTGGTGCTTGGCGAGAAAGGGGCAAGAGAGCAGGCTCTGGTATTGGCCCAGCGAACCTGTGAGCTACTGTCTGAATCCTTCGAATTGCAGGGTGCGCGTTTCCAATTGACGGCAAGTATCGGTATTTCAATGGCGGATTCCGGTACGGATCCGCAAACATTGTTGAGGCAGGCTGACCTGGCAATGTACAGGGCGAAGAATGCGGGGAGGGGGACCTTCCGTGTATTCAGTTCTGATATGGATATTCAGGCGCAACATCGTGTTTCGCTGGAGCAGGGGCTGCGCAAAGAAGTGGAGTCCGGTTTTGCGAGTCTTGAAATGCGTTACCAGCCAATCTATGACGCAAGAACCCTGAGGCCTGTTGGGGCTGAGGTGCTAATGCGCTGGTGTGGGGCTGACGGTGAATGGGTGTCGCCGGCTGAATTTATACCGGTAGCTGAGGATAGTGGGCTCATTGTCGATATCGGTGCCTGGCAGTTGAAGCAAGTGATGAAGCAGTTGGCTGACTGGAGTGCAGTGGCTGATGATGGTTTTTATTTAAGCCTGAATATATCAGCGGTACAGCTTGCCCGTGACAATGTTGCCAATCGCTTGCTGGAGATGCTTGAGGCTTATGGTCTAGGCCGAGATAGGGTTGTTGTTGAAATTACCGAGACGACGCTGATGGGGGTTACCCCGCGTGTTGAAGAAAACCTGGCTGTGCTCGAAGCTTCAGGTGTCAGGCTGTCAATCGATGATTTCGGTACAGGATACTCATCCCTTGGGTATTTGCGTGAGTTGGACGCCAGCTACCTCAAGATAGATCGCTCCTTTATAATAGGTATAGGGAATCGCGACAGTGATGAAGAGATAGTGCTGGCAATGTTGGCGTTGGCAAAAAGTCTGGGTATGAAGGTTGTCGCCGAAGGCGTCGATAGTGATGAGCAGCTACAATTCCTGCGCCAAAACGGATGCGATTTGATACAGGGATTTCTGTTGGCCAAGCCGATGACAGTGACTGAAATCAATCAGCTGATTTTGACAAAATAATCGAGAAAGTACTTGCAAGCCAAAAGGTTAGCTGTATAATTCGCTCCAAGATTTAGGACTATAGCTCAGTTGGTTAGAGCACCACCTTGACATGGTGGGGGTCGCTGGTTCGAATCCAGTTAGTCCTACCAGAATTTGTAAGCAAAGACGGCGAGTTAGCGAAAGCGGCTCGCTGTTTTTGTTTGTGTCCTCGTAAATCCAGTCAGTCTTGCTTGAGGCTTGCTGTCTCTTCTTATCCAGGTGTCTAGCTATCCGGGTAAAGCTGGATGCAGGGATGATGCCTGGTGTTCAGGCTTGGGGCTGTCCAAGGTCTGACTTCCCTGTCATGTCGGGGCTCAGCCGTTGGCGGCAGGAAGCCAGCCGGGGAAGCAGGGCTCCCAGCGATCAAACAGAAGTACCAGCTCTGATCCGCACTCTGAGCACTTGAAAAGCGGGTGTGTATGGCGCTCGCGTTGCTTGACCAGTTGTGGGTGAGGTGGCTGCTTGGTGCCCATGATTCGGGCGCATTCTTTACATTCGTTCATTTTTGCTCTTTTTATTGCTATACGATGTATATACATAATAGAAGCAAGCTTGCTACGAATGAAGGGCTTCGCGATGAATTTTTTATGACATCAGATATGGCTGATAAAGCTGTGCTGCCAGGCTGGGTGCTGGTGTGTGGGCGGGTGATGGGGGTTCGAGCCGTTCCCAGATGGCGTTTTCCCTAAGCAGATAGGTGCCGCAGTCATCACACTTGAAAACTTCGCTATTGGTAATACGGCTGATCAGATGGTGCGACGGTTGTGTCTTGCCGGTGCTTAATAGTGCTTGGCAGGAAGTGCAGTTGCATGGCATGGCTCGAATCCTTTCGTTACAGCTTGGGTTCCGTTACTGAGAAATTTAGCTGATGCTTGGCGCTAAATCATTAGGTCTTTTTCCTATTTTCGGACTAAAAAAAACCCCGCAGAGCGGGGTTTTTGGTATCAGTGTCTTAAGCAGGGTAGTCGCGCTGCTTAGAGCCGGTGTACAGCTGGCGCGGGCGACCGATCTTGTTCGGGCTGGAGTGGAATTCATTCCAGTGTGAGATCCAGCCGATTGTGCGTGACAGGGCGAAGATCACGGTGAACATGTTGGTCGGGATGCCGATCGCTTTCAGGATGATGCCGGAGTAGAAGTCGACGTTCGGGTACAGTTTGCGTGCCACGAAGTATTCGTCTTCCAGGGCGATCTGTTCCAGGCGCTTGGCAATCTGCAGCTGGGGATCATTTTCAATACCCAGCAGAGCCAGAACTTCGTCGCAGGTCTTCTTCATGACCTTGGCGCGCGGATCGAAGTTGCGGTATACGCGGTGACCGAAGCCCATCAGGCGGAACGGGTCGTTCGGATCCTTGGCCTTCTCGATGAATTCAGGGATGTTAGCTTCATCGCCGATTTCATCCAGCATGTTCAGTACGGCTTCGTTGGCACCGCCGTGAGCCGGGCCCCAGAGGGCGGCAATGCCTGCAGCGATACAGGCGAACGGGTTGGCACCGGAGGAGCCTGCCAGGCGTACGGTAGAGGTAGAGGCGTTCTGCTCATGGTCGGCGTGCAAAATGAAGATGCGATCCATGGCGCGGGCCAGCACCGGATTGACTTCATATTCAGAGCACGGAGTACCGAACATCATGCGCAGGAAGTTGGCGCCGTAGCTCAGGTCGTTGCGCGGGTACATGAACGGCTGGCCGATAGAGTACTTGTAGCACATGGCAGCCAGAGTCGGCATTTTCGCAATCAGGCGGTAGGCGCATACTTCACGATGGTGAGGATCGTTGATATCCAGAGAATCGTGATAGAAGGCCGACAGAGCGCCGACAACACCACACATGATGGCCATCGGGTGGGCGTCACGGCGGAAGCCTTTGAAGAACTGGCTCAGCTGCTCATGCACCATGGTGTGGTTAGAGATTGTGTTGACGAACTTGGCTTTTTCTTCTGCGTTGGGCAGTTCGCCATTCAGCAACAGGTAGCAGACTTCAAGATAGTCGGACTTTTCAGCCAGCTGTTCAATCGGGTAGCCGCCATGCAGCAGAATACCGTTAGCACCATCAATATAGGTGATCTTGGATTCACAGGCCGCAGTGGATACGAAGCCGGGATCGTAGGTGAAAAGGCCTTTGCCAGTCAGAGGGCGTACATCAATGACGTCGGGACCTTCAGTACCGGAATAAACCGGCAGTTCGATCGCTTCGTCCAGACCATCGACTGTCAAACGTGCTTTCTTGTCAGCCATTAGAGGCTCCTATCATTCTGTTTGTATTGCTACGACCTGTATAAGCGTCGCGTCATAGGAAAATGGCCCGAAATAGGACTCGACCACTATAGAGTTTGAAATGGGATTGTCAATTAAGCCTTAGGCATAAGATGTTGCATTGCAAAAGAATAATAAGTGAGTTGCATTAATGAGGGATAATTAAATAATTAATTAGTCGAATAGTTAAGTTCTATTAGACACTTACGCTGAGTTTAATGCAGCGGTGAACAGTACTAGACTTAAGCCTTATGGAGAGGGTCTCGCGTTGTATTCCCTAGGTGAACTGTCTATACTCTCGCACCTGAGTTGGCACCGTGCCCACTGGTTTAGTGTCAGTTCTGGCATCTCGAGGTACTACTCTCTGAGCACTTCCTAGCAACCTTGTCCTCTTGTCCCACAATTGGGCAATTAAAGTGTGAACTAGAGCCGTGAACAAAAAAAGACCTGTAAATTTAGATCTTCGAACTATTAAACAGCCACTTCCGGCGATCACTTCAATCCTGCATCGTGCAACAGGTGTCGCGCTATTTTTTGGCGCCATCTTCATGATGTGTGTTTTGAGTTTGTCGCTGGAGTCTCAGGCCGGCTTCAATGAAGCTGCTGAGATGCTCCAGGAGTCTTTCCTGGCAAAACTTATCGCATGGGGATTGGTTTCAGCGCTGCTGTACCACTTCTTTGCAGGTATCAAACACCTGGTGATGGATATGGGACACTGTGAAGAGATCGAAAGCGGTCGTCTGGCTGCAAAAGTGACTCTTATTATTGCAGGTGTTTCCATTTTGCTGGCAGGAGTCTGGGTATGGTAACTAGTATTACGAGCTTTGGTCGTAGCGGTCTGTATGACTGGATGATGCAGCGCGTTACTGCGCTGGTTCTCGCGACTTATACTATTTTTATGATCGGCTACCTGCTGTTCAATCCTGATCTGACCTATGAGCAGTGGAAGGAATTGTTCAGTGGTACCGGTATGCGCATCTACACCCTGCTGACTATCCTGTCGCTGGTGGCACACGCCTGGATCGGTATGTGGTCTGTTTCCACTGACTACATTAAACAGACCGGTGCTCGCTTTGTGTTCCAGTCCGTATGCGGCCTGCTGGCGTTTATCTACGTCGTGTGGGGCATCCAGATTCTGTGGGGTATCTAAAACATGTCTAAACTGCGTACTCTGACTTTCGACGCAATCGTTGTCGGCGGTGGTGGTGCAGGTATGCGCGCCGCACTGCAGCTGGCTCAGTCCGGTCTGAAAACGGCTTGTGTCACTAAAGTATTTCCGACTCGTTCTCACACTGTATCGGCTCAGGGTGGTATTACCTGTGCGATCGCCAGTGCGGATCCGAACGACGACTGGCGCTGGCATATGTATGACACCGTTAAGGGGTCAGACTATATCGGTGACCAGGACGCAATCGAGTACATGTGCTCTGTAGGTCCTCAGGCTGTATTCGAGCTGGATCACATGGGTCTGCCGTTCTCCCGTACTGAAGTTGGCCGTATCTACCAGCGTCCGTTTGGTGGTCAGTCCAAAAACTTCGGTGAAGGTGGTCAGGCTGCCCGTACCTGTGCTGCTGCTGACCGTACTGGTCACGCGCTGCTGCACACTCTGTACCAGGCTAACATCAAGGCCGGCACTACCTTCCTGAATGAATGGTATGCCGTTGATCTGGTGAAGAATGCTGATGGTGCGGTTGTTGGTTCCATCGCTATCTGCATCGAGACGGGTGAAACTGTCTACATCAAAGCCAAGGCTACGGTTCTGGCAACTGGTGGCGCGGGTCGTATCTACTCTTCTACCACTAACGCCCTGATCAATACTGGCGATGGCATGGGTATGGCCATGCGTGCAGGTGTTGCTGCTCAGGATATGGAAATGTGGCAGTTCCACCCGACCGGCATCGCAGGTGCTGGCGTCCTGGTAACCGAGGGTTGCCGTGGTGAAGGTGGCTATCTGGTCAACAAGGATGGCGAGCGCTTCATGGAGCGTTATGCTCCGAACGCCAAAGACCTTGCTGGTCGTGACGTTGTTGCTCGTTCCATGATTCTGGAAATTCTGGAAGGTCGTGGCTGTGGTGAAAACGGCGATCACGTATTCCTGAAGCTTGATCACCTGGGTGAAGAGGTTCTGCACTCACGTCTGCCGGGTATCTGTGAGCTCTCCAAGACTTTCGCAGCTGCTGATCCAGTTAAAGAGCCGATTCCAGTTGTTCCGACCTGTCACTACATGATGGGTGGTGTCGCAACCAATATCGGTGGTCAGGCGATCTCTCCAGACCAGGAGACCGGTGAAGACAAGATCATCGACGGTCTGTTCGCTTGTGGTGAAGTGGCGTGTGTATCCGTTCACGGTGCTAACCGTCTGGGTGGTAACTCACTGCTTGACCTTGTTGTATTCGGTCGTGCTGCGGGTCTGCAGATCGAGCAGCAGATGCGTGAAGGCTATCAGGTTGCTGATGCAACTGATGCTGATATTGAAGCAGCCATGTCGCGCCTGAATCGTCTGAACAACAGCACTGGCGGTGAGAAGGTTGCTGATGTTCGCAAGGCTCTGCAGGATACCATGCAGCTGTACTTCGGTGTATTCCGTGATGGCGAAAGCATGCAGAAGGGTCTGGGTCTGTTGAAAGAGATCCGTCAGCGTGTTGAAAACGTACATCTGGAAGACAAGAGCCAGGCATTCAATACTTCACGTATTGAGGCGCTGGAACTTGAAAACCTGATGGAAGTTGCTGAAGCAACCGCTATTGCGGCGGAAGTGCGTAAAGAATCGCGCGGTGCTCATGCCCGTAACGACTTTACCGAGCGTGATGACGAGAACTGGCTGTGCCACTCTGTGTTCTTCCCGCAGACTAAGGCCATTGGCAAGCGTGATGTTAACTTCGCGCCGAAGACAATGGATCCGTTCCCGCCGAAAGTACGAACTTATTAAGGGGCTGGTGCGATGCTGGTAAGTGTATATCGTTACAATCCTGAAGTTGATGATGCGCCGTACATGCAGGATGTCCATATTGACATCCCGGGTGGCAAGGACATCATGGTGCTGGACCTGCTCCAGCTGCTGAAAGAAAAAGATGCGACTTTGGCATACCGTCGCTCTTGCCGTGAAGGTGTTTGTGGCTCTGATGGCATGAACATGAATGGCAAGAACGGCCTGGCGTGCATCACGCCGCTGTCCGAAGTTGTTGAGAACGACAAGCTGGTACTGCGTCCGCTGCCGGGTCTGCCGGTTATCCGTGACCTGGTCATCGATATGACGCAGTTCTACAAGCAGTACGAAAAGATCAAGCCGTTCCTGATCAACGAGACTCCTGCGCCTGCAATCGAGCGCCTGCAGTCTCCTGAAGAGCGTGCTGAGCTGGATGGTCTGTACGAGTGTATTCTCTGTGCGTGCTGTTCAACTGCGTGTCCGTCCTTCTGGTGGAATCCGGACAAGTTCGTTGGTCCTTCCGGTTTGTTGCAGGCTTATCGCTTCCTGGCGGATAGCCGTGACACGGCAACCAATGAGCGTCTGGCTGACCTGGACGATCCGTTCAGCGTGTTCCGTTGCCACGGCATCATGAACTGCGTGAACGTATGTCCGAAGGGTCTGAACCCGACCAAAGCGATCGGCAAGATCCGCAATATGCTGATTCAGCAAGCGACCTGATCGTTTTTGAATCAAATGAAACGGCACTCCTGGAGGGTGCCGTTTTTTTTTGTCTATGCTTTGGCTGGAGTATTTTTACTAGCCAAAAGGCCTATGTCGTCAGAATGATAATATTTTGTAGAATCGACCCCCGCTAGCAGTGTAAAGGCTGTCATAAAAAGCGTAGAATTAGCGCGGTCGCACGTGATCCGTAGTGGCTGTAGACAAAATACAAAACGGTAATCAGCAGAGGGGCCCAGGACTGCCGGCTCAGGAAATAGTGCAGCCTGACCGATGCAGCGCCCTCTCAGAGCCAGGGTGAGATGATAATGCAAGATGGCATAATGGAGCAGATGTGGAAGAATGCCCACCTCTACGGTGGCAATCTTTCATATGTTGAACAACTATACGAAACTTACCTGATGGACCCGAACGCCGTTCCACAAGAGTGGCGCGAAGAGTTCGACAAGCTTCCCAAAGTGGGCGATAGCATTTCTCAGGATGTACCGCATTCCACTGTTCGGGAGCATTTTCTCCTCCTTTCCAAGAATCAGAAGCGCGCCATGCCGGTTTCCGGTAGCAGTGTCAGCTCGGAACACGAAAAGAAACAGGTTCGTGTCCTGCGAATGATCAACGCATTCCGTGTGCGTGGTCATCAGCATGCGGATATTGATCCGTTGAACCTGATGCAGCGTGAGCAGGTGCCTGATCTGGATCCGCGTTTCCACGAGTTGTCAGAAGCCGATTACGATACTCGCTTCCAGCTCGGTTCACTGTTCTTCGGTCCGGAAGAAAGCACGCTCAAGGAGATCCTGGCGGACCTCAAGAAAACCTATTGCACTACTGTCGGCGCTGAGTACATGCACATCGTCGACACTCAGGAAAAACGCTGGATTCAGTCTCGCATGGAGCCTGTTCGCAGCCACCCAGTGCTTACCAATGACGAGCGTGTCCATATTCTGGAGCGTTTGAGTGCGGCAGAGGGTTTGGAAAAATATCTGGGTTCACGTTATGCCGGTGCCAAACGATTTGGTTTGGAAGGTGGCGAGAGCCTTATTCCTTGTCTTGATGAGCTGGTTCAGCGCGCTGGTCGTGATGGCGCTAAAGAATTGGTCATCGGCATGGCCCACCGTGGTCGTCTGAATGTACTGGTGAATATCTTCGGCAAGAACCCGCAGGAACTATTTGGCGAGTTCGAAGGCAAGAAAACACTTGAAACCTCGGGTGACGTGAAATACCACCAGGGCTTCTCATCCAACGTGATGACGGCAGGTGGCGAAGTCCATCTGGCAATGGCGTTCAACCCGTCTCACTTGGAAATCGTTTCCCCGGTAGTTGAAGGTTCTGTCCGTGCACGTCAGGATCGTCGTGACGATGCCATCGGTAATAGTGTAATTCCGGTCTCCATCCACGGTGACGCTGCGGTTGCAGGTCAGGGTGTGGTGATGGAAACCTATCAGATGTCTCAGACCCGTGCGTATAAAACGGGCGGAACCATCCACATCGTAATTAACAACCAGGTGGGCTTCACAACTTCCAAGAAGGAAGATGCGCGCTCTACTGAATACTGTACCGATGTGGCCAAGATGGTTCAGGCACCGATCTTCCACGTTAATGGTGATGATCCGGAAGCGGTTCGCTTTGTTACTCAGTTGGCGTTGGATTACCGTAACGAATTCAATAAAGACGTTGTTATCGATCTGGTTTGCTACCGTCGTCGTGGCCATAACGAGGCGGACGAGCCGTCCGGTACTCAGCCGCTGATGTACAAGCAGATCAAGGTACAGAAAACCACTAAGGAACTGTACGCTGCACGCCTGGTTGAAGAGGGTATCCTGTCTGCTGACGAAGCCAAGTCTCTGGATCAGGAATACCGTCAGGCGCTGGAAAATGGTCAGCACGTTGCCAAGTCCTTGGTCATGGAACCGAACGAAGAACTGTTCGTTGACTGGCGTCCTTACCTGGGTCACAAATGGTCGTTTGATTGTGATACCAGTGTTGATCAAAAACTGCTGCAGGAATTGGCTAACAAAACCTGTGAGTTCCCTGAAGGCTTTAATATTCAGCGCCAGGTCCAGAAAATCTATGAAGACCGCAAAAAAATGGCTGCGGGCGCCATGGAAATCAACTGGGGCTTCGCTGAAACCATGGCGTATGCAACCCTGTTGGCTGAAGGTTATCCGATTCGCTTGACCGGTCAGGATGTTGGTCGTGGTACTTTCTCTCATCGCCATGCGGTCGTGCATAACCAGAAAGATGCAACCAACTACGTGCCGTTGCAGAATCTGGCCGAAGGTCAGCCTGATTTCGACATCTATGACTCCTTCCTGTCTGAGGAGGCGGTTCTGGCATTCGAATATGGCTATGCCACTACTACCCCGAATGCCCTGGTGATCTGGGAAGCCCAGTTCGGTGACTTCGCGAACGGTGCACAGGTTGTAATTGACCAGTTCATCACCTCTGGCGAGCATAAGTGGGGTCGTCTCTGTGGTCTGACCATGCTGCTGCCGCACGGTTTTGAAGGTCAGGGTCCTGAGCACTCTTCTGCACGTCTTGAGCGCTTCCTGCAGTTGTCTGCAGAGCACAACATTCAGGTGTGCGTACCCTCGTCTCCGGCCCAGATTTTCCACCTGCTGCGTCGTCAGGTCGTGCGCCCGCTGCGTAAGCCGTTGATCATCATGTCGCCGAAATCCCTTCTGCGTCATAAGCAGGCTGTATGTACTCTGGAAGACTTGTCTGAAGGTACCTTCCATCCGGTACTGCCGGAAGTGGATGCGCTGGATCCGAAGAAGGTTAAGCGTCTGGTTATGTGTAGCGGCAAGGTCTACTACGATCTGTATAACCGCCGTGCAGAACTTGAAAAAGACGATGTGGCGATCATTCGTGTTGAACAGTTGTATCCGTTCCCGGAAAAGGCGATGAAGAACGCCATTGCCGAATATACTAACCTTGAGTCGGTTGTTTGGTGTCAGGAAGAGCCTATGAACCAGGGTGCCTGGTACTGCAGTCAGCATCACATGCGTAATGTGCTGCACAAGCATGATCCCAAGCTGTACCTTGAAGGTGTTGGTCGTCCGCACGCTGCAGCACCGGCAGTAGGTTACATCTCTGTTCACCTTGAACAGCAAGAAAAGCTGGTCAACGAAGCCATCAACGGTTAACACAGGCTCGATGAAACAGCCTGTTCAGGATTATTAAAGGAAAAAGCATGTCCATCGAAATTAAAGCGCCAACTTTCCCTGAGTCCGTTGCAGACGGAACTGTTGCTACCTGGCACAAGCAGCCTGGTGAAGCTTGTTCAGCTGATGAGCTGATCGTTGATATCGAAACTGACAAGGTGGTACTTGAAGTGGTTGCGCCCGCTGATGGCGTAATCAAGGACATCATCAAGGGCGAAGGCGACACTGTCCTGAGCGAAGAAGTCATCGCTGTATTCGAAGCGGGCGCTGCTGCGGCCGCTGCACCGGCTACTGCTGCTGCAGAAGCGGCTTCTCCTGCTGCGGCTGCTACTGCGACTGATGCAGACAAGGTTGGTCCTGCGGCTCGTAAGCTGATCGACGAAAATGGTCTGGATGCTGCACAGATTCCGGGTACTGGCAAGAATGGCGGTATCACCAAGGAAGACGTACAGAACTTCCTGAAGAACAAGCCGGCTGCTCCGGCTGCTGCACCTGTTCCGGCCGCTGCTCCGGTTCTGAATGTTCCTGTTGGTGAGCGTACCGAGAAGCGTGTGCCGATGACTCGCCTGCGTGCGACCATCGCCAAGCGTCTGGTTGAAGCTCAGCAGAATGCTGCCATGCTGACGACTTACAACGAAGTGAACATGAAGCCGGTTATGGAACTGCGCAAGCAGTACAAGGATCTGTTCGAGAAGGTTCACGGCGGCACGCGTCTGGGCTTCATGTCTTTCTTCGTTAAGGCTGCTACTGAAGCACTGAAGCGCTTCCCGGCGGTTAACGCCTCTATCGACGGTAACGACATGGTTTACCATGGCTACCAGGATATCGGTGTTGCCGTATCCACTGAACGTGGATTGATGGTTCCGGTTCTGCGTGACACCGATTCCATGAGCCTGGCTGAAGTCGAAGGCACTATCGCTGATTTCGGTAAACGTGGTCGTGAAGGCAAGCTGGGTATGGACGATATGCAGGGTGGTACGTTCACCATCACCAACGGTGGTGTGTTCGGTTCCTTGATGTCGACTCCGATCCTGAACCCGCCGCAGACCGCGATTCTGGGTATGCACAAAATTCAGGAGCGCCCGATGGCCGTTAACGGTCAGGTTGAAATCCTGCCGATGATGTACCTGGCGCTGTCATACGACCACCGTATGATTGATGGTAAAGAGGCGGTACAATTCCTCGTCACCATCAAGGATCTGCTGGAAGATCCGGCCCGTATGCTGCTGGATGTTTAATCAGACCCACCATCGAACGAGTGTAAACAGGACTAACTAATGTCAGATAAATTTGATCTTATTGTTATCGGTGCCGGCCCTGGCGGTTATGTGGCTGCAATTCGTGCAGCTCAGCTGGGTCTGAAAACTGCCTGTGTCGAGAAGTGGGTTGATGACAAGGGTGCCGCTGTACTGGGCGGTACCTGCCTGAACGTAGGCTGCATCCCCTCCAAGGCACTGCTGGAAACTACTCATAAGCTGCACGAAGCTCAGCATGGCTTTGCTGCTCAGGGTATTGTTGCCGACAACGTACAGATCGACACCAAGCAGATGGTCGCTCGCAAAGACCAGATCGTTAAAAACCTGACTGGCGGTATCGGCGGTCTGTTCAAAGCGAATGGTGTAACCGTGCTGCAGGGTACCGGTAAGCTGCTGGCGAACAAGCAGGTTGAAGTGACTGCTCAGGACGGCAGCACTTCTGTGCACGCGGCTGATAACGTCATCCTGGCGTCCGGCTCTGTACCGGTTGAGATCCCGCCAGCTCCGCTGACCGAAGGTCTGATCGTTGATAACGAAGGCGCGTTGAAAATCGACGAAACGCCGAAGCGTCTGGGTGTCATCGGTGCTGGCGTTATCGGTCTGGAAATGGGCTCGATCTGGGCACGTTGTGGCTCTGAAGTGACCGTTTTTGAAGCGATGGATGACTTCCTGGCTTTGGCAGACGTTGATGTCGCTAAAGAAGCCAAGAAGCTGCTCACCAAGCAGGGTCTGGATATCAAGTTGGGTGCACGTTGCACCGGCACTGAAATCATCGATGGCAAGGAAGTGAAAGTTAAGTTCACTGACGCCAAGGGTGATCAGGAAATGGTGTTCGATAAGCTGATCGTTGCGGTTGGTCGTCGTCCCCAGACCCAGGGGCTGCTGGCTGAAGATTCCGGCGTTAAGCTGGATGAGCGCGGATTCATTTTTGTTGATGAAAGCTGCCGTACTGATGCACCGGGCGTATACGCAATCGGTGACTCCGTACGTGGCCCGATGCTGGCGCACAAGGCATCGGAAGAGGGCATCATGGCCGTTGATATCATTGCGGGCCACAAGGCTGCAATGAACTACGACTGCATCCCTAACATCATTTACACCTTCCCTGAGCTGGCCTGGGTCGGCAAAACCGAACAGGAACTGAAGGCTGAAGGTGTTAAGATTAAGGTCGGTAAATTCCCGTTTGCAGCATCTGGCCGAGCAATGGCGGCCAATGCGACAGAGGGCTTCGTCAAGATCATCGCTGACGAAGAAACCGATCGTATACTGGGTGTTCACATGGTAGGCGGTATTGCCTCCGAGCTGATCGCTCAGGGTGTGATTGCAATGGAATTCTGCGCTAGTGCAGAGGATCTGCAGCTGATGGTGTTCGCTCACCCGACCGTCAGTGAAGCTGTTCACGAAGCAGCGCTGGCTGTAGACAATCACGCTATTCACATTGCGAATCGCAAAAAGCGATAACCTGAAGGGTTAATCCCGCCTGTGGTGAACCCATAGGCGGGGGTTGCAGAGCAATAGGTGTGTTTTCGTATCTGCACTACTCAGCGAAAACACCTGTATAACCGATAACACAACGGATTAGAGCATGAACCTTCACGAGTACCAGGGCAAACAACTGTTTGCCGAATATGGTCTGCCGGTTTCTAAAGGAATCGCGGTAGATACTCCGGAAGCGGCTGCTGAAGCGGCTGAAAAAATTGGTGGTGACAAGTGGGTTGTTAAAGCCCAGGTACACGCCGGTGGCCGTGGTAAGGCAGGTGGTGTAAAGCTGGTTGATTCCCCGGCTGAAGCTAAAGCCTTTGCTGAAAAATGGCTCGGCGAGCGTCTGGTGACTTACCAGACAGATGCCAATGGTCAGCCTGTTTCCAAGATTCTGGTTGAGACCTGCACTGACATCGCTAACGAACTGTACCTGGGTGCAGTTGTCGATCGCTCCAGCCGTCGTATTGTCTTCATGGCATCCACCGAAGGTGGTGTTGAGATCGAGAAAGTTGCTGAAGAGACTCCTGAGAAGATCCTGAAAGCAACCATCGATCCGCTGACCGGTGCTCAGCCCTACCAGGGTCGCGAACTGGCGTTCCAGCTCGGTCTGCAGGGTGATCAGATCAAGCAGTTCGTCAACATCTTCCTGGGTCTGGCGAAGATGTTCGAAGAAAAAGATCTGGCACTGCTGGAAATCAACCCGCTGGTCATCACTGACCAGGGTAACCTGCACTGCCTGGACGCTAAAATCGTTATCGATGGTAACTCTGTTTACCGTCACAAGGATCTGCAGTCTATGCAGGATCCGTCTCAGGAAGACGAGCGTGAAGCACGCGCGGCTGAATGGGATCTGAACTACGTTGCTCTGACCGGTACTATCGGTTGCATGGTTAACGGTGCGGGCCTGGCAATGGGTACCATGGACATCGTTTCCCTGCACGGTGGCTTCCCGGCCAACTTCCTGGACGTTGGTGGTGGTGCAACCAAAGAACGTGTAACCGAAGCCTTCAAGATCATCCTTGAAGACACCAAGGTTAAAGCCGTTCTGGTTAACATCTTCGGTGGTATCGTACGCTGCGACCTGATCGCAGACGGCATCATCGGTGCGGTTAAAGAAGTAGGTGTAAACGTACCGGTTGTTGTACGTCTGGAAGGTAACAACGCTGAACTGGGTGCGCAGAAGCTGGCTGAGTCCGGTCTGGACATCATTGCAGCAACCAGCCTGACTGATGCTGCTCAGCAGGCAGTCAAAGCAGCGGAGGGTAAATAATCATGGCCGTTCTGATTAACAAAGATACCAAAGTCATCTGTCAGGGCTTCACTGGTGGCCAGGGTACTTTCCACTCTGAGCAGGCGATTGCTTACGGCACCAAAATGGTTGGTGGTGTAACTCCGGGCAAAGGCGGTACTGAGCACCTGGGTCTGCCGGTATTCAACACCGTTAAGGAAGCTGTAGAAGCGACTGGTGCTGAAGCGTCTGTTATCTACGTTCCGGCTCCTTTCTGCAAGGATTCCATCCTGGAAGCGGCTAATGCTGGCATCAAGCTGATCGTCTGCATCACCGAGCACATTCCGGTAATGGACATGCTGCAGTGCAAAGTGAAGTGTGATGAGTTGGGTGTTCGCCTGATCGGCCCGAACTGCCCGGGCGTTATCACTCCGGGTGAGTGCAAAATCGGTATCATGCCGGGCCACATCCACCTGCCGGGTAAAGTCGGTATCGTTTCCCGTTCTGGTACTCTGACGTACGAAGCGGTTAAACAGACTACTGACGCTGGCTTCGGTCAGTCTACCTGTGTTGGTATCGGTGGTGACCCAATCCCGGGCTCCAACTTCATCGACATCCTGGAAATGTTCCAGAACGATCCGCAGACTGAAGCGATTGTTATGATCGGTGAAATTGGTGGTTCTGCTGAAGAAGAAGCGGCTGCTTACATCAAGGCGAACGTAACCAAGCCTGTAGTTTCTTACATCGCTGGTGTTACTGCACCTCCGGGCAAACGCATGGGCCACGCTGGTGCGATCATCTCCGGTGGTAAGGGTACTGCAGACGAGAAATTTGCAGCTCTGGAAGACGCTGGTGTGAAGACTGTTCGTTCCCTGGCCGATATCGGCAAAGCTCTGTCCGAAGTGACAGGCTGGGAAATGAAGTAATAGACTTCTGATCTATAAAAAAGGCAGCTTCGGCTGCCTTTTTTTGTGCCTGCAGGTCGAGAGTCAAAAGTGTTCTGCTAGAATGCACCGTTTAAAGCGCCAACACCGACAGGTATCTATCTTGAGTCAGCACCCTTTTTCCCAGCTTGCGCTGAAGCCTGAGCTTCTGCGTAATCTTGAAAGCCTTGAATATTCCCAGATGACACCGATCCAGCAGGATAGCCTGCCCGTCATTTTGCGTGGGCATGACCTGATTGCGCAGGGTAAAACCGGCTCAGGTAAAACGGCTGCATTCGGAATAGGGGTGCTCGAGAAGCTGGATAATACCGCTTTCCACGTGCAATCACTGGTATTGTGTCCAACGCGTGAGCTGGCCGATCAGGTTGCGCAGGAGCTGCGACGCCTGGCGAGACAGATTCCCAATGTGAAGGTACTGACTCTTTGCGGTGGTATGCCACTGGGTCCGCAGATTGGCTCACTTGAGCATGGTGCGCACATCGTAGTGGGTACGCCAGGCCGCATTGAAGAGCATTTGCGCAAGGAAACCCTTCGTCTTAACCGCTTGCAGACCCTGGTGCTGGATGAAGCTGATCGCATGCTTGAAATGGGCTTTCAGGAGGCCGTTGATGCGATTGTGGCAGCGACTCCCAGTGAGCGTCAGACGCTTTTGTTCAGTGCGACCTATCCGAAAGAGATAGCAGCAATTGCCAGTCGCATCCTGAAAAATCCTGAGCGAGTAGAAGTCGAAGCGCTGCATCAAAACACCAGTATCGAACAGCACTTCCACGAAGTAACCGATGAAGGCCGTGATGATGCGGTCACCCGTTTATTGTACCGTTATCGTCCGGTTTCAGCGGTAGTGTTTTGTAATACCAAGCAGGAAGTGCGTGACCTTGAGCAGCACCTGCAGCGTGATGGCATAGCGGCAGTCGCATTGCATGGCGATCTTGATCAGCGCCAGCGTGATCAAACGCTCGTGCGTTTTGCCAACCAGAGTGCAACCGTGCTGGTTGCGACGGATGTGGCCGCACGAGGTCTTGATGTGGAAGGTCTGGATCTGGTGATCAACCATCGCCCGTCCAAAGAGTCTCAGGTACATGTACATCGCATTGGCCGTACCGGGCGTGCTGGCCAGTCAGGTGTGGCTCTGACCCTGTTTAATGAGCGTGAACGTTTCAAGCTGGCAGGTGTTGAAGCTCAGATGGACATGATCATCACTGACGAGCCGTTGCCCAAAGCTGAAATCACCAACGATTATCGTGCTCCCATGGCGACCTTGCAGTTGGATGTGGGCAAGAAGCAGAAAATTCGACCAGGTGACATTGTTGGAGCACTTACACGCGGTGGTGAGCTTGAGGGTGATCAGGTAGGTAAAATTCGCGTGTTTGATTTTTGTAGCTATGTGGCGGTCAGCCGCTCTGTTGCCAAAAATGCCGTAGGCATACTATCCAAGGGTAAGGTAAAGGGACGTTCATGCCGGGTACGCCAGCTACGCTGAGGGTAGTCTATGAAAATTTGGGTTGATGCTGATGCCTGTCCGGTTGTTATCAAGGATATCCTCTTCCGTGCTGCGCAGCGTACCGGCGTTGAGCTTACGCTGGTCGCGAACCACGCGTTGCGAGTACCGCCCGATGCAAATATTCGTGCGCTTCAGGTCAGTTCCGGTTTTGATGTGGCAGACCATGAGATTGTTCGCCGTGTAGAAAAGGGTGACTTGGTTATCACCAGTGATATTCCGCTTGCCTCGGAGGTGCTCGATGAGGGGGCTCTGGCCTTAACACCCAGAGGTGAGCGCTTTACTGAAGAGAATATTAAGGCGCGACTGAATATTCGTGACTTTATGGAAACCTTGCGTGCCAGCGGTGTGCAAAGTGGTGGTCCTGCAGCGCTGAGTCATGCTGACCGCCAACAATTTGCCAATCAGCTGGACCGTATTTTGGCCCGTGCGCTGCGCACTTAGCCTATCCTGTGGGGTGCCAGCTCAATCGTTTGTAGATGGCGCCCCTGCATGCAAATCCTGCCTGAATAGCGTTCGTCACCCGTTGATGTGAAGTAAAACTGGTAGTGGCGCACCAGCGTCAATCTTCCTGTATCCGAGTCTCGTGCCAGGCGTATCTTTTCCAGCGCGATACTTTCATCCAGCAACTGTACACCTTCTCGCTTACAGTATTTGCGTACAGCCTGGGTAGCCGATTCACGTCGTTTCAGATTGAGCCACCAGGCATAGCAAGCCAGAGCGGTGAGTGACAGCCAGAACAGGTCGGCCAATTCGATCCACATCCTCAGCGCCATCCTTCAGTAAAACTGTTCATCAGTGGTTCCGTTCAGCAGCAGTAATGTCCATGAAATAGAGCGCGCATCATATCCTCATTCTTACAAGGATGAAAATACTTGAGTAAAATGATAGGGTATGAGGCAGAGGGATCTCAATACAGGAGAGAGAAGATGTCGATGGGGTGTCGCCTGGCTGAACTGCCATTTGATAACAGTTACGCACGCTTGCCCGCTGCCTGGTTTCAGGAAGTGGACATTAAGCCGTTAAAAAAAGCGCACCTGATAGCTTTCTGTCCTGAAGTTGCACATGTGCTGGGCCTCGACCCCTGCGCTGTAACGCCTGCAGATCTGGTTAGCTATTGTGGTGGTCATCAGGCGTGGCCTGGTACGCGTCCATTGGCGATGAAGTATACCGGACACCAATTTGGTACCTACAATCCGGATCTGGGTGATGGCCGTGGTCTTCTGCTGGGAGAAGTTACTGCACGTGACGGAATTCGCTATGACCTGCATTTGAAAGGCGCGGGCAAGACGGCCTTTTCTCGCTTCGGGGATGGCCGTGCAGTATTAAGGTCCAGTATCCGTGAGTATCTGGCTGGCGAGGCGATGGCGGGACTCGGTATTCCGACTACTCGAGCCCTCTGTTTGCTCGGGAGTGAGGATTACACTCTCAGAAATGGTATGGAACCCTGTGCTCAGCTATTGCGTGTTACGCCCTGTCATATCCGCTTTGGGCACTTTGAATATTTCTTCTATTCCGGTCGCCATGAAGAACTTAAACAGTTGGCGCAGTATTGCCTGGAACGCTTCTATCCTGAATGCCTGAGTTCCGATAACCCTGTGCTGTCCATGTACAAGGAAATTCTGGCGCGTACAGCGCGGCTGGTTGCATCCTGGCAGGCCTACGGTTTTGTTCATGGTGTGCTCAATACGGATAATATGTCGATTTTGGGTGAAACCTTCGACTACGGCCCGTTTACCTTCATGGATTGGTATGAGCCTGACCATATCGCCAACAAGAATGACTATGAAGGCCGTTATGCCTTCAAACAGCAGCCGGCGATAGTGCAGTGGAATATGGCGGCTCTGGCCCAGTCATTGTTGCCTCTGATCGAGCGTGAACTGCTTGAAGCCGAGCTGGAACGGTTTATGCCGTTGTACGAAGCGTCCAAGCTCGAATTTATGCGAGCGCGACTGGGATTGCAGCGTATTGAATCTGGTGATGCCGGGCTTGTTGAGCGTTTGGAGTCGCTCTGGACACGGCATGGAATGGACCATAATCGCTTTTTGCGTAAGTTATCAGAGTGCCATCCGGGTGAGGGTGACGGGCGCAGCGCATTGCTCGCTTTGGCTGATCACGCGTCTGATTTATCGACCTGGCTTGATGATTATGAGCTGCGAGTGGGCCAAGAGGTTGCCAGTGCGCCTATTCATCGTCAGCAGATGCGAAGCGTTAACCCGCGCTATATTCTACGTAATTACATGGCGGAAGAAGTCATTCGTGAGGCGCATCAGGGTGATTATCGTCCCTTGAACAATCTTTTGCCCCTGCTCAGGCATCCTGCTGATACACATCCAGAGCACCGCCGTTATGCCGATTCACCACCGGATTGGGCGGCTGCGATTCATCTGACGTGTTCGTCCTGATCTGGCTGTAGTGTCAGTGCTGGCTGCGTAAACGTGCGCCTACCCATACCGAACCAATTCCCCCGCCAATAACCAGAAGGGTTCCCAGCCAGGTGTTCAGGCCGGGAACCTGATTCCAGATTAACCATCCCCAAAGACCGGTCATGATCACGCCGAAATAGCTCATGGGCGAGATAATTGACGCCGGTGCATAACTGTACGCACGTGTGTACAGCCACATGGTGATCCAGATAGACAGAGCGATCAGGCCCACAGCCGGCAGGTTCGTGGGCGCGGGTGTTTGCCAGTTGCTCATTGCCAGAGGCAGGCTGCACAACGTGGAAATCAGGAAGTAGTAGAATAATACGCGATTGACCGGTTCGGTTTGCGCCAGTTCTCGTGTGGTGACAATTGAGCCGGCCAGCGTTAATGCAGAAATGAGTCCTACCAGGTGCCAGCTGCTCAGCCCCTGTCCTTCGGGTTGGATAATGATTGTTATCCCGATAAATCCCGTTAACAGCGGCAGCCAGGCAAGCAGGGGCAATCGGGCACCATGCCATAGCAGTAACCAGATCGGAACGCATAGCGGGGCGGCATTACGCAGTAGTACGGCATCGACCAAGGGAATCTGTTCAAGCGCCAGATAGTAGGCGTAAAAGCAGCCCCAGCCACAAACGCCCCTTAACAGGTGTAGCCATGGGCGTTGTGTCGCCAGGGCGCTTTGGCCGTGACGCAATACCCAGGGCAGCATCGCAAGTGTGCACAGCCCGTACTGGAACAGCACTATCATTTCGATACTGACGCTGCTGGCGGTCAGCTTGATCAACACCGCTGCCAGGCTCATTACGAGACTGGTCGCCAGTGCAAAGGCAACACCTGCAGCAATATTCTGTTGAGTGGAAGACACTCGGGCTCATTCCTTGTAAATTAATGAGTTAGAAACTTGGCGTGTATGGAAGGTAGCCGATGCAAGACCTGATTGTATTGCTGCAAAGCAATTGGCTTAACGCAGTTGCCTTGATTTGGTTTCTGTTCTGTTTTCGCGGCTACATGTATTACTCCGCCCACAAAAGCCACACCACACCCTGTTTGTCGAGCATGCTGCACTTGTATCGTCGTGAATGGATGCTGCGCATGCTAGCACGCGAGGTGCGAATAGCCGATACCACGGCGATCGCTAACCTGGAACGCAGTGTCGCCTTTTTTGCGTCGACTACGATTCTTGTTCTGGCTGGTCTTGTTACCGTAATGAGTTCTGCCGAGGAGGCGATCAATATGGTGCAGGATCTTCCATTTGTGGTCGTTGCGACACGCCAGGAATGGGAGTTGAAGCTGCTGGTGCTGGTGGTCATGTTTGTTTACGCTTTCTTCAAGTTTACCTGGAGTCTGCGTCAATACGGCTTTGTATCCGTCATGATTGGTGGTGCACCGCTGCCCAGTGAAGAGCCTAGTGCCAGACAGGTTGAAGCGCATGCTGAGCGCATAGCTACTATGGCTTCTATCGCAGCCAACAACTTCAATTATGGCCTGCGAACCTATTATTTCAGCATCGGTGTGCTGGGATGGTTTATCAATCCCTGGTGTTTTATGGCATTGAGTCTGGTGATTGTGGTCGTGCTGTATCGCCGTGAATTTACCTCCCCTACCTTGAGAACACTTACCATGAGTTCAGGAGAACCCAAATGACGCCTGACGAGTATGCGGGTCGATGTACCCGGTTTCTGCAGGCGCAGCCTCACATGCGCAAGCTGGGAGTTGAGTTGGTACATGCAGAAGCCAGCAAGGTCACGCTTCAGCTTCCAGTTCGGCCTGAGCTGGTGAGCGGTGCACTGGAAACCTATCTGCATGGTGGGGTTTTAACCACGTTGGTGGATGCCGCCAGTAGTGTATCAACGCTTTGTGCACTGGAGGCTTTTGAGCTCTGTCCTACTTTGGATCTGCGCATCGATCATATGCGCATTCCGTCGGAAACCCGTCCGGTGTTTGTGGATGCCGAGTGTTACCGCATCACACGCAGTGTGTTATTTACCCGCGCGCTGGTGTACCAGGATGATAAATCCAATCCAATTGCCAACGCGGTCGCGACGTTCATGCGCCCTGAGAGCGGTCCTGCTGAGACTGACTTTAGACGATTGATTGAGGAGGGCGGTGATGCAGCAACTGCTTGAGATGGTAAAGGCGGCTCACGTCAGCGGAAACTACCAGCCTTTGGTAGATCTCATCCCCTACGCGCGGATGCTGGGTGTGGAGTGTGCCAGTTACGGCGAAGAGATTATTTTCCGCTTGCCGGCCAATCCAGACAATATTGGTAACCCCACCACGCCAGCCATTCATGGTGGTGTTATTGCGGCATTCATGGAGCTGACCGCTCAGTTCCAGCTGACCTTACAAATGCCCCAGCCGGGCCTGGCCAAGGTGATCGACTTTTCACTGGATTACATGCGTGCGGGGTTGGATCGCGATACTTTCGCCATCTGTACCATCAGCCGCCAGGGGAGGCGTATCGGGAATTGTTCGGTATTGGCATGGCAGGAGCGTAAAACACGTCCCATCGCCCAGGCACGTGCACATTTTCTATTGGATGTCAGTTCCGGCAAGGAAACTTCACTCTGAGTGCTTGAAATACAATCGGGCAACCCCATATCCAAACAAGCTAACAGTTTGTTTTCCGGAGATTAGGTACGCCCGATATGAGCACTGAAACTCAGAAAGAGACCCTCGGTTTCCAGACAGAAGTCAAACAGCTTCTGAAACTGATGATCCATTCCCTGTATTCCAACAAAGAGATCTTTCTGCGTGAGTTGATCTCGAATGCTTCTGATGCATCTGAAAAACTGCGTTTTGAAGCGCTGAACAATGATGCGCTCTATGAAGGTGATCCTGCGTTGGCGATTCGTATCGAATACGATAAGGATGCCAAGACTGTAACCATCGAAGACAGCGGCATCGGTATGAGCCGCGATGATGTAATTGATCATTTGGGTACCATTGCAAAGTCCGGTACCGCGAGCTTCCTGTCTAACCTGACGGGTGATGCAGCCAAAGACAGTCAGCTGATTGGTCAGTTTGGTGTTGGTTTCTATTCTGCCTTCATCGTTGCCGAGCGTGTCGATGTATATACGCGTCGTGCAGGCGCCGATGTGTCCGAAGGTGTGCACTGGTCATCAGCCGGTGAGGGTGATTTCACCATCGCCAATTTTGATAAGCCCAAGCGCGGCACTCGTATTGTGCTGAAGCTGAAAGAGGGTGAAGAAGAGTTTGCTGATGGCTACCGTTTGCGTGGCTTGGTGCGTAAATACTCCGACCACATTTCTATTCCGGTTCAGATGCAGAAGGAAGAGCTTCCCGATGAGGAAGAAGCGGCTTCTGCTGACAAGGCGCCGGAAATGGAGAGTGTTAACTCTGCAACAGCGCTGTGGACTCGCTCCAAGTCTGATTTGAATGACGAAGAGTATCAGGAGTTCTATAAGCATATTTCACATGATTTTGCGGATGCGCTGACCTGGTCGCACAACAAGGTTGAGGGTAATCTTGAGTACACCAGTCTGCTGTATGTGCCGGAAAATGCACCTTACGATCTGTGGAACCGTGAAGCACCGCGTGGCCTGAAGTTGTATGTGCAGCGTGTTTTTATCATGGATCAGGCCGACCAGTTCCTGCCGCTGTACCTGCGTTTCATCAAGGGCGTAGTCGACAGCAACAACCTGTCGCTTAACGTATCCCGTGAAATCCTTCAGAAAGACCCGAATGTAGACAAGCTACGCTCTGCTCTGACCAAGCGTGTGTTGGATATGCTTAGCAAACTGGCCAAGAATGATGCGGAAAAATACGCTAAATTCTGGAAAACCTTTGGCTCGGTCATCAAGGAAGGCCCTGCTGAAGACATGGCTAACCGCGACAAGATCCTCAAACTGTTGCGCTTTGCGTCTACGCACACCGGTACTTCAGAGCAGTCTGTTTCGCTAGAAGACTACATTGGCCGCATGAAGGAAGGTCAGAAGAAGATCTATTATGTAGTTGCTGAGAACTACAACACGGCCAAAAACAGCCCGCATCTGGAAGTGTTCCGCAAGAAAGGCATCGAAGTCCTGTTGCTGTCCGAGCGCATTGATGAGTGGATGATGGGGCAGTTGTTCGACTTCGAGGGTCATAGCTTCCAGGATGTGACCAAAGGCCAGTTGGATCTGGGTGAGGTTGAGTCTGAAGAAGAAAAGCAGAAGCTGGAAGAGGTGGCCAAGGAGCATGAAGGTCTGGTTGAGCGCCTGAACAAGGTGTTGGAAGACCGCGTGGACTCCATTCGCATCACTCATCGTCTCACTGATTCACCTGCCTGTCTGGTGATCGGTGATTACGATATGGGTCTGCAGATGCGTCGCATCATGGAAGCGGCTGGTCAGCCTGTGCCAGAAAGTAAGCCGATCTTCGAGATCAACCCTGAGCATCCATTGATCAATAAGCTGGACCATGAGCCCGACGAAGAACGCTTCGGTGAACTGGCGCTGGTGTTGTTCGATCAGGCTGGATTGGCAGCGGGTGCAACTCTGGATGATCCTGCGAGCTACGTGAACCGTCTGAACAAACTGCTGCTGGAATTGAGCAGCTAAGGCGGGTCTAACTCGAATTAAAGGGCAGCCCGGGAGCTGCCCTTTTTTGTGTCCTGCTCAAGGTCAAAGATTTTTCACAATAGTCGCGCTATGCTGACATCAAACAATCTGCAAGAGTTATTACACACATGAAAGCGTTTTCTGCAGTTCTGCTGGGGCTGGGTTTAAGCACTATGGCATTTCAGGCTCAAGCAATGTCGGCCGATGAGATCGTTGAGAAGCATTGCAAGGCATGTCATGAAGCAGGTCTTGGTGGAGCGCCCAAGCTGATCGATAAAGAGGCCTGGGCACCGCGTATTGCCAAGGGTGCGGATGCCATGACTCAAACGGTGTTAAAGGGTAAGGGCGCCATGCCTCCGAAAGGTACCTGCGGGACCTGTTCCGAGGCGGATCTGAAAGGTGCTGTGGAAGCGATGACAGCGCCGGTGCAATAGCGCTATCTAGTGGTTCGCCTGCTGCATCAGCTGCATCGAGGTTCGTGTCCATTGCAGGCTCTCGAGGTAGCACTGGTGCAGTCTTTCCAGTAGCGCGGTGTCGCTGGTTTCCAGATCACCGCATACGAAGGCTTCTGCGCGTGCGATTAAGGACCCCAGCTTGCCTTCGCCGTTTAGTACAGCCCCCCGAATCTCATCACTGACTGCTATCTGGCTCAGTATTTCATCTTTGGCTGTGTCCAGCAGGCCGTCGAGGTGCAGCAGGAGTCCAGCCATAAAGGCTTGTCCGGGTGATTCCAGTTTCTCTTCTATTGCTGTCAATTCACACAGACGTGCAAGCATCAGTACCTGACGTGTTAGCTCGGTGGGCTTGTCGGGGTTGTCAGCCAGGGTAATAAGCGAGAGCCATTTCTTCAGCTCGGTTAGGCCGAGGTATACCAGGGTGTCCTGAATGCTGCTGACTTCTCGCTTCAGTCCAAAAGCGGATGAATTGACCAATCGCAGCAGCTTGTAGGTCAAACCCGGGTCTCGCTCAATCAGTTCTACAATCTCGGAAAATTCCACTTCGGTATTATTCAGTGAGCTTATCAGTTGCAGCAAAATAGCTTTGCTGGAGCCAACATTACTGCCCTTAAGTAGCTGAGGCTTACTGAAAAAATAGCCTTGGAAAAGCTCAAAGCCTAGTCGTTTACACTGCTGGTACTCTTCATGTGTTTCAACTTTTTCTGCCAGCAGGCGTACTTTGAACGGCTTGAGTTTCAGTACCTGTTCTTCAAGCTGAGCTGGGTCAAGAGCGCGCAGATCGATCTTCACAATGCGTGCGATTTCAAGTAACGGGATGGCATCATCGTGGTAGATGAAGTCGTCGAGTGCGATGGTATAGCCAGCCGAGGCCAGCTGTTTAACTGCCGCAACCAGTTCTGGTGTAATCAGACAGTCTTCCAGAACCTCGATCACGATCTCTTTGGGGGAGACGCTTGGCAGGCTGCCTTGTTCGAGCATCTGCTGGGTAAAGTTTACGAAAGCTGGTAGAACGCGCAGGTTGCCTGCTTCACTGATACTTGTATATGAATGCAAAATGACACGACTGCTGGCCTGATCTCCTGTTATCAATGGCAGGGGATTAGTACCTTCCTGGTTTCGGTACAACAACTCATAGGCCACTGCTCTGAGTTGATGGTTGAAAATCGGCTGTCTCGCCATCAAAACCTGTGCGGTCACATTTTGCTCCAGATGGGTATTCTTGTACTCAGTGGCGCTTAAAGCCAACATGTTGGCTATTCTGAATCATGAAAGCTCAAGTGTATAAATTTTTTTTGTTCGCAGGTATCTTTTCAGCAAAGCCTTAACAGGAATCAATAAGAGAGGGCGCCAGTATGGGGCAAGGATCAACCAATCCGCGTTACACAGCATTGCTGCAGGCCAGTCAGGATACGGTTCTGGTGTTGGATGGGGAAACCATCGTGATGGTAAGCTCTGGTAGCAGCCAGTGGGCAGGGCAAGCATTGGAAGGTCGCAGGCTGTCAGAGATTTTCGCTGCTGATCTTGCAGAGCAAATACAGACTCAGGCGCGTCAAGCCAAAGCAGGCGGTAAGGTCGTCGGTTTTCAGCTGCAGCTGCGCCCGGAGCACTGTCCTGAGCTTAAGGAGATGGGCTTGTCAGAGCCGCATTGGTATAGCGCACGCCTTGTATTGACTGAGGACGGTGAGACGCTGGTCGTGCTTCAGGATGTGAGTGAGCGCAAGCGTCTGTCACGCAAGCTGACCACTCAAGCCCAACGTGACCCCCTCACAGGTGCATACAACCGTCGCGCCTTGATGCCGGTGCTGGATATGTCGGTTGCTCAGGCGCTTCGCTACGATGGCGCATCGAGTATCATTCTGCTGGAAATCGATCATCTCAAAGAGATTAACGAGCAGCATGGTTGGGATGCGGGTGATCAGGTGTTGCAGCATAGTGTGGCAACGCTGCATCGATTGAAGCGTACTTCGGACTTTCTGGTGCGCTACAGCGATAGCCAGCTGGCTATGGTGCTGGGTGAAACCAATCATGAGCAAGCTGTCCAGGCTGGTGAGCGTATTCGTTCGGCGATCGCTGAGCTGGAATTGCCTTTTGCGACGGGTGATATTCGCTGGACCGTGAGCGTTGGTGTCGGCTCGGCACTGAATCCGGAAGATGATGGTGCTCAGGTGTTGAAGCGTGCCTACGAAAATATGCTGATCGCCATTCACAGCGGTCGTAACCGTGTCGAAGGGGAGGCGCTTTAAGCACCTCCGTATACGGGCTGCTTAGAGTGAAGGGTGTTGCTGCAGGCAGCTAACCAGTGCCTGCATCTCTGCATCAGTGCCAATGGTGATGCGCAGATGGTTCTCAATGCCCGGCTTGCTAAAATGACGCACCAAAATTTTGTTTTCGCGCAGATATGCCATCAGCTCGGCACCGCTGACTTCAGGGTGCCTGGCAAACACGAAGTTGGTGTGTGACTGCAGTACGTCAAAGCCAAGTTTAGCCAGTTGCTCGGTGGTCCATTCACGTGTGGACATGACCTGCTTCAGACGCTCGCGGAAGTAGGTTTCATCTTCAAGTGAGGCAACCGCAACAGCCTGTGCGAGCATATCCAGCGGGTAAGAGTTGAAACTGTTTTTGACTCGCTCCAGTCCCTCGATAAGATCTTCATGACCAAAGGCGCAGCCGATTCGCAGACCCGCCAGCGAGCGTGACTTGGAGAATGTCTGAGTCACCAGCAGATTGGGATACTGGTCAATCAGCGCTGTTGCGCTTTCTGCACCAAAATCCACATACGCTTCATCCACGATTACAACGGAGTCGCGGTTGTACTCCAGCAGTGTCTTGATTTCGCTCAGGCTCAGGCTCACCCCGGTCGGGGCGTTCGGGTTGGCAAAAATAATCCCGCCGTTAGGTTGCTGGTAGTCCTTCAGGTCGATGCGGAAGTCATCGGTCAGTGGGATGTGTTTTGCCTGAATGCCGTACAGGTCGATGTATACGTTGTAGAAGCTGTAGGTGGTTTCAGGGACCAGCAGAGGTTTGTCCTGGCGCAGCAATGCCATGAAGGTGAGCGCCAGTACCTCATCAGAGCCGTTGCCGATGAAAACCTGATTGGTTTCCAGTTTGTGCGTTTTGGCAAGTGCCTGCTTGAGCTGGGATGAATCGGGGTCCGGATAGAGGCGAAGTCGAGCAGTATCAAACTGATCGAGTACCTCGCGCACAGCGGGCGCTGGCGGGTAAGGGTTCTCGTTGGTGTTCAGCTTGATCAGTCCCTCAACCTTGGGCTGTTCGCCCGGTGTATAGGGTACGAGGGACTGGATGGAAGGGCTCCAGAATCTGCTCATGTAAGGTCGCCTGTTGATCGAATCAAAAGACCCATATTAGCAGACTGCCCGAGAGCACAGAAGCTGGCTGCAGCGAGGTTTTACGTCTTGTGATCGCGCAAATACTCGGGAGCAAGTGTTTCGTTGGTTCGATCCAGGTCGCCAATATCCAGCATGGGGGCCGCGTCAAGATGATGGGCGCCGAGGATGTGGGACACATGCTCCAATGCGGCAACAATCATTGACTGTTCCCAGTCCGGCATATCTTCGAACTGGCGAATAAAGGTGTCTTGCAGGGTTGCTGGAGCGGATTTGAGCAGCTCCAGGCCGGCGTCTGTCGGGCAGGCCATGACCTTGCGCTTGTCAGTACTGCTGCGCTCACGTCGCACCAGTTGTTTGCGCTCAAGACGGTCCAGGATGCTGGTGACAGTAGCCTGTGCCAGGTTCATTTCCTTGGCGAGCATGCCGATGGTTAGAGGCCCATTTATTCTCAGCGTCTGCATGGTCATCAGCTGGGGCATGGTGAGGCCTGTCATACGGCTCAGATGCTTATCGTGTAGATCGGTTGCACGAATAATCTGGCGCAGCAGCACCAGGGCGTCCTGACTTTTTTCCATAGCGCTAAATAATTTTCCCGCTGCAGGTTGGCTATTTGGGCGCTTTTTAGCCTGATTTGCGACGTAATGCAAAATTAACGTATTACCTCTGATTAATTATTTTGTAACGCAAAACAATATAAATATGCTGTTTTGCTTAGAAAGTGCACGTTTATTGGCGAATTTACGCCATTTTCTTGATTGTGTCACGATCGGATCTTGGGTTGATGTTTGGTTTGGAATATGTTTTATACTAAAAAGCATAGTATTGCTAAATATATCAAACACGATGGAATCTGACATTATTCATTTGCGTAAACCCAAGGCCACTGATGGCTTTGCCCTTCATAAATTGGTGGAGCGGTGTGCTCCTCTCGATCCCAACTCCGTTTATTGCAACCTGCTGCACTGCAGCCACTTCGCTGATACCGCTGTTGCAGCGGTAGATGCTGACGGTGATCTGGTTGGCTTTATTTCCGGTTATTGCCCTCCGGCGCGTCCCGACACCCTGTTTGTTTGGCAGGTTGCGGTTGATGCCCGCTGTCGTGGCAAGAAGCTGGGACAGAAGATGCTGCTGGAACTGGCCGAGCGTCTGGCGCCTCAGGGTGTTCAGTACATCGAGACCACTATCACACCCGGCAACATTGCATCCGAAAAGTTGTTTGCGGGTGTGTTCTCCGCACTGTCGGCGCCCGTGGAGCGCTCGGTGCTGTTTTCCCGCGAGCAACACTTTGCTGACCTGCATGACGATGAAGTTCTCTATCGCGCGGGTCCTTTCAAGCTAAGTACACAGAATTCCTAAACCAGGAGAGATTGATGAATATTTTCCAGAGCACAGAATCTGAAGTGCGTACGTACAGTCGTTCATTTCCGGTGACCTTCACTCAGGCCAAAGGTGCTGTACTGTCCACCGAAGATGGCAAGGAGTATGTCGACTTTCTGGCGGGTGCGGGTACCCTGAACTACGGTCATAACCACGACGTTCTGAAGCAGGCGTTGATCGACTACATCAGCAACGATGGTCTGACCCATGGTCTGGATATGCAGTCCGAAGCGAAGGCGCATTTCCTGGAGACCTTCCGTGACCTGATCCTGAAGCCGCGCGGTATGGGTGACTTCAAAGTCATGTTTACTGGGCCGACCGGTACTAACTGTGTCGAAGCAGCCCTGAAGCTGGCGCGTAAGGTTAAAGGTCGCAGCAACATTATCTCCTTCACCAATGGCTTCCATGGTGTGAGTGGAGCGGCATTGGCTGCTACCGGCAACCAGCACCATCGTGGTGGCATGGGTACTTCGCTGAATGATGTGACCCGTATGCCGTTCGACGGATACCTGGGTGAGGGTGTTGATACGACTGAGTACCTGGATAAGGTACTGAGCGACCCAAGCAGTGGTGTTGATCATCCGGCAGCTGTGATTGTTGAGACAATCCAGGGTGAAGGTGGTCTGAATGCTGCTTCCTTTAAATGGCTGCAGAACCTGGAAAAGGTCTGCCGTCGTCATGACATGCTGCTGATTGTTGATGATATCCAGTCTGGTTGTGGTCGTTCCGGTCGTTTCTTCAGCTTCGAAGAAGCGGGTATCAGTCCTGACATTGTCACCCTGTCCAAATCCCTGAGTGGCTATGGTCTGCCGTTTGCGGTGACCATCTTCCGTCCTGAGCTGGATCAGTGGAGCCCGGGTGAGCATAACGGTACTTTCCGTGGTAACAACCATGCCTTTGTAACGGCAGCGACCGCCTTTAAACACTTCTGGTCTGACGATACGTTTGCGAAAGAAGTGCGTCGCAAGGCTGACAAGCTGCGTGCTGGCTTGCAGGCGATCATCAAGGCGCATGGTGCGAGCACATTGAAGCTGAAAGGTCGTGGCTTGATGAGCGGTATCGAGTGCCCGGATGGTGACCTGGCCGGTGCTGTCATTAAAGATGCCTTTGGTCAGGGTTTGGTGATTGAAACCAGTGGTGCGCACGATCAGGTCGTGAAGTGTCTGGTACCTCTGGTGCTGACCGATGAGCAGATCGGGTTTGGCCTGAAAGTGCTGGACAAGGCGTTTGCCAATGCGCTTGAGCAGCGTGAGCGCAAGGCATCCTGATTGGGTGCCGCTTCAGTCTTTAAACCCAACACTGATTTAACCAAGAGAAGTTGTCATGATCGTAAGAACACTGGACGAGTGTGAAAAGTCAGAGCGTCGTATTGTTTCCAAAACTTGGGAGAGCACCCGGATGCTGCTCAAGGATGACAATATGGGCTACTCCTTCCACATCACGACTATTTATGCCGGCACTGAAACGCATATCTGGTATCAGAACCATTTTGAGTCTGTTTACTGCATTAGCGGTGAAGGCGAGATTGAGACATTGGCTGACGGTAAGATCTACCCGATTAAGCCTGGCACGCTGTATAATCTCGACCAACATGATGAACATCTGCTGCGTGCCGATAAAGAACTGAAGCTGGCGTGTGTTTTCAACCCGCCGCTGAATGGCAAGGAAGTACACGACGAGAACGGTGTGTACCCGCTTGAGGCTGATACAGTCGACGCCTGATTCTTGCCAGACGTAAGGTTTCAACATGCCGGCTTAATGCCGGCATGTTTTTAATTAATTCGGGCTTCGGCCCAAATTTGGCAGCACATAAGAGAGAAGCCAACAGGATAAAGCATGCATACTGTAGAGAAGATCGGCGGTACCTCAATGAGTCGTTTCAGCGAGCTGATGGACACTATTCTCATTGGCGACCGCAAAGGGAATGAACTGTATAACCGAATCTTCGTTGTATCCGCCTACGGCGGTATTACCAACCTGCTTCTGGAACACAAGAAAACCGGTGAGCCGGGTGTATACGCTCGCTTTGCCAATGCGGAAAGCGATAGCGCCTGGCGTGATGCCCTGACCGAAGTTCGCGGTCGCATGATGGAGGTTAACCGTGATCTGTTCGGCGATAGCGCCGAGCGTGAATCGGCTGATGCCTTCATTATGAAGCGTATTGCCGATGTAGAAGCCATCATGTCCAACTTGCAGGCACTGTGCTCCTACGGTCACTTCCAGGTGGATGATCACCTGATGAAGGTCCGTGAGATGCTGGCTGGTATTGGTGAAGCACACAGCGCCAATAACAGTGTTATCGCGCTGCGCAAAGCGGGTGTGAATGCACGTCTGCTGGATCTGTCCGGCTGGGACCTGGAAAAGGCTCTGCCGTTTGATGAAATGATCGACAAGAGTTTTGCTGATGTTGATGTCAGTAAGGAAATGCCGATCGTAACCGGCTACACGCACTGTAAAGAAGGTCTGATGAAGACTTTTGACCGTGGTTACAGTGAGATGACGTTCAGCAAAATTGCCACTCAGACGGGTGCCAAGGAAGCGATCATTCATAAAGAGTTCCACCTGAGCACCGCAGATCCGGGTCTGGTTGGTCTGGAAAACGTGGTGACCATCGGTCGTACCAACTATGACGTGGCAGACCAGCTGTCTAACCTGGGTATGGAGGCTATTCATCCCAAGGCTGCCAAGGGTCTTCGTCAGCAGGATATCCTGCTGCGTATCAAGAATGCGTTTGAACCTGATCATGCCGGTACTTTGATCAGCAATGAATACTGCAGCGAGAAGCCCTGCGTTGAAATCATTGCAGGTCGTCCCAATCTGTTCGCACTGGAGATTTTCGACCAGGAAATGCTGGGTGAGGCTCGATACGATATCGAACTGCCGCGCCTGCTGAGCGAGCTGCGCCTGTATGTGGTCAACCGTGATTCTGACGCCAACAGCATTACCTACTTCGTGGCCGGTAGCCGCAAGATGGTTACTCGCGCCGTGCGCCTGATCAGCGAGAAGTTCGAAAGCGCTGAGGTTGAGCTGCACAAGGTAGCAATCGTGTCTGCCATCGGCTCTAACCTGAAAGTACCGGGCATCCTGGCGCGTACTGTGTCTGCGCTGGCTGAGGCAGGTATCAGTGTGCAGGCGCTGCACCAGTCAATGCGTCAGGTAGAAATGCAGTGCATCGTCAATCAGGATGACTATGAGTCTGCCGTTCGTGCGCTGCACCATGCCCTGATCGAGCAGGAAGACCATGGTGATGTGATATGCGCTGCCTGAAACGGAGCGCATGCGTACTGCTGATGTTTTCAGCAGCCTTGAGCGCGGAGGAGGCCCCCATCTCGGGGGCTGAATCCGTAGAGGGTTTGGAGGCCCAGCCGTCTGCGCTGGTCACTGAACAGGATGTGCGTGATCGTATCGAAACCCTGAAGGAACCGCTCTACAACCCCTTTATTGAGCGCTATCTGGTCGATGAGGTGAAATCCTTGCGAATGGATATGGAGCGCCAGCGGGTTGAAATGATCCAGCAGATTACCGACCGTGAATTGAAGGTCGCCAACACGTCTATCTCCTATGCCACGGATACGGTGACCTATTTCTTCTATCTGATAGCCGCTGCGTCCTCCATTCTCTTGATCGTGGGTTGGAGCTCGATTCGCGAAATCCGTGACCGTGTTCAGACCATTGCCGACGAAAAGGTTGGGCGATTGGTGGAAGAGTACGAGGAGCGATTGGAGCGTGTCGAGAAGGAACTACTACGCAAATCGCGCATCATTCAGGAAAACCAGCATGAGCTGGAAGTGACCAACGCGGTCCAGTCGCTCTGGGTGAAAGCCACTCAGGAAACGTCCTGGGATCAGAAGATACGCCTGTATGATCGTATTCTGGATCTGCGGCCCGATAATGCTGAAGCCTTGACCTACAAGGCGGATGCAGCACTGGAGCTTAACCAGCACCAGTGGGCCATTTCCCTGTGTAACCAGGCGCTGACATTGGACCCTGATAGCGGTCATGCCTATTTCCAGCTGGCGTGTGCCTATGCGGATCTGGGCGCCAGTCGTATCGCGCTGGATTACCTGAAAAAAGCCGTAACCATCTCTGATGACTACCGTGAACAGGCCAGACAGGAGCAACGCCTGCTGTCTCTGTCGCAGGAGTCTGATTTCATGTCGGTGCTGATGCAGCAGGATGTGGAAGAAGCCGGCAAGGACAGTTGATCCTGCCGGCTGGATGAACGGTTGAATTAGCGCAGATGTCCCAGGTCGTCGTAGATATCGGCGATCTGGCGCATCAAGCGTCGATCTTCCATCATGTCTTCAATCTGGCGGCGTCGTTTGCTGTTGTACTTAACGCGGCTGCGGTTCAAATCGTCCTCATCATTCATCTGATCAGTCCAATCATCCAGCTCTTCATCGTTCACTTGATCGACACGGATTTTGGTGCCCATCGCATCTATCTCTCACACAGGTTACTTAATACGACCCGATTGGGTCGCTGCGTTGCTCCGGCTCAGTTTTTACCGGTTTCAGGCGGAATATAGTTCAGTACCTGAATAGGCACAAAATTGAAAATTGCTATCAGAATGATAGCTAAGGCAGGGAGTTTGTAATCGATGCCCCGGCCAGTGCTGGCGGGGCATCGGGAGAGATTAGCGTTCGAACACGTAAGTGCCCGGAGCGGGACCTATGGGTGGGTAATCAGCGTCGGTATTCCCCATGCTTGGAGGTGCTACCGATTCGCCTGAATGCTTGTTCAACCACTCATTCCAGGGCTCCCACCAGGAGCCTTCTTGAGGCTCGTGACGCAGTGCCCAATCATCGGCAGGAATGTGTTTGTCTTCCGCGGTCTGAACACCCAGTTGGTAGTTACGACGTGGATGGCCGGGTTCGCTGACAATGCCGGCATTATGACCGCCACTGGTCAGCACGAAGGTCACCTCCGTATTCATCAGGTCATGGACCTTGTACACCGAGTGCCAAGGTGCTACATGGTCTTTCTGGGTCGCAACGCAGAATACCGGCACGCGAATGTCACGCAATGAAATGGGTCGATCACCAACGTTGAAGCGACCACTGGCCAGGTCATTGTTCAGGAACAGACGTCGCAGGTATTCGGAGTGCATGCGGTAGGGCATGCGTGTTGAGTCAGCATTCCAGGCCATCAAATCATTCATGTGCGGGGTTTCGCCCATCAGGTATTCATTGATGATGCGAGACCAGATAAGGTCGTAGGAGCGCAGCAGGGTAAAGGCACCCGCCATCTGTTGGGTGTCCAGATAGCCTTTCTCCCACATCATGTCTTCCATGTAGCTGAGCTGACTTTCATCGATAAACAGCATCAGTTCGCCGGCTTCGGTAAAGTCCGTTTGGGCGGTAAACAGGGTGAGGGACTTCAATCGGTCATCGTTGTCACGTGCCATGGCGGCAGCCGCAATACTGGCCAGAGTACCGCCCAGACAGTAACCCACGAGGTGAACTTTCTGCTCAGGCACAATGTGGTTGATCGCCTGGAGAGCATCCATTACCCCGCGGCGCAAGTAGTCGCTCATGCCCATATCACGATCCTGAGCATCCGGGTTATGCCAGGAAATCATGAATACCGTGTGTCCCTTGTCGACCAGGTATTTGACCATGGAATTGTGCTGGGACAGGTCCAGGATGTAGTACTTCATGATCCAGGCAGGGGTGATCAGGATCGGCTCTGCTGCAACCTTATCGGTCGTGGGCTCGTACTGGATCAGCTCGATCAGTCGGTTGCGGAATACCACCTTGCCGGGTGTGCAGGCCAGATTCTTGCCGGGTCTGAACTCGCTGGACTCGGTATCAACTTCAGCGAGCAGGCTGTGCTGAATGTCTTCCAGCAGGTTCTGCATGCCGTTAAACAGGCTTTGACCGCCGCTATTGATTGCCTTTTCAACCACTTGGGGGTTCGTCATCGGGTAGTTGGTGGGGGAGAACACATCAAGCCATTGACGTGCGGCAAAGGAGACGACACTTTCATGATGATCAGACACACCGGGGATGCCGGTAGTGGCATAGTGCCACCATTGTTCTTGCAGCAGAAAGCTTTGTGCCATCACGTTGTAGGGAAAGCGTTTCCAGGCCGGGTCGCTGAATCGGCGATCGCCAGGCAGGGGGGTAATGAATGGCTGAAGCTCTGGATCGAAGGCCGCCCGCATTGACCAAAGGTTAAAGGCGCTATACTTGCGCAGGAAGTTTTCCCGCATTTCGCTCATTTTGCCGGGTGAATGTGTGGTATGAATCAGCCAATCCATAAAGGCAAGGGTCAGTGATGCGGGGGATAAACCTTGGGTGTAGCGGCCTTCAACGGCATGAATTACGCGGTCGATACTGTTTTTGATATCGGGAAGCGGCATGCGGGTCATCTTTCACTCCTTAAGGGGAAGCTTGTAGAACTGCGCTCGCATTACTGGCAGCTCTGGTTCGCACTTGGTTAAGCCGAAAGTCCAATTGCCCAACGATGAGGATTGCGCTTTTGCTGCATGTGCGAAATAGATAGAATATGCGTTATACCATTACACCCTGATGAATAGTGCCAGCTGGCAAGGGGCTCACCGAGTGTCAACGAAATACCTGAAACGCTTCTTCAAACCCAAATCGATCGCTGTTTTTTGCGCATCAGAGCGTGAGGATAGCATGGGCGGCATTGTGCTGCGCAACCTGCTTGAGAGTGGGTATGAAGGAAAGCTGATGGCGGTCAACTCCTCGGAAGGGGATGAAGTTGAAGGTGTTGCCTGTGTTCGCTCGGTAGGTGAGCTGGAGGTGATGCCTGACCTGGCAATCATCTGTTCCCCGCCAGAAACGGTCGCGGGCATTATTCGCAAGCTGGGTGCGAACATGGTCAAGGCCGCCATGATCCTGACCGGCGGGTTAAGTCAGGGCGGTCGGTCTGGTTCTCTTCGTGAGCAGGTAAAGGAAGCCGCACGCCCTTATGGTATCCGTATCCTGGGGCCTGAATGCATGGGGCTGCTGGTACCTGGCTCTAAAATGAACGCCAGCTACTCCCACGTGAATATAAGCAAGGGCAAGGTGGCCTACGTGGGCCAGTCCGGTCTGTTGGGCACGGCGATGATCGACTGGGCGAGTGGTCAGGAGATCGGTTTTTCGCATTTCCTGACGCTGGGTGACGGCGTGGATGTTGATCTGCCCGCTATTGTCGATTATCTGGCAACGGATCCGGGTACGCATGCGATTCTGTTGCAGATGGATCGAGTCATTGGTTCATCCCGCAATTTCGTGTCTGCCATCCGTTCTGCTTCGCGTAACAAGTTGGTGTTGGTGCTGAAGTCCAACATCATTGGTGATGAGCATCACTCGGTCGAGCTTGCGCCTGGGATCAGCGATGAAGATCAGGTATACGATGCCGCCCTGCGTCGTGCAGGTGCGGTACGTGTAGAGACATCGGATCAGCTGTTTAACGCACTCGAAACACTGTCGCGCATGAAGCCCATGCGGGGTGAGCGCCTGGCAATTGTCTGTAATGGCATGGGCCCCAATGCATTGGCCCATGACCGTCTGCTTCGCAAACAGGGTAAAGAGGCCGAGCTGACCGAAGAGACCTGCGCGGCCTTATCCGCATTGATGCCAAAAGGCTGGAACGGGCGTAACCCTGTTGATCTGGATGTGGATGCCACACCGGAACGTTTTGCTGAAGCCATACGTTTGCTGACCAAGGACCCGAACGTGGATGCGGTGCTCAGCATACACGCACCGACACGTATGGCAGCCAGCGTGGCGACCGCAGATGAAGTGATCAAGGTTGCACGTAAAACGCCGCGTAACGTGTTGACCTGCTGGATGGGGCGTTACTCCGCCATTGAAGCGCGAAACCACTGTAATGGATCGGGCATACCGACGTTTCTGACCCCTGAAGAGTCGGTCGATGCGTTTATGCAGATGGTGGAGTATCACCGTAACCAGGCTGCCATGCGGCAGACACCGGCACCTTATCATCTGGAAAATCTGCCTAACCGCAAACGTGCGCGCAAGATGCTACAGGATGCCCGTGAGGAGCGTGATTACCTGTTGCACTCTGAGGCGTGCGATCTTCTGGATCTGTATGAGATTCCGACACCCAATACCGGGTACGCCGAGGATATCAATGGTGTCGTCGATATTGCCCGTCGAATGGGTGGCTCGGTGGCTGTGAAGGCGCTGCACAAGGACAATATTTATCCCTTTTGCTACGACAGTACAGGTCATCAGCGCTGGCGCGACCTGGCGTTGGACCTGTTCTCTATAAACGAAGTCCGTCATGCCACTACCAAGCTGGGCTATCGAATCGGTGAGCGTTACCAACCGGACGAATGCTTCGGTTTTGTAGTACAGCAGATGAAGCGAGGCTTCCAGTCGATGCAGATGAACGTGGGGATCACTCGCGATCCGGTATTCGGTCCGTTGATTCTGTTCGGCGTCGGGGGCTATACCATCGATGTGCTGGCGGATCGCAATATCATGTTGCCGCCGCTCAACTTTGCACTGGCGCGACAGTTGGTGAAACGTTCACGTATCTACAACATCATTGCTGAAAACAGCTACCAGCTTGAACGCGATATTGATCATATCAGTGAGCTGTTGATTCGTTTGTCCGAGATGGTGGTAGATCTGCCAGAGCTGAAGTGTCTGGAGATCAACCCCCTGCTGCTGAACAAGCGAGGGTTGCTGGCTGTCGATTGCGCGGTCTCGCTGGCAGAAGATGCCACCCTGTCCATTTCCCCTTATCCCGAGCACCTTGGCGAACAGGTAGTCCTCAAGCGCTCGGGTCGTCAGGCAGTATTGCGAGCGATTCGTGGTGAAGATGAGCCCGCACATCTGGAGTTTTTCAATTCCCTGAGTCCCGAGTCGATCCGACTGCGCTATTTCTATAGTCGTGGTGTGCCGACCCATGCCGAGCTGGCGACCTGGACACAGATCGACTACGACCGTGAAATGGCGTTTATTGTTTCAGCACCGAAACTCAGTGGTGCAGGCTACGAGACTCTTGGGGTAGTGCGTGCGGTCACCGATGCTGATAATGTACGCAGCGAGTTTTCTATCGTCGTTCGGGATGACATGCAGGGAGAAGGCCTGGGTGTCATGCTGATGCAGAAAACCATCGACTACTGCCGCGCTCGTGGAACCTTGCAGCTGGATGGTTCCACCATGCCAAGCAATAAAGGAATGCAGGGGCTGGCACGCAAGCTGGGGTTCAAGGTTAGCTACAACATGGAAGAGGATGTAGTGGACATGGTAATGAAACTGAACGAACCCACTGAAGATTGGCAGATATACCGTCTGCAACACTGATTATTCTTGCCTGAAAGGGGTGCCGCCAGTGCTGGCGGCACCAAGCATAATGACTACGGATACTTCCACTTCGGCCCTGAAGCTATCGCTTCCGGTGCTCTTCGGTTATATACCTCTGGGCGCGGCCTTTGGCGTGCTCTTTTCAGATCTGGGCTATCACTGGATGTATGCCAGCCTCATGGGGCTGGTGATCTATGCCGGTGCCGGCCAGTTCCTGGCGGTGGGCTTGCTGGCCAACCATGCGGGGCTGTTGGAAGTGTTTGTGGCAACGCTGCTGCTCAATGCCCGGCACATGGTGTACGGCCTTTCACTGCTGAGTACTTTACGCCTGCGAGGACCGCGACGCTGGTACCTGATCTTTGCCTTGACGGATGAAACCTATTCCCTCCTGACCATGTTGCAGGTGCAGTGTGAACAGCTGCGTTCCCGTCTGCAGTTCCAGGTGGCGGCATTGAATCATGGCTATTGGGTCATTGGGTGTACGCTGGGTGCCTGGCTGGGTGGACATATCGAATATTCTACGGCGGGTATTGAGTTTACCTTGCCGGCACTCTTTCTGGTGTTGACGCTTGAGCAGTATCGCGCCGTGCGTCGCCCTCAGGTGTTTGCGTTGGCAGTTGCTATAGGTGTGCTGGCGCTGTTGATTAGTCCCGATAACATGCTGATGCTGTCAATTGCGATGGCTGTTTCGCTGTTGATCATGGCGCGTGGAGGTGTCGAGTGGAATCGCCTGCGTATCTTCTGATGTTCATTCTGGTTGCTGCGGTCGCAACCTTTTTGACACGTTTATTGCCTTTTGTACTGCTCTATCGCTGGGCCGAGCATCCCTTGCTGAAGCACCTGGGGCGTTATTTGCCACCGGTATTGATGGTTTTGTTGCTCATGTATGCGCTGAAGGATGCGCTTGTGACGGGCACGCACCTGTTGCCTTCATTGTTGGCGCTGGCCGTGGTGACCGTTCTTCACCTGCTATGGCGTAACCCGTTGGTGAGTATTCTGTCGGGTACGGGGCTGTATATGTTTCTTACCCAGACCGGCCTGTTGCTGTAGCCGGTCTTCAAATCAGTCCTGAATCAGGATGCGTCAGGACAAAACAGATCGTGCAGAGTGCGGATGATGGTGATCGCGGTATCGCCATTCAGCGAGTAATAAATGGTTTGAGACTCGCGGCGAGTACGCACCAAACCATCGCGACGCAGAACAGCCAAATGCTGTGATAGAGCCGATTGGCTTAGATCCAGGCAGCGATTTAGCTCGGATACCGATAGTTCCTTGCCGTCCAGATAGCACAGAATCAGCAAGCGACTGTCATTACCAAGTACACGCATTAACTTGGCAGCAGCAGCTGCGTTTTCCTTCATCAGGCTCAGGCTTTCCTCAGGCAATAACTGAGTGTTCGCGGGGCGTGTGGCAAGGTCGGTCAAATGCGGATCTCCAGTCTTGTTATAGTCAGGCGATTCTAGCCCAATCACCGGTTTAATCCTATTTCGCTAATATACGAAGGCGTCATATGAATATAATCCCTAGTTTATAAGGGGATTTGCGTCAAGGCGTGCCCAACTTTAGTTGAACTCGCGACTAAAGTAGATTGTCGACAACTCGACTTATTTGACAGCTCAGATTAACGTTCGTGCCCGGTTGTTTAAGTAAGGGTTTTTACTTATTTTCTCGACCCGAATCTCTCCAATATTCGACAAGGAAGCAGCCATGGGCATTTACCGGCGTGAGCACGGTGCAGAACATCCGTACTGGAAGATGGGGCCATTCAAGGTCCGTTTACCCTTTATTCATCACCGCTGGGAGTGGCCTGAGACCATTCAGGCGCTGATCATGTTTGTGGTCGGCATGGCCATGATTCCCCTGCTGGAAAAATATCTCGGTTTGCCCTACGACGTTGCGCTGGCATTTGTTGTGGTCTGTGGCGTTGGTTTCATGTTGCCGACAATCCTGGGGGTACCCATGGTACCGGGGTGGATTACGCCAGCCATTCCGGTAGTGGGTCTCTACCTGAGCAATTTCGAGCCCGGACCCGATGCCATTCGTGCATTGATTGGGCTTCAGCTGGTGGTGACACTGATCTTTTTTGTACTGGGGGTCACACGTCTTGGCAGTAAGCTGGTTGAGCTGTTTCCGGCGTCCATCAAAGGCGGTATTTTGATGGGGGCGGGCATCGCTGCCATTTCTGGTGAAATTGTGGAGGGTGGCCGCCTGGCGCTGACCCCCATTTCCCTGATTATCGGCGGTGCTCTAACCGGCTACATTCTGTTTTCGCTGTCATTCCGTGATTGGACCGAGAAGCATCGCTGGGCGCGTATTATCGCGGGTTACGGAATGGTGCCCGGTGCGATTGTGGCCATGATCATCGGCTGGGTTGCGGGTGAGTACCCGATTCCCGAGGTCCAGTTTGGTCTGACTTCGCCTGCATTTGACAAAATGCTGGACTACACGGTGTTTGGTGTCGGCTTACCCTCCATTGAGGTGATCTGGATGGCGGTGCCAACAGCGATTATTGCCTACATTATTGCCTTTGGTGACATCATCGTAGGCAAGAGCCTGTTGGACCGCGTTGATCACCTGCGCCCTGACGAAAAAATTGAAGTGAACGTGGACCGTGTGCATCTGGTAACCGCATTGCGCAACCTGTTGCATTCATTGTTGGCGCCTTACCCAGGTTTGGCTGGTCCTTTGTTTACCGGTGCCATGGCCACGATTGCAGAGCGATATCGTTACGGTCGCAAGGCGATGGATACCATCTACAGCGGAGCCAGCATCTTCTGGATTGTGGGCTTCATTGCGCTGTTCATGCTGCCGCTGGTGACGGTGTTCAAGCCGGTCCTGCCGATTGCGCTATCACTGACACTGCTCATCACCGGTTATCTGTGCATTAGCGTTGGTGTGGAGCAGATCGACAATGCCACTTCCATGGGGGTTGCCGGTACCATGGGCGTAGTGCTGTCGGTCTATGGTGCTGCCTATGGCCTGGCGGTTGGTGTGCTGCTGTACCTGCTGTTTGAAAAGCGCTCCAAAAAGGCATTGCAGGAGCACGCAGGAGAAGTGCCGGAAGAGCCCATACATATTGAGGAGCGGGCGGAAGAGTACGGCAACCGCTAAGCTCTCTCGCGGGCGAAGTCGGTGCGGCTTCGCCTTTTTTTGCGTGTTGGCTCGCGACCCGTACGCACACAGTTTCGGCCTTGTTCTTTCGCGAGATACAGGGCCAGATCTGCACGCTTGATGACTTGAGTCGGTGTTTCACCAGGCTGGTTTTCGCAGGCGCCGATACTGATGGTGACATTGACTACCTTTTTACGGGTATCCGAACTTCGGTTTTGACGACCTTTTTCTTGGTTTTTGGGGCGGCCTGTATCGCGAATTGCCAACGGGTACTGGGCTACCTTTTCGCGGATGGCTTCCAGTGCCGGTACCGCTTCAGCTTCGCTTCGGCGCCGAAACACGACGGTGAACTCCTCGCCACCATAGCGGAACAGTCTTCCACCGGCTGTCACAGTATTGAGCTGTGACGCGACCATGCGTAATACATCATCACCCGTGTCATGGCCGTAGGTATCGTTAAACTTCTTGAAGTGGTCGATATCCAGCATGGCGATTACATACTGCCGTCCCGGTGTCTGGAGATAGTGTTCCAGCGCGCGTCGTCCTGGTACGCCAGTCAGCGTATCCAGAAAGGCCATGCTGTAACCATGATGGACCAGTGACCCGATCAGTATCAACAGTGAGAGGATTTGGTACACGCTACCCAGTAATGGGGCATCCGGCCGGGCCAGACTGAGTAACATGGCGATTGTCAGGGTCAGGGTAATCAGTGTGTCCACCGGGCGGGTGCGCAGAAAACCCAGACACATCAATATAAACAGCAGGCTCCACGCCAGTGCACCGTGGCTCAGGGTCATGCCGCTGAAGGTGTACTCAAGTAAAAAGGGCGGTAGAGCCAGCAGCCATTCGGTCAGAGTGATAGGAGCGTAATGCCAAAGTAACAATAAACCGGCATAAGGGCCTGCAAGCAGCAGAAAACGCCTGAAGCCATGTTGCGATAGCAGGTGTCGTTCTGGCAGCAGGAGAATTACCCATTGCAGCAAGGGCCAGAAAAAGCTGGCCAGCAGAAGCGTCATATACTTGGCGGGATTGGTATCCGGCTGGACGGCAAGCAGTTGAAGCAGGGCACCCACCAATATCAGGTGCAGGCTTAGCCAGACCGCCCGGTAGTGCTTGAGGCCCAGCCCCAGCAAGACAACAACCAGTGTCAGCAGGACAGGCAAGGAGCGCAGCATTACCTGTTCACCGTCATTCAATTGCAGCAGCCCGCGCTCGAAAACCAAGGGAAGCGGCAGCAAAATGAGTGGTAAAGCTGTCAATATGACCCTGAGCAGCACTCTGTTCCTGACTCCAGAACATTAACGAAGGATGAATCATACCATGGTTGTCTGTATGGCTCGCGCTTGATATGCATCATCAGAGTGTCTGGGCAGCTGTGCTAATGCTCGCTATGCTGGAGATAAGCTGAGGGAGTTGATTATGGAATCCTATTCGCGTTTTCTGGTTCATCTTAAGCAGGATGAGCATCGTGGTGAACTGCTGGTCAAGCTCAGGAAAATGCTTGGCTCAGATAGTCAGGTTGAGCTGTTCAGCCACAGTTATTCAGCAGCCGTTGAAGGCAGTACGCTGTTTGATCAGGAGCGCCATCAGCAGGTGGTGCAATCCCTGCTGCGCGACGTTGAAAAAGGCCTTCAGTCCAATGCTGATAAGCTGATGCAACAGGGGATAGAGGCTGGAGCTGATGTCTGCTGGAGTCGTGATGAGGCCCAGGCGCTGGTCAGGAAAGTACTGCGGTTTGAACCTGATCTGGTGTTGCACGCGCCTGATACGCACCCTGATCTGCTACATCGACTGCTGGGGGCTCCTGAATGGCGTCTGTTAAGGTACTGTCCGGCGCCACTGTTGCTCAGCAAAAAACCGCAGTGGTCTGAGCGTCCAGTGATTGCAGCGGCCATAGATCCATTTCATTTGGATGACCAGTCAGCGGAGCTTGATCAGCTGATTATGGCGCATGCACAGGCGCTGGCGAAGTCGATTGATGGTGAGCTGCATATCCTGCATGTCTACCAGACCCTGCCACATTCGGCGATTTTTGATGAACATCTGGTGATGGATTACGAGGCTTTGCAGAAAAAGGTACGTGAGGAACATCGCGCCCGTATTCAGGAGCTGATCCAGCCACTTGACCTGTCAGTGGATGATCCCTGTGTGCATCTGCTTGAGGGTGAGCTGAGTCATGTTGTACCGACCTGGAGTGAGCGTACCGGTGTTGATGTGTTGGTGATGGGGTCCTTGGCGCGAGGTTTTCTTGATCGGATGTTACTGGGCAGCTCGGCAGAAAGGCTGCTGGATCGCGTCCACTGTGATCTGATGATCCTGAAACCGGACAGCTTTCGCTGTCCGGTGGATGAATTCTAGAACGTGAAGCTGGCCCAGACCGGTGCGTGGTCGGAGGGTTTCTCCATGCCGCGGATATCGTAGTCGATACCGGCACTGTCACAACGCTCCAGCAGGGTACGTGTGGTCATGATGGCATCGATACGCAGACCACGCTTGGGGTCATCATCAAAGCCCTTGCTGCGGTAATCAAACCAGCTGTAGAGGTTGTCTTCATCAGGGTGAAGGTGACGGAAGGTATCGACCAGGCCCCAGTCGTACAGTCGCTGCAGCCACTCCCGTTCTTCCGGTTGAAAGCTGGTTTTACCCGTGCGCAGCCAACGTTTACGGTTAGGTTCACCAATTCCGATGTCCAGATCCGTTGGCGAGATGTTCAAGTCACCCATTACCGCCAATAGTTGTGCGGGGTCCTGCTGCTCCAGATGGGTCAGCAGGTCAGCATAGAAGCGACGCTTGGCTGGAAACTTGACCGGGTGTTCGACATTTTCACCCTGCGGAAAGTAACCGTTCAGTACACGAACAACGCTGCCGTCGGCCGCTTCAAAGTCCGCCATGATCATGCGTCTTTGGGCGTCGTCTTCATCACCTTCAAAACCATATTGTACATTCTGCGCGGGCTGGCGAGACAGCAGGCAGACACCGTAGTGAGTCTTCTGGCCATGGAAAACGGCGTGGTAGCCAAGGGCTTCGATCTGTTCCAGCGGGAACTGGTCGTCCGCAACCTTGGTTTCCTGGATACCGATTACATCCGGTTGGTGGTCACGAATGACCGCTTCCAGCTGGTGCATGCGTGCCCTGATGCCATTGGTGTTGAAGGAAATCAGCTTCATATTCATCCTGCTGTTGACGCTTGAAAGGCCCACATCATAGCAAAAAAATCAGCTGGTTCCGGTGCTTGTCTGATTAGGCTTGCCAATGGGTGTGAATCAGGAAATTTATTGGTCCTTGCCAAGCGGGGCTGGTTACAATGGTTGGCATTTACGCATAAAGACAAGGAATCACAGTGGCTGAATTTGATTATGATCTGTTTGTAATCGGGGCTGGCTCCGGCGGGGTGCGTGCAGGCCGTATGGCGGCTGCCGAAGGTGTGCGTGTAGCCGTGGCAGAGGACCGGTATCTGGGTGGTACCTGTGTGAACGTGGGGTGCGTGCCGAAAAAACTGTATGTTCAGGCCTCCCATTATGCCGAAAGCTTTCACGAGGCTGAAGGTTTCGGTCTGAAAGCAGGGCAGGTTAATTTTGACTGGCCCACCTTGCGTGACAATAAAACAAACGAGATATCACGCCTCAACGGCATCTATACCAATCTGCTGAAAAATGCGGGTTGTGATCTGATTGATGGCCGCGCTCGGGTGGTTGGGCCTCATTCAGTTGAGGTAAACGGTAAAACCTATAGTGCGGAGCGTATTCTGGTTGCGACCGGGGGATGGCCATTCATTCCGGATGTCCCCGGCAATGAGCACGTAATCAGTTCAAATGAAGTGTTTGATCTCGCCACCTTCCCCACTGATGTGCTGGTCGTTGGCGGTGGTTACATCGCGGTGGAATTCGCCGGCATTTTTGCCGGTTTGGGTGCCAATACGCATCTGATCTATCGTGGTGATCTTTTCCTGCGTGGGTTTGACCAGGAGATTCGTGAATACACAGCCCAGGAAGTTGCAAAGAAGGGTGTTAACCTTAATTTCAATACTGATATCAAGTCGATTCATAAGCTGGACAATGGTCGTCTGCAGGCTGAGTTGAATGACGGCCGTGTACTCGAAGCCGATCAAATTCTCTATGCTACCGGGCGTGTACCCAATGTGAACGGACTGGGGCTGGAAGAGCTGGGTGTTGCGCTGGCAGACAACGGAGCTGTTGTCGTCAATGAACAGTTCCAGACATCAGTACCCTCCATTTATGCGATTGGTGATGTCATTGATCGCGTGCAGCTGACGCCCGTCGCGCTTGCCGAGGGTATGGCGCTGGTTCGTCACCTCTACGCACAGGGCTCCGCTGAAGTGGATTACGAACTGATTCCGACAGCGGTGTTCTGTCAGCCTAGCATCGGTACAGTGGGCTTGAGCGAGGAAGAAGCAAAAGAGCGTTATGCTGAAATCAAGGTTTTCCGCTCCGAGTTCAAACCACTCAAGCATACGCTGAGTGGCAGTGATGAGCGCACGTTGATGAAAATGATCGTGGATGCCGAGACTGATCGCGTACTGGGCGTACATATGGTGGGTGCCGAAGCAGGTGAAATCATTCAGGGCATAGGTGTTGCACTTAAGGCCGGTGCAACCAAGGCGGTCTTTGACAGCACGATAGGGATTCATCCCACGTCAGCGGAAGAGTTGGTCACCATGCGTCAGCCTGTTCGCTAAGCCCAATATGCTGGGTGCAATAACATTTAAAGGCCGCAGAAGCGGCCTTTTTCGTTTGTTTAAGCCACAGGGGCCCAAACGGTCAAAATGCGGAACCAGCCCTGTGAGGAAAGACTGTCTTTCAGGTATGCCTCCAGCTGAGCAGGGTCTACAGACTGCTTGTTAATACTGGCCATCATGTTGGCAGACAGCTTCAGCTCGATGTCGACATAGCGGGGGTGGTAGTACAACGTCAGTTCATAGTCCGGTGTAAGCTCAAGGGCTCTGCAGAGGGTATCAACCTGCTGTTCGATATAGCGGCGTGCAGGTAGGTTGGGTGCAGTGCCATCAGCTTCAACTATTTCATCATCATAGGTATCGATGTGAAAGATAATGTGGCTGAGGTCATCAAAGCGCTGTTTTAACTGAGCTGCGACGACATCGCCAATGTAATGACCTTCTGCAGCACTCAGGTGTGGGGCTACCTGAATGTGCATCTCCAGAAGGCTCTGGTTGCCCATTCGACGGCTCTTGAAGCTGTGAACGCTGATAACACCATCAACTTCCAATGCTTGTTGGCGCAGTTTCTCCACCTTGGATTCAGGAAGGGCTGTATCGACCAGCTCGATAATACTGCGAGAAATAAGATCCCAGCCAATCTTGCCGATAAACAGCGCGACAATAACGGCGGCCAGGGCATCCAGCCACCACCAGCCTGCCATGGCACCGGCCACGGCAAAAAAGACGACGATTGACGAAAATGCATCGGTACGGCTGTGCCAGGCGTTGGCAATAATCAGGTCAGAGTCGAGTTCTTTACCCACCCTGTACGTATAGCGAAAGATCCATTCCTTACCTGCAATCGACATAGCGGCAACCACAAGGGCAGGCCAGCCAGGGGCGACTGCAGGTTGCTCATCAAACAGCGCTTGAAGGCTGTCGTACGCCATGAGCGCTCCCACAGCAACCAGCAATAAACCCAGAATGACGGTGCCGACGGTTTCAAAGCGAGCATGCCCCCAGGGGTGGTTGGTATCAGGGCCGCGGTGAGAAAGTCTAAGGACAATGACGACGAGGAAATCGGTAAACAGGTCGGAAAGTGAATGGATACCATCCGCGATCAATGCACTGGAGTTGGCAATCACGCCAACCAGGATCTTCAGGACTCCAAGAACAGCATCAAGAATCGCGCCAATTATGGTGACTTTTTCTGCTGCCTTGCGGCGTTTATCAAGCTGTTCTTGCATGAGTTTCCATCCCTGCCTGCTGGTGCCGAGTATGATAGCGGTTGGCAGGGTATTGAACCAGCAGAAGGCTGTAAATGCCCTTGGTGATATGTGTAACCTATTAAAAAATAAAAGAATAAAACAGTTGGTTAAAAAGTGATCAATCTGAGGTTGGGCAAGTAACCATGCCTGCTGAAGCAATTTGGTAATTAAATTTTCACAGTGTTATCCACAGTAGATGTGGGTAGGACGCTCCAGCCCAGTCATACCGTTGTTTAAGATTTAGTCCACATTGTATCTGCTGTGTGGATTGCCTAAGATGAGACCTCTTCAAGGACGCTCAGGGTGTAGCATGCAAGCCTCGGATATTACGGTTTGGATTTTACCGCTTGCTCTTTTTGTTATTATGTTCGGAGTGGGCATGACCCTCAGCTGGCAGGACTTTACCCGCCTGCTGCGTTCGCCAAGGCCTGTTGTTGTAGGTCTGGTTTGTCAGTTGCTTTTACTGCCATTGTTGGCTTTTGGTTTGGTCACGGGCCTTCCGTTGGGCTCAATTGCGGCCGTTGGTTTGATGGTCTTGGCCTTTGCGCCCGGTGGGGCAACATCCAATATGTTGACGCTGTTGGCCCGCGGCGATACTGCGCTATCGGTTAGCCTGACAGCCATTACCAGTGTAATAACACCCTTTTCCTTGCCCCTGCTTACCCTATGGATGCTCTCCGTATGGGGGCTGGCTGGTGCCACAATGGAATTCCCGGTTCTCCCTGCGATTGCCAAAATGGTGGTGGTCACCCTTGTACCGGTTGTGTTGGGCATGTTGGCAAGTCGTTACTGGCCTGGGTTGTCGTCACGCATGCAGAAGCCGGTAAAAGTCATGTCCTTGCTGTTTATGCTGGTGGTCGTGACCGCGATCGTCATCGCCAATAGCGATAAGCTGGGCGCTATGCTGGCTGCCACCGGGCCTGTTGCCATGTTGCTGGCCTGTTTGGCGATGCTGTTGGGATATGGGATGGCGCGTTTCACCGGACTGAGCCAGGAACGAGGGATCACACTGTCACTGGAAACGGGCATACAGAACGCTGGTACGGCGCTGATGGTAACCGGTGGGTTGTTGCACAACCCGGAAATGTCCGCGGTTGTGCTGATCTACGGCGTGCTGATGCAGGTACCGGCACTATTGCTGGTGGCCTGGCGCAACCGGGACATGTTGGGAGTGAGGGTCGTGGAGCCTTCCTGACGAGTCGGACAGTTAAGGTCAGTCAATACCCAGCAGCTTGTGTGTTTGCAAACTGAGCTGCCATTGGGGGTTTTGCAGGCAATAATCGATACACCGACGGGTATTTTGGTTCTGCAAGGGCCCGTCCATCGGTTGCAGGTAAAAATTGTCGAAGTCCAGGGTCGAAAAACGCTCAGGCGGAGCCAGGCTTTGCGGGAAAACCAGCTTCAGCTCATGCCCCTGGGTGATCACCAGCTCTGCGTCAGCTTTGGGGCTGACGCAAATCCAGTCAATACCGTCCGGTAATGGGCGCGTGCCATTGGTCTCGATGGCGATTTCAAAGCCTTGGGCATGCAATGCTTCAACCAGTTCATCATCCAGCTGCAGAGCAGGCTCACCACCTGTGCAGACAACGTAGCGTCGATGGCTGTCCTGTTCGGGCCAGAAGCCAGCCAAATAGGCTGCCAGCTCAGCGGCTGTGGCAAACTTTCCACCGTTTTGGCCATCGGTACCGATAAAGTCGGTATCGCAAAAGTCACATACGGCCTTGCTTCGGTCCTGCTCACGACCGGACCATAGGTTGCAACCGGTAAACCGGCAAAAGACAGAGGGTCTGCCAGCCTGGGCACCTTCGCCCTGCAGGGTGTAGAAAACTTCTTTGACGCTGTACATGTAGACTCCTGAACATCAGGGGGACAAGTGTATCTGCATCGGGCCAAGGATCAAGTTAAAGCATCTACCAGTGGGGCAATCGAGTATACTGGAGCATTGATAACAGAATGAGGACAGCCTGGATGCTTAAGCCTTGGTTAGCCGCTACCTGTCTCGGAGCTGTGCTTTGCGCCTCCGCAGGAGCCTATGCAGACGTCAATATCGCCCCTGGACTGAAAAGCTTCACAGTTACCCATGATGGGCAGACGGTGGAAGTGATGCGTTCTCAGGATCCGGAGCATCAGATTCACCCGCTCTATGCCGCCACCTCGCGAGGTATACCTCAGCCGATGCATCCCTTTGCTCCGCACCCTGTTGAAACGCTGGGCGAGCGGGAGTTTGTGGAATATATGATGCGCGCTGAACAGGATGCTAGTGTCATGATCGTAGACACACGTACGATCGGTTGGCACGTTAGCCTCACAATCCCGGGCGCTAAGAGTTATCCCTACACGATGATGGATGACGACAGTGATCGCGATTGGGCACTGGATGACTTTGGCGTAGTTAAAAAAGCTGAGGGCGAGTATGACTTCAGTGGCGCCAAAACGCTGGCCATGTTCTGTAACGGATACTGGTGTGGACAGACACCGGCGATGATTCGCAAGATGCTGGAGCTTGGTTACCCTGCCGAGAAAATGAAGTATTACCGCGGTGGTATGCAGGCCTGGACCAGCCTGGGATTCACGGTAGTAGGGGATGACGCCCGCTAACACAGGGCCAGGGGCGTCAGTCGATTCAGCGATCGACAGGCGCTTCGCCTCCCATGGCATCCAGCAGTTCCGGCAGCAGGCGAGTAAATTCAAGCCCCATGCGGGCGATATCCGCGTCGTAAGCGGCCATCATATCCTCAGGTGTGTCAGCATCGATCTGATCCTTGAACTCCTCGGTCAGTCTCAGGCGGTGCAAGCTCAGGTCTTCATGCAAAACCAGCTGTACCTGCTGCTGCCAGTCAATTGCCACGCGCTTGGCCAGCATGCCAGCTTCCAGATGGGCCTGTATCTCCTCACTGAGAAGCTCCTGACCTTTGATACTGATTTTGGCGCCCTCAGTCATCGGGTCTCTTAGCTCGCACTCATCCGACAGTTCCCAGCCCTGTGGCAAGGCTTCGCCTTTTACCCATGAGGTCATGACTTTGTCCGCGGAAATCTGGGTCAGCGGAAGGGAAACCTTGAGCGTGCCGAGGGCTTCACGCAGTGCATTGAGCAGCTCCTCTGCGCGTTTATGACTGGTTGCGTCGACAGCAATCCAGCCCTGTTGCGGCATAAGCAAGGCATGCACGCCTTTGCGGCGGGTAAAGCTGCGTGGCAGCAGGTCAAGCACGACTTCGTCCTTAAGCTGCATTTTTTCCTTGCGGTAGACCTTGCGTGCTTCTTCAGCTTCAATTGCGTCGACTTTGTCGGCAAGTGCGTCACGCACTACGCTGGAAGGTAGAATGCGCTCTTCCTGAAGCAGGTTCACCAACATGAAGCCCTGGCTGGCGAAGACCAGCATTTCATCCATTTCCTTGACCGGTCGGCTCCAGCCTTGGCTGCTGAGCTCCTGACTGCCGCAGGGACGGAAGGGGTGCTGTGCCAGCGCTTCTTCTAGGTGTTCCGGCGTAAAACCGGGTTCCGGAGTGAAACGGTAGAAAATCAGGTTACGGAACCAGAGCATAGCCTCTCCTGAGGGTTGGATCTTTGGGAGAGGGAGTATACCCCAATGTGCTCAGGGTCTCAGTGCCCTTTATCGAGCGCTTGAGCAATGGCTTGATCCAGATAGTAGCCATAGAAATCACGGGAGCTGATGCCAATGAGTGGCTCTGAGAGCTGTTCTTCACCATCAGGGCTCAGCAGCAATACACTGGGATAAAAACGAACATTCAGGCGCAGGGCAAAATCCGCTGGCTTGATCAGGCTGCCGTCAGCCGTCTGAATGGGGCTTGCAGTGGCCACCTTGAGTTCGTGAATCGAAAGCCCCTCGGGTGGGTTGTGTTGCAGGGGGGTCAGAAACTCATTGCGTACCAGGTCACAGTAGCTACAGTTTGGCTGAGAAAACAGCACTAAAAGTGCTTTCTGTTTGTTCTGACCAGCTTCCAGCTGTGTCAGTGGCGGAAGTGTTTCGGCGCTACACAGAGTAGAAGTCAGCAGAACACATAGCGCAAACAGTTTTTTCAAGGCTGCTGATCCATAAAGTCGGTGATCTGATCGACAACATCATAGGTGTAAAGATCACGGAAGAAATGATCGGCGCCTTCGATACTGGCCTGTTCAACCCTGGTGTTTGTAACTGTTTGCATCGCTTTGGGCAGATCAGGCACAACCTGATCTTCGCTTGCGGTAATGACCAGCGTCGGCAGGTCGGTATTCTGGAGCAAAGTCGGTGTGTGTTTAGCCTGACTGTCTGTGTAATAGCTGACAAAGGACTCAGCATTCACCTGTGCCTGCTCGCAGTAAAGGAAGCCAACAGGCTCAGGTAAGGGCCCTGAAGCTTGAGCGGCAGCCTGGGCCAGCAAGGGCGCCAGGGGTGTTGCGTAACGACTGGCATAGGCCTCTGCTTCATGCTGAGCATCCCAGGTCATGGGGGCCAGGAGAATTTGTCCCATTATCGGGTATTCATTTGCCGTCGAGGTCAGCTGAGCAATCTGGTTGCCGCCACGAGAGTGTCCCAGCAACCAGACCTGGCTGACATCACGTGCTTGAAGCCAGTCAAGCCAGAGCTTGAGTTCACTCATGGCATCTTCATGCCGGTGTGTGTGAGGTGTATTGCAGTCATACATGCCCTGACGGTTATCAACACCAAGGCTCAGTGTAGGTGCAAGGCTCGCTATACCGGCTTCGGCGAGAGTGTCCTGCAGCGCGTTGATCAACTCCATTCGGCCATGTGCAAGCGTGCCATGGTTAATCAGGACCACCTTTTGCCCGGACAGGGAATCATGACCCGCAGTTTCAAGCTCTGCGTTCAGTGTTAGCTCCTGAGATTGAAGCTGAAGGGTTTCAGCAACCACCGGGAAACTGAAGAGCAACGATGCCGCAAGGGCGGTAAGGCGGGTCATGATGGTGTCCTTGGTCTCAGAGGCCTTCGTAGGCCAGCAACGAGTAAACGGGGATTCCCAGCTCCTGAATGCGGGTAGAACCCTGGAGGTCCGGCAAATCGATCAGCGCAGCGGCTTCAACAACCTGGGCACCCAGTTTGTTGATCAGGGTGCAGGCGGCCAGCAGGGTGCCGCCGGTTGCGATCAAATCATCAAACAGCAGGACTTTATCACCGGCCTCAAGGGCGTCACTCTGCATTTCGACAGCAGAGGTGCCGTACTCCAGTTCATAGTCTTGATGAATGGTTTCGCCAGGCAGCTTGCCTTTCTTGCGAACCAACACCAGAGGCAGATTTAGCTGGTAAGCCATAATGGAGCCAAACAGAAAACCGCGGGCATCAATACAGGCGATGTGTGTGATATCCGCATCCAGGTAGCGCTGGATGAAGGCATCAGACACCATTCGCATGGCTTTGGGGTCTTTGAATATAGGGGTGATATCTCGGAATATTACGCCGGGTTCTGGCCAGTCATGCAGTGAACGAATGACAGACTTAACGTAAAACTCATCATAAGACATAGAAATTCTCCGAGACGGACAGGCTGTTGACATAACTCAATGCTGCGGTCGCAAAATACAGGTGTAATAAAGGCGTTGGGTTACACATTGAGATGGCTACTTCATTGTGCAACTTGGGCACAGTCCTTTGGACTGTGCCTTTTTTATGGACGTCCCTTTCCACATGATCCCTTGCGGCCAAACCGTATCAGGATGTCTTTTCTTTAGAGTGTGGACACTCTTCATCGCGTGCCTCGCCAGACAAACGATACATCTCATCCAGGTTGGTCAATTCAACTTCCTTGCCGTCAACACGCATAAGCTCCATTTTCTGGAAGCGGGTAAAAATACGGCTAACAGTCTCAACAGCCAGACCCAGGTAGTTACCGATCTCGTTGCGGGACATGGACAGGCGGAAGTTCGACGCAGAATAGCCACGGGCCTTGAAGCGCTGGGACAGTTTCAGCAAGAAGGTAGCGACACGCTGCTCGGCGTTTTTCTTCGACAACAGCAGCATCATCTGTTGATCATCACGCAGCTCCTTGGACATGCTGCGCAGCATCTGGCGACGCAGCTCAGGCAACTGGCCGGACAGCTCGTCAAGGCGCTCAAACGGAATCTCACACACGGTGGTGGTTTCCAATACCTTGGCGGACATGGGGTAGTTTTCGGCATCAAAGCCGCTCAGGCCGACCAGTTCGCCCGGAAAATAGAATCCGGTGATCTGTTCTTCCCCTTCGTTGGTCAGGGTGTAGCTCTTGATAGAGCCGGCACGGATCGCATAAACAGAGCTGAAGGGTTCACCTTGATGGAACAGGTGCTCACCTTTTTTCAGCGGACGACTCTTGTCGATAATATCGTCCAGGCGATCAATTTCGGTCAGTTCAAGCGATACCGGCAGGCAAAGCGAACTGAGGCTGCAGGTTTTGCAATGAACTTGCGGCAGGCTATGGAGCTTTCCCTGAGATTTCCAATCGGCCATAGGGGGTTCCTTTTTCTGGGAGTTACAACGCGACGGCGGTAGCCCGCATTATGTAACATTTCCCCCTAGGGGTGAAGGACTTCGGCCGTCCCTGGCCGGCGCTTCAGATAATACGCGAGAAATTACTGGTGGGTTGCTGTTTCGGGATGTAGGCATCAAAGGCCATGCAGATGCGGCGGATCAACAGTCGGCCCGCTGGGGTAACGCGAATATGCTCGGCGGAATGCTCGATTAATCCGTCTTGCTTGAATTGCTCCAGCTCAGTCAATTCGTTCGCAAAGTACTCATCAAAATTGATACCGAATGGTGCGACAATTTCACTTTTATTAAGCTCAAACTGACAGATCAGCTGGGTGATCACTGCACGGCGAATGTGATCATCAGTTGTCAGAATGACGCCACGCTTAACCGCATGCTCCTGCTGGCTAACGCTCTGAGTGTAGGCCGACAGGTCGTGTTCATTCTGGTAATAGACGTCACCAATCTGGCTGATGGCGGACACACCCATGGCAACCAGATCGCAATCCGAATGAGTGGTATAGCCCTGGAAATTACGGTGCAGTTTGCCCTCGGCCTGAGCGATGGCCAGCTCGTCATCCGGCTTGGCAAAATGGTCCATGCCGATATACACATAGCCTGCATCCAGCAGGCGCTGGATACTTTGCTGCAGAATATCGAGTTTGGTCGCCGAGGAGGGCAGGTCTTCAGCGCGAATGTGTTTTTGCGAACGGAAACGGTCTGGCAGGTGCGCGTAGTTGAACACCGAAAGTCGGTCCGGGCTCATTGCAATCACGGTATCCAATGTCTCTGCGAAACTGGCTGCAGTTTGATGCGGCAGGCCGTAGATCAGATCCATGTTGATCGATTTGAAGCCAAGTTCACGAGAGCGCTCAAGAATTGAAGCGGTTTGCTCGGTGGGCTGCACGCGATTAACGGCTTCCTGAACCTGAGGGTTTACGTCCTGTACACCCAGGCTGATACGGTTAAAACCAATATCACGCAACACGCCAAGAGTATCGTGACTGGCTTCACGGGGGTCGATCTCGATGGAGTAGTCACCCTTGTCATCATCGCGCAGACGGAAGTGTCGTCCCAGCATCTGCATCAGCTCGCTCATCTGGGCATCGCTGATGAAGGTGGGTGTGCCGCCGCCCCAGTGTAGCTGGTTAACGACCCGTTCCTGGCTATACCACTGCGACAGCTGCGCCATTTCACGGTACAGAGTGTCCAGATAAGGTTGAGCCTTATTACGGTTGCGTGTGATCACCTTGTTGCAGGCGCAGTAGTAGCAAACATGCGCACAGAAGGGGATGTGTACGTAGAGAGAAAGTGGTGCGCTGGTGTCCGTGGTTTCCCGTGCCGTCGATAGCAGCTCGGCTGATGTTAGCGGGCTGTCAAACTGGATGGCAGTTGGATAGGACGTATAGCGAGGGCCCGACAGGTCATATCGACGAATAAGATCCAGGTCCCAGCGAATTACGGTGTCTCTTTTCACCACAAAACCTCATACATAGGTGGTCAGGCCGTCAGTATAGCGTTTGTGTCGGTATGGGGGCTTGATGAAAATCAAGCGTGTCCAAGCAATCCCTGCCAGGGAAGGGTTAACAGTCCAAACAGGATTACCAGGGCTCCGGCACTTTGGCGGACGCCGCGATGCTGGAGAAAGTGGCGCAACTTGCCTGCCAGGAGCGAGGTGGTCATCATGGCCGGTAAAGTACCCAGACCAAACATCAGCATCAGTAAGGCGCTTTCCGGTGCGTTTTGACTGCTGGTGCCGGCCCATATCAGGGTTGTGTAGACCAGACCGCAGGGCAGCCAGCCCCAGAGCCCACCAAGAAACAGGCATTTCCAGAGTCGATCGGCCGGCAGAAATGAGCGGGTCAGGGGTTGAATGCGGCGCCAGAAAAAATGACCCACGCGTTCAAGATAGGCGGCGCCTTGCCACCACTGCGCAATATACAGCCCCATCACGATCATGATGAGTGCTGCAGCCGTTCTCAAGCCTAGCGTGAGCGCCTGGCCTTGTGCCAGGAGGGCACCGAATTGGCCGATCAGCAGGCCTGCCAGGGCGTAGCTGAACAGGCGGCCAAGGTTGAATCCGAGCAGGTAAATCGGTGTGGCCGGTTTACTGCCGGCGCTGAGGGCTACGCTACCGGCAATTCCGCCGCACATGCCGATGCAGTGAGTGCTGCCAGCCACGCCAAACAGAATGGCAGCAAAGACTGCCGGTATTTCGGTCACTTCGTATCCCGTGAGTCTTTGTCCTGACGAGCATCCTCGGGTATGAGATCTTCGTCATCATCGTACAGGATGCGGTGAGCAGGAGACTCGAGATCATCAAACTGACCCTGCTTAACGCTCCAGGAAAACGCCCAGATGGCAACGCTGACCAAAATGATGGCGATGGGGATCAGCAGATAGATAATTTCCATGATTTAACTCCGGCGTGGGGGCTTAAGGCGAGGGGCACGTGCCAGGCGCATCGCATTACCGACTACAATCAGGGAGCTGGCGGACATGCCAACGGCTGCCATGTAGGGCGCAATAAAGCCAAGTGCTGCCAAAGGCAGTGCAACCAGATTATAGAGCAGTGACCAGCTAAGGTTTTCACGAATGACCAGTCGGGTTTTACGTGCCAGCAATATACCCAAAGCCAAACGCTTGAGTTCGCCTGAAATAAGGACCGCATCAGCACTGGTTTTAGCCAGATCGGTAGCGCTGCCCATCGCAATAGAGGTGCGTGCGCCCGCTAAAACTGGAATGTCATTGATGCCATCGCCAACCATCACGACACTGGCGCCGTCTGATTGGAGCTGCTTGATATAGTCGAGTTTCTGGTCAGGTGACATGCCGCGCTGAACCTCGGTGATGCCCAGCTGTGCAGCAACCCTTGGTGCCGCCTCTGACTCATCACCGGTCAGCATGGCGACATGAATCCCTCGGTGTTGCAGCAGTTGAACCAGTTCGGCAGCGTCCTGGCGGACCTGGTCATCCACCGAGAACCAGGCGATTGGGCCTTGTTCATCGGCAAGCAGCAGCCACTGCACTGCAAGTTCAGGTGTCTGGGGTGGTGTGCCCTGGTAAAGTTCGGCAGCATAGGACGCTTTGCCCAACCGATAGCGTTGCTGTTCAACATGACCTTCAACACCTGCATTCACGTGCACGCGAACGTCTTTGGCTTCCTGGCGGAAGAAAGGACGGAATGCATGTGCAATTGGGTGTTCTGAGGGTTGCTCAAGGGCTGCAGCGATCGTATATGGATCGGCTTCAAAATCATCCCTGAGAAGCTGCATGTCACGCACGCTCAGGTTGCCTTCCGTGAGCGTGCCCGTTTTATCAAATACCACATGGGTCGCACTTGCCAGACCTTCAAGCACGTGACCACGCGTAATCAGCAAACCCTGCTGGCGCAGGGTGCCGGTGGCAGCTGTAAGTGCGGTCGGTGTTGCCAATGAGAGGGCACAGGGGCAGGTCACGACAAGTACCGACAGGGTTATCCAGAAGGCGTCTTCCGGCGAAATGAAGTACCAGGCCGAGGCAACGGTTACTGATGTCAGCAATACGGCAAGCACGAAATAGCGAGCAACAGTATCCGCAACCTTTGCAGTCGCCGGTTTCTCCGACTGGGCGCGCTCAATCAGGCCGATAATGGCAGAAATGCGCGTATTCTGGCCAGTCTCGGTGATACGAACCTTGATGGGGTGCTCAACATTGATGGTGCCGCCAACAACGGTATCATCGGGCTTCTTGCTGACCGGAAGGTATTCTCCTGTCAGGGCTGATTCATCAATGTTACTGCTGCCTTCTATGATAATGCCGTCAGCAGGAATGGTGTGGCCGGGTTTTACCAGCACCAGTTGCCCTACTTGCAGTTCGGACGCGGGAATCAGCTGCTCTCGGCCCTCTGTCAGCAGGGTGGCACTGCCGGGCAGCAGGTCCATCAGTGCATTACCGGCGCGGCCCGTGCGATGTCGAGCTTGCATCTCTACAAAGCGGCCGATCAATAGGAAAAAGGTAAACATGGTGACCGAGTCGTAATAGACCTCGCCCGTGTTGGTCACTGTGGCCCAGATGCTGGCAAGAAAGGCACCGCCAATGGCTATAGAGACAGGGACGTCCATGCTCAGGTGTCGAGTGCGAAGGTCGCGCCAGGCAGAGGTGAAGAACGGACGTGCCGAGTAAAGCACCACTGGAGTGGTGATGATCAGGCTGCTCCAGCGGATGAATTCAACGAAGCGTGATTCCATATCCTGCAGCGCGCCTGCATACAGCGCGATGGCCATCATCATCACCTGCATCATGCCGACACCCGCGATACCAAGGCGGCGGATGGCACGTTTTTTCTCGGCCTCTAGTAGCTGCTCTTCCTTGTTCGGATGGAAGGGGTGGGCTCGATAACCAATATGAATAATTTCTGTAAACAGACGGCTTAAAGGTGCTTCCTCGGGGTTCCAGACCAGTCGTGCGCGGTGATTGGTCAGGTTGACGGTAAAGGATTCGACGCCGGGCTGACGCGAAACATGATGTTCCAGTAGCCAAACACAAGCGGCGCAGGTAATGCCTTCAAGTACCAGGGTGGCTTCTGAGCGCTGCTCGTCGAGCTGGCGAACAAAACCGGACTGAATGGCGGGGGTGTCATATAACGCAAGCTCTTCATCCAGAACCGGTTGGCCTGAGCGATTCTCGGGAGAGGGCGTCAGATTGTCGCGGTGGCGGTAAAAGTTATCCAGCCCACCATCGACAATGGTTTGTGCAACTGCCTGGCACCCCGGGCAGCACATTTCGCGAGGGGTACCATTGATTACAGTCGTGTAGGAGGTGCCGGGAGGGACCGGTAAGCCGCAATGGAAACAGTCCTGGCGGGCTTCAGCGCCTCGGACATTGGACTGAGCGTTCACTGGGCTTTCATTGTGTAGCTGAGTTGCTCTTCAAACGGCGGCTCGATATTCAGACGTACCTGCCAGCTGCCATCCAGTGGGCTAAGTGCCAAGAAGCGCTTGCTGCTGATGGTGCCCTGCAGGCTGCCTGCGTACAGGCCTTTGCCATCGACGCTGCGCAGAGTGAGCAGCTGGTCATATTTCTGATGAGTCGGATGAATAATATTAAAATGCAGCTGTTCAGGATAGCTATCGAACAGGCCTTTCAAGTTCAAGTTCACATCGCCTGTTACACGGTCAAGCTTAAGGTCGGCCACGACCTGGAGTTTAAGCGCTTCCTCTGCACGAGAGGTGTCAATGTTCATGCCGCGGGCAATCTTGTAATAGTCTTCTTTGACTACACCATCGCTGGTGGTAACGGCGACATACATGAAAATGGTGGCGTAAATAAATACGGCGAACAACGGCGCCAGGATGAACCACAGCCAGGGTTGTTTATACCAGGGGGCGATAGCTTGTTCGTGTGTATTCATGATACTCCTTGAAATACAGGCGGCCGGAAATTCCGGCCGCCATTCTAACTCAATTCAGGTCGGGAAGGGACTAGCGCTGAGGTATGGGACCCAGGAATCGGCTTTCAGTTTCAATGACGGCTGATTCATCCAGCGAGAATACCTTGAAATTGATATCGGCATTGCGCAAGGTCAAGTTTTCGGGCGAAACCTGCAGGCGAACCGGGTAGTTCAGCAGTTCACCCGCGGCAACAGAAACCTGATGCTCCGTTACCATGGTCAAGCCATCAAGGCCGCTTACCTCAATCTGATACTGATGATCGTGTTGATCCTTGTTGGCAATTTTGAGGGTGTATACGTTCTCAATCATGCCTGAAGGTGTGTTGGTGTAGAGCTCACCACGATCACGGATAACATCGACCTCCAGGGGCACTCGATCAGCAATCGCCCACACAAAGGCGCCAAACATGACAAGCAGAGAAACAAAATAGCCGATGAGACGCGGGCGCATCAGGTGGGTTTTATTACCCTTAAGTGCGTGCTCGGTTGTGTAGCGTACAAGGCCTGGTTCATAGCCCATGCGTTCCATCATGTCATCACAGGCATCGACACAGGCGCCACAGGCAACACATTCATACTGAAGCCCATCGCGGATATCGATGCCTACCGGGCATACGTGTACGCAGGCCATGCAGTCAATGCAGTCACCCATACCGGCGCTTGACTTGTCGACATTTTTCTTGCGGCTACCACGCGGTTCCCCACGTTCTTCATCATAGGAGATGATCAGGGTGTCCTGGTCAAACATGACGCTCTGGAAACGAGCATAAGGGCACATATAAATGCAGACTTGCTCGCGAAGCCAGCCGGCATTTCCGTAGGTTGCGACTGTAAAGAAGGCCAGCCACCAGGTCTCCCATGGGCCAAGGTCCCAGCTGAAAATGCTGGGTACAAGTTCGCGAATAGGGGAGAAGTAACCCACGAAGGCAATGGCGGATGCGATTGCAATGGCGAGCCAGAGCAGGTGCTTTGCGCCCTTGCGGATGAATTTGTCCTTGCCCATGGGTTGCTTGTCCATGCGCATACGCTTGTTACGATCACCCTCTGTGATTCGCTCGGCCCAGATAAACAGCCAGGTCCAGACAAACTGGGGGCAGGCGTAGCCACACCATAGACGTCCGGCAAAGACAGTTACAAAAAACAGAGTGAATGCCAAAATGATCAAGAGCCATGACAGGAGCATGAAGTCCTGGGGCCAAAAGGTCATACCGAAGATGTGAAACTGACGGTTGGGCAGGTCAAACAATACCGCCTGACGGCCATCATATTGAATCCATGAAAATCCATAGAACATAACCAGCATCATGAAGCCGGAAGCTATGCGGAAGTTCTTGAACAGTCCTTTATAGAACTTGACGTAGATGTGCTCGCGTTTGGCGTAGAGGTTGTAGGTTTCGACTTCGCCGCCCTTGCCCTTCTTGGGCGGGGTGACATCCTTTACCGGTATCTGATTCATGCCAGTACCTACTGCTGTTAAAGATCGACAGGTCTGCTCTAAGTATTAGAGTCGCTTAATATTATATTAGGTCGCCAACAAAAAAGGCGACATGATTTGCATCATGCCGCCTTGGTTCAGCTACGTCTATTTATTACTTGTTGGACAAGCTGTAGACGTAAGCTGTGATCAGGTGGATCTTGTCATCAGACAGCAGATCTTTCTGAGCAGGCATCACACCGGCGCGACCGGCGCGGATGGTGTGAGCAACTTGCTTGAACTCACCACCGTAGAGCCAGATGTCGTCAGTCAGGTTCGGAGCACCCAGTGCGTGCATGCCAGTACCGTCAGGGGAGTGGCAGGCAGTACACAGAGCCTGGAACTGCTTCTGACCGTTGGTAACGTCTGTGCCGGCAACAGCTTCTTTGCCGCTCAGAGTCATTACGTAGCTGGCAACGTCACGTACACCGTCTTCGCCCAGTACATCACCCCAGGCCGGCATACCGCCGTTACGGCCAGCAGTGATGGTCTGTTTGATGGTGGCAGGGTCGCCGCCGTACAGCCAGTCATTGTCAGTCAGGTTCGGGAAGCCGATAGCGCCAGTACCTGCAGAGCCGTGACATACGGAGCAGTTGTTGGCAAACATGCGCTGACCCATTTTCAGACCTTCAGGCTTGTCCTGCAGTTCTTCGATGGACAGAGTCGCAAACTCGGCAAACACCGGACGGTAAACTTCTTCAGCGTGCTGCATTTCACGCTCCCACTGGTTGTGAGAGGTCCAGCCCAGCAGACCTTTGAAGTTACCCAGACCCGGGTAAAGCATCAGGTAACCCAGACCGAAGATAACGGTTGCTACGAACATGTAGAACCACCACTGCGGCAGCGGGTTATCAAATTCCTCGATACCGTCAAACGCATGTCCAACGGTCTCTTCGGTAGTTTCCTTGAACTTTTCACTCTTGCGGGTAGCCAGCAAGAGCCAGGTGCAGCCGAAGATGACTGCCAGGGTAATCACGGTTACCCACGCGCTCCAGAAAGCACTCATTTGTCGTCTCTCCTGTTATGGGTCCCTGCGGTCCAGCTCTTCACGACTCCGTTTATCCTGCTCGTCATCCTCGAAGGGCAGGTTGGAGGCTTCATCAAACCGCTTCTTGTTTCCGGGTAGCAATACCCAGATGAAGAGACCGATGAACGTGGCCAGCATTATGACCGGTATAAAGGGACCATAAACCTCGTAACTCACTGAAAATTACCGCTTATTGGTGTAAACAGAGTGCGTTTTACCCAGTGACTGCAGGTATGCAACCAGAGCATCAATCTCGGTTTTACCCTGCACATCTTCACGGGCAGTGCTGATCTGTTCATCCGTGTACGGTACGCCCAGCTTGCGCAGCGCTTCCATCTTGGCAGCCGTTTCCTTGCCGCTCAGCTTGTTCTCGAACAGCCAAGGGTAAGACGGCATTTTAGATTCAGGCACTACGTCACGCGGGTTGTACAGGTGAGCTTTCTGCCAGGCGTCGGAGTAACGACCACCGACACGTGCCAGGTCAGGACCGGTACGCTTAGAGCCCCACAGGAACGGGTGTTCCCATACGTGCTCGTTGGCAGTGGAGTAGTGACCATAGCGCTCGGTTTCAGCACGGAACGGGCGAATCATCTGTGTGTGACAGACGTGGCAGCCTTCCTTGATGTAAACGTCACGGCCTTCCAGTTCCAGCGCAGAGTAGGTACGCAGGCCTTCAATCGGCTTGGTCGTAGAGCTCTGGAAGAACAGAGGTACGATTTCTGCCAGACCACCACCGCTGATGACGATGATGATCAGCAGGATCATGAGGCCGATATTCTTTTCAATCGTTTCGTGTTTGATCATTGCTTTCAGCTCCTCGTCTCAATCAGGCCGCTTGCGCAGAAGGTTCAGCTGCCTTGACGGAGCTGCCGCTGCGAACGGTCTGCCAAGTGTTGAAGGCCATCAGCAGCATACCGGTCAGGAAGAACATGCCGCCAATCCAACGCACCAGGTAACCCGGATGGCTGGCTTCAAGCGCTTCGACGAAGCTGTAGGTCAGAGTGCCGTCTTCGTTAACTGCACGCCACATCAGACCCTGCAGGATGCCGTTGACCCACATGGAGCAGATGTACAGAACGGTACCGATGGTCGCGAGCCAGAAATGAGTGTTGACCAGACCAACAGAGAACATCTGTGCCTTGCCGAACAGTTTCGGGATCATGTGGTAAACCGCACCGATAGAGATCATCGCAACCCAACCCAGAGCGCCGGCGTGTACGTGGCCAACAGTCCAGTCAGTGTTGTGCGACAGGGCGTTAACGGTCTTGATAGACATCATCGGGCCTTCGAAGGTAGACATACCGTAGAAAGACAGAGAGACCACCAGGAAGCGAAGAACCGGGTCGGTGCGCAGTTTGTGCCATGCACCAGACAGGGTCATCATACCGTTGATCATGCCGCCCCAGGACGGAGCAAGCAGAACCAGCGACATTACCATTGCTACAGACTGAGTCCAGTCAGGCAGCGCGGAGTAATGCAGGTGGTGACCACCGGCCCACATGTATGTGGCGATCAGTGCCCAGAAGTGCACGATAGACAGACGGTAAGAGTAGATCGGACGCTCAGCCTGCTTGGGTACGAAGTAGTACATCATGCCCAGGAAGCCCGCAGTCAGGAAGAAACCTACCGCGTTATGACCGTACCACCACTGTACCATGGCATCGACAGCGCCAGGGTAAACAGAGTAGGACTTGGTCAGAGTGACCGGGATTACCATGCTGTTGACGATGTGCAGGACTGCAACCGTAATAATGAACGCCATGTAGAACCAGTTACCCACGTAAATGTGAGAAGTCTTACGGTTCTTGACAGTGCCCAGGAAGACGATGGCATAGCTCACCCATACAATGGTGATCAGAATATCGATCGGCCATTCCAGCTCAGCATATTCCTTAGCGGAAGTGATACCGAGTGGCAGGGTAATAGCCGCAGACAGAATTACCAGCTGCCAGCCCCAGAATGTGAAAGACGCCAGAGCATCAGAGAACAGTCGGGTTTGGCAGGTACGCTGAACCACGTAGTAAGACGTGGCAAACAGTGCACAGCCACCAAATGCGAAAATAACCGCATTGGTGTGTAACGGACGAATACGGCCGTAGGTCAACCAAGGAATATCAAAGTTTAGTGCAGGCCACACCAGCTGGGCGGCGATCAAAACGCCAACGCCCATACCGACGATGCCCCAGACCACCGTCATGATGGCGAACTGGCGCACGACTTTGTAATTGTAAGTCGGGTGTTCAGTTGCAGTGCTCATGTCAGGCTCTCATCAACAAGCTAATAGTAGTAAGAAGAGTTCCACCGGCAATTATCTTGGAATACCCAAGGTATTTCAATGAAATGAAACTTTTTACTGCGGTTGATTGTCGCAGGCAGAATTCTGGTTGATTACAGAGCAGCTGTTTTCAGGTGTGTTTTTGTAGTTATTTGAAAGATAAAGGTTTTTTAATGTTCGTTGGTGTGAGTGAAAATTGTGAAAATGCTATTTCAGGTGGGCTTTTTGCATATTTAGAGTTGGTGCTCTCAGGTATTTATCTCTTTGCTTGATATGGATCAACCCCGTTATTTGGCGCTTTGCGGCCACGCATTATTCCTTGGAACAGTTGTTATTAGACTTAGGCATTACTATAGTTGCCGGCCTACGAATTGGAGGTTTTATGACTCAGTTAAACGCTGTGCTTCTGCATTGTCGCGGCGGCTTTGAAAAAGAATGTGCTGCCGAAATTACGGAGCGTTCAGCTGGCGTTGGCGTCTATGGTTACCCTCAATTCGAACCGGGCCAGGGGTATGTGATTTTTCAGTGTCACCAGCCGGGTTCCGCCGAACAGCTGATGCAACTGCTTCCCTTTGAGCGTCTTATATTCGCACGTCAGTGGTTTGCCTGCCTGCCGCAAGTCACAGACCTGCCGACCAAGGATCGTGTTACTCCATTAATGGAATTGGCCAGGGCGCTGCCTGCAGCCTCTGAGCTGATGGTTGAAGTGGCTGATACCACGGAAGGACGTGAGCTGCAGGGCTTTGCGCGTAAATTTGGTTCTGCGCTGGCGCAGGGGCTGCGTCAGGAAGGACTGTTATTGCCGCGCAAACAAAAGGCGGACTGGCGCTGGCATCTGTTCGTGCTGGATGGCAAAACACTGTGGCTGGGCGCCGCTCGCGTGAGAAACAGCTCTTCCTTGGCTATGGGGATCCGTCGGCTCAAGTTCCCCAAGGATGCGCCCAGTCGTTCAACATTGAAGCTTGAAGAGGCCTGGCTTCATTTCTTGCGCACTAAACAGCAACAGGAGTGCCTTAAACCTGGAATGACGGCTGTTGATCTTGGTGCCGCACCTGGTGGTTGGACCTGGCAGCTGGTGCGTAAGCACATGCACGTGATTGCGGTAGATAACGGCCCGATGAATGACGACTTGATGGAGTCAGGGCAGGTAGAACATCTCCGTGAAGACGCATTCACCTTTGCGCCGCCCAAGCCGGTCGATTGGTTGGTGTGTGACGTAGTGGATAAACCGGCTCGCGTAACCGAGCTGATGTTACATTGGGCGCTCGAGGGCTGGTGTCGGCAGGCCATGTTCAATCTCAAGCTGCCGATGAAAAAACGCTTTGATGAGGTCGAGAGCTGTCTGGCCCACCTTCAGGAGCAACTTCATGCTGCAGGCATTGGTTTTCGCCTGCAGGCCAAACAGCTCTATCATGACCGTGAAGAGATAACCTGCTGGCTCTCTCTCGACAGATGAACAGGGTGGTCGTGCAACCGCATCAATGGCTGTAAACGGTGATTTTCTCTTCGCTTTCCAGCATGGGGTTGATCTGGTCCATCATTTCACGGCGCTCTTCCGAGGCTGCCCAGAGCAACCAGTCGTTCTCGGTTCTGTAGGTGGCCAGAATCACGCGATGATTGATGTCGTCAGTATTATGAAGCGCTTCGCCGGAGATGAAACCCGGGAAATGCATGGCGGCCTGAAGGGTTTCCCTGGCGACGCGATCATAGTGTTCGCTTAATTCTGAGGCGACGTGGCGCTCGATTAGCACACGAATCATCAGCTTTCTCCTTGAGTGATGGTGTTTATATCAGGATAATCGCTAGTTGTGCCGGTGCAAGCCCGTTCCGGCTCTGGTGCGGTGCTTATGCCCGTTTATTTGTAACAGAAGTTGTGCATGTCTGATGAAGCAAACCGTCGATCATGAGCTTGATGCTACAGGACTCCTTTGTCCTGAACCGGTCATGATGCTCCACAATAAGGTGCGAGAAATGTCAGCCGGTGAGTTGCTCAAGGTGACTGCGACCGATCCGTCTACCCAGCGTGATATTCCCAAATTCTGTACCTTTCTTGGTCATTCTCTGCACGAGCAGCAGGTGATTGAGGATGTATATGTATACGTGATTGAAAAAGGGGCTGACTGAGTGTCGGAACTTGATAATCTGCAGGGGAGCGTCGAGGCGCTACTGCAGGAATGTGAACAACGCCTGCTGACTGTCGAGCAGAAAAGCCAGGCAAAAAACCGGACAACAGAGAGTCAAAAAGTGAACGAGAACGCCAGCGGCAAAAATCGCTCCAAGAACCGTGCAGCCAACCAGGCAGCGCTTGAGCAGCTAATTGAAGCCTACCCACAGACATTCAGTCGTGACAATGTGCGCCCGCTCAAGATTGGTATCCAGGAAGACCTGATTGCCGATGAAAAGCTGGCCCGAAACCGCATCAAGCGTGCGCTTGCCACCTATGTACGTTCCATTGCCTACCTGAAGTCTGTTCAGGAAGATGTCGAGCGTGTAGACCTTAAGGGCGAAGCTTGTGGCAAGGTTACAGCAGATGAGGCTACGCATGCAGCGGGTCGTCTGAAAGAGATCCGCGATCAGCGTCGTGAGCGTCAGCAGGAAGAGCGCCGTCAGGAGCGTGAGTCCCGTCAGAAGCAGAAAGATGATCGTATGAACCGTAAACTTGAGGCGCTGCTGTCCAAGGGTGCGCGTTAAGACTTGAAATCCAGACAGGGAATCTCCAGTTAAGAGACTATAGTAGTCTTTGGAGTTCCCCATGTCTGATCAGGTTCATCTCAGTTGTTGCCAGTGCCTGGCAACCAATCGTATACCCGAATCCCGTCTTTCCCAGTCGCCGTCCTGCGGTCGCTGTCATACACCTCTTTTCTCCGGCAAGCCTGTTGATGTTGATATGGCCGCTTTTGATCGTATCGTTGCCAATACAGATCTACCCCTGGTTGTAGATTTTTGGGCTGAGTGGTGTGGGCCCTGCAAAATGATGGCGCCCGTGTTTGCTCAGGCTGCTGCCGAGCTGGAACCTGCTTGTCTGCTTCTCAAGGTCAATACAGAAAGTGCTCAGGCGTTAGCCGCCCGTTATGCTGTTCGCAGTATCCCCACGCTGCTTGTGATCAAGCAGGGCAAGGAAGTGGCGCGCCAGGCGGGAGCGTTGGATCTTTCCCGCCTGAAATCCTGGGCAGGATCATACCTCTGATATAGGTGTAAGTGCGCTGGGCTGCCCGTGCAGGTAGCCTTGGGTGCCATCGATCTTCATCTCGATGAGTGTTGACCGCTGAGCCTCGTGTTCTACGTGCTCGGCATATGCCTTGATCTCAAGGCTGTGTGCAACGCTGATCAGGCTACTGACAAAGAAGCGATCCTCATCGCTTTTGGTCAGTTGACGGATCAAGGAGCCATCAATTTTGAGGTAGTCAGGTCGCAGCGCATAGAGATAGCTGAAGCCGTTAGGGTGTGTGCCGAAGTTATCAACGCCAAAGCTCACATTCAGGCGTTTCAGTGAGGTGCGCAGTGACTGAATCTCATCCAGGCGGGTGAGGATTGAGGTCTCATTAACCTCTATCGACAGGCGTGTGCACACTGGGTTATGCCCAAGCGTGTTTAGCAACCAATCGACAAACTCCGGTTGGCTAAGTGTTTGGTTGGCCAGGTTGACGGCAATCTGTGGTGCTTCGGGGTGATTCAGTAGATAGTTCAGTGCCCGCTCAATCACCAGGCGATCAATGACGGGTAGAAGGTCGAGATCCCGCGCTACGCCTAAAAATTCTCCGGCACTGCAGGGCTCGTTTTCCTGATTCAGAATACGGGCAAAGACCTCTGTATGAATGGCGCTGTCCTGTTCGTCCAGCAGACTCTGTTGCTGCAAAAAGATCTGTCCGTTGCCGATAACAGTGGCGACATGCTCGCGCCACTGCTCAGTCCAGCCGTGCTGTGTCTTCTGTTGGCTATAGAATGCTATGCCGGTGCCGTGTTCTTCGGCCTGGTCGGCAGCGAAGCGTGCCTGTGACAGCAAGGCTTCGGTATGCTCATGTCCTTCACGACTGCTGACGCCAAGGCTGACTACTCCAGGTTCTTGAGCTTTATTCACCTGTTGTCGATACAGTGCGTTAATTTGCTGAACCATAGGTTCAAGGTACTGCTTCCACTCGTCCTGGCTGTGGCGGCGAGCTAATAGAATCAACTCAGCACCGCCTAAGCGGCCTGTGACGTTGAATCCAAGCCGTTTGCCCAGCTCTTCCAGCTGTCGAGCACTGGTTTGAATTAAATGGTTGGTTGCATCTTCACCCAGGGTCTTGTTCAGCTCGATCAGGTTATTCAACTTCAGTACAACCAGCGATGCCGGGCCAAAATCCTGCCGAAACTCCAGATGCTCATTCAGCTGAGTCAGTGCGGCTTTACGGTTGTTCAGGCCAGTCAGGCCGTCACGGTATGCCGCGGTACGCAGGGATTCAATATTGCGGTTCTGTTCCGCAAACATGTTCTCAACCTGGCGAACCATCATGTTCATGGCGGTGACCACGCGTCTCAGCTCACGGGTTTTAGGTAGTGTAGGTTGCTCAATATACTCCCTGCGTGCCAATGCCATGGCCTGGTGCTCGACGCCCCGCAGAGGCTTGAGCAGCATGCGCAGCAGGCCGGATAGCAGCACAGCTGCCAGCAGTGAAAGTGCCAGTGAAAGGACCAGAGCGTTTTGCACGCCATGCCAGAGTTGCTCGTATGCGTAGCCGGCACGGCTGCGGATATGAATGCTGCCTACCTTCTGCCAGTTGTAGGTGATTTCACGAACCTTTACGGGCGGCGCGATGGGGATGAGCTGGGTAAACCATACCGGTGCATTAATCCTGGCATCGGCATCATATTGTTTGCTGTACAGCACCTCGCCTGTCTTATCGAGTACCTCGATTTGCTGGTAAAAGCCGCTGTCGAAGATGGCATTAACGGCTGTTTCAACGGTAGCGGTGTCACCCTGTTGCATATAGGGTGCCAGATAGAGCCCCAGATGGGTGGCACCATCCTCAGCATGCGATTCCAGTTGGGTGACCAGCGTGTTGCGTGAGCTGTCCGACAGAATATAAAGGGTACTCACGGCTAGCCCGAGGATGACGGCAATTACGGTCGCTATTATCTGGTTCGTCAATGACATCGGTGCACTCCTTGGGCTAGTTCAGATTAACATCTTGTTGGTCGATGCGGGATTGCAGCTTGACCCAGGGTTTAAGTTTATTGGAATTTCCGACCAGCTCGTCTCTGCGTCCTTTCTTGCTGACCCAGAGGTTGTCACCATTAAAAGTATATACGTGTAGCAGGTCGGGGCGCTGATTGGCTGGCCGGATTTCACCGATCAGGTTGTCCAGTACCAGCGGGATGGCGTCAGGGGTCGGGTAATAGGTTAGCACCATGTGCGCCTGATTAAGTTCCAAGGCCTTTACGTAGGTGATACTCATTTTGTCGTCAGGGACACCCAGTGCGCGCAGGGTGAAATACTTTGCGATAGAGAAATCTTCGCAGTCGCCGCCGTTACTGATTAAAAACTCAAGAGGGGTGGCCCAATAGTCCGTTTGCTTCCAGTGAACAATGTCGTCCAGAAAACGAACCTGGTTGAAAAAACGGTTTACCACCTGAAGCTTCTCGGCTTCGGGCAGGCTGGCGCTGTCCCTGATCAGATTCTGCCAGGCCTGGAGCCGCTTGGCTGCCGCCTCACCGTAGGTCTTGCGGTATTCCTCTATCTGTGAGGCGCTTAGCTTGAGGGCGGAGGTGTCTGCAGCCAGCACCAAGGCAATGCTGATGACGGCTGCGAATGCGGCTACCACCGAAAGCATTTTGGCTAAAACCTTGTGTGATAGCGCTGAGCCTGGCAAAAGCGTTCTCCGTTACGCTGGCGAAAATCATCTAAAAGAGGATGCGAGAGGCAGTCTAGCCGGTGGGCATTAGACCACAATGGCCAAGCAATTGCTGCCAACTTTGCGTGTGCCGATTACGTGCCTGTATGTACTGATTCCACAGGCTGGATGGGCCTAGTAATGTGTCTGTAAAATAGCGTTCAAGTTCCGGGGTCATCGGCAGTAAGAGGGTCATTTCCTGCCAATAGTCATGCCAGCGCTGACCATTGCGGTGCACCACCGACATCCAGGGTTGCAACTGGCCGGCATAAAACTGCTCAAATACGTTTCGGACTATCCGTGCCTGGGGCGTGGGTTTGCGATTGAAGCAGAGAGGTCGTCGGGCCAATCTTAACTCAATAGCGTCCGCTGTTTCGTTAAGTGTCTGGGTGAGGTAGCTCAGACTTTTCAGCCAGCCTGCGCCAAAGGGATTCAGGTATAGCTGGTGGTAGTATTCTTCCAGCAAATGGATATTGTCGGGCGTGGGCCAGTCCTGTTGCCGGCTAAGCTTTGCCAGGTAAGCAAGGCGGAGTAGCGCTGGGTCGATAAGGCTGAAGCGATTCAGCTGTTCCTGGCTGGCAGGCGTAGAACCAATGGCAAACTGTTGCTCCATCTCTTCAGCATTGAAAATTGCGTTGGCGACAACCCTTGGCAGATTGTGCTCTTTGGTAGTTTGAATGGCTGTCAGTCGCTGCAGTAATTCCTCTTCATCGTCGTTTAACACGGCTTGGCTTTGCAGTGTGCGAATGCAGGCTCTGAGAGGAGGCAGAAACCGAAATTCATAGATCAAGCGTTGGCTATAACCGGCCAGCTTTCCGAGCGAGCTGTTCCTTTCGCCTATCAGTGTAAGTAATCCGCACCGACGCAGGTCGAGTACATCAAGCATGCCTTCGCGGATATCTTCTACGTCGAGCAGGCGATCTCTTCGGGCTGGATACTGTGGCAGTCTGTCGTTGAGCTGGAGATCTATGTCCTGATCGATGACGTTGCCGACACGATAGGCGTACTCATGCAGCTGCTCGGTAACGGGGTCCTGTTTACAGCCGGTCAGAAGGAGTAGAAGACACAGCAGAGCGGGTAAGCGCATGATGTGAAATCCTGAATAGACGTGTTCCCAGAAGTACGGCGCCAACGCTGAGTCCGATTATCAACCCGTACCAAAGGCCGGGCGCACCCAGCGCTGGAACGAATATGTCGGTGAACGCCAGTGTGTAACCGACTGGAAGGCCGATCACCCAGTAGGCGATAAACACCATCAATAGCGGAATGGCCGTATCTTTATAACCGCGAAGTGCCCCGGCTGCACTGACTTGCAGCGCATCAGAAAACTGGAATACGGCAGCAATGCCGATCAGCGTAATGGCCAAGGCGCTGATAATGTCCTTGTCGGTATACAGCGAAACAATTTGAGGCGCCAATAGCAAGGAGAGTGTGCAGCTGACGGCGGCGATGCTGAGGGTGATGATTGCACCTGTTCCGGCCGCAAAGCGTGCACCTTCTACATCCTTGGCGCCAACGAGGTGTCCGACACGAATAGTGAGCGCCATCGCCATGCTGAGGGGGATCATAAAGATCATGCCGGTATAGCTGATCGTAATCTGATTGGCGGCGATGACACTTTCACCCTGAGGGGCTAGCAGCAGGGCAAGCATGCAAAACATGCTCACTTCAATAAGCAGCGAAAAGCCTATGGGCATGCCGAGCTTGAGCATCTCTTTCTGAGTATGGATTGCTGGACGTTGCCAGTCGTTGAACAAACGTATGGGTTTGAAAATAGGACTGTGTCGCAGGTATACCAGACCTGCCAACAGCATTATCCACATGACAATTGCTGTTGCGTAGCCACAGCCAACTCCACCCAGTTCGGGCAGGCCCAGCTTACCGAAGATCAGCACATAATTAAGCGGAATGTTACATAGCATGCCCAGCACCGCTATGCGCATGGCCGGGTGTGTTTTGCCAAACCCTTCAGCATAGCTACGCACAACTTGATAAAGCATATAGGCAGGAAAGCCCCAGCTTACTGCATCAAGATAGGCCTGGGTTTTTGCGTAGAGGCTGGCTTCGAGTGACAGCATATCCAGAATGGGCTCTGGGTTTCGCAGCAGGATCACACCCATAACCCCTAATGCGACAGCCAGCCAGCAGGCTTGCTGGAAAGTATGACGGGAATCGCGTTCGTGGTTGCCCCCGACAAGCTGGGCTACCATTGGTGTGGTGGCCATGATAATCCCGGCAACGGCTAGAAACAGAGGCAGCCAAAGACTGCCGCCGAGGGCTATGGCCGCCAGTTCTTCGGGCCCTGCTTGTGCTGACATCAGAGTGTCAACGAATGTCATGGAGTTTTGTGCCAACTGAGCGACCATGATGGGCCAGCCTAAATGGAGGAGTTGGCGTATCTCAGCGTTGCGTTTCGGGCTTAGAACTGACACTTGATTCTATCGTATCCCGGTCATTGTGAAGTGTTAGAGACTTGGTGCCCGCTCTGGCCTGTGGCATTCATAGCTCAATGTAAGTGCGCAAGGATAAGCCGCTGTAAGCGGGAGTGCAATGTTGTTTAGGGGTGGTGAGGGGAGAAATCCGTATGGAAATCAAGGATAAGGCGCTTTTAAAAGGGCAGGCATTTGTTAATGGCTGCTGGGTGGATGCGTTGGGTGGGGGCAGTTTTGCTGTCTTGAACCCTGCGACCCATGAAGAAATTGTTCGTGTGCCCTTGATGAGTGAAGAGGATGCCAAGGCTGCAATAGGTGCTGCTGAAAAGGCGTTCCAGGCGTGGCGGCGAACAACCGCGAAGGAGCGGGCTCTGCTGTTGCGTAACTGGTACAACCTGATGCTGGAGCATGCCGATGATTTGGCCCTGTTAATGACAATGGAGCAGGGTAAGCCACTGGAGGAAGCTCGAGGGGAGGTGTTGTACGCAGCAAGTTTCGTAGAGTGGTTCGCAGAAGAAGGTAAGCGGGCCTATGGCGAGATGGTGCCCAGCCATAAACCGGATGCGCGTATCCTTGTCAGTCGAGAGCCGGTAGGTGTGGTCGCGGCCATCACTCCATGGAACTTTCCTGCAGCCATGATTACCCGCAAGGCAGCCCCCGCGCTGGCAGCGGGCTGCACGTTCGTCTGTAAGCCTGCGGAAGATACGCCTTTGACGGCGTTGGCGCTGGCAGAGCTGGCAAGCCGTGCCGGTATTCATGCGGGTGTTTTCAATATTTTGACGGGTGACCCCAAAGCTTTAGGGTCTGTAATGACAGGTGACGCTCGGGTACGAAAGCTCTCTTTCACCGGCTCCACCTCCGTCGGTCAATTGTTGATGGCTCAGTGTGCGTCCAGTATCAAACGCCTGTCTCTTGAATTGGGCGGTAACGCACCCTTTATCGTGTTTGATGATGCTGACCTTGATAGGGCTCTTGAGGGTGCCATGGCGTCCAAGTATCGAAACACGGGTCAAACCTGCGTCTGCACCAACCGTTTTATTGTACAGGCCGGAATCTATGACCGATTTATAGAGGGGCTGGCTGAGCGCGTATCGACATTACGGGTAGGGTCAGGGCTTGATAAGGGGGTGCAGCAGGGGCCGCTGATCAATCAGGCTGCTGTCGATAAGGTGCAGACGCATATCGATGATGCGTTGGCGAAAGGTGCGCAGCTGGTTTGCGGTGGCAAGCCTCATGAGTTGGGCGGAACCTGGTTTGAGCCTACTGTGCTTCGCGATGTAACCGTCAGTATGAAAGTGGCGACTGAAGAGACCTTTGGCCCGCTGGCACCGGTGTTCAGATTCCAGAATGAATCAGAAGCGATTCGTATGGCCAATGATACGGACTATGGTCTGGCCGCCTACTTTTACTCCACGGACCTTGGACGTTGCTGGCGTGTGGCTGAGGCACTTGAGTACGGCATGATAGGTATCAATGAGGGCATTATTTCAACTGAATTGGCACCCTTTGGTGGCATCAAGTCATCGGGCTTGGGGCGAGAAGGTGGTCATCAGGGGCTGGATGAGTACCTCGAGTGTAAATACATGTTGATGGGTGGTATCTGAGCGGATATACAAAAGGGGCCGCTGAGGGCCCCTTGTTCATGGTCAGCGAGCTGATTAGTCGAGACGCTGGCGCACGAAGCTGCCTGGAGCGGCTTCGAGAACCTTGAAGCTGGCGTTGCCATACTCGGCTGGAGCCGGCTGCTTCTTGCCTGCACGGCGGCGCAGCCACTCGCTCCAGTGGTTCCACCAGGTGCCTTCCTGGCGCTCAGCTGTTTCCAGCCAGTGATCAGGTCCTTTGCCTGGTTCGCCCTTGATCCAGTAGTTGCGACGGTTTTTGGTGGCCGGGTTGATCACACCGGCCACGTGGCCGCTGGCACCCAGCACAAATTCATTATTGCCGCTCAACAGATCCAGTGCCTTGAATGTCGATTTCCATGGCGCTATGTGATCTTCAATGGTGGAGAGGAAGTAACAAGGTGTTTTCACTTTGCTCAGATCGATCGGCTCTCCGCACACCGTCAGTCCACCCGGCTTAACCAGACTGTTATCCAGATACATGCCTTTCAGATAGTACGTGTACATATCGGCAGGCAGGTTGGTGGGATCACTGTTCCAGTACAGGATATCGAACGGCGGTGGTGTTTGGCCTTTCAGGTAGTTGTTCACTACGTATGACCAGATCAGATCGTTAGAGCGCAGCATGTTGAAAGAGGTTGCCAGCTCACGGCCATGCAGTACGCCTTCCTTGTTCACCTTTTCGGCCAGCTGGTTAATCTGCGCCTCATCAATATATACGCGCAGATCGCCCGGATCTTCAAAGTCGATCAGCGTGGTCAGGAAGGTGCAGCTGCCAACGCTATTGTCTTTGCGGTTGGCCAAAACACCCAGTGCTGATGCTGTCAGGGTGCCACCGACACACCAGGCGACCATGTTGATCTTGTCCTGGCCGCTGATCTGCTTCACGTTTTCGATTGCGGTCAGAACACCGTCACCAACGTAATCATCCCAGCTGAGGTGGCGCTGTTCTGTAGAGGGGTTAACCCAGGACACCAGATAGACGTCCTGACCCTGTTCCAGACAGAAGCGTACGAAAGAGTTGTCAGGCTGAAGATCCAGAATGTAGAACTTGTTGATGCTCGGCGGCACGATCAGTGTCGGGCGTTCATAGGTCTGTTCTGTCAGCGGCTTGTAGTGGATCAGCTGAAAGATATCATTCTGGAATACGATCGCCCCTTCGGTTGTAGCCAGGTTGGTGCCCAACTCAAAAGCGGATTCGTCGGTCATTGATATATGACCTTTCTCGATGTCTCCCAGCAGGTTCTTCAGACCGTCAACCAGGCTGGCGCCCTTGGTTTCCATAGCCTGCTGAAGCACTTCGGGGTTGGTAATTGCAAAGTTGGACGGGGACATGGCGTCAACGTACTGACGCGTATAAAACTCGAGTTTTTCTTGCTGTTGCGGAGAGAGTTTGGCGTTTTGCGCCATTTCGGTGAGCATACCGGAGGTGAGCAGGTAGGATTGCTTGATGTAGTCAAAAACCGGGTTCTTTGACCACTCCTCCGACTTGAAGCGCCAATCTCCTGGGGGCGGTTCAGCGACGGGTTTCTCGCTGGTACTTCCGGTGAGCAAGTTACGCCAGAGATTGAACTGTGCCTGCTGGTAATCGGCAATGGCACGAACCCAGACGCCTGGATCTTCCAGTGAGCGGGTTGCTAACTCAGTCCATGACTGGGTGAACTGACGCAGAATATCGTCGCCACCAGTAGCTGAGAACATTTCCAGCACTTTGCTGGTTTCTCGGCTGACGTAATTGATGAACTCCTGCGGATCCGTGGTCGCGGTGTTGCCGTCTTTATCCGTCATAACTGCCTGTATTCCATCTCTGCTGATTCGATGCGCCAGTCCGACGAAAGCATGGCTGCCGGTCGCTACTGTCTGACGCCCCGACGATCAAAGTTGATTGGTCAGTAGCGGGAGAGCAGTTTGAGCATAATCCGGCGGCAGCGAAGGATGCAAGCCCAAAATTCAGGGCTTTTGTCGGTGGTGCTCCTGAATCATGTCATCGATATGTTGCAGAATTTTGTAACTCTCTGTTTCAGCCAATGCCATTTCTGCAACGATCTTGCGCCGAGTTTCGGGCTCTTCGCGCCAGTTTTCATTCCGCAGTGCAACAGCGCGCTGTACTGCCTGATGGACTGCCTGGTGAGGTGCTTCCAGCTGACGGTAGCTGCTGGTCTTGCTGAAGGTCTCCAGACCGGGGCCTTCGTAATACCATTTGCCAAGGCGGCACTGGTGGTGATCAATGCTGATCGCGTCCATGACTTCCGGGCGCTCTTCACTATGGTCAAACATCAGGTAGCCGTTCTGTTTGAAGATGACATGGTCAGCCTTCGCCAAGGATCCGAAGGTCAAATCCTTGGCGAAGCTGATGTAGCGACCCGTTTCATTGGCCGCTGAAGCGAAGGTATCAAACTGTTGGCGCAGGCCTTCCGCCATTTCGCTCAGCTCGGTGGATGCGCGATCTGATTCAGTAGCCTGAACCACCATTTCGTCCACGCGCTCACTGAAACCGCTAACAGTGGCGCTGATTTCAATGGCAGCTTCCTTGGTACGATTCGACAGCGCCTTGACCTCGTCAGCGACCACGGCAAAGCCTCGGCCATGCTCACCGGCCCGTGCGGCTTCAATGGCGGCATTCAAGGCCAGCAGGTTGGTTTGATCTGCGATCTCGGTGATGAACGAGAGTGACTCGGACATCTGTTTGCTTTCTTCGCCAAGCTGCTTGATCAGGGTGACGACGGCATCAATGGTGCTGTTGATGGCATGCAGTGAGTGCACCATGGTGTCTACACTCTGCTGGCTCTGTTGTGCCGCTTTGCCGTTTTCAGTGGCAATTGTCTCTACGCGTTCCATTTCCTGGCTGATGCTGAGCAGATCTGCCTGGTTCTGGCGCAGGTTGTTGATCAAGTGAGAAGTGTTGAGGCTATGGAGGTCGGAATTGAGTTCATTGCTGGAGACGAACTCGGCACCCTTGCGCATCAGATCGAGTGAGGTGTTGATACGGATCAGCGACTCACGCAGCTGCCCCGGGAGGCCTTTGTAGAGCGCATAGCGATCATATTTCCCCTGGGATACATGCTGGAAGCAGGAGTCCACTTCCTTGAAATAGGTTTCGATTTTGTCGAGAAAGTCATTGAGTTCCCAGGCAACCTTACCTACTTCACCCAGATGGGCAGTATGGGTGATGCGAGAGTCGAAGCCTCCCTTGTTTGCCTCAACCAGTGTGTGTTCGATACGACTCAGTGTTCTAAGGGCCTTCAGGCCTTTTCGGTGTGTCAGCCAGGCCAGCGCGACGGCAAATGGAAAGGGCAAAAAAAGCCAGGTGCTGAAGCCGGTTGTCAGGCTAGCAATAAGCACAGGGATGAGCGTCAGTACCACGAAACCCGTGCAGACAGCATTAAGCTGTGCTGTCAGAAAGGGAGTGCGGCTGCTTTGGCTATTCTGAGTCGATGGATTCATGGGACGCTCACTGCTGGTCCAGGTGAATGATGAACTGGTCATAGCTGAAACCCTGCTCCGAGCATAGCTGCTGCAGCAGGGCAATGGAGGCGTCAGGTGCCTCCTTGGGGCCAGCCTGGCGTTCAACATCCAGCATTCGACGATAGATGGGCTCGATTGTGGCGATGGCCTGACGCGTTGGTTTGCGGCGGACGGAATAATAGCCAACCAGCTTGCCTTCGGAGTTTATATCAGGCGTAACGTTTGCCAGTACCCAATAGTAACTGCCGTCTCGGCAGAGGTTCTTAACGTAGCCGAAAAATTCATCCCCGTTTCTCAATAGCTGCCACATCAGGCGGTATGCGCCACGGGGCATGTCAGGATGGCGGATTATGTTGTGCTGCTTCCCGAACAGTTCGCTCTCTGTGAAGCCGGAAATCCGCATCAGGGTACGGTTGCAGTAGGTGATCACGCCGCGGGTATCGGTTTTGCTTACGATGAACTCGTCGTCTCTGAGTTCATGCTCCTGATTGCGGGGCGTGATACGATTTTTCATCTCGGGCTACTGCTGCTGTATGAATAAGGGCACAATATTTTAGGCTAAATGCCAATATTTGAAAGTCATTAGTGCTAAAGGATGAAAAGGAGTCAACAAAACGATGTGGAAACTTGACCTGATGACCACTGAAGGTTGTCACCTGTGCGATGAGGCAGTGGCAATTCTTCAGGCCAATTTGACGGCTGGCGAAGTTGAGGTTGACCTGGTGGATATTGTGTTTGATGAAGCGCTGATGTCGCGGTACGCAGAAAAAATTCCGGTCTTGGTCAATCGTGATACACAAAAAGAGCTTGCCTGGCCGTTTGATGGCCAGGCGCTGCATCGTTTTCTAGAGCAAGGTTAAATGCCTGGAGGTCACCGGTTATTGATTCAATGCCAGTTGGCTGAATTCCTGCTGACTGAACAGCGCCACTTTCTGTTTGTCCTGTTGGCGGTAAATAACCCTGAACGAAAGCACGTTTTGAACATATTGGCGTGTTTCATCGTACGGAATGGTCTCGATCCATACGTCCAGTGGCAATTCTCCTCGGCTCTGAAGCCACTGGTTAACGCGCCCGGGGCCAGCGTTATAGGCAGCCGACGCATAGGCCTGGTTGCCGTTGAAGCGCTGAATCATTTCGCCCAGGTAGGCCGTACCCAAATGAATATTCAGATCGGGTTTTGACAGGCTGGCAGTACTGCCAAGACTTACGCCATGGCGGCGTGCAACCGCTTTCGCCGTTGCCGGCATTAGCTGCATCAGGCCACGGGCGCCTACGCGAGACTCTGCCCCCATCCAGAATGCGCTTTCCTGTCGAGTAACCGCCAGTGCCCAATAAGGGTCGATGGACTGGGCGTTGGCATGGCGCAGGAAAAGGTCCGGATAAGGGTTGGGGAAGCGAAGTGTCATATCATCCCAGCGCTTGCTGCTGATCGCACCACGAATGCCTTGGTGGTGCCAGCCCCAGCGCTGCATCAGGTGAGATGCGCTCATGATCTGATCCGTATCCAGATTGCGAATGGCAAGGTTCCATTCCGAGCGCGCATCGGCATAGAACTCTACGCTGAGTAGTTCAGAGATGCGCTCAAAAGCAGGCTGTGCCGCTATAGCGGCCAGCTCGGTATCTGATGGGGTATGGGGAGTGTCATTAAGTTCATAGGGTTGATTTAAAATCTGAGCCGCCATGAAGCCATAGAAGCTGCGCTCCTGAGCCAGTTGCGGGAGAGAATCGGTCAGTGACTTCTTACCTAGATTGCCCTCGGCGATGGCTAGCCAATAGCGCCAGCGGTCTGAATTGCGCTCATCCTCAGGCAGGGATTGGATACCTTTGCGGACCTGCTTCCAGTCGGCATCAGTCAAATCAAGACGGATGCGCCAGCCCTGCAAATTTCCTAGTTCGCCTTTGGGATCAAGTTTCGCCAGTAACTCGCGATCGTCTCCTTCCGGGAAGCGCTTGGCCAGCCAAACACCCAAGTATTCAGTTAGCTTACTGGCGTCATCCGCTGGAAGTGCGTGACGATCGCGATCGCGGAGCCAAAGTTCGATCGCTGCCGTCAAATCCTTACGCGCCAAACGTCTGACAGCCAGCTCCAGCAGGCGAGGTGCCTGAGACTGCTTTTTACTGATCAGGCTTTTGTCGTTAGCCAGTTTCTCAGGACTGTCATAAATCTGTTTGGCCAGTTGAGCGGTTTTCTTGTGCTCATCGTCACGCAAGAAATCGTCAACATAGTTTGCCAGTGCCGGGCGTCCACTTTCCAATGCCGCCAGATATCGCTCAAGCGCATCTTCAGAGCGAAAGTTGTCAGACTTAAGCCAGGCATCAAAGGCCTTGTCACAGACATCGGGCTGAGAATAGCCGACACGCCAGAGGGGTCTGACTTCACTCCATGCTTGCAGGGTCTGCATTGAATCAAGCAAATAGTTAGCATGTAGGCACTTCAGTTCAGTATCAGGGCGAGAGATGGCGTCCCAAGCGGGAATAAAGTCGCCCCAGTTTCCGGCTTTGCCCTGTTGTTTGGCCCAGGCAAAAATCAAACGACCATACAGCGGTGTGTCCTCATAGGTCGTCAAAAAGTCGTTTACGTCTTTGGCAGAAGCTGATGCAAGGTTGTGCCGCAGTAAGCGGTATTCCAAATAGGGATAAAGAGGGTAGTCCTTGAGTGCATTCAGCTGTTCTGCATCCGGCTGTTGTGTGGCCTGGTACAGCGTTAAAAACTGATCCCGTTTGGCGTCTAAGTCTTTCGATGGCTCAGCAGAAGTGGAAACTGTCACTGGAAGCAGGCAGAGGCTAAACAGGATGGGGCGAATCGGGGACATCTGGCGTACCTTTTTTGGGGCTCGACAACGCAGTCAGTGTAGCCTGAACCGCTTGAGAGTTGCCAGCGTCAAGGCTTATCTATGAGACGCAATCAGGTACACTAGCAGGCATTGATACAGGTAAGGATTCGGTATTTATGCCACTGGTTAAATTAGAAGGTGTTTCAGTCAGTTTCAGTGCCGCGCCGCTGCTGGATGGTGTCGATTTTCAGATCGATCCCGGCGAGCGTATAGCGCTGGTTGGTCTTAACGGTGCGGGCAAGTCGACCCTGATGAAATTGGTGTCAGGTCAGATCCATGCCGATCATGGCAGTGTGTGGCAGGATCCGGCCATTCGTGTCGCTCAGCTGGCGCAGATGCTGCCGGCTGCGGATGAGCGCCGTGTGTACGATGTAGTGGCCGAAGGATTGTCCGAGGTTCTGGAGCTGCGCGAAGCCTTCGATGCGCTATCGCACAATACGGATAGTGCTTCGTTGCAGAAAATGGAGCGCCTGCAGCTGCGGCTGGAAGCACTGGATGGCTGGCATCTTGAGCAGCGCGTTGAAACTGTTCTCGACCGCTTGGGTTTGCAAGCTGAGACGCTCATGTCTGAGCTGTCCGGCGGCTGGCGTCGACGCGCAGCACTGGGTGCGGCTTTGGTACAACGTCCTGACCTGTTGTTGCTCGATGAGCCGACCAACCATCTGGATATCGAGACAATCGAATGGCTTGAGCAGGTCATGCTCGATTATCGCGGTGCCATCTTGTTTGTATCCCATGACCGTGATCTGGTTGAGCATCTGGCCACCCGTATCGTTGAGCTTGATCGCGGTAACCTGACCAGTTTCCCGGGCAGCTACACCCAGTACCTTGAGTTAAAGCAGAAGCTGCTCGAGGACGAAGAGCGTCAGAATGCTGAGTTCGATAAAAAACTGGCGCAGGAAGAACGCTGGATTCGACAGGGGATCAAGGCCCGTCGTACCCGTAACGAAGGCCGCGTACGTGCGTTGAAGCAGATGCGCCAGGAGCGTTCGCAGCGCCGCGAACGTCAGGGCTCAGCCAACTTCAATCTGGATGAGGCGCAGCGTTCAGGCAAGTTGGTCGCTGAGCTCAAACAGGTGTCCAAACAGTATGACGGCAAGGTATTGCTGCAGGACTTCTCCATGTCAATTCAGCGCGGCGATCGGATTGGACTGATCGGCGCCAATGGTAGTGGCAAGAGCACCCTGCTGAAGATTATTCTTGGCGAAATGCAGCCGGACTCCGGTGAAGTCAAAATGGGGACCAAGCTGGATGTGGCCTATTTTGATCAGCTGCGTGGGCAGTTGGATCTGGAAAAAAGCGTTATCGATAACGTCTCCGGCGGTCGTGAGAGTGTCGACATTAACGGCCGCCAGCGCCACATCATCAGCTATCTACAGGACTTCCTGTTCAGTCCCGAACGTGCACGCACACCTGTAAAAGCCCTCTCGGGTGGTGAATGTAATCGTTTGTTGCTGGCCCGTTTGTTCAGTCAGCCTGCAAACGTGCTGGTTCTCGATGAGCCGACCAACGATCTTGATATTGAAACCCTGGAGCTGCTGGAAGAAATTCTGCTGGCTTTTGAAGGCACCATTTTGCTGGTGAGCCATGACCGTCGCTTCCTGGATAACGTGGTAACCAGTTCGGTTGTGTTCGAAGGCGATGCTGAAGTGCGTGAATATGTGGGTGGCTACAAAGACTGGCTACGTCAACGTCCTCATAAGCTCGAGCCTGAGGCTACAAATTCCAAGCCGGCCAAGGCAGAAGAGAAGCAAGCCGAGAAACCGCGTCGTAAAAGCAGTAACAAGCTGAGTTACAAACTGCAGCGTGAGTTGGACGGTTTGCCAGAGTTGATGGAGGCGGCGGAAGCTGAGTTGGAGGTGCTTCAGGCCGAGGCTTCGGCACCTGACTTCTATAGCCGAGATCATGAAGACGTTGCCAAGGTGTTGGAAGTGCTCCATCAGCAGGAGCAGAAAGTTGAAGCGCTGATGGAGCGTTGGGTCGAGCTTGAAGCCATGCAGGAGGAGGGTTAATCCTCCTCTTTTACCCGAATAGCCAGGACGTCACATTTGGCGCCATGCAGAACACCGTTAGCGGTCGAGCCCAGTAGCAGGGCAAGGCCGTGACGGCCATGGCTGCCGACGATAACCAGATCGCTGTTCAACTCTTCAGCCGCACGATGAATTTCGGTTTCGGTGTGGCCGGTAACAATGATCTTTTTGTTCACCGGATAGCCGATCTTTTCTACATACTGATGAAGCTTGGTGCGCGCATGATCGTCCAGTTGTTCCTGGATGGTGGTCAGGTCCATGGGAACATCACCGCCGTAAGCGAAGCTGAGCGGTTCAACTACATGGATCAGGTTGAGCTCGGCACTAAAGGCTTCAGCCATTTTGGCTGTTTTGGTGGCAAGCTGATCTGATTCGTCTGACAGGTCCAGCGCCAGCAAAATGCGTGTGTAGATGCTCATAAGTCCTTTCCTTTACTGATTAGGAGATGGCGTGTGATTCAAGATTAGCACTGGGTGGCGGGTCGGCCTACCCCATAATAGGTGAAACCGTGATGGCGGACAAAAGTTGGGTCCAGCAGGTTACGACCATCGATGATCAACGGCGCTTGCATGAGTTGTTCCATGCGGGGGTAATCAGGTGATGCGTATTCCGGCCATTCGGTCATGATCAGCAGGGCATCGCTCTGCTCAAGTGCCTTGTATCGATCTGCGTAGATGTGAAGGTCGTTACATTCAGGCAAGGCCTCTGTCAACGCGAGAGTGGCTTCAGGGTCATGCAGTTGAATGCGTACGCCTTGGGCGTCCAGTGCACGTACAACCGGCAGGGCGGGTGCGTTATCGACACTGGCAACACCGGGCTTGAATGCACAACCCCAAATTGTCACCACCTTGCCTTGCAGGTCACATTGGTAATGCTGCCAAAGCTTGCGGAAGGGTAGTTCCTTCTGGCGTTCGTTTTCCTCAAGCACTGTTTTCAACAGCGAAGAGTGGCGTGTCTCTGAGAAGATATCAGCAAGGCCTTCGATGTATTGGGTGAAATGGGTACCACCAAAACCGCAACCAGGTGCAAGGTAGTGTTCACCTATGCGTTTATCGGTGGCCATTCCATGGCGTACGACCTCAATATCGACACCAAGGCGATCAGCAAGGTTGGCGAGCTCATTGATATAGTTCAAACGTAGAGCCAGCATGCCTGAAATGGCAAATTTGCTGAACTCCGCTTCTCGCCGGGTCATCCATTGGATTTGCTGCAGGCCTTGAGAAAAGGGGCGGATCAGTGCCTTGAGATGTGTACGCAGCTGCTCGCTTTCACAGCCCAGCATAATGGCGGTAGGTTGTGCAAACTGCTTCAGTGCCTGTCCCTGCTGCAGCGTATCAGGAAGGCAGACAACGGTTTGCCGGCTGTTGTTTTGCAAGCAGCCCTGGAGTTGGTCTGAGGCCCCTATACCGAAATTACTCTGGTTGATAATGATCAGCTGCTCCGGACCTTTATGGCTGATCTCGGTACAGAGCGTGCGTGCTTGATCAAGGTGTGAGGGGTGCATTGCCAGCCAGTGGATTTCCGCTTGGCAGGCTTCGAACCGTGGTACTACAGTGATACGACCCTGAGACAGGCCGAGACTGATAGCATCCATCAGGCCAGGTTCCGCTCGAAGGCTGCTGTCTCCGGGCTCAAGCTGCTGTAGCAGGATGTCGTTACCGGTACGTGCCAGTTCGGCGGCGGCCGTCCAGGCGGCCAATTCATCGCCCCAGATTGCAATTTTCATGTGCGCTTGGGCCCTGTTGTCAAATGATTAAGCTCTCGCAGTATTCCATCGGTTGCAGTGTCGAATGTTTGCTCGGGCGCCTGACCAATATGGGGCAGTAGTGTATTGGCCATCTGCTTACCCAACTCAACGCCCCACTGATCAAACGGGTTGATATCCCAGATGACCGATTGCACAAATACCTTGTGTTCATAGAGCGCTAAAAGCGCACCAAGTGCTCCGGGAGTTAGCTTGTCGAGCAAAATCAAACTGCTGGGCTGGTTGCCCAGATAATGCTGCCAGGCTGTACTGCCTGGCTGATCCAGAGCTTCGTCCCCAAGCGCCAAAACACGCGCCTGTGCCAAGCAGTTGGCCAGGGTAAGTCGGTGTTGTGCCTGCAGTGACTCACGGGCGTCATCGTAGCGATTGGCGGCGATAATGAAATCACACATGACCGCTTCACTGCCCTGGTGCAGTAGCTGATAAAACGCATGCTGGGCGTTGGGGCCGATCTCGCCCCAGAGTACAGGACAGGTTCTGTGGGCTACCCGCTGGCCATCGCGGTCGACCGACTTGCCGTTGCTCTCCATTTCCAGCTGTTCCAGATAGGACGGCAGATGAGCGAGGCGGCCATCATAGGGCAGGATGGCGTGGGCGTGGATATCAAGAAAGTTGATATTCCAGACTTCTGTCAGTGCCAGCAGGACAGGCAGATTCGCGTCCCAGGGGGTGTGTCGAAAGTGCTCATCCATACGCCAGGCACCGTCGAGCAGCTCACGAAAGCCCTGCATGCCGATGCGCACGGCAATGGCAAAACCGATGCTGGACCAGAGAGAGTATCGCCCTCCGACCCAGTCCCAGAAGTGAAGCAGGTTGTCTGCAGCCAGTCCCCATTCCCGGGCTTTTTCCGGACGAGCGGTAATGCCAATGAAATGGCGCTTCAGTAGCAGCGTATCCGGCATGTTGCTGGCTTGACGTAGCCAGTCGCGAGCGGTGGCGGCATTGGCGAGAGTATCAGCCGTAGTAAATGATTTCGAAGAAACCAGGAACAGTGTTCGCTCAGGGTCCAGGTGTTGAAGGACACTGGATATCTGGCTGCCGTCCATGGATGAAATGAAGTGAATTTTAATGCTGCGTGCCTGGTTGGGCTGGAACTCTTCCAGACCATGGCACACCATCATTGGGCCGAGATCAGACCCGCCCACGCCAATATTGACCAGAGTATCTATAGGTTCACCACTGAAACCACGCCATTGCTGCTGATGAAGCTGTGATACCAGGCGCTCCATGCGTTGAAGTTCTCTATGAACATCCGCGTTGATATCCTGGCTATTCAGCAGGAAAGGGCGTGCTTGAGGCTGGCGCAGGGCGGCATGCAGTGCCGGGCGCTTTTCGGTGTGATTCACCTCGTCACCTTCAAACAGCGCTTTGATCCACTGCTCAAGCTGGCAGCTGCGTGCCAGTTCCAGGAGGGCATTACGAGTGGCCACAGTTAAGCGCTGCCGAGAGAGATCCAGCAAAAGCTCATCATGACGGAAACTGAACTGATCAAACCTGTCCGGGTCCTGGAGCAGTTCCCTCAGGTGTTGTGTGCGAGCGCTTGCAGCAATGGCGTCCAGTGCTTGCCATGCGGTCTCTTTGTTCAAGACGTTTCCCCTTACTCATGCCGTTCTTGGCGTGTATGACAGGCAGGGCATATTAGCGGGATTGCCCAATACTGGAAAGCAGGGCTACTACTGTATCCCCCTGCTTAGCTGTATGATGCCGAACCTCGATTCGTTTTCCAATTAAGGGCTTGCCTTCCATGCATTGGCTCATTATCACATTAATTCTCTGTTCTCTTATCGGCTCCATGATGTGGGTGATGCCCTCACCACGCCAGCGTTATCAAGCAGACTTGCGTATGCGTGCGCGAAAGCTGGGTGTTCAGGTGCAGCTGGTGAGATTGGAGTTTCCCCGTGGCAAGGGTGAAACTGAGGGCGAAACTAAAAGTGTCCCGGCCTATCGAATTCTGCGCCAGAATCTGGATCGAGCCGAAAAGGATGCCTGGAAAGCCTGGCAGGTGTTACGCATTGAAACCCTCGAAAATGAAGGGCTGCCTTCCGGGTGGAGCTGGGGATCAAAAGGGGCGTCGCTGTCGGCAGAAGTTATTGATAGCATCCGTCAGTTGGTCGAACAGCTGCCGGAAGATGTTGTGGGTGTTGAATCCACACCCTTGCATCTGACTCTGTTTTGGCTCGAGCGTGGCGAAGCCGATCAACTGGAAAGTCTGCTTGAGCTGAGTAAACCCTTGCTCGAGCAAAAAATCTGATCAGTTTTGCTCGTTCAGATAGTCATCCAACGAGTCAGCCAGGGCACCAGCTCCCCAGGTGCGTTTGGGCTGAAGCTTGTTGATCTGGGCCTGAAGTTCATCCAGTCGCGGCTGTTTCTGTCGCTGTGGGGCCGTTGCGCGCACCAAAACGGCCTTGGCATGACGGAGGTGGGTCAGGGCGGTTTGTTTGTCGCCCGCCTGTAGCAGGTTGTTGGCCTGATTCTGGTGCGCATCAGCAACCAGTGAAACGTTGAGCCAGTAAAGTTCCTGCTGATAGGTGCGTGCCAGTTGACCGGTCATCTTGCCACCCTTGGCCATCTGGACAATCAGCTTTTCAGCGAAATTAATATAAATCTGGGCGCGTTTGACGGCGCGGTCACTGTTGAAGCGGGTTTTGTCAGGGCGGCTGCGATCACTGGTTTCCTTGAGTTGGCTTACTTGAGTCATCAGTTCAGACTCGGGGGCCAGCAGGCTAATCTCTTCAATCAATGCCATGGCGTGCTGGTTCAGCTTGTCAACAATATCCTGACGGCAGCTCGCTTCCTTGAGGATGGCGAGTGCATGCAGCGTGTGCTCTGCCTGGGTGCTTAACCAGGTCAGGCGGTCACGTTTGGCTTCAGACATCTGCTCACGAGAGGTGATTACATAGTTCACCGCCAGAGCCAATATGCCTACCCCGGCCAACATAATTACAAGGTACAGGTTGTCTCCGAGCATTGTGTTTGGCACCCTGAAAAAAGTATCAATATACGTCAGTATGGCGCCACATTGAAAAAAAATCTGCCACTGGCTGTATGCTGTAGTTTTCACTGATAGCTTGACGCTGGCAGCTCACCGTCTTATATATGCCGGCAGTTTTGAGTTGCCCGTTGTCAAAAAGGATCCGTATCTCATGGGAAAAAGCCTTGTCATAGTCGAGTCGCCGGCTAAGGCCAAAACGATCAACAAGTATTTGGGCAGCCAGTATGTGGTCAAATCCAGTGTGGGTCATATTCGTGACCTGCCGACCAGTGGCAGCGCAAGCAAGAGTGATCCCAAGGAACGTGCCCGCCAGGCGGCGCTGACGCGCAAGATGTCCCCTGAGGAAAAAGCGGAATATAAAAAGCAGAAGGCGCAGACGCAGCTGATTGCTCGCATGGGTGTCGACCCCAACCAGGATTGGGAAGCGCATTATGAGGTGCTTCCTGGCAAGGAAAAGGTGGTCGAAGAACTGCGCAAACTGGCCAAGAATGCTGACTCTATCTATCTCGCAACGGATTTGGACCGTGAAGGGGAGGCGATTGCCTGGCACCTTCGCGAAGCCATTGGTGGTGATGACAGTCGCTATCGTCGCGTGGTGTTTAACGAAATCACCAAAAAAGCCATCCAGGATGCCTTTTCCAAACCCAGCGAGCTGGACCTGAATCGGGTTAATGCACAGCAGGCACGCCGTTTCCTGGATCGTGTTGTGGGTTACATGCTGTCGCCGCTGTTGTGGGAGAAAATTGCCCGTGGGCTATCGGCAGGCCGTGTACAGTCCGTTGCCGTGAAACTGATCGTTGAGCGTGAGCGCGAGATCCGAGCCTTCATTCCGGAAGAGTACTGGGAAGTACATGCCAATACCCAGACTGCTGCTGAGCAGGCCTTGCGACTGCAGGTATCAAAGCTGGATGGTAAGGCTTTCCGTCCTGTCAGTGCAGAAGAAACTGAACGGCATCTGGCTGAACTGCGTGCAGGCAGTCTTGAGGTCGTAAAACGCGAAGACCGTCCGACCAGCAGTAAGCCCTCTGCACCGTTCATTACGTCCACCTTGCAGCAGGCTGCCTCTACGCGCCTGAGCTTTGGGGTGAAGAAAACCATGATGTTGGCTCAGCGTCTTTACGAGGCGGGCTACATCACCTACATGCGTACGGACTCCACCAATTTGAGTGCTGAGGCGGTCGAGAGCTGCCGTGAATACGTGCTTGAGCAATACGGCAAGGATTATTTGCCTGCTGATCCTGTTAGCTACAGCAGCAAGGAAGGTGCGCAGGAGGCGCATGAGGCGATTCGTCCGTCTGATGTCACCCTGGATGTCGATAAGCTCAAGGGTATGGAACCGGATGCGCTGCGCCTTTACGATCTGATCCGCCGCCAATTCCTGGCGTGTCAGATGATGCCTGCGCTCTACACCAGTACCCGTATCCATGTGCAGCGTGGTGGCTATGAGTTGACCACAAAGGGTCGCATCCTGCGTTTTGATGGCTATACCCGAGTACTGCCGCCCAAGAGCCGTAGTGATGAGGATGTCATCCTGCCGGACGTGAGCCAGGGCGAGATCCTGACACTGGAAGAGCTGGAGCCCAAGCAGCACTTCACCAAGCCTGCGCCGCGCTATTCAGAAGCCAGCCTGGTAAAAGAGTTGGAAAAACGTGGCATTGGCCGTCCGTCTACCTATGCCTCGATCATTTCGACTATTCAGGATCGAGGCTATGTTGAGGTGCAGGGGCGTCGTTTCTATGCCTGTAAAATGGGTGATATTGTAACTGAGCGTCTGAACGAGAACTTCACCGATCTAATGGATTACAGCTTCACTGCCCGAATGGAGCAGAAGCTGGATGAAGTTGCCGAAGGCAGTGTGGACTGGAAGCAGTTGCTGAACCAGTTCTACAGCGGCTTCACCGACAAGCTTGGTGAGGCGCAAGGGGAAGAGCATGGCATGCGCCCCAATACGCCTACAGAAACCGATATCGACTGTCCTGAATGTGGTCGTCACATGATGATCCGAACTGCCAGTACAGGTGTCTTCCTGGGCTGTTCTGGGTACAACCTGCCGCCCAAAGAGCGCTGCAAGTCGACCATTAACCTGATCCCGGGTGATGAAGTGGTGAGCGTAGACGGGGATGACGAGGAAGAATCTCGCATCCTGCGCAACAAGCACCGCTGCAAGCTCTGTGATGCGGCGATGGACTCCTACCTGATCGATGAAAATCGCAAGCTGCATGTGTGTGGTAATAACCCGGATTGCTCTGGCTTTGAGATAGAGCAAGGCAGCTTCAAAATCAAAGGGTATGATGGCCCCAGTATCGAGTGCGACAAGTGTGGCGCCGAGATGCAGTTGAAAACAGGCCGTTTTGGCAAGTTCTTTGGTTGCACCAATAGCGAATGTAAGAATACGCGTAAGCTATTGAAGAATGGTGAGGCGGCTCCGCCCAAGATGGATCCGGTTCCAATGCCGGAACTGCAGTGTCAGAAGGTTGAAGACACCTATGTGCTCAGGGATGGTGCGAGTGGTCTGTTCCTGGCGGCTAGCCAGTTCCCGAAAAACCGTGAGACACGTGCACCTCTGGTTTCGGAAATTGTGCCTCATCGTGATGAGATTGATCCCAAATATGACTATCTCATGACTGCGCCTCAGCGTGATCCTGATGGTAATCCGGCGGTAATCCGATACAGCCGTAAAACCAAAGAGCAGTATGTAATGACCGAAGTGGACGGAAAGGCGACCGGATGGAAAGCCTTTTACCAAAACGGTAGCTGGATTGAAGAAACCGGACGCAAGCGATAAGTTCGGAAAACAGGGAACAGGGAATTGAGAGGCTCGTTTGATGAGTGATGTGTATGCGGTTAGAACCAACCAGAAATTGAACTTCGCGCGCCTTCATATCAAGGCGCTGGTTCAGGCTCAGGAGGCTTCGCAATGGAGTAAGCATGCACGTATCGAGTCCTATCACGAGTCGATTCTGTTCTTTATGGCGAGCGGATATGCCTCCCTGTTGCGAGAAATTGCTGAGAACTATTCACTGAAAACGGAGGTCGTTGCGCGTTTCTCTGATCTTCAGCAGCAATTGGAGGCAACAGGGCAGGAATCGCCGGAGGCTGTAGAGCTTGAACAGTTGGAGCTGAATCAGCAGAGCTGGCTGCACAAAATGCTTTCAGCCTATGATGCTTGCTGGTCTGCGGCTAACGGAAGTAATCAGCAGGTCGGTGAGGCCAGTCTGTCCGAAATTCATGTTCTCCAGATTAATCCGGACCATGCGGAAGATCAGGATATGTTGGCGGAATTCAATCTCTGGTTAGATGAATTCCGCCACCTGATTGAGCGGCTCAGGGCCAATATGCAGGAGTGGTAGGCTCAGCTCCTGACCAGAATGCCCAGGCTGTTGCCAAAGTGTGCAGCCTGGTTTAATTGCTCAACCTCAGCGGTTTGATCCGCATTTCCCCAGCAAATCACAGTGTGAGAGGTTCCGGCTGCAAGTGCGCGGCTGGTCAGCTCTCTTTTGTCAGTTTCAGCTGCAGTTCTCAATACCAGAATTTGTTCAATGCAGGCGCCGCCTGCTTCGAGTAAGTCACGGCTAAGGCTGGCGGGTGGGTTGATCAGTGTCAGCCATCGGTCTTGACGGCTCAGCTGGGCAATCATTGGCAGCAGAACGGGTTGCAAAGAAACCGAGCTGTTATGCAGCAGGATTTCAGTAATTTTGCAGGTCTGTGTAGCGGCGGACTGTTCAGCGTAGCGGTAGTCGATGGCTGGCATGTTATGCCCTCTCTTTATTGGCCTTGCCGAATAACGCCGACACCCAATCCTTCGATCACCAGCTCCTCGGCGGTGAGATCGACTTCAATAGGTTCAAAGTCTTCGTTCTCGGCAATGAGATACACTTTTTCGTCATCACGCTTGAAGCGTTTGACGGTCACCTCGTCGCCAATCCTTGCGACTACGATTTGCCCATCCCTGGCATCTCGAGTTTGATGGACGGCCAGCAGGTCGCCATCCAGAATTCCGATATTCTTCATGCTCATCCCTTTAACTCGCAGCAGGTAATCTGCACGAGGGCGGAAAAAATCCGCGGAGATGGTGCAATGGTCCTCAACGTGCTGTTGGGCCAAAATGGGTTCACCGGCAGCAACTTGGCCGATAACCGGCAGGCCGTTTTCCTGGCCTTCGGGCTCGGGCAGACGAATGCCGCGTGATGTGCCCTTTGTTAATTCAATCGCGCCTTTGCGGGCCAGTGCCTTGAGATGTTCTTCGGCGGCATTGGCTGACCGGAATCCAAGCTCACGCGCAATATCTGCACGGGTTGGTGGATAGCCGGTGGTTTCGATGTAGTGGCGTATACAATCCAGTACTTCTGTTTGTCGTTTTGTCAGTTTCATGGCGGCCGTTACTCAATCGATTTACTGTGATTTTATACAGTAAAAGTGCTGGGTCAAGTCTTATCTGTTTAAATATCCAGTATATTGTTAGAATGCGCCCGGACAGAAAATGAGGATTGCTTGTGCTGAGTGACGCGCAGAAACAAGAGATTCAGGGGGCTTACAGCCGCTTCCTGAAAAGCCGAGAGCTCAAGGCGCGCCCGGCACAAAAACAGATGATCGCAACCGTTGCCAAGGTTCTGGCCCAGGCGGATAAGGGTGGTGAACAAGGCGCTGCCTGGAAGGACAAGATTGCCGTTGTTGAGGCGGGTACCGGTACGGGCAAGACCATTTCTTACCTGTTGGCTGCGGTTCCTATGGCGCGTGCTGGCGGTTATAAACTTGTTCTGTCTACCGCAACGGTTGCCCTTCAGGAGCAGTTGATCAACAAGGACCTGCCAGAAGTTGAAGCCCACGCAGGTTTGGCCATGAATTATCAGCTGGCCAAGGGGCGTGGACGGTATCTCTGTTTGAACAAGGTTGAACAGCACCTGGAACAGCAGGGTGTGTTGGGTCAGATCGCGCTTTATGAGGATGAACAGGCTGAAAAGCTTCCTGATGAGGTCGTGCATCAATATCAGGCTATGATGGATGCCTATGCAGCCGGAAGCTGGGATGGTGATCGCGATGCACTGGAATTAGAGGTTGATGATCAGATTTGGCAGCCGCTCACCAGTGATCATTTGCAATGTAGCAACCGTCGCTGTCTCAACTTCAGTGCCTGTCCTTTCTACCGCGCGCGCGACCGTCTGGAAGAGGTGGATGTGGTTGTTGCTAACCACGACCTGGTGCTGGCTGATCTGGCCCTGGGTGGTGGCGCCATTCTGCCTGAGCCTGAAAATACCATCTATATCTTTGATGAGGGTCATCATCTCGCGGATAAAGCCAGTAGCCATTTTGCCTTTTCTGCGCGACTGGGGTCGTCGCAAAAAATGTTGGCTTCGGCTGAAAAGCAATTGGCGCAGATGTTGTCCGATACGGGCTCGGCAACGCAGTTGGCCGATCCGGCTGAGCGTTTGCACAGGCCCTTTCAGAATATGGATATGGCACTGGAGCAGTTGAATCTATTACTGCGCCCGATGATGGAGTCACTTGAGGGTGATCGTCACCGTTTTCCTGAAGGTAAGCAGCCTGAACCTCTGTTTGAGCCCTGCCTGACGTTGTCCAGTGCTGCCGAACAGGCGCAGCAGCAGATTGAACGCATTGTTGATGTGCTAAAAGAGGCCCTTGAGGGTGGTATTGGTGAAATTCCCCGCGCAGCAGCCGAGCGCTGGTTCCCCCAGTTGGGTGTGCTTTGGGGGCGTGTGCAGCAGGTGGGTTGGCTGGCCCAGAGCTATAGTAAGCCCGACCCCGAAGGCAAGTCTCCCACTGCGCGCTGGATTAACCGTGTCGAAACGCCAACCGGATTTGATCTGGAGATGCGCAGTGCACCTGTGTCTGCAGCCGATACATTGCAGGATCATCTATGGCGTCACTGTCATGCTGCGGTACTAACCTCTGCCACGCTTACCGCATTGGGTCGATTTGATGCCATGTTTGCCTCTTTGGGGATTCCCCGTGAAACCACGGCTGTACGCCTGGAAAGTCCCTTTGACTATGCAAGCAATGGCGTACTGGTAGTGCCTTCCATGAGTGCTGATCCCAGTGACCCCGACGCTCATACAGAAGAGGTTCTGCAGTTGTTGAGTGTTGAACTCGACCAGACCAGAGCGGCACTGGTGCTGTTCAGTTCATGGCGCCAGATGCGCGCAGTGCTGGAAGGCATCCCCCAGTCGATCAAAGACCGGCTGCTTGCTCAGGGTGACTTCAGTAAACAGGAGATACTGCGTCGTCATCGCACTCGAATTGATGCTGGAGAAGCCAGTGTTATTTTTGGTCTGGCGTCCTTTGCTGAGGGTGTGGACTTGCCAGGTGACTATTTGACCGATGTTTTTATTACCAAATTGCCGTTCAGTGTGCCTGATGATCCGGTAGATGCTACTATGGCCGAGTGGATAGAGCAGCGGGGTGGAAATCCGTTTATTGAATGGACAGTTCCTGCTGCGTCCATGCGTCTTACTCAGGCAGTAGGGCGGCTTTTAAGAACAGAACAGGATCGGGGACGAGTAGTGCTGATGGACCGTCGTGTAGTAACACGACGCTATGGTCAGCAGCTTTTGAACTCCTTGCCCCCGTTTCGGCGTGAAATCAAACGTTAACCTGAATGGATCCGATCTTGAGTACCGAAGAAAAGCAGACCGCATCCGCGAACAGTTCCGAACAGAAGCAGGGTAAGGGACGTCCGCGTCGTCGTCGCCGTTCACGCAAGCCGCGTGAAGACGCTAATAACTGGACTCCGCAGTCCTTTGATGTGGCCATCGCCGAAGGCAAGCGCAGATTCCACGATTTTGGACTGCCTGATGTGCTGATGAGAGCGATTGCAGATCTCAATTTCGAATATTGCACGCCCATTCAGGCGGCGACTATTCCCCATGCGCTGAATGGCCGCGATCTGATTGGCAAGGCGCAGACGGGCACCGGCAAAACGGCCGCGTTCCTGATCGGTATTATTACCGATCTGTTGGACTTTCCGTTGCCAGGCGAGCGTCGTAAAAACGAACCTCGCGCACTGATCATTGCGCCTACGCGTGAGTTGGCCTTGCAGATTGCATCTGATGCAGAAGGTCTTTCTGCACACGCTGATCTGTCGGTTGTCTCTTTGGTCGGTGGCATGGATTACGAACGTCAGCGTAAGGCGCTGGCCGAAAAGCCTGTCGACATCCTGGTTGCTACTCCGGGACGCCTGATTGATTTTGTTCGCTCCAAGGAAGTGGATCTGTATCAGGTGGAAGTGCTGGTACTGGATGAAGCTGACCGTATGCTGAGCATGGGCTTTATTCCTGATGTGCGTACCATCATTCGCCAGACCCCGCGCAAGGGTGCTGATCGTCAAACGCTGCTGTACAGCGCGACGTTCACTGACGATGTGATGCGTTTGGCTGAGCAGTGGACTCAGGAAGCGGTCACCATCGAGATCGAGTCCGAGCACAAGACCACCGATAATGTGGCTCAGAAGGTATTCCTGGTCTCCAGCCAGGATAAATACCAGTTGCTGCGTAATTACCTGCGTGTCAATGGTATTGAGCGCGCTATCGTCTTTGGTAACCGTCGTCATGAAACCCGTGCTCTGGCGGATCGGCTGAGCAAAGACGGTATCAAGGCTGCACTTATGTCTGGTGAGATTCCTCAGAATAAGCGTCTGCGTACGCTGGAGGATTTCCGCAACGGTAAGATTGAAGTGCTGGTCGCTACCGATGTGGCAGGGCGCGGGATCCATATTGATGGCGTTACTCACGTTATTAATTACCAGTTGCCTGAAGATGCGGATGACTACGTTCACCGTATCGGTCGTACCGGCCGTGCTGGTGCTACAGGTACGTCTATCTGCTTTGCCTGTGAAGACGACTCATTCCTGATCCCGGATATCGAAAAGGAAACCGGTGTTAAGTTGGAGTGTATCCACCCTGATGCTGATCTGCTGAAGCCTGTGGAAGCCGTCGACCAAGCGTCTGTTGCTGAAGAGGCAGTGGCGGTTGAAGAGTCACATGAAGTAGGGGTTGATGCTGAAACAGCTGAAACTGATCAGGTGACGGAAACTGTAGATGTTGAAGCTGCAGCAGAAGTCGCTTCTGATGAAGTAGCAACTGACGAAAACGCTGAGTCTGTAGTGGACGCAAGTGCTCAGGTAGCGGCTGCAACTACGATCGGTGAAGCCACCGCCAGCGCTCTGCTTGAAGCGGCCTCCGAGTCTGAGGTTAAGGACGTTGCCTCTGATTCGGTCGAGCAGTCTCAAGTGTCTGCTGAGGCTGAGGTAGCGCCGCTGGAGATGCTTGCGCAGTCTGATGACCGTGCCTTGGAAGTGGTTGATGCTGAGCCTAAGGTAGAACCAGCTGAACTGAATGTTGAAGCTGAGGTTTCGGCTCCGGCAAACTCTTCTGAGCAAGCTGAGCAAGCTGAGCAAGCTGAGCAAGCTGAGCAAGCTGAGCAAGCTGAGCAAGCTGAGCAAGCTGAGCAAGCTGAGCAAGCTGAGCAAGCTGAGCAAGCTGAGCAAGCTGAGCAAGCTGAGCCAAATGAAAAGGCTGAAAATAAAGCGCACTGAGATCGGGTTCGTCATGTCTGACAAGCACAATCTTCAGCGAATCAGCACGGTGCTGGCCATTCTGGCCAGTGCCTTCTTTGCGGCAATTGCCATTGCAGGCTATCAACGTACCGGTGATATCAATCAGTTGCTGGTATTTCTTGGCATTGCCGCGCTGTCGTTCGCAATTGTTAAATTCCTGTTCGTCGGCATCGGCCGCTTGCTGGATAAAATAGATTCCCCCTGACTGTTGCGCGGTGGTTTTATGGCCACCTAGGGAGATTTCATGAACACACAAATGCCGGTAGCGGTGCTTGGTGGTGGAAGCTTTGGTACCGTTCTTGCGAACTTGATGGCGGAAAAGGGTATATCCGTCCGTCTGTGGATGCGTAACCCTGCAGCTGTTGCTGAGGTTAACGAATCCAGTCACAACGGCCATTACCTGCCGGGTGTTACCCTGGCGCCTTCGCTCAAGGCAACAACCAATCTGGCCGAGGCTCTGGATGGAGTTCAGGCTGTTTTTATTGCTATTCCCAGTAGTGCCTTCCGCCAGGTTTTGCGCCAGGCGGTGCCGCTGCTAAAGCCTGAGCAGATTCTTGTTTCGACGACCAAGGGTATTGAGGCCGGAACTTTCTGCCTGATGAGTCAGATTATTCAGCAGGAATGTCCTGATGCTGCCTTTGGTGTGCTCAGTGGTCCCAATCTGGCTAAAGAAATTGCAGCCAAGCATCTGACTGCAACGGTTATTGCCAGTACACACGAGCGTGTGCGTGAAGGTGTGCAAGCACTGCTGCATACCTCCTATTTCAGGGTTTATGCCAGTAGTGACACCTACGGTGTCGAACTGGGCGGTACGTTGAAGAATATTTATGCCATTGCCGCGGGTTTGAGTGCTGCTCTTGGCATGGGTGAGAATACCAAGAGTATGCTGATGACTCGCAGTTTGGCCGAGATGAGTCGTTTTGCTGTGAGCTTGGGCGCTAACCCTTTTACCTTTCTGGGGCTTGCTGGCGTGGGTGATTTGATCGTTACCTGTATGTCGCCTTTGAGTCGTAACTACCGTGTGGGCTTTGCGCTGGGGGAGGGGAAAACCCTTCAGCAGGCAGTCGACGCGCTGGGCGAAGTGGCCGAAGGTGTCAATACATTACGCTTGGTAAAAGAGAAAGCCGAGAGTATGGATATTTATATGCCTTTGGTGAGCGGTCTTTATGAAGTGGTATTTAATCATGCCCCGGTTAAAGAGGTTGCCAAAGGCATGATGTTGAATACCCAGAGTACAGATGTGGAATTTGTGTTGCCTCGGCAGGATAGTCAGTGCGATTAATCCTGCTGCGCCACGCAGAAGCTGTTCCTGGGCATGATCTTGATCCTGAACGTCCTCTGACGAACCGAGGCCTTGCCCAGGCTCAAAATATGGGTCAGCAGCTTGCTCAAAGTCTTGGGGTCGCCAGGGTGGTGTCCAGTCCCTGGCTGAGAGCACGAGAAACAGCGGCTGAGTTGGCTAGTGCTCTCGGTGTACAGCCCTCCAGCCTGGATGGTTTGACGCCCAAGGGCTCTCCCATGCAGGCATGTTCCGAACTGGAGAGTCTTTGGGATTCTGATGACAACAGGGTGCTTGTCGTTGTCACCCATCAGCCGCTTTGTGGTTGCTTGATCAGTTACCTGTCTGAAGGTGATTCCTCGCCTTTGCTTATTTCACCCTGTAATGGTGTGCTGCTGAAGCTTGACTGGCCGGCTGCGGCGATGGCCAAGCAGCTTCGTTGGCTAGCACCCAATCCGGTTTGAGATGTTCCCCGTATGACTTCTGTAGATGAACTGCGTTTTGAAGTGAATGGACGCTTGATGGCTGCCCGAGCGCTTGGGCCTGCTGATGGCATGCCGGTACTGGCTCTGCATGGCTGGCTGGATAACGCGGCCAGTTTTAAAGCTATGGAGCCCTTTCTTGAAGGTGTTCGTCTTGTTGCTTTGGATCTGATGGGGCATGGTTTTTCAGCTCATCGGCCAGAAGCGGTTCCCTATTACATTTGGGATAATGTTGCCGATGTAGTTGCTGTTGCGGATGAGCTGGGTTGGGACAGGTTTCATTTGTTGGGTCATTCGATGGGTGCGGGGATTTCCTCTCTGCTTGCTGGTGCCATGCCTGAGCGTGTTTTGAGTTTGGTGTTGGTGGAAGGCTTGGCGCCTCTGGCAGATGCACCTGAAGAGTTGCCTCAGAAAATGGCTCAGGCGATACGGCGTCATCAGCGACCAGCTCGTCCTCCGCGCTATTATGAAAGCATGGAAGCTGCGATTGAGGCGCGAATGCACGCGCGATTTCCGGTTACAGAGCAGGCTGCGCGCTGGCTGGTTGAGCGTTCAATCGTCCATACTGCAAAAGGATTTCGCTGGCGCAGTGATTCGGCACTGGTTCTGCCCTCGGTGCTGCGCATGAGTGAAGATCAGATCTGTGCATTTCTAAGGGCTATTGAAGCGCCGTCCTTGTTGGTGTTGGGTGAAGAGGGTATCGCCAACGATCTGCTTGAAATGCGTGCGCGTGAGGTTAAAAACCTGCAGCGTATGGTGTTACCTGGCAATCACCACTTGCATATGGAGCCAGGGCCTGCGCAAACTATCTCTAATAGAGTCATGGAGTTCTATCGCGGGCTCTGAACAGGAGTGTTTAGATGTTAGGACGATTGGTTTCGCAGGCAGTTTCTTTGGTGGTTGGGCTGCTGGTCCTGATTCAGGTCGCATGGGCGGCCGAGCCACTGCATCTAGAGTCCTTTCCTCTGGCGACTGAAATCAACCGCTCTGAGGGTGCCGACCCGGATTACCGCCTTATGCTGGGTGGTATTATCAAGATCAATGGTCTGATTCGCAGTGATCGTGAGCAGCGTCTGAATGCCAATTTGGTGAGGACGACCTGGGAGTTGCCTGGTGGGCATTCGCCTGAGGCCGGTTTCAGTTACCTGCGTGAGCAGTTGCTGGAGCAAAATGCACGAATATTGTTCGAATGTGCTGGGCGTCAATGCGGCCCAAGCAGTCTTTGGGCCAATGAGGTGTTCAAGCAGTCTCGTCTGTACGGGGTCGATAACTCCCAGTTCTATGCGGCCTTTGAGCTTGAGCAGGGGCATGCTGCGCTGTATGCCGTGCGTCGAGGTAATGGGCGTGTATACCTGCATCTCGATCTCTTGTCCAATGACAGCCTGACGGCATCTGAGCTGGTTTCGCTGATTCGCCAGAGAGGGTATGCAGAACTGAGTCAGTGGCCGGATTCTCGAGATATCGCTGTCCAGGCATTGCAGAATCTGCTGGTAACCTTTCCAACACGAAAGCTGGTGCTGGTGATCCACTGGCGCAGTCGAGACCTTGACCTGTCACTGCGTCAATCTCAGGAAGCCGCTGATCGTTTAAAGCGCACGCTGGTGGAGAAAGGTGCGAAGCCTGAACGGATTGATGCCAGAGGTGTTGGGGCGCTGGTGCCCAGTGTTTTGGGGAGTCGAAACAGTGTGGCGGTGGTGCTGATGCAGGAGGAGTGAGTCAGGCTCTACTCCTCCTGAGCGTGTTCACTTGATCAGTGACAGGAACTCATTACGGGTTGCCTGGCTGGTGCGGAATGAACCCAGCATCATGGATGTAGTCATCGAAGCGTTCTGCTTCTCCACTCCACGCATCATCATGCACATGTGCTGCGCTTCAATTACAACACCAACGCCTGCTGCGCCGGTAACAGACTGGATCGCTTCGGCGATTTCCTTGGTCATGTTTTCCTGGATCTGCAGGCGGCGGGCATACATGTCGACGATGCGTGCCAGCTTGGACAGGCCCAGAACCTTACCCTGTGGGATGTAGGCTACATGCGCCTTGCCGATAAACGGCAGCAGGTGGTGCTCACACAGCGAATACAGTTCGATGTTGCGCACCAGTACCATTTCACTGTTGTCAGACGGAAAAAGCGCGTCGTTAACAACATCGTCGAGTGATTGCTCGTAACCGCGTGTCAGGAAGCGCATGGCTTTGGCCGCACGCATTGGCGTATCCTTCAGGCCTTCACGCTCAAGATCCTCTCCAAGCTGTTCGATGATCTGGGAGTAGGCTGTTTCCATCTTGGTTCCTCGACTGTCGCGACAACGGCTAAAAACGGCGTAAATTACTTGATTATGACACTTGGGTAAAGGGTCGTGGCGCCGGCCCTCGGTTATAGCCCGCCCATAAGTTTCAGTTTAAGTGCCACGTTGGTTCGGGATTCTGCATTCTGCAACGCTTCTTCAATACTGATTTTGCCTGCTTCGTAAAGGTGCAGCAGAGAGGTGTCGAAGGTGTGGGCAGAGGAGTTGCTGCTCTGGTCGATCGCCTCTCGCAGGCGTGAATATTCACCGCGTGCGATCAATTTGGTGATGTAAGGTGTATTGATCAGTACTTCAGTGGCCGGGATGAACTTGCCTTCAGTATCGCGAATCAAGCGCAGCGCTACTATGGCTCTGAGGTTAAGTGCCAAGTCTGCGTTAACCTTGTGACGGCTGTTTTCGTGGAAGAAGTTGGCAATGTGTTCCACCGCTTGCACTGCATTGGTTGCGTGCAGGGTAGACAGGCACAAGTGCCCGGTTTCCGAATAGCGCAAGGCATGTTCGACCGTAGGTTTATCACGCATCTCACCGATCATGATGACATCCGGCGCTTCGCGTAGTGCGTTTTTTAGTGCGTTGTCATACGAGAGGGTATCGACGCCAACCTCGCGCTGGTTAATCAGCGACCGTTTGTTGGTGTGCATGAATTCGATCGGGTCTTCAACGGTGAGAATGTGGCTTGCGGTGCGCTGGTTGCGAAATTCGATCATTGAGGCCAGAGCGGTGGATTTACCTGAGCCGGTTGCGCCGACCATCAATACCAGGCCACTGCGAAGCATGATCAGATTTTCCAGTACCTTGGGCAGTCGCAGGGAGTCTATGGTCGGGATCTGGTAGCGAATCATCCTGATGACCATGGCTACATCGCCGCGTTGACGGTAAACGTTCACGCGAAAGCGCCCCAGTGTTTTTACTTCATAGGCAAAATTGAGCTCCATCTCATCATGGAACAGGCGCGCCTGGTGTTCATTCATCAGGCTATGGGCGAGTTTATCAATCTGATCTGGCAGCAAGTCCTGATCGTCGACGGCTTTTAAACTGCCCTGATTCTTGATTTGAATTGGGCTGTAGCTACTGAAAAAAAGATCGGATGCGCCTGTTTCGGCCATCAGTTGGAGGTATTTATGCAGGTCGACCATGCTTTATCCCTAATCAGACATTGGAAGCTGTTTAAGCATAGCCGTTTGTCTTCAGGATGCCTGCCTTTTTAACAGTACATACACGGCGCCAGTGCCACCATCCTTGGGTTGGGCCGAGCAGAAGGCAAGTACCTGATTCAACTGCCTTAGCCAATCATTGACGCAGGACTTGAGCAGTGCGGGCTGGCCGGGTTGGGTGAAGGCCTTGCCATGTACAACCAGGACTGCGCGCAGGTTCTGTCGACAGGCATCACGGATAAACTGGCTGACTTCATCGCGTGCTTGATCGACGCTGTAGCCATGCAGGTCCAGTCCGGCTTCCCAGTGAATGTGTCCTTTGCGTAAACGCTTTAGAGTGGAAAATTGAACGCCGGGTGCTGCAAACAGAAGCTCGTCATTGGAGTCCAAAATGTCCTTGGCTTCGGAGGAGAGGCCATCAATCACCTGCTCGATTTCACGCGAAGCTGCCTGACGTCGATAGCTGCTGGCGCTATCCAGTCGCGCTTTCAGCCTTGTGGGAGTGCCGTGTCGGTCGTGATGTCGATCCTGTTTGATAGGGGTAACGTCACGCATGGCATCACCAAAATTCAGGTCGTCATTAGGGTCGTTGTGGTCGTCGTCAGAGTTATAAGACATAGCGTTCAAAGGTGGATTTCAGTAACATGCTGCCCTCATTAGAAATCTATTATCAGGCGATACATGAAGTCGGATCAAGCAGACATCATTTCAGAGCTCCATACTATCAGAGACTTTATCCGCTGGAGTCTTAGTGAGTTCAGTCGTAATCAGGTGTTTTTCGGCCACGGTCATGCATTGGCATGGGACGAGGCGTCGCAGCTGGTGCTGAATGCTGTTGATCTGCCCTGGGATGCCAATCCTTCCATACTGGATGCGCGTTTGACCCGTGCGGAAAAGGATCGTGTGCTTGATTATCTGGCTCAGCGAACCCAGTTACGCCGCCCGCTTCCCTATATCACGGGTGAAGCATGGTTTATGGGGCTTCCCTTTGATGTGGATGAGCGGGTGTTGATTCCGCGCTCTCCGATCGCTGAGCTGATTTCTGCCGGCTTTGAACCTTGGCTGCGTCCGGGGCCTGTTCACCGTATTCTGGATCTGTGCACCGGTAGTGGCTGTATTGGTATCGCCTGTGCATATGCCTTTGATGAAGCAGAAGTGGATCTGGCCGATATTTCGGCTGAGGCATTGGAAGTAGCTGAACGCAACATCGCTCGCCACGAGATGAGCGATCGCGTACGCACCTGTCAGGGCGATCTGTTTGCTGCCGTTGAAGGTCAGGTCTATGACCTTATCGTGAGCAATCCTCCGTATGTGGATGCTGATGATCTGGCCAGCATGCCAGCAGAGTATGGTCATGAACCTGCTTTGGCGTTGGGTTCTGGTCCTGATGGCCTTGATATTACCCGTCGGATTCTTAAGCAGGCAGCTGATCTGCTGACTGACGAAGGCCTGCTGGTTGTTGAAGTAGGCAATAGTGAAGTCCACCTGATGCAAAGTCTGCCCGAGCTGCCGTTGGTATGGGTTGAGCTGGAGCAGGGTGGCAACGGGATTTTCGTGATTACGGCGCAGGAGCTGCGTGCTCACGCCGATTTGTTATAACTTCGATGGCCGGTTTTGCCGGTTATCGTTCAGAATCAGAGAAGATAGATGTCCGGTAACAGCTTTGGAAAACTGTTTACAGTCACTACATTCGGTGAAAGTCACGGTCCTGCGCTGGGCTGTATTGTCGATGGTTGTCCTCCCGGAATCGAGCTGAGTGAAGCCGATCTCCAGGCTGACCTTGATCGTCGTAAGCCGGGGACCTCTCGCCACACGACTCAGCGCCGGGAGGCGGATGAGGTTCGTATTCTGTCTGGCGTTTTCGAAGGTCGCACGACGGGTACGTCGATCGGGCTGTTGATCGAGAATACCGATCAGCGTTCAAAGGATTACTCCAATATTGCTGAAACCTTTCGTCCAGCTCATGCCGATTATGTGTATTCCCATAAATACGGCTTCCGCGATTATCGCGGTGGTGGTCGATCTTCTGCTCGTGAAACGGCCATGCGTGTTGCGGCCGGCGCTATCGCCAAAAAGGTTCTGGCAGCGAAAGGGGTTAGTGTTCGTGGGTATCTGTCCCAGCTGGGGCCTATTGCCATTGATCCTGCCAACTTCGATTGGAATGAAGTCGGTAATAACCCGTTTTTCTCGCCTGATGCTGCCGCTGCTGAAAAAATGGCAGATTACATGGATGAGTTGCGTAAAGAGGGCAACTCCATCGGTGCGCGTATCTCTGTAGAGGCTACAGGTGTACCTGTAGGCTGGGGTGAGCCCGTCTTCGATCGTCTGGACGCAGACCTTGCTCATGCGTTGATGAGCATTAATGCTGTCAAAGGCGTCGAAATTGGCGATGGCTTTGCAGTGGTAAACCAGAAGGGTACCGAGCATCGTGATGAAATGACTCCGGAGGGCTTTCTGTCCAATCATTCCGGCGGCATTTTGGGTGGTATTTCCACGGGGCAGACGATCAGCGCGCATATCGCACTGAAGCCGACGTCCAGTTTGCGCCTGCCGGGCCGCAGTATCAATGCTTCTGGTGAGCCCATTGAGGTGATTACAAAAGGCCGTCATGACCCCTGTGTGGGTATTCGTGCCACGCCCATTGCCGAGGCGATGATGGCGATTGTATTGATGGATCATCTGCTGCGCCATCGTGGTCAGAATGCCGATGTGCATACAGACCTGCCGGTGTTGGCAGATGTGCCAGTTGAGGGCGCTTAATCGGCGCTCTTCAAGAATCTGTTTCTGCGAGAGTCCCTGTTATTGCTTGAAATTTAAGCACATCGGAGTTTAAATTCGCAGGAATTTGATCAGTCCCAGCCTTTGGGGCGCACGCTGATCATGTTTCATTACAGGCAAAAGGCAATTTTTTCCTTGCTTGCTGGTGGTGACATGATGAGCGGATGCGGCCCCAGAGGTTGGGTTTTTTATTTTAACCTCTGTGCAAACAGACTTGTTTGGAGTTAAGCCCATGCAAGAAGCGAAAGACCTGTCGTCCGAAGCTATCGACCAAGAGACGCCAGGCAGTGTGGCCGATTGGCCTGCCTATACCCAGGGTGACGATGAAGAGCGTCTTGACTTTTTCATCGAGCGTGACGGTCAACGTTACGCCGGTACTCACCTGATCATCGATCTGCGCGGCGCTTCGCGCCTGGATGATCTGGAAGTGATGGAGAAAGCCCTGCGCGAATCCATCAAGGCGGCCAAGGCGACACTGCTGCATATCCACCTGCACCACTTTACCCCGAATGGCGGTATTTCAGGTGTGGCGGTATTGGCTGAATCGCACATCAGTGTGCATACCTGGCCGGAACGTAACTTTGCTGCATTTGATGTCTTCATGTGTGGTGAGTCAGAACCTGCCAAGGCTATCCCCGTTCTGGAAGCGGCGTTTACACCCTCACAGGTTGATGTCGAAGAAATTCTACGTGGCAAGGTAAGCATTGATGACGACGACTACTTTTCGTGAAGGGCTCTATGACGGCTACGGCCAGAGCTTTACCCTGGATGAGGTGCTGTTTGAGCATCGTACGGAACACCAGGAACTGATTATTTTCCGTAACCGTGATTTCGGCACGGTCATGGCGCTTGATGGTGTGATTCAGACCACTGAGCGTGATGAGTTCGTGTATCACGAAATGATGACGCATGTGCCGATTCTGGCGCATGGCGATGCGCGTCGTGTGCTTATCATCGGTGGCGGTGACGGCGGCATACTGCGTGAAGTGCTGCGTCATGAGTCTGTGGAGCATGTTACCCAGGTCGAAATTGACCAGGCTGTAATCGATATGTGCAAACAGTATCTGCCAAATCACTCGGCGGGTGCTTTTGATGATCCGCGTGCCAATATCGTCATCGCCGATGGTGTCGAGTTTGTTGCTGAGTGTCAGGAGCGCTTTGATGTCATCATCTCTGACTGTACTGATCCGATCGGTCCGGGTGAGGTGTTGTTCAGCAGTCGCTTCTATGAGGGCTGCAAGCGCTGCCTGAATGAAGGTGGCGTATTCGTGGCGCAGAACGGTGTTCCGTTCATGCAGCAGGACGAGATCGTGACGACCCGTCGTCGCTTGTCTCCCTATTTTGCTGATCAGACATTCTACAACGCGGCAGTACCGACCTATGTGGGCGGGGTCATGACTTTTGCCTGGGCTAGTGACAATGCTGAGCTCCGTCAGTTGGATGTGGCGATGCTTAGTGACCGTTATGCACGTAGTGCTATCACAACGCGTTATTATAATCCTGCATTGCATGTGGCCAGCTTTGCGCTGCCTCAGTATGTGCTGGGTGCATTAGAAGAGGCCTGAGCCTCCCGCTTTGTGCACTAAAGCCGGCATTTGCCGGCTTTTTTATATTGAAAATCACAATGCCCTATATTCGACTGTCCGGTTTTTATTACTTTTACTTTGCCTTGCTGGGTGTGCTGGTCCCTTTCTGGACGCTCTATCTTGAGTCGCTTTCATTCAGTGCGCAGGCTATCGGGATTTTAATGGGGATGCTCCACGCTACCCGTGTGTTGGCGCCCAATCTCTGGGGCTGGTTGGCAGACAGGTCCGGCAAGCGAGTCGCGATTGTGCGCTGGGGTGCGCTGGCTGCGACCTTGTGTTTTGTCCCTGTCTTCTGGCAGCGCGAAGTGTTAGGTGTGGCGCTGGTGATGCTGTGCTTCAGTTTTTTCTGGAATGCGGTTCTGCCACAGTTTGAAGTCATTACTCTGCAGCATTTGGGAGAAAACTCACATAAGTACACTCAGGTGCGGGTCTGGGGTTCGATCGGGTTTATTTGCGCGGTTTTGCTGGTTGGGTGGTTGCTGGATGTGGTCGGTATTGAGCAAGTGCCCTGGGTGGTGCTGGGGTTGCTGATACTTATCTGGTTGAACACTTTGCTTATCGGAGGGCATGGTGGTGTCGCCTCGCGAGCGAATGATGACAGGACCGGTCTTGGTTCTGTACTGCGCAAGCATCAGGTGATCGCGTTCTTTGCTGTTTGTTTTCTTGTTCAGTTTGGTCATGGTCCGTATTACACCTTTTACAGTGTCATGTTGCAGGGTCTTGGCTATGGGGCTGGTGCTATCGGTTGGTTGTGGGCGCTGGGTGTGGTCGCAGAGGTTGGTTTGTTCATGGTGATGCCCAGGCTTATGCAAAGATTTAGTCTGCGTCACATTCTCTTGTTGAGTCTGGTGTTGGGGATGCTGCGCTGGAGTTTGACTGCCTGGCTTCCTGAGCAGTTGGGGGTGATGCTGTTTGCTCAATTGCTGCATGCGGCTACCTTTGGATGTATGCATGCAGTGGGTATAGCCCTCGTGCAGCATTACTTTACGCCATCGACAATGGGGAGAGGCCAGGCGCTGTTCTCAAGTCTGGGTTTTGGTGCAGGCAGCGCATTGGGAGCTGTTATGAGTGGACTGTTGTGGAGCAGTCTGGCTCAGCAGACGTTTTGGCTCGGTGCACTGGCATCTGTGGTCGCATTTGTACTCGCCTGGATCTGGATCAAGCCTGATATCAAGCAAACTGTATGTTGTTGAAGTTGTTTTGCATTGCAGTTGCTATAGTATGAAACAAATGACATGTTGATGAATCGGGATGGTCATGAACTTCAGAATTGATGTCGAAATGACGCCGGAAGAGTTGCGAAGGGCGCTGGGCTTGCCGGACGTTACTGCACTGCAACAGGAAATGATCGACAAGGTCAGGGAGCAGATGGAAGCAGGGGTTGATGGTTATGATCCCCTGACACTGCTTAAACCTTACCTCAATAACGGCATGGGCTCGATGGAGGCTTTCCAGAAACTGTTGTTCGGTATGATGAGCCAGTATGGAAAAAGCGGACGCGACGCCGACTGAATGGATAATTTGATGAGTCACAATGGATCAGGAGATGCAGGCGTGCGGATTCTGCGCAAATATACCAACCGTCGATTGTACGATACTTCGCGCAGCTGCTACGTAACCCTTGAGGATGTTAAGCAGCTGGTACTCAATGGAGAGGCTTTCCAGGTTCAGGATTCCAAGACCGGAAACGACCTGACTCGTAATATCCTGCTGCAGATCATCAGTGAGCAGGAAGCGGAAGGGCATGGCACGCTTTTGACCAATCAGGTGTTACAGCAGCTGATCCGTTTTTACGGTGACAGCATGCAGGGCATGATGAGTCAGTATCTTGAGCAAAGCATTGCGGCCTTTCTGGAGCATCAGGATCGTATTCGTGAGCAGATGCAGACCATGATGGGTGCGGCCAATCCGTTGACCATGATGGGACGTCTGGCTGATCAGAATATGGCTGTGTGGAATATGTTTGCACCCAAGTCTGGTGAAGCTGCTGAAGCACAGGCGCAAGCTGAGTCTGAAAAGGCCGCCAAGCCTGATGCTCAGGGTGAGGTTGCCAACCCCGAGAAAGATCCTTCAGCGCCTGATCAGAAGTCCTGATCACTCCTCTGTATCAGCCAGGTGCCTGTAGCCAGCTTTTAATGGTTGCAGGTACCTGTTTGAGCGCCTTGCTCCCCATTAGTGTGCCTATGTGTCCCGCCGGTACCGATATCGCCTTGTAATCTACATGGCTGCACAGGTGCTCAAGTGCCAAGGTGGCATCAGGCGTAACCAGGTGATCCTGCTCTCCATAGATATTCAAAACCGGGGCTTTGAGCTTTGTTAAATCGACGCTCAGATTGCCAAAGGCAAACTGTCTTTTAAGTAGTGCGTTGTCCTTAAAGAAGAGTTGCACAAATTGCTGAAGTGTCTTGCCCGTGAGGTCCGGGCAGTCATTCAACCAGTGCTCCATGAGCATATACTGTTCTATTGCTTCCGGTTTGTTTGCCAGTCGAGGTGATGTGGTCAGGTGCTTGAGATAACCAAGGCGTGTTGGCTGTAAGCTGGTGAATACCTGGGTCACCAGTGCACCAGGGACATTACCGTAGGCGTTGACCAGCTGTTCAATATTGACGTTGCGATACAGGTGGCTAAGGGTGAACTTCGCAGCGTGAAAGTCAACGGGGGTGACCAGTGTCACCAGGCGTGCAATGCGCTGTGGATATAGAGCGGCATAACAAAGGCTGAATACTCCTCCTTGGCATACCCCGACCAGATCCACCCGATCACTGCCGAAATGATCGCATGCTGCCTGTATGCACCGATTCATCAGCTGGCCGATGTAATGCTCCATGCCCATGTGGCGTTGGCTTCGCACGGGGTTGCCCCAGTCAATCAAATATACGCTGAAGCCCTCTGCTACGAGTGCTTGAACAAGTGAGCTGCCAGGCGCGAGGTCCAGTATCCAGGGGCGGTTGACGAGTGCATAACAGAGTACCAGAGGGTGTTTGCCATTAGGCTCTTCTGGCAGAAATGCACGCAGTCGGGTTCCTTCACTATGCCAGATGACGTCATGTGTGGAATAGCAGTGATCGACCTGGCTGTCTAATAGCTGTTTGGACGATTGTTCAAGCAGTCTGCGGTCTTGCTGCAGGCTCTGCTTCAGATTGTCAGAGTCAGTCTTGATCACGGTTTACACTCCGGTTTTGTTCCAGAAGTGCTTGAACCTGTTCCTCCAGTTGCCAGACCCTGTCATTCAAGGCCTGATGTCGCTCGCTCAGTTCATCATATTCAGCCAGGCTAACCAGTCCTAAACGTTGGCATACATGGTCTGTCAGGGCTTGCCAGCTAGCGCGAACGGCGCTGCCAGAATCCAGTAGTGCGTTGAAACCTTCAATGAAGTCTTTGTCCTGCAGGGATTGTTTAAAGCGGGACTCGAAAATATCCACCCAAAGTGTGTGCAGGGTCTTTATGTCCGAAATACCTTCGCTTTGCAGGCGGTCTGCCAATTTGTGCAGCGCATCCTGATTGAGTTGACTCAGTTGTTGTTGATGATGGCGCTGTGTCGATTGGAACCTGAGCAGGGCGCTTAAGAGTGATTGCAGGTGCTGTAGCAGGCTGCGAGGCAGGCTCGAGAGCTGCTGCAAACGTTGAACAACCTGAGCAAAATCGGTTGGCTGCTGTTGAGGGTCCGGTGACGCTGTGAAAAAAGGGGTGAGCAAAGCTAATTGGTCAGGCAAAAAGCAGCTGGAGTGTATCCAGTCGTGGCAAAGTCCGTCCAGGTGCTGGTGATAGGCCTCCAGCAGATGCTCGCGGCTTAGCTGGCCATCAGTGCTTTTGTCCAATAAGGTCTGTGCCAGCTCCTCGAAGCGCTGGTTTTGGCGCGTTAGCTGGTGTACCAAATCAATGCTCTGCGGTGAGGCTTGCATGGGCGCGCGATCCAGAGTGGATTGCCAAAGCTGGAGCCAGTCGGTGCCTTGGCGCGACTGGTGTTCAAGCTGGTCGAGCCATTGTTGCAGCGCTTTCCGGAAATGCTCGGGCAAAATTGGATCTCCGCGGGTTTGGGGGCTAGTGAGCCCATCTTAAACGATGCTTGGAGCCAGTTAAACGGCCTCGGGGAGCATGTTAAGAAGCTCGCATGCTGCGTTGCTGAGTGTGCGGTTGCGATGGTGAATGCAGCCCAGTGGGCGATATACCGGCTCGGTTCCGGTATTCAGACAGTGCAGACTGGAATCGATCATGGTCTCTGGCAGCAGGCTCCAGCCAAGGCCAACGCTGACCATCATGCGAATAGTATCCAGATAATCGGTACTCATACCCAGGTTGGGTTCAAGGCCCTGCAAAGCCAGGTGCTGGCGCACGCGCTGGTGGGTAAATGTGTCGATGCCCGGCAGGATGGCGGGGTAGCGGTTAAGTTCATCGAGTCGGATGGTTTTGGGTGCGGCCAGCGGGTGGGTGTTGGCAACTACGTATTGCAGTCGGTCCGACCAGAGTGGGCGCGCCAGAATACGGTCATCGGCTTCAGGTGCAAGGGTAATGAGTGCAAGCTCGAAGTCGCCCTTAATGACGCCTTCATAGGCGAACTCTGATGATGCGAAGCGAAGGTCCAGCTCAACATCAGGGAAGCGACTAATAAAGTCTTTCAGGATCGGTGGCATGCGGTGCAGGCTTATATGGTGACTGGAGGCGAGGGTGAGCTTGCCGGTTACTTCACCTGCGCTATCCTTGATCATTCTTTGCGCATCTTCGATGGCGTGGAGAATGTCACGTGCCTGGGGCAAGAGTCGACTGCCTGCTTCGGTAAGAATCACCTGCCGTCCGATGCGATCGAACAGGCGGCAGCCCAATTGGTCCTCCAGTAAGGCGATGCGCTTACTGATCGCTGACTGGGTCAGGAACAGCTTTTGTGCGGCCTGAGAAAATGAATGGCTATCAACGACGGTCACAAAGGCAGTGAGGCCTGCGGTATCCACGTGTCGCTCCTGTCACTAGAGTCTTGAGAGCAGACTAACATTCCAGTTTGGAATCCAAAAGATAAAAATTATGAATTTGTTTATTTGAGTGGGCTGCACTAGGATGGTCCCCGAATCAGGCCAAGGTGCTGAACGCAACAGGGGAGAAAAGCATGGCTGGCAAAACACTTTACGACAAACTCTGGGACGATCATCTCGTTCGTCAGAATGAAGACGGCAGCGCGCTGATCTATATTGATCGCCAGATCCTGCACGAAGTAACTTCGCCGCAGGCATTTGAAGGTCTGCGTCTGGCAGGCCGCAAGCCTTGGCGTATTGATGCCAACCTGGCAACGCCGGATCATAACGTACCGACCACTGAGCGCTCTGCCGGTGTCGATGAGATTGCTGATCCGGTATCCCGAATTCAGGTTAAAACGCTGGATAGCAACTGTGATGAGTTCGGCATCATCGAATTCAAAATGAATGACCAGCGTCAGGGTATCGTGCATGTGGTTGGGCCTGAGCAGGGTATGACGCTGCCGGGTACCACTGTTGTATGTGGTGACTCTCACACGTCTACACACGGTGCCTTCGGTGCGTTGGCACATGGTATCGGTACCTCCGAAGTTGAACATGTTCTGGCTACTCAGTGCCTTATCGCCAAGAAAATGAAAAACATGCTGGTGCGTGTCGATGGCGAACTGGGCGCAGGTGTTACGGCGAAAGACGTGGTACTGCACATCATCGGCGTAATCGGTACTGCTGGTGGTACAGGCTATGCTATCGAGTTCGGCGGCACTGCCATGCGTTCAATCTCCATGGAAGGTCGTATGACCATCTGTAACATGGCTATCGAAGCGGGTGCGCGCGTTGGTCTGGTAGCGGTAGACGACACCACGATTGAATATTTCCGTGGTCGTCCTTTCTCGCCGACGGCTGAACAATGGGATGCCGCTGCAGCTGCGTGGAAGCAGTTGGTTTCTGATGAAGATGCCCAGTTTGATACTGTGGTTGAAATCAAAGCTGAAGATATCCAGCCGCAGGTTACCTGGGGTACCTCTCCGGAAATGGTTGTACCTGTCAGTGCGCTGGTTCCGAATCCTGAAGCTGAGGCTGATGCCGTTAAGGCTGATGGCATTCGTCGTGCTTTGCAGTACATGGGTCTCAAGGCTGATCAGAAGATTACCGATATCAAGTTGGATCGCGTTTTCATCGGTTCATGCACCAACTCCCGTATCGAAGATTTGCGTGCTGCTGCCGAGGTTGTGAAAGGCCGTAAGGTTGCTGCAAACGTCAAACAGGCGCTGGTTGTTCCCGGCTCTGGTTTGGTGAAGGCTCAGGCCGAGGCTGAAGGTCTGGATAAGATCTTTGTTGCAGCCGGTCTGGAATGGCGTGAGCCGGGCTGCTCCATGTGTTTGGCTATGAACCCGGATAAACTGGGTCAGGGTGAGCACTGTGCATCAACTTCCAACCGTAACTTCGAAGGTCGTCAGGGCTTCGGTGGTCGTACCCACCTGGTAAGCCCGGCCATGGCAGCAGCTGCTGCTGTAACCGGCCATTTCGTCGATGTTCGTGAGCTGATGCAGTAAGGAGACCTGTGATGAAAAAGTTTATCCAACACACCGGTATTGCTGCGCCGCTGGATCGTTCCAATGTCGATACCGACATGATCATTCCGAAGCAGTTTTTGAAATCCATCAAACGCGCCGGCTTTGGTCCGAACCTGTTTGATGAGCTGCGCTATCTTGATGAAGGCCAGCCAGACCAGGATTGTGCAGGTCGTCCGCTGAATCCGGATTTTGTCCTTAACCAATCACGTTATCAGGGTGCCAGCGTGCTGCTGGCGCGTGAGAACTTTGGTTGTGGCTCCAGTCGCGAGCACGCACCCTGGGCGCTGGATGATTTTGGTATCCGAGTAGTGATTGCGCCAAGCTTTGCCGATATCTTCTACAACAACTGCTTCAAAAACGGTCTGCTCCCGATTGTGCTGCCTGAGGCTCAAGTTGATCAGCTGTTTAAAGAAGTGAATGCAGAAGAGGGCTATGAGATCACGGTTGATCTGGAACGCCAGGTTGTGATCACGCCCAAGGGTGAAGAGTTCACCTTTGAAGTCGATGCTTTCCGTAAGCATTGTCTGCTCAATGGTCTGGATGATATCGGCCTGACCCTGCAGCATGCAGATGAAATTAAAGCCTATGAAGCGCGCCGTCGTGCTTCTGCTCCCTGGTTGTTTGATGCCATCAAGTAAAGAATAAGCGTTAAGGAAGTTTAGACTCATGGGTAAGAATGTACTGGTACTGCCGGGTGACGGCATAGGTCCGGAAATTGTCACCGAAGCGCGTAAGGTGCTGGAGCTGGTGAACGAGCGTTATACGCTGGGCCTGGAGATCAATGAAGCATTGGTGGGTGGCGCCGCAATCGACGCCACCGGCGTGCCTCTTCCTGATGAAACGCTGGCTGCTGCCAAGGCTGCCGATGCCATTTTGCTAGGTGCTGTCGGTGGTCCCAAATGGGATACCAATCCTGATTTCGCCATTCGTCCTGAAAAGGGCCTGTTGGGCATTCGTTCTCAGCTGAAACTGTTCGGTAACCTGCGCCCTGCAATCCTGTACCCGCAGCTGGCTCATGCCTCAACGCTGAAGCCTGAAGTGGTATCCGGTCTGGATATCCTGATTGTGCGTGAACTGACCGGTGGCATCTACTTCGGTCAGCCGCGCGGTGTGCGTGAGAAAGAGGGTGGTATCCGTGAAGGTTTCAACACCTACGTATACGACGAGAATGAGATCCGTCGTATCGGCCGTGTTGCCTTTGAAGCCGCTCGCGCCCGTGGCAAGCGTCTGTGTTCAGTCGACAAGGCCAACGTACTGGAAGTAACAGTGCTCTGGCGTGAAGTGATGGAAGAGCTATCGGCCGAATACCCGGATGTAGAGCTGAGCCACATGTACGTGGACAATGCTGCCATGCAGTTGGTACGCGCACCCAAGCAGTTTGACGTTGTGGTAACCGGTAACATGTTCGGTGACATCCTGTCTGATGCTGCGGCAATGTTGACCGGCTCTATCGGCATGCTGCCGTCTGCTTCTCTGGATGAAAATGGCAAGGGCATGTATGAGCCTTGTCATGGCTCTGCACCGGATATTGCAGGTCAGGGTAAGGCGAATCCGTTGGCAACGATCCTCTCAGTCGCTATGATGTTGCGTTACTCTTTGAATGCCGGTGAAGCCGCTGATCAAATCGAAGCGGCGGTCAGCAAGGTGTTGGATCAAAATCTGCGCACCCCGGACATCATGTCCGAAGGTATGCAGGTGGTCAGCACGGCTGAGATGGGTGATGCAGTGATTGCGGCTTTGTCAGCCTGATCACCAGCCCATAATTGCTAGCGGGCTGAGGCCCGCATCGGCGGGTACTCGATAATCGGGTATCCGCTTTGTCGTATTCAGAGACTTGTTTTACAGAAAACCATCAATTTGGGGGCACGAATGAAACGTGTAGGTTTTGTAGGCTGGCGTGGTATGGTCGGCTCGGTTCTGATGCAGCGTATGCTGGAAGAAAACGACTTCAATCATATTGCGGAGCCGATTTTCTTCACCACATCTCAGACCGGAGCGGCTGGACCTGATATCGGCAAGGATATTCCGGCATTGAAAGATGCACGTGATATTAACGAGCTGAAACAGATGGACGCCATCGTCTCCTGCCAGGGCGGCGACTACACCACCGAAGTGTTCCAGAAGCTGCGTGAGTCCGGCTGGGATGGTTATTGGATCGACGCTGCTTCTACCCTGCGTATGGCGGACGACAGCTTGATCGTGCTGGACCCGGTTAATATGGATGTCATCGAGAAGGGCATCGATGCCGGTGTTAAGAACTTTGTCGGTGGTAACTGCACGGTTTCCCTGATGCTGATGGGCCTCGGTGGTCTGTTCAAGGGTGGTCACGTGGAATGGATCTCGTCCATGACCTACCAGGCGGCATCCGGTGCTGGCGCCAAAAACATGCGTGAGTTGATCACTCAGATGGGTCAGATCCATGCTGGTTCTGAAGCACTGCTGGCTGACCCTGCATCTGCCATTCTGGATATCGACCGTCAGGTCGTTGAAACCATGCGTGGTGATACCTTTGCGACTGATAACTTTGGTGCGCCACTGGCGGGTTCCCTGATTCCCTGGATCGACAAGGCGGTTGCCGACGGTCAGAGCAAGGAAGAGTGGAAGGGTATGGTTGAGACCAATAAGATTTTGGGCCTCTCCAGTAGCCCGGTTCCGATCGACGGTACCTGTGTGCGTATCGGCGCCATGCGTTGTCATAGCCAGGCGTTCACCATCAAGCTGAAGCAGAATCTGCCGATGGACGAGATTGAGCAGATGATCGCGGAAGCAAACGACTGGGTAAGCGTCGTGCCGAATGAGCGCGAAGCAACCATCAGTGATCTGTCACCGACCAAGGTTACCGGTACTCTGAATATTCCGGTTGGCCGTCTGCGTAAAATGAAGATGGGTCCGGATTATCTTAATGCCTTCAGTGTGGGTGATCAGCTCCTCTGGGGTGCGGCTGAACCACTGCGTCGCATGCTGCGCATCCTGCTTGAGCGTTAATCGCATCTGAATTCGTAACACTCCAGCCCGGCATCTGTCGGGCTTTTTGATTTGAGAAGCCAATACATGACTTTGAATGTTGCACTGCTGGGGCCTGCCAGCCTTAAGGGTGAAAAACTGCTTGAGCTCCTTGATGAGTCTGAGCTTGAGATTGCCAAGGTCCAATTGTTTGAAGAGGAGGATCAGGCGGGTCGAAGCCTGATGTTCCGAGGACATGCCAACCGTACTCGTTCGTTTGAAGATTTTGATCCTGCTGGCGTGCAGTTGGTCTTTGTTTGTGAGCCGGAACTGCCTGCTGTAACCCAGGCAAAACTGGAAGCCGTTACACAGGGCTATGTGATTGATCTGTATCCTCAACGATACACAGAAACTGATGTTTTACTGTGTTTGCCTGCAATCAATGGCTCTGCACTGGAAACGCTTGATCCAGGTCGTGTTATCGGAGTTCCAGGATCAGCTACTATTACCGCTGCCCTGGCCTTGGCACCCATGCATCAGGCCTATGAACTTCTTAAGCTGAATTTGACAGCTCTGATCGCGGCTTCAGATGAGGGCCGAGCCGGTATCGAATCATTGGCCCAGGAAACTGCGCGTTTGATGAATGGTCGAGAGGCTGAAGCCGGTCATTTCGGTGTGCAACTTGCGTTTAATATGCTGCCGGATGTGGGTGTGGTTCAATCGAACCGTCAAACCACCAGTGAAGAACTGATGCGGAACCAGCTGAAAGATCTGCTGGGTGACGAGCTGGAAGTGGAAGTGACAACTGTAAGGGTGCCGGCGTTCTACGGCAATATGATTGTTGCTCAAGCCGAAACCCGAAAGGATATCGAGCTGGATCAGATTCAAGAAATCATGGATCGTGCCGAATCTGTACGTTACGACCATCTTGCGAAGCGTCAGCCCAGTCCTGTGGTTGATGCTGTGGGTCAGGATGTGGCCGTTGTGCACCGTGTACGTGAAGATGCGGAGCAATCAGGTGGTTTTGTACTGCAGGCAATTGGCGACGATTTGGGTTTGGGTGGTGCGCTAACTGCTGTGATAGTTGCGCAGTGTCTGGCATTGAGCTGATACCCGATGGCCGTGTCGCTTGACCGGTCATCATTTTATACATAATACTTGCAACTAATGTGATGGAGCCGTAACCCTCTGATTCGTCATGCATGGATGAGAGGTTGGGCAGATGAAAACAAAGGGAGTATCCGATGCTGCGTAAACTAGCCTTAAGTCTTGCGGTCTCAGCGGCCTTGGGAGTGTCGCACGCTAATGCCCTGGGCTTGGGCGAGATACGAGTGAACTCCGCGCTGAATGAACCGCTGGATGCTGAAATAAGGCTAACGCAGGTTCGTGATCTGTCTCCGTTACAAATACAGCCCCGCATGGCATCGCTGGATGAATATGCGGTCGGTAGTAGCGCCCAGGGGCGTTACCTTAGGGATATTCAGTTTCAGGTGCTGGTAACACCTGAGGGTACGGGGCGAATCCTGCTTCGTTCTTCAGAGCCGGTACAGGAGCCTTTCCTGAACTTCATGGTTGAGGTTAACTGGCCCAGTGGGCGATTGGTCCGTGAATACACGCTTCTGCTCGATCCTCCTGTGTTCGATGCAGCACCCGCCGTTCGTACCACTGCCGTAAGCACGGCTCCGGCACCTGTTGCCCGCATTCAGCCACCTGCTCAGCCTGTGCGCCCAGTCGCGCCCGCTGACAATATCAAAACGCGTGCCGGTAACAACCAGATCTATGTGGGCGTCAATGACACCCTCTGGAATGTCGCGAAGCGGCACAAGCAACCTGGTGTGACCGAGCATCAGATGATGCTGGCCCTGCTGCGCAAAAACCCCCAGGCATTCCCCTCCGGCAATATCAATACGATGAAAGCAGGCGTGGTCATGGACCTGCCGACCAAGGCTGAGGCTGAGGTGCTTTCACATCGTGAGTCTGTTGCTGAAGTGGCACGCCAGATGAAACTCTGGCGTGACGGTAAGGCAGGTATGACCAGTACACCAGCTCCGGTTGATGTCAGTAAGTCGCAGCCTGCTTCCGAAACTGAAGCTGAAAAAACAAATTCTGAAGCGACTGGTAACGAACCCGCAGCCGAAATGAATGAGTCTGGCGATGAAGGCCAGCTGAGTATCGTTGCACCAGAAGACCCCGCTTCCGCAACTGAAGCGAGTACACCTGCGGGTGAAACTGTCGATAGCAGCGCTGAAGAAGGCGCGGTTGTCGAAAGCACAGAGCAAACCATCACCGACTCCTCCAGTCAGCTGGAGAACGAAGTGTTGATGGCTCAGGAAAAAATTGATGTCCTGGAGCGTGAAAACGCCGACTTGAATGACAAACTGAATTCAGTTGTTCAACAGTTGGAATCACAGACCCGTATGCTTGAGCTCCAGTCTCAGCAGATGGCAACGCTGCAGGCGGAGATGAGCCGCCAGAGCGAGTCTGCCAGGAATCAGGGTTCAGTTGTTTCAGAAATTATGGAGAACCCGACACTTCTGGGCGGTATAGGTGCAGGCCTTATCGCCATTTTGGGTGGTCTTTGGTTAGCCATGCGTCGTCGAGGCAGTGATGATGACAAGCCCGCACCCGCGAAGCGTGATCTGGTCAGTGTGCCGGATAACCTGAAGGGGCATGATGATGTCGATGACGCCCCGGTTGCTCCCGTAGCAGCTGCTGCGGTTGCCGGTGTAGCTGCCGGTGCTGCTATTGCGGCAAGTGATGATGATACAGAGCTGCCCAAGCATGCTCCTTTGTCTGATGAAGATGAAGAAGAGTTCACGCGTCCTGCGATGCAGTCCTTGTCACAGGAAGAGGACAATGCGGATCTAAGCGATGACCTGCAAAGCCTTGATCTGGATATGGACCTGGATCTGGATGATCTGGACACTCAGGATGAAGACGGTCTTGGCGATACGGTTGCTGAACTGGATGCTGCCGAATTTGATCTTGGGGTTGAAGAACCCGAGACAGAAGCGGCCGAAGCTGAAGAGTTTGCGGCAGTCGAGCCGCTCTCTGCCGAAGAGGATGATGCTGTTACGTCGGTAGAAGAAGAGCTTGATGTAGAAGATGTTGAGGACGAGCTTGAGTTTAAGGTCGCACCTCTGTCTGCAGAGGACGATAGCGAGCTCGACGCTCTGCTGGGTGATGATGACGCCGCAGATGACCTTGATTTCATGCTGGCTGGAGATGATACGGCGGCTAGCCTGGATGAACTCTCTGATGACGTAGCCACTGGTGATGATCTTGACGCGTTGTTGGGTACAGCGGCTGAAGTAGATGAGATCTCGGATCAGGCGGACGATGAGGAGTCGTTGGAGTTTGATACCAGTTTGCATGAAACGGTTGCTTCTCTGGATGATGACGATTACGAGATCGACTCTGAACTGGATGCCATGCTTGCCGGTGCGTCAGATGATGAGGAAGAGTCGCTTGAGGCAGCATTCGACACCGATGCCGACTCCGCCGACGAAGACCTGGATAGTCTATTGGCTGACTTTAATCCTGAACTGGATGAAGACGATGAGTTGGCTCAGCCGATGTTGAGTCAGCGAGTCGAGGAAGAGCTGACATCGAACATTTCACATGATCTGGAAATGGATCTTGATTCTGAAGTCGACGAAATGCTCAGCAGCACGGATGATGAAATCGAGCTGAGTGAAGAGCGGAATGATGAGGATGTGGAAATCCTCGACAAGATGAACCTGCTCAGCGGCACTGATGAGATTGAAACCAAGCTGGATTTGGCTCGTGCTTATCTGGAAATGGATGATGGTGACGGTGCTCGTGATATTCTTCAGGAAATAACCAGTGAAGGCTCTCCTGCACAGCGAGAGCAGGCACAGAAACTTTTGGATACGCTTGGCTGATACACATTAATGACAGAAGAGAACAAGACCAATGGGGCGATTTCTATCGCCCCATTTCGTTATGCACTGGCCATAGAATATGTTGGTGCAGCATATAGGGGTTGGCAGTTACAGGCCTTTGACAAGGTGCCGACCATTCAGGCGGAAGTGGAGCGGGCCCTGTCCGTGATCGCTAACCACCCAGTACAGGTTGTATGCGCTGGTCGTACAGATGCCGGTGTTAATGCCAGTCATCAGGTGGTTCATTTCGACTGTTGGTCAGAAAGACCTGATCGGGCCTGGGTGCTGGGTACCAATGCGCATCTGCCGGACGATATTACCGTCAAGTGGGCGACCAAAGTGCCAGGTTGCTTTCATGCCCGTTTTTCGGCGAAAGAGCGCCGCTATCGCTACCTCATTTATACGTCACCATCACGTCCGGCAATTTTGGGCGGCGGACTGACCTGGACCCATCGTCAGCTCGATGTGGATCTTATGCGTGAAGCTGCTGCCCATCTCATCGGTGAGCATGACTTTACCTCGTATCGCGCTGTGGGCTGTCAGGCTAAAAGTCCCATTCGTGAGGTGCGCCGGCTGGATGTGTACCGATCTGGACAGTTGATCGTACTAGACGTCAGTGCCAATGCCTTCTTACATCATATGATTCGCAATATTGCGGGTGTGCTCATGGCGGTAGGAGCGGGTGATCGTCCAGCTGAGTGGGCACGAGAGGTGCTGGAAGCGCGGGATCGTCGTCAGGGAGGGGTTACGGCGCCGCCTGATGGGCTTTATTTTGTGGATGTGCGCTATCCTGATCTTTTCAAGCTGCCAAAGGCACCCTTGGGGCCGCATTTTCTGCCCCTGGCTGACTGACGCTGGCAAGGGGCTCTGATACTATTAGCGGCTTAGTGATTTTGGGGGAGCCCATGAGCACAAGGGTGAAAATTTGCGGTATCACCAACCTGGATGACGCACGTATTGCGATTAAGGCCGGAGCGGACGCATTGGGATTCGTGTTTTACGCACCCAGTAAGCGTTATGTGAAGCCGGAAGTCGCAGCTGAAATTATCCGGGCTTTGCCACCGTTTGTAACAACGGTGGGGCTATTTGTGGATGCAGAGCCTGAGTTTGTGGACACCGTACTGGATCAGGTTCCGCTGGATCTGTTGCAGTATCACGGTAATGAGTCCAATGCGGACTGCCTGCGCACTGGTCGGCCTTTTATTAAGGCGCTGAGAATGAAGCCTGGATTGGATATTATGCAGGCGTTCAGTGCCTATCCGGATGCCCGGGGCGTGTTGTTGGATGCTTATAGACCCGGTGTGCCCGGTGGTACGGGTGAGGTATTTGACTGGGATCTTATCCCTGTTCAAATTGCTGAGCTCATCACATTGGCTGGTGGCTTGGATTCGAGCAATGTGGCCGAGGCCATTGGCTCTGTTCGGCCTTATGCAGTGGATGTTTCGGGTGGGGTTGAGGCTGCACCAGGAATCAAGGATGGCGCCAAGGTATCGGCGTTTATCGAGGCCGCGCGAAGCGCGCACTGAAATCAACATACAGAATTACAGCTTTCCCGGCCGTTGCATTAAGGCCGGAAATGACAGGAACGAGAAACATGAGTAACTGGCTGGAAAAAATTGTCCCCTCATTGGTTCGCAACGAAAAGAAACGTACCAATATTCCGGAAGGGCTGTGGAAGAAGTGCCCCAAGTGTGACTCCATTCTCTATCGCCCGGAGCTTGAGAAGAACTTCAACGTCTGTCCCAAGTGCGACCACCATATGCGCCTCAGTGCCCGTCGTCGCCTGGAAATGTTCCTGGATGATAATACTCACCATGAAATTGCCAGTGAAGTTGCGCCGGTTGACCGCCTCAAGTTCCGCGATTCCAAGAAGTACAAGGATCGTCTGAGTGCGGCACAGAAAGCGACTGGTGAAAAAGATGCACTGGTCGCCATGAAAGGTGAGCTGCAGGGCATGCCAGTGATGGCAGTTGCCTTCGAGTTTAACTTCATGGGTGGTTCAATGGGTGCGGTCGTGGGTGAGCGCTTCGTGCGCGCAGCCCGCATTTCTCTTGAAGAGGGTATCCCGTTGATCTGCTTCGCCGCTTCCGGTGGCGCACGTATGCAGGAAGCCCTGATTTCCTTGATGCAGATGGCTAAAACAAGCGCTGCACTTGAGAAACTGCGTCTGGCCGGTATCCCTTACATCTCTGTACTGACCGACCCTGTCTACGGCGGTGTTTCCGCTTCATTGGCAATGCTGGGTGACCTCAATATCGCAGAGCCTAATGCTCTTATCGGCTTTGCCGGTCCGCGTGTCATTGAACAGACCGTGCGTGAAAAATTGCCGGAAGGCTTTCAGCGCAGTGAGTTCCTGTTGGAGCATGGCCAGGTGGATATGATCATCAGCCGTGGCGAGATGTCCAACCGCATCGCTTCTATTCTGCGAAAACTGAACGGTCTCCCTGCTCAGGAAATTGAGGAGCCTGTCGTTGAAGTTGAGGCTCCTGCCGATCAAGAGGCTGAAGTCTGAGTTGGAAAGATTGCAAACGCCGAACTTAAACCAGTGGCTTGAGCGTATCGAGGCCTGCCATCCGTCAGAGATAGAGCTGGGCCTGGATCGGCTGAAACTGGTCGCAGAGCGACTTGATCTGTCGCTTGATAGAGCGTTCAAAGTCGTGGCAGGGGGAACCAATGGCAAGGGTTCCTCATTGGCCATGCTTGATGCGATTTTATTGCAGTCCGGTTTGACCACTGGTCGCTATAGCTCGCCGCATTTTCTGCATTACAACGAGCGGGTTTTACTCAATGGCCAGCCAGCCTCTGATGAGGCATTTTGCAGGGCGTTTGAGATTATTGAATCGGCTCGTACCGATATCCCGCTGACCTATTTTGAATATGGCACCCTTGCCGCGCTTCTGATCATGTCTGACGCGGATGTGGATGTCATGTTGTTGGAAGTAGGGCTTGGTGGGCGCTTGGATGCCGTCAATATCGTTGATGCAGATCTCGCCATGGTTTCCACTGTTGCGTTGGATCATATTGATTGGCTTGGTACTGACCGCGAAGTGATTGGTTTTGAGAAAGCCGGGATCTTTCGCAGCCACAAACCAGCGCTTTGCGGTGACCCTGAGCCTCCGCAGTCGCTATTGACCCATGCTGAAGCGATTGGTGCGCTGCTATATGCACGTAATCAGGCATTTGCCTTCGCTGAAGGTGAAGCTGATTGGAGTTGGCGAGGGCAAGGTGCTGATGGTGTGGTTGAGCTTAAAGGGCTTCCAAATCCTGGGTTGCCATTAGCCAATGCTGCGATGATTCTGCAGGCTGTTCATCTGCTGCCATTTTCCATCACTGAACAGCAGATTCATAATGGTTTGCAGCAGGCCGAATTGACAGGGCGTATGCAATCTTGCCAGTGGCGTGGCTTGAACCTTGTTCTGGACGTGGCGCATAACCCTGAAGCTGCGATCTATCTTGCGGCTCAGCTACAACACGCTCAAGGCCCTGTTCAGCTCGTACTGGGTATGTTGCACGACAAGGATATTACCTCTGTTGTTGATGCTCTTGAGTCAGCCATAGATCACTGGTATCCGGTTAACCTTGATGTACCCCGTGGCAGCTCTGCCAAGCAGTTATGTGATGAGCTGGCGAAGGTGGGTGTCAGCGAGGATCGTGTGCATCCTAAGATTGATGTTGCTGAAGCATTAGCTGAGCTGGCTGATGCAGGTGCGGAGGGTACAGTGGTCGTTGCGGGTTCTTTTTTCACAGTTGCAGGCGCTCTGGCGTGCATCTCGAAGGATAAATGATGAAAGAGCAGCACAAGAAGCAGTTAGTAGGTCTGGCAGCAGTTCTGGTTTCTGCGCTGGTGCTGTTTCCGCTTCTTCTTGATGGCTCAGGCTATCGCGAGCGTCATCTCAAGGATCGTATACCTGAAGCGCCTCCAATGCCTGAACTGGCTCACATTGAGCCCCAGTCAGATGTGTTGCCTGATACCTCCAAGCTGGCCCCGCCAGCGCAGCCTGCGGTTGTTGCTGTGCCTGCGCCGCCATTGCGTGAATCCGTTGTAGCTGCAGATCCGCAGCTGGATGCGACTGAGGATACACCGCGTCTGGATGAACAGCAGGTTCCGGTTGCCTGGACACTCCAGTTGGCCAGTTTCCGTGATGAGGCGAATGCTCGCTCCCTGCGCTCTGAGTTAATTGATGGCGGCTACAAGGTCTATATTCGAAATGGTCCGGACCTTGTGCGGGTGTTTGTAGGCCCGGATATGCAGCGTTCTCGATTAGAGTCTTTGCAGGCTCGCCTGAAGAAAGATTATGCCCTTGAGGGGATGATCGTACGCTTCACTACGCAATGAAATCAGCCATTGGGTTGCCGGTAGGGCTCTGTTAGAATGCGACGCTGTTTGGGTACGGGCGACGAAAATGAACTGGGCTGACTGGGCCATAATTGCCATCATTGCTATTTCCAGCCTCATGAGCCTCAAACGAGGCTTTGTGAAGGAAGCGATATCACTTCTGACGTGGGTATCGGCCTTCGTGCTTGCGCGGCTATTTTCGCCTTCGTTAAGCGTCCTGCTGGACTCCTATATTGCTACACCGTCGCTGAGACTCTTGGCGGCCTTTGCTATTCTATTTGTCATTACACTGATTGCCGGTGCCCTGGTTGGTGCGCTGTTTTCGGCATTGGTGAATGCAACGGGTCTAACTGCATCCGACCGCGTGTTGGGTATGGGGTTTGGTGCCGTTCGCGGTGGACTTGTTGTGGTTGTGATTGTTGCGCTACTGGGTATGACTCCGGCAGTGCAGGATTTCTGGTGGACTGAGTCTCAACTCATTCCACATTTTGTACTGCTGGAAGACTGGACTCGCCAGGTTGCGAGTGACGTTGGTGAAGCGATTTGGAATTTTGGTCACTGAGACTCAGGTGCTCGGGACTACTTTTTAGTGACATCCTTCTGAGGTGGATTGAATGTGCGGTATCGTCGGCATTGTTGCCAAGTCTTACGTTAATCAGACTATCTTTGATGCACTTACAGTGCTTCAGCATCGCGGTCAGGATGCCGCCGGCATGGTGACCTGCGAAGGTAACCGTTTCTACCTGCGCAAGGATAATGGGCTGGTAAACGAAGTCTTTCGTACCCGCCACATGAAAAAACTGAACGGCAATATGGGTATTGGCCATGTACGCTACCCGACCGCAGGCAGCTCCAGTGCTGCTGAAGCACAGCCGTTCTATGTGAACTCCCCTTACGGCATTGCGCTGGCGCACAATGGCAACCTGACCAATGCAGACCAGCTGGCCGATGAGATTTTCCGTTCAGATCTGCGCCATATCAACACCACCTCTGACTCTGAAGTGCTGCTGAACGTGTTTGCACATGAGTTGCAGCAGATCGGAAAGCTGCAACCCACCGCTGACGATATCTTCCAGGCTGTTGAGAAAGTTCATAACCGTTGTCAGGGTGGCTATGCCGTTGTCGCTATCATCACGGGTTATGGCATTGTTGCCTTCCGCGACCCTTGTGGTATTCGTCCCGTTGTTTACGGCAAACGCGTAAACGAGCAGGGCGAAGAGGAATACATGGTGGCTTCCGAGAGTGTGGCACTGGATACGGCCGGCTTCGAGATGGTGCGTGACTTGATTCCGGGTGAGGCTATCTTCATCGATATCGAGGGTAAGGTATCGACCCGCCAGTGTGCCAATACCAGCAAGGTTGCGCCTTGTCTGTTTGAATACGTCTATCTGGCACGCCCTGACTCCATCATTGACGGTGTTTCTGTCCATCACTCCCGTATGGAGATGGGTGTGAAGCTGGCCGAGAAGGTCAAGCGTGTCATGCCGGAGCATGATATCGATGTCATTATCCCGATCCCTGATACCAGCCGCACCGCAGCACTGGAAATGGCGAACGCTCTGGGTGTGACCTTCCGTGAAGGTTTCATCAAAAACCGTTATATCGGCCGTACCTTTATCATGCCGGGGCAGACTCAGCGTAAGAAGTCTGTGCGCCAGAAGCTGAATCCGATTCAGGCCGAGTTCCGTGACAAGGTTGTGATGCTGGTGGATGACTCTATTGTCCGCGGTACTACTTCCAAGCAGATCGTCCAGATGGCGCGTGAAGCAGGTGCTCGCAAGGTTTATTTTGCTTCAGCCGCACCGGAAGTTCGCTTCCCCAACGTATATGGCATCGATATGCCTTCTGCGACTGAGCTGATTGCGCATGGCCGCACCGCTGATGAAGTTGGCGAATACATCGGTTGTGACTGGATGATGTATCAGGATCTGCAGGACCTGAAAGACTCCGTCAGTGCTTTCAATGCCGACATTACTGAATTCGATACCTGCGTATTCGATGGCCAGTATGTTACTGGTACTGTAGATCAGGATTACCTTGCTCGCGTGGACGCCAAGCGTAATGACGATGCCAAGCAGGCTGATCCAGGTGATGCTGATGATGGTAACGAATCGGCTGATCTGCACAGCAAAATCGATTAAGGAGGCTAAATGACGCAGTCAACTTTTGAGCGCGAAGCCCGAATCCATTTTGAGGCGGATCAGGACTATTCAGTCGATACGCTGGCGGTACGTTCTGGCCAGAACCGCACGGCTGAAGGCGAGCATTCTGACGCGATTTTTGCCACCTCCAGTTATGTATTTTCGTCTGCACGTGAAGCTGCAGCCCGTTTTGGTGGTGAAGAAGAGGGTAATATTTACTCCCGCTTTACCAACCCGACAGTGCAGGCCTTTGAGCAGCGCATTGCTACGCTGGAAGGTGGTGAGCGTGCGGTCGCAACATCGTCCGGCATGGCGGCCATTCTGAACCTGGGGTTGGCGCTGCTGCAGCATGGTGACCATGTTGTCTGCTCGCGCAGCGTGTTCGGATCAACGGTTTCCCTGTTCAATAAATACTTTACCCGAGCCGGTATTACGACAACTTTTGTTGATCCGGTTGATCCAACAGCCTGGGAAGCAGCGGTTACTGAAAACACCCGTATGTTTTTCATGGAAACGCCATCTAACCCGTTGGCTGAGTTGAGCGATCTTCAGGCGGTCTCTGATATCGCACATCGTCATGGTGCTCTGGTTGTGGTTGATAACTGCTTCCTGACACCTGCATTGCAACGTCCGCTGGATTTCGGCGCCGATATCGTTATGCACTCGGCCACCAAGTACATTGATGGTCAGGGCCGCTGTGTCGGTGGTGTCCTTGTGGGGCGTCACAAGGAGATGGAAGAGATCTTCGGTCTTGTGCGTACCGGCGGTGCCTGCATGAGCCCCTTCAATGCATGGGTATTCCTCAAGGGTCTTGAAACTCTGCCGTTGCGTATGCGTGCACACAGCGAAAGCGCGCTTGAAATTGCGCGTTGGCTGCAGCAGCAACCAGGTGTTCGCAAGGTCTACTATTCCGGTCTTGAAGATCATCCTCAGCATGCTTTGGCGTGTAAGCAGCAGAGTGCCTTTGGTGGTGTTTTGTCGTTCGAGGTTGAAGGTGAGCGCGAAGAAGCCTGGCGCTTCATTGATGCAACCAGAATGGTGTCAATCACCGGTAATCTGGGTGATGTGAAGACCACTATCACCCATCCGGCGACTACAACTCATGGTCGCATGAGTGTTGAGGAGCGCGAAGCAGCGGGTATCCGTGAAGGTTTGATCCGTTTTTCTGTCGGTCTTGAATCGGTTGCTGATTTGAAAGCCGATCTTCAGCGCGGTCTTGATGCGCTGAAAGGCTAACACCTGCCTGGCCGGGGCGTCTGTCCCGGCCAAGTTCCATTCAAGTATCCTTACTCAAGCATATTCACTTAAGAAAACCATCCTAGACACTCCATGCAAATACATCTGGCGCCAATGGAAGGGGTTCTGGATCACACCCTGCGTGATCTGCTCACCCGTATGCCTGGCATTGATATCTGTGTAACCGAATTTATCCGTGTTACGAACCAGTTGCTGCCGCGTTCGGTTTTCCAGCGCCTGGCCCCCGAGTTGCAGCAAGGAAGTCGCACCACTAGTGGTGTGCCTGTGCTGGTGCAATTACTTGGTAATGACCCGGCAGCGATGGGTGACAATGCTGCTCGGGCGGCTGAAATGGGTGCGCCGGGTATTGATTTGAACTTCGGTTGCCCAGCCAAAACGGTGAATAAAAGCCGTGGCGGTGCCATTTTGCTCAAGGATCCGGAAGAGGTGTACAGCATCATTCGAGGAGTGCGGGAAGCCTTGCCAGATGATGTGCCGTTAAGTGCAAAAATGCGTCTGGGTTTTTATGACAAGTCTTTAGCGCTAGAGAATGCTCAGGCAATTGAAGCTGCTGGCGCCATGCGTGTCACTGTTCACGCGCGAACCAAAGTGGAAGGGTATAAGCCACCTGCGCACTGGGAGTGGATTGCACGTATTCGTGAAGCGGTTTCCATTCCAGTGGTGGCTAACGGCGAAATTTGGACAGTGGAAGATCTGCATCGTTGTCGTGAAGTCAGCGGTTGTGAAGATGTCATGATTGGGCGAGGCATGATTGCAAATCCCTTCTTGGCGCAAGCCGTTATTCAGCCTGAAGCAGACCTTGGGCCTGACGCAACTTGGCCGCTTGTGATGCAGTTGTTGCAGGAGTACCACCAGCAGGTAAGCGCCCGTCTGGAGCCAAAGCATGTTAATGGACGTACCAAACAGTGGCTTAAAATGATGCAGCGTCAGTATCCTCAGGCGCAGCAGGTATTTGATGCGGTACGCACGGAGCGTGAGCCTGAGCGATTTGGTCAGTTGCTGGCTGGATTTCAAGCATGAATACGTACGGGTAAGCGGCGCGCTCCCCAGTTTCCGGGCGACGATTCGTACTGGCCCGGTACCTTTCCTCCGCAGTGAATGCAGCATCCATCTGCATTCAGTTGCCAGCTGGTCAATATATAGCCCTGCCGTCGTATGACGGCTTCGCCACAGTGGTTGCAATAGGTTGTGTTGCCTTCAGGATCGGGCAGGTTACCGGTGTACACAAAGCTCAGGCCCTGCTGTAGCGCCAATTGCCGGGCGCGTCGTAAAGTAGTCAGCGGTGTCTGCGGATGATCCTGCATCTTCCAGTCGGGATGAAAGGCTGTGAAGTGTATGGGTGTCTCGGTACCCAGTTGTTCTCTTATCCAGTCACACATGGCCAGGATTTCGGTATCTGAATCGTTTTCGCCCGGTATTAATAAAGTGGTAATTTCCAGCCAAACATCCGTCTCATGACGTATATACCTCAGTGTATCCAGTACCGGTGCTAACTCCCCGCCGCAAATGTGCTTATAAAAACGCTCACTGAATGCTTTTAGATCAATATTTGCGGCATCCATGTGTGCGTAAAACTCCGATCTTGGTTCCGGACAGACATACCCCGCACTGACTGCGATGCTCTTGATGCCCTTTTCTTGGCAGGCCTGGGCTACATCGATCGCGTATTCATGAAAAATAACCGGATCGTTATACGTGAAGGCGATACTGCGGCATTGGTAATCTGAGGCTGTACTCGCCAAGGCCTCAGGTGAGGCACTATCACTCAATCGAGCGGATTCGCGTGAGCGGCTGATATCCCAGTTTTGGCAGAATCTGCAGGCAAGATTGCAGCCTGCGGTCCCAAAGGAAAGTACGGGGGTGCCGGGCAAGAAGTGATTCAAGGGTTTCTTTTCAATGGGGTCGATACAGAATCCACTGGACAGTCCATAGCTTAGTAAGCGGATTTCATCGTTGACCCTCCCGCGCACAAAGCATAATCCGCGCTGATCATGGTTTAGCTGGCAAAATCTTGGGCACAGGTCGCACTGTAGCTTGCCGTTTTGAAGAGGGTGCCAATGGCGTCCTGGTACAGAGTGCTCTTGGGTCATGGGGATTGGTCTGTTTGGCTATACTCTGACTATAGTTCAGCCAGTGTATAAGGAAGGGCAAGTAATGCAGATAAGTACGCGTCCGGCTGCGGTTGCAGGGCTTTTCTATCCCGGTGAGCAGGCTGAATTGACGCAGCTGGTGGATCGTCTTCTGGAGTCCTCTGACGTCCCTGTTAGCCTGCCGCGGCAGCCTCGGGCATTTGTGGTCCCTCATGCTGGCCTTGTGTATTCAGGCCCTGTTGCTGCATTGGTCTATCGGCAGATTTGTGATTGGAAGAAGATAGCAGGATGGCGCCGGGTGGTAATTTTGGGGCCAAACCATCGCGTACCTTTGACGGGGCTGGCAGGGGTCTCGGATACGCATTGGCGTACACCCTTAGGTGAGCTGCCGATAGCTTTGGAACTGGAGCAGGCTTTACGTAAGCGTTTTGATCTGCCTGTGCGTGCCGATGCTCATCAGTTTGAGCATTGTCTGGAAGTGCAGCTGCCGTTTTTACAGCGCACGCTACACGATGTTGAAGTGTTGCCTCTGTTGGTTGGGCGGTCTGATCCGGAACTGGTTGGATCGCTTATTCAGGAGTTGTGGCAGTACGAGGATGTGCTGGTGTTGGTCAGTAGTGATCTCAGTCACTTCCATCCCTTGAATCAAGCACGCCAACTGGATGGCATTACTACGTCACGGATTGAGCATTTGGAAGTAGGCGTTATGCCAGAGCAGGCCTGTGGCTGCTATGCATTAAACGGGTTGTTATTTGCGGCACGTCAGGCTGGCTATGAGATGCGCTGCCTCGGGCAGAATACATCGGGTGATACGGCTGGCGAAAATGAACAGGTGGTGGGCTATGGTGCCTATGTCTGTTACTGAGGGGTGGCCATGTGGCGTCATGCTTGCACTGGCCAGGCAGTCAATTGCTTCAATTTTAGGTAGGCAGGTGACACTCAGTGATGCTGAGCCATCAGAACTGAAGCGTTTGCAGCTGAAGCGTGCCTGTTTTGTGACTCTGGAAAGCCGGGCGCGTTTACGTGGCTGTATCGGTTCCTTGTATCCCGGGCAAAGCCTGGAGGAGGACTTACGGCACAATGCCGTACAGGCTGCTTTTCATGATCCTCGCTTTAAACCATTGGAAAATGATGAGCCGATCAGGATAAAGGTGTCGGTGCTTTCGCCCATGCAGGAAATGACTGTTCGGGACGAGGCTGATCTGCTGCAGCAGTTACGTCCTGAGCAGGACGGGTTGTTGATTCAGGTGGGTGCGAATCGGGCTACGTTCTTGCCGGATGTATGGGAAAGTTTAAGGGCGCCGGATGAATTTCTGGCGGCGTTGAAGCAGAAGGCGGGTGTAGCCGCCAGGCCTTTAACGGCTGGTGAGCTTAAAGCCTGGCGTTACACAACTCAGCGGTGTGCTGAGTCCGGTGAGGTGCCCATCGGTTAGGCCGGTATCCTAGAGGATTTCCTTCCCCTGGGCGAAGCGATCCACGTCGTTAGTAATTTCGACCTCTACATTAGGGGCCGGAATGCGGAAGTCATAGACGCGTTCCCAGCCATCTGCCTCGGGTGTGCGTTCCCAAACAGTACCGGCGTTATAATCCACTAGCTCAGTCAATGACGGATCAATTTCGCAGATACGCTCTAGTGGGATTGGGGTCATGTTGACCATGTCGTCTGCCAGGAACTCTTCTGTCTCATATCCGGTAAACATGCGCCAGCCGGTATCATTCAGGTGTTCGGGCACTGTCTTGTACATAAAACGGATGGGTAACTTTTCATCCAGCAGCAAGCGGGATACCAGCGCCAGGTAGCCGTTTTTGGTTTGTGCAGTTTCCTGCTCCTGAGTCGGGGCTTGGTCGGGAGTCGGTGATTTCATCTGAGTACCTGTGCAACGGGTTACTACGAATACTGAGGCGGGATTATACCAGCTGGCTGAAGTTAGGGTTTGTCGGAAACAAAAAAACCCCGCCGGGGCGGGGTTTTTAGATATCCTGGCGCTTAGCGCCTGAGGATAATTATGCTTCTACGGTCGGAATTACAGTACCTGCTTTCTCGACGTAGTTGTCCATCTGGTCGAAGTTCAGGTAGCGGTAGATCTCGCCAGCCATGCTGTCGAGCTTGCTCGCGTATTCCATGTACTCCGCCGGAGTCGGCAGTTTGCCTTCCAGTGCCGCAACAGCCGCCAGCTCGGCAGACGCCAGGTATACGTTGGCGCCGTCACCCAGACGGTTCGGGAAGTTACGGGTAGAGGTGGACACTACTGTGCTCTTGGCAGCTACACGTGCCTGGTTACCCATGCACAGAGAGCAGCCCGGCATTTCCATACGCGCACCGGCTTTGCCGAACACGTTGTAGTAGCCTTCGTCGCTCAGCTGAGCCTGGTCCATCTTGGTCGGCGGAGCGATCCACATGCGAGTCGGGATAGACTTGCCAGATGCTTCCAGCAGTTTACCGGCGGCACGGAAGTGACCGATGTTGGTCATGCAGGAACCGATGAATACTTCATCGATGTTCTCGCCCTGAACTTCAGACAGCAGACGCGCATCATCCGGATCGTTCGGAGCACAAAGGATCGGCTCTTTGATTTCGGACAGATCAATTTCGATCACTTCAGCGTATTCAGCATCAGCGTCGGCACGCATCAGGCTCGGGTTAGCCAGCCACTCTTCCATGCCCTTGATGCGGCGTTCGATAGTACGAACGTCACCGTAACCTTCCGCAATCATCCACTTCAGCATGACGATGTTGGAACGCAAGTATTCTGCAACGGAGTCTTCAGACAGAGTGATGGTGCAACCTGCAGCAGAACGCTCAGCAGAAGCGTCAGACAGTTCGAACGCCTGCTCGACAGTCAGTTCTTCCAGTCCTTCGATTTCCAGTACGCGACCAGAGAAAGCGTTTTTCTTGCCAGCCTTTTCAACAGTCAGCAGACCCTGCTTGATTGCGTAGTAAGGAATGGCGTGTACCAGATCACGCAGGGTGATACCGGAGTTACGCTTGCCTTTGAAGCGAACCAGGATAGATTCAGGCATGTCCAGCGGCATAACGCCGGTAGCAGCTGCGAATGCAACCAGACCTGAACCGGCCGGGAAAGAGATGCCCAGCGGGAAACGGGTGTGGGAGTCACCACCGGTACCAACAGTATCCGGCAGCAGCATGCGGTTCAGCCAGGAGTGGATTACACCGTCGCCCGGACGCAGAGATACACCGCCGCGGTTCATGATGAAGTCCGGCAGGGTGTGGTGGGTATTCACGTCAACCGGCTTGGGATAAGCAGCGGTGTGACAGAAAGACTGCATGGTCAGGTCGGCAGAGAAGCCCAGGCACGCCAGGTCTTTCAGTTCGTCACGGGTCATCGGACCAGTGGTGTCCTGAGAACCAACGGTGGTCATCTTCGGCTCGCAGTACATGCCCGGACGTACGCCGTCCATGCCGCATGCTTTACCAACCATTTTCTGGGCCAGGGTGTAGCCCTTGCCAGTGTCAACCGGCTGCTCCGGTTTGCGGAACAGGTCAGACTGACCCAGGCCCATAGCTTCGCGTGCTTTTTCAGTAAGGCCGCGACCGATGATCAGCGGGATACGACCGCCGGCACGTACTTCGTCCAGCAGAACCTGGGTTTTCAGGCCGAAGGTGCAGATAACTTCGTCAGTACCATGCTTGCAGACTTTGCCTTCGTACGGGTAAACGTCGATGACGTCGCCCATGTTCAGGTCGTCAACCGGCATTTCGATCGGCAGGGCGCCAGCGTCTTCCATGGTGTTGTAGAAGATCGGAGCGATTTTGCTGCCGAAGCAGTAGCCACCGGCACGCTTGTTCGGAACGTGCGGGATGTCGTCGCCGAAGAACCACAGAACGGAGTTGGTAGCAGACTTACGGGAAGAACCAGTACCGACTACGTCGCCCACGTAGGCAACCGGGAAGCCTTTGGCTTTAACTTCTTCGATCTGGGCCAGCGGGCCTTTCACGCCCGGCTCTTCGGGGTTGATGCCGTCACGTTCCATCTTCAGCATTGCATTGGCATGCAGTGGGATGTCAGGACGTGACCAGGCATCCGGAGCAGGAGACAGGTCGTCAGTGTTGGTTTCGCCCGGTACCTTGAATACGGTAACAGTGATCTTTTCAGCAACTTCCGGCTTGGAGGTGAACCATTCACCTTCAGCCCAGGACTGCATGACCTGCTTGGCGAATTCATTGCCAGCTTCGGCTTTTTCCTGCACGTCGTGGAAAGCATCAAACATCAGCAGGGTGTGCGACAGCGCTTTGACTGCAGTCGGGGCCAGCTCGTCGATCTCCAGGCACTCAATCAGCGGTGCGATGTTGTAACCGCCCAGCATTGTACCCAACAGCTCAACAGCCTTGACCTTGTCGACCAGCGGAGAGGAAGCCTCACCTTTGGCGATAGCGGCCAGGAAGCCGGCTTTAACGTAGGCTGCCTGATCCACACCCGCAGGTACGCGGTTGGACAGCAGGTCTACCAGAAACTCCTCTTCGCCAGCAGGTGGGTTTTTCAGGAGTTCAATCAGGGCTGAAGTCTGCTCAGGATCAAGCGGCTTCGCGGGGACGCCTTCTGCAGCGCGTTCTTCTACATGTTTACGATAAGCTTCAAGCACGATATGGCCCTCATCTGTGTTCACCGCCAACTCGCGAGTTTACTACTCTGCCAGCGGCGTATCGACTAGGTATCGAATGGTGATTGGCGGGCGAATTCTAGCGAAAGGCGGTGGCAAAGTTAAGTTTTTGTCGACAATTACTAAACTAAAGAATGATGCCCTGTCCTAGTGCTCACAAGCCTTGTAGGGGAAATGGGGGGTATTTTGCCTGTGAAAAAACCGGTCGATTTGGTCCTGAATACAGGATTTAGAGAGTTGTCTCATATATGAATGCAGGTGTGGCAATAGAAAAATTAAATAGATGTTTTAGAGAAAATAAGGGATGTGAAGCAGAATTACGACACGTTGAGTATTTGTCTGCTGAGCTAGACGACTTTATACATGTAATACGAAAAATGGCTTGCCGTTGCTGTAAAAATGCCTAGGATCAAATGATAAATGCATACGTTTTCGCACTGAGAATACGGTGATTCGTATATAACGCAGGTCCTTTGGATCTACGCTGTTTGATGCGCGTCAACTTTAATGAAGCTGTATTTGAAATCGCGCACCAAGCTACGTATAACGTTTGAACACTTTATCTCAGGTAGGAGGTAGCCTAGATGAACCCAGCAGTCGGTCAGGCTGAGGTGGCACAGGATGAGCGCCCAAGTCGTTCCGATCTGGAACTTTGCAAGTTACAGATCATGTTCAGTCTGCAAGCAGATAAGCGACTCATCTATGTTGGTGTCCAGCCTACTGTGGCGTTGCGTTACCTGACCAGGCTTGTCGCGGCACGTCCACGTGTTCTGCGTAACCACATTCGTCGTATTTACCTTGCAATTCAATGTGCAGATAGTGAAAGAGTGACAGGTGCTCTGATCGATCTGCTGCTTGTCTTGCGTGGTCGAGGTCAGTTTCTGGTCAATAGGCTTGTGCAGCAAGCGGGACCGCTTCTGCTGTCTGAGCATCGCATCACCATGAATAAGGCAGTTGATACCAGAGAACTGGATCTGCTTTCAGATTTGCCCCTGGATCACTCTGTACTCAGTAATGGGCGTTGCACTCGGCTGTCCATACAGAAACAACTTCACTGAACGGGGTATAGGAAATCGTTATGTCGGTCAGTGAGCAGCTAAGTATTACAACCTTCGGCTTTGCTGATAAAGAGCAAAGGATGTTGGAGGTATTCTTCGGTAGTAGTAATGCACTTGGCTTCAGCCTTGAATCAGCGGCTTCGGCTGGTGCGTTGCTGATTAATCTGAAGGATGAAACGACCGAACAGCAGCTTGTGCGTTGGCAGTGTGATTCAGGTAAGCCTTGGGTCGCTGTCGTCGATTCTGCTGATGGCCGACCAAAGGTTGGTGCAGGTGTCTATATTGAACGGCCTTTGGGTATCAAGTCACTCCAGAGTGGGCTCACGGAACTCAAACTGATCCTTAAGGCTGGAGTTGCGCCTGCACCTGTTCAGGAGGTCGCTCATTCTGATAAGACCTTGTCTGACAGAGATCGCGTGCGCGCTGAAGCATTTGCCGAGTGGCAGTCACGCAAGCAGCGCAGCAACGAAGCTGCTTCTTCCTGGCAAGGTGAACATCAACTTCGTGAAGAAGCCGGGATGAACAGTCGTTTCAGTGTTCATCGTAATGAGCTGAATGACCTGATTCTTGAAGCCCAGAAAGAAGTTCAGGAACGCCAGGCCAAGTTGGAAGCAGAAGGTAAGCTGGTACGTACGGCCGAGCCTGAAAAAGAGCCCGAGCCTGAAGTGCTGAAAGCACCTACGTTATCTGCTGAGATGATCCTGCAATGCTGCGGCAGTCTTTCCGATGTCAACCTTGATGAGGCGACCGAACGTCGCCGTGTGTATTTCAGTCTGGATGGATTGATGTACCCCTGGGTTGTGCGCGCCGTTAAGACTGGCGATGAAACGAATAAAAACCAGCAGATTCTGGGTGTGCCAGGCGCGCTTTTTTATCTGCCGGAGGAAAAATCTTTCCTGGTCGGAATGGACTCTGACTTGCTATTGCAGTTAACGCGTACCCGCTTCGGGTTCGATGAGATTTCTCTGCTTGAGCGCTCTCCCGATGAGGAGTTGCCAGCGGGTAAACGCGTGGCTGCTGATGAGTTGTTATGGCAGCTGGCCTTGTTCACCGCGCGTGGGCGAGTGCCTGACTCACTGTCGGCCGAAGAGCCTTTGTTACTTAAGGAGACTCCTGACTTTGAGCGTCTGCTGGAAACCCCGCATGCGCGCAGCATCGCCCAGCTTTGGCAGAGTCAGAAGCTGTCAGCTCGAAATGTGGCTGACATGTTGAGTATCCCTCAACGCTTTGTCTTTTCGTTCCTTGTGGCAGCGGATGCCGTAGGCCTGTACTGTCAATGACCGAAACGTGTGCAATACACCCACGGATCTTTCGGAGTTAAAACGTGAATCAAGATCAAAACGAGACCCCGCGGTATTTTCAGGTCACCCCGAGTGGGGCGTACTACGCAACACTTTCAACCGGCACGGATGCACTCAGGGCGCTGTTACTTCAGTTGTTAAGCGCTGATACTCATATCCCTTACCTGGGTGCTCTGCTGCAAAAGCTCACAGGTCTACCGGAAGGTGATGCGCAAGCCTTGTTGGATAAGGCGGTACAGCATGGCTTTGTGGATCTGCCCGAAAAACCCGAGCCAATTGCCAACGGTACTATTGAGCAGTTATTGCCTGAATACCTGCCACGTCTGGCGGACGGTCGGGTATTGCTCGCGGATGATCAGGGCTTCTGTCTTGGACAGTCAGGTTTTGATCCGGAAGAGGCTGAGGCGGTTGCCGGTATGGCGGCTGACCTGGTGTCTTTGCATGAACGTCACCAGTCGCTGTTGGCGCGTCATTTGGGCTTTGATGGTTCATCTTGGGCTTTGGTTGATGCTGTTGGCCAAAGCGAATTGGGCTTCTGGACTCTGCATGTCGGTGAACAGAAGTTCTTGCTGATACTGGAAGGGATGCCTCACCTGAATCGGCAGCCTTTTGTGGATTTGATGTCGGTTCTGATCCGACGCTACCTGGATTACTGATGGGGCAGACTGGCTGCCTTATACAGATTTTGAACCAGCGCTAATGGCCTAAAAGGAGACTACCATGCGCTCAGAAATGTTGACTTCAATTCTTAACGACCTCAACGGGACATCTGCTGAGATCGAAGCTTCCGCGGTTATTTCCACGGACGGTCTCGTAATCGATTCTCTGTTGCCGGCAGGTATGGATGAGGATCGCGTGGGTGCCATGAGTGCAGCGATGCTGTCTTTGGGTGAACGTACCTCCCAGGAGCTTGCTCGTGGTGAGCTGGAACAGGTACTGGTCAAGGGCAAGGATGGCTACATTTTGATGACGCACGCCAACCCCGAGTCGGTGCTTACAGTGGTTGCCAAAACCAATGCGCGTTTGGGTCTGATTTTCCTGGACGTAAAACGCGCTGCGGATGCGATTGGCAAGATTCTATAAGCGTTTAACTGTGTTTGGCGTGCGCCTCTTAGTGCATAGAGGTGCCGCTTGCTCGGTTTGGAGTGTGTATGTCCGAACAAGATACGGCTGGCGCTCGTGAGGTACTGATCAAGTATTTTGACGGTACTGAACGTCTGGCCTCAATTGTCGATCAGGAGGTGCCATACCCTGACGGGAAGTTGATTGTTTCACGAACCGACCCCGAGGGTATCATCACTCATGCCAATCGTGCGTTTATCGAAATGTCCGGTTATGCGCGCGAAGAATTGATCGGCACTAATCACTATATTCTGCGTCATCCTGATATGCCTGCAGTGGCGTTTAAAGATCTCTGGGATACAGTGGCACAAGGAAAAAAATGGCAGGGATACGTCAAAAATCTGCGTAAGGATGGTGCCTATTACTGGGTTAAAGCGACCGTGATTCCCAATATTCGTAACGGTCAGCTGGTTGGATACACCTCAGTAAGGCGTAAACCCTCCCGCAGCAAGATTAATGAGAGTGAAGCCTTGTATGCCACGCTCAGATAGGGAGGTTTTGCGATGGCATTGAATTTATCGGTCAGTCCTGATTTTCCACCGACACATCTGTCCGGGTGGTTTATTTTTAATACCTGGTTGCAGCGTCAGTTGGGTACAGGGGTTCACCTTGAGCTGTATGACAGCTTTGAGCAGCAGCGCGAGGATATTCGTGCTGGCAAGCTCGACCTGATTTATGCGAACCCTTACGACGCATCCATGCTGGTGCGAGAGTTGGGCTTCAAAGTGCTGGTTCGTCCCCGTAATCGTGCAGACGAAGCCGTGATTGCGGTTCGTGCTGACGATGCTGTTGGTTGTGTTGAAGATCTGAAGCCAGGTATTAAGGTCGCAACCACGGCGGATCCAGATGTTCATATCATGGGCATGATTATGCTGGAGTCGGCTGACCTTGATGCCAGCAATGTCATCTTTAAAGAGTTGGACAGCTACGTTTTGGTTGCCAAGGCCCTGTTGAATCGTGATGCGGATGCGGGGTTCTTCCTTAAAGCCGGTTTTGAGGAGCTCTCAGAGCTGGTGCGGTCCAAAATGAAGCCTTTGGTCAGTAGTCAGATCAGCGTTGTTCATCATACGCTGGTGGCAGGTCCTCGGATGCAGGAGCACATCGATACATTGGTGGAGCGGTTGACCAGTATGGATCAGGACCCCAAAGGTCAGGAAGTACTCAAGAGTATGGGTATGGATGGCTGGGATGTTATGGAAGATGAGCAAACCGAGTTTATGATCGATCTGATAGACACTTTGATCGATTAAGTGGCTACTCTTTATGCTAAGCCCTGAAGCGCCCTGGTGGCGCTTCTTTTGTTTCAGTGACTATCTCGCTCACTGGAATTCAAACGGCTGAGTTTGTAGAATTCCAGCCCATTCCGCTATAACCCTTTTCAAAGCAGGTCTTTGCTTTATGGCAGAGGCTGCCCGTATTAAGTGAGCAAACTGATGGATGTACTGGACGAAATCAAAGCATTTCTTGGTTGTGAGACGCCGCGTGAGTGGCTGGAATTGGCTGCGCAACCCGAGGCTTTGGGCTTGTTGCTGACCGATCATGCTCATTGTGAAAAGAAGGCTGCTTCAACCGCGATGACGCTGATGTTCCGGTATGTTGACCGTTCGGATCTACTCAACAAAATGTCTCGCCTGGCCCGTGAGGAGCTGATCCACTTCGAGCAGGTGCTGGGTATTATGGGGGCACGTGGGCTGGACTACGGTCATCTGAGTCCGGCGCGTTATGCGGCGGGGTTGCGTAAGGATGTGCGTACCTCTGAGCCGGGGCGCCTGGTCGATGTGTTGATCATCGGTGGGTTTATTGAGGCGCGCTCCTGTGAGCGTTTCGCTGCCTTGGCTCCGGCTCTGGATGATGAGCTGGCGCGTTTTTATCGCTCATTGTTGAAATCAGAAGGACGCCACTATCAGGACTACATCTCACTGGCTCGTGAGTATGCGGGTGAGCCGATTGATGACCGTATTGAGTACTTCCGTAAGGTAGAGGCGGAACTGATCTTGGCTGAAGATGACGAGTTCCGCTTCCACAGTGGCAAGCCTAGTCAGATGTTGCTAGAGAATCCCGCAGCTCTGCAGGACCGTCCGGCAGCTTAAAGGCAAACAGGCGGCTGCCTTGTCCATCCTGCTCCAGATACCAGCCATGTGTGTCCCAGTCGCCCAGTACGATTCGGACGCCTTGGTTGGTTGACTGATCTGAGTGTATTGCCGGCCTGTGAGTATGGCCATGGATCATCAGCGGGGCAGCCTCATCATCCAGCAACTTGCTCACGGCCGCAGGGCTTACATCTGTAATGTCTTGAGCTTTTTGCGAGGTTTGCTCGCGGCTGGCTGCTCTCAGTTGGCGGGCAAGCTCAAGGCGTTCAGGAATGCTCTTGCTGAGAATGGCAGCTTGCCATTCAGGGTTTCTTACTTGCTGGCGAAAGGCTTGATAGTCGACATCATCAAGGCATAGCTGATCGCCATGTAAGAGCAGGGTTTTACCGTGTGCGGACTCTATGGTTTGGCAATCGGGTAATAGCTGAGCCCCAATACGTTCCATAAAGGACTGTCCGACCAGAAAGTCGCGATTACCTTGCTGGAAGTAGAGCTTAACACCAGAGGACGAAAGGCTGCTCAGTGCATCGTACACCGGTTGCAGAAAGTCCGGAGCTGCGTCGTCACCAATCCAGGCTTCGAAAATATCGCCCAGAAGATAAAGCTCGTCGCTCTTGGCAGCTTTTTCATGAAGGAAATGTACAAACGCCCGGATGATATCCGGGCGTTTGCTGTCGAGATGAAGGTCTGCAACGAAATAACGCAGCATTAGCCTTCGGCTTCCTCGACGCGAGCAGATTCAATCAGGATGTCTTCTGCAGGAACGTCCTGGTGGCCGGCGCGCATGGTTGTAGAGGCTTTCTTGATCTTGTTGACCACGTCCATGCCTTCAACCACTTTACCGAAAACTGCATAACCCCAGCCTTCAGTCGTTTTTGCAGTGTGGTCCAGGAAGCTGTTGTCGGATACGTTAATAAAGAACTGTGCAGAGGCTGAGTGCGGGTCCATGGTGCGGGCCATGGCGATGGTGCCAGCAGCGTTGGACAGGCCGTTATCCGCTTCGTTCTGAATCGGCTCACGGGTTTCCTTGGGAATCATGCCGGGCTCGAAGCCGCCGCCTTGAATCATGAAGCCGTCAATCACCCGGTGAAAAATCACACCATCATAAAAGCCTTCGCGAACATACTGTTCGAAGTTTGCAGCAGTATTAGGGGCTTTTTCGTGATCCAGTTCCAGAGAGATGGTGCCAAGATTTGTTTGCAGGATGATCATGTCGGTTCCCTGTGTTTCTTATGAGTGTCGCTATTATACTCAAGTATTAGGCAGGTGCATCCTCTAAGCGTCTATTGCATTGAGTTGGCGTGCGTGAGCACCTTAACTGCGGTTATAATGCCGCCATCAGTTCCGGCCTCGGGCCGGCCATTATCAGCTTCGACAAGATTTGATATGACCACGAACGACAGTACTAAGCCGAACAACTTTATTCACCAGATTATTGAAGATGATCTTGCCCAGGGCCTGAATGGTGGCAAGGTGGTGACGCGTTTCCCGCCTGAGCCGAATGGCTACCTGCATATTGGTCATGCCAAATCAATCTGTCTTAATTTTGGCACCGCTCTGAAATTTGGTGGTGAGTGTAATCTGCGCTTCGATGACACTAACCCAGAAAAAGAAAGCCAGGAATATATCGATTCAATCGCTGAAGACGTGCGCTGGTTGGGTTTTGAGTGGGCGGGTGATATTCGTTACAGCTCTGAATACTTCGACCAGCTGCATGACTGGGCCGTGCATCTGATTAAAGAAGGCAAGGCCTACGTTGATAGCCTGAGCGCGCATGAAATGCGTGAGTTCCGCGGTACGCTGAAAGAGCCGGGTAAGAACAGTCCTTACCGTGATCGCAGTGTTGAGGAAAACCTCAGTCTGTTCGAGAAAATGCGTAACGGCGATTTCGAAGAAGGTGAGTGTGTGTTGCGCGCCAAGATTGATATGGCTGCGCCGAATATCAACCTGCGTGACCCGGTCATTTACCGTATTCGCCATGTTCACCATCATCAGACCGGTGATAAATGGTGCATTTATCCTTCATATGACTTTACGCATGGTCAGTCTGATGCGCTGGAAGGTGTGACTCACTCCATCTGTACTCTGGAGTTTGAAGATCATCGTCCGCTGTACGATTGGTTTACCGAAAATCTGCCGGTTCCTGTGCGTCCCCGTCAGTACGAATTTGCGCGCCTGAACCTGAACTACACCGTTACCAGTAAGCGTAAGCTGAAGCTTCTGGTCGACGAAGGTCATGTGAATGGCTGGAATGATCCGCGCATGCCCACCATTTCCGGTATGCGTCGTCGTGGTTTTACCCCGGCTTCCATTCGTAATTTCTGTGACATGATCGGTGTGACGCGCTCCAATGGTGTTGTTGATGTGGGCATGCTTGAGGCGGCAATCCGTGAAGATCTGGATGCCAATGCGCCGCGCGCCATGTGTGTGGTAGATCCTGTCAAAGTAACCATTAGCAATTACGCTGAAGGTGAACAGGAATGGTTTGAGCTGCCGGCACATCCGAAGGATGAGTCCATGGGGCTGCGTAAGGTACCGTTCACGCGCAACCTGCTGATCGAGCGCGAAGACTTTGCTGAAGAAAAACCGCGTAAGTGGAAGCGCATGTCGCCCGGTGATGCCGTACGTCTGCGTGGCTCTTATGTCATCCGTTGTGATGAAGTGATCAAGAATGAACAGGGTGAAGTCATTGAGCTGGTCTGCAGTTATGACCCTGCAACCAAGGGCGAAAACCCGACAGATTACAAGCCGAATGGTGTGATTCACTGGGTATCGGCTGACAATTCTGTGCCTTGTGAGGTGCGTCTGTACGACCGGTTGTTCACTGAGGCTAACCCGGATGGTGACAAGGAGCGTGATTTCCATACATTCCTGAACCCTGAGTCCCTCACGGTGATGCCGAATGCGCGTGTTGAAATTGGTCTCAAGCATGCTGTGGCTGAAAGCCGATACCAGTTTGAGCGTACCGGTTACTTCTGTGTCGATACTGACTCTACTGAAGAGCGTTTGGTGTTTAACCGTACGGTTACCCTGCGTGACTCCTGGGCCAAGATTCAGGGCAAGTAATCCCTGATGCGACTGTTGGCCCCCTTGCGGGCAGCTTTGCTGCCCGTATTAACCCTGCTCATGGCAGGGTGTGCCGTTTCCGGTCATTCCCAGATTGCTGCCCCTTTGAATGTAGAGCAGGTTGCTTTGCTGGATGAGTCGGTCAGTGAGACCTCTGGTCTGGCCTGGGGTGACGGCGCCTTTTGGACGCACAACGATAGTGGTGATGCTCCTCGCGTTTATCGCTTGAGTGAGCAGGGCAAAATTGTCTCAGCTATTGAGCTGAGGGATGCTGTTAGCCTGGACTGGGAAGAATTGGCTTTCTCTGACCGCGAGTTGTTTGTGTTCGACTGTGGCAACAACATTGGCCACCGTGAGTGGATGCAAATGTATGCCCTCAGCTGGTCGTCTCTGCACTCTGCTCAAGATAGAGTGCCTGCCAAGCTCGTTGAGTTTCGCTTGGCTGATACTAAGCCCGTTCGGGCGGCCTATGAGCACGACAATGACTGTGAAGCAGCGGCAGTGGTGGATGATGAAATTTGGCTGTTTACCAAAAACTGGTCAAATCAGCAGACACGACTGTACCGGCTTGATCCTCAGGGTGCTGACAGGCAATCACTCGTAAGTCATTTAAGCCTTCCGGTTGGCGGTTTGATTACCGCTGCCGACTATAACGCGCAGACTCATACCCTGGTGCTTTTGGGATATACCAAGAGTCGTTTAAGTCCTCGACCATTTATCTGGTTGTTCAAGGTTGCGGATGGCACGCCGGTCTGGTCGAATGCTCAGTTCCACTGGCTTTCCCCTGCAGGACAGTGGGAGGCAATCGCCTGGCATCAGGGCGATCTATGGCTCACACGTGAAACCAGTCTATTGGGGCAGGCCTGGCTGGGTCGCATACGTGCTTCAGATATAGATTTTTAATCGACAGTTTTCTATACCGCTTGATTGAGCGGTTACTTTTTAAGTTCGGCGGATATCCATGCTTCATATCTACAATACATTGACCAACAGCAAAACTGCATTTACCCCCATCGAGCCCGGTAAAATCCGCATGTATGTATGTGGCGTGACCGTATATGACTACTGTCATATCGGACATGCGAGGGTCATGGTGTCCTTCGATCTGATTACTCGTTACCTGCGTGCCCGTGGCTGGGATGTGGACTATGTCCGTAACATCACAGACGTAGATGACAAGATCATTCGTCGAGCGGCTGAAAATGGCGAGCCTGTCGATCAGCTGACAGAGCGTATGATTGCGGCGATGCATGAAGATGAAGGGCGATTGTTTGTATTGCGCCCTGATCAGGAGCCTCGTGCTACTGCGCATATTGAAGACATCGTGGCCATGGTTCAGACCCTGGTTGAAAAAGGTTATGCCTACCCCGCTGCCAACGGTGATGTCTATTATCGTGTCGAGCGCTTTGCCAACTACGGTCGTCTGACCAATAAGGTTATCGAAGATCTTCGTTCGGGTGCGCGTGTTGAGGTTGAAGAAGCCAAGGAAAGTCCGTTGGACTTTGTTCTGTGGAAGGCTGCCAAGGCTGGCGAAGTGAGCTGGGACTCACCTTGGGGCAAGGGGCGTCCAGGCTGGCATATTGAGTGCTCGGCCATGTCCAAGTGCTGTCTGGGTGAAACCTTCGATATTCATGGCGGTGGCCCTGATCTGCCGTTCCCGCATCATGAAAACGAAATTGCTCAGTCTGAAGCGGCTAACGGCTGTACTTACGTGCATTACTGGATGCATGCAGGACCGGTGCGCATGGGTAGCGAGAAGATGTCCAAGTCCCTTGGCAACTTCTTCACCATCCGTGATGTCCTGGAGCACTATAATCCCGAGGTGGTGCGCTATTTCCTTTCCAGTGTGCATTACCGCAGCTATATCGATTACTCCGAAGACGGGCTGAAAGAAGCGCGTAGTGCACTTGAGCGTTTCTATCAGGCGTTGCAGGCGGCAGGTGATTTGACTGGTGCCGCCGCAGGCGTTGAAGGCGATTACGAGGCCCGCTTCTTCGAGGCAATGGATGATGATTTCAACACTCCGCGAGCACTGGCGGTACTGTTTGAGCTTGTTACCGAGCTAAACAAGGCGGTCCGTGACCAATTGGCAACCGCCAAGCCGCTTGCGCTAGAGCTGAAGCGCCTGGCGGGTATGATCGGATTGTTGCAGCAGGAGCCGGACAGCTTCCTTAAAGGTGAAGCGGCTGAAGGCGAGCTTGATGCGGCTGCGATTGAGGCTTTGATCGAGCAGCGAAACCAGGCGCGCAAGGATCGTAATTTTGCTGAATCTGATCGTATTCGTGATGAGTTGTTGGAGCAGGGCATAGTGCTGAAAGACAGTCGTGAAGGAACCAATTGGTACCGCGAGTAACCATTTGCGTTGAGCTTGATTGAGAAAAAGGCGCCGTTGGCGCCTTTTTTGTGTCCCGAGAATAGGTAGGTGAGCGACTGTTAAGCGCGACGGGCAACAGGGTGTAGTGCTTTTAGTTGCTGTTGGTTTTGTGTTGCCAGCCTGTCACTGGCATCGCTGAGCAGGCAGACAAAATGTGTGGTGCTGTGCTGATCGTCATACACCGCCGAAATTTGGGTTTGCTGCGCGAAGGTGCTGCCATCGTGCCGGCGATTAATGATATGACCCTGCCACTTTCCCTTTTGCTTAAGTGAGCGCCAGAGTTCGAAGAAGAAGGCTTTGCCGTGTTGACCGGAGTTCATAACGGCAGCGTTTTCGCCAATAACCTGCTTGCGGCTGTAGCCTGTCAGTGTTTCGAAGGCCTGATTGACCATTTCAATATTGCCGGAGGCATCGGTGACCATGATGGCTTCCTGGCTGTGTTGGATGAGTGCCTTTGCAATGCGTGCCTCGCGACGAGCCTGTTGGTCAATCGAGATATCGCGGAACAATACCTGAACGGCATGCTGCCCATTCAGGAATACGCGGCTACTGGTAACCTCTGCCTCAAAGGTAGTGCCATCCTGACGCATCAAGGTTTGCTCACTGGGTGGAATGATTTCGCCGGGCTGTCGTGAGAAGCCGCGTTTTTTAACCAGTTCCATCGAGCTTGGGTGAACCAGTTCCCGGATATGGCGGGATAGTAACTGATCGGGGGTTGCGTAGCCGAAGAGGAGTGCGGCATGGCTGTTAGCGAGTTCAACCTGCCCGTTAATATGCACCACGGCGGCTTCGGGGCACTGTTCGAACAAAATGCGATAGCGGTCCTGTACTTCGATTGCTCGAGTTTGTAGCTGTCGATTCGCCCGGTCTGTGCGTGCTCGCGCGATGATAAAGGACATCAGTGCAATGGAGAGCAGTAGTGTGACGGCAGCACCTGCTACCAATATGCCCAGGTCGAACTGGCGTGAGTAAAGGGCGTTGATTCGCACGTCCAGAGAGTGGAAATCCAGACGAATGCGTTCTGAGCCCAGAGTGAGGAAGTCGGTATGGCTTGGGCCTGCATGAGAGGGCTTGTCTGCATGGCTGGTAAAAATTGGTTCTAGCTGCGCTTGGCGAGGGTCATACAGACTGACGCTGATACTGTCATCAAGCGGTTGCAGGCTCTGATTGATGATTTGGCTCATACTGAAACCAAGACTTGTCCAGCCCATAAATCCGTCTTTGTGCTGGCCAGTGCTTTGAACCGGAAGTAATAGCAGGTAATCAAGAGAGCTGATATCTGAAGGCAGCAGGGAAAGCGGGGTCGTTACACTGACGCGACCTGATTGGCGGGCTTGAGTTGCAGCCTCGTATCGTGCCGGCCCGCTTGCTATGTCATAACCTCTGACATGGCGCTGTATGGGTTTGGGGCTTAGATAAAGAATTACGAAACTTGGTTTGTCAGTCTCAGGCGTCGGGTAGATTTTCAGCGGTGTTTCGCTGCTATCGGCATGATAGATGGAAAATGCATCCTGCTGACCAGCGGGTACAAATGCCGTATAGCTCAGGCCAACAATGCCGAGTTTGGCAAGGTCCAGGTCAAATGAGTTGAACATGCGGTGCCAGTGATTGGCTTGCGCTGAGGGAGGCAGTTCGGTGGTGTTTAAAATAGCGCCGCGCGCAGACTGGAGGAGCAGTTCGTAGTGCTCAATGTGTTCCTGTAAAAAATATATGACTTGATCTGAACGGGAATGAAAGCGACTTTCAATGGCGTCGCGGGTACTTTGTGCTGACTGATAAGAAATAAGCAGCGTCAGCGCCAGGCCTGCTGCGAAAATAATCAGTAACAGTGAGGGGCTTGACCAGAAAGAGCCGTATCTGGGCTTGGTCTGGTGGTCCGTATGCGTCCTGCTGGTGTGAACCATAATATGCGGTAGTCCTTACCGTTTATTTAATAGACTGCCCACTGAGGTGGTGGGCAGTCTTGGTCAATCAGGGAGCCAGATTATTGGCTGCCTCAAGTGTATTTTCCATTAGTGTAGCAACTGTCATCGGGCCAACACCGCCCGGGACCGGAGTGATCCAGGCTGCGCGCTCGGCGGCGGGTGCGTATTCTACATCACCAACCAGACTACCATTATCGAGGCGGTTAATGCCGACATCAATTACGATGGCGCCATCTTTAATCCAGTCGCCCTTCACCAGCCCTGGAATGCCTACCCCGACAACAACGATATCAGCGCGTCGAACATGAGCTTCCAGGTCACGGGTAAAGCGATGAGTCGTTGTGGTTGTACAGCCTGCCAGTAGAAGCTCAAGCGTCATGGGGCGACCTACTATATTGGAGGCACCCACGATAACGGCTTCCTGACCGTGAAGGTCAACGCCTGTTGAGTGTAGTAGGGTCATGACGCCTTTTGGAGTGCAAGGGCGCAGTGCCGGGATACGCTGAGCAAGGCGACCAAGGTTAAATGCGTGGAAGCCATCCACGTCCTTGTCAGGTCGGATCTGCTCAAGTACTTCTGTGGCATCCAGATGAGCGGGCAGGGGGAGCTGAACCAGAATACCGTCTACTTCTGTATCTGCGTTCAATTCATTGATCAGGCCCAGGAGTTCTTCACGGCTGGTTTCTGCGGGCAAGTCATAGGCTTTGGAGGCAATACCAACTTCGGTGCAGGCGTTCTTCTTGTTGCGAACATAGACTTGAGAGGCGGGATCACTGCCGACCAGTACCACTGCAAGACAGGGAGCACGTTTGCCTGCCTCAAGGCGGGCATCGATACCGGCTTTAACCTGTTGGCGAACGTCGGCGGCAATTTTTTTGCCATCTATGATCTGTGCGCTCATGAGTGCGATCTATTCCTTTGCTAGGCTGGGTAAGGTTATAAGGCTGATTTTCTCATCTTTAAGGGCCAGGGCCAATGTACTTTTTTGTAGTACATCTTGTGTACAGGGTGTTGTTTCTGCAGAAAAAATTCAAAAAGGGTGTTGACGCGGAGGTTCGGCATACTTAATATACGCACCTCCTCGACGCGGGGTGACACTCTAAAGCGAGGCGGCGTGTAAAGCGCTCGTAGCTCAACCGGATAGAGCAACGGCCTTCTAAGCCGTAGGTTGCAGGTTCGAGTCCTGCCGGGCGTGCCAGGTCGTCTAGCCGGAAGGGTTACAAAGAGGTTGTGGTGGGCGTAGCTCAGTTGGTAGAGCCCCGGATTGTGATTCCGGTGGTCGTGGGTTCGAGCCCCATCGTCCACCCCATTACCTCGAACACATCAGTCCTGTACTGATGCATTATGCGGAAGTGGTGAAATTGGTAGACACGCTGGATTTAGGTTCCAGTGCCGCAAGGTGTGAGAGTTCGAGTCTCTCCTTCCGCACCATTTACACTATGGTGGGCGTAGCTCAGTTGGTAGAGCCCCGGATTGTGATTCCGGTGGTCGTGGGTTCGAGCCCCATCGTCCACCCCAGTGTAAAGTCCCTCATATATCTTCTTGTTTTTCAACGCAATTTTCTTTTCTTTCTGTGATATTTCATGCTTTTCCTGTGTCTGTTTGGCTTGACTAATGCCCGCAGTTGCATGAAAATTTTGCGCTTCATTATTATGGCTCTGCTGGTCGGTCGTCCCTGGTCTTTATTGCCAGGCGTAATTTAAGTACCTGCAGGTCGCTACATCATGCTGCAAACTATTTGTGAGGATCTCCATGCAAGTTTCTGTTGAAACGACTTCCGGCCTTGAGCGTCAGATGACCATCACCGTTCCGGCTGAGCGCATCGACCAGGACGTAGATAAACTGGTTGCTCAGCAGGCGCGTACTCGCCGTCTGGATGGCTTCCGCCCCGGTAAGGTACCGACCAAGGTGATCAAGCGCATGTTTGGCAGCGCAATTCGCCAGGACGTTCTGGGTCAGGTGGTTCAGGAAAGCTTCTACTCTGCTGTACAGCAGGAAGAGCTGCAGCCGGCTGGTACTCCGAGCATCGAATTCAAAAACGACAAGGAAGGTGAAGATCTGCAGTACGTGGCCACTTTTGAAGTGTACCCGCAGATCGAACTGAAAGACCTGTCCGGCGTTGAGATCGAAAAGCAGACAGCTGAAATCGCTGATGCTGACATGGATAAAATGATCGAAACTCTGCAGAAGCAGCAGGCTAACTGGTCTGAAGTAGACCGCGCTGCTGCAGATGGCGATCGTGTGAAAATTGACTTCGAAGGTTTCATCGACGGTGAAGCGTTTGAAGGTGGCAAGGCTGAAGGCCACGATCTGGTACTGGGTTCCGGTTCCATGATCCCTGGTTTCGAAGCTGGTCTGGAAGGCAAGAAAGCGGGCGAAGAATTCGACCTGGAAGTGACTTTCCCGGAAGAGTACCACGCTGAAAACCTGAAAGGTAAAGCCGCTGTCTTCAAAACCAAGGTTCAGTCTGTTTCCGCTCAGGAACTGCCGGAACTGAATGAAGAGTTCTTCTCTAACTTCGGTATCGAAGAGAAAGAACTGGACGGTTTCAAAACTGAAGTTCGCAAGAACATGCAGCGTGAACTGACCCAGGCTCTGAAAATGAAGCTGAAAGATCAGGTCTTCAACGAGCTGCTGAAAGCGAACGCTATCGACGTTCCTGCTGCGCTGATCGATGACGAAATCGACAACCTGCGTCGTCAGGCTATCCAGCAGTTCGGTGGTCCGGATGCCAACATCGATCCGAACATGCTGCCGAAAGAAATGTTCGAAGCTCAGGCTAAGCGTCGCGTAAGCGTTGGTCTGCTGGTTCAGGAAGTTGTGAAGAGCAACAAACTGGAAGCGAACGAAGATCGTGTACGTGAAACAGTCGAAGAGATGGCTGCTACCTACCAGGATCCGCAGCAGGTTATCGACTGGTACTACAGCAACGACCAGATTCTGAACCAGATCAAGAGCCTGGTACTGGAAGATCAGGTAGTTGATCATCTGGTTGCATCTGCTACAGTCACTGAAAAGGCAGTTTCTTATGAGGAAGCCATTCAGCCGGCTCCGCAGGTAGAAGCTGACGAAGAAGACGAAAGCGAAGCCTGAACCGAAGGTTTGGTCAGGGCGTAAGCCATAAGGAAACGACAGTTGGCGTCGCTGGCTGTCGTTTTTTCGCTTATCAGTTAAGGAGAATTAGTGCATGGCGGATATCTATACCGGTCAAGCCAGTGAGATTCAGAACGCTGGTCTGGTACCCATGGTTGTTGAGCAAAGCTCACGTGGCGAACGTGCTTACGACATCTACTCGCGCTTGCTCAAGGAGCGAGTTATTTTTCTGGTAGGTCCTGTAGAAGATCACATGGCCAACCTGGTTGTTGCTCAGCTTCTGTTCCTGGAAGCCGAGAACCCTGATAAAGATATTCACCTCTACATCAACTCTCCGGGCGGATCGGTTACTGCTGGCATGTCTATTTACGACACTATGCAGTTCATCAAGCCTGATGTGAGCACCATGTGTATTGGCCAGGCGGCCAGCATGGGTGCATTCCTGCTTGCCGGTGGTGCCAAGGGCAAGCGTTTTGCGCTGCCGAATGCGCGTGTGATGATTCATCAGCCGTTGGGTGGCTATCAGGGCCAGGCGACCGATATCGAAATTCACACTAAAGAAATTCTGTCTATTCGTGAGAAGCTGAACCGCCTGCTGGCGCACCATACCGGTCAGGACTACGAAACGGTTGCACGCGACACGGATCGAGACAACTTCATGAATCCGCAGACTGCGGCGGAATATGGTCTGATCGATACGGTCCTCGAGCGTCGTCTCAGTACCGACTGACGAGTACCGGCTGATATTGAAACCCCAAGGGGTTGAAATATCACCGATCAGGGCGCATAAAAAGAGTACAGTGTTTTTTGAGGTAGAACGATGGCAGATGAGACGACCGGCAAAGGTGGAGAGGGCAGCAAGCTGTTCTGTTCCTTTTGTGGCAAAAGCCAGGATGAAGTACGCAAGCTGATCGCAGGTCCCTCTGTCTTTATCTGTGACGAGTGTGTTGATCTTTGTAACGACATCATCCGTGAAGAAGTTCAGGATACTGATGAGCAGGAGCCACAGGATCACCTGCCCACGCCGTCTGAGATCAAGGCTACTCTTGACGATTACGTGATTGGCCAGGAACGTGCCAAGAAAGTGCTCGCTGTAGCGGTATACAACCACTACAAGCGACTGCGCTTCCAGAAGAAAGGCGACGTTGAACTTGGTAAGAGCAACATTCTTCTGATCGGTCCTACCGGTAGCGGTAAAACGTTGCTGGCTGAGACCATGGCGCGCCTGTTGAACGTGCCGTTCACGATTGCAGATGCAACCACGCTGACTGAAGCCGGTTACGTGGGTGAAGATGTTGAAAACATCATTCAGAAGCTGCTTCAGAAGTGCGATTATGATGTTGAGAAGGCCCAGTTGGGTATTGTTTACATCGACGAGATCGACAAGATTTCACGCAAGTCTGACAACCCGTCTATCACCCGTGATGTATCGGGTGAAGGTGTGCAGCAGGCATTGTTGAAGCTGATCGAAGGCACGGTAGCATCTGTACCGCCTCAGGGTGGTCGTAAGCATCCTCAGCAGGAGTTCCTGCAGGTTGATACGTCTAATATCCTGTTTATCTGTGGTGGTGCTTTTGCGGGTCTGGAAAAACTGATTCGTGATCGTAGCGAGCGCAGCTCCATTGGCTTTAGTGCCGTGGTGAAAAGCAAGGACGAAAGCCGTCTGAGCGAAGTGCTGCACGATGTGGAAGCGGAAGATCTGGTCAAGTTTGGTCTGATTCCCGAGTTTGTAGGGCGACTGCCGATGGTAGCAACGCTTTCCGAACTGGATGAAGAGGCGTTGATTCAGATTCTGACCGAGCCTAAAAACAGTTTGGTTAAGCAGTATCAGGCGTTGTTTGAAATGGAAGGCGTCGATGTCGACTTCCGTGAAGAAGCGCTCAAGGCTGTGGCCAGCAAGGCCCTTGAACGTCGTACAGGTGCGCGTGGTTTGCGCTCCATTCTTGAAGCGACACTGCTGGAGATCATGTACCAGCTGCCGTCACTGGAGAATGTAGCCAAAGTCGTAATTGACGAAGGTGTTATTAACGGCTCCAGCGAGCCTATCCTGATCTACGAGAATCAGGAATCGGCACGCGCGGCATCCGATGATTAAGCATCAACCGAATTGAATTTGAAAATCCTCACGTAAGTGGGGATTTTTTTTGCCTGTTATAGCTGCAACGCAGAATCGTTTTGCGTCGGCTTCTATCGACGCCTTATAATCGCGTGTCGGTCGTTAATATCAGAACTAAAGTCAAAGCGGCCGGTATAAAAAGATAAGGAATGCATTGATGCTTAAACGTCGAACTTTTATGGCGGCCGCCACCGCCTGCATGCTGCTGAGCCCGCTTGCGCAGGCTGAATACAAAGCTGAATACACAGTCTCTACGGTTCTGCCGTCTGCGTTCCCCTGGGGCCAGGCCGCTGATAAGTGGGTCGAGCTGGTAAATGAGCGCTCGGAAGGGCGTATCAACATGAAAATCTATTCCAGTGCTCAGCTGGTATCAGGTGATCAAACCAAAGAATTCTCTGCCATGCGTTCAGGTCTGATCGACATGTCAGTGGGCTCTACCATTAACTGGTCTCCTCAGGTACCTGAACTGAACCTGTTCTCTCTGCCGTTCCTGATGCCTGACCATGCTGCTATTGATGCGATCACTCAGGGTGAAGCCGGTGAAGCGGTTTTCAAGGCAATTGAAAAGCGTGGTGTAACACCTCTGGCCTGGGGTGAAAATGGCTTCCGTCAGCTGTCCAACTCCAAACAGAAAGTGGACGAGCCTGCTGACCTTGAAGGTATGAAAATCCGTGTTGTAGGGTCTCCGCTGTTCCAGGATACCTTCACTGCGCTGGGTGCAAACCCGACTCAGATGAGCTGGGCTGACGCCAAGCCTGCTCTGACCACCGGTGCCGTTGATGGTCAGGAGAACCCCCTGTCCGTATTTGACGTGGCACGTATCGACCAGGTAGGTCAGGCACACCTGACCCGTTGGGGTTACATGGCTGATCCACTGGTATTCGCCGTCAGCACCCGTGTATGGCGTGAATTCTCTCCGGAAGATCAGCAGCTGCTGAAGCAGGCTGCTATCGAGGCGGGTAAGTGGGAAATCGAAAAATCCCGTGCGGAGCTGGCTGAAACACTTGAGCGCATCAAGGAACGTGGTGTTGAAGTGACTGATCTGACGCCAGAACAGCATGCCGCTTTTGTTGCCGCGACACAGTCAGTGTACGAGAAATGGACTCCTCGTATCGGCGAAGATCTGGTTAAGCAGGCGCAGGACGCCATCGCGAACCGTAAGTAATCGCCCCGGTGGCACCCGCATTTCGGACGGGTGCCGCTACCTCCCCCTGGAGTCGATATGTCTACCCGAAAACCCAAGTTCAGGCCGGAAGCCTGGCTCGCGTCCCTGGCGCTGATCGCGATCTGCCTGATCAGTCTGGGTAACGTGATTGTGCGCTACGCCACCGATGCCTCTTTTGCCTTCACCGAAGAATTTTCCGTCTTTTTTCTGGTTCTGCTGACCTTCGCCGGTGCTGCCGTAGCTGCCCGTCACAATCAGCATATCCGTATTGAGTTAGTAGAACATCATCTGCCCAAGTCGCTGCTGAAGTTTGTGTATATAGCGCAATGGCTGGCAGGTATGATCGTACTGGGTATTACCTGCTGGTATGGCTCCGTTTTTGCGCTTGAAGAATATCAGTGGGAATCCCTGTCGCCCGGCCTTGGTCTGCCCAATTGGATCTACGTAATTTGGCTGCCGTTGATGGCGGCTGCCATTATGATTCGCATCACGCAAAATCTGGTTGATCGTCTGCGTGGTAAACAGGATGAGGAGGTTATCCATGAGTCCTGATTTGCTGATGATCGGCAGTTTTTTGTTGGCGCTACTCTTGGGTGTGCCTGTTGCCATTGCGTTGGGGTTGGGTGGCGTCGTCGGTATCGTTACAGGCTTGTCGCCCGATATGCTGGCTACGCTGGGTACCAATACCTATAACAGTGTTGCCAAGTATCCATTGATTGCCATCCCGCTGTTTATCCTGACCGGTCTGATTTTCGAACGGGCAGGGGTGGCGGCCAGTCTAGTGCGTTTTGCCCAAGCGATTATCGGTCCGCGCCATGGTGGTCTGGCCGTTGTTGCTGTACTGGTCTGTCTGATCATGGGGGGTATGAGTGGCTCTGGCCCGGCTGATGCCGCGGCGGTTGCAATGGTGATGTTGCCCAGCATGCGTAAGGCAGGGTATCCGCAGCCATTCTCGGCCACACTGATTGCGGCCTCGTCATCAACAGCCATTCTCATTCCGCCGTCCATTGCGCTGATTCTTTATTCCATAGTGGTGCCCGGTGTCGATTTGCGTGCGCTGTTCGCGGCCGGTCTATTCCCTGGTATTTTGGCAGGTCTTTCGCTTCTGGTGCCTGCGCTATTATTGGCACGAAAGCATGGCTGGGAAGATCCTGAAGCCTCCGAGCGTCCTCCTCTATGGGAGAGCTTCAAGGCTGCCTTGCCGGCACTTTTTGCCCCAGTAATTATCTTGGGTGGCTTGCGATCAGGCCTGTTTACGCCGACTGAAGCTGCAGTGGTTGCGGTGACGTACGGTGTGATTGTCGGCAGTCTGGTTTACCGCAATCTCAGTTTCAAAGACCTGTTTGAGTTGATAGGCGAAGCCGCTACCACGTCTGGTGTTGTGATGTTTATTATCGCACTGGCAGGTATCTTTGCGTGGGCAGGCACTACATTGGGTACTTTCCAGCACCTGGCTGAAGGCATGTTGTCATTGTCCGACAATGGTTGGGTGTTGTTGGGTCTGGTCATGCTGTTGGTATTGTTCGCCGGAATGTTGCTGGATGCGGTGTCCATCTACCTGATCCTGATCCCGATTCTGATACCTTTGATGAATCACTTTGAATGGAATCCGGTCTGGTTTGGTATCCTGTTGGCAATGAATATTGCCATTGGTCAGTTCACGCCGCCGGTTGCGGTTAATCTGATGGTGACCACGCGTATCGCCAAGATCCGCCTTGAGCACACGATGGGGTGGGCGATGATCTTTATTCTGGCCATGGCAACCAGTCTTTTGCTGGTCATGCTGGTGCCGGGGATCGCGCTTTGGCTCCCGGATAAGCTGGGCTACGTGGTCGGCAACTGGTAAAACGCGTCATAAACAGGGGCCCAAGGGTCCCTGTTCTTCATCCTGCCTTTTTTGCGCACCTCATATCTACTACTAAAGAGTCATATTCTCGGGCCCAAGGCACTATACTCGGATATCGATAGCGGTAGCTAAGATTGAACTGTCAATCGTTACTGCTCTTCGAGCGTGATGCGAATAACAACAAGAGGCTAAGAATATGATCTACGCACAGCCAGGACAGGCAGACTCCATTGTCACTCTGCAGCCGCGCTACGGCAACTTTATCGGTGGCGAGTGGAAAGCCCCGGTCAAGGGTGAGTACTTCAAGAACATCTCACCGGTGACAGGCGAAGCCTTCTGTGAAATCCCGCGCTCCACTGCCGAAGATATCGAGCTGGCACTGGATGCTGCCCACGCGGCCAAGGATGCCTGGGGACGTACTTCCGTTGCTGAACGTTCTAATATCCTGCTGAAAATTGCTGACCGTCTTGAAGCCAACCTCGCGCAGATTGCTGTTGCCGAAACCTGGGACAACGGCAAGGCCGTTCGTGAAACCCTGGCGGCTGACGTGCCGTTGGCTGTTGACCACTTCCGTTACTTCGCCGGCTGCATCCGCGCGCAGGAAGGTTCTATCGGTGAGATCGATGAAAACACCGTGGCATACCACTTCCATGAGCCGCTGGGTGTTGTTGGTCAGATTATTCCGTGGAACTTCCCGCTGCTGATGGCTGCCTGGAAGATCGCACCGGCGCTGGCAGCAGGCAACTGCATCGTGTTGAAGCCCGCCGAACAGACTCCCTGGTCTATCCTCAAGCTGGTCGAAACGATCGAAGACCTGCTGCCGGCAGGTGTGCTGAACATTGTTAACGGTTTTGGTGCCGAAGCAGGCCAGGCGCTGGCAACCAGCACGCGTATCGCCAAGATTGCGTTCACCGGCTCTACCCCGGTTGGCTCTCACATTCTGAAATGCGCGGCCGAGAACATCATTCCGTCTACCGTTGAGCTGGGCGGCAAGTCGCCGAATATCTACTTCGAAGACGTGATGGATCACGAAGATGCATTCATCGACAAGTGTGTCGAAGGTACAGTGCTGGCGTTCTTCAACCAGGGCGAAGTATGTACCTGTCCGTCGCGTCTGCTGGTTCAGGAAACCATCTACGACCAGTTCATTGAGCGCGTGATCGACCGCATCAAGAAGATCAAGCGTGGTAACCCGTTGGATACTGAAACCATGGTGGGTGCTCAGGCATCTCAGGAACAGTACGAAAAGATTCTGGGTTACTTCGATATCGGTCGTGCTGAAGGTGCTGAAGTACTGATCGGTGGTGATAAAGAGCAGCTGGAAGGGGGTCTGGGTACTGGTTACTACATCCAGCCGACTCTGCTGAAAGGCACCAACGACATGCGTGTGTTCCAGGAAGAGATCTTTGGCCCGGTTGTCTCCGTGACCACCTTCAAAGACGAAGCGGAAGCGCTGGCGATTGCCAACGATACTGAATTCGGTTTGGGCGCTGGCGTTTGGAGCCGCGACATGAACCGTTCTTACCGCATGGGTCGTGGCATCCAGGCAGGTCGTGTATGGACTAACTGCTACCACCAGTACCCGGCACACGCTGCCTTCGGTGGTTACAAGAAGTCCGGGGTAGGTCGTGAGACCCATAAAATGATGCTCGACCACTACCAGCAGACCAAGAACATGCTGGTGAGCTATGACATCAATCCGCTCGGCTTCTTCTAAGCCAGCACTTTCTCCGAAGCTCTCGCACACGGACGTGCAAATTTGGCTGCCTGCCCCGGCAGCCTTCGCTCTGCAGTACATTTTTAACGGCCTCCGGGCCGTTTTTTTATGTCTGAAAGCTAAGGGGATGGGGTAGGGCTGAAGTGTCGCTATACCAAATCAGCCCCCAATTCGTTCCAAAGTACCATATTGGAGCAGGGGGGCGGTTGCCTAACATCAAGGTGTCTAAAGTGACAAATCGATAACAACAAGAGGATCGAACTATGTGGACTAAACCTGCTTACACCGACCTGCGCATCGGCTTCGAAGTTACCATGTACTTCGCTAACCGTTAAGCGTATCGGGCAGCCACTCCAGGCTGCCCTTTCTTTTGCCTTTCGGCAACCCTACCCCCAGCGGAACACACAATAATGAAAATACAGATTTTAGGCTCAGCGGCCGGGGGCGGCTTTCCTCAGTGGAACTGCAACTGCGACAACTGCAAAGGCCTGCGCAACGGCACCCTCAACGCCAAGGCCCGTACCCAATCCTC
>JBLXDP010000002.1:0-644973 GCA_048264005.1 Marinobacterium sp.
TGCTGCATGAAGGCCCTCAATGGCCGTTGAGGGTGGGTCCCAATTTACCCGGAAAACACACGGAATTATCCATACAAAGCGTTCAAACTCAGTCGCTACGCTCCTTGGGACCTTCAAAACGCTACGCGTTTTTCCGGCCCCTTAACGCGGCTTTAGATTTCACTGGAACCGGATCGTATGAATCATGAGGCACGAATCAAACAGATTGTCGAAATAGCTTACGACCGCCTGTGTGGAAAAATAACAGGGCAGCGTATTGAAGTGTCTAACGAAGCTTCTTTGCAGTTGCAGCTTGCGTCGATTTTGAAAACACTTGGCGAGCTCTACGAGGAAACGCCAGATGAGCGGTTCAATATAGAACTCGAGAAAAATGTGAAGCTAAGTGGCGGAACATTTGTGAAGAGTAAAACAGAGAAAGCGAAAATCGATATTTGGTTCTCGTTGGAGAATGTGAAAAGCGGAGAGAAACACTCTTGTGCAATCGAGCTAAAGTACTTCAAGAAAGCGAATCACCGTGAGCCAAACAATCGATATGATGTCTTCAAGGATCTTCATAACCTTGAGCGATATGGTAACTTTGTAGATGTCGGTTTTCTATTGGTAGCCACGGACCACCCTCACTACATCAATCAGAAAGACTTTTCGCAGGATACCAAAGACTTCGACTTCCGAGAGGGGCGAAGTTATAGCGCTGGCAAGAAGCTAGTCTACAGGACTCAAAATCCATATGGGCCGCCAATCACATTGAAATCTAGCTATGAATTCGCATGGCGAACTGTCGAGACGGGTTTGAGCTTCCTGTTTATTCCGGTAGAGCCGTGCGAATGAAATCTAACAAACACAGACACGGCGACGGCTACTGCATTGCGGCGTTGCCTCCATTCAGCAGCCGCGCGTGCTGTAGGCGTTAATTGTCGCGGTGCGCTCATTAGAACTCCCTAAAGGTCTGCTCCGGGCCAATACCGGAAGTTTCAGGCTCCAAATCTCAAAATAGAGATGGTCAAGAACAGAAAGCGGCTAGGTGTCAAAACAAAATAGCCGGCACAAGGCCGGCTATTTGGAAAAGAGGGCGGATCATTTAACCCGCCATCCTTCTGCTGTGTAGGCAGCTTACTTGATACGCATGCCCGGCTGAGCGCCTGCGTGCGGTTCCAGAATCCACAGATCCTCACCACCAGGGCCTGCGGCCAGTACCATGCCTTCAGACATGCCGAACTTCATCTTGCGCGGTGCCAGGTTGGCAACCATCACGGTCAGCTTGCCTTCCAGATCTTCCGGCTTGTAGGCCGATTTGATGCCGGCGAAGACGTTGCGGGTTTCACCGCCCAAGTCCAGTGTCAGACGCAGCAGTTTGTCTGCGCCTTCTACGTGCTCAGCCTTGGCAATCTTGGCCACGCGCAGGTCGACCTTGGCAAAGTCCGGGAATTCGATGGTGTCGGCAACTGGCTCCTTGGCCAGCTCGGTTTCAGCGGCCGCCGGAGCAACGGTCTGAACCTGAGGCTGTGCCTGAAGGCTCTGTTTGGAGTCTTCGATCAGCGCTTCGATCACTTTTTCGTCCACACGCTGCATCAGCGGTTTGAACTTGTTGATCTGGTGACCCAGCAGCGGTTCCTTAACGGCATCCCAGGCCAGGGTGTCGATGTTCAGGAATTCGCAGGCTTTTTCGGCCACTTCCGGCAGTACCGGCGCCAGGTAGCTGATGATGACGCGGAACAGGTTAATGCCCATGGTGCAGCTGGCCTGCACTTCGGCTTCTTTGCCTTCCTGCTTGGCCATAACCCAAGGCTCGGCCGCATCGATGTACTGGTTAGCCTTGTCCGCGAGGTGCATGATTTCACGCATGGCGCGGCCATACTCACGCTTTTCGTAGGCATCGGCTACCACGTCGGCCAGCGCAACGGCTTCCTGGTAAAGCTCCGGGTTCGCCAGAGTGGTGTCCAGCTGACCATCAAACTTCTTCTTGATGAAACCGGCGCAACGGCTGGCGATGTTGACGACCTTGTTGACCAGGTCGGCGTTCACGCGCAGGCGGAAGTCGTCCAGGCTCAGGTCGATGTCGTCGATACCGGAACCCAGTTTGGCCGCGAAGTAGTAACGCAGGTATTCCGGCTGCAGGTGGTTCAGGTAGGTCTCGGCCATGATGAAGGTACCGCGAGACTTGGACATTTTCTGACCGTTGACCGTCAGGAAGCCGTGGCAGAATACGCCAGTCGGGGTACGGAAACCTGCGCCTTTCAGCTCAGCCGGCCAGAACAGGGTATGGAAGTAGGCGATGTCCTTGCCGATGAAGTGGTACAGCTCGGTATCGGAACCTTCTTTCCAGTATTCGTCGAAATCAACGCCGTTCTTGTCACACCAGTTCTTGAAGCTGGCCATGTAACCGATCGGTGCGTCCATCCAGACGTAGAAGTATTTGCCCGGTGCGTCCGGAATCTCGAAGCCCCAGTAAGGTGCATCACGTGAGATGTCCCATTCCTGCAGACCGGACTCGAACCACTCGTTGAGCTTGTGGATCATCTGGCTCTGTACGTGCTCGTTTACCCAGCTGCGCAGGAACTCTTCGAAGTCACCCAGTTTGAAGAAGAAGTGCTCGGATTCCTTCTCGATCGGGGTGGCGCCGGAAATGGCAGAGTAGGCGTTTTTCAGCTCGGTGGGCTGGTAGGTTGCACCACAGGCTTCACAGGAATCACCGTACTGATCTTTGGCGCTACACTTGGGGCAGTCGCCCTTGATGAAGCGGTCCGGCAGGAACATGTTCTTAACCGGGTCGTACGCCTGGGTGATAGTGCGGCGGTTGATATGACCGGCATCGCGCAGGCGTTCGTAGATCAAGGCCGAGAACTGACGATTCTCCTCCGAATGGGTGGAGTAGTAGTTGTCGAAGTTGACCATGAAACCGGCGAAATCGCGCTGGTGCTCCGCGCTGACCTGGTCGATCAGTTCCTGCGGGCTTTTACCCAGCTGATCGGCCTTAAGCATGATCGGAGTGCCGTGGGCATCATCGGCACATACATAGGTGCAGTTATGACCACGCTGTTTCTGGAAACGAACCCAGATATCGGTCTGGATATACTCGACCAGATGGCCCAGATGGATGGGGCCATTGGCGTAGGGCAGGGCACTGGTGACAAGAATCTTGCGCTTGCTGTCGGTCATCGTTGGCTCTGAGTCGGTTGAGAACGAAAAATAAAGGGGATCATTCTACGCGTGATTGATCCCCGAATGAAGGCTGACGGCGGCTATGCTAGAATTCGCCGCCCTGAATCCTGTTCATGATTGAATGACACCAAGTATAGAGGTCGCCGATGCCCCTTTCCCGTGTGGAGCCTGAAAAGTATGACGCCCTGCTGGCCGAGAAGCAGGCTCGCATTGAGGCACAGTTTGCCGAGTTTAATTTGCCCGAAGTAGAAGTCTTTACTTCTCAACCCGAGCACTACCGTCTGCGTGCGGAATTCCGCACCTGGCATGATGGCGATGACCTCTATTATGTGATGTTTGATGGTGACAAGAAGACACCTGTGCGTCTGGACAGCTGCCCGATGGTGTCGGAACGCATCCATGACGTGATGTTCAAGCTGCTGGACGTGATCCGCCCTGATCCTGTATTGCGTTTCAAACTGTTTCAGGTCGACTTCCTCAGCACCCTGTCTGGCGAGCTGCTGGTCAGCCTGCTGTACCACCGTCAGTTGGATGACGAATGGGTTGAGCATGTTAAGCCTCTGCGTGAGCAGTTCAACATCGAGATCATTGGTCGTGCGCGCAAGCAGAAAATCTTGCTGGATCGCGATTTCGTTGTCGAAGAACTCAACATCAAGGGTAAAACCTATCGCTACCAGCAGACCGAGAACGGCTTTACCCAGCCTAACGGCCATGTGTGTGAGAAGATGATTGAGTGGGCCATCGATTCCACAGCACATGCTGGTGGTGATCTGGTTGAGTTCTACTGCGGTAACGGTAACTTCACGCTGCCGCTGGCGCAGAACTTCCGCCGTGCAGTGGCGACCGAGATTTCCAAGGTCTCCGTGCGTTCTGCCGAGTGGAACATCCAGGAAAACGGCATCGACAATATCGATGTACTGCGCATGCCGTCTGAAGATCTGTCACTGATCCTGAAAGGCGAGAAGACCAGCCGCAAGGTACAGGGTCTGGGTTTGGAAGAGTGCAACTTCACCACTGTGCTGGTGGACCCGCCCCGTTGTGGTCTGGATGAGCACACGGTTGAGCAGATCTGCGAATACGAACATATTCTGTATATCTCCTGTAATCCGGAGACACTGCACGCTAATCTGAAGCAGATCAGCAAAACGCATAAGCTGGAGCGGTTCGCGATCTTTGACCAGTTCCCTTATACAGATCATCTGGAGTGCGGCGTCTATCTGACCCGTCGTTAACACTCCGAGCACGAAAGGAGGCTCGATGCTCTATTTCTGGCTGGTACTGGCCCTTGTCGTCGGTATGTTTATGCCGATGCAAGCGGGTGTGAACAGCACCCTGGCCATCCATAGCAATGGAGTCGTCTGGGCCTCTCTGGTGTCTTTCGCCGTTGGTTTCGTTGCACTTCTGTGTCTGGCGATTGCCATGCGACAAGAAGTGCCAGCCCTCTCAGAACTCAAGCAGGTACCCTGGTGGGCCTGGACCGGCGGTTTTATGGGCGCCTCCTTTGTGTTTACCGGAGCTGTTCTGGCACCGCGCATTGGTGCCACAACCATGATGGCATTGCTGGTAGCAGGGCAGCTGATCATGTCCGTTATCCTCGACCATTACGGTTGGGCGACCTTCCCGCAACACGATATCAATTGGGGCCGCATCCTCGGCGTGCTGTTCTTGATCGCGGGTGTGGTACTGATTCGGATCTATTAAGACTGGTCAGCGGGTTGAAAATCGGATGATGGATTAGAGAGCTGAGCGGATTGTGCTTAATTCTGAACATGGCTTGCCGCAGTTAGTTCTGGAGCTGGGTGGTCCTGGTTTTTCCGATCAGCTGCTCAGGGTGCTTGGCGACATCTGTGAAGTTAATCACTTGTCTCTGGTGCATCTCGAAGAGCAGGACAGAGTTACCTATATCCTGTCTGCCAACGATGAAACCTTGGCAATCACGCCCGAAATGCAGCAACTCTATCTGACCATCTACTACCGCCTGGACCCGAACAAGGAGTTTCTGCAGGCGTTTCAGTATGAGTATCAGATCATTACTCGACGGCTGCGACAGGAAGAGATCAGTGATCAGGGCTATCGGCGTCTTTGGTATGACAAGATGGGGATCGTGGATCGGTTCTCTATTCTTGTAAAAGCGGATAAGGGACTCTATTGCCTCAATCTGTTTCGCAACCGCACGCCTTTCCCGGATTCAGGTATTGAAGCGTTTATTGAGATGGCGCCCTTGTTGGCCAGTTTTGTGGTCAAACATGCTCGCCTGGCCGGTTCGCTTTCCAGCTTTATGACGCGTGACGCCCAGATTGAGATGCTCATCAAACGGCTGAGCAAGCTGGACGACAGCCTCAGTCAGCGCGAAAAAGAGGTCTGCTCCAGAGTGCTGTTGGGCATGAGCTCTGATGGCATCGCGCTGGATCTGGGGATCAAGCTCCAGAGTGTGCTGACCTATCGCAAGCGTGCTTATGGGCGATTGAATATCTCAAGTCAAAACGAACTTTTTGCGCTCTGCCTGACAGGCGCCTGATCTCTGCGGGTTAGTGCCCGCAGAGTAGAGCTGGCCTCGGGCTTATGAATTCTGATTGAGCCAATTGGCTATCTGGCTTTCCATCATGGCGCCTGAGCGGCGCGCGACTTCCTGGCCATTCTTGAACAGAATCAGCGTCGGGGTACTCTTGATCTCAAGGTCGGCAGCCGACTGCTCAAACACTTCCATATTGGCCATGGCGACCTGAATGCGACCGGGATCTTTTACAGCCAACCGTTCGATGGCGGGGCCTACCATCTTGCAGGGTCCGCACCAAGGGGCCCACACATCCAGCAGGACGGGGCGATCTGCCGCTGTCAGGGTTGCCTGAAAATCGGCGTCTGTAACCTGTTGAATCGTCATGTCATGCACCCTTGTTTAGCCGTGTTTTCCGGCTTCCCAGCCCTGGTGGCCAACCGCACGCTCGGTGACCTGTGCAGGGAACTCTTCAAGCTCCGTCGCCATGGTATCGTTCCAGCGATTGAGATAACCAAAGAGTGCGATGGTGGCTACGATCTCAACGATCTGTCCTTCGTCGAAATGCTTCTTCAGCTCGTCAAAGTCTTCCGATGAGGCATCGTTTGGCAGGGTGCCGGCCTTCAACGCGAGCGCAATGGCGGCACGTTCGGCATCGGTGAACAGTTCGCTGGTTTCAAACTCCCAAATCGCCGCGATCTTTTCATCCGGTGCCTTGTAGATACTGGACAGGTTGGTCATGTGAGACTGGCAGTAGCGACAGCCGGATGCCAGGCTGGACGCCAGTGCAACCAGCATTTTCAACTCTTCGGCCACTGTACCTTCATACAAAATGACCTGGTTCAACTTGCCGAAGGTCTTGGAAATATTGGGGCGACGCGCCATGGTTTTAACACTATTGGGACAAAAACCACGGGTGTTCTCGTAGTGCGTGAACATATCGCGCAGTTCCTGATCCACTTCATGATTTTCCAGGGGTCTTAGATGAGCCATGTCGTTCTCCTTATGATTATGGTCTTCATACTAAAAACAGAGGGTTAGGCTGTCTGTCCCTACAGATAGGTACAGGGGCACAGGCAGGTGCAAGCTGGCCATTGGGGGAGGTTTGGAGCCAGGTGTAATCAGCTGCTTTGCGCCAGATCTATTTCATCTCGGATGTGGGGGACTAGACTTGCTCTGTACATCTGTTGATCAGGAGTGTGGTGTCAACGGATTGCATGCAGTATGCCGGGCGCCGTTCTGGAGCCCTTCGATGCAACAACAGTGCAATGGGAGAGCACCGTTATGCGTATCAATGACTACCTGCAAACCATACTGTTAGGCGGCTCGGTCGCTGCCTTTTCCATCAACGTGCAAGCCGAAGAGCCGATCCAGCCCATTCAACCGGTCAAGGAAGTTAATCTGGGGTTGGCTGAGTTAGGCAAGAAACTGTACTTTGATCCACGTCTGTCCAAATCGGGATTCATTTCCTGTAACTCATGCCATAACTTGAGCATGGGGGGAACGGATAACCTTAAAACTTCAATCGGTGACAAGTGGCAACAGGGCCCCATCAACTCGCCCACGGTGCTGAACTCAAGCCTGAATGTGGCGCAGTTCTGGGATGGTCGCGCGGCCGATCTTAAAGAGCAGGCAGGAGGCCCGATTGCCAACCCCGGCGAAATGGCGTCTTCACATACATTGGCCGTGGATGTGATCGCTTCGATTCCGGCCTATGTACGTGACTTCACCCTGGTATTTGGTGGCAAGGAGGTAAGTATTGACCGTATCACCGATGCCATTGCCGAGTTCGAGAAGACGCTGGTGACGCCGAATTCGCGCTTTGATCAGTGGTTACTTGGAGATACAAGTGCGATCAGCCGGTATGAGCAGGAAGGCTACGAGCTGTTCAAGAGCAGTGGCTGTGTGGCCTGCCATAACGGCGAAGCTGTGGGCGGAAACTCCTTCCAGAAAATGGGCCTGGTAGAGCCGTATCAGACCAACAATGAGGTTGAAGGGCGTGCTGCGGTTACCGGCAAAGATGTGGTTCGATTTACCTTCAAAGTCCCGACTTTGCGTAACGTCGAGATGACCTACCCGTACTTTCACGACGGTGAAGCGGCTAGCCTGACAGAGGCGGTTGATGTGATGGGGCGGTTGCAGTTGGGTCGTCAATCCTCGGATGAAGAAAATGCCAAGATTGTGGCTTTCCTGAAAACGCTGACGGGAGAACAGCCCCAGTTTCTGATGCCGATTTTGCCACCGTCGGTTGATGCAACGCCTAAACCTCAGCCGTTCGATTGACGAGTGTGTATCAGCTGTCGCTTTGCCGGGCGACAGCTGATTAAGCGCCAGTAGTATCAGCTAACCAACGATGATATGTCCGACCTTTGCTCTTGGGATACGCTTGGCAGTTCGGATTTGACCATTGCAATGAAGGCCCGAATCAAATCCGGGTCAAATTGCCCCGAATCCTGCTCTGCTTCCAGAATTGATAGTGCTTTTTGTGTAGACATGCCGGGTCGATAAACACGATCACCTGTCATTGCATCCCAGGTATCTGCAATGGCTACAATTCTGGCCAGCAAGGGAATTTCTTCTCCCTTGAGCCCGTCGGGATAGCCATTTCCATCCCATCGCTCATGATGCCAGGCTGCTATCTCGGCAAAAGCTTTAAAACGTTTGAGCGGTTTCATGATATCGGCTGTCATGATCGGGTGTTTCTGCATCTCCCGATATTCCTCATCCGTCAGGGCAGAAGGCTTGTTAAGAATGTTGTCATGAATACCGATTTTGCCGAGGTCATGCATCAGAGCGCCCTTTTTCAAAAGCGAAAGCTCAGAAGTCTCCAGGCCTATCTGTTGGCCGAGCCGAACCGCATAGCGTGATACTCTGCCAGAATGTGCCGCTGTATAAGGGTCCTTGGCCTGTAATGCCTGCGCAAGTGAGCTCAGGGCCGCCATGTAAGTTTCATCCTGCTCTTTAAGCAGTAATTGAACGCTGTCTGCAAGGTGGTTGATGCCTGCCCCCAATTGCCCGACTTCATCACGGGCTTTTAAGGTAACCCTCTGGTCTAAATCACCAGCCGATAGCTTTTCAATCACTAGATGAAGTTGCTCAATGGGCTTGGTCAGGCGCAGGTAGATGAGCCCGCCCAGGACAACCAGCATCAGCAGACTGCTGAGACTTACTGAAATCCACATGGATTGCTCGAACGGGGCATCAAAATTACTGATTGCCTCTGTAAGTCCGGTTATATCAACCTCCACTTCGATACCTGCTTCAGTGCCATCTGGTAGCGTCAGCGGCAAAAGATAATCCCCTTTTACAGCACCTGTTTCAGTATTGAGTTCGTGTTCCTGTCCCAGGGATGGTTGCAGGCTATTAAGTACCGCGAAATAGGGCGAGTCTGGGGACATGTCCTTGGAAACGTGCTTCCCGTGGCTGTGTGCAATGATATCGCCTTGGCGGTTGAACAAATAAAGCGAAATGACATGTAGCTGAGAGCTGAAAAAAGGATGCTGGTTCAGGTACAGAACTTCTTCCTGAAAAGAGGTATCCGTCGGGGTTAGTCTGCCGGTCTCCAGGCTGCGTTTTACCTGGTCGAGATACAGGTGAATTTTCTGGTCAGCCTGATGGAGAAAGGCAGTTTCGATTATCTGGTCTGTCTTCGAAGAGAGTAACAGCCCGTTGGCAAGCAATATACCTACGCCGAATAAGAGAAAGCGCAGGGAAAGAGACAGGCGAAACCCAGGCTTTGACCCGTTCTCGACACAGCTTTTGTTTGACATGAATAGCCCCGTTCATCCTGAAAATGCACCTTGGCATATGAGCAGACCAAGATTAAACAGAGCTTAAATCTGAACGGGGATATCAATGAAGGGCATGGATCAAGGGATGCACAGGTAAGCACAGGCACCCTTGAGGAATGCCTGAGATAGAGTTTGTTAGCTCTTGAAGCCTCGACCAACAACATAGACTTCACGTGAGCGGGCGCGGGATGCTTCCGGTTTACGAATCACAACGCTATCAAAGTGGTTGCGCACTTCCTTGACGAACTCTTCGTAACCTTCGCCCTGGAAAGCTTTGGCAACAAAGCTGCCTTTGGGCTTCAGGACCTGCTGGGCCATATCCAGCGCCAATTCGATCAGGTAGATAGAGCCCGCCTGGTCGGCAGAGGCAACGCCGCTCAGGTTGGGTGCCATATCGGAAATCACCACATCGACAGGACGATCGGCAATCACGCCCATAATCTCGTTGAAGACACTTTCTTCAGTGAAGTCACCCTGAATGAAGTCCACATCGGGAAGGGCGTCCATCGGCAGGATATCGGATGCGATCACCTTGCCTTTTTCACCCACCAGTTCAGTGGCGATCTGGGACCAGCCACCCGGTGCAGAACCCAGGTCGATCACCAGCATGCCGGGCTTGATCAGCTTGTCCTTCTCGTTCAGTGCCAGAAGCTTGTAGCTGGCGCGGGAACGATAACCATCCTTCTGAGCCTGTTTAACGAAGGGGTCGTTGACGTGCTCTTTGAGCCAACGGGCGCTGCTTTTGGAACGGGCCATAGTGTATTTCGCAAACCATCATTGTGACTGAATGCCGTATTGTACGTGGCAGGGCCCAGAGCTGCCAGTTGCACAGCCTTGTTGAGCTATTTAGCGTCGGTCCAGCGAATATCTTCCAATACGAATGAAGGAATCGGGGTTTTGGTCCAAATGCCGGCAATCCGTCGGTCCATCAGGTTTTGCTCAGGTCGAATAAACAGAAAAACATTCACGGCATCCTCGGTAATCTGGCGTTGGGCATCGCCCAGGAAGCGATTCTGTTCTTCATCCGTACGTGCATTCATGACCTGCTGCCAGATCTGTTTAAAGGTCGCGTTATCGTAGTTGTAGTAATAGTCATCACGCGCATAAATATTCAGATCCATGGGCTCAACGTGCATGATCAGCGCAAGATCATAGTCTTTACGGCTGTATACCTGATCGAGCCAACCGGGCCAGTCGAGCAGTTCCAGTTGAACCTTGAAGCCTATGGCTTCCAGATTGTCAGCTACGATCAAGCCGCCGTCACGTCCATAATCTGTGGGTGGAACGGATATCTTTACAAGGTGCCCGGGAGCAACGCCTGCTTCCTTAAGCAGGGCTTTAGCTTCTTCAGGGTTGTATGGGTAACGGTCGACCAGGTCTACATAAGCCGGGTGCGAAGGTGAAAAGTGCGTACCTATCTGGTGAGGCTGGAATTGAGGGCCGTATATCTGGCTGACGGACTTGCGGTCCAGGCCATGCGAGAGCGCACGTCGTACACGCAGATCATTGAAGGGTGGCCGGGCGTTGTTGATGGCCAGAATCATTTTGCTTTGGCGGGTTCTGGTAATCATGTGGTAGTCAGGGCGGATGGCAAAGCGATTGCCTGTGGGCGTGACACTCAACAATCCATCAACCAGCCCTTCAGCCAGCGCGTTTTCGGTACCGGCAGAGGTTTTCATGAAAACAAAGGTCGCTTGTTCGAGGTGTGCCGATTCACCCCAGTAGTTTGGGTTACGCTTCAGTGTAAGCGAGTTGCCCTTGTCCCATTTGGCCAAGATGAAGGGTCCTGTTCCTACCGGATGCTCGCCATTTGTGCTCACAGAATCCGGGTGAACCATGACCGAAGCGGTGAGCGATAAAGCAAAGGGCAGCATTGAGTCTGGCTTGCTCAGGTGTATCACGAGCGTGTAATCGTTTTCCACGGTAATGCTGTTAACTTGCTCAAACCACTGTCGCTGGGGGTTTTTACTGTTTGCATCCAGGATGCGTTGTAATGAAAAGGCGGCTACTTCGGCGTTGAAGTCGCTGCCATCATGAAAGGTAATGCCCTTATGCAAGGTAAAAGTGTAAGTGCGCCCGTCTTCTGAAACCTGCCACTCCTTGGCTAAACGCGGTTTGAGTTTGCCTTCACCATCAACAACAGTCAGGCCTTCATAAATATTGCACCAGGTGATCTCTCCGGCAGACGCTGCAGGTGTGCTGGTCGGGTCCAGAGAGGGCGGCTCAAGCTGTATGCCCACGCGGATATGCTCGTCGGCATGTGCGGGCAGTGCGAGGAACAACAAGGAAACGAATAGCAGCCCCAGCTGCTTGAAGGTCAGGGCAAAGGTCTTACTAAATAGCCTGCGCATATACGGTCTCCGGTGCTACTACCACTTGATTTCGCCCTTGGTGCTTGGCGTTGTAGAGTGCTCGATCCGCAGCACCCAAGGCGCTATCGAGTAAGGCTTCGATTGTGTCGTCGGTTGTTTCAGTGCTGACGGTGGTGCTATCGATGAGTGCCACACCAAAGCTCATGGTAAGGCTTGTGGTGCTATCAGGGACATGAGGATGTTTGGCTATCTGGTCGCGCAATTTATTGAGTACGTTTTGCCCATCAGCCAGCGAACCGACGGGCAAAATAATTGCAAACTCTTCACCACCGAAACGTGCAAGTACATCGCTTTCCCTGAGGCCATCTGCGAGCAGGTGAGACAACTTGATCAAGACCTGGTCCCCTGCCGCATGCCCGAAGCGGTCATTGATCTGTTTGAAATGGTCGATGTCACCGATGGCGACGCATACAGGTTGACTCACCTGTCGAAGCATCCTGCGTGCAGCCGCATGGAAATGACGCCGGTTGGCCAGTCCGGTCAAGGAGTCATGTTCGGCCAGATAGGTCATTTCTTCGTGAGCCTGTTGCATTTGAGCTTCATGCAATTGAATCCGCTGAACGTAGGAGCGGACAGTGTTCGACAGGCTGGAAATCTCATCGGACTCTCGGGTGTCGAACTTGGTGATATCAACAACCGGTGAGCTGACCAGGCGCTCAAGGTTGAGGATACGACGTACAACGCGGAATTCGAGATACAGGCCTGCCAGCATGGTGAAAATCAGCACCACTACGCAGGTCGCCAGCAGGTTCTGCTGCTGGCTTTCCACGTCTTTGGCCAAATGTTCACTCTTGTCAGCGAGCTGTTGGCGCATGGTGGCGGAAAAGTACCCGGCCAGTATCGACAGCTGTCCGGCCAGTTCCTGATTGTTATGGGTAAGCGATGATATTTGCCGCAAGAGTCCGTCGTCGTTGTTACCGTCTATGCGCTCAGTGATACGCTCATTAAGGTCCTGAATGTTTGTTTTCAGGTGGGCCTGAGAGCTTTGCATCTGGTGTATCAAATTGGTGCTAAGCCCAATGCGTTCCAATTGCGAGGTGAGTTGGGTGACCCAAGTCGTGCGGTCGGTGAGTTCAACCAATGCGCGGCGGCGGCTGGCATGACTATTGGCACTGGCCAGACGTGCACCCAGGCTGCTGAGGGATTCGGACTGTTGCACCAGGCGGACAGAGATCATGAGATTTTCCATCTCGGTGGTCGCCAAGTCTTGAGTTTGGCTCTGAAGTTGCTCAAAAGAGCGGCTCATGGTCAGCGTGGCGACAATAATGAGCGCCTGGATCATCAGCGTGATGCCCAGGGTTTTGGCAGTCAGTCCAAGGCCTCTTCTACGATGGATCATAGCCCTCCCTGGCCGACTAACTGTCGGAATAGCGGGCAACAAAGCCAGACTGTTTTCATGGTGCCTGTCGCTTCAGTTTGCATAGACGTTCAGCGCTAAAAGGGTTAGATGCAGTCTGCTCTGGCTCGAATGCAGACGATAAGCCTTTCCAAAGGCTCCAACTACTGCTGGCAGGATGCTGCGGTATTCAACAGTGGGGGACTGTCATGCAGCGTCGCTAGTTTACTACTAAACGCAAGACTCTAAATTAGAGTGGGGTCCTGAACATGTCAACGGTGGCATCGATAGAATGCGTCCTGACTTTAGTTGGAGGAGTCACTATACTTCGGCCTTCGCGGAATAGGTATGTGATACTTTTTCTGCATGTGATTTGTTTATAGGCAGGTGGTGAGTAGGGATGAAACTGGATCTGATCAAAAAGCTGCAGCAGAAGAAGTTCCGCTCAGAGACCGGCTACTGTCTTGTGGAAGGTGAGCATCTGGTACTTGAGCTTCAGAAGGCCGTTTCCCATCAGCCTAGCCTGGCGGCTGCCGAACTCTACCTGACGGATGATTACTCCGAATGGCAGACCGACTTCGTGGTACATCCTGTGACCGGCAAACAGATGTCAGCGATCAGTGCGACCAAAAGCCCTCAGGGTATTGTTGCGTTGCTTCCAATGGATGCAATTCAGCCAGTGTCTACCGGCAAGGAAGTAGCCGTCTATTTTCATGAAATTCAGGACCCGGGTAACCTGGGCACTATTCTGAGAACGCTGGCCTGGTTTGGCGGTTACCGTTGTCTGCTGAGCCCCGGCAGTGTTGATCCGTTTAACCCCAAAGTAATTCGGGCCAGCATGGGGGCGATTTTTCATGTGCCTTTGGAGTTGGATGTAAGCCTGGAGAGCCTGGCTGATCGGTATGAGAACATTGGCTGCCTGGATATGCAGGGTGAGGCATTGGCTTCGGACGCGTTCAAACAGTGCGATTGCTACCTGTTCGGGAATGAAGCCAGAGGTGTCCCGCGTGAACAGCTGCAGCAGCTGAATGCTCAGGCGTTTACCATTCCGGGGGCAGGACTGATTGAGTCTTTGAATTTGGGCACTGCGGTTAGTCTGAGTGTCTACGAACGTCAGCGCCAGTTCTGAGAGTCGTTTTTGAAAACGCAGCGGCCCGCCGACCGCTGCGACAGGTTCTCTAAGAATTAGAACCTGTAGCCAAAACTGGCTTTGATGCTGCGCTCTGCACCGAAATAGCAGAACTCCAGCGAGTTACAGGAGGCCACGTACTCCTTGTCAAACAGGTTGTTTACGTTCAGTTGGACGTAGGCATCTCCATCTCCCAGTCGACCCAAATCATAATGCAGCGCCATATCGACCAGCGTATAGCTCGGCAAGGTGTGTGTATTGGCACGGTCGGTCTGAATATCCCGATAGTGACGTACGCCGACTGACGATGTCAGGGCATTAAGGCGATAATCCAGCCATAGATTGGCCTGGTGCTTAGGCGAGTAGATCACCGCATTGCCCTGGTTGCCGTCATCACTTTTGCTGTACTTAGCATCCGTGTAGCTGTAGCTGGCATTCAAGGCCACAGCGTTGCTCAAAGCCGTGCGAGCTTCCAGCTCTACACCCTGAGATTCGATTTCACCAATGGCACGATAGGGGTCGGTCGGTTGCTCCTTGGTCGCAATATTGCTCTGGGTGATATGGAAGAGGGCGGCGTTATAGCTGCTGTTGCCGCCAACGGGCTCATACTTCACACCTACTTCATACTGCTTGCCTTCCATCGGTTGCAGCAGGTCACCATTGGCATCGACAAAGCTGGTGGGGGTGAAGCCTGTGGAGTAGCTGGCGTAAGGTGCCAGGCCATTGTCCATCAGGTAAAGTGCGGCCAAACGTCCGCTGAACTGTCCTTCATCCAGCTCGCTGGTGGTACCGGAGCTGATACTCTTGGTACGAATTTCAACCTGATCGTAACGACCACCAAGGGCAAAACGCCAGTTACCCTGAGTGATCTGATCCTGCAGGTAAACACCGGTCTGCTTCAAGCGGTGTTCTTCTACCGTTGCGGGCCAGAGTGCGGTCGGTCCTGTGCCATATACGGGGTCAAAGGGATTGATGTTGGCAAAGGAACCCGACGGCCAGTTGACGTCATTATTGCGATATTGGTAATCCAGACCGACCAGAATACGGTGTTCAGTGTTGCCCTGGGTCAGGAAGCCTTCAAGCTGGTTGTCCAGAGTCCAGGCTGACAAGTCTTCTTCGCCCCCCGAATAGTAGCGGGTCAGCTCGTTTTCATTGGCCCAACCGTAGGCATACACCTGCTGGTTCTCGATTTCAGAGCTCAGGTGACGCGCCTTTTGGCGGAAGGTCCAGCGATCGTTGAAATGGTGTTCCAGAGAGTAACCATACAACTGTTGGGAACGGTCGAACTTATCGTAGTCGTCCTCACCTTCAAAGAAGGTATTGCTGATCCGGCGGCCATTGTAATCAACCACAGTGCCTTCATGGGGCAGACCGGAGTGATAGCCACCCTCAGGCTCATCATGCAGATACCCCATCAATTCCAGCGTAGTGGCATCAGAGATTCGCCAGGTCAGGGCTGCAGTGAGTGCACGGCGCTCCTCTTCAACAGGGCCAAATTGGGTGTCAGCTGCACTGACAATTCCACCCAGACGGAAGGCAAGCCCTTTATCTTCGTTGAGTGGGCCTGTGAGATCAAACGCCAGGCTGCGGTGGTTGTTATTGCCGGCACTCAGTCGCACCTCACCACCGGAGGTGAAGTCGGGTTTACGGCTTTTCAAGGCGACCAGTCCACCCGGGGATGCACGACCATAGAGCACGGAAGCCGGGCCACGCACGACCTCGATGCTTTCCAGAAACCAGAGATCAATCACGCTGGCCGTGTAGGAGTTGGTATCGCCCATCAGCTTGAGGCCATCAAGATAGGTATTGCCGATGCTGCCATCGGAAAAGCCACGTAACACCAGATAATCGTAACGGTTAGACGCACCAACCTGATTGGTGAAAATACCCGGTGTGTAGTTGGCAGCACGCTGCACGCTGTGTGCACCGCGTTTTTCAAACTCCTCCCGGCTGATTACCGAGACAGCCTGAGGTGTTTCAACAAGAGGTGTTTCCAGCTTGGTCGCGCCCTCGGTGGCTGTAATCACCAGGGTGTCCTGAGTTGCGGCAGTCTCTTCTGCAGCATGAGCCATAGTGGTCAGAACGGCACTGGCAGTCGCCAATGCGATGGCTGAGGATAGGGTGCTGTACTTGAACATTCGCGTCTCAACTTTTGCGCTTTGTGAAAATGAGAATGATTCCATTTATTGAGTGCGTATGGTTATGCGCAATGACAGAATGGTTATGAAAGCCGTTCAGGCAGGGTGTAAAAGACTACCTGGTGAATAGCCAAATTGGCGTTTGAATGCGGTGGTGAAATTGGATGCATGACGATAGCCACATTCATATGCAGTCCTCTCAATAGAGTGACCACAGCTTAGCAAGGCATGTGCTTTGAGCAGTCTCTGGCGACGGATGAAGTCAAACAGGGACTCACCGAAGAGATCACGGAATTTATTGCGCAGGCTGGTGCCGCTCATGGCGGTCTGCTGGGCCAGGTCCTGCAAAATATAGGGAGCTTCGGGTGCTTCTATGATTTGTGCCTGCAACGCATAGAGGCGAGAGGTCTCTGCGGGGGATAGCTTCTTACCCGTGTGAGCCGAGGGCTCGGCGTTCAGATCTGCGTGCTGAGAGAGTAGCTGTAATGCCAGGCCTTCCAGCATCAAGGTCTCAGCAGTGCTAGGGTGAAGATGTAACGGCTGCTGATTAAGCTGCTGGTGTAACTCCGGGATCAGACGCCATAGGTGGGGTGTATCCAGAGTTTTCAGTTGTTCCAGCAATCCCGAGAAGGGAGTTGGAGCAAGCTGCGCTTCGGGGCAGACGAGCGTCAGGGTGCGCAGGTGTTGGCCCGCCTGATGAAAAACTGTCACAGGATCGGTGTGTTTGAGTGACAGGCAAAGTGCCATGCCCGCTGCCAATTCATATTGCTGGCGGCCAATGCAAAGGCGAAGCTGGCCTTCCAAAACGCAGCAGATAAACAGCGGTGACTTGCCGGTAGACAGAGACTCATAGGGGCTCAGTACCTGTACATCGGATAATGTCAGATGCAGGCCCGTTGCCAGTGTGTGTTCGCTTACACGGCCCCGCAGGACAGGGCGGTTGGCGCTTTGACCGGTTTCAGGGAAGCAATAGCGGATATCGTATTTCCGGCCCAGAGCAACAAAGTCACTGGTGGTAAAGGACTGGTCAGGTATTGATGCGGCCGAATTCACATCCAGACTCCAGGCTGCCAAAGCGCGTTTGTTCAGGGGCTAAAATACTATTGCAAATGATAAATATTATCAATTATAAGAATTAGTATGACTAACGAGAAAGCAACAAACATATCAGAGGGCTGTGAAATCTACAGGACGCCCAAAATTCGTCATCTGGCATGGATGTGCTCTGCGCCCCAGCTTTACAGAGGCGAAAGCTCATTTAATCCAGGCACTTGGTTACCTGAAGATTGGAGGTGTCGTCTTGGCTTTTGGGACCAAAACCCGGATAGAACACCAGTTTTGCTTCAACCAGAAGTGGCGCCGAGAAAGCTGGGCGCCTATTTTGAAGTTCTGTATCACGTAATGATCGAGGACTTGCTGGGTTGGAAGGTCGAGGCGCAGAACCAACAAATTATTGCGGACAAGCGAACCTTGGGCGAGTTGGATTTCCTGGTGCGTAATCGAGCCACAGGTTCGCTTGAGCATCATGAAATAGCGGTGAAGTTCTATTTGGGATACCCGCCCTTGGGAGAAGAGCCGGTGCTTTGGTATGGCCCTAATAGCCGTGATCGACTGGATCTGAAAACCCGACGGCTGTTGGAACACCAGTCACGTATGGCGCTGACAGAGGAAGGCGCAGCGCTGCTTAAACGACAGGGGCTTGATGAGCCGATAGCACCAAAAGTGTTTATGCCGGGGTATCTATTCCAGCCACAGAATCAACAGCTGCCGTTACCGGAACAGGCTGATGGCAGCTTGCCCACGGGGCACTGGCAGTACTACAGCCAGTTTGAGTTCAGCGATGAGCGCTGGGTGCCACTGATTAAACCTGATTGGCTGGGACCCTATTTACAGACACAAACGCCTGATATTGCAGTAGCCGATCAATGGCTGAACCAGAGTAAGGCATGCAATCAGCCATGTTTATTGGCACGGCTGGTAGAGACGGACTTTGGCTGGAGTGAAGCAGAACGTTGTTTTCTGGTGCCTGACAGCTGGCCCGGCGCTCACGAAGCCCCTTAGATTAAGGAGAAGCGGGGAGGTAGGCGTTTTTTATCAGTCTGTCGATTTTATCGGGGTAAAACAGTCGGGATTGTTTACATTCATACATGTATGAATGTAAAATTTTACATTGTCTACCAACTCTTAGGATCCTCGTAATGAATGCAATCGTATCCAGGTGGCGTGTCTTGCTGCTGGCAGGTGCAACTGTGTTGCTCAGTGCCTGTGCTGAAGAAGAAAAGTCAGCCGCGGCTCCCGCACAAACGCTGCCCCCGGTCTCTACTCAGGTCGCGACTATCACGCGCCAGGATATTGCACTGGATAAGGCCTACTCCTCTCTGCTGCGCAGTGAGCATGAAGTCACGCTGGTGGCGCGTGTAAGCGGCACTCTGCAAACACGCCAGTTCGAGCAGGGCGATCAGGTCAGCAAAGGCCAAGTGCTTTACACCATTGAGCCGGAACAATATGAAGCGATGGTGAAACAGCATGAAGCAGACCTGCAAAGCGCCAGGGCTGAACTGGCGCGCGCGGGGCGTGATGCCGAGCGTTACAAATCACTTCTGCAACGCAGCTCCGTCAGTAAACAACAATACGATCAGGCCCTTGCCGAGCAGCAGGTTGCCGGTGCGCGTGTCGCCCAGGCACAGGCAGCATTGGCCAGTGCCAATATTGATCTGGGTTACACCCAGGTAACAGCACCTGTTGCAGGGCGAATTGGTCTTAGCCAGGTCAATCTGGGTAACCTGGTTAATCCGGGGACCGAACTGGTCACCATTACCCCTCTGGATCCCTTGGAAGTTCGTTTCCAGATGCCGCTCAAAGATGCACTTGAACTGCGTAACCAGCTGGAACTGGATGAGCTGAACCTGATTCATGCCAGCCTGTCTGTCGATGGGGGAGACGGTCAGCCCGGTACCGAGCTGAAAGGGACGCTGGACTTCTTAGGCGTTCGTGTCGACCAGAAAACCAGCACCGTTCAAGCCTCTGCCAGTTTTGCCAACCCGGGCGCTAAAGTCCTGCCGGGTCAGTTTGTGCGTGTTGGCGTTCAGGGACTGAAGCGTTTCAACGTGATTGCCGTGCCGGAAATTGCGGTTACACAGGGTCTCATGGGGCCTCAGGTGTTTGTCGTCGATGAAGAAGGCAAGGCACGTGCACGTACCGTGGAACTGGGTGAGATGGCGGGTGATATGCAGATCATTCTCAGCGGTTTGGAGTCAGGCGAGCAAGTCGTTGCCGGTGATCCGTCCGGTATCAAGCCTGGCACACCGATTAAAGCGGTGGAGCCCCAGGGTGATGACGCATGAACTTCGCTAATTTTTTCATTAAGCGACCGATCTTTGCCACCGTACTGGCGATCATCCTGACCTTGGTCGGGGTGGTTAGCCTGCGCGTGTTGCCGATCGAGCAGTACCCGAGCGTGGTACCACCCAGTGTGTCTGTGCAGGCGACCTTTCCCGGCGCTAATGCAGAGACGGTTGCCCAGACAGTCGCAGCCCCTCTGGCCGAAGCGATAAACGGCGTAGAGGACATGATCTACATGACCTCTACCAGTGCTGATAATGGTCTGATGACGCTGGAAGTATCATTCAACATCGGTACTGATGGTGACTTGAACACGGTAAACGTGAACAACCGCGTGCAGGGTGCTCTGTCCCAGCTGCCGGACTCCGTGCGTGCGCAAGGGGTAAAGGTTGAGCAGCGTTCTACTTCCATTCTGCTGCTTTTGGCGTTGATCTCACCTGAAGGTGATTACGACAACGTTTACATGCAGAACTATGCCACTTTGAATATTCTGGACGAACTGCGTCAGATCCCAGGTGTCGGTGCTGCCGAGGTATTGGGTGGTGGCGAGTTCGCCATGCGTGTCTGGATGGACCCTGAAAAACTGGCGCAGTATGACCTGACGCCGACTGAAGTCGCCGCGGCCATTCGCGCCCAGAATACCGAAGTTCCTGCAGGTAGCCTGGGAGGGACGCCGCAGGGCGAACCCGGTGCCTATACCTACACCATCAATGCAGGTGGCCGTCTGTCCTCGGCAGAGGATTTCCGCAATATCTACCTGCGTACCAACGCTGATGGCTCCTCGCTGTTGCTGAAAGATGTGGCCCGTATCGAACTGGGTGCCTCCTTCTATGGTGTTGAAGCACGTTTGGATAGCGCCACCATGGCGCCGATCATTATCAACCAGCAGCCGGGTGCCAATGCACTGCAAACAGCTGATGCCGTAAAGGCCAAGGTAGAAGAGTTGTCTCAGCGTTTCCCGCCGGGACTGGAGTACGAAGTACCCTATGACACCACACTGTTTATTTCCGCATCCGTAGATACCGTCGTACAGACCTTTATCGAAGCCTTCCTGATTGTGGGCGTGATCCTGTACGTCTTCCTGCAGAACTGGCGTTTCACGGTGATCGCCATGTCCGTGGTGCCTGTGTCGGTGGTGGCAACCTTTGCCGGTTTCTACCTGTTGGGCTTCTCGCTGAACCTACTGACACTGTTCGCGTTGGTATTAGCGATCGGTATTGTGGTAGATGATGCCATCCTGGTGGTGGAGAACGTCGAGCGTGTGCTCGCTGAAGATGAAAATATCAGTGTACGTGATGCCACATTTATGGCGATGAAAGAGGTGGGTGGTCCTGTTATTGCGACCTCTTTCATCATGGCGGCAGTGTTTGTACCTGTGGCTTTCCTGGGAGGCTTCACCGGTCAGATCTATCAGCAGTTTGCCCTGACGATTGCGATCTCGGTTGCCTTCTCGGCGCTGATGGCGTTGACCTTTACTCCGGCGCTGTCGGCGGTGTTTATCAAACATCATAAGCCGGGTGAGAAGGAAAGCGGGTTAATGCACGCCTTCCATGCACCCCTGCGCTGGTTTGAGCGTGGCTTCAGTGCACTGACCGCTTTGTTTACCCGCATCGTTGACGTGCTGGTGCGCCGTTGGGTGTTGGCATTGGTGCTGGCGGCGGGCTTCAGCTATGGCTCTTGGTGGATGTTTGCCAATACACCGACCACTCTGGTGCCTCAGACTGACCAGGGCATAGTGCTGGTGAGTGTTCAGTTGCCGGATGCGGCTTCACTGGAACGTACCAACACTTACATGGATAACGTCAGCAAGCAGATACAGGAAATTCCAGGCGTAGCGCATGTGGCGGCTGTTGCGGGTTACGACATCCTGACCAGTGCCGTAAACAGTGCGCGTGGTGTCATGTTTGTGAGCCTGCTGCCCTGGGAAGAGCGTGATCTCAAGGTTGATCCTTTGCTTGGTCAGATCATGCAAATCGGCGCGCAAACGCCAGGTGGTAGTGCTATTGCCTTCAACATGCCGCCGATCATGGGGCTGTCGACTACCGGTGGTTTCACCGGCTACCTGCAGTCCTATGCTGGCGCTTCTCCCGAAGAGCTGTATCAGGCATCGGTGAAGGTCATGCAGGCAGCTAACCAGCATCCGGCCCTGAACCGTGTGTTCACAACCTTCAACGTGAACGTGCCGTCATTCCGTGCCGATATCGATCGTCAGAAGGCACTCAGTTACGGCGTGAAGCTGGAAGACCTGAATGCAACCCTGTCCAATACTCTGGGTAATGGCTTTGTTAACTACTTCAGCTATCAGAACCGTAACTTCCAGGTATTCCTGCAGAACGAAGATGAATACCGTAAGCAGCCGGATGACCTGAAAAACATCTTTGTACGCAGCAGTAATGGCGAACGTCTGCCGTTGTCTGAACTGGTGACACTGCAGCGTCAGGTTGCGCCTGCCGTGGTATCCCGATTTGGTGTTTACCTGGGTGCTCAGTTCCAGGGTGGCCCTGCAGCCGGATACAGTTCTGGTCAGGCAGTTGCTGCGATGGAAGAAGTTGTACAGGAAACCTTGGGCAGCGATTGGGGGATGGGCTGGACCGGTACGGCCTATCAGGAAACAACCGTGGGCAATACAGCAGCTTTGGCTGTTGGCTTCGGTATCCTGATGATGTTCCTGATTCTGGCGGCTCAGTATGAAAGCTGGTCTCTGCCGCTGGCGGTTTTGACAGCGACACCTTTCGCTTTCTTCGGCGCGATTGGCGGCATCATGATGCGTAGCCTCGAGGTGAGTGTCTATGTTGAAATCGGTGTGTTGGTGGTCGTAGGTTTGGCGGCGAAAAACGCTATCCTGATCGTGGAATTTGCCGAGCTGCAACGCCGTGAGTTCGGCAAATCAATCCGTGAAGCGGCTGTAATCGCTGCTGAACTGCGATTCCGCCCGATCGTCATGACGTCACTGGCATTCATCCTCGGTACCATTCCGTTGGCACTGGCCACAGGCGCCAGTGATACCAGCAGTCACCATATTGGTACTGCGGTTTCCATGGGCATGGCCTCCGTTGCCATTATCGGTAGCTGCTTTGTGCCTACGTTCTACGCGATGATTGCATCGGTATCTGAATGGATGCAGGGCAAACGCTCATCCTCTGAACATGCTGATAAAGCGGTAAATTGATGGGCCGGTAGGCAGATGTAGAAAAGGGCGCTCAGGCGCCCTTTTTGGTAGCTGAAATTCAGAATCAGTGGGTGCTTTTAGCGCCACCGATAAGGTTGAGCAGGTTATCGATGAGCACCCGGCCGTGGTCAGAAATGGAGTACACCTCCGGTTGCCTGATCCAGGTGTGAAACAGACCGGAAAGAAGCGCATACAGCATCTCTGCAGCGATATCGGCGGATACGTTCTTGAGCTGGCTCTGTTCTTCAGCCATTTTAAAATAGCGCTGCAGAACATCGAAAATCTCTCCCGCGATCTCACGCTCCATTTCTTGTGGATTTATATCGCCAAAAAATTCACAACGATAGGTGAGGATAGTGTGCACACGGATTTTTTGTGGGGTCTCCAGCTGCACGAGGCCATTCACACAGGCGGCACGAATAGTATCCAGTGGCGATGCCTGGGGGCAGACACTATCTACTTGATCAAACAGATCCTGGAAGGGCAGGTGGACGCGCTCCAACATAGCTTTGACCAAGTCGGCTTTATCCTTAAAATGCCAGTACAAGGCACCGCGAGTCATGCCCGCATGTCGAGCAACCTGCTCCAGAGACGTGCGGGCAACGCCATGCTCCAGAAACATCTCTTCAGCCGCGTCAATGAGTGCCTCTCGTGTGGCCGCAGCTTCGGCTTTAGTGCGTCTTGCCATAGCTAAAAATTCTCAATACTGGTCCAAAAATTGAGACCCAGTTTACCTCATAAGGCCCCTTACTTCATCTATACATCTTTGTTTGTATGTTTTCTGTGCATTCAGTCTCTGAGCTGTTTACATATCTTTACGCTAATTTAACCCTTGTTTAAGCATGGCCAATATAAGATGACATCTGCTGATTCAAGCTAATGAAATCTATGGATGGCAGTTCAATGAGAACGTATTTATTGCAGGTACATCGCTGGCTGGCGTTGCTCCTCACACCTTTATTTGTATTGATTACCCTCACGGGTGTCGTGCTGGCATTCAAGCCGATTGTTGATGATCTTGGCCCTCCTGCTTACAGGGGCAGTGTTAATACATCAGAGCTTGTTCAGCTAATTGCTTTCGCTTCCTCGGACGGGAATGTCCGCTCTATTGAGCGCAGTGATGTTGATGGGACTTGGCGCGCCCCGGGTGTGGGGGAGTATCAACTTGGTAACGCTGAGCGTGTGGGCTCTGCTGAAGATGTTTCGGCAGCGTTCTTTGGCTGGGTGAAGGAGTTGCACAAGGATCTGCTACTCGATGCCGGCTGGTTGGTGGAGTGGGTAACCTACACGATGCTTGTGATCATGGTTGCAGGTGTACTCTTGGGTTGGCCGAAGTTCAGTCGTTCGCTTATAGGTTGGCATCAGTGGCTGGGTGTTTGGCTACTTCCCTTGGCGTTGCTACTGCCCCTGACTGCGGTGCTGATGACTCTTCATGTAGGCCGACCTGACCTGGGGATCCAGAGAGGGGTTGGTGCCACCCATCTTGCCCAGGGAATCGAGCTTGCGGCTGAGCGTTATGATCTGTCCGAGATGCTTGGTGCCAGTCGGTTTAAGGCAGGATCTGTATTGATTACCCTGCCTGAACACGCATTGGTTGTGAGTGGCGGTCAGGTTACTCCAGTCGACATTGAATCCAATTTACCCAAGCAGCTCCATGAAGGATTATGGGCCGGTTGGGTTTCGGGTGTGTTTAACGTTTTAGCCGCTAGTCTGGTGCTGGGACTTACGCTGACGGGCACAATTAATTGGATGCGTCGTCAAAGACTGGCCAAGAGCAGCAAGGTCAGTGCCGGGTCTGATGTTCTGGTCGTGTTTGCCAGTCAAACAGGTACTGCTCAGGGACTTGCGAATAGCACTGCGGGCGCATTGGAGCAGGCGGGGATCAAGGCCGATCAGGGTTCGATCTCTGCCTTCAAGCCTGATGTCTGGCAGCGCTATAAACAGGTACTGGTTATTTGTGCGACGACGGGTGATGGCGATGTTCCTGATATTGCTAAAGGTTGGCTTAAAACTCTCAAAAACCGTCAACTGGAAAATGTTGAGTTTAGCCTGCTGGCGTTGGGCGACCGTCGCTATAATCACTTCTGCAAGGGTGGCCATCAACTGCGTAGCGCCTTGATTGGAGCAGGTGCAGTCGAACGTTTACCGCTTCAGGAGGTAGATGGAGACCCTTCAGCGATTTGGTCTCAATGGTTGCAGCGTATTGCCGGGCTTAACCACTGGCCGTTACAAAAACAGACGATTGATGTTCAGCGTCAAATTTGTGTGGCCCAACTTGTTGAGCGTGTTCAACTGAATCATGTGGTCGATGAAGAAAGCCCTGATAGTTTCTGCCTGATATTGGATGTACCAGAACAAACACGCTTTTCACCGGGGGACTTGTTGCAGATACAGCCACAGCCAGGTATGGAGCCTAGAACCTACTCTATCGGTTCTTCGTCTGACATCAGTCCTGGGCGGATACGCTTAACCGTTGGTCTGTTGCGCTATCAAAACGAGCAGGGAGACGAGGTCCTTGGGCTGGGAAGTAGTGAGCTGTGCCTCAATTGGCCCTTGGGCGAACACCGTGATGTGGAGATAGTTTCTCACCCTGGCTTCAATCCGCCTCAGGATACCGAACAGCCGCTGATTTTGGTGGCCACGGGCTGCGGAATTGCGCCCTTTATAGGTTTTTTGGAACAGCGCGCAGCGGCAGGGCGCACCGGGCCCATATGGTTGCTGTTCGGGAACCGGTATCAGGATGGAGACTTCCTGTATCGAGAACAAATCGAGTTTCTGGTCACAGCAAATGTGATCACGGATCTGGATACAGTTTTCTCCAGAGATGGTGGGGTTCAGCGTTACATTACGGAGCGTTTGCAGCAACGAGGCGAACAGTTGATGGAGTGGATGAATAAGGGTGCAGGACTGTATATCTGTGGCCGTGCATCCACCTTGGGGGCCGGTGTTGATCGTGTATTGCATGCTTTGTTGATCGAGCAAGGTTTCAGCAAAGAAGACGCCAGTGCCGAGTTTTTTCGTTGGCAGGCTGAGGGGCAGATGCATCGAGACCTGTTTGATTAATACCTAGAATCCTCGGGGGCGCTCAGGCCCCTGAGGTTTGCACAGGATCAAGGAGTATCGAAAAAGGAGCCGTAACAGCAGCATTTATTTCAGCAGAGCACTAGAATGAAGCCCTAACACTGTTGCTGTCTGATCTGCTGCCATGTTTTCAATCAATCGACATTCATTCACTGCTCTACTTGCTTCCTTGTTGCTAATTGCGCAGCACGCAAATGCTGAAGTTCGGCGTGTTGAACACCCCGACGGTCGTGTCGAGTACACCAATATTGATCGTCAATCGACAGCGCCAGTCACCAGCACGTATTACAAATACCGCAATCAGTCCGGTGTACTCTCGTTCAGTGATGAAAAGCCGCTGAATGTGAAGTATGAAGTGATGCGCTTTGACTGCTACGCCTGCCAGGTGCGCTCTTCGGTCAACTGGGAAACGACGCCCTTGTTTCTCAAACCCTATCAGAATCTTATTGAACGCTTTGCCAAAGCGCATGATGTCGATCCTGCCCTGGTGCGCGCCATTATTCATGCTGAATCCGCATTCAACCCTACCGCTTTGTCACGGGTGGGGGCTCAGGGCTTAATGCAGCTTATGCCGGGTACGGCAGGAGATCTGGGCGTAACCAATCCACTGGATGCAGAGCAGAATATTTCAGGCGGCGTGCGCTATTTGGCCAAGCTGCTCAAGCTATATGACGGCAACATCAAACTGGCTACAGCGGCGTATAATGCAGGGCCAGGTGCTGTTGGCGAATACGCTGGTGTACCTCCCTATGCAGAAACCCAAGCTTACGTAAAACGCGTTGCTATCCTTCATCGCCGTTATCAAACGGTCGAATAGTACAGAGCTCCAAAAAACACCTTCTGATCTGCCTGATATCCGGCATAGCCACAAAGGCTGTGGGCTTAAGGGCTGCCGTGATGAGAAAAAGCCTGCTAGGCTGAAATGAGACGGCTAAGACCTGAGTGGAAGGTGGTGCAGGATGATGGCGATTGATCCACAAAAACGAAATGCTGTGAGGGGTCTGGCTGTAAGGGACGGTCAGGTGCTGTTGCTGAAAAAGGACGGCTATGAATCGGGCGGTGTTCGCTATGCTTTGCCTGGAGGTGGCCAGGATGCCGGTGAATCGTTGTCGGATGCCTTGAAGCGTGAGTGCCTCGAAGAGATTGGCTGTAGCGTGGAAGTGGGTAAGCTGGTGTCTGTGACTGACTTTATTAAACGCCGTGATACCGACCCCATTACCTGGCGTCATGTGGTGGAATTTCTCTTCCTGTGTGAGTTACCTGATGACTATGAGCCACACAGTGGCCCTGAGCCGGATAAGCATCAGGTGGATGTTGTCTGGATGCCTATTGAAGAGCTCGAACAGCATCAGTTCTTTCCACAATACCTTATCGAATTAATCCCTAGTGTGGTTCAGCAATCACCTACACCCTATCAGGGCTATTTTGTCGACCCGGGTTTTGAAGACGCGGTTTGACAGTCATTTAGGCCAACCCTATCGCAAGATATCAAATTGCGTTCATATTCGGTCAAATCACCGAGCTCAGACTCTCTTAGTATGTGGGCTGGCCCTGCGCTTTCAGGGACAGAATGCCGACACCAATAACAAGAGGATGAGTCGATGGCAGCATACGTAATTTTCGATATCGATATTTTTAATCTTGAGCGTTATCAGGATTTTATGACTCAGGCCAAACCTGCAATCGAGGCGGCTGGTGGCAAGTACCTGGCCCGCGGTGGTCAGCATAAGGTGCTTGAAGGTGACTGGGAGCCACGCCGTATTGTGTTGTTTGAATTCCCCTCAATGGAAAAGGCCGAAGAGTTTTACTACGGCGATGTCTATCAGGGATTGAAATCGATTCGGGATGAATGCAGCCATGGTCGTGTGGTCGTAGTTGAAGGTCTTTAACATTCGTTATAACGCTTTACTAAGGGATATGACGTGAAGGCATCGCTTACTGTGCCTTCACATCTGTAGTTCCCCAAATCCATGAAGGACTGATTTGCCATGAACCTTAATCTTAAAGGCCGCAAGGCTATTGTTTGCGGTGCTTCCAAAGGGCTGGGTCGTGCGTGCGCGCTGGCGTTGGCTGAAGAGGGTGTTGATCTGGTGATTAATGCTCGCAGCCCCGAGGCACTGGAAAAAACAGCTGAAGAAATTCGCGCGCTGACTGGCGTGAATGTCCAGGCGGTAGCGGCGGATATCACCACAGAAGCGGGTCGTGCTCAGGTGCTGGACGCCTGTTCTGATCCAGACATTCTGGTGACCAATGCTGGCGGTCCGCCTCCAGGTGACTTCCGTAACTGGGATGAAAAGGCATGGCACGATGCCGTTGACGCGAATATGCTGACGCCGATCTTTCTGATGCAAGCTGTGGTTGATGGCATGCTGGAGCGTGGTTTCGGTCGCATCGTTAACATCACATCATCAGCAGTAAAAGCGCCGATCTCGATTCTGGGGCTGTCCAACGGTGCGCGTACCGGTTTGACAGGTTTTGTCGCAGGTCTGTCGCGCGAAACAGTGTCACGCAACGTTACCATCAATAACCTGCTGCCGGGATCGTTTGAAACTGATCGTTTGACCTCGACCGTAGAGTCCTACGCGCAAAAGCTGGGCGTTACAGCAGAGCAGGTGCGCGAGCAGCAAATCAACGCCTGTCCGGCAAAACGTTTCGGTGATCCGGCCGAGTTTGGTGCCATGTGTGCGTTCCTGTGTGGCGATAAGGCTGGCTTTATTACCGGTCAGAACCTTCTGCTGGATGGTGGTGCTTATCCAGGCACCTTCTAAGTCGGCTAGAGCGATTTCCCCTTTGATCTAAAAATGCGCTCCTGAATTCAGGGGCGCACTCCCGCACTTCCTCTGTTGTTCGTGTGCACCGTGTTGCATTAGAGCTTCCTTCCGCTATGCAATTTACTGACTGGTGCGTATTCTTTTCCTCTCGTTTAGCACAGTGCGCTTGCTGCGCAGCCATTAAAGTAATACCGAGTCGTATGGATCAAAAATACAGGGCGCGTATTAATCGGGTACTTGAATACATTGAAGAGCGCTTACCTGAGCGGTTGTCATTGGCTGAAGTTGCTGCTGTCAGTCATTTTTCGGAGTACCACTTCCATCGCATTTTCTCAGCGGCATTGGGTGAAACCGTTAATGATTATATTGCCCGACGCAGGCTCGAGCGTGCCGTCAATAAGCTCATTTTTCAACCTGACATTTCTGTAACTCAGATCGCTTTAGAGGGCGGTTTCTCTTCAAGCGCGAATTTTTCCAAGGCTGTCAGCCTATATTTTGGGTTTAGCCCATCGGAAATTCGTGACCCTGCCAGGATAAAAAATAGCAAGATTGGAAAACTGCAAAGCAAGTATGGAAAAGCTTTCAACCCCTCATATTTATATCCTGATTTCATCACCTCAACGGCGGTGAATACTAAAAATGAAAAGGATTTAATTATGAATGTTGAAATCAAAGAGCTTGCTTGCATGCCCGTCTGTACTTTGGCATCAGACGGGGGATACAGCCCTGAAGCCATCTATGAAACCTGGGACAGGCTTATCCGTTGGGCGGAGAACAATGGAGTCGGGGCTGCTGAGCAAAGTCGATTTGCGTTGGCATTTGATAATCCGGCGATTACTCCGGTCAACAAGTGCCGTTATACCGCTGCAATTGTGATTCCCGAATCACTACAGGTACCAGAGCCCTTTTCGTCCGCCGAAATTCCGGCAGGAAAGTACGCTGTGCTGTATTTCAAAGGCACGCCCGAAGAGACTTTGGCAGCACAGCTTGGACTATATTCGGAATGGTTTCCGGATAGCGGCTTTGAGCCCGACAACTTCCCTATGATGGAGCATTACCTGAATGATGCGCGGGTTGATGGTTATGTCGAAATGGAACTCATGGTCAAATTGAAACAATTGTAGCCGTGAGATCGTCAAGCGTTCCATGTGTCATGTTATGCATACCAGGGGCGTTTGACGACCTTGTACCGCTACCTTAACGCGGCACCTTAAACGCGCACCTTAAACGGAGAAATGATGAATATTGGTATCTACATTTACGATGACGCAGAGGTGCTTGATTTTGCCGGCCCTTTTGAGGTTTTCAGTACTGCCAAGAGATTGGGTGCCCCGAACTGGAGTGTATTTCTGGTAGCCGAGAAGGCCGAGCCTGTGAAAGCGCGGGGTGGCTTTTCGGTGCTACCGCAGTATTCCATTGAACGTCATCCCGATATCGATTTGTTGGTTGTAGTCGGGGGCGTGCACACCGAGGAGATGCACAAAGAGAATGTGCTGCAATGGATCGCCGCCGTCGATCAAAATGCCAGTCGTGTGGTATCGGTATGCACAGGGGTATTTTTACTGGCCAATGCCGGCTTGTTGACCGCTATGCCGGTCACCACCCATTGGGAAGATATACCCGACCTGAAGCAGGCTTTCCCGGATCTGAAGGTTGTTGATGATCAACGGTGGGTTACATGCGGCAAGTACACCACGTCAGGGGGTATCTCAGCGGGTATCGATATGAGCCTGTATCTGGTCTCGCAATTGGAATCCCTTGAGCTGGCCAAGGGTGTTGCTCGCCAGATGGAGTATCAGTGGCAAACGGGCAGGTAAGTGACGTGACTTTGCCATGCTTTACTGTCTGTGCATCTTGCGGGTTGTGAGCTCAAGCCAAAGGTGAGCTTCGGACAGAAACTGGTCTAGATTTAAAGGGTAGGGTCGTCTATTTAGATGTTTACATTCACACGCACTGGACTAAGCTAAATCGGCGTAGCATTCGATGATGCGAGCATAGTGCCCCCGATTGGTCGACTGCGGGTCAGGATCAGTTCGTGTATTTGGGCTGGATGAAAAAGGAGTCTTTCGATGACGCTCTCCAAGCAGTTGATGCTGTTGATTTCCGCCATGTTTTTGGCAATTTTCTCGATCAATTTCTATACCAGCCTGAACAATATTCGCGACTATCTGCAGGACGAATCTGAGATTCACGCACAGGACACTGCCACTTCTTTGGGTTTATCGCTGAGTCCGTACATTCTTGATGAAGACGACACCATCCTTTCAACCATGGTAAACACGATTTTTGACCGAGGTTACTACCTTGAGATTCGACTCGATAATATTGATGGCAAGGAGCTACTGAGCCGGACCAACCCGAAGCGTTTTGAGGAGGTCCCCGAGTGGTTTATCGATCTTTTTCCATTTGAAACAGCAACAGCAAAGTCGGAAATTGATGCCGGTTGGGTCGTGGGCGGTACGGTTTATGTCACTATCCATCCGGGTCTTGGTTATCTGAAACTCTGGCAGCAGGCGCAGGACTCCCTGATGTTTGCTGCGATCTGTCTGGCCATTTTTATACTGCTCTTATTCCTGATGCTGCTACTGGTGTTGAGACCGCTGGGCGTGATTAACAAACTCGCTCTCAGTATCGGTGAAGGTGACTTTGCCCGAATCGAAAAGCTGCCCTGGACCACGGAAATTCGAAATGTCGCTCAGTCCATGAACCTGATGTCCGGCAAAATCGAAAAGGTCATTACCAACCTGAATAACCGTCTTGAAGAAGCCGGCAAGCGTTTACACGTAGATGAACTCACGGGCCTGGAAACCAGGGCGATCTTTGAAACCGAGATGAAAGAGCGGTTCATGTCGCGTCAGCAGGGCTATCTGTTCATCCTGCGTATTGATGAACTGGGCAAGCTGGCAGCGACCTTGAGTACCGATAAGGTTGATACCTTCATCAAGCAATTTGTCAGTGAAACCCGTGCGGCACTGACTGATCAGGGCGTGGCGGGCGATTTCCTGTACCGCATTGTGGGCGCTGAGTTCATTCTCATTGCAGACTGCAAAGACCAGAACAGTGCTGAAGGCCTGTGTAAAGCGATACTGACACGCCTTGAAAACCTGGGCTCTCAATACAACAAGGACAGTGTCGCCCATATTGGTGGTGTGGCCTTCGATCCTCAGGGCACGACTGCCTCGCTCATCTCAGCCGCAACTGAAGCCTATGAAAAAGCACGATTGATTGGCCAGAACAGCTTTGCCATTACCGAGTACAGTGCCAATACACGCAGTATGGACGAATGGAAACAGCTCGTTGGTGATGTGGTTGATAACAAGCGTGTACAAGTTAACTACGGTGTTAAGGCCTACAGCCTTGCTGAAGGACAAACCGATCAGCTGGTGCTGGAAGAGGCCATGTCTCAGGTGTTCGATGAAGCCGGTGAAGCCTTGCCGATTGGTACCTTCATCTCTGTTGCAGAAACTCTGAATAGAATCGTCGAATTCGACCTGAATATCGTGTCGCAGGTGCTTGAGTACATCCGAAATGAGCAGGTTGAGCATGATGTGGCCGTGAATATCTCCTTTACGGCACTGGCCAGCAACGAGTTCCGCGGTCAGCTCTTTAAGATGCTGGAAGAGAACAAGGATATTGTCAGCCATCTGGTATTCAGTATCACGGCGTATGGTGCAACGCGAGATCTGAAGTCGTTCAACAGCTTTATTGATTTTGCGCACCGTCTGGGGGCGAAGGTAATCCTAAAACGCTTTGAAAGCCGCTTCATCCCGATGGATAACCTGAAGCAATTCCGCCTCGACTACATCCGACTGGCGCGTATCTACACGGAAAACATAGGCAATGATGCCGAGAAACGTCGCCTTGTCGAAGCCATGAAAGAACTTGGCGAGTTGCTTAACGTCGAGATCCTCGCGGAGTCAGTCGAAACTGATAATGACTATGAAGCCGTACGCGAGATTGGACTGACAGCGGCCAGCCGATGAACAGGCCTCTACGTTTCAGCCGACGCATGCTGGGAGCGTTCCTGCTGAGCGCTCTGGTTTGCATGCCAGTGCCAATGGCTGCCGCCAGGGGGCTGGTTGAGTTCAGCCCTGATCTTCTTAACCGCGTAGAGGCGAAGTTTGGCAAGTCGGCAGTGCTGCGGCTGAATGGATTGAAGAAGCTGATTGACAGCAATCAGGCAATGCCTGAAAGCGAGAAGATCAAAATCGTGAATGACTTCTTCAATCAGGTGCCGTATTACACCGACTTGCAGCACTGGAAGGTAAAAGACTACTGGGCAACGCCCTTTGAAAAGCTCACGACCTTTGGCGGTGATTGCGAAGATTACTCCATCGCCAAGTATTTTACCCTGCGTGAATTGGGTATCCCCGATGATCGCCTTCGCATCATGTATGTGAAAGCGATTAACTGGGGGGAGGCCCATATGGTGCTGACCTATTTCCCCAAACCCAAATCTATCCCCTTGGTGCTGGATAACCTTAACCCCCGAATTCTCCCCGCGACTCAGCGCAAGGACCTGGTGCCTGTCTACAGCTTTAATGGTGATGGCTTGTGGCTGGCAAAAGAGCGAGGCACTGGTCAAAGGGCGGGTAACGCTTCCAAGATCAAGGTATGGTCAGACTTGCAGCGCAGGGTTCAGCAGTAATAACTATTTGAATCAATTTGTACGACCACTGTGGTCGTCAGTTGTCCGTTTACCTGTCAATCCCTGCAGCCACACAGGCATTTACGTTACACTGCTCTCCCTGGCAGGAGAGAGATATGTGGCATCAGCAAAGCATTCAATTACGCGCACGGTCGCGCGGCTTCCATCTGGTAACCGACGAAATCGAGCAGGCGCTGCCTGAGATGAGAAAGGTCAAAACCGGCTTGTTGCATCTGTTGTTGCAACACACCTCGGCCAGCCTGACGTTGAATGAAAATGCTGACCCTACTGTGCGCTCGGATTTTGAAGCCTTCTTCAATCGTGCCGTGCCCGAGAACGAACCTTACTACCAGCATACCTATGAAGGCCCTGATGACCTTCCTGCGCACTTCAAAAGCAGTATTCTCGGCGTCAGTCTGATGTTGCCTATCACTAATGGAAGGCTCAACCTGGGTACCTGGCAGGGGATCTATTTGGGAGAGCATCGTGATCACGGTGGTAGTCGTCATATTCTGGCAACCTTGCAGGGAGCGTAACCATGCCTGAACAGCCCTCTTTATTTGATTCACCGGAAGAGTCACAGGCAGCTGAAGTTGCTTCGAAGCCATCTAAGCCTCAGGCCACACCCAAGGCGAGAAAAACACCGCCCAAGACACAGCGCAGTCTGCGTGTGCTGCATAGCTCCGACTGGCACCTCGGGCGTTTGCTATACGGTCAAAAGCGCTACGAAGAGTTTTCAGCCTTTCTCGATTGGATGCTGGAGCAGGTTAAACAGCAGCGCATCGATGTACTGCTGATTGCCGGTGATCTGTTTGATACCACCACGCCCAGCAACCGGGCGCAGGCGCTGTACTACCGTTTTCTGAATGGTGTGGCCGCCTCATCCTGTCGTCATGTGGTGATTATCGGCGGCAACCATGATTCCCCCAGCTTCCTGGATGCGCCGGCACAGTTGCTCAAAGCCCTGGATGTACATGTGGTCGGGGCTGCCTGTGATAACCCGGCTGATGAAGTCGTGTTGCTGCGTGATGCTGAAGGTGAGCATGAGGCGATCGTGTGCGCAGTGCCTTACCTGCGTGACCGGGATATTCGTCAGGCAGAAGCCGGCGAAAGCCTGGAAGATAAGGACCGAAAGCTGGTTGTTGGTATCCGTGAGCACTATGCGCAGGTCTGTGACGCCGCAGAACAGCTTCGCATTGAGCTGGGCGTTGAGATACCCGTGATCGGTATGGGTCACCTGTTTGCAGCTGGTGGTCGCACGCTGGATGGCGATGGGGTACGTGATCTGTATGTGGGGTCCTTGGCGCAGGTGGGTGCGGATGCTTTTCCAGCCTGTCTGGACTATGTGGCGCTGGGCCATCTGCATGTGCCTCAAGCGGTTGGAGGCTGCGATCACATTCGTTACAGCGGCTCACCTCTGGCAATGGGGTTTGGTGAAGCGCGCCAACAGAAGAGCCTGTGCTTGCTGCAGTTTGAGGGCAGAGCCCATCAGCTGGAATTGCTTGATATCCCCCGTTTTCAGCGTCTGGAGCGTCTCAGCGGTGATCAGGCGCAGCTGCAGGCTGAGCTGAGCCAGTTGGCACATGAGCAGGAATCGATCTGGCTGGAAATCCAGTACGAAGGTGAACAGGTTGCAGCAGACCTGCGTGACTGGCTGGATCAGCTGGTGGCCGATACCCGGCTGCAGATTCTGCGCGTACGTAACAATCGAATTGTTGAGCGCGTCCTGTCGCGTCAAACCGAGCAGGAAACCTTGGATGAGCTCCAGCCGGGAGAAGTGTTCTCGCGCGCATTGGAGGCCCATCAGGTTCCCGAGGAACAGCAGGCTGAGTTAACCCGTCTGTTCCACGGTTTGCTGCAGTCCATGGCGGAAAAAGACCATCGTGCAGAGTGATCAGCGCAACAGTTGTTGTGCTTTTCGCTCGCGATAAAACAGGTACAGCCCTGATGCCAAAATGATCGCGGTGCCTAACCAGGTCAGGGTATCGGGGTACTCGCCAAACAGCAGGTAGCCAAGCGCGGTGGCGCTGATGATTTCCAGGTACTGGAAGGGCGCCATCAAGCTGGCAGGTGCCTGTTTCAGCGCCAGACTCACCAGTCCAAATGCAAGGGTGGCAACCACTGCCATCAACAAGAACAGCCCCGTGTGCTCCAGCTTTAATGGCTGCCACTGCATGACTTCAAGCGAGAAAAGCTCGCCGATCACTAATCCCAATGCCATCCACAGACAGGCAAAGACACTGATCCATAGCTGTGAGCAGAGGCTGCCGATATGGCTGGAAAGGTGGCGCAAGGTGGCCACGTGGGAGGCGAAGCAGGTCGCCGCCAGCAAAGGCAGCAGGGCCGCTGCGCCATAGGCTTGCCAGTTGGGGCGAATCACAATAAGCGCACCGATCAAACCGACAATGACCGCAAGATACTGATAGCGTTGAATTCGCTCCCCAAGCAGGGCTGCGGACATCAGCATCAAAATCAGCGGCTCCACGAAGAAAATGGCGGTGTTGTTCGCGAGCGGCAGGTAGCTAAGGCCCCAGAACAGAAAGCCTGCGGAACCAGCGATCCAGAAACCGGCCATCATCAACCGAAAAAGTACATGCTTACCGGGTACATGTTTGCCAGTTGCTGCTGCCAGAATTGCCAGCAATGCGGCCTGTAAACCAAAGCGCACGCAGCCGATTTGTATCGGTGACAGGTCTGCTGTCAGCAGTTTCGCAGTGGCATCCAGTCCTGGAATCAGTAACATGGCCAAGGTAATGATTCCCATACTTTTTTCCGTCGGGGACAGGGTATGGGTATGATGTAGCAGCCGTTGCAGCATTTTCTCTGGACGCTCTGGGGTCAAAACAGAGCATCCTACCAAATAAGTGCCTATTCACCGAGCCTGGCCCTCATGCGCATACTTCAAATCCGCTTCAAAAACCTCAATTCACTGACCGGCGAGTGGGAAGTCGACCTCACCGGACCGGCTTATACCAGTGATGGCCTCTTTGCCATTACTGGCCCCACCGGTGCAGGCAAGTCCACATTGCTGGATGCGGTCTGTTTGGCGCTCTATGGCCGTACACCGCGTCAGCCGAGGATCAGTCAGGCGCAGAATGAAGTGATGTCGCGTCAGACCGGTGAGTGCTTCGCCGAAGTGGTGTTTGAAACACCCCAGGGCCGCTGGCGCTGTCACTGGAGCCAGCATCGCAGTCGTAAGCAGGCGGGTGGAAGTCTCCAGCCACCGCGCCATGAAGTGTCTGATGCAATCGATGGCAAGTTGTTGGCGACCAAAATCAAGGATGTGGCGGATCTGATCGAACAGTTCAGTGGCATGGACTTCGATCGCTTTACCCGCTCGATGCTATTGGCACAGGGCAGTTTTGCGGCGTTCTTGCAGGCTGATCCCGATACCCGTGCGCCGATTCTGGAGCAGATTACCGGCACCGCCATCTACTCGGAAATCTCGCGAGCGGTACATGAGCGCAGAGGTGAAGAACGTCAGCAGCTGGAGCAATTGCGTGCCACCCAAGCCGGGCTGCAGTTACTGGACGAGGATGAAGTCGAGAGCCTGAGTCGAGAGTTGGCCGCCTTGAATGAACAGGTGCAGGAACAGCAGCAGACAATCGATCATCAGCAAAAGCTGGTGCATTGGCGTCAGCAACTGGAGCAGGAAACTCAGCAACTGCAGAAACTGCAGCAGGATCATCAACAGCTGGAGTTGGCTCAACAGGCTTTTGCACCTCAGCAGCAAAAATTGGAACAGGGCCTCAAGGCTGAAGCCTTACGGCCCGAGTATGCGCCGCTTTTACAGCGTCGTAGTGATCTGGAACAGTCACGCAAAACGATGGAACAGCTGCACAAGGAACTGCCATCTCTGGAGCAGGCGCAGCAGCAGGCTAACGATCGGTTGGTTTCAAAGCAGGCGCTGTTAGAACACGCGGGTGCCGAGCTGAAGCAACATCAACCCCTGATCAAACAGCTGCGGGAACAGGATTACGCTGTTGGGCTCAAACGTGATGCCTGGCAGCAGTTGAGAGCGCAATTACCTGCCGACGTATTGCAAGGCCCGGCTCCTGATCCTGCCGTGCTTCAGGCGGCCATGCAGAAAACCCAGGCTGAGTTGGTTGACGTTTTGGGTGAGGGCTCTCGAGAGCAGATTAAGGCAGAGCAAGAACAGGTACGTATCCGTGGCGAGGCACTGAAAGAACTGCGTGAGTGGGTGCGTCAGCAATCAGAACTCAAGCAGGAGCGTCTGGAACTGACTGCTTCACTTGCCCCTCTTACCGAGCAACAATCAGACGTGCGTGCGCAAGCTGAGCAGGGGCATCAACTGCATCAGCAATTGGAACGGGAGCAGCAGGATCTGCAGAAGCTGCAACGAATGGCGGAGCGTATTGCAGACCTGGAACAACAACGGCATGAGCTGGAACCTGGAAAGCCCTGTCCGCTCTGTGGTTCAGAGCAGCATCCCTGGCGCAGTGAGCAGCCACCGATACTCAGTGATGAACGCCAGCGTTTGCAGGATGTTGAGCAACGCCTGAAGCAGCTTGTTCCCCAGCTGCGCCAATGGGATATCCGCTTGGCTGAACTGACCACCCAGCTAGCTAACCAGCAGCAACGTGATCAGGTCATCGCGCAGAAGCTTGAAGCCCTGGATTCACCCATTGCGGCCAGTCTGCAACGTCTGGACTGGTCTGAGTGTCCAGACAAGGAAACCCTTGAACAGGCTTACCAGGCCGCGGGTGAACAGTGGAAAGGATACAAGCAGCAACTGGATGCAATTGACCGCTTGGAAGCCGAGCAGAAGCAACAGTTACACGAACAACAGCGTCAGCAACAACGGCTGGATCTGGATGCGGCTGAAGCCGAGTTTCTACGTCTGCAGCAACAACGTGCCGAGATGTCGCCGGAGCCGGATACCGATGCTTGGGAGACACGTCTGCAACAGGCACTGGAGCAAGCACGTCAGCAACTGGAACAGGCACAAAGCCAGCTGAATCAAACAGAGCAAACCCTGAACCAGCGCCGTCAGCAAATTACCGATGGGCAAGGTCAGTGTCAGCGGCTTCAGGACGCATTGGAGCAGATGCAAACGGGCTTCACTGAAGCCTTGGCACAGAGCCAGTTTGCGGATGAGTCCGAGTTGCAGGCTGCGCTGATGCAGCGTGAGCAGCTCCAGCACTTGCAGCATGAAGCGCAAATCCTGAAAGAACGGGCGTCACAACTGGAAGCCTTGCGCACCCGTGCTGAACAGGCATTGGCGACACTAACAGAGCAGGCACTGACAGAGGATTCGCTGCAATTGTTGACGGATAGCCTGCAGCAACTGAAAGCCACTCAAGCACAGCAGCTGGAAAAGCGTGGCAGCCTGCAGCAAACCTTGAATGACAACGAAGCGAAAAAGCAGCAGTTTGGTGCCCAGCAGCAAGCTATTGAAGCGCAGCAACGTGAGCTGGATCGTTGGGAGCAGTTGCACGCCTTGATCGGCTCGTCTGATGGCAAGAAATTCCGAAACTTCGCGCAGGGGCTGACGTTCGAGTTGATGGTGAGCCACGCCAACCGTCAGCTGCAGAAAATGTCCGATCGCTACCTTCTGGTACGGGATACGGAACAGCCGCTGGAGTTGAACGTGATTGATAACTACCAGGCAGGGGAGGTGCGTTCCACCAAGAACCTGTCCGGTGGTGAAAGCTTCCTGATCAGTCTGGCGTTGGCGCTGGGGCTTTCCGGCATGGCGAGCCGCAATGTCCGAGTAGATTCCCTGTTTTTGGATGAGGGCTTTGGCACTCTGGATGAGGAGGCGCTGGAAACGGCACTGGATACCCTGTCGGGGTTGCAACAGGAGGGCAAGTTGATCGGTGTGATTTCTCACGTTCAGGCGCTGAAGGAGCGCATCTCGACTCGGATAGAAGTTCAGCCGCTTAGCGGTGGGCGCAGCCGCATTGATGGACCCGGTTGTCGTCGCTGCGATTAAGCTGAAAAAGCCTGGTTAACTGGATTTGATTGCCATTCCCTCTATCCTGAAGACTGTATCGGACAGGGAGAGGGAAGATGCAATCAATCTGGCGATCGCTGTTTAGCGGTTCCACACCATTAGCAAATGTTTCACAACTGATTGAACCACTGCAATCGACGCTGGCGCTGCTGGAGCAGTCTCCTCAGCAGCGTACTGTATACCAGCCAGAACTTGCTCAGCAGCTGCTTGAGCTTTCCTTACCGGCCTGGCAGGTCTCTACACTGCTCAGTGAACATAACGACTTCTGTTACCGTCAGGCGATTGATCAGGCACTGGAACAGATGCAGGCGCAGGGTTGGGGCAAAGCACCCGTGCGTTTTTGTGTAATTGTCATGGGCTCTGGCGGTCGGCATGAAAGCCTGTTACACCCGGATCAGGACAACGCACTGATTCTTGAGGATTACCCCCCAGAGCATCACGCCGAGATTGATACCTGGTTTTTGCATTTTGCCGAACGATTTACGGCAACACTGGATCAATCCGGTATCCCGTTTTGCCGTGGTGATGTGATGGCGTCGCGTCCTCTTTGGCGCAAACCGATCAGCGAGTGGCGTGAGCAGATGCGGCTATGGATGAGCACGCGCCGGGTCAAGCTGGTTCAGATGTGCAATATCCTGTTCGACTTTGTTCCTGTCTATGGCGAGCCAGGCCTGGCTGAACAACTGCGTCATAGTATCTTTGCACAGCGAGAAGAGGCGGGCCTGTTTCTACATGAAATGGTGGAATTGTTTGATGAAGCCCCCGTTGCGCTTGATCGTTTCGACCGATTACAGGGCGATGGCCGTCAAGCACCCCACCCGGATGCGATCAATCTCAAACGTCAGGGACTTTTGCCCTTGACCGGGGCGCTAAGGTTGTTGGCCCTGTTGAAAGGCTGTGAGGCTGTTTCCAGCCGCGAGCGCCTGTATTGGTTTAATGCAGAAGGGCATATGTCGGAGAATGCCTACTGGTGCTTAAACGGGGCTTTTGAACGTTTACAGACGCGATTGCTTAACACCCAGCTCGAAAAGTGGCGCCAAGGATCGAACCCGGATAACTGGATCGATCTGCGTCAGCTTTGTGATGGGGAGAAGCGTGAGCTGCAAGTCGACCTGCAACAGATACGAGGGTTTCAGCGGCGGGTAAAAGGGATTTAAAAAAGAATGCGATCGGTTATCATTAGGGTTGTAATGAGAATATGTTTCATTTATATTCGACACATAAATATAACCTATTCGCATGATAGTGACGGACTAACACCCATGATTATCTGTATCTGCAAACGTGTCAGTGATCGAGAAATTCGCCGCCTGGTCGACGAGGGAGCAACATCACTCGCAGATATCCGCCGTGAAACCGAGCTGGGTACACAGTGCGGCAAGTGCGCTTGCGAAGCGCGTCGCATGGTACGTGAACTCACCGACAATCAAAGCCCGCTGGCTGGTCTGGCAAACCTGGCGTACGAACTGACGCCCTGATCTTTTGTTCCATTCTGTTCAGTTTTTCGGTGCCTGTGGTAGCGACAGGATCAAACAGGCACCTGACAGCTGTTTCGGCTCATCCACCCAGAGCCGTCCTCCCAACTGATTGATAATACCGCGACTGATCGGCAACCCAAGTCCCGTGCCTTTGGGGCGTTGTGTCGAGGTCTGCCCACCTTGCTGATTCAGCTCGATTTGATGGAACTTTTCAAACACTTTTTCCCGCTCTACCTCCGCTATCCCGGGGCCGTTATCTTCCACACGAACCTCGAAACGGGTTTTGTTGGCAAGCAGGCTTAGGCTGACTTCAGGTGACTCCGCATCCGCAAACTTGCTGGCATTATCCAGCAAATTGATTAATACCTGCTGCAAGCGATCAGGGTCCGCTATCACAGGGCCTGTGACGTCAGGAACATCGACACTAAGCTGGATGCGACGCTGCTCAAACAACTGGGTGACGGCTTCAATTGCCTGACGGCATAACTGGGGCAGGTCGCAGGGCTGAGGTGAGAGCGTCATGCGCCCGGATTCCAGCCGGGCCATATCCAGAATCTCCTCGATCAAGCGCGACAGGCGCTCACTTTCACGCACGATGATTTGTAAAAAGTGCTGGCGTTGATCCTGAGGCATGTCCGGGCTGTCGTTGAGAATTTCGGCAAAGGCGCGGATGGAGGTAAGCGGGGTACGCAACTCGTGGCTGACCATGGCCAGAAACTCATCCTTTAGACGGTCCAGTTCGCGCAGGCGATCATTAGCACCTCTCAGCTCGGCACCGATGCGTGCCAGTTCATCCGATTTTTGCTCCAGTCGACGGTTGTATTCGAGCGTTTGAGACGTGGTATCCAGAATGCTCAGAATGGATGCCAGATCCAGCGCTTCGCCACGCACGACCGAGTTAATCAGTATACGTGCGGTTGCACTGCCCAGTGCGCCTGTAAGCCCTTGTTCAGCAGCTGACAGCATGGCGGGTGTGGCCACGTGTTCCTGCTCGTTCAGATCGGTTGGATGCTCGGGACCTAACAGGCGCACGGTGGCGGCCGTACCCAGATAGCGTTGCACCAATTGAAACAATTCGTGGTGGCTGGCCTGTCCCTGCCATATGGAAGCCATCTCGGCTTCAGGCTTAAGTGCATTGGTGAACAGGGCAGCCTGCGTCTGTTCCAGATGGCTCTGGCGGCTGAACAGGGAAACGCCAACCAGCAAGCCCAGGTTTGCCAACAAGCTCCAGAACAGGGCATGGGTGTAAATGTCCCAGCCTTCCAGTCCAAACAGGGCGTAAGGCTTAAGCCATGTCAGTCCCCAGGGGCCTTGTTCAATAAAATCAGTTGGCATCCAGCCAGACAGAGCGAATCCGGGAATCAGCAGTGTCCAGGCCCAGACCATCGTGCCGGCTATCAGCCCGGAAGCTGCACCAGCCTGGCTGGCGCCACGCCAATAGAGTCCCAATAGCAGGGACGGAGCAAATTGAGCGGCAGCAGCAAAGGACACCAGGCCTATGGTTACCAGACTATAGGCCTCGCCAATCAGCGCGTGATAGAGATAGCCCAGAATCAGGATGGCGATAATCGCGATACGACGGATGCCCAGCAGCCAGCCGGACAGGTCGCGAGACTCGTTCAAGTGCAGGCGACGCCAACGCAACAGCATGGGCATCACCAACTGGTTACTGACCATGGTGGAGAGTGCGATGGTTTCCACAATCATCATGCTGGTCGCTGCTGACAGACCACCGATAAAGACCAGCAGTGGCAGAGCCTCAAGCCCGGCGGCCAGCGGCAGTGTCAGCACAAAACTGTCGGGCTCACCTGTACCCGGTAACCCCATCAGGCCTGCCAGCGCAATCGGGATCACGAACAGGTTGATCAGCAGCAGGTAGAGGGGAAACAGCCAGCAGGCTCGTCGCAGATGTTGCTCATTCACGTTCTCGACCACCAATACCTGAAACTGACGTGGCAAGGTAATAAACGCCAACGCCGCTAATATAAGGGTGCCAAACCAGCCCAAAGGTCCACCAGGAATCTGGTCGAGTCCGAAATGACGCTCCATGGCAGGCAGGCGTGCACCGGCTTCAGACAGCAGGGCCTCGGGGCCGGGATAGAGCACAAAGCAGGTGAAGACACCGACCGCCATAAAGGCAAACAGCTTGACCAGAGACTCGAAAGCGATGGCGGTCACCATTCCCTCGTGGCGTTCACTGGCATCCAGGTGACGGGTGCCGAACAGGATAATGAACACCGCCAATACCAGTGCGACCCAAAACGCCTTGTCATTCCAGAAATGGCTGAGCGAGAGTTCGGGCGGTGAGAGTTGAGGGTATTCGGTCAGCACCGCGTAGCTGAGGGTGATCGCTTTCAGCTGTAGGGCGATGTACGGCATGATCGCGACTACCGCAATCAGTGCGACCAGCATGCCAAGGCCGCTGCTCTTGCCGTAGCGGGCACTGATAAAGTCGGCTATGGAGGTAATGCGTTGGGCGCGGGCAATGCGCACCATCTTGCGCAGAACCAGCCAGCCACAGAGCATGGCCAGAGTCGGGCCCAGATAGATCAGCAGAAAGCTGAGGCCGGTGGTGGCGGCTCGGCCCACGCTGCCGTAGAAAGTCCAGGCGGTGCAATAGACCGCAATCGACAAGGCGTAGATAGTCGGAGAGTTTACGACCGAGCGGCCCTGCTCGGCACGACGGTCACCCCAGGCGGCAATCACAAACAGTAGTGCCAGATAGCTGAACGCGATAACCAGAACCACCCAGTTAGTCTGCATCCGTGCGCTCCAGGGTTACCACCGCCAGCAGAATCAACAGTGCCCAGACCAGATAGATAATGACGGGCAGAGTGGAAAAGCCCCAGGCTCCGGGGCGATCAAACAACAGCAGTAAAGGGGGCGAAAACAGCGCCAGGCCCAGCAGGGTTAATGCAACCAGGCGGCTTTGCAGCGGTGATTTCATCAGGCTCCACCTCCCTGGGTTTGCAGTGCCAGAGCCTCGCCCAGTGTTGTTACGCCCCTGGCTTTAAGACGCGGCAACAAACAGAGCAGCAGTTCGGCGGTGACGCGGGCATCTCCCAGTGCGGTGTGTCGGGTACCCGGTGGGAACTGTAAGTCGAAGCGCTCTGCCAAGGCATCCAGGCCGTGATCATCCAGTGTGGGGTCCAGCGCACGTGACAAGAACAGGGTGTCCAGTACCGGATTGGTGAATTCGATATTGGGGCCGGACAACTGAAGTGCCAACAGGTCAAAGGCGGCATTGTGTGCGACCAGCACCGCATTGCCGGCGTAGCGATGAAAGCGGGGCAGTACCACTTCTACAGGCGGCGAGTGGGCGACATCTTCGTCTTTAAGACCGTGAATGGCCGTGCTGGCTGAGGGAATGGCGCGTTGGGGATTGATCAGTTGATCAAAGCTGTCATCGGCCAGCAGACGGCCATTTAGAATGCGGCAGCCCGCCAGGCTGATAATGCGATCACCGCCTCTCAGGTCCAGCCCCGTGGTTTCGGTATCGAACACCACCAGTTCCAGTTGCTCCAGCTGAAGGTTGGCCAGGTTTTCCGGTGGTGGACCTTGCTGGGCAAGGCTGAAGTCATGAAACTCGGGTCGAGGTTGAATGGCTGGCCTGGGCACTAAACCTCGTTCAGAGGCCGGTAGAGGCAAACGCAGCAAAACCGGCATGCCATCCTGGGTGGAGGGTAAGGACCAGAGTTCGGCGCCATGCTGGCTCAGCACATCTGCAATGCGAGGTGACAAGGGATCATCAAATAGACTCTGCTCTTTCCAGCTCGATAGTTGTGTGCCTGGAATGGACTGCCCCTGCCAGCCAATATCCAGATATACGCGCCGATTACCCAGCAAAAACTCCAGCTCAAACTGATCGACCTCTTGCAGCTGATGCAGGCTTCGCAAAATGCACTCAAGAGCCGCCAGCAGGCTCGGGCCATCTACCTTGATCCATGCAGGTATGCCTATGGGCGTAATCTTGATTTGGGCCGAGGCAAGCTTTGCTTGCAACGCATGGCACAGATCATTTGACCAGGTATCTTCCAGGCGGGCATGTCCCAACTGATGAGATTCGATCAGATGTGTCAATTGATTCAGTGTGTCAGCCAGACCCTGGTTGTCTTCTGCGATGGCTTGCTCCAGCCGGCGAGTCAGTTCGGGATTTTCACGGCTTTGAATCAGCGCATCCGTGGCACTGCCGAGGCTGCCGGCATATCTGCGCAGTTGCGGCAGCAGTTCACTCAGGCTTTTCTGCCAATGTTGATCGGCCTGTAAAGCGGCTGTTGAGTCCTCCAGTGTAAGGAGACGATGTTCGCTATTGCCTCCCAGTGCCCGGATTTCGCAGCGCAGCCAGTGGTGTTCGCTGGGGAGTAACAGGGGATGGGGTTGGCTGTCCTGCTCAAAATGATCGAGCGCCTCCTTGAGACTGCCATGGGGCAGAATTTGGCTGAGCGGGCGACCCAATCCCAGAGGGCTGTGTGGCTCCAGAAGCTCAACAGCAGCCTGATTGAATAACAACAGGCGCCGATGTTTGTCGCAGATCAGTAGAGGCAGAGCCAGGGATTGCACCAGACTCTCCAGCTCCTGTTGGGTGTTCGCTGCTGCACGGGCACCTTCTTCACGAGCATCCTTGAGTTTCGAACGATCAGAGCGCCAGTGCTGACGAACCTGATCCAGATCGGACTCCAGTGGCGACAGCCAGCCTGATAGAGGGAAGTCGGACTTGGCATCTGGACTTGCGAGCAGGCGCGCCAGTAATACCTGTAACTGCCGCAGTGGGGCAAAAAGTCTTCGTTCCAATACCATGCCAAGGCTGAGGAGTAGCACGCCGGGGAAAAGTCCCAAACTCCAAATTAGCAGCAGTGGGGCAGGGGGCGTGAGCTGGCTGATCAATGTCAGGCTGAGGCCAATACCGATTACAAAGGCGACACCGGTCAGAAGCAGCCAGATCCCGATCAAGTTTTGACGGTTGGGCATGACTCAATCTCCTGCCGGTTTAGTCTGAATGCTTCAGCAGGGCATCGACGCGACTGACCAGATCTCGAGTGGAGAAGGGTTTGGTGATGTAGTCATTAGCGCCCAGCGCCATCCCTTTCTCTCTTTCAACCTCACGGCCATGTGCGGTCAGCATAATAACGGGCAGAGTGCGGGTGCCATCCTGTTGGCGCAACTGTTCCAGCAAATCAAACCCGCTCATGCCGGGCAGACTGATATCCAGCAGAATCAGATCCGGGCAATGTTTGGCAATCAGGTCAACCGCACGTTCGGCATCGGCAGCCGTCACGACGGTGTAACCGGCTTGTTGCATTAGAAATTCGAGCGAGAGCAGGATGTTCGGCTCGTCGTCGACAACCAGTACTTCCGGCATGGCACTTCCCTCGTGTCATTGTTCTGGTAACCCTCCATTCCAGTCTAGTGTGCACCATGGAATATGGAAACGGCAGGGCTGATGGCACGACTTTGGTGGCATGGGCAGGCATAATGACGCCCTTTTGCGGCAGCTCAAGGAAACCTCATGTCTCTTCCGGGAACCGAAATCTATCGTGGCCACGATCGTTATGGCTCAGTGCGTGTGCTGGATGATGGCGACAAACGCTACCTGGCCTTTGGTGATGTGGATGAGCAAAGCTGCTGCCTCAAGCATGAACCGATGATTCCCGAGCATGAGTATGTAAGGGCCATGCTGCTGGTATTGCTGTTTGCTGAGCCCAAGCAGGTGATCAGTCTTGGGCTGGGCGCCGGTGCACTGAACACTTGCCTGCATGGCCGCTTTGCGGCTTGCAAGCAGCAGATTGTCGAGCTGCGGCCTGAAGTGGTTGAAGTCGCCTATCGTTTCTTTCAGTTGCCCCGCGGCAAGCGCATGCAGATACACACCCTGGATGCGTTGGAATTTCTGAAGACAATTCAAACACGAAAGGCGGATATCATTTTCAGCGATATTTACGGTGCCGATGGTCTGAACGAAAAGCAGCTTGGCGAAGACTATCTGGGGCTTTGTGCCGAGCGGTTGAAACCCGGCGGCTGGCTCGTGCTGAATCTGTGGCGTGACCACGTAGGTGGCCGCACATTGGAGCTGTTGTTGGAGAATTTCGGAGCACTTTACGGCTGCCATACCCAGAGCGGAAACTGGGTGGTGTTTGCGTCGGTTGATGATCACGGGATTAGCTCAAGCCAGTTGGAAAAGCGTGCCCGTGAACTCAGCCAAAAGCTGGGATTTTCACTTTCGTCCTACCTCAAGCGACTGAAAACCTATCCGTAATTCGCTATGGGATTGATCATTTCTTCTAATTAAGTGATGCGTAACCATATGATTTAAAAATGAAAATTGGGCTATGCATATAGCGTATTCCCTCTTTCATTATTCAAATTGGTAGAACGACAGGCTTCCATTAGACTTTTTTAATGACGCGTTTATTAAAAAGTCATTTCCCAAAATGCAAAAACTGCAAATGACGCGTGATATTGCAGGGCAATAACAACAGGAAGCCAAAATGAATAAAACAGTATCCCTCCTGGCTGGCGCCATGATGAGCCTGGGGCTCATGGCTGGTGCAAACGCCGCAACACTGAAAATGGCCTATGATGCCGACCCTGTATCCCTGGATCCCCATGAACAGTTGTCTGGCGGTACTTTGCAGCTGTCGCACATGACTTTCGATCCGCTGGTACGCTGGGACCGCAATCTGGGTTTCGAGGCGCGCCTGGCTGAAAAGTGGGAACGTGTTGATGATCTGACCATGCGCTTCCACCTGCGCAAGGGCGTTAAATTCCATTCCGGCAATGACTTCACTGCCAAGGATGTGCTGTTCACCTTCAACCGCCTGCGTAACTCCCCTGACTTCAAGGGTGTGTTTGCGCCGTTCTCTGAACTGACGGTTGTTGATGACTACACCATCGACCTGAAAACCGAGAAGCCTTTCCCGCTGATCCTGAATAACGTGACCTACCTGTTCCCGATGGACAGTGCCTTCTACACCGGTACTGATGCCAACGGCGAACCCAAGGACAAGCTGGTTAAGCACGGTAACTCTTTCGCATCGCGTCAGCTGTCCGGTACAGGTCCCTATGTTGTGACCGAGCGTCAGCAGGGCGTACGTGTAGAGTTTGAGCGTTTCAACAACTACTGGGATACCAACTCTCCGGGTAATGTCGACGAAATCGTTCTGACTCCGATCAAGGAAGCACCGACCCGTGTAGCGGCACTGCTGTCCGGCGATGTGGACTTCATCGCACCGGTTCCTCCGACCGACCATCAGCGCATTGTCAGCAATGACAAGGTTGATCTGGTAACCATGGGCGGTACCCGAATCATCACCTTCCAGATGAACCAGGAACGCGTTGAAGCCTTCAAGGATGCGCGTGTACGTCAGGCTGTAGCCTACGCGATCAACCAGGAAGGTATCGTGCAGAAAATCATGCGCGGTTTCGCAACTCCGGCAGCGCAGATGAGCCCGAAAGGCTACCTGGGTTACAACGAAGCACTGACTCCGCGTTACGACCTGAAAAAAGCCAAAGAGCTGATGGCTGAAGCCGGTTATGCCGATGGCTTCACCATCACCATGATGGCGCCGAACAACCGTTACGTTAACGATGAAAAAATCGCTCAGGCGGTTGCATCCATGCTGGCCAAGATCAACATCACTGTTGACCTGAAAACCATGCCGAAAGCCCAGTACTGGGGTGAATTCGATGCACGCGCGGCTGACATGATGATGATCGGCTGGCATGCAGATACCGAAGACTCCAACAACTTCTTCGAATTCCTGACTGCATGTCCGGATACCGAAGCGGGTCTGGGTCAGTACAACTCCGGCAACTACTGCAACCCGGAAGCAGACAAGCTGATGCATGAAGCCAACAGCGAAACTGATCCGGCCAAGCGCGCCGCCATGATGCAGAAAATCGAACAGATGCTGTACGACGATGCTGCATACATCCCGTTGCATTGGCAGAACCTGGCGTGGGCTGCTCGCAAGGGCGTCAACATCGAGCCAATCGTGAACGTAATGGACTTTCCGTACATGGGTGACCTGGTTATTGAAGAATAACCTCACCCTGACGTAAAGCCGGAGCCGGCTTGAGACTGTTCCCTCAACGGTCCAGGTCGGCTTTTTCTGATCCAAGCACGTTTCAAAAAGTGAAATGCCGCAAGGGCAGCGGGCAGCTTTTGCCTGTGAAAAGCCAATTGAGACACTGAAATACAAAGGCGCAGGGATTCGCGACCTCTTACTAAGGCAGAGAGACCATGATTGCTTTTTTTATAAAACGACTGGCTCAAGCGATAGTGGTGATGTTTGTCATCAGCATTATCAGCTTCTCAATTCAGGATAATCTGGGCGACCCTCTACGCGAGATGGTTGGTCAGTCGGTATCGGAAGCCGAACGACAGCAGCTGCGTGATGAGCTGGGCCTGAATGATCCCTTCCTGGTGCAGTACGGCCGCTTTGTAAAAAATGCGCTCCAAGGTGACCTGGGTACATCCTACTTCTTCAAGGAACCCGCGCTGGATGTCATTCTGGCCAAGCTGCCAGCTACGCTGGAGCTGGTGTTCGGTGCATCCTTGATCATTATTGTCCTCTCGGTTCCGCTGGGGGTTTATTCGGCGATCAACCCCCAAAGCCTGTTCTCAAAGGCAGTCATGGGGCTGAGTATTATCGGTATTTCCGTACCGGTATTCTTGACCGCCATTGGTTTGATTTATCTGTTTGCCATTGAGTTGGGCTGGATGCCGTCCTACGGACGTGGTGAAACCGTTGAAATGTTCTGGGGTTGGGAGTCCGGCTTCTTTACGGCCGATGGTTTGGCTCACCTGATCCTGCCTTGTGTATCCCTGGCCTCTATCATGCTGCCTCTGTTCATTCGTTTGATCCGCGCCGAGATGATGGAAGTGCTGCAGTCCGAATATGTGAAATTTGCCTGGGCCAAGGGCCTCAACCCACGCCGTATTTACTTTTTGCATGCCCTTAAAAACACCATGCTGCCTGTTATTACTGTCGGTGGCGTGCAGATCGGTACCATGGTGGCATACACCATTTTGACCGAGACCGTGTTCCAGTGGCCGGGCATGGGCTTCCTGTTCCTGGAGGCGATTAACCGTGTAGATACCCCGCTGATCGTGGCTTACCTGATTGTGGTAGGGGCGATTTTTGTGATTACCAACACCATTGTTGACCTGGTGTACGGATTGGTGAATCCGACGGTCAATCTGGCTGGCAAGAAATAAGGCGGTATTAGCATGAGTACTTCAAATCAGACACCTACCCCAAGCCAGGCAAGTGCAGACATCGATAAGGCACCCACGCTGTGGGAGCGCTTCAAAGATAGTCATGTGTGGCACAGTTTCACCCGTGACCGTGTTGCTCAGCTCAGCCTGACCATTTTCATGGGCTACGTAATCATGGCGTTGTTCGCGCCTGTGATTGCGCCTTTCGACCCCTACGATCCGACCCAGATCGACATCATGAATTCCGAGTTGCCGCCCAGCTGGAATGAAGAGATGGGCGATGATCAGTTCTGGCTGGGTACAGACGCTCAGGGCCGTGACCTTTGGTCCACCATTTTGTATGGCACCCGTATCTCGCTGACCATCGGTATCTGTGCGGTACTGCTGCAGGCGACCATCGGTATCATTATCGGTTTGATTGCGGGTTACCGCGGAGGCCGTGTCGACAGCATTCTGATGCGATTTGCCGATGTGCAGCTGTCATTCTCCACCATGATGGTGGCCATTGTGGTGCTGGCCGTATTCCAGGCAAGTTTCGGTACCGAGCTGTATCAGGACCTGGCGATGCTGATGCTGGTGCTTGTGATCGGCATCGCGGAATGGCCGCAGTATGCCCGTACCATTCGTGCTTCGGTTTTGGCCGAGAAGAAGAAAGAGTACGTGGATGCAGCGCGAGTGATGGGCCTGGGCCAGATGCGCATCATGTTCCGTCATATTCTGCCTAACACGCTGTCGCCGATCCTGGTTATCTCGACCGTACAGGTGGCGAACGCCATCATCTCGGAGGCATCACTGTCCTTCCTGGGTCTGGGGATGCCGGTATCTCAGCCGTCTCTGGGCTCGCTGATCTCCAGCGGCTTTGAATACATTTTCTCCGGTACCTGGTGGATTACCGTCATTCCGGGGCTGGTGCTGATTGTGCTGGTTCTGGTGATGAACCTGCTGGGCGACTGGCTGCGCGACGTTCTCAACCCGAAACTGTACAAGGGGTAATACCATGGCACTGCTAGAAGTTAGAAACCTTGAAGTCAGTTTCGGTCTGCGCAGTGGCGCTGTTACAGCGCTGCGCAACATCAATTTCACCCTGGACCGCGGCGAACGCCTTGGGTTGGTAGGGGAGTCCGGTGCCGGTAAATCCGTGCTGGGTTTCTCCATCCTGAACCTGATTGCAAAGCCGGGCCGTATTACCGGCGGTGAGATCCTTTTCGAAGGCAAGAACCTGGCGGCCATGTCTGCCAAGGAACTGCGCGGCATTCGTGGTAACCGCATCTCGATGATCTTCCAGGATCCGATGATGACACTGAACCCGGTGCTGACCATTGGCCAGCAGATGATTGAGTGTCTGCAGGCGCACCGTAAAATCAGCCGTGAAAATGCTCGTACCATCGCGGTTCAGAAGCTGAAGCAGGTGCAAATTCCATCACCGGAAACCCGCATCGATCAGTACCCGCATGAGTTATCCGGTGGTATGCGTCAGCGTGTGGTTATCGCCATCGGCTTGCTGATGGACCCGGACATCATTATTGCGGATGAGCCGACCACCGCACTGGATGTGACCATTCAGGCTGAAATCATGGAGCTGATGGTCGAACTCTGTGAGCGCAACAATGTGGCCCTGATTCTGATTACCCATGATTTGGGTGTGGTGTCTCAGGTGACGCAGAAGGCGATCGTCATGTATGCCGGCCGTGTCATCGAGCAGGGCCCCACCCGTGAAATCATCAATGATGCCCAGCACCCCTACACTCAGGGACTGATGAATGCACTGCCACAGATGGCGATTCCGGGTCAGCGTCTGAATCAGATTCGTGGTTCCATGCCCGGTTTGCAGAAAATTCCGACCGGCTGTGCCTTCAATCCCCGTTGCGACTATGTAATGGATATCTGCAGTCACCAGTTGCCGGGCTATACAGCATCGGGCAACTGTCAGGTGGCGTGCCACATGGTGGCCGAGATGAAGAAAGGCGAACAGGCGTCAGAAGAGGTTTAAGCGATGAGTGCACAAGACATTAACCAGGCGCCGGAGTCATTGGTACAGATTCGTGGCCTGTATAAGAAATTCAACATCTCGGGCGATTTCCTCGATCAGCTGAAGTTCAAGGGCGGCAAGCTGGTGCGCGAGCAGGAGTTTGTACACGCCATCAACGGCGTTAATCTGGATATCCAGAAGGGTGAAGCCCTCTGTGTAGTGGGTGAGTCCGGCTGCGGTAAGTCGACGGTTGCACGTACAGTGATGGGCTTGCTGACACCTTCTCAGGGTTCAATCAGCTACCGTGGCGAGCGTATCGACTCTCTGGATGATAAGCAGCTGCTGCCGTATCGCAAAAAGATGCAGATGATCTTCCAGAACCCCTACGCGTCATTAAACCCGCGCATGACCATTGCACAGACTCTTGAAGAGCCGGTACGCCTGCACAATCCTGACTGGAACGCCCAACAGGTGCGTGACAAGGTGCATGAGGTGATGTTCTCGGTTGGTATAGATCCCAGCTGGGGCGAGCGCTTTGCGCACGAATTCTCGGGTGGTCAGCGTCAGCGTATCAGTATTGCCCGCGCGCTGGCCGTTGATCCTGAATTTATCGTGGCCGATGAGCCGATCTCTGCATTGGATGTGTCCATCCAGGCGCAGGTGCTGAACCTGCTGATGGATGCGCAGGAGAAACGTAACCTGACGTACTTGTTTATCACCCATGATCTATCGGTGGTGGAGCACTTCGGAACCCGTGTCGCCGTGATGTATCTCGGATCCTTGTGCGAGCTGGCGCCAACTAAGGCCCTCTTTGCCAAGCCGCGTCACCCGTATACGCAGGCGTTGTTGTCAGCCATTCCGCGTCTGGAAGATGACCGCCCGCCGCACATCAAGCTGCAGGGTGAGGTGCCGACGCCGGTGAATCTGCCATCCGGTTGTGTGTTCCATGGTCGTTGTCCGTATGCCAATGAACGCTGCAAAACGGAAATTCCTGCGTTGATTGCAACGGATGATGGTGGGCAGGTAGCCTGTCATGCCGTGGAAGAAGGCCGTATCTAAGCGACGGTTAACCGATTAAGGGTCAAAAATGAGCGTTAAAATCGCGTCTGCGTTGAAAATCAGTAGTCAGTTTGATTCCGGCAATATTGAAGTGCTGGACCTGTCCATGCCGCAGGATATTCAGCTGAGTATCCGCAAGGATAACCAGTCAGAATTTTTCCAGTGGTTCCATTACCGTGTACAGGGTGCGGCCAACCAGCCGCTGCGCATGCGCATTGTTAACGCCGGTCAGGCGGCCTATGTGGATGGCTGGCCTGACTACCGGGCTGTGGCATCCTATGACCGCGAAACCTGGTTCCGTGTTGATACCGCCTTTGAGCAGGGTGAACTCGTGATTGAGCACACACCGGCACAGAACAGCATCTATTTTGCCTACTTCGCGCCTTACAGTTGGGAGCAGCATCTGGATTTGGTCGCCGCTGCCCAGCAGTCTCCGCTGTGTGAGGTCTTTGATATCGGCACCACGCTGGATGGCAATGATCTGAACCTGTTGCATATCCGCTCCGAAGACGGAGTCGAGAAAAAATTTCAGGTTTGGGTGACTGCGCGTCAGCATCCGGGCGAAACCATGGCGGAATGGTGTGCTGAAGGTTTGATCAGCCGCTTGCTGGATCAGGATGATGCCCTGAGCCAGGCCGTGCTGGAGCAGGTCGAATTCTATGTGGTTCCGAATATGAATCCGGATGGATCCATTCGGGGGCATCTACGTACCAATGCCTGTGGTGCCAACCTCAATCGTGAATGGCAGACACCAACCGCCGAGCGCAGTCCCGAGGTACTGGCGGTGCGCAGCCTGATGCAGCAAACCGGTGTGGATCTGTTCCTGGACTTGCACGGTGATGAAGCGCTGCCCTGCAACTTTATTGCTGGCCAGCAAGGCGCGCCGGGTCTTTCCGACTCTATACTTGAGCAGGAAAACCAGTTCAAACGTGACCTGATGATGGCCAACCCTGACTTCCAGATGGATAGGGGCTATCCACCGGGCAAGTTTGGGCCGGAGACCTTCACGATCGCCGGTTTCTGGGTCGGTCAGGCGTTCAGTTGTCCTGCCATGACGCTGGAAATGCCATTCAAGGACTATGATCTGCGTCCTGATGCCGATTGTGGCTGGTCACCGGAACGCTCTATCAAGTTGGGTGAGTCCCTGTTGCATCCGCTCTACCACTGGGCGCTGGGTAAGCAGGCCTGACCACCCGTCAGTTGCTGCCAGTGTAAGGAGTGGTATGGAAGTAAGATGGCTCGATGATTTCATCGCGTTGGCTCGCACCCGGCATTTCTCGCGGGCGGCGGAAGAACGCAATGTAACTCAGCCGACGCTTAGTCGGCGCATTAAGTTGTTGGAGGAAGAGATGGGTACCACCCTGATCGACCGCAACAGCTTGCCGCTGTCGCTGACGCCTGCAGGAGAGGTTTTCCTGGCGGGTGCCGAACAGATGAGCCGAATTGCGCGGGAAACCAAAGCAAACTGCTGTGAAATTAGAGAACAGCAGAATAATCGTCTGACCCTGGCGACGAGCCAGACGCTCTATCTGAGTCTGTATCGCTCGGTGCTGTTGCCCTTTTCCGAAGAGCATCAACTGCCGATTGATCTCAACCTCAAGTCCACTTCCTGGGTGGGCGCTGACTTTGTGAACGCCCTGGCTCAAGGCGAGTGTGATCTGGTGCTATGTTTCTGGCATCCCAATATGAAGGTCGCCAAGGAACTGGATGATGAGCGTTTTGAAAGCCTGACCATTGCGCAGGAGATGCTGGTGCCGGTCACGGCAAATGATGACGATGGCCAGCCGCTATACACCCTGCCGGGCAAAAAAGGGCAGCCTTTGCCGTACATCGGCTATTACGAAAATGCTTTTATGCGCCCTGTACTGGATCATTTCATTCAGCGCCATGCGCAGTCACCACAACTGGTGACCATGAATGAAAATGTTCACTCGGTAAGCGTAAAGGCGATGATCAAAGAGGGCTTTGGGCTTGGCTGGTTGCCTCGGCGTCTGGCCAGCAAAAGTCTGGAGCATGGAAGCCTTAGCCTCGCGGGTGGTCGTCATTGGCAAATCCCGTTGGAGGTGCGCTTGTACCGCAATCGCCAGAATGCTCACACCGGTGTGAAGGAATTCTGGTCGTTGCTGGAGCAGGCGATTCACGCAGCGACGCTCACGATCTAAGCGCTGCGGTTCTATCCGAATATCCAGGCGCTTTGGCGCCTATTGTTACAAGGCTCATGTCATGATCTCTGCATACTTTACTCATCTGTCCCAGCTTCAGGCACAGGCGGAAACCTTGCTGCAAGAGCAGGGCTTTGATCAGCTCCTGATCGGCTCTGGCTCTTTGCATACGCATTTTCTGGACGATACCCGCTATCCGTTTCGTCCCAATCCGCATTTTGTCCATTGGGCCTGTTTCCTGACTCAGCATCCGGATTGCTGGTTACTGGTGCGCCCCGGTAAAAAGCCGCTGCTGTTCTACTACACACCCAAGGATTTCTGGCACCTGACACCCGCGCTTCCGTCTGAGGAGTGGGCGCAGGGCTTTGAATGGCAGGCCTATGATGATTTTGCCGCCGTTAAATCCCGACTTGGCGGTGCAAGTACTGCTGTTATCAGCGAAAAGGCAGTGGAAGGCGACAAGCTGACCCATAACCCCAATGCGTTGATTCAGGCGATCAATTTTAGCCGTGCCGTGAAAACCGAGTGGGAACAGCACTGCATGCGTCAGGCTAATTATCTGGCGGTTAAGGGGCATTGTGCGGCTCAGCACGGCTTTGAGTCAGGGTTGAGTGAATACGAGATTCATCAGGCGTACCTGCAGGCGATTGAGCACAACGAATCTGATCTTCCCTATGACAACATTGTTGGGTTGAATGAACATGCCGCAGTGCTGCATTACCAATTCCAGCAGCGTGAACGCCCTGCAGAGCATCGCACCTTACTAATTGATGCAGGAGCCCGCTTTAATGGCTATGCGGCGGATATTACCCGAACTCACAGCTGTGGTATGGGGCTCTTCTCCAGCCTGTTGGAAGCGATGGACAGGCTGCAGCAGCAATTATGTGAAAAGGTCACTGCGGGAACGGATTTTGTAGCGCTGCAGCGCCATATGCACATGCTGCTGGCTGATCTGCTGAAGAAGTACGACATCGTCAATGCCAGTGCTGAACAGCAGCTTGAGCAGGGCATTACCCGCTGCTTCCTGCCGCACGGTTTGGGACACCTGCTCGGTCTTCAGGTGCATGATGTGGGTGGATGGCAGCAGGATGCCACGGGTGCGTTGAAACAGCCGCCGGAAGATCATCCTTTCCTGCGTCTTACACGCACGCTCGAAGCGGGTTATGTCATCACCATTGAGCCGGGGCTTTATTTCATTCCGCAACTGCTGAGTGAGCTGAAGGCGGGCCCAGGCGGTAAGGCTGTTAACTGGTCGCTGGTGGAGCAGCTGTTGCCCTTCGGTGGCATTCGTATTGAAGACAATCTATGTGTTCTGGCGGACGGCCATGAAAACCTGACTCGCGATGGTTTTGAGCTGTCATAAAACCATAACAAAGGGACTGCTGTGTGCCACTTTGGCCCAGTACTTGCTTTGTAAGTGCACTATTTTGTTCCATCTGCAGGTGAAAGTGTAATGCAGCAGTCAGTGTTTCCCTGGTTTCAGCCGATCATTGAAATTGCGACAGGCCAGGTTCTGGGCTACGAAGCCCTGGCACGTCAGCATAATGATGCTGGTGAAGTCATCTCCGCGGGGCAGGTGTTTTCAGATACCTCATTAACGGTTGAGGAGCGTCTGGAATGCGATCGCCATGTGCGACGCCAGGCACTGGAGGCCTTGGCCCAAGCCCCCGAAGGAACCTGTCTCAGCATCAACATCTCACCGCAGTGGCTGACCAACCGTAGCGAAGACGATCCTCTTGTTACGCTTCAAATGATGGAAGAGCTGGGTGTTGATCCTGCTCGTGTCATTATCGAAATCACTGAACATGGCGGCTGTATTGAGCAGATTCGTGCTCTGGCGGCCCGTTATCGCAGTGCTGGCGTTCGTGTAGCACTGGATGACTTTGGTACCGGGTTCCAGCAGCTGGACCGTTTGCTTGCCTTTACCCCTGACCTGTTGAAGGTGGATATGCGCATGTTCCAAAATGGTGCAATGGGGCACCAGGAGAGTGCATTGCTGCATACGCTGGGGGATATGGCATCGCGACTGGGCTGTAAGCTGATCTTTGAAGGGGTGGAAACCGCAGAAGAGTTTCGCCTGGCCCTGCAGTGCAATGCCAGTTACATCCAGGGTTATCTGTTTGAGCCAGCGCTGGCTGAGTTTTTGCCCGTTGACGCTAAACAGGCTGAAGTGAATCAGCTACTGCAAGGCTATCTGGAGCGTATGGTTGAGCAGTCGGCCAGACGCCAGTGGCATTTGGAAGGTTTGCACAGTCAGTTACTGGCCATGCGTGAGCTTCTGCTCGCCCACGATGGAGAAGGAAGTGCCGCGCTGGAGCAGTTTTGTCCCGATATGGCCGTGCTGCGTTGCTTTGTCTGCGACAGGGAAGGGCGTCAGGTATCGCCCAACTATAATTACACCGACAGTCAGTGGCTGCAGGATGATAGTGTGCTGGGACATAACTGGAGCTGGCGTCCCTGGTTTTATCAGCTGGTCGCGGCTGAGGACTATTCCCGTCGCATTCTGCGCTCGCCACCCTACATGGACATCAGTGGCGGTCAGCGGTGCTTTACACTGACTCTGGCGTTGGATGAAGCCCGAGTCCTTGTGGTCGATGTGGTTGATAAACTGGGGGATGAGGTGGGTGTTTCACCGCAAACCTCATTTCACAGTGATCTGATGCCGGATATGTCCTGATATCCGGCTTTGGCGCTTGAAACCTAAGCTGTCCTGAAATGTAGCTCTGATACTACAAAAAACAGTTGAGTACCCTTCGAAAGGGAATAGACACAGATATCCCTATGTAAATTCGGAGACATTGCTTTAGTCTGTTCCCTGAGTGTTCTATGTTTATGGATAAACTGTATTCGGAGTACGTTTTGACTGCGTCTTTACCATCAATTTCTTCAACGTCACTCTTTTCAGGCTCCTTCTCTTCGGTAGCTAAACAGTTGAAGGTGCGGCCTTTACGGGCAATGGCGCTGACTCTGAGTGTTCTCCTGGGAGGGTGTGGAAGCTTGCCAGATAATACGGGGCGAGTAGCGTCACACAGCTTTGACGATACCAGCACAACCTCACTTGGACGTGCCGCTTCGGTCCAGTTTGGCGAAGAGCCTGGTGTCTCGGGCTTTTTGATGCTGGATCAGGGCCTGGATGCCTTTGTGGCGCGCGTCGCTCTGGCGCGAACGGCCGAGCGCAGCATCGATGCTCAATATTACCTGCTTCATAATGACCTGACAGGGCACCTGTTTCTGCGCGAGCTGATTGCAGCGGCTGAGCGCGGAGTGCGCGTGCGCCTGCTGGTTGATGATATGGATCTGGCAGGGCGAGACGGTGGCGCGATCGCGCTGAATGCCGTCCCTAATTTTGAAGTGCGAATCTTTAATCCCTTCGAGCGCAACGCCAACCGTACGGCGCAATTTATAACGCGCTTTGGCAGTGTGACACGCCGTATGCACAACAAGCTGTTTATTGCCGATGGGCAGGCTGTGGTGCTGGGTGGGCGCAACATCGGGGATGAGTATTTTGAAGCCAATCCGGCGCTGGCCTTTGGTGATCTGGATGTGATGGGACTGGGGCCTGTTGCCCAACATGCTTCAAAAGCGTTCGATGCCTACTGGAACCATGAATTGGCCTATCCCGCCTCTACACTGGTTGATGCTGCGGCAGATGCTGACGATGTTGCCCGGATGAAGCGCAATCTGGAAGCCTTTATCAGCGATCAGGGTGAGGAAAGAGATGCTTATTATGAGGCTATGCAGACCTCCACACTGGCCGGGAAACTCAAAGCGGGCAAATTGTCGCTCACTCCGGGTCGTGCTGAGCTGGTGGTTGATAATCCCGACAAGCTGATATCCGACCGTAGCAAGTCAGAGCTGCGACTGGGTCAGTCTCTCGCTCCTTATTTCAGGGAGCTTGAAGACAGTCTGATTATTTTCTCGCCCTATTTTGTACCTGGTCGTGAGGGAACGGATTTTCTGAAAGCTCTGGCTGAACGGGGTGTGCGAGTCCGTATCCTGACCAATTCTCTGGCGTCTACCGATGTGCCCGTAGTGCATGTGGGCTATGTCCGTTACCGTCGTGAGTTGCTGCAGGCAGGAGTTGAGCTGTTTGAGATGGACCAGAAGTATGATGCCAAGCGCCGAAGCTGGAACTACTTCACAGGTTCATCCAAGGCCAGCCTGCATGCCAAGTCCTTTGTGTTGGACAATAAGCGGGTGTTTGTCGGATCGCTGAACCTGGACCCTCGCTCGCTGATCGAAAACTCTGAGGTCGGGGTTGTGATTGAATCCCCGGACATCGCACAGAACATGTCTGCCTGGTTTGAGCGTGAAGTGAAACGCATCGCTTTCCATGTGAGCCTGGAAGAGGGCGAAGATGGTGTCGAGCGTTTGATTTGGGAGAGCGAAGGTGATGAGGGTGTGGTGCGCTTCGATGTGGACCCATATACCTGTGTTTGGCAGCGTATGGGGGTAGGTGTTCTTCGTTTGCTGCCGATCGATTCCCAGCTGTAAAGCTCGTCGTCCGCGATGCAAAAAGGCCTGAGTGTGGTGAGCACTCAGGCCTTAAATGTTTCTATGGCTCGGGAAGTGCTTCCCGTCGCATTTTAAGCGCTGATGGCCTGCCAAAGGGTCTGGATACCAGACTTATCCTGATCGCTCAGCTGGTCTACGGCAAAGGCATCATCCAGACTTGCCTGAACGCCTTCGGCAAAAAGACTGTCACTTTCGGGCTCTTCGGCTGCAACAAGGTTCAGGTGGCCAATCAAATAGCTGCAATAGAACAGCTCATCCGGGTTATCCAGGGCGGCCTGTTCACGTTTAAGCAGACGGCTTTCGGTCAGGTCGATAAGGCTTTCGCTCATGGGGTCTCCAGGTTTTTCAGTAGCAGGCCGTAGGTTTTGCCATCTGTTTCGGTCTGTTCCAGACGTACAATCAGATAATCCAGTTCAGGCGCAAACCAGATCAGGGTTTCGCGCTCGGCATTGGCACCTCGATCACGCATGACGCGCACCGCGTTATAGGTACCAAAGGGTGTTTCGATGGTTTCTTCGCCGGTAACGGTGAAGCGATATTCTTTCAGCTTGCCGCCGTCAGCAACCGCGTAGGTCATTTCGGTCTTGCCGGCCATCAGGTCCAGACGCATCTGTAGCTGGTAACTAAGCTTGTCCTGAGTTGCTTCAGGTATGCTCATCTTCCAGGGCTGGTCTTTCACAATCGTGGTGACACGTTTGTTGGTCCAGTCAAAGTCGATGCTGGCCTTGCGGCTTTTGCCCAGAACCTTGCGGTGGTAGCGGTAGCTGATCGGTTTGATGTGTTCCGAGGGCAGGTACGTAAAGCGGGTTTTTTCACTGATACCGGCCATCAGGGACGAGGCTTCAGAGGTAAAGCTCCAGTCGCCATTCTCAAGCGGCTTGAGCTCACGCACGGCTTCTCCGCTGAGAGAGACGCCAAGGTCAAAGGCGGTGGTATACACTGCCTTGAAGCTGTTTATAGGTGTTCCGTTCTGTGTTGTGCCGGTATCGGCTTGTACTGGTTGAGCCAGTAGCCATCCGGACAGCAGGATCGAGACGCCCAGGCGCATCGTACTTCCCCTTTCAGGATGCAGTGTACTGGTAGGCCTGGCTGCCAGTTGGCTTGCCATCCAGTACTACACCCTCAGCCGTAAGTTGCAGGCGGTCGGCGCAGAACCACTCAACCGCCAATGGGTAGATCAGGTGTTCAAGTGCATGCACACGCTGTTGCAGGCTTTCTGCACTGTCTTCAGCAAGCACGTTGGTGCGTGCTTGAAGTACCAGCGGGCCACCATCCAGCTCTTCGGTGACAAAGTGTACCGTGCAGCCATGTTCGGCATCACCGGCTTCCAGTGCACGCTGGTGGGTGTGCAGACCTTTGTACTTGGGCAGCAGGGACGGGTGAATATTGAACAGCCGTCCCTGATAGTGGCGTACAAATTCGGGTGTCAGAATGCGCATAAAACCTGCCAGTACTACCAGGTCAGGTGAATAGCTGTCGATCAGCTCTACCATCGCCTGGTCAAAGGCTTCGCGCGATTCATAGGCCTTGTGGTCGAGCAGGCGGGCTTCAACACCCGCCTGCTCTGCACGCTGCAAGCCATAGGCATCCGGACGGTTGCTGATAACAGCCGCAATTTGGCCATTAATACGACCGTCCAGTGTCTGGTCCAGAATTGCCTGCAGGTTGGAGCCGCTACCGGATATTAATACTACAATCCGTTTGGGCGCCATCTCAGGCCTCCAGGCCGCGCAGCTCTACCTGTTCTTCGCCTTCAGCAGCTGCTTCGATGTTACCGATCAGCCAGGCATTTTCGCCTTCGCCCTTCAGCAGTGCCAGGGCTTCGTCAGCCTTATCAGCCGGAACAGCGATAACCATGCCTACACCACAGTTCAGGGTGCGGTACATTTCGCGGATTTCAACGTTGCCGCCTTCCTGCAGCCACTTGAATACTGGCGGCATTTCCCAGGATTTTACATCGATAACGGCTTTGGCAGACTCCGGCAGTACACGCGGAATGTTTTCCAGCAGACCACCACCGGTGATGTGAGACAGGGCATTAACCTGAGACTCGCGGATCAGTTTCAGCAGCTGCTTCACGTAGATGCGGGTCGGTTCCAGCAGGGCTTCAGCCAGGGTTTTGTCACCCATCGGCTGTTGCAGGTCTGCGTTGGTGACTTCCAGAATCTTGCGGATCAGGGAGTAGCCGTTGGAGTGAGGGCCAGAAGAGGCCAGGCCGATCAGGGCATCGCCAACCTGGACCTTGCTGCCGTCGATGATCTCTTCTTTCTCTACAACGCCAACACAGAAACCGGCCAGATCGTAGTCGTCGCCTTCGTACATGCCCGGCATCTCAGCGGTTTCACCGCCAACCAGAGCAGCACCGGCCAGCTCACAGCCAGCGCCGATACCGGTAACAACGTCAGCCGCCATGTCAACGTTCAGGTGACCTGTAGCGTAGTAATCCAGGAACAGCAGTGGCTCGGCACCGGCTACTACCAGGTCGTTTACGCACATGGCAACCAGGTCGATACCGATGGTGTCATGCTTGTTCAGGTCCATTGCCAGACGCAGCTTGGTACCAACACCGTCAGTGCCAGAAACCAGAACAGGCTGCTTGTAGCCGGCTGGCAGTTCGCACAGGGCACCAAAGCCACCCAGTCCACCCATAACCTCTGGACGAGCTGTGCGCTTGGCGACACCTTTGATACGTTCGACCAGGGCGTTACCTGCATCGATATCAACGCCGGCATCCTTGTAGCTGATGGAAGTTTTTTCAGAACCTGTAGACATGGGTGAGTCAACCTTGTAGAGCGGTGGATAGTCAGAAAAAATTATTGCGCTAGTTTATCAGGTTGAGTGCGCTCTGTGTTAGAGTTACGCGCTTCAATTGTCGGTCTGACAGCATCCGGTCCCTCGTTGGTCCCAAGTTGAGCTTAAAAGACGCAGTAGTGATTCAGAAACAACGCAGTAGTTCGGCCGCTCCCATGCAGCTACCTCTGGGCATTGGACTCAGAGACGACGCCCGTTTTGAGAACTTCGTTCGCGGTCGCAACGAATTGGTTTGCGACGCCCTCGAAAAGGCGACCAGTGGCACCGGTGAACAATATCTATTCCTGTGGGGACACACCGGTACCGGTTGTTCGCACCTTTTACAGTCCTGCTGTCATGCCTCGGACCCCGTGCGTCGTCGTGCGGTGTATCTGCCGTTGGTTGAACTGAAGGAATACGGCCCACGTATTCTGGAAGACTTTGATCAGCTGGACCTGGTCTGTATCGATAACCTGGAGCAAATTGCCGGTGATGCCGCCTGGGAAGAGGCGCTGTTTCATCTATACAACCGCATGCGCTCTAATGGTCATGTGCTGATCATGGCGGCCGACAAGCCCCCGGCCAAGCTGGGTATCAAACTGGCTGATCTGGAATCACGTCTCAACTGGGGTATGGTGTTCCAGTTGCATCCTTTGGACGATGAGACCAAGGAGTTTGCACTCAAGGCGCGTGCCAAAGCGCGTGGCTTGAAGCTGAGTGATGAAGTGGTGCGTTATTTGATGCATCACGGCAGCCGCAACATGGCGCACCTGCTGGTGACGCTGGACAAGCTGGATGTGGCTTCACTCAGTGCACAGCGCCGAATTACCGTTCCCTTCGTTAAACAGGTTATGAACTGGTAAATCGTTCATAACCTGATCCGGCCATAACTGGCTTAAGACAGACTTCTGCATTAAGATGCGCGCCCTATGACTACTGATCAAAAAACAGACAATCAGCGTGTGCCGCGTGATTTTTACGCCCGCTCTGAGGAAGAGCAGCAACTCTTTCTGACCGATACCTGGTGTGACAGCTGTCAGCAGCTGGGTCTGGGTATGCGTGATCCTGAAGAGTATGAACTCTATGGCCTCATTTTTATCGAAGGTCGCTGCTGCAAATGTGGTGAACCGGTACTGACTGAGTTAACCGAGGATGACTTCGACGATGAGTGATGCGGTTGATCAGCGCTTCGGCGGTACGGCACGTCTTTACGGCCAGGATGGTCTGGAGGTGTTTCAGCGTGCCCAGGTAGCGGTCATCGGTATTGGCGGCGTGGGTTCTTGGGTGGCCGAAGGCCTGGCGCGTTCGGGGGTTGGCGAAATCACGCTGATTGATCTGGATGATGTTTGCGTCACCAATACCAATCGTCAGATACATGCCATGGCGAGTACTGTGGGTGCATCCAAGGTTGCCGTGATGGCAGAACGCCTGCGCGATATCAATCCCGATTGTCTGGTGCATGAGGTTGAGGCTTTTGCCTCCCGTGAGAATCTCGATGAGATCCTGCACGACGGGCTTGATTATGTGGTCGATGCTATCGACAGTGTGAAAGACAAGGCCGCGATCATTGCCTGGTGCAAGCGTCGCAAGGTGCCAGTGATCACGATTGGCGGTGCCGGTGGTCAGGTCGATCCGACCCGCATTCAGGTTGCGGACTTGACACGTACCCATACCGATCCTTTGGCAGCCAAGGTGCGTTCTTTCCTGCGTCGGCACTTTAACTTCAGCAGTAGTGGCCGCCGCTTTGCGGTTGAATGCGTGTTCTCGGATGAGCAACTGCGCTATCCGCAGCCGGATGGCAGCGTCTGCCAGCAGAAAAGTGCAATGGAAAACGGCACGCGCCTGGATTGTGCCGGTGGATTTGGTGCTTCGGTGGCTGTTACCGCCAGTTTCGGTTTTGTCGCTGTATCCCGTGTGCTGAAAAAAATGCAGGAGCGTGCTGCCCGCGAGCAGTCGCACTGACAGGTTGATTGTTCAGTCAATCTTTTTTACCCGAGGCTTCTGGCCCCGTTGATTCATGCTCCGGATTTACGCTCCGGACCGCAAGACAGGAAAAATGTTATGTCCAGCACTGTAGTTTGTGCACTTTACAAATTCGTTACCCTTGAGAACTTCGAGCAGCTGCGTCAGCCGTTGCTGGATGTGATGCTGGAGCAGGAAGTGCGTGGCACCCTGTTGCTGGCAAGTGAGGGTATCAACGGTACTATCGCCGGTTCCCGTGCCGGTATTGATGCCGTGCTCAATTGGCTCAAGTCCGATCCGCGCCTGGCGGAGTTGGACTACAAGGAGTCTTTTGATGAGAGCAATCCTTTCTATCGCACCAAGGTTAAGCTGAAGAAAGAGATCGTCACCATGGGTGTCGAAGGGATTGACCCCAAGCGTGTGGTGGGTACTTATGTTAAGCCGCAGGATTGGAACGTACTGATTTCCGATCCTGATGTCGTGCTGGTGGATACCCGTAACGACTATGAAGTACAGATCGGTACCTTCAAGAATGCGTTGAATCCAGAGACCGAAACCTTCCGTGAATTCCCCGCTTATGTGAAAGAGCAGCTGGACCCTCAACAGCATAAAAAAGTCGCCATGTTCTGTACTGGCGGTATCCGCTGCGAAAAGTCCACTGCTTACCTGAAAGAGCAGGGCTTTGACGAGGTCTATCACCTGGAAGGCGGCATCCTTAAGTATCTGGAAGAAGTTCCGGCTGAAGAGTCCATGTGGGAAGGCGAGTGCTTCGTCTTTGATAACCGCGTTTCCGTGAATCACCAGCTGGAAAAGGGTCAGTACGACCAGTGTCATGCCTGTCGTATGCCAATCACTGAAGAAGACAAGGCCAGTGAGCAGTATGAGCAGGGCGTCAGCTGCCCGCATTGCCACGACCAGCTGACCGAGCGCCAGCGTGAACGTTTCTTGCAGCGTGAAAAACAGACTCAGCTGGCCAAGGCGCGGGGTGAAACCCACATCGGTGCGGATGCCAACGACACCATCGAAAAGCGCCGTCAGGAAAAACTGGCAGAGCGTGAAGCTCAGCGTCAGCGCTCGGCGGGTTAATCCTTCATTTTCCTGAATTCTCGATAGTGTCCCAACGCACATAAAAAAGCCCCACTTCCTGGGAAGTGGGGCAAACAAAGTGCAAACAACTCAAAACGGCCAGAGTTGGAAGGGATGCGAGAGAGTTCGAGGAAGAGCAAAGCTGCCTCTCTCGCGTCCTGCTGGACAGGACAATCTAACTATCGTCCATATTGCTGCATTGCACAATGCGTCTTTTAGACGGATTTAGCCTAAAATAATGCTTCTTTTGTGCAATGCGGAATAAGCACGCAGGGCGGTTGATTGCGCCTTGCGTGCTCTATTAAGAGGTTCTGGATCAGAGTTCCAGATTCATGCGGCTGGAGCGGAAGGGGTGGGCTTCGTAGGTGCCAATCACACGTACTTCTTCAGCAAAGAAGTTCAATTCCTGCATGGCAAACCTCATCGCTTCTTCATGTGGGTGACCTTCAACGTCCAGGTGAAAGCTTGTAGCCTGCATGGTTTCCGACGCCATATAGCTTTCAAGCTTGACCATGTTCACGCCATTCGTTGCAAACCCGCCCAGTGCCTTGTAGAGCGCGGCAGGCATATTGCGTACACGGAACATCAACGAGGTCATGTAGCGTACGTTCGGCTCCAGATGCGGGATTTTCTGATCCTTGGACAGAATGATAAAGCGTGTGGTGTTACCGGTCTTGTCCTGAAAATTCTCTTTCAGAATCTCCAGTCCATACAGTTCAGCCGCGAGGCTCGAGGCGATAGCTGCGTGGCCAGGCTGTTTGCTCTCGGCCAGTTCTGCGGCAGAACCTGCTGTATCCAGCGCGGCTATGGGCTCAATGCCCAGGGTGCGCAGATTTTCAGCACACTGAGCCAGTGCCTGGGGGTGTGAAGATACAGTCTTGATGTCTTCCAGCTTGGTGCCCGGCAGAGCCAGCAGGCAGTGATTCACAGGCTCGAAGTGTTCGCCAATGACATGCAGTCGGGTCTTCGGCATCAGACGGTAGATCTCTTCCACCCGTCCGGCCGTTGAGTTTTCCAGCGGGATCATGGCCAGGTGAGCGTCGCCGCGCTCTACCATAAACATCGCTTCGACAAAGGACTCGCAGGCTTTAGGTGTCAGTTCCGGGTGAACGCGACGGCAGGCCAGGTGAGAGTAGGCGCCCTGATGGCCTTGATAGGCGATGATGGTGTTCTGGGTCATGGTGTCCATACATTGGCTGAAAAAACGGAGCCGACATTATGTCACAGCCAGCGAGCTGCTGAAAAAAATATCCATCTTTGCTAGGGTTGCTCGCCGTTGGAGGAAAAGCTATGACCCCTGAACGTGAACAAAAGCTACTGTCCGTGCTGCAGCGTCGCCAGCCTGATCTGACGCTGATTGCCGAACAGGTCCATAAACCCCGTAATATTTCTGCTCTGATTCGTAACTGTGATGCAGCCGGCGTGGCTGAGGTACAGGTCGTAAAGCCCGACGAAGGTTATCGCAATTACCGCGGCACGGCGCTTGGATCGGATCGTTGGGTTGATGTGGCATTGCACGAAACGCTGGATTCAGCCATCGATAAGGTGCGTGCTCAGGGTATGAAGGTGTACGCGGCACACCTGTCGGATGAAGCGGTCTCCTATCGTAATGTCGATATGACCGAGCCCTGTGCCATCATCATGGGGGCTGAAAAAGAGGGCATCAGTGCGCGGGCGGCCGAATTGGCGGATGCTCATATTATTATTCCCATGCAGGGCGTTGTGAGTTCGCTCAATGTCTCAACGGCGGCGGGAATTATTTTGGCAGAGGCCATTGATCAGCGCTTGCGTGCAGGTTTGTATGAGCAGTCACGTATGCCAACCGAATGGATCTCGCGCAAGATGTTTGAGGCGCGGTATCCCAAGGTGGCTGAGTTCTGCCGTCGTCGTCGACTGGCGTATCCGGACTATGATGAACGTGGCGAAATGCTGGCTCCCGCTGAATGGAATGAGCAGGTGACGGCGGGCACCGCGCCTGTGTTTGAGCAGGCCTGACTAGGGTATTCATCTTGCGAGTCTTCTTCCCTCGGGCAGTAAAACTGCCTCTATGGCTGGCGGTAACGCTGTATTCCCTGTTGGTATTGCTGCTGGCCTGGGGTGGGGGAACCTTATCCCGTGATTGGGCACTGACGTCTCTCCATGCTCAGGGATCTGATCGTCTGTTATCCAGTATCAGCCAGATGCGCCTGGTATTGGGTCAGTACAACTACCTCCCTTTCTTGATCGCTCAAAACACTGATGTGCACCGCTTGTTGCAGCCCGAGGCGCAGAACCAGGCGACGGTGAACCGCGTGCTGGAGCAGGTTAACCTGGTTGCAGGATCGACGGCTCTTTTTGTGCTGGATCGAGAGGGTCAGCCGCTGGCGTATAGCAACTGGCGTGAACCCAGTGCGCATCCCCGGCGCCCAGAGCTGAATGCGGGCTACTTTGCTCAGGCGCTGGCAGGGGAACAGGGGCTGGAGCTGCGATACGATGCCGAAACGGGCTTCGCCAGCCTCTATATGTCTGCGCCTATCTATACCGACAGATTGGCCGGGGTTGCTGTAATGCGGTTGGATATGCCTCAGCTTCGCAAGCAGCTTTCTATCGACTATCCGCTGGTGGTCCAGTCCCAGAGCGATGAATTGATCTTCGGCACGGTCTCGGAATGGCCTTTAGCGTCTCAGGCTCCCTTGCAGCTGAGGGATGGGCGTGAGTTGCAGCTGGTGTCCATGGCGCAGCACGCCTGGTTGATCCAGCAGGTGGAGCTTGATGATCTGGGCTGGAAGGTGGCTGTTCTAACGGATATACGGCCTGCATTGACTCAGTCTCGTACCCTGGTAGGTGCCATTTGTGCTGTGGGTGTGGCCTTTGCACTTCTATTGCTGTACCTGCGCGAAACACGGCATAAAAAGCGTTTATTGCAGGAGCAGATGCGAGAGCGTGCGCGCAGCGAAGAGCAGCAGCGAGATATCATCAATACTGCCCAAGTGGGACTGATTCATATTGATTTGAAGGGTCGTATAGAGCTTATCAACCCCATGGGAATGCAGATCTTTGGCGTTTCGGTGGAGTTGGTGAGGCACCGTCCTGTGCTCGAATTTCTGGAAAAAGGATTTGATGCCAAGCCTTTGAGGGCGGCATTAGCCTCCCTTGGGACAGATCGCTTTCAGCCCTTGACTGGGCTGGAGGTAGTGGGTCAGCGCGCTGATGGCAGTGCTTTTCCCATGATGATCTCCATCCGTCAGATGGCCCAGCATCCGGAGTTGGGCTATTTGGTCACCATCATCGACATCAGTCGCCGCAAACGTTTGGAGCAGGCGCTGCGAGAGGCCAACGAGTCTCTGGAACAAAAGGTGGTAGACCGCACTCGAGCGCTTGAAGAAGCGCAGGCTGAGCTGGTGCAGGCTGGGAAGCTTGCAGCGCTGGGGCGTATGTCGGCATCGGTGGTACATGAGCTAAACCAGCCAATGACCGCCATGCGCACTTACATGGCAATTGCAGAGCGTTTGCTGGAGCAGCCTGAAGCGCTTACACGCAATCTCAAGCAGCAGGAGCAATTGCTGGATCGTATGGCGCTGATTACCGGTCAGCTGAAAACCTTTGCCTACCGCAAGCCTGAACGTATCGAGCCTGTCAGTTTGCACCAGGTGATGACGCAGGTGTTGCAGATGTTTCGGGGTCGATTTGAAGAACTGCAACTGGAATTGCGTTACGACGGGGTAGAGTCCGGTCTCAAGGTCGCGGGCGACAATGCCCGCTATGAGCAGGTGATGATCAATCTGATCAAGAACGCCTGTGATGCCATGAGTACTCAGGCGGGATTGCATCAACTGGGTATTCGCGTTGTCGATACCAATGAACATTTGCTGGTGCTGGATGTCGAGGATAATGGACCGGGTATTGCGCCCGAGGCGCGGGCTCAGCTGTTTGAGCCCTTCTTTACCACCAAAGAAGTGGGGCAGGGGCTGGGCTTGGGCTTGGCCATTGTCAGCAGCATTTTGCGTGATCTGGGTGGTGAAATCCGGGTGATTGATCGAGAGCAGGGCGCGTGCTTCAGAGTATCCATGCCCCTGTATCAGGAACCGGTCGTCAGGGAACAGGAAGAGGCGAGAGCATGAACATTCAGGGTCGGGTGTTATTGGTTGATGATGAGGCAATGGTGCGTGAAGCCACCAGCCAATGGCTTGAGCTGTCGGGGTTCACAGTTGAATCCTTCAGTTCCGCCGAGGCTGTGTTGCCCCTGATAGATGATCAGTGTGATGCGGTGCTGCTGACCGATGTACGTATGCCGGGTATGGATGGGCTGGAGCTTATGCGTGAAGCCATAAGACGTGCGCCTGAACTGCCGGTAATTTTGCTGACGGCGCATGGCGATGTGGACATGGCGACCGAGGCGATGCGCGCCGGTGCCTATGACTTTATCGAAAAACCCTATGTACCTGATCGACTGGTTGAACGTGTGTTGCGCGCCTGTGAAAAGCGCAGGCTGACACTGGAAAACCTGCGTCTGCAGAAGAACCTGAATACCCGCAGTGATATTGATGCTCGCCTCATCGGTATCTCGCCGGCAATTCAGCGTCTTCGAGGTGAAATTCTGTCGCTGTCCGAGCTGGATACCAATGTGATCATCTACGGAGAGACGGGCACGGGCAAAGAGTTGGTGGCTCAGTGTCTGCACGAATTCAGCAATCGCAAGAAGCGCCATTTTGTGCCGATCAACTGCGGTGCCATACCGGAAAATCTGATCGAAAGTGAGCTCTTTGGTCATGAAGCCGGTGCTTTCACCCATGCGGCCAAGCGTCGTATCGGCAAGTTCGAGTATGCCAGTGGCGGTACCCTGTTTCTCGATGAAATCGAGAGCATGCCACTTAACCTGCAGGTTAAAGTGCTGCGAGCCTTGCAGGAACATCAGATCGAACGCTTGGGCGCCAATGCACCGATCGCGGTTGATCTGCGCGTGATTGCGGCCGCCAAGGTGGATCTGCGTGATGATCCCGGCTTTCGGGAAGATTTGTTTTACCGTTTGAGCATGTCGGAACTGCATATCCCGCCGTTGCGTGAGCGTCTGGAGGATGTGCCACTGCTGTTTGCACACTATGTGCATCGCGGTGCACTGGATCATGATCGTGAGCCACGGGAGTTGTCCGATCATGATGTGCAAGCCCTTCAGTCCTATGCATGGCCTGGCAATGTGCGTGAGCTGAAAAATATCGCCATTCGTTATGCCATTGATACCCGCACCAGTGTGGTGGATCTGTTATCGCGTCAGCAGCCTCAGGTGTTCAAGCCGGCAATGAGCGGAGCCAGTCTGCCGTTGGCTGTGCAGGTGGCCGATTATGAGTCGCGCTTGATTCGGGATGCGCTGGAAAAACATAAGGGCAATATCAAAGCGGTTATGGAAGTGCTGGACCTGCCACGGCGAACCTTAAACCAGAAAATGCTCCGTTATGGTCTGAATCGATGTGACTTTACCGAGGAATAGGCCATTTTTTGCTTACTCCTTAGGTGAGTAATCGGCTAAAAATGGCTTATTATGATTTTTAAAGAAAATAAAATCCTTTAAAATCATTGCGTTATAAATTTCCTGAAGTTGGCCCGTTTTCTGCTATACATGTTGATGTCACTACAACAACGAAAACGACACTTAAGGAAAACACTATGAACCAAGGCAAACGCACCCTGATCAAGGCGCTGGGTCTCTCTCTTACCGTCGGCGCACTGGCGGGTACCGCTACCCTGGCACAAGCTGCAGATACGCGTTCCTACATCCTGGCAACCGCATCAACCGGTGGTACCTACTACCCGGTAGGTGTCGCACTGGCAACGCTGACGAAAGTTAAGCTGGAACCCACTCAGGGCATCTCCATGTCCGCCATTAACTCTGCTGGCTCCGGTGAAAACATCAAACTGCTGCGGGAAAACGAAGCCCAGTTCGCGATCCTTCAGGGTCTGTACGGCGCTTGGGCCTGGAGTGGTGAAGGTGCCATGGCGTCTTCCGGCAAGCAGGAAGGCCTGCGCTCAGTCAGCATGCTGTGGCAGAACGTTGAGCACTTTGTTGTGCGCAGCAAATACGCTCAGACTGGCACTATCACTGACCTTAAGTCCCTCGAGGGTCAGAAGTTCTCTATCGGCAAGAAGAACTCCGGCACTGAAGGTTCCGGTCGTACCATCCTGGGTAACCTGGGCATCAATGTCGATGGCTTCAGCCTGGCGCACATGGGCTACGGTCCGTCCGCAGACGCACTGCAGAACGGCACCATTGATGGCATGAACATCCCGGCAGGCGTACCGGCATCTGCAATTACCCGTGCCTATGCCGCTATGGGTGATGATATCCGTGTTCTGGACTTCACTGACGAGCAGATGGCAGAAGCCAACGGCAACTACAAGCTGTGGACGCGTTACGTGATTCCGGCCAACACCTACCCGGGTCAGACGCAGGACATCAACACCATGGCTCAGCCGAACTTCCTGGCTGTCCGTGATGATATCAGCGAAGAAGATGTCTACATGCTGACCAAAACCATCTATGAAAACCTGCCGTTCCTGAACAGCATTCACAAAGCGACCAAAGCAATGGCTATCGAAAAAGCGATTGCCGGTCTGCCGGTTCCGCTGCACCCGGGTGCTGCGCGTTACTACAAAGAAGTAGGCATCAGCATTCCTGATCATTTGATCGCTGAATAAGCCTGTTTCCAAGGATCGGCCATTTTTGGCCGATCCCTTCCTTGAATGCTGCAATCAGGAACGAAGTGATGTCTGCTTCCCCTCATACCGACGCACAAACAGCTGAACAGCTCAAAGCAATGGAACTGACCCAGCGTGATGAACAGGGTGCCACCGGGCGCTTTGTCTACTGGGTTGGCGTATTGTTTGCGCTGGCACATATTTATTTCAACACCCTTGGGACTTTGTCCGAGCTATGGGTGTCTGCAATTCACTTCTCCGGCTTCGCGCTGATGTGTGCCCTGATGGTGCCGCTGTCAAAATCACGCGCCAATACCGGCTGGGTGCTGGGTCTGGACTTTCTGATCGGTGCCATCGCGGTGTTTACCACCGGTTATCTGATCCTGTTTGAAGATGCGCTGTACGAGCGTGGGGTACACTTCGTCACCAGCGACTGGATTATTGCCGTGGTGGCTATTCTGGTCGCCCTGGAAATGACTCGCCGAACCACCGGCTGGTTTATTCCGAGCCTGATCGTGTTTGCCCTGACCTATGTGTTCTGGTGGGGGCAGTACATAGAAGGCATGTTCAACTTTCCGGGCCTGAGTCTGGAAACGGTGTTGTACCGCAGCTATTTCTCGTCTGAGGGGATGTTTGGCTCTATTGCCCGTATCTCCTGGACCTACGTGTTCATGTTTATCCTGTTCGGTGCCTTCCTCGTTAAATCCGGTGCCGGCGATTTCATTATTGAACTGTCGCGTTGCGCGGCGGGCCGCATGATTGGTGGTCCCGGTTTCGTGGCGGTGTTGGGCTCTGGTCTGATGGGCTCTGTGTCCGGCTCCTCTGTAGCCAATACCGTTTCGACCGGTGTCATTACCATCCCGCTGATGCAGAAAGCCGGCTTCCCGGCTCGTTTTGCGGCCGGAGTTGAAGCAGCGGCTTCCACGGGTGGTCAGCTGATGCCACCGGTGATGGGTGCAGGTGCCTTTATCATGGCGTCTTACACCCAGATTCCTTACGTTGAAATTATCGCCATCGCTGCACTGCCAGCGCTGCTGTATTTCCTGTCGGTCGGTTTTTATGTGCGGGTTGAAGCGCGTCGCAGCCACGCCCACGCTGTCGAAATGGATGTGCGTCCGGTTAAAGATGTTTTGAAAGAGGGTTGGCACTGCCTGCTGCCGCTGTTCGTGCTGGTTGGCTTGTTGATCTATGGTTTTACGCCCACCTATGCGGCGGGTATTTCCATCATCTCGGTTGTGTTGGCATCCTGGATTTCACCGAAAAAAATGGGCCTGCGCGACATTCTGGATGCGCTGGCGCAGGGCTCCAAAAACATGGCGACGACCGCCATGCTGCTGGTGGCCGTTGGCCTGGTGGTCAATGTGGTTGCCATGACCGGTATCGGTAACACCTTCTCTCTGATGGTGACCGACTGGGCGGGCGGCAGTCTGTTCATTACGCTGGTGCTGGTTGCTTTGGCTTCACTGGTACTGGGCATGGGCTTGCCGGTTACCGCTGCCTATATCGTGTTGGCAACATTGTCGGCGCCGGCGCTGTACAGCCTGATGGCCGAACGTGAGCTGATCGAACTGATTGTGAACGGCAACCTGCCGGAAACAGCGCGTGCCATCTTCATGCTGGTAGACCCGAACAGCCTCACGGCGTTGGCGGCACCCATGAGTGAAGCCCAGGCGGTGGCGCTGGTGGAGCAGATCCCGTCTGACTTCAAGGGTCAGTTACTGGATCAGGCTGTTGATGCCGAGAAACTGGGCATGATTCTGCTGGCCGCGCACATGATCATCTTCTGGCTGTCTCAGGACTCCAACGTGACGCCGCCTGTGTGTCTGACGGCTTTCGCTGCAGCGGCCATTGCACGTACACCGCCGATGATGACCGGTTTCACGGCCTGGAAGATCGCCAAGGGGTTGTACATCGTGCCGCTGCTGTTTGCTTACACCGGTTTCATCGGTGGCAGTATCGATGAGGTATTAACGATATTCGTGTTCGGTATCCTGGGCCTCTATGCGTTTGTTGGCTTTATGGAAGGCTATCTTGAAGGACCGTTGAACATTGTCCTGCGACTGGTCAGCGGCGCCTGTGCTGTTGGCATGCTCTGGCCGCATGGACAGCTGTTGTTCGATATCGCTGCGGCGGGCCTGTTTATTGCCCTGTTTATCTACAGCCGCCGTCTGGCACCTGCTCAAGAGGCTCAAGCGTAAGTACATGGATAAGATCTTTGATTTCATCGTGATCGGTGGCGGCATTCTTGGCCTGTCCACCGCACGGCAATTACAGCAGCGTTTTCCCGGTCAGTCTGTGCTGGTGCTGGAAAAAGAGAGCAGCCCGGCACAGCACCAAACGGGCCATAACTCCGGCGTTATTCACGCCGGGGTGTACTACAAGCCAGGCAGTCTGAAGGCCAAGTTCTGCAAAGAGGGCAATATTGCGACCAAGGCATTTTGCAATGAGCACGATATTCCCTTTGATGAATGCGGCAAACTGCTGGTGGCGACCAATGAAGTAGAGCTGGAGCGCATGCAGAGCCTGATCGGCCGCTGTGCAGAAAATGAGCTGTACATTGAAGTGCTGGATGCGGACCAGCTCAAGGAGCGCGAACCGAATATTACAGGCGTCGGCGGTATTTTTGTGCCGTCTACCGGTATCGTCAGTTATACCCGTATCTGTGAAAAAATGGCTGAACTGGTTGTTGCCGATGGCGGGGAAGTTCGGTTCGACACCGAAGTATTCGAGATTAAGGAAGGGCGCGAACAGGTTGTGGTGACCACCGAGGAGTCCTGTGTACAGGGCAAGTTCCTGGTTGCCTGTGCCGGGCTCATGTCGGATCGCATCGTACGCATGCTGGGGCAGGAGCCTGACTTCAAGATCATCCCGTTCAGGGGTGAGTACTTCTTGTTACCACCTGAGCATAACCGGATTGTGAATCACCTGATCTATCCGATTCCGGATCCGGATCTGCCGTTCCTTGGCGTGCACCTGACGCGCATGATCGATGGTACGGTCACAGTGGGTCCGAATGCAGTGCTGGCGTTCAAGAGAGAAGGCTATCGCAAGACGGATTTCAGTCTGAAGGATATGACCGAAATGCTGACCTATCCGGGTCTTCTTAAAATGCTGGCTAAGAATCTCAAGCCGGGCCTGATGGAAATGAAGAACAGCATTTTCCGTCGTGGTTATCTGGAACAGGTACGCAAATACTGCCCTCAGCTGACGCTGGATGACCTTCAGTCCTACCCTGCAGGTGTTCGAGCTCAAGCCGTGGCCAAGGACGGATCCCTCGTGGATGACTTCCTGTTTGTGAGCACCAAGAGAGCACTGGTGGTATGTAATGCGCCTTCACCGGCGGCCACCTCGGCTATTCCTATCGGTAAACACATCCTTGAGAAGGTTGAGCAGCAACTGAACGCCTAGAAGGGTCGAAAGCAGTCCCGCCTAGGTGGATGGTCGGGACTGCTGAAGTCAACGTGCTTTATCGAGAGCTGGCTGTGGTTCTGTTGTACATTTTTTACTCGGAATTACAAAAAATGGATTGTTACTGGCTAGCGACAGAGTTGTTTGCTTGAGTCTATGTAAGTAATTCTGTAGCTTGGGAACCATTACTAGTTGCTGTGGAGTTCAGCCCTTGTTCTTCTCCGCATCCTGCAAGCGATGGAGTCAGAAGGCATTACTGGCTATCCGTTTGTTTATAGCGGTTTTTTTGATGAATCTGCCCGGTTACGTGGCGGCGGAAAACTGGTCCGAAATCGGGCCGGATTTTACTGAGGTTTTTCATCAATCTGACCTGCCCATGCTTTTGATTGATCCTGAAAGCGGGAGCATCAAAGAGGCCAATATGGCCGCCGCAAATTTCTATGGTTACAGCCTGGATGTGCTGGAAACCATGAGCATTCAGCAGATCAATACATTCACCCCTGCGCAGGTCAAGGCCGAACGCGCGTTAGCGGCTTCAGAAGGGCGTAATTTCTTTATTTTCCGTCATCGACTGGCGAATGGTGACATTCGCACGGTGGGTGTTCATTCCCGTCCCTATCAATTCGACGGTAGTACATACCTCTATTCAATCATCAATGACATTACGCCTGGCCGCTTCCAGGAGGCCGAGCTTTGGCATTATCAGAAACAGTTGGAAGAGACTGTGGATGCGCAGGTCGGAGAAATTGAAAGAACCCGGCAGCAACAACTGTTCATTTTAGGTTTGGGCCTGCTGATACAGGCAGCAGTCATTGCCTATCTCATTCAGAATATTCGCAAACGACGCGAGCTTGAGCGTAAAGCCTTGTTGGCTAATCGGGCACTGGAGGAGAACCGTCGCCAGCTGGAGGATGCTCAGCGTATTGCCACGCTTGGTAACTGGAAGCTGAACATGGAGCAGGAAACCATGGAGTGCTCCAGTGAGATGATGGATATCCTGGAGCTGGACAGTACCGACCCACACTATGTGTTCAAACAGGCTTTCGTAAGAGTGCATCCCGAAGATGTGGAGGCTGTACAGGTCAAGGTCGAACAGGCGCTCAGAAACAAGTCGGGATATGAAATTCAGAACCGTTTACTGCTGCCGGATGGCAGTGTCAAGCATATCCAGGTGATCTCCGAATATCGCGAAACGGATGCAGGACCGGTTTTGCTCGGTACGGTACAGGATATTACCCGCCAAAACGTGGTTAAGCAGGCGCTCACGGCGTTGGCATCCGATTATGTCACTCTGTCCGGTGATGCTTTCTATCTGGCCGTGTGTCAGCACCTTGTTGACGCACTGAGGCTGGATTATGTCTTTGTCGGTCGCTTGTTGCCCGATCAAGATGCGATTGAAGTAATTACGGGGTGTACACCGACGGGTCGTATGTCTCCGTTGTATTATTCACTGGAAGGTACACCCTGTAAAAGCGCACTGACGGTTGATCAAGAAGTACATATCAGTGGCATTCAGGAGGCATACCCGGAGGATACGCCACTGCAAGAGCTGGGTGTGGAATCCTACATCGGCAGTGCATTGCTGGATAAGCAGCGTCAACCGCTTGGTGTCCTGGTTGGTTTGGGATGTAAGCCTCTCAAGCAAGATGTCTTGGCGCAGGAGCTGCTGAAGGTGTTTGTTGATCGGATCAGTGCCGAGATGCAGCGAACCATGGCTGAAAGTCTTGCTGATCGCATGAATGCCTACCGCGAAATTGTACTGCGCTTCTCCGACCGTTTTATCAACCTCAGCTTGTCCGAGGTGGACCGTGCGGTTCAGCAAGCCTTGCATGAAATCGGCGAATTTCTGGATGCCGACAGCTGTTACCTGTTCTCGTATGACTTTGAGAGCGACAGCTTATCCATGACCCACGAGTGGTGCAGCAACAGTGTGGCGCATTGGAAGCATCGATTGCAAAACCTGCCAATTTCCAGCATGCCGAGCTGGCGGCAGCGCCACATGAACGGTGAAACCGTTTTTGTACCGGACGTTGATCAGCTGGGTGAAGCCTTTGTGGCAGATATCGTCAAAGAGCGCGGTATCAAGTGTTTCGTGGATCATCCGTTGATGGATGGCGCCAACTGTATTGGATTTGTCGGGGTCGCGTCATGCAGTGAAACCAAGCATTTCAGTCAGCATACGGTCGAACTGTTGGAGCTGTTGGCAGGGCTTTTGACCAATATTCGTAAACGCAAAGAAGCAGAAGGGCAGCTGCGCCTATCCGCCAGTGTGTTCGATAATGCCGACGAGAGCATTATGATCACGGATGAAGCCGGCAAGGTCATCCGGGTTAATGAGGCCTTCAGCAGAACGACAGGATATAGCGCTGAAGATGCTGCTGGTATGGACCCCATCTTCATGAATGTGCATTACAACGATCCAAACTTCGTGAAGCAGGTCTGGCAGCGTCTGCGCACCTACGGCGCCTGGAAAGGTGAAGTCTGGAATCGCCATCGTGAAGGTGAAAAATACGCTGTACTGCAGAAGATAAACGCTTTCTATGATGACAATGGCAAGCTGCAGGGCTACGTCTCATTGATGTCGGATATCACCACGCTCAAGCAACAACAGCATCAGCTGGAGCGAATTGCTCACTTTGATGCTTTGACAGGTTTGCCCAACCGTACACTGCTGGCAGACCGCATGCATCAAGGCATTGCGCATGCCAACCGGAACCATACCCAGATCGCCATATTGTTTATTGACCTCGATGGCTTTAAAGCGGTGAACGACACCCACTCCCATGCAGTGGGGGATGAGTTGCTGGTGCAGGTTGCGCATCGCATGAAAGTTGCCATGCGAGATGAAGATACCCTGGCCAGGATTGGTGGTGACGAGTTTGTCGCGGTTCTCATGGACCTTGATCATAGTGAAGACAGCCTGCCTGTTATTCGCCGTTTGCTGGACTCGGTTGCAGAGCCGATTCAGGTGAAAGAGTTGGAGTTCAAGATCTCTGCCAGTGTGGGCGTTGCCTTCTATCCGCAGCGTGAGAATCTGGATGCGGACCAGTTGCTGCGACAGGCGGATCAGGCCATGTACCAGGCCAAGCAGGCCGGTAAAAACCGCTATCAGTTGTTTGATGTTGAGCGTGATCTTGCTCTGCGTTCTCAACATGACAACCTGGAGCGTTTCCGTACTGCGTTGGCCCAGTCTGAACTGGTTCTACACTACCAGCCCAAGGTGAATATGCGCACAGGGCAGGTGATCGGCTCTGAGGCACTCATACGTTGGCAGCATCCCGAGCGAGGCTTGCTGCCGCCGGCAAGCTTCCTGCCGGCTATCGAAAACCATCCGCTCTCTGTTGAAGTTGGGCAGTGGGTGCTGGAAACGGCGCTTGATCAGATTCTGGCTTGGCGTAAGCAAGGCATGGAATTGCCTGTCAGCGTAAACATCGACGCGATTCATCTGCAGCGTGCTGACTTTGTCGATTCGCTGCGCAAGGTATTGGAACAGCGTCCTGCGATTCGGGCGGGTGATCTTGAGCTGGAAATTCTTGAAACCACAGCGCTTGAAGATGTGGAGCATGTTTCATCCATCATCGAAGAGTGTAGTCAGCTAGGGGTTGGCTTTGCGCTGGATGACTTTGGCACCGGCTATTCATCTTTGACCTATTTGAAACGCTTGCCAGCACAGTTGCTGAAGATCGACCGCAGCTTTGTGCGCGATATGCTGGTGGATCCGGATGATCTGGCGATTTTAAAAGGCGTGATCCAGTTGGCGGGCGCATTCAGACGCCAGGTGATCGCCGAAGGTGTAGAAACCGAACAGCACTTCAACGAGCTGTTGTCGCTGGGCTGTGATCTGGGGCAGGGCTATGCGATCGCACGACCCATGCCAGCAGACGAAATCCCCGGCTGGCATGAGCATTGGCAAAGCAATTTCCAAGCGGTATCTGACAAGACGGAAGCTTGATCAGGTATTTACCTGGCGAACAGGGTTACCGTTGAGGTAACCCTGAATATTCTCGCGGGTCTGCTCGATAATGCGGGCTCGTGCCTGAACACTGCCCCAGGCTGAGTGCGGGGTAATGATCAGGTTGGGAATACTGTTATCCAGCAAAACATTGCCATTGCGTGGTGGCTCCTCTGTGAGCACATCGGTAGCGGCACCCGCCAGTTGGCCTGTGCAAAGAGCGGTCTTCAAGGCTTCTTCATTTACCACGCCACCTCGAGCGGCATTGATCAGGAAGCTGCCAGGCTTCATGCGGGCAAGCGCCGCTTCATCAATCATATCCTGTGTTTCTGGCGTCAGAGGGCAGTGCAGGCTCAGAACATCGACACGCTCAAGCAGCTCCTCGAAGGATACTCGTCCGGCAGGAATCTCGCTGCTGCCCGGGCGGGCGGCAATCAAAACATTCATACCGAAACAATCCGCCAGTCGAGCAACCTCCTGACCCAGAGCGCCATAGCCGACAATGCCCAGGGTGCGGCCATTGAGCTCCAGAATCGGGAAATCCAGCAGGCAGAATTGGCTGGAGCGTCCCCAGTCACCGGCTTTAACGGCCCGGTCGTAATCCATCAGGTGGGTATGCAGGGCCAGAATCAGACCAATGACATGCTGAGCAACGGAGTTGATTCCATATCCCTGTGAATTGCTCACGACGATGCCGCGTGATTTGGCAGCGTCCAGATCAATGATATTCACCCCGGTCGCAACGACACAGATCAACTTCAGGTCAGGTGCAGAGTGAATCAGCTCAGCATTCAGGGGCACCTTATTGGTGATGACCAACTCGAACCCCGCGATACGTTGGGCCACTTCTTCGGGCGCCGTTTGCTGGTAGCACACAAGTTCATCGACACAGCCGGCAATAGGGCCAAGGTCAAGGTCATCCAGGCTTTGGGTATCAAGAAATACGGCTTTCATGGTGAACAGGAACTCTCTGGAAAAAAGGGGTCAGGCCGGGCGGCGGAATGACAGCATCTTAGCGGTCATATCCTGTACCACTTGGCCATGCTGATTAAACGTACGGTTACGAACGACAGCAATACCTCGATCCGGCTTTGACGTTGAAGGGATCACTTGCTGAACTTCCATGACCACATGCAGCTCGTCACCCGGGCGTGTAGGCGTCGGCCAATTGATTTCGACACCTGCTCCGATTGATCCATTAGCCATGGGAATACCGCTGGTGATCATCAAGCGCATGGTCAGGGATGCGGTATGCCAGCCACTGGCAGCCAACCCTTTAAACAAACTCTGTTCTGCAGCCATCTCATCCGTATGGAAGGGCTGGGGGTCGAACTGCTTTGCAAAGGTTATGATTTCTTCAGCGGTGACCGTCAAAGATCCGGTGGTGAATTTCATACCGGGCTCAAGATCATCAAAGTACAGCGCGTCGGTGGTACGGATATCCATTCAGGTACCTCGTAAAAATGTTGGGTCGCAGATCTGATGATTCGCCAGATAACCAATATGGGTGATTCGGGCTAGCGGCGATTTGGCTAATCCCCAAGACTTACATAGGCAACCACAAAAATACAGGTGGTGATGAGACGGTTTGGTGAGTGGAAGGGCATCTGATTTCAGTCGAAGCCATCGTTAAACCCAGCGACACCTTGCCAACGTGTAATACAGCAATGGCACCACTATGATGGTCAGAAGGGTCGACATCGCCAATCCGAACACCAGTGAGATTGCCAGTCCGTTAAAGATCGGGTCGTTGAGGATGAAGTAGGCGCCAACCATCGCCGAAATGGCCGTCAGCGCAATTGGTTTAATTCGTACGGCTCCCGCCAGCACCACGGCCTCTTCCAATGGTGTTCCCTCATCCAGCAGTTGTCGGATAAATACCACCAATAGGATGGAGTTACGCACGATGATACCGGCCAGGGCGATCATGCCGATCATGCTGGTGGCGGTGAACTCTCGACCAAGCAGAGCATGGCCCGGAAGGATGCCGATAAGCGTCAATGGAATAGGGGCCATGATAACCAGCGGCAGGATATAGGAGCGGAACTGCGCCACCAGCAGCAGGAAAATCATGAATACGCCGACGCTGTAAGCCAATCCCATATCTCTAAAGGTTTCATAGGTAATCTGCCATTCGCCATCCCATTTCAGTGCGCCCAGTTCAGGCAGGGGAGGCTGCTGAATGAAATACTGCTCAGGTGCGTCTGCTTGTTGTTGTAAACGGTCGACCATGGCAAACATGCCGTAAAGCGGCGAGTCGATATCGCCGGCCATATCGGCGGTGACATATGTAACCGGCAGCAGGTCCTTGTGATATCTGGCGCCGGGCCAGTCACTGGGCTCGATGCGGGCGATACTGGCTAACGGGATAAGTTGCCCTGCGCGGTTGCGGACCTGCAGGGACAGCAGGGCTGAAGCCTGAGCCTTATCGCCTTCGTTTAGAATTACGCGAATGGGCACGGGGTATTTGGCGTGTTCATCATGTAAATAGCTTTGGGTTGTGCCGCCTAGTACCGTTTGTAGCGCCTGTACTATCTGGCCTTGAGCGACACCAAAGCGAGCAGCACGCGCACGGTCGACAACCACCTGCCATTGCTCAACCGGTGATTCCAGTGTGGTGTCTACATCGACCAAGCCATCAATTGTTTTCATCTGCTCGGCTACTTGTTGTGCCAAGGCTGTGCGGCTTGGTTCATCGGCAGCGTAGATTTCAGCGACCAGCGGAGAAAGTACCGGTGGGCCGGGCGGGATTTCGACAATTTTCACTGATGCCCCAAAAGAGGCTGAAATCTCTTGTAGTGGTTCTCGCAGGGATGAAGCGATGTCGTGTGACTGACGCTCTCGTGCAATATCGGCGACCAGGTTAACCTGTAAGTCACCTTGCCAGGGATCACTGCGCAGATAGTATTGGCGCACCAGCCCATTGAAGTTGATTGGCGAGGCGGTACCGGCATAGCTTTGCCAGTTGGCGACTTCGGGTACGGTTTCCAAATAAGCGCCCAGGGCAAGCAGCAGACGCTGGGTTTCTTCCATCGGTGCGGATTCCGGCATGTCGACCACCACCTGTAGTTCCGACTTGTTGTCGAACGGCAGCATTTTAAGGATGACGTACTGGTAAACAGGTAAGGCCATTGAAACCAGCATCAGGCTGATAATACCGAGGCTCAGTAGGCGCCGACGCCAGCCATGCTGGCCCAGGAATGGCGTGAACACAAAACGGAAAATCTTGAGGGACAAAGGACTGACGCCATCGGCAGAGCTGCCGGTTTCCTGTACTTCGTCCTTGCGGTGATGGAGTAAACGCATCGCCAGCCAGGGTGCAACAACGAAGGCTACGATCTGTGACAGCACCATACCAGCAGACGCATTGATCGGAATAGGGCTCATGTAGGGGCCCATCAACCCGGTCACGAATGCCATCGGCAGCAGGGCGGCCATAATCGTCAGGCTGGCCATGATGGTCGGTGTGCCCACTTCGTCCACCGCAACAGGGATGATGTCGCGAATCTTGTGGGTGGAGTTCTGGATACGGCGGTTAATGTTCTCGGTGATGACGATGCCATCATCCACCAAAATGCCGATGGAGAATATCAATGCAAACAGGGACACGCGGTTAAGTGTGAAGCCCCAGGCCCAGGAGAACACCAGCGTCAGCAACAGCGTGACCAGCACGGCAACGCCGACAATGGTGGCCTGCCTCCAGCCCATGGCGGCCAGTACCAGCAATACCACGCAGACAGTGGCTGAAATCAGATCGGAAATGAGTTTCTTGGCTTTGGCCGACGCGGTTTCACCATAGTTACGGGTAATGACCAGCTCCACACCTTCTGGCAAGGCTCTGTTGCGAAGTAGTTCCAGCCGTTCCTCTATGGCGGTGGTGATATTGATGGCGTTTTGTCCTGGCTGTTTGGCAATCGCCAGAGTAACAGCGGGGTAGACCTGGCCGGCGTCACCAGCGCGATGCTCAGCCTTGCCGGGGCCGAAACCGAGCATGACACTTTGATCCGGCACAGTTTCACCACGGCTGACTTCAGCTATATCTCGTATAAAAACAGCCGCGCCCTGGTGCATACCGACGACCAGGTTGCGTATGTCATCGATGCGCTCCAGTAGCTGACCTGCCTGAACTGGAATCGACAGTCCATCTCGAGTGGTTCTAAGCCCCTGCGAGCTTGCGTTGGCGGCCTGCAACGCCAGTGAAATATCGTCCAGAGTCAGGCCGTACCCTGCTAGTAGTGCCGGGTCGAAATGAATATCGACACGGACTGGAACACCACCGACAGTGTAGATGTCACGGGTGCCGGGAATCCGTTTGAGGGCTACTTCCAGCATGTGCGCCATCTGTGTTAATTCGGTACCGGCATAGCGTTGCTGGGGATCGTATAGCGTCAGTGACATGATCGGCACGTCATCGATACTGCGGGGTTTGATTAACGGCTGGGTGACGCCCAAGTCAGCGGGTAACCAATCCTGATTCGAGTAAACCTGGTTGTACAGGCGCACCAGTGCTTCCTGGCGGGTGACGCCAACTTTGAACTGCACCGTGATCACCGCCATCCCCTGACGGGATACGGAGTAGACGTGTTTGACCCCCTCAATCTCGCTCATCACCTGTTCCGCCGGGGTGGCGATGACGCTTTCTACCTCGGTAACACTGGCCCCGGGCAGAGCGACGATAATATCGGCCAGGGTGACGTCAATCTGAGGCTCTTCCTCCTTGGGTGTAAAGATCAGTACTACCACGCCAAGGAGAATGGAGATCAGCGTCAGCAACGGGGTGAGTTTGGAATCCTGAAATACGCGGGCGATGGCGCCGGAAGGGCCGACCGGAGGCAAGGGTTGGCTCACTGGGCAGTCTCCTTGGCAGGATTCAGCTCAGCACCCTTCAGGCGCAAAGGTTGGGAAAGGATACGTTCGCCTTCCTGAAGACCTGAAAGAATTTCTACCTTGTCACCGTTTTGGGCACCCACGCGCACTTGGCGCAGCCGTGGCTGATCCTGGTTATCCAAAACATACACGGCACGTAATTCACTGCGATGGAAAATGGCATTGGCAGGAATCCATAGGGCATCACGCGTTGCGACTGGAACGTTAACCTTGACCAGCATGCCGGGGTAAAGCTGGGCATCAGGTTCGGATAGTGGCATGCGCAGGCGGAAGGTGTGGGTGACGGGATCGGCATAGGGGTAGAACGTCATATCGCCGGTTTCCAGCTCGCTACCGTCTGGCAGGCGTACCAGCGCACGACGTTGTTGGCGGGCCAGTCCGGCATATTGCTGTGGCAAGTCGACCACCACACGTAAATGTTCCAGCGACAGCCCGGTTAACAGCGGCTGGCCCGGATTAACGCTTTCACCCAACTCGACATGACGCTCAATCAGAATGCCGCCATAGGGGGCGGTGATATGCGTGTAATTGATCTGTTGTTGAGCCGCGGCAACGGCTGCTTCGGCCTGAGCCAATCGCGCCTGAGCAGCATTCAGCTGGTTGCGTGCCTGATCCAGAGCCTGGTTGGCGACCAGCTTGCGTTCATGCAACGACTGGGTACGGCTGAATTGTTGTTGGGCGTCGGTAAGGCCCGCCTGAGCTTCAGCCAGTCCTGCATTAGCTTGGCTGAAACGTGCCTGTTGTTCGCTGTCTTCCAATTGCACTATCAGAGCACCGGCCGGAACCGAATCGTCCACATCGAACGGCAGGGCGGTGACTCGGCCGCTGGTTTGAGCTGAAACAGTACTTTGCTGTACGGCTTCGATGACACCATCGAGTTGCAGGTGCTCCTCCAATGGCTGGCGATGAACGGTGAACGTTTCGGCCTCAGATGAGGCTGCCCAAAGAACGCCTGGACTTAGCGCAACGATCAGGATTGCCAGTGGACGAATCAGGCGCATGGTGCCGCTCCTTGGATCAATACGAGGTTTCAATATTAGATATTATTTATATAAAGAAGGTGTAGCGTCAATCGGACGCTGTTAAAACATTACTGCATGCCTGATATTCAGTTTCAGGGTTCAGTATAGTGCTGAGCCAAGTGTTGTGATGTAGAGGATTATGGCGCACTTTCTTGCTGCAACAGGGTACAGTGATGACAGCATATGGATGTGTTTGTCCGTTCTGGGAAACAGAGTATTGGCCAAAAGAAGCAGGGTTGAACGCTGGCGCTGCCAGAAAAATGGGCGTAATCTCGCCGTTACAGTCATGAACACATGGCTGGCGTCGCTCGGACGGTTCCGGGCGCTGACGTACTAATGAGGCTAATATGACCGACAAGACCGGTGTGCAATCCGTACGCCATTTTTCCCGTATTGATCGTCTTCCCCCCTATGTTTTCAACATCACTGCTGAACTGAAAATGGCTGCTCGTCGTCGTGGCGAGGACATTATCGACTTCAGTATGGGCAATCCGGATGGGCCAACGCCTCCCCATATAGTTGAAAAGCTCTGTGCTGTCGCTCAGCGTGATGATACCCATGGTTACTCGACCTCGCGTGGTATTCCCCGTTTGCGCCGTGCCATCTCCAGCTGGTACGAAAAACGCTATGAAGTAGAAATCGATCCTGAAGATGAAGCGATTGTCACCATCGGTTCCAAGGAAGGTCTGGCGCACTTGATGCTGGCAACCCTGGACCATGGCGACACCGTGCTGGTGCCGAACCCCAGTTATCCGATCCATATATACGGTGCCGTGATCGCAGGGGCTCAGGTGCGTTCGGTGCCACTGGTGCCGGGTGTGGATTTTTTCGTTGAACTGGAACGCGCCATTCGCGAGTCCATTCCCAAGCCGAAAATGATCATCATCGGCTTCCCGTCCAACCCGACGGCCCAGTGTGTTGAACTGGATTTTTTCGAGCGTGTAGTGGCACTGGCCAAGCAGCATGACATTATCGTGGTGCACGATCTTGCTTACGCGGACATCGTTTATGATGGCTGGAAAGCACCTTCCATTATGCAGGTTCCCGGTGCCAAGGATGTAGCAGTTGAGTTCTTCACCCTGTCCAAGAGCTACAACATGGCGGGCTGGCGTATCGGCTTCATGGTTGGTAACAAGGAACTGGTTCACGCACTGGCGCGTATCAAGAGCTACCACGATTACGGTACTTTCACGCCGCTGCAGGTGGCTGCAATTGCTGCACTGGAAGGTGATCAGCAGTGTGTGCTCGATATCGCCGAGCAGTATCGCCAGCGCCGCAATGTATTGGTCAAAGGCCTGCATGAAGCGGGCTGGATGGTCGATAACCCCAAGGCATCCATGTATGTCTGGGCGAAAATCCCGGATGAGTACCGTGAAATGGGCTCATTGGAATTCTCCAAAAAACTGCTGGCCGATGCCAAGGTGTGTGTCTCGCCGGGCATAGGTTTTGGTGATTACGGAGACGATTATGTGCGTTTTGCACTGATCGAGAACAAGGACCGTATTCGTCAGGCAGTGAGAGGCATCAAGTCGATGTTCCGTAAGGATGGATTGTTAGCCGAAACCGCCAAGCCCTGATCCAGACAGGAAGCCGCTGCACCGCAGCGGCTTTTTTATGCCTGCTGTCCACTGCAGCCTGGCTGCATCATTCAAGAGGACTGAAGCACAATGCTGAAGCCGGAGTGGCCAACCAACAAAGATTGGCAAAAAGGGCAGAGTCGCCCCGAACACGTCAACCTTCGATTTTTCAGCGCTGCGCTGGCGACACTGATTTTCCTTACGATGATGACGGTGGGCACGGTCATCAAATGGCCTGAAATCGAACCCGCTCTGTATGGGCTTCAAGCCATGAACCTGTCCAGTCTGGATCCGGTGCTGTTGTTGCCGTTCTTTATGGTAATAGGCTTCTTTGCCTTACCGCGCTTATTCAAAGAGTTTGTCCGTTGGCAGCAGATGCGTGCACTGGTGCTGAAGTTTGATCCGGTACCGGCCGCTTTGAGCGGAGAGTTGGGCGGCACGATTACGCTGCCTTCGCATCTGCATGAGCAAACGGCTGTCAAAGTGACGATCAACTGCATGAGGCGGGTGATTAGTTCGGGTAAAAACTCCGATATGCGCGATGAACTCTTGTGGCAAACTACTGCAGTCACGCGTCAGCTGCGCTCGATCAAAGGCACCCGTGTGGAGTTTTTGGCAGAGTTGTCAGACCAGCAGCCTGCAACCTCATTTGAGGAGAAAGAACGTAAAGTGTGGTGGGCTGTACGGGTTGAGGAGGCCAGTAGCGGCTTTGACGCGACGTTTCCTGTCCCGGTCACTGAAACCGCACGCAAAACCAGTTCCGATTACCGTTTCAGTGAGCGAGAACGTCAGCAGGCAGAAGAGGCCAATGTCCAGCCCGTGCGTTCCTGGCAGCAGGAAGCGATTCCTGGTGACGGCTTGAGTATTGAGTTTCCTTCGGGTCGCAGTGGTAAAGCGGCTGGCATCATCATGTTGGTCGGTGTGGTGTTTTCAGGCGTTATGGCCTTTATGGGGTATAACGTATATCAGGAGCTGAGCTCGGAACGCACCAGCTACTTCGCTGTTATGGTTCAGGGCATGATCATGCTGGGGTTCAGTTTATTTGGACCGGCTTTTTTGATCGGTGGCCTGTATATGCAATTGAACCGACTCACGTTGGAAGCAAGGCCCACAGAGCTGGTAACCACTCGACGGTTTATGGGGTTCAGTAAGCAGCGACAGTTACGAGTGTCAGATATCGAAGGCCTGGGCGAGCGTGTCGTGGGTCGTATAGGGCAGGGGGTAGAATCCGAGCTGGAATATGCCATTGATGCCTACCTGCATGATGGCATGAGAGTGCGCCTGGGTGATGGGATTCAGGGGCAACAGGAAGCCGAACGGCTGATGGAGCAGCTGCGGGAAATCACCGGCATTACGACTCGAACCGACCCGGACAGCTACCGTATGCAACGGAAAGTGCCACCCGGTTGGGTGAGCTTGTTGCCTTTCCTCTTCAAGGGTATAGGTGCCTTGATTTTCGCGCTGACCATCGCTGCGTTTGTGTTGGATTTTATGTAAGGGAGTACAGAGGATGCGTAAATTAATAGCTTTAATGTTGATGACACTGGTTATGCTGTCGGGTTGCAGCAGTGACCGGCTTGAATCTTTGAATAGTTCCGCCGTGATTCTCGCCTTCGGCGATAGTCTGACTGAAGGCGTGGGTACATCCAGCGAGCAGGCTTATCCCGCGATGCTCGCGCAATTGAGTGGACGGACAGTGATCTCGTCCGGTGTGCCAGGCGAAGTATCGGCTGAGGGGCTCAATCGTCTGCCAGCGGAGCTGGAAAGGGTCAAGCCAGACATGTTAATCCTGTTGCATGGCGGAAACGACATTTTGCGTAACCAGTCTCCTCAGTCTTTGAAGCAAAATCTGGATGCGATGATTGCCCTGGCTCAGGCCCAGGACATCCCCGTGCTGCTTATCGGTGTGCCGGAAAAGAAACTGTTTTCGGATGCGGCCCCTCTCTACTCGGAACTGGCAGAACGGCACAATCTGGTCTTTATTGAAGACCTTCTGTCGGAGCTGTTACGGGAACCCGGTATGAAATCCGATTCGGTTCATCTCAATGCACAAGGGTACAGGGCGTTGGCACAGGGCATCTATGATGCCCTGCAGGAGGCTGGCGCTTTCTAATGATGTTGCCTGAGTTATTAGATCAGGTTCGGGCCTGTCAGTTGTGTCGCGAGCAGCTTCCCCTTGGACCGCGTCCCGTTGTGCAGGCCAGTGAAACAGCACGTATCTTGATTGTGGGGCAGGCACCGGGGTTGAAGGTGCACGAGACGGGTATACCGTTTAACGATCCCAGTGGGGATCGGTTAAGGGACTGGATGGGGCTTGATCGGGAGCAGTTTTATGATCCTGAACGGGTTGCGATTTTACCCATGGGCTTTTGTTACCCGGGGCGTGGTCGTTCTGGCGACAATCCTCCGCGGCCTGAGTGCGCACCGGCCTGGCGTCAATCGTTGCTGGATCTGCTGCCAAGCATTGAAATGACTATTTTGGCCGGTCGCTATGCGCAAGAGTGGCATCTGGGGAGGTCGGCCAATCTCACAGAAAGGGTCAGGAACTGGCGTGATGTCTGGCCTGACTATGTGCCTATTCCTCATCCAAGTCCGCGCAACAATCTTTGGTTGAGGCGCAATCCCTGGTTTGAGCAGGAGCTAGTACCCCGTTTACGTCAGCGAGTGGCACAGATTAGTGCCAAAAATTCGTCATAACCGGTCTAAGGCTTTGAGTCTTCGAGGCTGAACGCCTAAAATTGCCGCCCTGAATCAGAGGGAGTCATATTTTGTCACAAGTGCCATTTGTACCCGGACAACGTTGGATCAGTAATAGTGAAGCCGAGCTGGGGCTCGGTGTCGTGGTTGAGTATGCCAGTCGTCGAGTTGAGATCCGCTTCCCGGCGGCTGAAGAAACCCGAACCTATGCTGCTGATAACGCACCCTTGAGCCGAGTGGCCTATGAGCCCGGTGACAGAATTGCGAATCTGGACGGTGACGAAATGGAAGTGCTGGAGCGTATCGAGCACAACCAGTGTTTCTTCTACCGCGGCGAAGATGAAAATGGTGCTGAGGTTATCCTGCCCGAGCTGGAGCTGGATAGCGCCGTACACTTCAGCAAACCCCAGGAACGTCTTTTTGCCGGTCAGTTGGATCGTAACGGCCTGTTTAAACTCCGTGTTGCCAGCCTTGAGCACAAACACCGCCTTCATGCATCGGCTGCCTATGGCCTGCTGGGCGCTCGTGTACAGCTGTTGCCACACCAGTTTTATATTGCTGGCGAGTTGAGCGGCCGCCTGGCGCCGCGTGCCTTGCTGGCTGATGAAGTAGGTCTGGGTAAAACCATTGAGGCGGGTTTGGTCATGCACCAGCGTCTGATCAGTGGACGTGCCAGCCGTGTATTGGTGGTGGTGCCGGATACGCTTGTGCACCAGTGGCTGGTAGAGATGCTGCGACGCTTCAACCTGAGATTCTCTCTGCTGGATGAAGCCCGTTGCGCTGATATCGAAGCCAGCGGTCAGGACAACCCCTTTGAAAGCAGCCAGCTGGTGATCTGCCCGCTGTCATTGCTGACCCGTTCTGAAGCCCGCCAGGTACAGGCGGAGGCTGCAGGCTGGGATATTCTGGTGGTGGATGAAGCGCATCACCTGGGTTGGAGCGAAGAAGCGCCCAGTCACGCTTACCTGTGCATTGAAGCCCTGGCTGAAAAAACGCCCGGTGTACTGCTGTTGACAGCAACCCCGGAACAGTTGGGCCCTGAAGGTCACTTCGCCCGTTTGCGTCTGCTGGACCCGGCACGCTACCCGAGCTTGCAGCAGTTCCTTGATGAAGAGCATGCCTACTTCCAGCTCAACAACCTGATTGAGCCTCTGCTGGGTGAGCAGGGTACCGACATGCTCAAAAGCGATGCCAGCTTGCAGGCTACTTTGGCTGAGCGTTTGGATGAGGCCTCAGTTGCCAATTGGCTTGCGTTGGACACTGCCGAACAGCCCGCCGCGCTGGATGAGCTTATCCGTCAATTGATCGATCGTCAGGGTACGGGGCGTGTCCTGTTCCGAAACACCCGTGACACCGTGGCAGGCTTCCCTGAGCGTCAGCTGCAGATTGAAAAACTGGACATGCCGCCTGAGCTGGCACTCTTTGATGACAAAGTCGCGCCTGAAGCCTGGCTGCACCCGGAAAAAATCATCGGCGAAGGTTGGGTTGATGCGGATACCCGTGTTGAGTGGCTGGTTAGCTGGCTGAAGCAGAATCGCAGCGAGAAGGTGCTGGTTATCTGTGCGCACGCTGAAACAGCGGTTGCGCTGGAAGATCAGCTGAACTTGCGTGAAGGTGTGCGTTCAGCCGTCTTCCACGAAGGCATGAGTCTGGTTAACCGTGACCGTGCGGCGGCGTACTTTGCTGAAGAAGAGCTGGGTGCTCAGGTACTGGTGTGCTCGGAGATCGGTAGTGAAGGCCGTAACTTCCAGTTTGCGCACCATCTGGTCCTGTTTGACCTGCCACTGACACCGGACCTGCTGGAGCAGCGTATCGGCCGCCTTGACCGTATCGGTCAGCGCGAAAATATCCAGATTCATGTTCCCGTGTATGAAGGTGGCACCGCAGAGGTACTGTTGCGCTGGTATAACGAGGGCTTAAACGCCTTTGGCCGTGTGTGCGCAGTAGGTGATGCGCTGTACCGCCGCTTTGCACCGCAGCTGGTTGAGTGTCTGAATGCACCGGATAACCAGGATGCCTTGGAGCAGCTGATTACTGAAACCCGCCAAGCGCGCGAGAACCTGGAGCTGGACTTGTCCCGTGGTCGTGATCGACTGTTGGAAATCAGCAGCTGCCATCCGCAACGCGCCCAGCTATTGCTGGATGAAGTCGCTGATGCTGAAAGCAGTGAGCAGTTGCAGGCGTTTGCCGAAAAGCTGTTTGACCGCTTCGGTGTTGATATTCAGCCGCATGGTCCTGATGGTCTGGTGCTGCACCCCGGTGACCATATGCTCTGTCACTTGCCCGGTTTGCCGGAGGAGGGACTGACACTGACCTTCAACCGTGAACGCGCATTGTCTCGCGAAGACATACAGTTCTTGAGCTGGGAGCACCCGTTGCTGACCGATACGCTGGATCTGATCAGCAGTGGTGAGTTGGGTAACTGCACGGTGTGTACGCTTAAGTTGCCGCCTCTGAAAGCCGGTACTTTGTTGCTGGAGTTGGTGTATGAGCTTAACTGCGCTGCGCCTCGTTATCTCCAGCTGGAACGCTACCTGCCCGCGGGCAGTGTGCGTCAGCTGCTGGACCCGGAAGGTCGTGACTTAAGTGCCGCCTTGGGTCATGAGCCGTTGAACCAGCTGCTCCAGACCGTCAGCCGTGCGACCGGTCAAAAAATGGTGCGTCTGGCGCGCGAGCAGATCGTAGAACAGCTAAAGCTCAGCCAGACTGCTGCCGATAAAACCCTTGTAGCGTTGCGAGACAAGGCGATTGCAAGTCTCGAAGCGCAACGTGAGCAGGAGTACATGCGTTTGCAGGCCCTGGCGCAGCGTAACCCGTTGGTGAAACCGGAAGAGTTGGATGCTTTCCTGGCTGAAACCGCCGTTATGCGGGAGTCTCTGCAGAATGCTGAGCTGCGACTGGATGCAATTCGTGTGATCCTGGTACGTGAATAATTTGATATGACATCAGGTTGCTGTCGGCGTATGCTGACAGTTACTTGAGCAAGATCGAACAGGAGCCCAAGATGGATATAGCCGCACTGGGTACCAGCATGAGCCAGTACCAGACCCAAACTACTCATGCCGTAAAAGCCACTAACATGGTGAAGGATCAGATCGAGAAGAACGGTGAGCTGGCACTGCAGTTGGTTCAGAGCGTTGCGCCTGCAGCTGCACCCGACCCTTCCAGTTCTCTAGGTCAGAACATTGATATTCGGGTCTGACCCAAGCGCTCATAGCGTTTAAAAACCGAAAAAGCCGGAACCCTTGAGGTTGCCGGCTTTTTTGGTATTTACAGATTGGTACTGTAAAAGAAAGAAGATTACTTCTTCAGCAGCTTCTTCAGTTTTTTAACTTTGCTTTCGTGCTTGGCGATCTTCGCTTTGCGTGCTTTGATCAGTTTTTTAACCTGCTTCGCCTTCATCTTGGCCATGTTGGCACTCCTTATGCTCTTTATTGTGTTGCATTTCATGTATATACAAAGCATAGCCTAGCTTTGTCGCGACATGAGGTCAAGCCGCTGGCATGGATAGAACCTGCAAATCACTTCAATTTAACATGTGTCGTTCTATAGAGACTTTTATTGACATGATTTAAGTGTCGGAGCACATTTACAGAGTCTGCATTCTTGGCTTTGCCTTTCTATACTGTGCATATGCCCTTCAACTTTGATGGCTGGAATAACGTGGTTTCCAAGTATCCGATTCTCGATAATCTGGCGATCTCTCCTGCGGTGCTGGCAAATTGGCAGGAAAGCCTCAACTTGATTGCTGATGTCATTCAGGTTCCAGCTGCCTTGATCATGCGTGTTCATGCAACCGAGATTGAAGTTTTTGTTAAGAGCAACAATGACGGCAATGTCTATGAGGCAGGCGAGCGGGCGCCTCTGGATACCGGGTTGTACTGTGAAACCGTAATGGACACTCAGGACGAGTTGCTGGTGCCCAATGCGCTCAAGGACCCGGACTGGGATCAAAACCCGGACATTGAGCTGGGTATGATCTCCTACTGTGGCTTGCCTCTTACTTGGCCCAGTGGTGAGGTGTTCGGCACTATCTGTGTTCTGGATGCCAAGGAAAATCCTTACAGTGAAACCTATCGCAAGCTGATTGCCCGGTTTCGGGACAGTATTCAGCTGAGCCTTAACGATATCTATGCGCGCAGCCAAGAAGCAGAGCAGGCTCGAAAAGAGATCCGTTTATTGTCACAGGCGATTCAGCAGAGCCCTGTGTCGGTGATTATTACGGATGCAAAGGCGAAAATTGAATACGTTAACCCAGCCTTTGAAAAGATTACCGGCTTTTCGGCTGACGAAGTGCTGGGTCGAAATCCCAACATCCTTCAATCCGGAAGGACTCATAAAGACCTCTATGAGGTGATGTGGGACGCGCTGACAGCTAAAGAGTCCTGGCAGGGCGAGATGCAAAATCGGCGTAAAGACGGCGATTTGTACTGGCAGCAATTGCACATAGCACCGGTGTTGGATGATCAGGGTGTCGTGCAACACTATCTTGCCATTCAGATGGATATTTCCCGGCAGAAAGAGCAGGAGTATCGCCTTCAGCAGCACGCTTTTTATGATCTGCTGACCGGTTTGCCTAACCGTGCTTTGGTCTTGAACCGGTTGGAACAGTCGCTTGTTGAAGCTCAGCGTAGCCAGCGGCGTGTTGCAGTATTGTTCATCGACCTGGATGACTTTAAGAAGGTCAATGACTCCCTTGGCCATGAGGAAGGGGACAAGCTTCTCAGACATGCTGCACAAAGGCTTCAGGCCAGTGTACGTCAGGGCGGTACCGTAGGCCGTTTTGGTGGTGATGAGTTTGTCGTGCTGGTAGAGCAAGTGGAAACGGTCAGTGATGTGTTGGGTATGGTCGAACGCCTGTTAAACCGCTTCCGTGATCTGTTTCGCTGCGGTGGCCGAGAATTTCGCCTTACCGCCAGTGTAGGGGTGGCGATGGCGCCTGAAGATGGCACCACGCCCTCTGAACTGCTGAAACATGCAGACTCGGCGCTCTTTCATGCTAAAAAACAGGGCCGCAATACCTATTCCTGTTACACCGATGCCATGAATCAGGAAGCCTCGCACCGGCTGCAACTTGAAGAGCAGATACATGGTGCATTGGAGCGTGACGAGTTTCAGGTACTGTATCAGCCAAAGGTTGATGTGGTGTCAGGCCGATTGAAGGGTGTAGAGGCGCTCTTGCGTTGGCAGAACCCCATTTTGGGAGCGGTATCCCCGATAGTATTTATCCCGGTGGCGGAGCAGATCGGTATGATCGCATCACTGGGGCAGTTTGTGCTCAAGGATGCATTGCAACATCTTCAGTCCTGGCGCTCACTGTCGTCGAGTGATTTTACTGTCGCCGTTAATCTGTCTCCGTTGGAATTTCGAAACATCGATTTTGTTGCCTCTGTGGAGCAAGCTCTGGCTGATGCGGCACTACCCGGTAGCAGTCTGGAGCTGGAGATAACCGAAGGGGTGCTGATGAGCGGCCATTCGGAAGTGAATGATGCGTTAGCCGCGTTGACAGATATGGGTATCACCATCGCGATGGATGACTTTGGTACCGGCTATTCGTCATTAAGTTACCTGCGCCGTTATCCTTTCCATGTGTTGAAAATCGATCGCAGTTTTATCAATGACATTGCGATTGATCCCGCGGACCGTGAGCTGATTTGTGCTGCCATCGCCATGGCGCATGGATTGGGTTTGGAGGTTGTGGCGGAAGGGGTCGAGACCGAGGAGCAGCTGAAAATCCTGGCGGATTATGGCTGTGATGTGGCTCAAGGTTATCTGTTCAGTAAGCCCGTCACCGCTGAAGAAATCAGCGCCTTGCTACGCAAGCAGTTTCACTGAAAGCACGCCTTGAAGCTTTCCATGAAAGCGTGGGGCTGATTACTCAGGCTGGTTTTCGGTATTACTGGCCTGTTCTTTAGTCTGGTGCTCTGACAGAAAACGTCGAATGAAGTGGCGGATTTCGCGAGCGGCACTGGTGTCCATGTCATCGCAAAGCTCGACAAAGCTGTCACGCTCTTCCTTATTGATACGTATAAGAAGCTGGCTGTTTTTGGCTTTGCCTTTCTTTTTTGCGTTCATGTCCCTAACTCCAGCCCTTAGAATGTATCCAGATTAAAACAAAACGTATTACACGCCTATATACGTCGTCGATATTTTCGCTGGTATTGGCTGAAATTGCAGCTAATAGTCGCTCTTTACATCCTGCTGGAGACAAACCTGATCGCGGCCCTGACCTTTGGCGCGGTACATCGCCTGGTCAGCTCGGCGGCAAAGACTTTGATGGGTATCACCTGGCTGCCAGCTGGCAACACCGATGCTGGCTGTACAGTTGCCCATCCTAACAAAGCGGTGTTGGCGGATAGAATAGAGCAGGCTGTCGGCCTGAGCGGCCGCATCACGCAGGCGTGTATCCGGACAAATCAGCATGAACTCCTCACCGCCCCAACGGGCAATAATATCCTGTTCACGGCAGCTGCCTTTGAGCACGGCGGCGAAGTCGGTCAGTACAGCGTCACCTATGTCATGACCGTAGCGGTCATTAATCTGTTTGAAATGATCAATATCGATAAGCAGCAGACTGAAACTATAGCCATTGACCTGTTCAGCTCTTTTAAGCTGCTCTTCAAACGCTTGCTCCAGATACAGGCGATTGTACAAACGGGTTAACCGGTCGGTGGTGGAGAGTTGCTCCAGCATGCGGTTTTTTACTTTCAGCTCCTCATGCGCCTCAACCAGCTGATTGCGGCTGTCACGAATACGAGCATTCAGTTTTGCCAGCTTGCGATTCCACACCAGCATTAGCGTAACCAGCATTGCAGTGGCAAGCGTAACCTGAGTAATGAGGGTGTAATCAGGCGGCTTGGCAGTGATGGGTGCCTGTAACCAGCGATTATGAATAGTCTCGAACTGCTCTGGCGTGATCGACTGGATAGCCTTGTTTATGATCTGGAGCAGGGTGTTGTCTTCGCTGCGCGTGGCGAGCACTGCGGGATAATACTCGACCAGGTCGCCGGATATTTTGATATTGGAGCGGTATTGAGTGACGATTCCCCGGCTCAGGAAGGGGAGCGTATCTACCAATCCAAAGACGTTCCCTGCGGCAACAGCATCCAGCGCATGGCTCAGATCGGGGTATAGCCGCAAATGCAGATGGGGCTGCTGAGTCTCCAAATAGTGCTGAACATGACTGCCCTCAATGACGGCCAGCGTTTCGTTCTGTATCTGCTTGAAATCATGCACATAGATTTCGTCCAGGCCGGTAGCTATGACCAGTGTGCCGGCGAGCAAAGGATGGCTCAGGTTAATATCAGGACTATCCAGAGTAGGCGGAGCGCGGGAGATCAGGTCACATTCCCGGTTATTCAGCTTGCTCAGTGCCTCTCGGAAGTTCCGGGTCGGGATCAGACGCACACTGATACCCGAATTGTGCCGCATGATTTCCAGCAGGTCGGCAAAGGCGCCTATATGGTCATCTGTATCGGTTTGCTCAAACGGAAGATGAGAAGCACTGGTACAAATACGTACCGCGGCATGCGCTTCCATCCATCCCAGTTCGCTTCCACTCAGGTGAAGGTATTGGCTCAATTGCGCACCCTTACCAGTCCATTTTTCCTGCAGCTGACGCTTTTCTTGCTCGCTGAGGCTGTCCATGGCTTTCTGCAGAATATGGCGCAGGATGGGTTTATCCTTGGTTATCGCCAAACGCAGGGATATTGGTTCAGATGCCAGGACCTGATAGGGGTTAGACCCGATAAGGCCGGGGATCGCATACTTGCTCATCAGATGCTCTGCAACGCTCATCAGCTCGATAGTGGCATCGGCTTCCCCCGTACTGACCTTGGTTAACGAATCAACGCTGTCCTTTGCTGGCAGCACTTTAAATCCGCCCTGGCTACCCAGTTGTTCAAATGTATAGAAGCCTTCCGGGAGTGTCAGAGTGCTGTGCTTTAACTTTTCCATGCTATCGATCGGAGGGGTGCCCTGACGCCGGTAAATACCCTGGGCAAGCCGAAGGTAAGGGCTTGAGAACAGCATGTATTGCGCACGCTCCTGGCTGAAGACGATATTGGTCATCACATCCAGCTCGCCGCGGCGCATCATTTTCAGGTAATCGTTCCAGCTCCGGCCACTGATGAATTTGACTTCAAAGCCCGCTTTCTTGGCCAGCAAGCGCATGAAGTCGATGGAGTGCCCCTGTGGCATGCCATCTTCGAAAAAGTTGTAAGGCTCAAATTTGGCTTCGTTGTGAACGCGGATAACCGGGTTGTTCTTGAGAAATTCCCGCTCCTCGGGTGTCAGGGATATGGTTTGGCGTTGCTCAATAATGGCGTTGGAACTGATACCCACCCAACGGTTGAGCATCCGGTTCCACTCTTCGGCACTGATGTTGTCCAGTGCCTTCTGCAGCAGCGAGTGTATCTCCGGGCGGTCGGAACGCACACCAAAGCGGAGGTCTTCCCGGCTGAGATTCTCGACGCTGAATTCGCCGGCAACCTTGATATTGGTATAGGCATTCTGGGTTGCGTAATAGTGACCGGCAGTCAGGTTTTCGATAGCGGCGTCGATTTCACCAAACGCTAGTGCGCGGGTGAGCTGTTCATAGTCATCAAAGGTACTGATACGGATATCTTCACGTGCGCTCAGCTCTTTGAGTTAGAAAATTTCTTTAAGTACGCCTACATGCTTGCCAGACAAATCGGCCAGGCTTTCATAGCGGCCAAAGCGCTTGTCGGTGAAGACTGCAGTCGGAATTTCGAAATAGGGAGTCGTGAACAGGGTGTAAGAGGTTCGCTCGGGTTTGAACGAAATGTTAGCAATTACATCGATCTGCTTGCTTTTCAATCGATTCAGGCCGTCACCCCATTCACCGATACGCGGTTTAAACGTTGCACCGGTTTTGGCCTCGATCAAGTCCAGCAGATCGGCGATAAATCCTTTGAATTCTCCCCCTTCAACATAGGAAAAGGGGACAAAGTCGTACATCACCGCAACTTCAATTTGTTTTCCGTCGGTGGCCAGTTCCTGCTCTGCAGGGGTGAGGGCGATGCTGGCGTGTAAGGGCCTGGCTAGAATGAAAAAACAGGCAAGAGAAAAAATAACAATGCGCGCAAGGTAGGTCACTAAGTCATTCCTGTGCGAAAAATCACTGACACCAGGCACACTGAGTGCCTCTAAAACCTGGTACGTCGTCATCTCACAATTAGCACTGCTAATTTAGACTAGCAGAATCCACAGCTTGCAGAGTATCCCAGTTTGTACTTTCGGGTGAAGCAACTCATACAATTGTTCGAGTAACGCGTGAAACGGACGATTCTGCACTGCTGAGCCTGTTAGAATGGGATCTTTGCGCTTCAGGTCCCCAGTCATATGTTGTGGATACCCTTTACCTTGTTCGCCGCCTTTATGCAGGCGTGGCGTAATGCCTTTCAAAGTCGGCTCAGTCGCGAGGTCAGTACTGCTGGTGTGACACTGGCGCGCTTTCTCTACGCCGCTCCAGTTGCGGGATGTTACCTGCTTGCACTCTACGTCTATGACCCAGTAGGTATTCCGGTATTAAGCGCTAACTTTGTCCTCTACATTTTATTGGCTGCACTTGCACAGGTTATTGCGACGGCATTGATGGTGGTGCTGTTTCGCCAACGCAATTATGCCGTCGGTGTAGGACTGGTAAAAAGTGAAGCCGTTATAGCCGCCGTCCTCGGTGCGCTGTTTTTCAGTGCACCTTTATCTGCATTGGCCTGGGGCGGTGTAGTGATCGGTGCTTTGGCTTTTTGGCTGATGACGAATCCCAAAAAGTTGCGCGATATTTCATGGAATACCCTTTGGGTCGGGTTTGGCAGCGGCCTGGCGTTTGCGTTAACCACCCTTTGGGTGCGCGAAGCAAGTCTGGAGCTTGGTTTACCCTTTCCCTACAGTGCTGCCTGGGTGCTGTTTCTGGTGCTGCTGTGTCAGGCCGTAATTTTTGGTGCCTGGGTGCTTTGGCGTGAGCCTCAGACCTGGCGTGAATTACAGGCACGTACACCTAAGGTGTTTGTAATTTCACTGTTCAGTTGTCTGGGTTCTTTGGGCTGGTTTACAGCCATGAGCCTTGAAACGGCTGCCTTGGTGAAAACGCTGGGACAGATAGAAGTGCTCTTTACGCTGATAATTTCGATGACCTGGTTTCGGGAAAAGCTGACAGCACGGGATCTGTTGGGATTGATATTAATTGTGATAGGCGCGATATGTGTTGTGATGGCCTAGTATCGAGTACAGAGATGTCGAAATGGAACCGGAGAGATACTCAGGTCAATGATTAGGTGTGATCAGAGTGCGACACTATTATCTAAGATTTGAATGATTGGCGCCTTGCAGACATCAGCTGACCCCAGGAGAACTAAGGATGAATCAATCGCCCGTATTGCGTACAGCGTTGCTCCTTTTCGTAGCGCATTTTTCGGCACTGGGCGCAGGTTTTGCCAGCGCGGCTGAGGACGCGAAATTTCTACTGCGGATCTCAACCGAAAATACGCTTGAACATGTCCAAACCCAAGCCATTGAGCGCTTCAGCCAGCAATTGGAGCATCTTTCAGAGGGGCGTATCGATGTGCAGTTCTCGCATAGTGCCCAGCTGTTTCGAGACCGTGATGTAGTGGCGGCACTTTCCAGTGGCAAAGTCGAAATGGCTGTTCCGGGTATGTGGCAGCTGGATCGATACGTACCGGATGTGGGGTTGTACATGTTGCCCCTCTTTTATGGGCGCAGCGCCGAGGAAAATTATCGCGTACGTGATGGTGAAATCGGGGCCATGGTCAGTAAGCGGATTGCGAATGACCTGGGGGTGAGGGTTCCGGGGCGCTGGATGGATTTGGGATATGCCCATCTCTACTTTACTGATTCCCGTGTGAGCCAACATGAGGACTTATCCGGCCTGAAATTGCGAATTCCGGGTGGCATTGCCAACCGCGCTCGCCTTGAGTCCTTCAGTGCCAATCCGGTTGTTGTAGCCTGGCCTGACTTGCCGGATGCGCTCGAACATCAGCAGGTCGATGGTGTGCTGACCACTCATGAAACCGTTCGCAGTGCGGAGTTATGGAAGAATCGTATTCAGTATTCCTTCGAAGACAGGGAGTACTTTGCTCAGTACGTACCGATGATAAATGCACGATTCTGGGACGCTTTGCCTACCGATTTGCAGCAATTGATTCAGCAAGCCTGGGAGCAGGTAGTGGATGATCAGCGTAAAGCTGCTGAACAGGCGCAGGAATATGCGCGTGAAGCACTTATAAATAACGGCATCGAAATACTGGCGCCTGATATTGACGCACTTGAGCACTGGAGAAGAGTTGCGCGCAAGCAAGAGCCTTCGATTATCCAACAAATGGGGGTCGATCCGGAGCTTGTCTTAAGAGCTGAAGACGTATTGGAACCCTGATGAATTCTCAACTTTTTCCACTCTCAGATGCTGCCACGGATGACCGGCGCTGGTATGGGCACCCTGTTATCGCTGGCGCATTGGTGTTGTTATCGTTGATGGTTGGCATGCTGGTATGGGGACTGTATCAGGATTATCGACATACGATGAATAGTGCAGGGGAGCGACTTCAGACCCAATTGAGCGCCTACGGCAGCGCACTGGATATCGCCTTTATTTCTGCGGGCCACTCTCTGACAGAAGTGATTGTGGATTTGGAGTCACGGCCAGAACCACTTGAGAAAATCTCTGGTGTTCGCCCTTTGTTATTGCGTTCTATGATGAAGTCGCCCTCCCTGGGCGCGTTGGTGCTCTATGGTCGAAGCGGACGTGCCCTTGCCAGTGTGGGTGAAGCGGACGGATTAAGACTGAGAGCACCACATTGGGTTATAGAGGCCATGGATACGGGGAGTCATCTGTCCATGGGTATCGACTCAGGACGTTTGGGTCTGGTTCAGTTAATTTACGACGTCCAGCACCGGGTGTCTGGCGCATTGCTGGTCACAATGGAGTCAGACCAGATTGAGGCTGAGCTTGAAAGTGGTGAAGGCTATGGCGAGCAGCATTTACTGTTGCTCGATAATAGGAACCGATTATTGCAAGTAGCCGGTAACCATCCCCGCCAGGAAGCTGATGAGCTTATGCAGGATTTGCAGCACTACCTGGCGTTGGATGAATTCAACGCCTTTGGTACTCGGTTGATTGAGGGCGACCAGTATTTGTTTGCCATTCGTCAATTGAGGCAGCAGCCGGTCAGGGTGCTGGCTGCGATTGAACGTAACGATGTCTTGAATGGATGGAAGCTGCGTGCCCTGGTGTCTGCCATCAGTTTGGGCACCCTGCTGTTGGTGGCCCTGTACTTTCTGAAACGCTGGCGTCGAAGTCTGGTACGAGAGCGCAGAACCGCAAACGATCTGGCACATATGTATCAGGCGGTTGAGCAAATGCCCTCAGCGATCGCCATTACCGACCTGTCCAGTCGCATTATCTATGTAAACAAGGCCTATTTGGCGCGGTCAGGCTTAAGCCGTGAGCAGGTGATTGGGCAAAAACCCAGTATTTTGTCCTCTGGTCAGACTTCAGAGTCTACCTATCAGGAACTCTGGGCGCATCTGAACCAGGGGGAAGCCTGGGAAGGTGAATTTCTGAATCGCATGCATGATGGCAGCAAGCGTCTGGAACAAGCGCTGATTACCCCGGTGCATGATATTGATGGCTGTGTGGCGAGTTACTTTGCCATCAGTACCGATGTGACCGAGAAAAAAGAAAATGAAAAGCGCCTTTTTCGTTATGGCGAAATTGTGAACTCGTCGGATGAGTTAATGGCGCTGCTGGATACTGATCTGCGCCACTGTCAGGTTAACCAGCAATACCTTAATTATCACCAATGCACCCGTAGTGAAATAGAAGGCCACGCCTTCTGGCCATTGTATGAAAGCGAAGACTTTCATCAGCGACTCAAGCCTGCTCTTGATGACGCGTTTAATGGGGCCCCGTTTGTTGAGGAAGCCTGGATTGAGTTTAAGGGGCGTGGGCGCAGGTATTGCCGTATAAGTGGCAGCCCCGTGGCTGCTGATGGTAAAGAGGTGGAAATGCTGGTGCTGAATCTGGCTGATATCACCTCCCGCAAGCACTCTGAAGAAGCTTTGCGTGCCAGCGAAGAGCGCTTTCGTGCGCTCTCTGAGTTTTCACCCATCGGGATTTTTGAGACCGACTCTGCCGGCCACACCATCTATGCCAACAAGTATTTTACCGACAGCCTGGGACATTCGTTGCAACAGCTTGGTGAACAGGGTTGGACCGGTATTTTACATCCTGATGAAAGACAGGCTGTTGCACTGAGTTGGCAAAATGTGATCACTGGCAAGCATCGTGACTGGCACTGTGAGGCACGTGTTCTGGGGCAGGATGGAGAATTGTATTGGGTGCGATGTGCTGCGCGTCGGTATGAGGATGTGCATCAGGGAGAAGCGCGTTACATCGGTATGGTGCTCGATATTTCCGAACAGGTGGAGCACAGGGAAGAGCTTGAGCGCAAAAATGTTGAATTGAAGCGTCTATCTACCACCGATGCACTTACCGGGCTTGCAAACCGTGGCCGTATGGAAACCCTGATACATCACGAGGTTGATCGTTATGAGCGGTACGGTGTTGGATGCTCAGTGATTATGTTGGACGTGGACCATTTCAAGCAGGTTAATGATACCTGTGGTCATGCGGTTGGTGATCAGGTGCTGCGTCAGCTTGCCGGTTTGATGTGTGAAAACACACGCCAGACTGATCATGCGGGGCGCTGGGGTGGAGAAGAGTTTTTGATCCTATGCCCCCACACTGACCTGGCGGGAGCGCATCGCTTGGCAGAAAACCTGCGGCACCGAATTGAGCAGGTTATCTTCCCGGTAATTGGCCATCGTACCTGCAGCTTTGGTGTGGCCGAGATACATCCTGGAGATCAGGGTCGGGAACTGCTGAAGCGGGTGGACGATGCGCTGTATCGTGCCAAAAACAATGGACGGAATCAGGTTATGGTGGCAGAAGTCGATCAGACCTGAGTGCAGGTTTAAGCGCTGAAATTAAAAAAGGGCACCGAAGTGCCCTTTATCGTTTAAGTGGCTGTTATGCCTGAGCGACTTCCGCTCCGGACGTTGCGACGGCGGTACTGCCCGAGCGATTCAATCCGGATACAACTGCTTTAAGGGAAGCGCTAACGGTATCGGCATCGACCGCCATGCCGCTGACGCGTTGGCCTGCTACGTTCAGTTGGACATAGGCGGCGGCTGCTACGTCTGAACCTTCGCCCATGGCGTGCTCGGCGTAGTCGACTACGTGAATCTCCAGTCCGGTTCGGGCCTGCCAGGCATTTATGAAGGCGGCCATGGCCCCCTTGCCTTTACCTTCGATGGACTGTTCTGAACCATCAACACCAATGGTCGCTGCCAGATTTTCATTATCGCCCGTACGTTCAATGCGATAGCCTTCGAGGCTGACTGGCGCCTTGTCCTGTACGAAGTGGTTGATCAACAGGTCGTAAATGACCTGGCTGTCCAACTCACCGCCTTGCGCTTCGGATTTTTTCTGCACAATCGGCGCCAGTTCAAGCTGCAGCCAACGCGGAATGCTGATTCCAAAATCACGCTCCAGCAGGAAGGTCATGCCGCCCTTACCGGATTGGCTGTTGACGCGGATAACAGCCTGATAGTCGCGACCCAAATCCGTCGGATCAATCGGCAGATAAGCGACCTGCCAGGGCTCGTCTTCCTGCTGCTGCTTCAGCGATTTGCGAATGGCATCCTGATGGCTGCCGGAGAAAGCGGTATACACCAACTCACCAATCCAGGGGTGGCGCGGGTGAATCGGCAAACCTGTACATTCGGTGCAGGTCTGGATGATTTCATCCGGGTTGGACAGGTCCAGCTGAGGGTCGATGCCTTGGCTGTAGAGGTTGATAGCCAGGGTCACGATATCCATGTTGCCGGTACGTTCACCGTTACCCAGCAGCGTACCTTCTACACGATCAGCACCGGCCATCAAGGCCAGTTCAGCAGATGCAACAGCACCGCCACGATCGTTGTGGGTATGCACGGAGATGATAGCACTGTCCCGACGGCTCAAATGCTGGCAGAAGTACTCGACCTGATCAGCAAAGTGGTTCGGCGGACCCACTTCCACCGTTGTTGGCAGGTTCAAAATGCACGGCTTCTGAGGCGTGGGCTGCCACACATCCATGACCGCATCACAGACTTCCACTGCATATTCAACTTCGGTGCTGGTGAAGCTTTCCGGTGAATACTCAAAGGTCCAGTCGGTGTCCGGGTATTGATCAGCATACTGCTTGACCCAGCTGGCGCCGCGCACAGCGATGGATTTGATCTCATCGCGACTCATGCCAAATACACGCTCGCGCTGGATGCGAGAGGTGGAGTTGTACACGTGAACCACGGCCTGTTTGGAGCCTTTCAAGGCTTCAAACGTTTTGGCGATCAACTCTTCGCGAGCCTGCACCAATACCTGGATGCGCACGTCATCGGGGATCTGGTTCTCTTCGATCAACCAGCGAGTGAAGTCGTAATCCGGCTGACTGGCAGAGGGGAAACCCACTTCGATGTCTTTAATGCCGAGTTTCACCAGCAGGTGCCACAGGCGTTGTTTCTGGGCCACATTCATGGGCTCCAGCAGGGCCTGGTTACCATCGCGCAGGTCGACACTGGCCCACATCGGGGCTTTGGTCACCTGACGATCGGGCCAGGTTCGAGTAAAGCCAGTCACGGGTTCGACTGGCTGATACTTGCGATGATTGAAATTGGCACTTGCCATGGTGTTACTCTCCATTGTTGTAGGGGCGGACCGCTCAGGTGTTTCCCTGGGTAAGGGTTACATCCACCGGTGATGCCTGGGTAAGGCAGCCGATAACTGTAGCGGGCCTTAACGCTTAAGATGGGGATATATTAGTGCAAGTCTTCGGTCAGATGATTGCTAATAAAGCCCATTATTGTGTACTTTTGGCATTATGTTCTAATAATTAAATATAGTGAGCAATAAAATGCCTTCAAAGGATGTTCGGGTCGATTTGGATCGCTATGATCGACAAATTCTTGAGTTGCTGCAGCAGCAGGGACGCATCAGTAACCAGGAGTTGGCAGATCGAATAGGTCTATCACCGTCACCCTGTCTGCGCCGAGTAAAGGCACTGGAAGAAAATGGCCTTATACAGGGATACCGGGCGCTGGTAGATGCCAAGCGAATGGGACTGAACCTCATGGCGTTACTGCATATATCCATGGATCGCCACACGCCGGAGCGATTCGAAAATTTTGAGCGAAAGATTGAGCAGCTGCCACAGGTGCTGGAGTGCCTGATCATTACCGGACAGGATGCGGACTATCAGCTACGTGTACTGGTGGAGGACATGGACGCTTACCATGACCTGCTGTTACACAAGATTACCCGTATTGAGGGGGTAACAGGCGTTCATTCCAGCTTTGTGTTGCGCAAGGTAATGGAGAGAGGGGTTCCCTGTTCAGGGTAAGGGGAGGCAGCGACCGCTGTTTGTCACCAGGCCTGAAGAGGCTCATGCCGTATCAGCTGAGCGAGCTGCTCACATCCGGGAATGTTAGGGCGATAGCGTAGCTCGATATAGACGGGGGGCAGTTCGGGTAGCCCAAGCCGCGAACCTATGCTTTCCATGCCGTCGGTTAACGCACCCTGTGCCCGTACTGTAACGCCCAGTTCTGCTTTCACCGCAGCCATCAGACTCGTAAAACTGGTGGTGGAGTATTCGGTACGCCAGCTGATATCGGTGCTGTCCAGCGCCTGCATGGTGGCTTCTCGAAACAGGCAGGGTGTGTTCAGTAACACCAGTGGCAGCGGTCGGTTTTTAGACCACTGATAACCAGCAGGGCCAATCCAGACCAGGGATTCATATCCTAATAATTCACCTTTAACCTGAGTACGGTCACGTCTCAGAATCAGGGCCAAATCATACTGGTCCTGATCATAATCTTCGCAGACGCTGGTACTGTAATCGGTTTGAACATTGAGCCGAATGCCGGGGTTATGACGCTTAAAACGGGCCAGAATAGAAGGCAGCATGCTTTCTGTAAGTGACAGGGATACCCCGATTCTGAGCTCTCCCTGGGCACTTTGCTCAGTGATAGCAGACAGGGCATCTTCCTGCAGGGACAGTAGCTGACGTGCGTACCCCATCATGGTTTCACCACTTGGTGTGAGTACCCGTTTGCGACCCTCGCTGCGAAATAGCGCTACCCCTAGCTCCTGTTCCAGCCGTCTGATCTGTTGGCTGACCGTAGACTGGGTTTTGTGCAGGCGCTCGGCTGCGCGAATAAAGCCATCTTCATCCACGACAGTGATAAAGGTGCGAAGGAGTTCGGTGGTCAGGTTTGGGTAGGGCATTGGCTAATCCATCGTTAATCACGATTATTATGATCTGAATTGATCATTATTCATAATAGAAAAGCCGTTCTAAGCTGTCATCACTGCTAACGAGGAGGGCGTGATGATGGATGGCAACAATCAACTTACTTTTCGCAAGATACGACGGACTGACACCGGCGAGATTGATGTTCGCTACTACAACGGGCGTGCCAGAGGGTTGAGGGCGCTGGCTTTCATGCGCCTGATTAAGGGCGTTCAAGGCAAATTGTTGAGTTGGGTAGGAGGCCGGTTTAAACCAGCGCACCACCCGCAGCATACACAAGCACCAATAACCAAACCGGCAGCTTCCAAATGTGAAGTGCCGCAAAAGCCAGCAGGACTAATGCGAAATGCACCGGAGCGTGCAGGGTTCCGGTCGAGATCGGGGTGTACAGGGCAGCCAGCAGTAGCCCAACCACAGCCGCATTAACGCCTGCGAGGGCTGCGCGTACACCCGTACGTCTTCTCAAATGATCCCAAAAAGGCAGTACGCCGGCGACCAGAAGAAATGATGGAGTGAAGATCGCAACCAGCGCAATCAGTCCGCCGAGCCAGCCCGGCAGCGTGTTCATGGCAGTGCCCAGATATGCAGCGAAGGTAAACAAGGGACCAGGCACGGCCTGAGCGGCGCCATAGCCAGCCAGAAACAGATCTTCGTTGATGAGTCCGGTGGGTACGGTTTCCGCTTGCAGCAAGGGCAAAACCACATGTCCTCCACCAAATACCAGTGAGCCAATGCGGTAGAACAGATCGAACAATGACAATGCTGCACTAGGCATCAGTGCGCTAAGCAGGGGCAAAATCAGCAGCAATGCGGCAAACAAGAGCAGTAGGCGTTTTCCCGCAGCCATTGAAAGCTGCACGGGGAGTTGAGCGTGTTCAGCATCGGCAGGACGCTTGAGCAGCAGCCTGCCGACCAGTGCCGCCAGTGCGATTAGAGCAGGCTGGAGCCAGATGGTTGGCATAACCAACATGGCACAGGCGGCGCCCAGCAAGACGGCAATTTCAATTCGTCCACGACAGAGGCTGAGTGCCATTCCCCACACGGCTTGGGCAACCACCGCAACGGCAATCAGCTTTAATCCCTGAACGACGCCTGCTGAAATCAGACCTTCCGGTTGCGTAGCGCCATAGGCGACGATAATCAGCGCCAGTGCAGAGGGGAGCGTAAAGCCACACCAGGCAGCCAAAGCACCTCTGAAACCCGCCTGTGACATTCCCAGTGCGAGGCCCACCTGGCTACTGGCCGGTCCCGGCAGGAATTGGCAAAGCGCAACAAGGTCGGCATAGCTTTGATCACTCAGCCATTTGCGTCGATTGACGAACTCTTCGCGAAAGTAACCGATATGTGCCACAGGTCCGCCAAAACTGGTGAGGCCCAAACGCAGGAATATCATCAGGATGGTCGTAAATGAGGCAGGCTTTTCAGGTGTCATGGTTCAGAATGGCCAATACAAAGCTTCAATCTTAGATCAGTGTTGATGACGATAATATGACCGCTCTGCCAAAGGATCGATTCAGTGGGTGCCACACCAAGCTCGCCTGGATATCAGGCGGGCTTGGTGTGGATCAGGCATTCCCCTTGGGGAACTGGTTCTGCTTAACGGTTAGACGCTGCGCTCTGTGCTTTCTCGATCGCCTTGTTTACGTCCAACGATGCGGCTTCCTGACGCGGCGGGAATTCCGCAAAGGTAGCAACATGCTCGTTGAGCAGAGCAATGATCGGCTGCATGACCCAGCTCTTGCGCATGATCTGCTGGAAACCAATGTCACCGTCGTACTGTTCGTAAGGGTCTTTACGCAGATTGAACAGTTTGGGCATGGTGTGGCTGACCATATCTTCGTAATATTTGCCGCCCGGCTTGCTGGCGAAATGCATTTTCCACGGCCCCACGCGAACAGCCGTCAGAGAGGTTTCGTAGTAGTAGAAGAAGCTGTTGCGTGCAGACTTGTCTGCCTTGCCGGTCCAGTAGTCCAGATTATTAACACCATCGATCATTACCTTGTCACGCTTCTTCAACTCTTCCGAAACGTTGGGGCGACCGGCTGCAGCCGCGATGGTCGGTAATACATCCTCATGTGAGGAAATGCCGTTCAATTTCAGGCCTGCCGGAATATGGCCGGGCCAGCGTACCAGGAAGGGCGCACGCACACCGCCTTCCCATGTGGTCATTTTTTCGCCACGGTACTTGGTGACGCCGGCGTGAGGCCAGGTACCACTTTCCGGGCCATTATCGGTGGTGTAGATCACGATGGTGTTGTCGGCGATCCCAAGATTGTCGATCTTGTCCAGCAGCTGTCCAACGTGACCGTCATGTTCCATCAGACCACTACCGAACAGATCTTCTTCAGAACTGATGTGAGTGGCGAGGTGGCGGCTCTCATCCTTGAGATGGGTGTACACGTGCATGCGGCTGGGGGCGTGCCAGATAAAGAACGGCTTGTCTGCTTTAACCGCGCGCTCCATGAAATCCAGTGAGCGAGCCAAAACCTCTTCATCAAAGGTCTTCATTCGTTCTACTGTCAGCGGGCCGGTATCCTTCACGGTTTGGCCGTCGGCTGTGGCGAAGGACTCAATGACACCGCGCGGGCCGAATTTCTTCACAAACTCGGGATCTTTCGGATAGTCGGTCTGTTCGGGTTCTTCAGAAACATTGAGGTGGTAAAGGTTACCGAAGAATTCATCAAAACCGTGCATAGTCGGCAAGTGCTGATCAAGGTCACCCAAGTGGTTTTTGCCAAATTGTGCCGTCATGTAGCCTTCTTCCTTCAATACCTCTGCCAGCGTTGGGTCCTCTTTCTGAATACCAAGCGGGTTACCCGGCTGGCCAACAGTGGTCAGACCGGTTCGCACCGGAAGCTGGCCCATCAAGAATGCTGCGCGGCCTGCAGTACAACTAGGCTGTGCATAGTGGTCCGTGAAGAGAGCGCCTTCATGGGCGATACGATCAATGTTTGGCGTGGGGTACTGCATGCCGTGGCTGTAGGCACTGAGACTGGTCTGTGCCACATCATCAACCATGATGGCGAGGACGTTGGGTTTGTCAGCGGCCAGAATGATCGCTGTTAAGGCTTTCGATTCAGTTTAGTCAGGTCTTCCGTGTCTGCCATACAAACCCGTAAACGGGTATCCTAACCGGTGCAGGGTTTGAGTGAGCGTTCAGCCCACTATTTTGACAGATGTAGTCTAGCTTATCGCAGTTTTATTAAAGCTGCCGCCTGATGAAAGCTTGTTAATACTGTCGCAAATTCAATGCCTTATCTTTAAGTTGCTATAGCAATGTCAGTGTCCGATCCCAAGTCGTCTGCGCTCCATGCGGCGCAGAAATTCTTCCATGATCATGCGATAGAGACTCTCTTTTAGATAAAGGTCTTCAACGTCTGAATCGATGCTTGGGTTGTCGTTTACTTCAATCACGACGACTTTGTCACCGGACTGCTTAAGATCGACACCATAAAGGCCGTCGCCAATCAGCTTGGTGGCTTTCAGCGCTGTTTTCACAACTTTGGCGGGTGCCTCATGCACCGGCAGAGTCTCAAAGTCGCCGGACTCGGTTTCGGCGCCACTGTGGTTGTAGATCTGCCAGTGGCCACGGGTCATCATGTATTTGCAGGCGTATAGCGGCTTATTGTTGAGAATGCCGATGCGCCAATCGTATTCGGTGTACATGAACTCCTGAACCAGAACGATGGCGGACTGCTTGAAGTATTCCTCGGCCTGACTGACCAGCTCTTCGGCGGAACTTACCTTGACCACGCCCTTGGAGAAGGCACCGTCCGGAATTTTCAGCACGCGTGGGTAGCTCAATGACGCGGCGAGCCGCTTAAGCTCCTTGCGGTGATCCTTGAACAGGAAATGGGTTTCCGGCATGGCGACACCGTTTGTGGCCAGCAGATCCGACAGGAACACCTTATTACAGCAGCGCAGAATCGAAGTGGGATCATCAAATACGACCAGTCCTTCCCGTTCAGCCTTTTTGGCAAAGCGGTAGGTGTGGTTGCTGATGGATGTGGTCTCACGGATGAACAGGCCGTCATACTCCGCAAGGCGCCCGTAATCCTTCTTGCCGATCAGGCTGACATCGATGCCCAGCTGGCGACCCGCACGGATAAACTGTTTGATCGCCTTGGCATCGGACGGTGGCAGTTGCTCATCATGGTCTACCAGAATGGCCAGGTCATATCGGTACTGTCGACGGGCTGTGGGCTTGCGCCAAATCTTGCGGCTGAAGGTATCGATGGCAGCTGCGAAAAGGTCTTCCTCCGACTCGCTCAGTTGCGTCAGGTTGCCGGCTTTTACCGTTTCGATTTCCCATACGGTACTTTTACGGAACGTCAGGTGAAGAATCGGGCAGGGAAACTGATCGAAAATCTGGCGTGCCAAGTCCTGCAGGGAGGTGAAATGGGTCTGACCGAAACACAGGGTTATCTGCAGCCGTTGATCGGCTTCCAGTTGTGCTCGCAGGTCCGAATGTTTGTCGATCAGCTTGCCGAGCAGGGTGTTGAGGTCCTTCATACCTAACCCGTACACGGACTTGCGGCCCAGGTCGTTAATGGTCTGGATCGATGGAATCACCTTATGGCCACGGGCCTCTCCCAGCAACGAGGTATAGTAGCCGTAGCTCAGGTAGCGGTAGTTGCGACACAGGTTAATAATCTGTACCGGGGTTCGGTCTTGCTGACTGCCCTGGGCAAGATATTCGTGGGCGCTCATCAACTGCTCCGCCGGGTAGAACGCCTGCCAGTCCTCTTTCTTGTCAACGATGATGATCAGCTTGCTCATGGTGCATCCTGCTGGTTGATATGGTTGCACTATCTGCCCCTTTTAATCCGGGCGCAATCGGCTAGAAATAAATATTGACCGCCTCTGGTTTTTCTCGTCCCTGAGGGCGTAATCTGAGCGCCTATCCCCCGGAAGTTTCATCATGTCTCCCAACATCCGCCTGCGTCCCGCCACACTTAATGATCTGTCTGCCCTGGTCGAATTGGAGCAGCAATCATTTTCTGAAGACCGTATTAGACGGCGCCAATTCAGATGGATGCTCAAGCGCGGTCACTGTGCGCTTCTTCTGGCCGAGACCGATGAGCTGCCACTGGCAGGCTATATTCTGGTGTTATTTCACCGAGGCACCGCGCTGGGGCGAATTTACTCGTTGGCAGTAGATGAGCACATGCGAGGGCAGGGGCTGGCACGACAGTTACTGGAGGCGGCGGAATCTGCAGCCCTTGAACAGGATTGCCTGGCATTGAGACTGGAAGTCCGCACCGATAACGAAGCCGCAATTCGACTCTATCGTTCATTGGGCTATCGTCAGTTCGGATTTTACGATGATTACTACGAGGATCATGCACCCGCTCTACGCTTTCAGAAACGCATTATGGCCGTGCGAACACGCAGTCCAGGAACCGTGCCCTGGTATGGCCAGACATTACCGTTCACCTGCGGCCCTGCGTCGCTGTTAATGGCGATGAAGGCGCTGAATTATGATATTGAGATGGACCGTCGTCACGAATTACAGGTGTGGCGCGAGGCAACCTCCATTTTCATGACGACAGGCCATGGCGGCTGTGGCCCGCGAGGGTTGGCACTGGCGGCCTTCAGGCGTGGCTTCAACGTGGAGTTGTACATTAACCGTGAGGGCGCATTATTTATTCATGGCGTTCGTACCGAACTCAAGAAGGAAGTGCTCGAGCTGGTGCATCAGGACTTCAAGGAGCAAATCGCCGCTTCAGGAATCATTGAGCATTCAGACGAGATCAGTTTTGAGGTGCTTGAGCAGTCATTGGCATCTGGGGCCTATGTGCTGATGCTGATCAGTTGCTGGAATCTAAGTGGGCACAAAAGCCCGCACTGGGTGGTGTTGACCGGCATCGACGATCATTACGTCTATCTGCACGACCCGGAAGTGGATGAGGATGAAGAAAAAGCGCTGATTGATAGCCAGAATGTGCCGATCCCGCGCAGTCGCTTCTGGCGTATGGCGCGCTTTGGCAAGGATGGCTTGCGTACGGCAGTGATAGTTTCTTTACCTGAGAAATGAAAGGCAGTTCCTTGTGGAACTGCCTGTTTGCCTATTTAAGCACTGAGCTTGGCGGCAACACGGGCAACATGTGCGCCCTGGTAATACGCCATGGTTTGTTCCTGCTCGCTGGGTGTTCGTGAGCCATCACCACCGGCAATAGTGGCAGCCCCCAGTGGTGAGCCGCCATGCATTTCCGTGATATCCGTCATCTCGGGCAGTGCGTAGGGCAAGCCGACCACGACCATGCCGTGATGAAACAGGGTGGTGTGGAAGGATTGAATCGTTGTTTCATTACCGCCGCCGGTACCGGTGCTGGTAAAGACACTACCCACTTTACCGATCAAAGCGCCTGAAGCCCAAAGGCCACCGGTCTGATCGAGGAAGTTGCGCATCTGGCTGGCCATGTTACCGAAGCGGGTCGGGGTGCCGAAGATGATGGCGTCATAGTCTGCCAGTTCTTTCGGGTCGGCCAACGGCGCTGACTGGTCCATTTTGACACCCGCATTGCGGGCGACTTCGTCGGGCATCAACTCAGGCACACGCTTGATCATAACCTCGGTACCTTCAACAGAAGCAGCACCTTCGGCAATGGTTTTGGCCATGGATTCAATATGACCGTAGGAAGAGTAATAAAGAACAAGAATCTTGCTCATGGCAGGGGCTCCTTGGCTACAGTTTAGTGGTTCAGGGTTTCACGTTGATGAGGTTGCAGCAGATCCAGCATGGGGCCACGAGGTACGACACCTGTGGGGTTAATGCTGTGGTGGCTGCGATAGTAATGGTCTTTGATGTGGTTAAAATTAACCGTGTCACTTACACCGGGCCATTGATACAGCTCGCGGACGTAACCCCAAAGGTTGGGGTAGTCCACTATGCGTTTCAGATTGCATTTGAAGTGGCCGTGGTAGACGGCATCAAAACGAATCAGGGTTGTAAACAGGCGCCAATCCGCTTCAGTGATTCGGTCACCTGCCAAATAGCGTTGCTGACTCAAGCGTCGTTCAAGCATGTCCAGCATTTCGAACAGCGGTAAAACGGCTTGCTCATATGCTTCTTGACTGGTCGCAAAGCCTGCTTTGTAAACACCATTGTTGATGCAATGGTAGATGTCGTCATTGAGGCTGTTGATCTCGTCTGCCAGCTCGGCAGGATAATAATCACCGGGCGTAGCGCCCAGTCCGTCGAAAGCCGAGTTCAGCATGCGAATGATTTCGGCCGACTCGTTGCTGACGATGGTTTGACGCTGTTTATCCCACAGAACTGGAACGGTAACCCGTCCGCTGTAATCAGGATCTGCTTTCAGATAGAGCTGGTAGAGATAATCAAAACCGTACAGTTCATCACCGGTCGCGCCGGGCTCTAGCTCAAAGGTCCAGCCATGGTCTCCCATATAACTGTGCACCACTGAAACAGATATCATGGATTCCAGGCCTTTTAGAGCGCGGAGAATCAGGGTGCGATGTGCCCAGGGACACGCCAGCGATACATAGAGGTGATAACGACCAGGTTCTGCCTTGAAGCCCTCGTCGCCTGAAGGGCCTGCTTCGCCGTCAGCAGTAACCCAGTTGCGAAACTGAGATTCCGAGCGGATAAAACGTCCCTTGTTCGATTCAGTGTCATACCACTGGTCTACCCATTGGCCGTCTACTAGCAGTCCCATGATGATCTCCTGTCTTCGGGTGTTCGTTGTTACGTGCGGGGGCCGTACGTTGATCAGTTTTGCTGTTTGTTCAGCAGTCGATCGACTGACAGGGCACCACCACCGCTGACCAGAAGTGATACCGACATTGCCAGTAGTGCCAGGCCAAATTCATAGCCGTTGTTGCTCATAAACAGGCCGTTGCCGATGTGGACTGCGAAGATTGCTACCAGCATGGCAAAGGCCAGCACCGCAGCTGCGGGTCGAACCAGCAGACCGACCAGGATAGCCAGGCCGCCGAAGAACTCTGCGCTGCCTGCCAGCAAAGCCATCAGATAACCGGGTTCCAGCCCGATAGAGCCCATCCATTGACCAGTGCCTTCAAGGCCATAGCCGCCAAAAGCACCAAAGAGTTTCTGTGCACCGTGAGCAGCGAAAATGATGCCGGCTGGAATACGCAGCGCCAGTGGAGCAAAGCTCTTATTGGTCGACAGCAATCGAGTGATCAGGGAAACGTTCATCGGGGTGTCTCCGGTGTTTGTCTAAGTGATGGTGTTACTTTAGCGATCGGCTGGCTGGGTAAGAACGGTGCAAAACAGAATCGATTGATCAGGATTTTTGATGTTAGATGAATTTATTGGTCAAAATGGCAGGTTTACTGTTGTTATATACAGTAAACTGTCGACTTGTTTGAGTTGATCTCTTACTCTTGGCTTTTTGTAAGTCATCGGTACAGCATGAAACTCTACATCGCCGAAAAGCCCAGCCTTGGCCGCGCTATTGCAGCGGTGCTGCCGGGGCCGCAAAAAAAGGAAGAAGGCCTGATCCGCTGTGGAGGTGATCAGGTCGTGAGCTGGTGCATTGGCCACTTGCTGGAGCAGGTGGAGCCGGATGCCTATAACGAAGCCTTTAAGCAGTGGCGCCTGGAGCATCTGCCCATCGTTCCTGACGACTGGCAATTGAAACCACGTAAGGGCGTCAGCAAGCAGCTTTCGGTACTGCGAAAGCTCGTCAAATCAGCAGATGAAATCATCCATGCTGGCGATCCGGATCGTGAAGGTCAGCTGCTGGTCGATGAGGTGATCGATTTTCTGAAAGTCCCTGCCGGTAAAAAGTCACAGGTCCAGCGTTTGCTTATATCGGACCTTAACCCTGATGCTGTGCGCCGAGCCTTGCAGCGAATGAAGTCCAACCGTGAATTTGTACCTCTGTCGGTATCAGCACTGGCGCGTTCACGCGCGGACTGGCTTTTCGGGATCAATATGACCCGAGCGCTGACCGTGAAAGGTCGAAGCTCAGGTTATAACGGGGTTCTGTCGGTGGGGCGCGTCCAAACGCCGGTATTGGGCCTTGTCGTCCAGCGGGATGCCGAAATCGATGCCTTCGTCGCCAAGCCATATTACGAGGTAGATGCGCATTTGCTAACCGAACGTGGCGAGCGCTTTACCGCGCGTTGGCAACCCAGCGAAGCCTGTGCCAAGTACCAGGATGATGAAGGACGAGTGCTGTCTAAAGCACTGGCAGAGAATGTGGTTGCCAGAATCACGGGCCAGCCTGGCAAACTGCTTCAGGATGAGCGTAAAACCGGCCAGCAGGCCGTACCTCTGCCGTACAACCTGTCATCTCTTCAGATCGACTGTGCCAAGCGCTTTGGGCTCAATGCCCAGCAGGTGCTGGACGCGGCTCAGGCACTATATGAAAAACACAATTTGATCACCTATCCGCGCTCGGATTGTCGTTATTTGCCCGCTGAGCATTTTGCCGAAGGAAAGCGTGTTAGCCAGGCGATTTCACGTACTCAGCCTGAACTTTCAGCGGCAGTGCAAAATGCTGACCTTAGCCTGAAATCCAAGGCCTGGAACGACAAAAAGGTTGAAGCGCACCATGCGATTATCCCGACCAGTAAGGCCGCCTCGGCAGAACGTTTGAGCCGAGCGGAGCTTCAGGTCTACAGCCAGATTGCCCGTCAGTACCTGATGCAGTTCTATCCCCCATGTCGTTACGCGGACAGACGAGTTGAGGTCGAAATCGCCGGCGGGCTGTTTGTTGCCAAGGTGCGTCAGATTCTGGACCCGGGCTGGAAGGCGTTGCTGGGTAAGGAAGCGGAGGATGAAGGTGAAGGCCAGTTGCCAGCCCTTAATCCGGATGAGCCGCTACACTGTGAGCGGGGTGAGTTGCTGGAAAAAATGACCCAACCACCCAAAGCGTTTACCGATGCCACTCTATTGGCCGCAATGACGGGTATCGCACGCTTTGTGCAGGATACTGAGCTGCGCAAGGTGCTGCGTGAGACCGATGGTTTGGGCACGGAAGCAACACGCGCTGGGATTATCGAGTTGTTGTTCAGGCGCGGATTTCTGGAGCGTCAGGGCAAGCAGATCCATGCGACGGCTGCTGGTAAAGCGCTGATAGCTGCGTTGCCGGATGAGCTGAGTCGACCGGATATGACTGCTCACTGGGAATCCCAGTTGGATGCAATCAGTCGCAAGGCGTTTAACTACCAGGGCTTTATGCAGCCGCTGGAGGATGCGTTGCCGCAGCTGATCAGCAGTATTCAGCCGCAGGCGTTAAGCGGAATTCCTGTACCTAAAGCAGGCGCCAAAAGACGCAGGAAACCAACCGGCTCGGCAGGTGCCAAAACGGGTGCTACGAGTCGAAAACGCAGTACACCAAAAAGTGCGAGCACAGGCCGTAAACGTAAGACGGCGGCGTCGAGCCAGGGTGACCTGACACAAGGCTCGGGTGTATCCTGAAGATGTTAATAAAAACCATGAGAAGGGCGAAGCAATGCTGGATAAGCGACAGTTTTATATCGATGGTAAATGGGTTGCACCCGCTCAAGCGAAAGACCTGGACGTTATTGATCCTTCTACTGAAACCGTATGTGCTCAGATTTCGCTGGGCAGCCAGGCCGATACCGATGCAGCCGTAGCAGCCGCTCGTCGTGCCTTTGATAGCTGGAGTCGTACCAGTCGCGAAGAGCGACTGGTGCTGCTGGAGAAACTCTATAGCCTGTATAAGGCTCGCTCACATGAGATGGCCGAGGCGATCTCCACCGAGATGGGCGCTCCCATGGCACTGGCACAAACTGCACAGTGGGGTGCCGGTGCTGCACACATCAAAAACTTTATTCGTGTACTCAAGGAGTACAGCTTTGAAGCGCCGCTGGGTGAACATGCGCCTGGCAACCAGATTCTGCATGAACCAATCGGTGTATGTGCGCTGATTACGCCCTGGAACTGGCCAATGAACCAGGTCACCCTGAAGGTTGTTGCCGCCTTGGCAGCCGGTTGCACCATGGTGCTCAAGCCTTCAGAAATCGCGCCTCTGTCAGCCATGCTGTTTGCCGAAATGATCGATGAAGCCGGCTTCCCGGCGGGCGTGTTTAACCTGGTAAATGGCGATGGACCGGGTGTGGGTTCGCAGCTGTCCGGTCATGTGGATGTGGATATGGTCTCTTTCACCGGCTCTACCCGAGCAGGCAAGGCGATCTCCATCAATGCCGCGGATACCGTCAAGCGTGTAAGTCTGGAGTTAGGTGGCAAGGGCGCCAATATCGTTTTCGCCGATGCGGATGAAAAAGCTGTGGTGCGCGGTGTGCGTCATTGTTTTATGAACTCTGGTCAGTCCTGTAACGCACCGACGCGTATGTTGGTAGAGCGTTCCATCTACGATCAGGCGGTACAGACAGCGATCGAAGTTGCAGCTAAAACCGAGGTCAATCAAGCGTCATTGGAAGGCAAACACATTGGCCCTGTAGTATCGGCTCTTCAGTTCGACAAGATTCAGCAGCTGATTCAGCAAGGAATCGATGAGGGTGCGCGCCTGGTGGCAGGCGGTACGGGAAAACCGGAAGGTTTGAGCGAAGGCTACTTTGTTCGCCCGACCGTATTTGCTGATGTGACTAATGAAATGACCATCGCACGTGAAGAAATCTTTGGTCCTGTGCTGTCGATGATTCCGTTTGATACCGAAGAAGAAGCGATCCGTATCGCCAACGACAGCCCATATGGTCTGACCCACTATGTACAGACACAGGATGGTGAAAAGGCCAACCGTGTGGCACGCCAGCTGCGTGCAGGTATGGTGCAGATGAACGGTGAAGGCCTTGGGGGCGGAGCACCTTTTGGTGGCTACAAGCAGTCCGGTAATGGTCGCGAAGGTGGTACCTGGGGTCTGGAAGACTTCCTGGAAGTGAAGGTGGTAACGGGTTGGTCATAAGCCAATTGGAACGCTGATTTTAAAGCCGGTCAGGTCGCAGATTTGACCGGCTTTTGCTTTCAGGCAACAGGAATCAGAGTCTGGGATTTAATGGCTTGGTTAAGTTCCTGCGGGTTAGTAGGCAAGGACTGGCTGCTCTCGCAGGAAAGATTCGGATAACGCCAGCCAATCCAGCGATTGCGTCCCTGTTCCTTGGCCTCGTATAACGCCATATCGGCGACTTTGAATACTCTATCCCAGGTGGCTTCCTGCTCAAGATGGATGGCAGGGGTAACGATAAACCCGACTGAGCAGGTCAAAGGGATCGTCCCGCCCACAAAGCCCTTTTGTTCGGTTTGACTGCGAATACGTTCGGCAATTTCACTGGCATCCGCTACGGTTGTCAGGCCACAAACAGCTATAAACTCTTCTCCGCCGACACGTGCAACGCAGTCATCGTCACGACAGCACTCCTTAAGTAACTGGGAAAACTCGCGCAAAACGGTGTCGCCACTGTCGTGTCCATGGCGGTCGTTCACTTGTTTGAAAAAATCAAGATCGGCGCTGAACGTGGCGATATAGGCATAGTTGCTTACATAGTCCGGTTGCCCCAGTCGATATTCAAGATAGCGTCGGTTGCCGAGACCGGTCAGTGGGTCGGTCAGGCTTTCTTCCTTGAGCTGGGCTTGCGTATGTAGCATGCGGCTGTGTTTATCGCTGATTCTCAGCGCCATGTCCCGAAAGGATCGGGTGAGTTGTCCAATCTCATCCGAGCTTTTGCTGTCGGGTACATCTTCCATGGAATGCGATGCGGAAAAGGTGCGCATCCTCAGTTGAAGCTGCTGTAGAGGGGTTAACAGGTAAAACTTCAACAGTAAGTAAGTGGCGATACTACCGAGTACGCCCAGCACAAATATGGTCCCCATAATGTAATAGGTGTAGCTGCGCATGCTGTTTAAAAATGGGCGTCCCTGATTCAGCTCTATTTGAAGCGACTGGTCAGGGTCGTTTATCAGCGGAAGCCAGGTTTTACTGATGCTGTCTTCGCCAGGTAAAAGTTCAATCTGATCCGGCCTTGGTGGGGTTGGGTCCAGGCCAACTCGAATGGACTGAATTTGAGGGGGGCGAAGCTGGTGGGTTAACTCCAGATCCAGTAGCTGAGCAAAGTAAAGGGTGCCTCTGGGAGTACCTTCTCCCGTAGTAGGCAGAATAGGGCTGGAAGCGATGAGCATGACACCGGCAGGCGTAGTAATCAGACCCTTGCCGCCAGGGGCAAGCAGTCTGGGCTGGTCGCTTTGCATCAGGGTCGCGATCAGGGGTTCGCGGTAAGTCAGTAGCCGAGGGATTGTTTTGAAGGTAACGACTTTCTCATCTTGCGAGATAAGCATCATATCCATGGAAAGCTGTTCCATGGCATCACCGCCCAATGCGGATTCCAGATATTCAGCTGAAGGTGTTTGCACAAACTCATAGGTGTCATCCCACTGCGCCCAATCAGTAGCCATTCGTTGCATATGGGTCAGTTCTCGATCAACACCGTCCTTTATACGTTCAAGGTCTTCCTTCAGGGCTTCTATTTCAAACGCTTCGACCTTGGGGATAACGACTTGCTGCTGAATAATGGCGATGCCAGTGCCCAAAATAATGAGCAAAAACAATAGAATCGCCAAGAGCTTATGCCTGAGACTCATGTGTTTCCCGCCTTGCTGAAAGGGTGCGGTGCATGGCTCATGATGGCCTAGGGGTGAGTCGTCCGTAAAGTCACTTTACAGTGTGTAAAGCCAGCACCCTTTCAGCATAGTTCAGCTTGTCGCGCAAACACGTCAATTGGTTAGATGAACGAGTTTATTTTGTACCCAGGGGTGACCACTCAGGCGCTCAGTCATGTGGTCCAGAAAAGCACTGACACGCGGATTCAGGTTTCTGCGGCTGGCATAAAGAGCGTTGATCTCCAGCGGCTCCAGCTGGAAATCTTCCAGCACACGCACGATACGCCCGCTTTCCAGTAACTCGCCACAGAACACATCAGGCAAGCGGCCTATGCCCATGTGCTGAATGATCATCTCGCGTACAAAACTCAGGCTATTGGTACGCATGCGACCGCCCATATTGACAGGCTCCTGGTTGTTCCAGTTGATGAAACGCAGGTGGTCGAAGGGGCGCAGCAGTGTGATGCAGGAATGCTTTGTCAGGTCTGCCGGGGAGAGCGGTGCACCATGCTGCTCGATGTATTCGGGAGTGGCGAACAGACCTCGACGAAGCCCCGCCACATGGCGTGCAATCAGGCTGGAGTTGGGCAGGGGGCCCAGTCGGAGCGTAAGGTCCACGCCTTCCTCGATCAGGTCGACGGTGCGGGTGCTTAGCTCGACATCCACTTCCATACGAGGATAGGCCTGCATGAAGCTGGAAATAACCTCATTCATCATGAACACGCCGATTTCAGTTGGCATGGTCAGGCGCAGGCGGCCACGAAGCTCGGTTTTGGAAGCGCTGATGTCGTCCTGTACAGCTGCCAAGTCGTCCACCAAGGGCTGTGCGCGTGAGAACAGCTCCTCGCCTTCAGGCGTCAGCTTGAGTTTGCGGGTAGTGCGCTGAATCAGACGAATACCCAGCGTATCTTCCAATTGGGCAATACGGCGGCTGATCGTCGATTTCTGTACATCAAGGCTGTCAGCTGCAGCGGTGAAACTTCCGGTTTCGACCACACGAATGAACAGGTTGAGGTCGTTCAGGTTCATCAATAACTCCAAAGCCGGCTTGCAGGGCCGACATTACGAATGCTGTGACAGGGCGAAAGCCTGTAGTTGCCGGATAATGGCTACAAGGCCATTGCCGCGTGTGGGGCTTAGATGGCGACGTAAATCCAGCGACTCAACGAGTGCGTCAAAATCAAATCGTGCGGCCTCGGCAGGGGGGAGCCCGTTAATACGATCAAGTAACAATGCCAGAAGGGCCCTTAGTATGCGGGCATCAGCATCGGCGCGACAAGCCATTCGGCCTTGTGCATCCAGTGCTGTAACAAGCCAAACACGAGATTCGCAACCCGGGACTTGAGTCCTCGCGGACTTCAATTCGTCGGGCAAGGGCTCAACCTGTTGAGCCAACTTCATCAGTGCAGGGTAGCGCTGATCCCAGTTGGTGGCGGCGTAGACAGCTTGGGTGTCCAGCACCTGTAACCCAAGGGGTACATCAACCTGGGTCGTCTGGCTTTGAACCAATTGATCCAATGCTGTGGCCAGGTGTTCGGTTTCATTCAGCGTATTGTAAAACGCAAAGGAGGCGCGGACAGTGCCCGGAATACCAAGTGCTTCCATCAAAGGCATGGCGCAATGGTGACCAGCACGCACCGCAATACCCTGCTGATCCAGCCAGCGGGCGATATCCTGAGGGTGAAAGCCGTCCAATTGGAACGAAAATAAAGCGACAGGCTGGTGTCCTGCAGCAAGGGTTTTGAATCCTTTAACAGTGCTGCAGGCTTCAAGTGCATGTTGCAGCAGCAACTGCTCGTGGGTTTCCTGTGCGACGCGGTCTTTTTGCAGGTACTCGATGGCTGCAGCCAAACCCATTGAACCGGCAATGTTAGGCGTGCCTGCCTCGAACTTGAAGGGCAATTGTGCGAACAGGGTGTTGTCAAAACTGACACTTTCGATCATTTCCCCACCCGCCTGCCAGGGTGGCATCGTTTCCAGTAGCTCACGGCGCCCCCAAAGCATGCCGATCCCGGTAGGACCAAACAGCTTGTGGCCAGAAAATGCATAGAAATCGCAGCCCAGTGTTGCCAGGCCTACATCAAAATGGGGCAGGGCCTGAGCGCCATCCACCAGAACACAGGCACCTGCTTCCTTGGCATCACGGCACATGTGCTCGACCGGATAGCGGGTACCCAGAACATTGGATACATGGCTAAGTGCGACTAGCTTGGGGCCATGTGCAAGTAACCGTTGATAGGCATCCAAATCCACATTGCCATCGGGCAGTAGTGGAATCACCTCAATTTGAGCACCAGCCCGCTGGGCTAAAAGTTGCCAGGGCACGATATTGGCATGATGAGCACTCTGCATTAACAGAATACGATCCCCGGTACCGATATGAACGTTGCCCCAGCTGTTGGCTACCAGATTGATTGACTCGGTGGTACCGCGGGTCCAGATCAGTGTCTGGGTGTCTTCCACGCCCAGCCATTGCGCCATAACGGCCCGTGCCTGCTCAAAGGCTGTCGTGGCACGATTGGAAAGGTCGTGACTGCCGCGATGGACGTTGGCATTACCGGTCTTGTAATAACGGTTGATGGCATCAATTACCTGGCGAGGCTTTTGTGTTGTTGCCGCATTATCAAGGTAGGTAAGTGGTTTGCCGTGGGCACGTGTCGACAGGAGAGGAAAGTCACGCCGCCAGCGGGCGGCGTTATCGGTGCCTGAAGTGGATCGGGTTGAATCGCTCATGGTCTCAATGTTTCGATGTTGGCGGCTGACTTTCCATGCTCAGTGCTGGTATCAGCTCTGAGCTGCTTGCTGAGCACGTGTCAGCTGACTGCGCCAGCGCGCATAGAGCATGGCGGAGGTAAACAGCGTCACCAAAAGAGCCGAATCCAGCAAACCCAGCCAGCGCGTCGGGGGCACCAGTGCGGCAATGACAGCTTCCAAAAAGTAGAGCAGTAGGACAAAACAGAGCCATGCATGTCCACGTGGTGATCCCTTGACGATGACGGGCGTGAACGCCGCCAACGGGATAAGGTGAACAAGCCAGACGACCCAGGGGTGATCGCTGCTGGCAGGGGCCAGCCACAAATACCAGAGGGTGAACAGCAGCAGTAATCCGAAGAAACTGGCCAGGACCAGTGCGCGGCTGATACGGGTTTTGGTTTCAAGAGCGGTGCTCATGACATCTCCTTGGATGACAATGCGTTGGCCAGCTGGCCCAGTCGGCGGCCTTGCTGTATTGCCAGGGCGGACTCATCCGCGTCAAGGGAATGGTTGTCTTCACGGCCACTGACATGGGTGACGCCATAAGGCGTGCCACCGGTTTTAGTATCGAGCAGCTGATCGGCACTGTAGGGCAGGCCAGCCAACACCATGCCATGGTGCAATAGAGGAAGCATCATGGTCATCAGGGTGGTTTCCTGTCCGCCATGCAGACTGGCGCTGGAGCTGAATACGCACGCCGGTTTGTCGATCAGCGCACCGGACAACCAAAGGCTACTGGTGCCGTCGATAAAGTACTTCAGGGGCGCTGCCATATTACCGAAGCGTGTTGGGCTGCCCAGTGCCAGTCCAGCGCAGTTGGCCAGGTCGGCTTCGGTGCAGTACACAGCGCCGGATTCGGGCACGCGCGGCTCGGTTGCTTCGCTGTTGGCCGATACAGCAGGAACGGTTCTGAGTCGTGCTTCCAGCCCTGCCTCTTCAACGCCGCGGGCGATGAGACGTGCCAATGCACGTGTCGCCCCGTTGCGGCTGTAGTAGAGCACCAGTACGTAGGGTTGGCTCACGCGAGGATCTCCAGCACGGACTCCGGCGGACGTCCGATACGGGCCTGATCACCGTTGATCACGATGGGGCGTTCGATCAGTTTGGGAAAACGTGTCATGGCGTCGATAACAGCCGCGTCGTCCAGGCTGGCATCATCCAGACCGGCTTCCTTGTATTCGGTTTCCTTGGTGCGCAGCAGTTCACGGGCACTGATATTCAGGGCGTTGAGGACAGATTGAAGTTCTTCAGCAGAGGGAACATCCTTCAGATATTCACGCACGTTCGGCTCAATTCCCTTCTCCTGCAGCAGTTTCAGGGTTTCACGGGACTTGGAACAGCGCGGGTTATGATAGATGGTGATCGACATGAGGACTCCAAACAGACTTTCATTCAACAGATGAGCGCCCTATTGTATAGGGCAGAAGCATCATTCGTTAAGAGAGTTCGCATGCATAAAGGACCCCTGTCGACTGCACTGGTGTTTATTCGATCATTGCTGAGACAGTTTCAGGCTAACCAGGGCATTCTCAATGCCGCTGCTTTGACCTACACCACGCTCTTTGCCGTGGTGCCATTGATGACCGTTTCCTACTCGATGCTGGCTGCTGTGCCCAACTTCAAGGGAGTGGGGGAGCAGGTTCAGGGCTGGATCTTCGAAAACTTCGTACCGGCAACAGGCGCTGTAGTCCAGGAGCACTTGGGCACCTTCGCGAGTCAGGCGCAGAGCCTGACCGTCGTGGGCGTTATCTTCCTCGCCGTGACTTCCATCATGATGATGAAGAACATTGAAGCTGCCTTTAACCGCATCTGGCGTGTGGCTGAGCCACGCAAGGGGATTTCCAGCTTCTTGCTGTATTGGGCGGTACTCAGTCTGGGGCCAATCCTGATTGGTTTGGGTCTGTTGCTGACGTCCTATATCGCCAGTCTTTCCTTCTTCACCAGTGCCACGGAAATGGTGGGGCGTGCTCGCCTGTTGTCGCTTCTGCCACCTTTGTTCTCGGCGCTTGCCTTTATGTTGCTGTATGCCGCTGTGCCCAACTGTCGTGTACCTCTCAAAAGTGCGGCTATCGGTGGGCTTTTTGCTGCCATCATGTTTGAACTGGCCAAACGCGGCTTTGTTCAGTTCATCACGCTATCACCGTCCTATCAGCTGATTTACGGTGCGTTTGCGGCGGTGCCCATCTTCCTGCTGTGGATCTATATCAGTTGGGGGATCATTCTGTTCGGCGCGGAGCTGACACGCCTGTTGACCGTTTCCAGGCTGAATAAGTACCGCACCAATGAGCCGCATCTATACACCTTGCTGGCAGTGCTGCATCGCCTTTGGCAGGCTCAGGAACAGGGTGAGCCTGTATCGGATCGTATATTGCTGAAAGAGATACCCGGTCTGGACCAGGGGCGCTGGGATGATTATGTTCAGTTACTGCAAGACGCAGGATTGGTTCGCCGGACGGAAGGTGGGCAGTATCTGCTGAGTCGTGACCTGAATCGTTACACGCTGCTGGATCTTCAAAAGGCGATGCCTTGGCCACTGCCTGATCCTCAGCCCGAGTATCAGGAACATTGGCAGCAAGAGCTGTACGATCGACTGGAGCAGCTAAAACACCAGCGTAGCGAAGTACTGGACGTAACACTGCAGGCGTTATATCAATCTTCTGAATCTAAGCAGTAATGGACTGAGGGCAACCAATGGCACAGATCTGTGTACATGCATTTGTGAGTGGTCGGGTACAGGGCGTTTGGTTTCGTCACTTCACCCGTGAGCAGGCGCAGGCCAGTGGCTTAACTGGCTGGGTACGTAACCTGGATGACGGCCGCGTCGAAGCCCTTCTATGTGGTGAAGAGAAGGCGGTACGACATGTAGAAGCCTGGTTGAGTCAGGGGCCTGAACTGGCGAATGTGGCAGAGGTTGTCTCCGAAGAGTGTGCTCAGGAGACGGAGTTTACGAACTTCGAGATTCTCGACTGAGCGCATTTGCCAGCCAGTCGGCCAGTTGTCGGGCACGGGGTGAAATCTCTGTGCTCGGCAGCCATAACCCCAGTCGTGCACTGGTTTCGACAAACCCCCAAGGCGCGATCAAACGCCCGCTGCGTAGATCTTCCTCCACCAGATATTCCGGCGCGATGGCCGTGCCGAGTCCCGCAAGCGCACCCTCCAACATATAGTTCAAATGCTCGAATGATTGCTTGATGCGTAGCTTGCTGCGGTCGAGATGATGCGATTCACACCATTGTGGCCAGGCCTGTGGGCGTGAAAGAGTTTCCAGGAGTAGTTGGTCAAGCAACAGGTTTGCGGCAGGTTTCGGCTGCTCTAGCAGATCCGGTTTCATTACTGGACCAATGCGTTCAGGCCCGAGTTCAATCACCGTCTGACCTTTGGGCCAGGGTGGTGTTGCGAAGCGTAAGGCCGCATCAACCCCTGCGCGGATGCTGTCTGACTCGTTCGTAGCGGTTAGATGTATCTCCAGCTCAGGGCAGTCTTGTTGTAATTGATCCAGTCGAGGGATAAACCAGCGCGCCAGAAAACTGCCTGAGCAGGCCAGAACGAAAGGTGAGCCTTTGGACTCGCGACGAATCTGATCACAGGTCTGTTCCAGCTGATCGAAGACCTCACGCGTAGTTCGCGCCAGTCGCAGGCCTGCATCGGTCAACACCAGGCCACGACCTACACGATCAAACAGTCGTGTATCCAGCTGTTCCTCAAGTTGCCTGATCTGCCGGCTCACAGCACCATGCGTAACATGCAAGGTTTCCGCTGCAGCGGTCATGCTGAGACTGCGGGCACAGGCATCAAAGGCTCTAAGGCCGGTGAGTGAAGGCAGGTTATGTGCATGGGGTGCAATCATGAGCTGTTACTTTTTCTCACAGTTTGGTGTGATTTTATCGATTTAAAGCAGCGCGTGCATCCACTAGACTGGGTTCCAGATTAAAGATTGATGGAGTTGTTGCCATGAGCACAGAAAATAGTTTGCGCCAGGGGCCGGACGAAAGCGGGTTTTTTGGTCGTTTTGGTGGTCGCTTTGTCGCTGAAACCCTGATGCCGTTGATTCTGGATCTGCAGGCTGAATATGAAAAAGCCAAGGATGACCCAGAGTTTCACGCCGCACTGGAAGTACTGCGCAAGGACTTCGTTGGTCGTGAAACCCCTCTGTACCTGGCTGAGCGCCTGACCGAAGCTTTGGGTGGCGCCAAAATCTACCTGAAGCGTGAAGACCTGAACCACACCGGCGCGCACAAGATCAACAACTGCCTGGGCCAGATTCTGCTGGCCAAGCGTATGGGCAAGAAGCGCATCATTGCCGAAACTGGCGCCGGCATGCACGGTGTTGCTACTGCGACCGTCGCAGCGCGTTTCGGTTTGGAGTGCGTGATTTACATGGGCAGCACTGATATTCATCGTCAGCAGCCCAACGTTCAGCGTATGAAATTGCTGGGTGCCGAGGTCATTCCGGTCACCAGCGGTACAGGTACTCTCAAGGATGCCATGAACGAAGCCCTGCGCGACTGGGTCACCAACGTTCACAACACCTTCTACATCATCGGTACTGTGGCGGGCCCGCACCCGTATCCTGCATTGGTACGTGATTTCCAGGCGGTGATTGGTGAGGAAACCCGTCGTCAGATCATGGAAAAAGAAGGTCGTCTGCCGGACACGCTGGTAGCCTGCATCGGCGGTGGTTCAAATGCCATGGGGCTGTTCCATCCCTTCCTGGACGACAAATCCGTTCACATGATCGGTGTTGAAGCCGGTGGTGAAGGCCTGGATAAGCGTCATGCTGCGAGCCTTAAGGGTGGTGAACCGGGCGTGTTGCATGGCAACCGTACCTTCCTGCTGCAGTCTGAAGATGGTCAGATTCAGGACGCGCACTCCATTTCCGCTGGTCTGGATTATCCGGGTATTGGACCCGAACACGCCTGGTTGCATGAGATCGAGCGTGTTGAATATGTCTCGATCACGGACCAGGAAGCGCTGGAAGGCTTTAAGGCGCTGTGCAAATACGAAGGCATCATTCCTGCCCTTGAGTCGTCCCACGCGCTGGCGCATGTACTCAAGCTGGCGCCGACCCTGCCCAAGGATCACATTATCGTGGTGAACCTCAGTGGCCGTGGCGACAAGGATATGACCACTGTAACCGAACACTTGGCTGACGAACTGGCGGAGCAGTAATCCATGACCGATACAACCAAAGCAAGCCGAATGGAGCGCCGTTTTGCCGCGCTGAAACAGGAAAACCGACCGGCGCTGATCACCTTCCTTACGGCAGGCGACCCGGATTACGCCAACAGTCTGGACACACTGCTGGGCCTGCCGGAAGCGGGCGCTGATGTGATCGAGCTGGGTATGCCGTTCACCGACCCGATGGCGGATGGTCCGGCCATTCAGCTGGCGAACCAGCGTGCCTTGGCAGCCGGTCAGGATATGCTGAAAACGCTGCAGATGGTGCGCATTCTGCGTGAACAGGATCAGGACACGCCGCTGGTGTTGATGGGTTACTACAACCCGATCTACCGCTACGGTGTGAAGCGCTTCCTTGAAGAAGCGGCGGAAGAGGGTGTTGATGGCCTGATCGTGGTCGATCTGCCACCCGAGCATGATGATGAACTCTGTATCCCTGCTCGTGAGGCGGGTATCCACTTTATTCGTCTGGCAACGCCGACCACCGATGCTGAGCGTTTGCCGCGTGTGCTGAACAATACATCCGGATTCCTTTACTACGTATCCAGCACGGGCGTGACGGGTTCAGCCGCCCCTACTCCAGAGAAAGTACAGCAAGAAGTTGAAGCGATCCGTGCCAACACCGATGTCCCAATTGGTGTAGGTTTCGGTATCCGCACCCCTGAGCAGGCTGCCCGTATCGGTCAGTTTGCTGATGGTGTGGTTGTTGGTTCAGCCCTGATTGACTGCATCCATAAAGCGGAAACGCCGGAAGCGGGCACCCAGGCAGTACTGGCACTTACCCGTGAACTGGCAACGGCTGTACGTTCTGCGCGAAAGTAAACACTGTCGGTAGACACCCTAAGGCCTCCAGATTCTGAATCAGGAGGCCTTTCAGTTTTGCACTCTTACTGAGAATCCAATACCTTGGCTGAAGGCCGCTGGCGCATTCTCTCCAGATAGCGGCTGGCAGCTGTGTTGACCATCAAGTCAGGCCCTGCGGGAACCTTGGTAAGATAGTCCAATATTGGGGTTAACAGCGCATCAGCAAGGGTGTAAGACTGCCCATGGATAAAATGATCATCTCCCAACATTTCATCTACCCGCTCCAATGCCCTGCGGGCCTCAGGTAAGGCCGCTTCAACTCTCTCCATACGTACTTCACCGTTTTCGCCCTTCGGGAACGCAAATTCCAACACGATGTTTCTTAGTAGTACCTGATCAATGTACAAAGCAATTTCGGCACAATACTGATCAAGCTGGGCGCGCTCAAACGTGCCGTTCGGCTGCAGTGGTGTGTTCTCAAAACGCGCATCCAGATAGCGGCAGATAGTGCTGGTTTCGATCAGTATCTGGCCTTCATGGAACAGGGCGGGCAGCTTGCCCCAGGGATGTATGGCGAAGTGCTCAGGGCTCTTGGATGTAATCGTGCTCCCTTCAGGGGCCATTCCACACGTGTAAGTGATACCTTTTTCTTCACAGCACAGCATGACTGAACGGGCAAAACTGCTGAAGGTGGGGGCAAAAATGTAGACGGAATTTTCCATAATGCGTCTCCTGTGTGAGTGTGTAGACGCAGTGTGGAGGGATATCAAAATATGTTAAAGAACATATTGTGGCGTTATCAAAGCTTCTGTGATGGGGCTTGCCTTGTTTCAAGAACCGTTGTGCTTAATGTCGGGCAGACGCGTCACGCCTGCCCAATCGCCTTAAATAGCAGGCATGGTGAGAAATCCGGGTAGGGCTTTAACACGATCAATCCAGCGCTGGATAGCCGGGTAGTCGTTTAACTGAACCCCGCCTTCATGTGCCAGAGCTACATAGGGAAAGACTGCACATTCGGCCAGTGTCGGGCGATTGAGCGCCAACCACTCATTATTTTTCAGGTGTCTTTCAAGTAAACCCAGAATGCGTGCGCTGCTGGAGAGGGCTTCCTCCTTGTTCAGGTCGTAACCGAACTTGTCAACCAGCCGGGCGGCATTGGGGCCGTGCTGGATTTCATTTGCAGCGGTGAACAGCCACTGGGCAACCTGGGCTTGTTGAGCAGCCTCCTCGGGCCACCATTGGGCGCCTGCATGTTTTTTGGCAAGGTAGATCAGAATGGCTTGCGCATCACGCAGGATCAGGTCGTTATGCTCCAAAATCGGGATTTCGCCCCAGGGATTTTTGTCGATCAGAGGTGAACGCTTGTGTTCGCCATCGAGAAAATCCACGGGGATGATGTCCAGTTCAATACCGGACAGCGCGGCCAGCAGTCTTACCTTGTAGCAGTTACCGGAGAGTTCCAGGTCATATAGTTTCATGAGTCGTTCCTTGTTGTTATTCGCGGGGTTGGGTTAGCTGGTTAAACTCCAGCACATTGCCATCAAAATCTCGGACAAAAAGGGTAATGCGGCGCGGACCCAGCGGATGGATATCTTCTGTGATGCTAATCCCTTCCTTTACAAGCCAGTCTCGCAGGGCGTACAGGTCATCAACAACGAAGGCCGGGTGTGTGAAGCCTGGCCACTTAATGGCCTGATCCAGTAGCACGTTGTTGTTCTGGGGACGGGCGCTTGCGTTAAAGATCAGATTAATGCGAAGCCCCTGATCGTTGGTCATTTCGTTCGCTTCATGCTCCGGAAAGTAGCCTGTTTGGCGAAACCCCAGGCGTTCATAAAACTGAATGGCTTGTGATTTGTGGGTCACTCGTATCCCTACATGGTCGAACGCAAGAAGGGTGTTACCACTAAGTGCCGTCTGCATGCTGTCTCCAATCACCAAAGTCTGTGTGGCAATTAAGTCAGTTCCATAAAGCTAAATAAATACTGTACTGTTGATAATATTATTAAGAAAAGCTGACTAATATATGGATAAGCTCAAGGCGATGGCTGTCTTTGTCGCGATCGTAGATCAGGGCGGTTTATCAAAGGCGGCTGAACATATCGGTCGTTCACCTGCGGCGGTGGTGCGAACATTAGCTGAACTTGAAGCACACCTTGGGGTTCGCTTGATGAACCGAACGACCCGGCGGATTTCGCTCACTGACGATGGGCGAGAGTACTTGCTGCACTGTCGAAAAATTCTATCGGATGTTGAAGCGGCCGAGTTTTCGATTGATGTCCGACGCCAATCGGTCTCAGGTAAATTGAGCATCACAGCACCCGTCACTTTTGGGCGGTTGCATGTGGCGCCTTTGGTTCGCGAGTATTTGAAAATTCACCCCGAGCTTCAAATAGAGCTGACGCTTTTGGACCGTGTGGTCGACATTATCGAAGAGGGTTTTGACCTTGCCTTGAGAATTGGCCACCTGGTCGATTCATCCTTGATCGCCAAGCGAGTCGGGCAGGTACGGTCGGTGGTAGTGGCCAGCTCCGATGCCATTCAATCCTTTGGCCAGCTGGAGCGACCGTCCGATTTGCATCAGTGGCCGACCATCATAAATTCCGCATTCGGTGATAGCTGGCAGTTTCAGGAAGCAGGTAAAACGCTGGTGCAAACACTGAAAACACGGGTAACCACGAATCAGGTTGATGTCGCCCTGGGCTGTGCGGTAGATGGGTTGGGTGCCGCCAGATTACTGAGTTACCAGGCCTTTGGTGCAATTCAGTCAGGTAAATTGCAGCGTGTATTAGCAGAGTTTGAGCAATCACCTATACCGGTGCAGTTTGTGTATCCTCACAGCCGCCTCTTATCGCCCAGAGTGCGTTATTTTCTGAACTGGGCTGCGCCAAATCTTGAAAGAACGCTCAGTGAAATGGACAGTACGTTTTGGTAAACGATCCAGTTTTAATGTCTCCAGTTTGATATTGGAGCAGTCATTCCACAGATAGCAGCGGGCAATAGTGTACGCGCAAAGTGACTTAAAAATGATGTGCGACATACTTCATAAAAGAGCAAGAATCTGCATCAGTAAGTCAGCAACCTGATAAACCAGGTTGCTGACTTGAGCGGTCAACCATTGGCAATGGGGTAGGCGCGCAGCACGAGTACAAGTTAGACCAATTGCGCTAATGCTGATAAAGGTAATAGTAAGGTTTTGGTTTGGGGATGCAAGCACGCTTTATTTATTGATGTATTTGGCTACCAAATAGAACAACGCTGTCAGCGCTAATGACGTTATGCCATAAGCCGGAAGCGTCGTCTTAAGCATCAATAAAGCACTTTCAACTCTCTGCTCTTCATGGAGAAAAGGCGTTGCCTGTTCGTTGAAGGAGTAATTGAAAATTGCAAAGTTAATAGCAAACGAGGCAAGCCCCAGAGTTGCATAAATTAGAATTGTTTTCATAAGTAAACTACTTAACTTCCCAGAACCAAATTTCACGAGATTGATTGAAGTCACTTACACGCCCAAAAAACTCTAAAATATTTCTTGTAAACATAGATGAACTGGTTATTTCATCTTTGTTCCAGAGATCTATATGGTCTCCGCTACGGTTTTCAAATGACTCATTGCCTCGCTGCCAGTAATCCTTGAAAAAGATAATCCCTGTTCGTCCGTGCAAATCAGTCTGAAAGGATTTAGGGTTGATTTTCTCCAGCTTACCCATCCCGCTAAAGCTTGAGACTTTTAACCGACCTGCCATTTCCTCAGCCCGTAAAAGATTATTCACTCCGGGGTGTGACCAACATTTACCAGCTTAAGCATTTGAAGTATTAATTCCAGACTTGATAAGCGCTTCACTTAGATATACTGCGCAGTAGTTCTCAAAGGGTTTTGTGTAGGCGGGTTGTTTGTTTTGGCATTTAGCTCTGACAAAAACCTTTTCATTATCTCTTGGAAAGTTTTTCCATAGCTCATTAAACGTGAAAGACATTATAACTCCATTTATATATCTTTATGACGGTTGGGCGGTTAGAGTGGCCTGGAGTATTGCTCAGGGCCTTTTTTAATATATTGTTCTCATTGGGATGATTTACATGATGTCTTAATTATACTAAGGATCGCAGTAGAATTTAAAATGCTATCCTGTGATGGTTTTTCCATGCTTTAAAATGACTATACTAGATCATGTATCAAACGACAATTATGTTTTTTGTCGCTGTTTACCATCTTTTTTGGTCTTTTTAAATTCAATAAATGAGCTTTTTTGTAATCAAATTTGGAATTTTTATGTTATTACTGCCTGCAAAAAAATATTGTCTAGACCTGCCACAATCAAGCCTGTAATCACCTTTAAAAATGACTAAACTAGTGTCACATTTATATATTTTCAGGATGTGAGAATATGGCCTGGCCAAGTGAACACAGGAGTGAAAGTCGAGATCGCATTCTCTTGAGTGCAGAGAGACTGTTTGCGGAGCGTGGGTTTGATGGCGTCAGCATTGATCAGGTAATGCTGGATGCCGGAATGACCCGTGGTGCTTTCTATGCGCACTTCAAGTCAAAGCGGGAGCTCTATTCAGAGGCGATTTCATCGGCAGCAAAACGGTTGGGCGCCCAGCATCCGGCGAGCACCGATGAGTTGATTCGCCGCTACCTGAGTGTCCAGCACTTGGAGAGCAAGGCCGGCAGCTGTCCCTTGGCGTTTCTCGTGTCTGATATTAGTCAGAGGGATACTCAAATTCGCGAGACTTATACCCGAATCTTCAATGCGTTGGCCAGCAAACTGGGCGGTGAATCGGGCTGTGAACCGGATGATGCCGCATTAAGAACGCTGGTTTTGATGGTTGGCGGTGTTGCTGTGGCACGGGCAATCAATGACGCTGATCTGGCTGAGCGTGTGTTGGAGGCGTGCCGTGAGGGGGCGCTGGATCAATGCGCTTCTTCGGCGGAGCAAAGGGTACAGTAGCTCACTTCAATGATGGGGTGGTGCAGGCCGTGGATATGGCTGAGCCTTGAGCGGTACTCTTCAGGAGTGGTGGCACCATGTGTCACGACTGCCGCTACTAGTGTCCAGGTACCTTGACCAACCGACCAAAGGTGCAGATCAATGACATTTGTATCCTGTGTGGATTGAAGCGTTTCACAGACCTGACGTCGAATGGACTCAGGTCCTTCACGGTCAAGTAACACTCCCGTAGTTTGGCGCAGCAGGCCCCAGGCCCACTTCAGAATGACCGCCGAGGCGACCAGGGCAATGACTGGGTCCAGCCAGTTCCAACCCCAAAGCCAGGCGGCAATTAGACCGACAATGGCTGCAACCGACGTCAAAGCATCGGCAATCACATGGATCAATGCGGCCTTAAGGTTGGCGTCTTCATGATGATCATCGTGTCCGTGTCCATGATGGTGCTCGTGCTTGCCAGCCAGTAACCAGGCTGAAATGAGGTTGATGATCAAGCCCAGAGTCGCCAGCATCAGTGCTTGTAATGGCATCAATTGTGATGGTGTTACCAGTCGATGAATAGATTCTACAACCAGCCAGACGGTTGAGACTGCCAGTAACAAGGCACTCGTATAGGCAGCCAGATCAGCAATTTTGCCACTGCCAAGGCTTAAACGGCGGTCCTGGGCATGGGTGCGAGCAAGGTAATAGGCGCCTGCAGCCAGCCCTAGCGCTAAAGAATGTCCCGCCATATGAATGCCGTCCGCCAGGAGTGCCATGGAGCCTGTGATCATCCCGCCAAACACTTCGGCGAACATCGTAGCCAGTGTCAGCAGGGTGACAAGCTTGGTGCGTTGCTCCGCATTACGTTTATGACCCTGTCCGAAGTCATGTTTATGGCTGAGATTGGCCGCAGTGGTACAACCGTTGGCAGGCGTGTTGGGGGTGGTCATGCCGTCTCCTTGATACAACCTCTGTATCTGGAAACATTAACCGATAGGGTGAAACGCGGAAAGAGTGGAAAGCAGGCGGGCACTGATGGCCCGCCTGTTGACGCTGGCTATTAAGCCATCTGCTGGCGCAGGAAGTCCAGTGCTTCCTCAACCGGGATGTCGCGTGATTCGCTGTCGCGACGTCCCTTGTATTCCAGGGTGCCGTTTTTCAGTCCACGATCGGAGATAACCAGACGGTGCGGCAGCCCCATCAGTTCCATATCCGCGAATTTAACGCCCGGGCGCTCTTTACGATCATCCAGAAGAACATCTACACCGGCTTTACGCAGAGCTTCATACAGTTCATCGGATTTCGCCTGTACTTCTTCAGACTTGTCGTAGTTCAGTGGTACCAGAGCAACATTGAACGGTGCCAGGGCTTCCGGCCAGATGATGCCATTGTCGTCGTAGTTCTGTTCGATGGCAGCGGCAACCACGCGGGTAACACCGATACCGTAGCAGCCCATGGCCATAACGGTAGACTTGCCATTCTCGTCCAGTACGGTGGCATTCATCGCTTCGGAGTACTTGGTACCCAGCTGGAAGATGTGACCTACTTCGATGCCGCGACGGATCTGGATTTGGCCCTGGCCGCAGGGGCTTGGGTCACCTTCAACCACGTTACGGATGTCAGCAACTTCAGGCGTCGGCAGATCACGTTCCCAGTTGATGCCGAAGTAGTGCTTGCCGTCGATGTTGGCGCCAGCACCAAAGTCAGACAGGGTTTCAACACTGCGATCAATGATGCAAGGAATCGTCAGGTTGACCGGACCCAGAGAACCAGGGCCAGCACCCATTACCTTGCGGATCTCTTCGTCGGTAGCAAAACGCAGCGGCGCTTCAACCTGAGTCAGTTTCTCGGCCTTGATCTCGTTCAGTTCGTGATCGCCACGTACCAGCAGGGCAACGAAATCCGCTTCGGACTCTTCGCTGGCGGCAACGATCAACGTCTTAACGGTTTTCTCGATCGGCAGACCAAACTGCTCAACCAGTTCTGCAATGGTTTTGGCATCGGGAGTATCAACCAGACGCATTTCTTCAGTCGCAGCCTGACGTTCACCCAGTTGCAGGGCTTCAGCCATTTCAACGTTGGCGGCGAAGTCGCTGCTGTCAGAGAAGGCGATATCGTCTTCACCGGACTGGGCCAGCACGTGGAACTCGTGAGAGGAGTCACCACCGATAGAACCGTTGTCCGCCAGTACGGGACGGAAATCCAGGCCCAGGCGGGTAAAGATATTAGTGTAGGCCTGGTGCATCACCTTGTAGGTATCGACCAGAGACTCCAGATTGGTGTGGAAGGAGTAGGCATCCTTCATGATGAATTCACGTGAACGCATCACGCCAAAACGAGGACGGATTTCGTCACGGAATTTGGTCTGGATCTGGTAGAAGTTGGCCGGCAGCTGTTTGTAGCTTTTCACTTCACGGCGGATCAGGTCGGTAATCACTTCTTCGTGAGTCGGACCTACGCAGAATTCTCGGTTATGACGGTCATTTACGCGCAGCAGTTCAGGACCGTACTGCTCCCAGCGACCGGATTCCTGCCAAAGTTCGGAAGGCTGAATAGCCGGCATCAAAACTTCCTGTGCGCCCGCTGCGTCCATTTCTTCACGCACGATGCGCTCGACCTTGCGCAGAGTACGCAGGCCCAGTGGCAGCCAGTTGTACAGGCCGGCAGCTACCTTGCGGATCAGGCCCGCACGAAGCATTAGCTGATGGCTGATAACTTCCGCATCGGAAGGCGTTTCTTTTTGGGTGGCAATAAGAAATTGGCTGGCTCGCATTGATAATCGATCCGTCTGGGAATGAAAATGGCCCCCATTTTAGGGGGCCAGCTTCAGGGTAACAAGGGGGAGGGGTCAGGCAGCTTCGTCGTTCTGCTCGATAAAGTTGATCAGCTCGTCCAATTGATGCTCATTGAACACGGGAATACCGTTTTGAAGCAGCTCGCCTGCCGCGACACCTGCATTGGCAACCAGAGTACCCGAGAAGGTGCCATCGTAAATTTCACGGTTGCCACAGGATGGGCTGCGGGATTTCATCAGGGCACAGGTACAGTTATATCGTCGTGCAAGCTCAAGGGCCTGTTCAGCACCGTTTAGAAATTCCGGAGTCACGTCTTCTTCGTCACGGGTCGTCACGAGAATGGGAAAGCGAGTTTGAATCTCGGCGGGCGGTCTTGGGGTCGGCAAGCCACCCAGGGTTTCAGGGCAGACGGAAACGATACGGCCTTCCTCATGCCAACGTTTCAAAACCGGGTGATCGAGCAGGTTATCACGTCCATCGTAACGGACTTTAGCGCCCAGAAGGCAGGCGCTGACAAGAATCTTATTCATGGGTAACTCTAGCGATGTATTCGTTGTTCTTATTGTAGTGGCCATAGTTTACGTTCATCTTTCATCAGCGCAATACAACCAAAGTCAGCTGAATACCCTGATAAACCCTGCTATGACCAGGATCAAGTCCCTAGTATGAATGCCGTGAGTGACAACCCCGTTAACAATTCGCGTCAAACCAGGCTTTAAGCCCCAATATTAAAGGGGAGTGGATGCCTTGCTGGCATCCACGTTCGTTACATCAGGCTTGCATGATGCAATTAATGAGGTAGCTTTGGCGCTCAGCCATCCGGGCCGTTTGGCGGTTCAGGCTCAGTGTTTGGGTGGCGTCATCAACCATTTGATCTGCACTGTTGCTCAATGAAACAACTCTTTGACTGACGTCTTCTGTAACGGTACTTTGCTCCTCGCTGGCCGTTGCCAACTGTGTAGCCATGTCATTGATGCGGTCTACGGCTTTAAGTACCTCACTCAGGGTCTGACCGGTGATTTCGATTTGCTCGACGGCCTGTTCTGAAAGGCCGCGTTTGGTTGTCATGGCGGACACGATGATTTGTGTCTTGGTTTGAAGCGATGCGATCATTTGATGGATTTCACTGGTCGCGGTTTGTGTGCGTTGTGCCAGCTGGCGCACTTCATCGGCAACGACGGCGAAACCACGCCCATTCTCGCCTGCTCTGGCTGCTTCGATTGCCGCATTGAGCGCCAGCAGGTTGGTTTGCTCTGCAATGTCACTGATGACATTGATGATTTTCCCTATGCGATTGCTTTCATCCTGAAGTTGCCCCACTTCTCCGGTGGTACCGGTTATTGACCCATCCAGTGAGCGAATATGGTTGATCGCGTTATCGACCACGTTGAGGCCCTGTTCAATCTCCATCCTGGCTTGTTGGGTTTGTTGAGCGGTTTGAGCCGTATTAGCGCTCATTTCAGTGATCGTGGCGTTCATTTGGCTGATCGCGACCGCAATATGCTGCAGCGCGCTTCGTTGATCACCCATCTCATTGTGGGTGCGCGTCATCACGTCAACACTTGCAGAGGCATCCGACATGACCTGATTTGAGCCGTAATGCATTCGCAGAAGTACGGCATCGAGCTGGGATTGCAGCATGGCCAGTGTTAGTGACAATTGTCCGATATCGTCGCGTGTGCCGGTATAAATCAATTGCTTGATGGGATGCTTAACCAGGCGCTGGCTGTCGATGACCAGCCGATCGAGGTTGCGGCACAACAGGTGTATGCCGCCAATGCCTGATAGCCAGAGAAGCGCCAGGGCCGATACAAGAAATGGGTTGAATATTTCCATGGCCAAGTGCATGGCACCAGCCGGCAGGAATAAAAGGGTCAGCAGCACTTTGAGTTTGGTTGTCAGTCTCAAGCTTGGCCATTTCAATTGCCAGGGCATGCGGCCCATTCGCCGGAGCGCATAAATATGTGCAGCGCGCTCGGAAACGGACTTGGCAGGGCGGCGAAGAATACATTGGCATTCAAGGATCTGGCCATTCTCGATCACAGGGATGACATAGGCGTCTAACCAAAGAGGGGCGTTATCGGCTTGGGTCAGTTCGATGACGCCCATCCATGGTTGTCCGCGCTCCAGCGTCTGTTTTAAATCGTTGAAGGGACCCTCGGGCATTGTGGTATGTCGTAAGTCCACGAGTCGTTTGCCTTCCAGTTGCGTGATCGAGAATCCACTGGTGCGCAGAAATGATGGGCTCGCTTCTACAATTCGTCCTTCAGTGGAAAGGGTCAAAATCATTTGCTCGGTTGTTTTATTTTTTTTCTTGTTGGGCATCCGTTTCATTCCTTGTCAAATGGGCTGGAAGAACAGGTATCAGCAAATACCGGGCCAGCACGAAAGCCTATGATGAGTCGCAATAGCGACAAAAAATATCCGTTTAGTGCAGCAATTGGTGAAATCAAGGAGGGGAATGTGATCCTTTGATCAATTTTGAAGGGAAGGTTTACGTCAGCGTTAAGGGGCGATATATTCGGGTTATCCCCTAAGGGGTTTCACTAGTCTTCGACTTCAATAATAAAGATAAGAAGAAGGAAGATATTCATGAGTAAACAGCCTTATCAGCCGTTCTATGATCGGTTCGATGTTGAGGCGTTGACGGACGAAGTCCTGCAGGGCAGTCCCGATACGGGCATGAACGTTTGTCAGGAAATCTGTGATAAGTGGGCAGCCGATCCCGAGAGTGTTGGTTTGCAATATCACGGTGTCGAACGTGAACCGGAGCGCTGGACCTTCGCTCAGTTAAGAGATGCATCCGCTCGCTTTGCCAATCTGCTCAAGGAGCAGGGGATAGGCAAAGGTGATCGTGTTGCAGCGCTTCTGCCCCGCACACCCGAGTTAATGGTTGTGGTACTGGGTACCCTAAGGGCAGGGGCTGTGTATCAACCGCTGTTTACTGCTTTTGGTTCCGGTGCAATCGAATATCGTCTTGATCGTGCATCGACGCGTCTGGTCGTGACCGACGATCAAAATCGCTTCAAGCTGGATGGTGTGCATAATTGCCCACCCATTGTGCGTGTCAGTGCCGAAGATGAGTCCTGCCATGAAGATATCGACTTCTGGCAAACCATGGCTCGTCATAGTGAAGATTTTGAGCCCGTCATGATTCAGGGCGAAGACCCCATCCTGCAGATGTTTACCTCCGGTACTGTCGGCAAATCCAAAGGGGTGGCCGTACCGGCGCGAGCGCTGTTGTCGTTCTATGTCTATATGCGTTACGCAATCGACCTCCAACCCGATGATAAGTACTGGAACGTGGCCGATCCAGGCTGGGCCTATGGGCTGTACTATGCGGTGATCGGGCCTCTGCTATTGGGTTCTACTACGCACTTCAACGAAAACGGTTTCACGCCTGACAGCACCTACGCCATGATCCGTGAATATGGCATTACCAACCTGGCCGCCGCACCCACCGCCTACCGTTTATTGATGGCCAATGACCAGGTGTTGGCAGAAGGTGAAACCCTTGGCCTAAGGGTTGCGAATAGTGCCGGTGAACCACTGAATCCTGAAGTGATTAATTGGGTTGCACGTCGCCTTGGTTGTCCGGTCCGAGATCACTATGGTCAAACCGAAACCGGGATGACCTGTTGTAACCACCATGCACTGGAGCATGAAGTGCGTATCGGCTCCATGGGCTTCTCGCTGCCCGGCCACAAGGTAGTTGCGCTGGATGGTGATTACAAAGAGGTCGGAGCAGGTGAAACCGGGCAATTGGCGGTTGATGTGCATGCCTCCCCGCTGTTTTTCTTCCAGGGCTATACCTGGGATGAAAAAGACCCGTTCCATGATCGTTACTACCTCACGGGTGATGTTGTAATCAGCCACGGTGATGGCAGTTTCTCCTTTACTGGACGAGACGATGACATCATCACGACAGCGGGCTACCGTGTAGGCCCGGCGGATGTGGAAAGTACCTTGTTGGAGCATCCGGCAGTGGCTGAATCAGGCGTTGTCGGCAAGCCTGACAGTGCCCGCGGCGCTATCATCAAGGCGTATGTGGTGATCAAACCTCAATATGATCCTGATGAGACGCTGGCAGATGAACTCAAGGAGATGGTGAGATCCCGTCTCTCTACTCATGCTTTTCCACGTGAGATCGAGTTTGTGCAAGAGTTGCCCAAAACGCCCAGTGGCAAGATTCAACGCTTTATCCTGCGTAATCAGGCCCGTGAAGAGGCGGATCAATGACGCACGAGCCAGTATTTACGCCCCGAAATCCCCAATATGAAATTGAAACGCGCCGGGTCTTTGATCAGGCGCCGTTTATTCGTTTGTTGGGGGCTGAGTTGGATGGTTTTTATCCCGGCCAGTGCAAGACCACTTTAATTCTGCGGCCTGACCATCAGCAACAGGACGGCTTTGTTCATGCCGGTGTTCAGGCCACCTTGGCCGATCATACCGCCGGTATTGCTGGCGTAACCCTGGTTGCCGAAGGCGAAAGGGTTCTGACGGCAGAGTTTAAAATTAACCTTTTGCGTGCCGCTTCAGGTCAGCGGCTGGAGTGTGAGGCGCTGGTTTTGCGACCTGGGCGACGTCTGGTCGTCGTGGAATCCGAGGTGTTTGCCTGCACGAATGAAACACGCAGCCTGGTGGCCAAAGCAACGGTGACCCTGGCCGTGGTCAGTGACAATAAGGAGTCATGATGCAAGTCATGCAGTTTGAAGAGATGCAGCAGTTCCTGCTGGATCATTTCCCCCAGGGTGACCAGTACGGTCGTTTGGAGAGTTTGGGAGATGGTAAGGCAGTGATGCGCCTCGCTGTAGGTGATGATCATCTGAGACCCGGTGGGACGGTTTCAGGTCCGACTATGATGGGCTTGGCGGATGTGGCGGTTTACGCAGCCTTGTTAAGCCGAATTGGTCCTGTGGCTTTGGCAGTCACGACCAACTTGAATATCAATTTTTTGCGCAAGCCTCGACCGGATGCCGATCTGCTGGCCCATGCTGAAATGTTGAAAGTCGGTAAGCGTTTGGGAGTGGGTGAGGTGACGGTCTATTCCGAAGGTGATGAGGACCCTGTTGCCCATGCCACCATGACCTACGCCATACCTGAGCAGGAACCGGCCTGATGCAGCAGCGTGAATTTCTGGTGGATTTGGGTGATTCGGTTCAAGTTAATGTACGAGCGTTTTCAAACCCTGGAGGTGAGGGTAAGCCGACGTTAGTCATGTTGCATGAAGCTCTGGGTTGCATCGCGATGTGGAAGGGCTTTCCCGAACAGCTATCGAAAGCAAGCGGACTGAACGTGCTCGTGTTTGAGCGTCGTGGTTATGGCGGATCTACTTCGATTACGCTGCCTCGCCCGGATGACTATCTTTTGCATGAAGGTCAGGTCTGGCTGCCGCGTTTGCTGGATAAACTCAACCTTGAACAGGTTATTCTGTTTGGTCATAGCGATGGCGGCTCCATCGCGTTGATCTGTGCAGCAAGTTGTCCGCAGCAGGTTAAAGCGATTATTACCCTGGCAGCTCATATCTATGCGGATCATCTGACGTTGGCAGGGATCAGGGAAGCGGCGGAGCGATATCGCACCACTAATCTGGGTGAAAAACTGGCTCGCTATCATGGTGAACGAACAGATCTGATCTTTCGCGCCTGGTCTGAAACCTGGTTAAGACCCTCGTGTCATGAGGGTCTGAATCTTGAGCCTCTACTACCGCAGATTCAATGTCCTGCCTTGATCATGCAGGGTGATCGGGATGAATACGGTGTGCCGGAACAGGTAACAGATTGTTGCGCCGGTATCGGTGAGAGGGCGGAAGCCTACTTTGTGCCGGACTGTGGCCATGTCCCTCACCTGGAACGGCCAGAGATGGTGCTTGAGCGTACTCTGACGTTCCTGGAGCGGGTGTCGCCTGCCTGAAGTGGAAAGCCGGCTGAGGGTTAACCCTGCAGCCGGTTGTTCATCTGAACCAGTTGCGCCAGGTTATCGGCGCGCATTTTGCTCATTACACGAGAGCGGTGCACTTCAACCGTTTTGGGGCTGATTCCCAGTGTTTCGGCAATCTCACGGTTGGAATTACCACTGACAACCAGTTCCATTACCTCGCGCTCACGACGGCTCAACGTATCATAGTATTCCTTGAGCACCTGCTCCTCACCCATCTGGCTGAAGCGCTCTTCAGCTTCAGTCATCGCCTTGTCGACCAGTTTCAGCAACACGTCATCATCGAAGGGCTTTTCCAGAAAGTCGAGTGCACCGTTTTTCATGGCGCTGACGGCCATGGGCACATCGCCATGACCAGTCAGGATGATGACCGGCAGGCGAATATCCTGATCACGCATAATCTGCTGCAAGGCCAGACCATTGATTTCGGGCATCCTTACATCCAGCAACAGGCAGCCGGGACGATGATCGTATGCGTCCAGAAACTCCTGCGCTGAAGCGTAGCTGTCGATAGCGTACTGGGTGGATTCCAGCAGCCATTCCACCGATTCGCGAAAGTCGGCGTCGTCATCAATGATAAAAACTGTTTTGTTCTTGCTAGTCATGCATTCCCCTCAGCGGGAGTTGAAAGTGAAACCTTGCGCCAGATTCTCCGTCGCTTTCGGCCCAAAGGCGACCACAGTGGCTTTCGATAATGGTATGCGAAATGGACAGACCCATGCCAAGTCCATTTTCCTTGGATGTTGAAAAGGGTTCAAACAGGCTTTGCATCTGCTCTTCGCTGATGCCGGGTCCCTTGTCAGCTACGGTAACCAGTAACCTTTGTCCTTCTACCCGGGTGCTGATCCGAACTGGGCGAGGACGAATGTCGGAACCACTATAGGCCTCTATGGCATTACGGATCAGATTAAGCAGGACCTGCTCTATCTGCAGTCGATCAGCTTCAAGTTCCGGGTTCTGCTCATCAAGATCAAATTCGAAGCGGATATTGTGATCGGTGGCTTCCTGGTTCAGGAAGCGGGTTACCTCTTCACAGGTCTCATTGATCGGGAAACGTATGCGCTGAAACTCGGTATGGCGAACAAAGCGGCGCATGCGTTTGATGATTTCGGAAGCACGTTTCGCTTGGGTCGAAATCAGCTCCATCGCGCGCGTTACCTGTTCGACTTCAGTGATCTGCCCATCATCGAGTCGACGGAAAGTGCCGTTGCAGTAATTGATGATGGTCGCCAGGGGCTGGTTAACTTCATGCGCCAGCTCTGTAGCCATTTCGCCCACTGACAGCAAACGGGACATATGCGCCATTTCCAGCTGCTGGCGCTTGGATTTCTCTTCAGCCTGCCGCTTCAGGGTGATGTCACGTGCGATAATGGAGTAGTACTCCACACGCATGTTCTCTGCCCGGTTGCGGTGGGCAATGATTTCACGCAGTTCTGCGATACGCCCTGGATTCCCCGCTGGATAGAGCGGGATGCTGCCATACCAGGTGCCAAAAAGTGCCGCATGCTGCAGGGCAGGCTCAACCAGTTCATGAAGAACGTCCTTGGGGAACAGCTGATCGAGATAGAACACGGCAAGGTTTTCCCGCTCGGCACCAAAGGTGCGGTAGGCCGATTCGTTCATGTAGGTGAGCTGCAGCGTGCGATGGTTACAGAACAGAATCATGTCTGACGAGGCTTCAACCACGCGGGCCAGCCGGCGGGTAGCCTGTTGCGCCAGTTCACGCTCGGTTACATCACGGGATACACAGATGATTTCAAGCGGCTGGCCACCGTCATTGCGGATGGTACGACTGGTGGTTTCCAGCCAGATGTAATGACCGTCGCGGTGTTGAAAGCGATAGACATTGGTGTACATGCCGCGGCGATAGCGTACCGACTCGGCACGTTTCTTCAGGTTGTCGGCGTCATCAGGGTGGAAAAGGTCATAACCAGGGGTGCCGATGATTTCATCAGGTGTGTAACCCAAAAGGCGCTCGATGGCGGGGTTAACGTCGATGAAGGTCCAGTCGGACGTAGGGGTGTGCCGCGAAATCATGTCGGTGGACTGTTCCGCCAGCAAACGATAGCGGTCTGCTTCCTGCAGGCAGGTTTTCAGTTCCTGATCAATGGGTTGCATGCATCGCCTTATTTGTTATTGCGCTCAGGTAACGTTGGACGTGGACCTGATGCTGTTTTGGATCAATCTTATGATTTTGGATTCTATTGTGTAATAAGGGAAAACACGTATGATTGGGTGCGGAATGGAATCATAACAATCGAGGAAGGCTCCTCCAGCCGAGGTGGAGAGGAACGAATAATGACAACAATAGATCATAATCCTTACGCGTTGGGTCTGGACCAGAACCCGGCCAACTTTGCTACCCTGAGTCCCCTGAGTTTTATCGCACGTACTGCCGCTGTGTATCCGCAGCGAACTGCTGTGGTGCATCAGGGTGTGCGTCGTAACTGGGCCGAGACCTACAGCCGTTGCCGTCGTTTGGCCAGTGCGCTTGAGCGCCGTGGTATTGGCAAGGGCGACACCGTTGCCGTAATGGCACCCAACCTGCCGGAAGTGTTTGAGGCGCACTTTGGTGTCCCGATGGCAGGGGCTGTACTCAATGCGCTAAACATCCGTCTGGATGCTGAAGCCATAGCATTTATCCTGCAGCACGGAGAGGCCAAGGTCATTATCGTTGACCGTGAGTTCTCCGAGACCATCTCCCGTGCCATCAAAATTGCACGCATCAACCCGATTGTGATCGATATCGATGACCCTTCTTATGAGGGAGGCGAACTGATCGGCGAAATGGATTACGAAGCGTTTATCGCGGAAGGTGACCCTGAATTCGATTGGCAGCTGCCAGCTGATGAGTGGGATGCCATCACACTGAACTATACCTCTGGCACTACGGGCGATCCCAAAGGCGTGGTATACCACCACCGTGGCGCCTATCTGAACGCGGTTAGCAATATTCTGTCCTGGAATATGGGTGATGCACCTGTTTACCTCTGGACGCTCCCCATGTTCCACTGCAACGGCTGGTGTTTCCCCTGGTCGATCGCTGCCGCAGCAGGGGTGAGTATATGTCTGCGCCATGTCCGTGCGGATGATATCTACAATCTTGTGCGCGAAGAGAAGGTTAACTTCTTCTGCGGTGCGCCGATTGTGCTTAACATGCTGAACAATGCTTCCGATGACCTTAAAGCCGGTATCGAGCATCAGGTCAACGTCATGACAGCAGGTGCTGCTCCCCCTGCCGCTGTAATCGAAGGCATGGAAAACATGGGCTTCAACGTAACCCATGTGTACGGTCTGACCGAAACCTACGGTCCTTGTGTCGTTTGTGCCTGGCATGAAGAGTGGGATGATTCTACACCCACCGAGAAAGCACGCCTGAAGTCCCGACAGGGGGTGAAAGCACCCATGTTGGAAGATCTGATGGTTGCCAACCCGGAAACCATGGATCCGGTTGCCAAAGATGGTGAAACCATTGGTGAAATCTTCATGCGCGGCAACCTTGTGATGAAGGGTTATCTGAAAAACCCGACCACTACCGACAAGTCTTTTGCCGGTGGCTGGTTCCACTCGGGTGACTTGGCGGTGTGGCATGAAGATGGCTACATCGAAATCAAGGACCGTTCCAAGGACATCATCATCTCCGGCGGTGAAAACATCTCCAGTATTGAAGTGGAAGATGTGCTTTACCGACACCCGTCCGTGCTGGAAGCCGCCGTTGTGGCGCAGCAGGATGAGAAGTGGGGTGAGGTTCCCTGTGCCTTTGTAACCTTGAAACAGGGTGCTGAGGTTACGGAAGAAGAGGTCATCGAGTTCTGTCGTAATAATATGGCTCGATTCAAGGCGCCTAAACGGGTTGTCTTCTGTGATCTGCCAAAGACTTCGACCGGCAAAATCCAGAAATTCGTATTGCGTGCTCAAGCAAACGAAAGCTGATACATCAGCATTGGATACACCCAAGGCCACGCTTCTTCGGATGCGTGGCTTTTTTATTTCTGAATTTTCTGTTTAAAACTGACACATTTCTGTCTAAATTGGCTGTTAGTTTCAATTTCCTGGCACTTTGAAGTGGCGGTTTCCCTTCCTGAGCATGAGATGTGAACTGACATGGCAAATGTACATTTTATAGGCGGTGAAAAGGGTGGTATTGGCAAATCGATGACGGCTCGATTGCTGGCTCAATACTATATCGATGGCGAGCGTGCTTTCATGGGGTTTGATTCTGATGCTTCGCACGGTACCTTTTCCCGTTTCTATGGCGACTTCGCGTCCCCCGTCATTGTGGGTGAAGATGAAAGCCTGGATCGCATCCTTGAAATCTGCGAAGAGCAGCCCGAGCTGGATCTGATCATTGATCTGGCTGCTCAGACTTCAACCCGCCTGGGCGAGTGGATCGAAGAAACCGATGTGTTTGGTTTGCTGGACGAGCTTGGTCATCAGGTGTACTTCTGGCATTTGATGGATGACGGCAAGGATTGTGTTGATCTCCTGGGTGTCGCGCTGGAGCGATACCAGCAGCCTTCAGTCAACTGGGTCGTGGTTGAGAACCATGGTCGCGGTGACAAGTTCGCGGAGCTCAAAGCCTCTAGTGCCTATGCTAATGCGAAATCTCGAGGTGCGTTCACATTCAAGCTGGGCAAACTGCATCCCAAGCTTACCCATAAGGTCGATTTCGCTGATGCCAGCTTCTGGGCTGCGGCCAATAACCGTGAACTGGTGAATATTGCTGAACGTCAGCGTATGCGTGTCTGGCTGAAGAACAACTATGCTCAGCTGGATCAGTTGTTGCCTGCCATTGAAGTGCAGCAGGAACCCGTAGCGGATGTGGTTGCGTTTGAATCCATCGCCTGAGGCTGTTTGCCTTGAATTGTTGGCAGTGAAACCCCCAGATTAAAATGAAGAGCCCGCCAAAATGGCGGGCTCTTTTGTTTCTGCGTGGAGTCTAATCCCTTAGCTGGCAGGTGCCTCTTCAGGGTGAGTATTCTCCACATGGTGCTTGTCCGACACCTTACGGATCGCCATGTTGGCAACAAGCGCAACGACAAGCAGGGCAGCCATGGCGTACATGGTGGTGTTGTAAAGGCTTGGCGTGGGGTCGATAGTGCCTGCCGGTGCGATCTCCATCAGACGACCGAGCGTGACCGTTTTGGATGCGATCAGCGTATTCAGCTGCTCGATGCCAGCACCGAAGGTTTGCTGGAAGACGGCCGGATCAACCTTGTAGGCCAAGGATTCGATAGCACCTTGCAAGGACTGTTCACGTAGATGTGTGATGGCAAACGGACCCAGAACACCCGCAGTACTCCAGGCAGTCAGCAGTCGGCCATGGATGCCGCCCACGTGCAGAGTACCGAAAATATCTGCCAGGTAAGCCGGAATAGTCGCGAAACCACCACCGTACATGGTGAAGATAACCATAGTGGCGATACAGAAGAGAATCAGCCAAACCGCAGACGGGTTGGTGCTGACTTGACCGGCAAAGAACGGAATGGAGATATATAGCAGCATTCCGAGAATGAAGAAGCAATGGAAGGTGTTTTTACGCCCGATGTAATCGGAGGTGGATGCCCAGATAAAGCGACCGACCATGTTAAACACACTGATCATCAATACGTAGGTAGCGGCAAAGCTGGTATCAACAATATTGGGTAGAGTGGTACCGAAAATCTCGGTCATCATCGTTTTGGCAACACCGATAACGCCGATACCTGCGGTTACGTTCAGGCATAGTACGACCCACAGCAGATAGAACTGAGGCGTTTTGATTGCCTGGTCGATATGGACATGGTTGTTGCTGATCAGACGGTTTTTGCCTGAAGTTTCCTTCGGCGGCTCCCAGCCTTCCGGTGCCCAGCCTGCTGGTGGTACGCGGTATGAGAACGCCGCGATGGTCATGATGATGAAGTAAACAATACCCAGCGTGATAAACACGCCAGCCACACCGGTGTTACCGGTATTCACTACGTAGACCCCTTCAGGTCCCGCAATCGGCATATTGGCCATATCCGCAGCGCTGGCAACCACCACTTCCAGTTTCTGCCCCGCGACTTCGGCAAAGCGACGGCCGGATTCGGTGATCAGGCTGACATCAGCTACTTTACCCAAGTACTGTGGTGCTTCATAGAATACGGACAGCAGCCAGGTTTTCAGCGGTGCACCGATCATGGCACCACCACCAAAGCCCATGATCGCCATACCGGTCGCCATACCCCTGCGGTCAGGGAACCAGCGTATCAGCGTACTGACAGGTGACACATAGCCTAAACCAAGCCCGCAGCCACCCAAGGCCCCATAGCCTAAATAGAGCAGCCATAACTGGTCATACATAATACCGAGGCTACCGATCAGGAAGCCGCCGCCCCAAAGAATTGCTGCCAGAAAGCCGACCGCTCTGGGGCCAACTTTTTCCAGCCATTTACCGCCAAACGCAGCGGCCAGACCAAGAAATACAATCGCAGTAGAAAAGATCCAGACAACCGAACTCAACGACCAGTCATCAGCGGAGCTGGTAACCACACCGTGCTGCCTTACCAGCGGTGCGTTAAAGATGCTCCAGGCGTAGACCGAGCCGATACAAAGATGAATGGCGATAGAGGCGGGTGGTACCAGCCAGCGATTGAAGCCAGGTTTGGCGACAATCCTCTCCTTTAATAGAAATGACAGGGGACCAGAGTTATTCGACATAGGGTATAGCTCCGTTTTTATCGTTATTGTGTGTACCCGGGGTACGGCGCGGACTTTTGATCCGCAAGTGCTTGATAGGCTTGATATACAAGGCAAACACCGGGCCAATTCGCACAAAACCCGCACTCTCTTGGGGTCTATACAAAAACGACAAATGGAATGGTGGATTGGTTGGGTTGTTATGACTCGGTTGGGTCGGGAGGCGGGTCAATATGACCCAGTATTGAGTGGTGTTCGGAATTAAAAGCCTTAAGGCGAATAACAAACACCGTTCCGACATCAACCTTGGAGCGCACCTTTATACTGGCTTCGGCCTGCGTCAGAAGCCGTTGGCTTATGGATAAGCCAAGCCCTGTGCCTTTCTTGCCAAAGGTGTAGAAGGGGTCAAAAATGCGCTTCACACGATCAGGTGCAATCCCGCACCCGTTATCGCGAATGACCAGCCGTACTCCGTTTCTCTGATGGTTGCGGCAGCTAATCCTGATTTCACCCTGATGATTGATGGCAGCAGCACTGTTCATGATCAGGTTGATCAAAACCTGCTGTAGCTGGGATGTGTCACCCTGAACGGGGATACTGGCATTCAGGCTTAACCTCAGTTCAATGCTGCGCTTTCTCAGCTCGTGCTGTACCAGTGAACGTGTGTTCAGGACTAGCTGATTTACATCAACGGCTTCAAACTGAGCCGGATAGGTGCCGGGTTGGGCCAGTTTGAGCAGGTCATCTATTATCTTACGAATGCGGCCAACCTGTTCAATAATCAGTTCGGCATCCTGCCGAATCTCAGGCGTAGCCTTGTCACCCAGTTCGTCCAGCAACAAGTCCATGTAACCCAAAATAACAGCAGTAGGATTGTTAACTTCGTGCGCAATACTGGCGGTTAGTTCGCCCAATGCAGCGAGCTTACCTTTTTCGATCAGTTGCTCTCGGGTGTGATTAAGAAGACTGATATGTTGTTTCAGCTCTAACGTTCGCTCCTGAACTTTTTCTTCCAGCTGATCAGCCGACTTTTGTATTGCATCGTGCTGCTGGTCGAGCTGGTTGAGCATGGCGTTGAAATGTTCTGCTAATACGCGCACTTCATCAGTTGTCTTCAACGCCGGTACGCGTTGACGATCACCGGCTCGGATACGGTCAATCACTCCGGTCATTGTTTCGAAAGGTTTGGAGATTGCACGTGCACCTGTAATGGCAATGAAAATACAGACCAGCAGTACCAGTCCAAATAACCATAGCAGGCGCTCAAGCCAGACATAGAAAGAGTCAAGGAAGGGGGCTTCAAGAAACCCGGCGTAGAGCATTCCGACCCGCTGGCCATTAATGTCAGTTACCGGTTCATAGGCGGAGATATACCAGTCGCTGACCACAAACGCGCGATCCAGCCAGCGTTCGCCATCATCCAGTACTTTTTGCCGTACCTGAGCTGATACACGGGTACCCAACGCTCTTTGCAGCGGGCGATCAGGGTGCTCAACATTGGTACTGATACGAACATCATCAAGAAACAGTGTCACTGTCCCTATGCCGCCTTCAGGTAAGCTGCCCGGGCCATAGACGGTATTGCTGATCTGGTCGACAAAGGCCAGATTCCCGTTCATCAACAAACCTGCGGTCAGCAGTGCCGTGACGTTGCCATCGTTATCCCGCAGCGGATAGGCAAAGTGGAGCACCATGCCGCGCTCTTCAAGCGTTTTGGTCGATTGAACACTTTGTTTGGTCGGTATGACCGGAATACGGGCGCGGGCCGATAACGCCGGATCAAGCTGGTGAAGTTCTTCTGCCGAAAAGATCTCCACGCCGCTGACAGGGCCTTCGGTAAGCGCACGATGAACCAAAGGACTATTGGGATAACCACAGCTGTTGGAGGGAGGGTAAGTGCAACCATTCGCATCCAGCAAGTTTACAAAATCAAAACCTGTGTCAGCTCTGAGCTGTTCCAGTAATCGTTGCTGAGAACCAGTGGCTGTAACGTTCGGGTTGAGGTTTGTGAGTGGCTGACGAAACTGAGAGCCGCCAGCCGCGAGTGACAAGCGAACCAGGTATTGGTCGCGGGTAGTGAAGAAAGCTTCGTGTGCGACGGCCAGATCGGTATTGGCCTTCATCAACAGCTGGCGGTATCCAACTTCCTGGCTCCAGAGGTAAGCCAGCAAAACGACCCCCGGCAAAACCAATAACAGCGGAAACAGGGTGAGAGCCAGAAGGCGGTAACGTAGATTGCCAGTAATTTTTTGCCAGAGACTATTCATCACGGTCGTTATCACGGAGCTGCATTTTGCGATCCAGTGTTTTACGTGTAATACCCAGAATGTCGGCAGCACGGGTTTTGTTGCCACTGGTCAGTTCCAGAACCTGTTCAATGTGTGCCCGTTCAACCTTCTTAAGTGGCCAATTCAACGGATAGCCTGCGTCTTGCTCCTTGAGTGCTGGTGCTGGATTTAAAAGCTCATCAGGGCTCATACCCAGCAACAAACTGCGCTCAACCAGATTCTTTAACTCACGCACATTGCCCGGCCAGTGATAGGTTTGCAGTGCAATAAGGTCTTGCTGATTAAGTGTGATCGCCGTTAAGCCGAGATCGGAGGCAAGCAGGGTAGAAAGGTGCTCAACCAGGAGCGGGATATCATCCTTACGTTCTCGAAGAGAGGGTATCTGGACATGCAGTACATTAAGGCGATAGTACAGATCTTCTCTGAATGCCCCTTCTTTTACCGCCTGTTCCAACGGTTTGTTGGAGGCTGCCAGAATACGCACATTGACCGGGCTGTCACGCTCTGTCCCCAGGGGGCGAATGGCGCCATCTTCCAATACACGCAGCAATTTGGTTTGCATATTGAGTGGAAGCTCAGAGATCTCGTCCAGAAACAGAGTTCCGCCATCAGCATAGGCAAAGAGTCCCAAGCGGGCCTGGTGTGCGCTGGTAAAGGCCCCCTTGACATGACCGAAGAGCTCGGACTCGATGAGCTCAGCTGCGATAGCGCCGCAGTTGACCGGTACAAAGCTACCACTGCGACCACTTTGCTGGTGAATGGCACGAGCAACCAGCTCCTTGCCGGTACCGGTTTCACCTTCAATCAGAATTGCGGAGGGTGCGCTCGCAACACGGCGCAGCAGTTGTCTCAGTGCCTGCATGGGTTGGCTGGTACCAACCAGGCCATGGGCATTATGGGTTTCAACCTGCCGGTTGAGGACGAAGTTTTCGCGCGTCAGGCGTCGATTGTCGAGGCACTTGTGCACGGCATTTCGCATCTGCTCAATGCGGAAGGGCTTGAGGATCAGATCACTGGCTCCCAGCCGTAGAGCCTCGATGGCACTGTTCATATCGGCAAAGGCAGTCATGAAAATCACATCAGACGGGCAACCGGATTCGCGCAGTTGCTGTATCCATTCAACACCGGAGCGACCGGGCATGCAGATATCAACAATAAGCAGGTCAAAGTGTTGTTCCTGGCGTTTCTGGTCAGCTTGCTCGGTACATTCGGCACACTCCACCAGGCTGTAGTGCTTTTGAAGTGTACGTTGCAGAAAGTCACGAATACCAGTTTCGTCATCTACGATCAGGATGGCAACATCCAGTAGGGAGGTGTCCATAGGGCGCTCTATCCGTTTAGCGTCAGCAATAGGCATGTTTTTTATTGTAGGTGTCTATTGGAGTGCGTAGTTTAGCACGCAAGCATGCCTGTCCAACCTGATACTTTCGGCGTCAGTTCAGAGTTGCTTCCAGGTCTAAGTGTGGGGACTAAGGAGCGGATCTCAGCATCTCAATGTGCATGATGCCGTCTTCATCATAAGGCTCGCTACTGCGAACAAACCCCAGTGATTCATAAAAGGCCTGGAGGCGGGCCTGGGCACCGATTTTGATATCCGTACCCGGGAACTGCTCTTCTATAAAGCGGATTGCTTCCTGCATCAGCGGATGGCCAAGGCGCTTGCCGCGGTACTCCATCAGGGTCATGACACGCCCAATCGACGATTCTTCATATTTGATGCCGGGGCCAAATACGCGTGCATAGGCCGCCAGTGTACCGGCTTGCTGCACGCGCAGGTGCCATGCGTACACATCAGCACCATCCACCTCTGGATAGGCGCACTCCTGCTCAACCACAAAGACGGATTCGCGTGCCTGGATGATGTCGTGAAATTCCAGAGTGGTCAGATCTTCAAAACGGGACCAGATGAACTCCAATTCTTGTGGCATGGGGGAATACTCGTATGCGTGTAAAAGGTCCGCATGATGCCGCCAGTAAGGGGTAAAACGCAATGCTTAAGGGAGAGGGCTGGCAGGTTCGACGTAGACGTAACGGCTTGGTCCAAATAATGGTAAGGTCTTCGACTTAGTGATCAGACGTATTGGATATCCGCGGCAAAATGAAGAAGAAACGATCCACACTGACCCAATTTACCGACTTTGATTTGAAGCTTTTGCGTCTATTCAAGACAGTCGTCGAGTGTGGCAGCTTTTCCGCGGCTGAAAATACGCTGGGTATTTCCAAGTCTGCAATCAGTATGCAGATGACAGACTTGGAAAAGCGTCTGGGTTTGCGCTTGTGCCAGCGTGGAAGAGCAGGGTTCTCACTTACGGACGAAGGAATCGAGGTTCTGGAGGCAACGGAAGCCCTGCTGTCTTCGGTCGAAGACTTTCGCAGCCATATCAACCAAATGAACCATCAGCTGCGGGGCGAACTTAATATTGGCATCGTGAATAATTTGGTCACCCAACCTAAAATGGCGGTCACTCAGGCGCTTGCGCAACTGAGTTCACTCAGCGATGGTGTGAAAATCAACATCAGTATGAGTACACCTGCTGAGATTGCCAAAGGGCTATTTGATGGTCGCTTACATGTGGGCGTAATTCCTCAAACTGCGCCTCTGTCCGGGTTGGAATATGAGTTGTTGTATGAAGAAAAATCTTGTCTATATGTGGGACGCTCACATCCCTTGTTCATGGCTGAAGGGACGTTGACTCAAGCAGAGCTTGCCAAAGCCAAGGCTGTTTTGCCGATTTACCCCATGACAGAAGAGGCGATTAATCTGCATCAGCAATTAAATTGCAGTGCTACGGCGTCGGATCGAGAGGGCATTGCTTTTCTGATTCTGACCGGTAACTACCTGGGCTTTCTGCCGGATCACTATGCCGAAAGCTGGGTTGAGAAGGGGGAGTTGAAGTGCCTGGATGGGGAAAGACTATTCTTCAACACGCCGCTGGTACTGGTGACGAGAACCGGCCGGCGCCCTAACCTGGTCCTGGAAAGCTTTCTCGAGGCATTTCATACAGAAACCTTGTAAGGCAGTGGGCAGCTTAAAGCTGATTCAAGTTGGGTTATTCAAGACCGTCTTCGGTTTTGCCGCTACGGTAGTAACTCGGGGCGTGCCCTGTCCAACGCTTGAAGGCTTTGCGGAAATTGCCGTATTCGGTAAAGCCAATTCGTTCAGCGACTTCAGTCATGGATAGCTGCGTATCGCTGAGGTAGCCAATTGCCAAATCGCGTCGTACTTCATCCATTAAGGCCTGATAAGTCGTATCCTGTTCTGAGAGTCGGCGCCTCAGGGTTCTTGGGCTAATTTCCAATTCTTCTGCAACCGAGTCCATATTCGGAAATCGCTCGGGTGTTCGTAGCAAAATCAGCTTGATGCTCTGGCACAACTCCGCATCCCACGCCTGATTTTGTAGGGCCTCTTCACAGAGTTGTCGACATAACTGGGCGCTGACCGGGTTTGCGTTGATCAGTGGGGTATCCAAATACGCGCTATCGAAGATAAGTCGATTGGCATGGGCGTTGTACTGAATTGGACACCGGAAAAAATCTTCATACAGCTGATAGTACTCAGGCTTACTGTAGGTGAGCTGGATTTCCTTCAGTGCTAAGGGGACGCCCGTCAGCTCCGGAAAGACGATACAGGTTGTTGCAAAGAGTTCTTCCACTACCACGGGCAATAAGTGGCCGATGGGCTTGGGAACCAAGACCTGCATCACGCATTGGTCGTTCTCAACATAAGAGGTCAGATCATATAAAGCCGGACCTGACAGGTAGTAACGGTTGCCCACATCCATAACACTTCGAATGTCGGCTGCGCTCATGACTGCGAAGCCCAATAGTCCCCAGCTGGCTACATGCTCCCGGCGGCCAATCTCCAGACCCAACCCGGGCTTTGGATAGAGCCTTAAAGCATTGTCCAGAATTTGAAGAAGTTGCGAGTAGCGAATAAAAGTTTTTTGATTCCGCAACGAAGACAAGGTGAGGGTCGTGCCTTCGAGTAAAAGCGACTCATTGATTCCTTGCTCACGAAGAAGGTCAGCAATGATGGAAACGACTTGGGTCGGAAGACTGGCGTTTTCGACACTACGATGTTGCGGATTCATGACAATTTTTTTGTTGTGAGGTGCAAAGGGAGTGTACTCCCTGGCGGTGCACCTCACAATCTTAATGTAACGTGGTTTAGCGCTTGTCACAGGCAGTCGCGACTGTTTGCCAAAATTGTTGCAGGGTGTCAGTCATGATTTTGTCCACCTGAACTGGATAAGAAGCAAAGCCACAAATCATGAGTTCACGATTTTGGTCAAACCACGCAAACTGGCCATGAATTCCAAGCATGGCATATTGCTTCTGCTCAGCATCGAGCACCCAAAATTGGTTTCGATACTGCGCCCTGGTTAGTAACTCGGCGTAGTCACTATTGAGAAATGCCTCGCGAGAGGCGCTTCGGTATGTGAGGGTGTCCTCGACAAAGCTGCGTGGAATTACCTGTTCACCTTGAAGGTTACAGCCATCATTGATCATCAATGAAGCCCAACGGGCAAAGTCCTCCATTTTCAGACTGAACTGGCCTTCGGCAATGGGAACACCTAGATGATCAGTGTTAAACCAGCCTTCTGATGACGCACCAATACGGTGGAAAATGCGTGATTCCAGCAAAGACACGGACGACTCCCCGTACACTTCACCGACGGCAATCATCAGGGCGTTGGTCAGGGGAGAGGTGTAATTGAACCTTAGTCCTGGGATGCCCTGAGGGCGCATACCTGGGTGTGTTAACCAGGCACGTGCACCGCAGGGCGTGCAGCCCTCTCGCTCTGGGTAATAACCGACGGCACGGGCATAGCTGAAGTAGCTACACTCCGGGTCGTCATAGTGCTCTTCATAGGGGCTGTTAATCGCCATATCCAGAACATGCTGAAGTGTGACGGGCCGCCATTCCGGAAAATCACCGAGTTCTGATATGTATTCAGCAATTGGGGCAGAAGGGTCCATCTTGCCTTCGTCAATCGCAATGCCGACAAGCATTGCGACCAGTGATTTGGTAGTGGAGTGCAGAACATGATGATCATCAGCTGTCATGCCGTTGCGGTAGGACTCATGAACAACCTCACCCCGGTGAAATACAAGCAGGGCATCATTAAACAGGCGCCGATTGAGTAGCTGATCGAATCCCATGGGTCGGTTGTTGAGCGGGTCTGTGAAAACCAGTTCATCGAGATCAAGCAACTGTTTAGCCCTGGGAAGAGCAATGCTCTGTTCAGGTGGTTGCAGGTATGTAACCGGCATCATCCTGTTCATATGTAGTTGACTGTAGGCAAGGTGGGACGGATGGTCCCAATTTGCATTGGTAATATTCAGTGACTCACTGATAACGCCACTGGTGGGGGGCATTGATACGATATCAATCATGAATGTACCGTTTAAAATTCAATAGTAAGAGTAGATTGATTCATTTATTTCTTTGAGAAAGGCAGAATCAAAATCAAATAGGCAATTAAAGCTACACCGGCAACAATATTAATGTTGAAGTAACTTTCACCGGTTAGAACCATACCGGCAATAAAGGGGCCTAAAGCAAGTCCTGCGCCCTGAAAACCAGGAATCAAAGCAGTATAACGTCCGCCTTTATCCATGCTGGCGACAACGCCAACTTGAAATGCGATGCCGAAGTTCCAGCTGAAGGCAAAGATGGAAAACAAAAGGGTGAAATAAAGAGGGCTCATTTCGCCGGTGAAAAACACCAGTGCCAGTAACTGAATAATGATTGCAATCAGTATGGGAAGGGCACGGCCAAATTTCACATCCATCCAGGCCGACAGTAGAGCACCAAACAGGGACGCAAACGCGGTCATGGCAAGTGCATTTGCTATTTCCTGAGGATCCAGTCCACCATTGACGCCAATACGGTCGCCAAAGGCCCAGATTGCCCCCTGACCCAAGAAGAAAAGTGTCATGGAAATAAGCGCAAGGATCAGGCCTAAGCGAGGCTTCTTACCATTTTTGGATTGATCAGCGGGGACTTCAGATTCAGGGCTCTGGGCCGGGAAGTAACGTACTAATGGGACCACAGCAACAGCTGCGATGGCGAACAGGTAATAAAAACTATCGCTACCGGCAGACTCTATTAAAGTCGGGGCAAGCAGGAAGCCGATGCTTTGGGCCAGAACCTGGATGGTGACAAAAAAGCCGGTGTAGCGATCAGGCGCATCGCAGCTGGCGATGATATTGAACGCCAGTACGATGCCGGTACCGCCGGCGAATCCCGCCAGAAAGCGTAAGGCCAGCAAGCTGTTGTAGTCGGTAGAGCCGATGCATAGCAGGTTTGCAAGGATCAGACCTGCGATTGAAATCACTGCGGCGAGTCGCCAATTGAAACGTTTAATCCAGAGCATCGCCAGAATGGATGCCAGTGTTATACCTGCAAGGTCCATTGAGGCCAGGTTGCCCAGTTGAGCATCGTTGAACCCTACTGATGCAAGAATACCCACATACGCAGGCATAAGAAGAAATACGAGCATGGAAACGGTGCCAAATACGATGGCACTCCATAGGCTCATTTTTGTGAGATGAGCAGCCTCGGTCGGGTGGGGGTATCCGCCGGAACTAATGTCCAGGGTGTTGTGCATGACTGTCTCCTAGCCCTGTATGCGTTTATGTTTGTTGTGAGGGCAGCAACTTTCTTTTCTTTCATTTATGACATAGAAGCTGTGTGGTCAGTATGTTCAAAAGGGTCGATTGATAGGTTCAATGAGGACAGTGTGAAGATTTTCCTTGGCCGTCTTGTATAAGTAAGCCTATCGATCATTTGGTGAATACTTGAAAGAACAAATATAAAGCCTGGCCTGAAATGACCCCCGTGATGTCCCCTATAAACCTGTTTAACAAAAACATCATCGATATATAGTCGTTTTGACTTTGCCTGGTTAGAGCCAAAGAAAAATAATTCGAACGTATCTCACCCAAACGATACATAAATTCAAGGCAATCGATAATGAAATCTACGCTTCCCTTTAATCGTAAACGATTAACTGTGGCTGTGTTCGCCGGCTTGGCGAGCATGATGTGTCAGGCCCCGGCACAGGCAGTTGAATTAAATTTCGGTGATAATTCCGAAGTGTCCGGTAATGTGAATTTCACGCTGGGCTATGCGACCTCTTATCGTGCAACTGATGCGACCTCAGAAGCATTGGATGTTAATAATAACCTTGCTAATGGCTACACCACGGTTAACTACCTGTCTGAAGCACGTTTTCCCGATGCGGGCGATCGCATTTCCAATGTTTTCAAATTGGTGACAGAAGCTGATCTAAGCTGGCGCAACTACGGTTTTGTTGGCTCGGTTATCCAGCAATACGACACCGAAATCATGGACGAGGAGAGCGTTGACTTTAATGGCGACGCCGCCAACTGGACACGTGCTGCCGAGAAGTATGCGGGCAACAAGCTGGATGTGCTTGATGCCTATGTGTATGGCAGCTTCGATGTGGGAAACAATCCCTTGGACTTGCGCGTAGGTAAGCAGGTCATCAACTGGGGCGAAGGTCTGTTCTTTGGTGATGGTGTTGCCAGTCAGGTTCCCTTGAATATTAACAATCTTGTAACCCCGGGTTCTGAGCTGAAAGAGGCTTATATCGGTGTCGAGTCTGTTTATGGTCAGCTGGGTATCGGTAGTTCTTCTTCTATTGAAGCTTATGTACAGACCAACTGGCGTCGTGCCGAACTTCCGCCGCACGGTACTTTCTATGGCGATGACCTCGTATTCCGTGGTGGTACGGAAACTGATCCCCTGTTGGGTGTCCCTCTTCGCGATGCTGACCAAGAGGCAGGCAGCACAGGGCAGTGGGGTATCGCGGGTCGTACCACAATCGGTGATGCCGAAGTTGGTCTTTATTATTCCCATTATCATGAAACCTTCCCGTTCTTCACTGTAGATACAGCAGGCATATCGCCATTTGCGTTGGCTCAGTTTTGGCCTGAAGACATCGATATGATCGGTGCCAGCATCGCGACAACGGTAGGTCCCTGGTCTATCAATGGTGAATTGGCTTACCGTCCGAATCGTCCAATGTTCATGTCGCTTGGGTCACTGACAACCTTGGGCGGCACCTACACCCATAACGCTGAAGAGCATGACAGTCTGAGCGCATCGGTGCATGGTATTTGGTTGGGTGGTCCGACTGTGCTTGGGATTGATTCTCAAGTCGTTATCTTTCAGGTGGGCGCGGACTATGTAGAGGGCGACCTCAGCAATTTGGCAGCACATAACTCCATCACTGATGCCGCCAGTGTTGACGCTCTGGCATACGGTGCGGCGTTTGAATGGACCGGCACCTGGCAGGGTATCTATCCCGGCACAGACCTCTCTCTTGACTTGTATCTGCAGCACGATATCAACGGCAACTCCCACTTCTGGGGCAACTTCGCTGAAGGCCGAACCCTGGGGGCTATTACTGCATCAGCAGCTATTGGCACTGATATAGAAGCAAGCCTTGGGTACTCCTGGACCGATCAGGATAACTCCCAGTACGACACTCAGGATGTCGTGAATCTGTCTGTTAACTACAAGTTCTGATTCGCCGTACGCGAAGCTTAGGTGGAAGTAATGAATAAAACCAAAAGTAATGCCATAGCTATCAGCCTTCTTTCTCTGGCACTGTGTGCAGCCAATGCTCAGGCTGCAATCAGCCCTGAAGAATCTGCACGTTTGGGCAAGGACCTTACGCCGGTAGGTGCCGAGCGCGCAGGTAATGCTGCGGGCACTATTCCCGAGTGGACTGGGGGCCTGACGGAAGTATCAGCTGGCTGGACACGCGGCGAAGACCGTCCGAACTATTTTGCTGACGAAAAGCCTCTGTTTGTTGTGACGGCTGCCAATATGGCTGAACATGAGGAACAACTGACCGATGGCATGAAGGCCATGTTGAAGCAGTATCCCGAGTTCAGTATCCCAGTGTATCCAACACACCGTACCGCGGCTTGGCCGGAATATGTTTACGACAACATTCGTCAGCAGGCAACACAGGCTCAGTTCGCGGCTGATGGTGATGCGCTTGAAAATGTTTGGGGTGCAATTCCGTTCCCGATTCCCAAAACAGGTAAGGAAGTTATTCGTAACCACCAGACCCGTTTTGTGGGGACGTACCGTGATATTCCCAGTGCCGTCGAGAATACGCTGTACAATAATGGGCAGCGTTTGGAGTGGACCTTTTCTAACCAGGTTCATTTCAACTATTACGATCCAGCAGCAAACCCGGAAGACCGTGAAAATGGTGTGATGTGGAAGTATGTCAGTACCATGTTGTCACCTTCGCGTGACTCAGGGGAGGGCATTCTGTTGCTGGAAGGCTTGAACCCAACAGTCAAACCGCGTCAGGCCTGGACCTATGATCCCGGTGAGCGTCGTGTGCGTCGAGCTCCAAACTTCGCTTTTGATACACCTGACCGTCCGGTAAACACGATCGACGATTACGACATGTTCAATGGTTCTCTGGAACGTTACGACTTCAAGTTGCTCGGCAAGCGTGAAATGTACGTGCCGTACAACAACAATGAGATCAACAAAACGTCCCACTCCGTCGAAGATACCTACACCTTGCCGGTTGTGAACTCGGAGCTGACCCGCTATGAGCTGCACCGTGTTTGGGTGGTTGAAGCAAACCTCAAAGAAGATGCGCGTCACGTTTACTCCAAGCGTGTGTTCTACATCGATGAAGACACCTGGACTGTTCTGGCAACCGACAAGTATGACAACAACGGTGACCTATGGCGTGTGGCCTATCACTACCCGGTGACAGCGCCTGAAGTGCCGGTAACGGCGGGCGGTTTCTACGTCCACTACGACCTGAAGGTTGGCGCCTATTACTCCCTGATGGGCGTGCAGGGACAGAAAGTCGCTCAGACATTTGATGGTGAGCCGCCTGAATCTTCCTTCTACAGTTCTGCTGCCATGCGTCGTCGTGGTCGCTAAGCACTGGGCATGAACCTTTGGACACCGGCTCCTCCCCTTCGCCGGTGTCCATCGTTCTGAGTCTTTCACGCGCTCAGGCGTGAGTATGGCCTGAAGCTTTTCGGTTGATTGAAAACACTATGAACAAATTCTATCGATTAAAAGGCGCGCTCCTCTGCGCTGCGCTGATCGGGGGTATACCGGTTGCACAGGCTGAATACCGCGATGCCATCGATCTGCCTTCCCTGCAAAGTGAGGCAGCTCAGCATTCGCTGCTGTTGGATATCACTCAGGCTGGCAAGCGGCTGATTGCAACAGGCGAAAGAGGCCACATTCTGCTGTCGGATGACCAGGGACAAAGCTGGCGTCAAGCCGTAGTGCCGACCCGCATGCAGTTGAATGCAGTGTCTTTCATTGATGACCAGCTCGGTTGGGCTGTAGGTGAAGATGGCGTGATTTTGAACACTGGCGACGGTGGTGAGCATTGGCAACATCAGTTCGACGCCCGTGATGCCGAATTGAAAGGCCCTTACCTGGATGTAGCCTTCCGCAACAGTCAGGAAGGCTTTGCCGTAGGTGTGTTCAACAAGATCGTTCGAACCCAGGATGCTGGTGCTAACTGGGAAGAGTGGCAAGAACATGTCGACAACCCGGATGAGTGGCACTTCATGGCCATCGCGTCTGCCGGAGCAGAAGGGCAGAACCTTTATATCGCGTCCGAAAAGGGGCTGGTTTTCCGCTCTGTGGATGGCGGGCAGAGCTTCAATCCCATTGAAACGGGTCACGACGGTACCTTCCACTCAGTGATGGCGCGTCGAGGTATTGATGGACAGGATCGCATACTGCTGGCCGGTGTGGGTGGGGTTGTTTACACCTCAACGGACGGTGGCGATAGCTGGAACCGAATTGACTCAGGGACTGAGCAGGGACTTTCCGGAGCTGCCTGGCTGGAGAATGGGGGTGTGGTTGCGGTGGGGGCCGGTGGTGCTGTGGTCAGAATATCGCCTGATCTGCGTCAGGCTGAAAGTTTTTCTACTGCATCGGGTACATCTTTGAGTGGATTGGTTGAAGCCGACAACAAGTCACTTCTGTTGGTAGGTTTTGGCGGCGTAGATACGTTCAAGTTTCAGTAATGTATTTGCTACATCTGGGATCAAAGGCCTAGTCCTGTCTATCCATTTTTCAGTTGCTGCAGGATGCGCAACCAAGGTAATTAATTATGAGTAACAGCCACCAAACGCTGCACTTTTCCTGGTTGGAAAACGTGCTGTTCCGTATGCGGGCACCCATTCTGGTGCTGAGTCTGCTAGCGACACTGTTTTTTGCGTATCGCGCCAGTTTCGTTACCCCGGATACGCGCCTGGAGCGGTTGATTCCAGACAGTCATGAGTTTGTACAAAACGCCCGTGAGACCCTGGGTGATATATCGGCAGGTGGAAGTAGTCTGTTGCGCGTGGCGGTGTCCCTCCAAGAGGGCAGCATTTATGATTATGACTATTTAATTCGTCTGCAGCAGATCAGTGATGAGCTTTCATTGTTGCCGGGCGTGGATACGGCCAGTGTCAACTCTCTCTGGTCGCCGGGTATGCTCTGGGTCGCCATTACGCCACAGGGATTTGAAAGTGGCCCGGTTATCAGTAGCGATACCTTTGATGATAGCCAGCGTGCCTTGGATACGGTCAAAACCAATGTGAACCGTGCGGGGCTGTTGGGCAGCTATGTGGCCAATGATGCGCGCTCATCGTTGATCGATTTTCAGGTGCTGCCAGTCAATGCAGCTACAGGTGAAGCGACCGACTACAACCTGCTGTCTGATCGTATTGAAGACATTCGTGCACGTTATGAAACCGATGGTCTGAAAATTCAGGTCATTGGCGATATCAAGAAAGTTGCAGACCTGGTTGATGGCTTTACCCAAATTGCCCTGTTTTTCCTGGTCGCATTCCTGATTACCGCTGCCTTGTTGTACTGGTATGCCGGTTGCCTGCGTTCCGCGCTGGTGCCATTGGTGTGTTCGGTGGTAGCGGTTATCTGGCAGTTGGGTGTGCTCAACCTGATGGGCGCAAACCTGGGTGTCTTCTCGGTTCTGGTTCCTTTCCTTGTTTTCGCCATCGCCGTTAGCCATGGCGTTCAGATGATCAACAGAATTGCGCAGGAGAGGGCGGCCGGAGCGAGCAACATGGATGCGGCACGTATCAGCTTTCATCATTTGTATCGTCCGGGTCTGCTGGCGCTGATCAGTGATGGTATCGGCTTTGCCATGCTGTTCGTGATCGATATCGGCGCGATCAAGGATCTGGCTATGGTCGCCAGTATTGGCGTGGCGTTGGTGATCTTCACCAACCTGATTCTGCTGCCTTTGATGATGTCATACATCGGTGTTGGTGAGATGGGCATCAAGCGCTCTCTGGTTAAGCAACAGGGTGAGAATCGCTTCTGGGATATGCTGGCGCACAGCTCTGAGTCAGGTCCGGCGCGTGTGATCTTGTTGGTTGCGGCGCTGTTGGCAGGTGTGGGTTTTATGGTTGGTCAGGATCTGCGCATTGGCGATCTGGACACGGGGGCTCCTGAGTTGCGGGCTGATTCCCGTTACAACCTTGATAACAGCTACATTACCAGTCATTTCAGTACCAGCTCTGACCTCATGACGGTGTTCGTCCAAGTGCCTCAAGGGCAGTGTGTCACCTACAAAACCATCGACATCGTCGATCGATTGGGCTGGAAGTTGCGTAACACGCCTGGGGTTCAGTCGGTCGACTCAGCCGCAGAAACAGCCAAATTCAGTCGCTTTGTAGGCAACGAAGGCAGTCCTAAATTCTATTCCATCCCGCGTGATGAGTGGGTTCTGATGCGCTCCATCGAGCGTGTTGGTGGCAGTAGCCTGACATCCAGTTTTGATGCCGAAGGTTGTAAGCATCAGGAAATCAGCCTGGAGCTGGCTGACCATCGACAGGAAACCCTGCAAGGTGTCGTGACGGCTGTTCACGATTTCGCCAACCAGCACAACGACGATGAAATCAACATCGTGTTAGGCACCGGTAACGCTGCATTCGAGGCAGCGACCAACGAAGTAATTGCAGAAGCACAGTACGACACACTGGTTTACATCTACCTGGTCGTAGGCCTGATGTGTCTGCTGATGTTCCGCTCCGTTAAAGCCGTAATCTGCATCCTGTTGCCACTGGCATTAACCTCAGTGCTGTGCCAGGCGCTGATGGCGATGTTGGGTATTGGTGTGAAAGTAGCCACGCTGCCGGTCATTGCACTGGGTGTGGGTATCGGTGTTGATTACGGCATCTACATTTACGAGCAACTAAGAATGCAGTTGGACAAGGGCTTGCCGCTCCGGCTTGCCTATCGCGAAACCCTGCGTTCTACCGGGCGAGCGGTTTCGTTCACCGGCTTCACCCTGGCCATTGGCGTGGCGACCTGGATGTTTTCACCGATTCGCTTCCAGGCTGATATGGGGGTTCTACTGATCTTCATGTTCCTGTGGAACATGATTGGCGCACTGGTGCTCCTACCGGCACTGGTTCAGTTGCTAACCCCAAGCGAACGTGCAGTCGCTGAATCGGTGAACACTGCACAAAATCCTGCTTAATCGGATGTTCCGACCTTCCCCGAAGTCGTTTTGCGACTTCGGGGTTTTTTATGTCTATACTAATGGTGTTGGGCCCAAGCGGATATTCGTCGCAGTGGACCATTCAAGGGTAATGTCTATAGTCATAAAACTGGAGCGGACGGAGTCATTTCAGAGATAATCGAGGATAACCCGTTTTGGTGAAAACGTTGACATGATGATCAAGTTGTGTGAACTTGAGTTGAAGTTTTTTACGGTCATCAACCGGTTAATAAACCCCTTCGTATAACCCCAATAATATGGTTTGGGGGTCTCTACCAGGAGCCGTCAATTCCTGATTACGAAGAGTTTAGCGATAGTGCGCTTTTCTCTTTGTATGCTCGGCTTACCAGTTTGCTCAGATGAAAAGTGCTTAGTAACTTATTATTTATTAAGAGCATAGTTATGAACGAATTCATTAAAGGCCTACCCAAAGTAGAACTTCATCTTCATATTGAAGGAACGCTTGAGCCGGAACTAATGTTCGAGCTTGCAAAGCGAAATGATGTTGATATCCCTTTCAACTCTACTGAAGAAGTAAGTAGAGCCTATAATTTTCATAACTTACAATCATTTTTGGATATTTACTATCAAGGCGCAAATGTCCTGATTCATGAGCAGGACTTTTTTGATCTGACCTGGGCCTATTTATTACGTTGCCAAACAGATAATGTGATGCACACGGAAATTTTCTTTGATCCACAAGCGCATACTGAACGTGGTATTGCATTTGATACCGTGGTTAATGGTATTCACCGTGCGCTTGAGAAGGGTGCTGATGAGCTAGGTATCAGCAGTAAGCTTATAATGTGTTTCTTGCGCCACTTGGATGAAGAAACTGCTTTTAAAACTCTGGAGCAAGCAAAATCACATAAAGACAAAATTATAGGCGTCGGCTTGGACTCAGCCGAAATAGGCAACCCCCCAGGTAAATTTGAGCGTGTCTTTAAAGAAGCCATCGATCAAGGGTTCTTAACGGTTGCTCACGCAGGTGAAGAAGGGCCTACAGGTAATATTTGCGATGCACTAAATTTACTTAAAGTTAGCCGAATTGATCATGGCGTCCGTTGCTCTGAAGATCCAGCGCTTGTAGAACAACTTATGACCGATCGCACCCCACTGACCGTCTGTCCGTTATCAAATGTAAGGTTGAAAGTATTTGAGAAAATGGAAGATCACAATATCACTGATCTACTTCGCCAAGGTCTATGCGTAACGATTAACTCCGATGACCCTGCTTACTTCGGAGGATACATGACAGATAACTTTATAGCTGTGGTCAATGCTCATCCCATGAGTAAAAAGGAAATAGCACAGTTTACGTTTAATGCTATAGAAGCAAGTTTTATGTCGGATAATGAAAAAGATCGGCTTGTAAGCGTGACTCAGAGTTATTTAGAAAAATTCTGAATTGGTTCGACGCATCCTCAAGCCCGTAGAGCGCTTTTGCTTCATGGGGGTGTTGTAAGGGGGCTAAATCTGCAGCATCTAGAAGGTGACTCAGTAGCAGGTTCGGTAACACTTACATTCAAGACTAAAATACCAAAAGCCCCTGTCGAGTTAACGACAGGGGCTTGAACTCTACACGTCTATCAGAAGGTGCTTAACTTGGGAATGAGTAGCTAACGCCTTCACGTACACCGCTGGACGGCCAGCGCTGGGTGATGGTCTTACGGCGAGTGTAGAAACGAATGGCATCAGGGCCGTAGGCGCTCAGGTCACCGAACAGTGAGCGCTTCCAGCCACCGAAACTGTGGTAGGAAACAGGTACCGGCAAGGGAACGTTGACGCCGACCATGCCCACCTGAATCTGATCCGTGAAGTAACGTGCAGCTTCGCCGTCTCGGGTGAAGATGCAGGTACCGTTACCGTATTCGTGACGGTTGATCAGATCGATGCCTTCTTGCAGGCTGTTTACACGTACGACTACCAGCACAGGGCCAAAGATTTCGTCGGTGTAGATGCTCATATCTTCAGCGACCTTGTCGAACAGCGTCGGGCCTACAAAGTAACCATTCTCATGACCGGCAACAACCAGGTCGCGTCCATCTACAACCAGCTCTGCGCCTTGCTTGATACCGCTGTTGATGTAGCCAACCACACGGTCACGGGCTTCTGCTGTTACCAGCGGACCCATTTCGTTGCTGTTATCCAGACCGGAGCCGACTTTCAGTGTCTCAATGCGGGTCTTCAGTTCAGAAACCAGCTTGTCAGCCATTTCATCGCCAACGGCAACGGCAACGGAGATCGCCATGCAGCGCTCACCACAGGAGCCGTAGGCAGCACCCATCAGAGCGTTTGCTGCGTTTTCCAGGTCAGCATCCGGCATCAAAATAGAGTGGTTTTTGGCGCCGCCCAGCGCCTGACAGCGTTTGCCGGTGCGTGCAGCTTCGTTATAAATGTATTCAGCAATTGGGGTTGAACCCACGAAGCTAACGGCCTGAACAATGTCAGACTGCAACAGGGTATCAACGGCTTCCTTGTCACCGTTTACCACGTTCAATACGCCTTTCGGCAGACCGGCTTCGATGGCCAGCTGTGCAATCAGCAGGGTGCTGGAGGGGTCGCGTTCAGAAGGCTTGAGGACAAAGGTGTTGCCGCACATGATTGCCGCAGGCCACATCCATAGGGGCACCATGGCCGGGAAGTTGAACGGCGTGATACCAGCGACAACACCCAGTGCCTGGAATTCGCTCCAGCTGTCGATGGACGGACCTGCGTCCTTGCTGTGCTCGCCTTTCAGCAGCTGAGGGATACCGCAGGCAAACTCAACATTCTCGATACCACGCTGCAGTTCGCCACGGGCGTCGTGCAAGACCTTGCCATGCTCGATACTGATCAAACGGCAGATATCATCGGCGCGTTCTTCCAGCAGCATTTTGAAACGGAACATGACTTGTGCGCGTTTGGCCGGAGGCGTATTGCGCCATGCCGGGAAGGCAGCTGATGCAGATTGGATAGCCTGTTGCACAGTGGCAACGCTTGCCAGCTCAACCTGACCGATCTGCTCGCCAGTGGAAGGGTTGTAGCAAGCCTGAGTGCGGCCGCCGTCCAGTAGAGTATTACCGTCAATCAGATGACCAATAGTCGTTGTCATAGTGTTCTCCAGTGTTCGTGTATACAGGTTGATAACGAAAGATACGTATCGCTATCCACCTAAAACTTTTCTGTGCTTATTGCCCGTAAAGGGTCTGAATGGAGTCGCTGATCGTTTCTACGATTCGATCGATCTCATTCACTTCTATGGTGAAGGGCAGGCCCAGCTGCAGCGTGTCAGCGCCATAGCGAACATAAAGACCGCGCTTCCAGCATTCCATGGCGATTTCCCAGGGGCGACGGGCAGGTTCACCCGGTGCTGACTCGATTGTCATGCCAGCGGCAAAACCGTAGTTACGGATATCCGTAATGAACTTGGTGCCCTTGAGGCTGTGAATCTTCTCTTCGAAGATCGGCGACAGCTCAGCTACACGCGGGATCAGTTGGTCTTTTTCGAGCAGGTCGAGTGTGGCCAGCGCAGCAGCACAAGCCACAGGATGACCGGAGTAGGTATAGCCGTGCGGCAGCTCCACGTTGTATTCAGGGCCACCAGCGGCCATGAAAGCGTCATGGATTTCATCTTTTACGATAACCGCACCCATCGGAATTGCACCGTTGGTGATCTGTTTCGCGACGTTGATCATGTCGGGAACCACGCCGAAAGCATCTGCACCAAACATGGCTCCAGCACGACCAAAGCCTGTGATAACTTCATCGAAAATCAACAGGATACGGTTCTGATCGCAGATTTCGCGCAGGCGCTGTAGATAGCCGACAGGCGGGATGATAACGCCAGCGGAACCAGAAAAAGGCTCAACGATTACGGCTGCAATGTTGGAGGCATCGTGCAGCGCAATCATTTCTACCAGTTCATTAGCCAGATCAGCGCCCTGTTCAGGCATGCCTTTGGTGAAGGCCATGTCGGGACGCCAGGTGTGCTTGAGGTGATCTGACTCCATGGCCTGACCCCAAAGCTTACGGTTACCGCCGATGCCGCCGAAGCTGATACCGCCCCAGCTGGCGCCGTGGTAACCCTTGGCACGACCGATGATACGGGTTTTGGTGGCCTCACCTTTCTGACGCCAGTAGGCACGGGCAATCTTGGTGGAGGTATCGGCTGACTCAGAGCCTGAGTTGGTGAAAAACACCTTGTTCAGGCCTTCGGGTGCAAGATTTGCAACGCGCTCAGCCAGTTGGAAAGCCAGCGGGTGACCGTATTGGAACGCCGGAGCGTAGTCCAATTCGCCCAACTGTTTTGCTACCGCTTCTTTAATCTCAGGGCGGTTATGGCCAGCACCACAGGTCCATAGACCGGACAAGCCATCAAGAATCTTGCGACCTTCGGCATCAATCAGGTAGTTGCCTGCTGCAGCACTGATGATGCGTGGGTTGGCTTTGAACTCACGGTTAGATGTATAGGGCATCCAATAGGCGTCGAGCTGTTCTTGGGTCAGTCCAGCCAGGCTAGCTTGATTCATAACGAACCTCTTGTTGGGTTGTGCCTCGCAGTGGATAGTGTTGTTAAGTCATGCGAGGTGATAGCGCTAGATTACGGGCTGTAAAAGTTTTTTAAATTCTTACTTAATTAATTTAAGTTAAGTAAAAACTGAACATTGAGATATTGTGCTCGTTAGGGTTTGCAACCAAGCTGTTGCTTGGTCGACTTACAATAACGACAAAAATCGGGCTGTATATGGACATAGATATCACTGCAGTAATTAACCTGATGGGCTTGGCGGCAGTTGCCGTATTTGCTGTTTCAGGTGCATTGGATGCGGCGCGTCAGAAGATGGATATTCTTGGCTTTATGCTGATAGGCACAGCGACAGGTGTTGGCGGCGGTACGCTTAGAGATGTGCTACTCGGGAAAATGCCCGTGTTCTGGATTCGTGAACCAATCTGGGTTGTTATTTGCCTGGTTGCTTCGGCGGTGACCTACTTTCTTGCACCTCGACTGGTCTCTCTTACACGCGCGTTGGTCTGGATGGATGCAGTCGGGTTGGCGTTGTTTGCAGTTGTAGGCACCGAGATTGCGTTGCAGTTTGGTGCGTCGGCACTCATTGCAGTGTGTATGGGGGTTATGACGGCATCTTTTGGCGGGATTGCGCGTGATGTTCTTTGTGGTAGCAACCTGACCTTGATGAATGAAGAGCTTTACATCACCACTGCACTGGCAGGTTCTTTAACGTACTTGGCCCTGAATCAGTTACAACTACCACACAGTTATGATTTGATCGGCGGCTTCCTGGTGGCGTTTGCGCTAAGGGCACTGGCGATTCAATACAAGCTAAAGTTGCCTAACATGTACCGTCGAAATTGAATCTGGATTACGGATCTGTAGTGCCTAAATAAATAGGCCGGTCAAGTGACCGGCCTATTCACGAACGCTGATAGGTTGATCAAGCCGGGCGGCGATCCACCATAAAGGTGCCTTCACCGGTGGCAACCAGAGTCTCACCAACATGAACATCGGTGCGGCATTTCACACGACGACGACGCTCATCGACCTCGGTAACTGTCAGGGTAGCCTTGGCAGTATCGCCGATATGAACGGGTGCCTTGAATTTCAGTTGCTGATCCACGTAGATAGCACCTGGGCCAGGCAGTCGAGTGCCGGCAACCGTTGAGATCAGAGCCGCGCTGAACATGCCGTGGACAATGCGTTGTTTAAATGGCGTCGTCTTGGCGTACTCATCGTTGATATGAACAGGGTTGTTGTCACCGGAAATGCCGGCAAAGAGAACAACATCCGCTTCAGTGATGGTTTTGGCATAGAAGTCGCTCATGCCTACTTCCAGATCTTCCAGGTAATAGCCGTGCAGTTCCTGCATGTGAAAGCTCTCTTGTGATCAGGGTTAATGACACTATAACTAAAGTAGGGTGAGTATAAATCCCTCAGATGAACCTTTCCCTACTTATCAAATTCAGCTTGCGTGTTAATATAAGTGTATTCCCTTATTTTTGACGGTGCCAGCCCCGTTTTGTCTGGACCGTTTAACAGCAAAGTTCACTCAGGAGATTCCCATGGCTGATTACAATGCGCCACTCAAGGATATGAAGCTTACGCTGAATCATGTTGCTCGCATGACCGAGCTGGCCCAGAAGCCGGGGTTTGAAGATGCGTCTGAAGATATGGTCGATGCCATTCTAGAAGAAGCGGCGCGTGTTGCCCGTGATGTGGTCGCGCCGACCAATCGTGAAGGTGACGAGCAGGGCGTACAGCTCAAGGATGGCGGTGTTGTCTGCCCAGAGTCATTCAAGCATGTGTACCAGCAGTATGCAGAAGGTGGCTGGGGCTCGCTCCAGTTCGACCCTGAATATGGTGGTCAGGGCCTGCCGTTCCTGCTGTCCATTCCGGTTATGGAAATGTGGCACTCCGCCAATATGGCCTGGGGCCTGTGCCCGATGTTGAGTCAGGGCGCCGTTGAGTGTCTGGACTTGAATGGCAGCGAAGAGCTGAAAGCCAAATTCCTGCCTCAGCTGGTTAGTGGAGAGTGGTGCGGTACCATGAACCTGACCGAGTCCAATGCAGGTTCCGACCTTTCTGTCGTACGTGCCAAAGCTGAGCCCGAAGGTGATCATTATCGCATCAGTGGTGAGAAGATTTTCATCACCTGGGGTGATCACGAAATGTCTGAAAACATCATCCATCTGGTATTGGCACGTTTGCCGGATGCGCCTGCGGGTGTGCGTGGTATCTCTCTGTTCCTTGTGCCCAAGTTCCTGGTTAATGATGACGGTTCACTGGGTGAGCGTAACAGCGCCAACGCTCTGTCACTGGAGCACAAGTTGGGCATTCACGCGTCTGCCACTTGTGTCATGGGCTTCGACAACGCCGTCGGTTATTTGGTCGGTGAGCCAAACCGTGGTCTTGCCTGTATGTTCACGATGATGAACAACGCACGTTTGAGTGTAGGGCTGCAGGGCGTGTCCATCTCTGAGCGTGCCTATCAGCAGGCGCTTGAATATGCATTTGAACGTATTCAGGGTCCGGCCGTAGGCACCAAAGAGGCAGGTCCGATCATCCGTCATGCTGACGTGCGCCGCATGCTGATGACCATGAAAACGCTGACCGAAGCGGGCCGTGGTATTGCTTATGATGCCTGCGGTAGTCTCGACTTCGCCCTTAAGGCGGAAACGGATGAAGAAAAAGCCGCTGAACAGGCTCGCGCCGCCTTGCTGACGCCGATTGTTAAAGGTTGGTGTACTGAAGTGGCGCAAGAAGTGACCTCTCTGGGTGTGCAGGTTCATGGTGGTATGGGCTACGTTGAGGAAACGGGCGCAGCTCAGCATTTTCGCGATGCGCGTATCCTGCCGATCTACGAAGGCACTAACGGCATCCAGGCTCTTGATCTGGTGGGTCGCAAGACACTGATGGATCAGGGTGCTGCTCTGGCCGCACTTATCGCTGAAATGCGTACGAGCATTGCCGAAGTTAATCCTGCTTTGACCTCTCAGGCCAAAGCGTTGGAGCAGGCAGTTGCTGGTCTGGAAACAGCACGTGCACAGTTGCTTGAAGGTGCTGCAACCGATCAAGTGATGCCCGGTGCGGTTGCCTATAGCTTCCTGATGCTGGCGGGTTATGTATGTGGTGGCTGGGAGCTGCTGCGTCAGGCTAATGCTGCTTTACGTCTCGCGGCTGAAGGTGATGATGATCCTTACCTGCAGGCGAAGCAGGAAAGTGCTCGCTTCTATATGGCACAGGTATTGCCGCGCTGGAAAGGTTTTGCCGACACTCTGAATGATGGCAGCGAGTCGATTATGGCGCTGCCTGAAGAGCTGTTCAGCAGCGCCTGGCAGTAAACGTCAGCTCTTCTAATGTATTAGCCCGGCCCATTGCCGGGCTTTTCATTTTCAGGGCTGGTGTATGCCAGACGGCTGGCGCACAATCTGGACACTGTGGAACGGAATAATAATAAGGACCCCTCATGTCGGATCAAACCCAACGCCTGAAAGTCCTCTTTGCAGGTATTTTCAGTCAGATCCTTTGTGTCGGCATCGCCCGATTTTCATACACGCCTTTGTTGCCCGTGATGCAGGATCAAACCTGGATCGGTGATGCAGAAGGCGGTTGGTTGGCGGCTATCAACTACACGGGCTATATGTGTGGAGCCCTGATTGCGGCATCGGTTGGCGATCTTCAGCTAAAAGACAGGCTCTATCGAATAGGGTTGGTGCTGGCGGTGGTAACGACTGCAGGCATGGCGATGACCGAGAATATGCTGCTCTGGTCGTTCCTGCGTTTTATGTCCGGATTAAGCAGTGCTGGCTCCATGTTGATTGCGTCTGGCCTTATTTTAAACTGGTTGATCCGGCATCAGCACCGTAGTGAATTGGGTATACATTTCGCCGGGGCAGGGCTGGGCATCGCTTTTGCCGCTGTAGTGGTGGAAATATTCCTCAGACTGTCGATGAACTGGGCTGATCAGTGGCTCTGGTTCTCAGTTCTGGGGCTGGCGCTGGCAGTACCGGCCTGGCGCTGGTTGCCGCCACCGTCTGCTTCACCGGCGGTACCGGCAGGGACTTCAATGCAGGACAACCCTCCCGGTAGGCGTTTCCTGTGGCTGATGATGGCCGCCTATTTTTGTGCCGGTTACGGCTATGTGGTAAGTGCGACCTTCATCGTGGCTATTGTTGAGCGCGAGCCGGAGCTGGCCGGAATGGGGCAGCTAGCCTTCCTGATTGTGGGCCTGTCAGCGGTGCCTGCGGTGATGGCCTGGGATCTGGTTGCGCGTCGTCTGGGCTATTTGATGGCGCTGCTGTTGGCGTACGTGTTGCAGATAGCGGGGATTGTACTGCCGGCAATTGATCAAAGTTTGACCTCGGTTCTTCTGAGTGCTGCTCTGTTCGGTGGAACCTTTATTGGCTGTGTCAGTCTGGTGTTAACCATGGCGGGACGTCTATATCCCTCCAAGCCCGCTAAACTGATGGGGCGTATGACCTTGTCCTATGGTTTGGCTCAAATTGTTGCGCCTGCATTGACCGGTGTGTTGGCTGAGCAGAGCGGCAATTATTTCATGGGACTTTGGTTAGCTGGCGGCTTTGTCGCCATTGGTGCGGTACTGATTCTGATACTCAAGCTCAGTGACCAAACGGCCGCTGACCTGGACAACAGTAATCGTTCGGGTGCCCTTGCCTCTTAGTCAGGTGGTGGGCATGATGCCGCAAAGCTAGTTAACAGCACATTCGGAAGGGCGCTTTTGGCGCCCTCTGTCGCATATCAATGGAGATGATTATGCCCCCCCTGAAACGCTCGCTACTGTTTTCCTCTCTGGTAGCCGCTCTGCTGAGTGGTTGCGGAAGTGATGAGGAGCAAGCTCCCGCTAACACTTCAGCAGACCCCAAACCTTCTTTGGCCTCAACTGAGCAGAAAAGCGATAACGCGTCTGTAGCTGTCGACATGCTGGTGCGGGATGTCAGCATCCGGCTTTGGCAGGGGCGCCAGGCAGTGGCAGTAACGCTATCAACACCTGCGGCGATGGATAAGCCGCTGGATGATTGGCTGGATATCGAAACCGACAAGGGTGAGCGTCTTGAAGGGGGATGGGTTGCCGATCAAAACGGCAAGGTGATCTATTTTGCCGGTCTGGAGCCTGAAGCACGATATCGCGTCAAAGTGAAATCCGGTCTTGAGGCACACAACGGTAAAACCCTGAAGCAGGGTACAGAGCTGGAATTGGAAACGCCTGCGCTTAATTCTGCGTTGGGCTTTGCCAGTCGGGGCAACCTGCTGGCGCACCGTCTGAGAGAAGGTTTACCCGTAATGGCGGTGAATGTCTCTCAGGTTGATTTGGATGTGTACCGCATTGATGCCGATGCGCTGGACCAATTCCTCAGTGGTTATGGACAAATGACGCAGCTGGGAGCCTGGGATGCCCGTGAGCTGAAGGATGATGCCGAGCTGGTGTGGTCCGGCCGCTTCGATCTGGAACTGGAGAAAAATACCCGTGCCACGCGCTATTTGCCGGTACAGGATATGGACCCGCTGCAGGAAGCGGGTGTATATCTGGCGGTGATGCGTGAAGCGGGTGGTATTGAATACCGCTACCCGGCGACCTGGTTCACAGTAACCGACCTGGGTGCACAGGTAAGGTTGTACCCGGATCAATTAAACGTGCAGGTTAATAGCCTGGCGACAACCGATGCTGTTGAAGATGTTCAGCTACAGCTGCTGGATGAAAATGGGAACACTCTGTTAGAAGCCAGCACTGATCGTAAGGGGCAGGCTGTACTGGCGCCTGAGCTATTAAGGCGGGGCAAATTCAGCGATGCTCGCCTGCTGCTATTGAAGCTGGGGCGTCAGCTCTCCCTTGTGCGCCTGAAAGGGCAGGGGCTGGATCTGGCCGAATTTCCGGTCAATGGTCCTGTGCGCAGTGCGCAGGAAGTATTCATCTATAGCCCCCGTGATATCTATCGTCCCGGTGAAACCCTGGTGTTCAGTGCCTTGCTACGTTCAAGTGCCGCGGGTGCCGTGCCGGGGATTCCCCTTCAGGCACGTCTGATCCAGCCGGATGGGCGGGTCGTTTCCAGTCAGAACATCCAGCCTGAAGCACTGAATTATTATGAAATCAGTCTGCCGCTGCCCAGCGATGCGGCCACGGGCGAGTGGCGTTTTCGTATCCTGCTGCCTGATGGCACTGAGCGCGATTATCCGGTTCAGATTGAAACCTTTTTGCCTGAACGCCTGGCGCTCACACTGCAAACAGATCAGCGTATCCAACCAGATGCCAACTTTAATGTAGAAGTGCAGGGTGACTATCTCTACGGTGCACCTGCCTCAGGTAACCGTTTGCAGTCTCAATTGATTGCAAAGCTGGAGTCGCACCCGTTCGAAGCGTTCAAGGATTTCTACTTCGGCCACCCGAATGATACCGAGCTTGAGCGTTGGGAGGATCTGCAGGAAGTCGAGCTTGATGAAAAAGGGCGTGCTGACCTTGAAGTCGAGTCCTATTGGAAAGAACTCACCAGCCCGTTGAGCTTAACCGCCTATACCAGTCTGCTTGATAGCGGTGGTCGTCCTGTATCCCGCCGCGCAACTTCTGTCGTAATGCCAGCCGACACCTTGCCGGGCATTCGTCCCCTGTTTGAAAAGGATGTGGTCGACTATGAAGGCGAAGCCGCGTTTGAACTGGTAATGACGAACGGTATTGACCGACTGGCATCAGAAGAACTGGATGTCAGCCTGATTCGTGAGCGGCGGGACTACCACTGGAGTTGGAGTGATGCCGAAGGCTGGCAAAGCCAGTACACAGAGCGTCATTACACGGTTGATCAGCGTTCAGTCAGTTTGAAGGCTGGTGACAGTACTGAAATCAGTTTCCCCACGGAGTGGGGCTACTACCGTATCGAAGTCAAAGACCTGGCTAGTGGTCAGGTTTCGGCCTATCGATTCCGTGCCGGCTGGGACCCCGATGCCAAGGTGATGGCAGGGCGCCCTGATCGTGTGGGCCTGACACTGAACCAGCAAGCGTACAGTGAAGGTGATGAACTGCGTATCCAGGTGCGCCCACCGGCAGCCGGTGAAGGTTACCTGATGTTGGAAACGGATCAACTGCTCTACCGTGAACCGATCAGCATTCCGGCTGAAGGTGCAGAGGTCAGTGTGAAACTCAAGCCGGAATGGCTGCGACAGGATCTCTTTGCCAGTGTTGTACTGCTTCAGCCTGGTGATGAGCGTGAGCGCACGCTGCCCAGACGCATGCTGGGTCTGGAGCCTGTTCCTGTGGCGCCGGGAGAGCGTGAGTTGCAGGTTAACTTCGGCGAAATGCCGCTTGAGTTGCGCCCGGAACAGCGTGTCGAGGTCCCGGTTCAGGTTTCTGCAGCAGAAAGTGGTGAGCTGCCTGATGAAGTCAGGGTAACCCTGGCGGCTGTCGATGTAGGTGTGCTGTCCATTACGGACTTTACGACACCCGATCCGCTTGATTGGTTCTTTAGCCCGGGTGCCTACCGTGTTGATCTGCGAGATAACTATGGTGATCTGATTGACGCCGAAGCCGGTGCACTGGCACGTCTGCGTTATGGTGGCGATGCGGATCTTAGCCGTGGTGGTGCACAACCGCCCAGTGACGTACAAATTCTCTCGCTGTTTTCCGGGGCGGTGGATGTAGATGAGCAGGGCCGTGCCAGTATTCCAGTTGATTTGCCTGCCTTTAATGGCCGTATCCGGCTCATGGCGGTTGCTTTCTCGGATGAGGCGCTGGGCGCGGCGGATCATGAAGTGCCTGTCGTCGCACCAGTGGTGGCGGAATTGAATCGCCCGCGCTTCATGGCGCAGGGAGACAAAAGCCAGCTGACGCTGGATCTGCATAACCGCACGGAGCAAGCACAGACACTTAGTGTTGAATTAAATGCCGGTAAGGGACTGGTGTTTACGTCAGGTTCAAGCACCTGGCAATCAGACATCGAACTTGATGCTGGCGAAAAGGTCACCCGGATGCTGCCGGTAACAGCGGAGATCGCCATGGGCAAGGTTCCGTTGCATTTGCATGTGGGTGGAATTGAGGGCGAGGCTGACCTTAATCGTGAGTGGAGTTTGGGTGTTCGTCCTGCCTGGCCTGCGCAGGCATTGAACTGGCAGCAACCTGTTGTTGCTGGTGCCTCGTTTGATTTGAGTGGCGCCGCACTGGAAGGGCTACAGACCGATTCATTGAATGCACAATTGAGCTTGTCACGCCATTCGCCACTGAATCTGGCACGTCATTTCGACGCCCTTAAAGCCTATCCATATGGCTGCGCAGAGCAGACCACCAGTGGTGTCTTCCCGCAGATTTATGTGCAGGGTGACCAGCTGAGGGACTGGGGGCTGGAAGCTGATGCAGCGGAAGAACGCACCGCAGCAATAGACTTGGCGATCCGTCGTCTGTTCGGTATGCAGCGTAACAATGGCAGTTTTGGTCTCTGGAGTGATCAAAGTCCAGAGGAGCCCTGGCTGAGCGTTTACATCACGGACTTCCTGTTGCGTGCGCGCGATGCCGGTTACACAGTGTCCGAGCCAGGCCTTAAGTTGGCACTGGAGCAGGTCGCGCGTTATCTGCGCCACCCCAACCGTATCAATGGAGAATTGCTGCATGATCGTCGTTCACGCGTCGCCGTGCGCGCGTATGCCGCTCAGGTGCTGGCCCGCTCAGGCCAGGCGCCGCTGGCCGAGCTGCGAAACTTGCTGGATCACCACGCCGAAAATACGCCTCCGTTGGCCATGCTGCAGTTGGGGCTGGCGTTGAGAGCGGCTGGAGATGAGCGTCGAGCGGAACAGGCGTTGGATCGTGCCCTGGTTGCTTTGTCCAAGGATAAATTCGACCACACGGATTACGGCAGTTTGGTCCGTGATCGAGCTCTGGCGTTGTTCTGGTTACTCGAAGTGGATAGTCCTGAAACCCAATGGCTACCGGTACTTGATCGACTCCAGGCAAGCCTGTCTGGGCGTCAGTGGTTCAGTACTCAGGAACGCAATGCACTGTTCCTGGCAGGTAATCGTTTGGCTAGCCTTTCGGGTGACAGTGTTGAAGTACATCTGAGCGGTATCTGGGACAAGGTGCTGAGCGGACAGGGTAGCTACAGTTTGAGTGCCCGTGGTGATGATGTATTACAGGGGCTGGTGCTGGAAAACCCGACTGATCATGCGCTCTGGTTCAACCTGAAGGTTCAGGGCTATACCACTCAGCCACCTGCGGCTATCAGTCAGGGCATGAAGGTCGAGCGCCGATTCCTGGATGCCAAGGGCCAGCCACTGGATATCAGCAAGCTGAAAACCGGTGATCAGGTGCTGGTTGAACTGCAGGTGCTCAGTGAGGATCCTGTCTCAGATGCGTTGATCGTTGATCTGTTGCCAGCCGGGCTGGAATTGGAAAACCAGAATTTGGCCAACAGCATGGATGCCGGTGACCTTCAGGTGGAAGGCAATCGTGTCGCCGACATGATGGCGATGTTGGACCTGCGCCACCAGGAGTACCGTGATGATCGCTATGTGGCAGCACTCAACCTGGGTTACGGAGGCGCACGCCTCTATTATCTGGCGCGAGCGGTAACACCGGGTGAATACCGTGTTCCTCCGAGTTTTGCAGAATCGATGTACAGCCCGGAAATCCGCCATCAGGGCGGGGACAGCGAAATGATGGTTATTCGCGCACGTTGATATGAAAAAGAGGTATCGCTGGCTACTGTCGGCCGCAGTGCTGACAGGTGTTGCATCGGTAATAGGCCTGATCCTTGATCGGGCCTATCCTTTGCCGCAGCCCGCCCCCCCTTCGGTTCGAGTCCTGGCTCATGATGGACAACTGCTGCGTGCCTTCCCCGCACCCGATGAAACCTGGCGCTATCCTGCGGAGGTTGATTCCGTAGCACCGGTCTATCTGGAACAGCTGCTGGCATATGAAGATCGAGCTTTCTACTATCACCCTGGTGTTAATCCACTGGCGTTAGCCCGTGCTGCCTTTCAAAACCTTGCAGCAGGTGAGGTAGTATCCGGTGGTTCTACGCTTAGCATGCAAGTGGCAGGGCTGCTGGATCCTTACCCGCGCACCATGAAAGGGAAGGTGAAGCAGGTGCTGCGCACCTTTCAACTTGAATGGCACTACAGCAAACGGGAAATCCTCGAACTCTATCTTAACCTCGCCCCCTACGGCGGCATGCTCTCGGGGGTGGAGGCTGCCAGTCAGCATTATTTTGGTAAGCCCGCGCTTGAGCTGAGTGATGCTGAGGCCGCACTCCTTACCGTTCTGCCACAGCGGCCCAGTGAGTGGCGACCGGATCGCTATCCTCAGCGCGCGCGTGCGGCGCGAGATAAGGTACTCAAGCGCATGCATGCGCTTGGACTCTGGAGCAACGATCGCGTCGATGAGGCGTTACAAGAAACCGTTGCTGCCTTGCCTCCTCGTTCACCCGTGTTGGCACCCCTGTTAGCCAGGCGTTTGCGTCAGGAGTGTTCTGACTGCCTGACGATAGAGAGCCTAATTGATGCAGACCTGCAGCGGGATCTGGAGGGCCTGGTTGAAGACTATCGCCAGCGCCTGGTTGAGCATCAGTCTTTGGCGCTGATGGTCATGCGTAATGATGACCTGAGCGTGCGTGCGTATGTAGGATCGGCCGAATTTGGAGATGAAAAGCGTCATGGCCACGTAGATATGACAGCTGCGATACGTTCCCCAGGTTCCACGCTCAAGCCTTTTGCCTATGCGCAAGCCTTGGATCAAGGACTGATTCATTCGCATTCACTGCTCTTGGATACACCACGATATGGCCTTAACTATCGGCCACATAATTTCACGGGTGGTTTTGCCGGCCCTGTTACGGTACAGAATGCCTTGCAACGTTCCCTGAATCTGCCAGTGGTTCAGTTGGTAGAGCATCTGGGCGCGGAGCGTTTCCTGGCAGGCATGCGCAATGCCGGGTTGAAATTGGATATGCCTGGCAATGCAGCACCTAGCAGCGCATTGGTGTTAGGGGGCGCGGGCACCAGTCTCGAATCCCTGTTGGGCGCCTATGCCTCTTTGGGGCGTGAAGGTATGGCCGGGCAGCCTCGTTTGTTGTCATCCAGCCCAGAGGTTTCACGCTGGATGTCTAGCCGCGGTGCAGCCTGGATCATATGGCGTATGTTGGCTCAGGACCCTTGGCGTGCCTTGGGTGCTCTGGGGCAGCGCGAATGGTCACTGGCCTGGAAAACAGGTACCAGTTATGGCTTCAGGGACACCTGGGCCATGGGCGTCGATGCAAACTGGACGCTGGGTGTTTGGGTTGGACGGCCAGATGGCAACCCAAGCCCAGGTGAGAGTGGCCGCAGCCTGGCGGCGCCATTACTGTTTAGAGTGTATGAACGCCTGGGACAGATCGATGCTTCGATTCCCAAACCCGATTCAGTAAACAAGACTGAAGTATGTTGGCCGATTGGCTCAATGGCATCACATGTGGCCAATGTCGGTAGCAATTGCATGCAGCGTCATCATGCGTGGTTACTGAATGGGGCTGCGCCTTTAACGTTGCCGCAATCACCCGGGATAACCATGGCCGGATTGGTTCGTCGTGTTCAGGTTGACCCTGTCACAGGCCTTAGACATTTGCCTGGTTGCGGGCCTGAAGTGGTCAAACCGGAAATGAGGGAGATAGCACTCTGGCCTCAAGCAGCGGAGCCTTGGGTGCGAACAGAGTGGCGCCGTAATGCCCGTTTGCCTGCCGCTGCACCTGGCTGTGAGGCCGCTTTGGGGTTGTCAGAGCCTGTAAAGATTATTGGCGTTGAGGCAGGTAGTCAGCTTCTGTTACCGGCTGGGCGTGATGAGCTTCAGGTAGATCTTAAACTGGTAGGGGCCCGTGGTGATGTTCAATGGTATTTGGATGGTCAACCATTGTCAGGCTCAAGTAAGGATCACCAGACACTGAAACTGGCCCACTCAGGCCAGTATAGAGTCAGTGCGGTTGATAGTGCGGGAAACGTGGATTCGGTTGAGTTCAGCTTTCGTCTACTGCAACCTTGAGGTTGCTCTGTGCTCGTGGCAGCAGCCACCATCCCAGTAGATTACCCAACAGAGTCGTTCCCAGCATTACCCCCAACATTGGCAGAGGTGTGCCGTCCCCAAGAATGCCAACCAGTGTCCCAGCCAGGGCACCAAGGCCAAAACCGCAGGCTCCGAGCAGGGCAGTGGCGGTAGCTGCAGAGTGTGGGAAAAACTCACTGGTACCCGCCATACCGTTTGAAATCACGAAGCCCTGCACACCGATGTACAGCATGATCAGTACGACGATAACGGCCAACGGTGCATCAAATATCAGATAGGCAATGACCAGCAGCAGACCCGTCGTTAGCTGAACACGCTGGCCTACCTGAAGCAGTTGTTGGGTCGAATAGCGGTGCAACAGTCGAATGTTGAGCTGATTACATCCCAGCAGGGTCAGGATATTCAGCCCGAACAGGATGGTGTAGAGCGCGGGGCTGGCACCGTAGTGATGAATATAGCTACCGGAGGAGCCTGTGATGAACGCAAACATGCCCGCATAGGCACAGGCCAGGGAGCAGAGGTAGCCTCGGGCGGTGCGGTGACGAATTACATTCAGGTAGGCCTGTATCGGGTTCGGTCGAGGCTCCAGACTGGGACGGCGCGTTTCCGGCAATCGCAGCATCAGGGTTGCCAGCAACAGGAGCGAATAGACGGACAGGAAAATGAAAATCAGGCGCCAATTGCCGAGCTCTAACAGAACGGTGCCGAGTACCGGTGCAAGCAAGGGGGCCAGCATCAAAATATTGGCCATCTTGCCCATGGTTTGAGCACTGAGTGGCGGTCACGGATAATGGCCATCGAATTGACCACGCTTAATCCACCGCCGAAACCCTGTAGTATGCGAGCTGTCCAAAGTTCACCAATGCTTCCGGTCAGGGATGCCCAGGTTGCGCCTATAAAGAACACGCTCAAACCCAAGGCGATAGCACGACGCCGGCCATAGTGATCAGACAGAGGACCGCCTGTGAGCTGGCCACAGGCAAAACCGGCCAGGAACAGGCTTACAGAAAGCTCTACATCATGAATGGTTACCCTCAATCCCTCGGCAATGGATGGAATCGCTGGCAAGTAAGCGTCAGTGGATAAGGGGGCTAAAGCAGTCAACGCAGCCAGCATAAGGATCAAGCCCGGAATAGGGGTGGGTTTGGCACTCATGGGTAACCTGTATTCATCGAAAAAGTATGGAAAAAAGAGCTGGCTCTTGGCGAATGCCGATGAGCCAGTACAAGTATGAGGAAACAACTGAAGTGTAGTGTAATATACATTACAATAAAGTACCAAGTCCATTGATGTGAGTGCGAAATAAATCGCTGTGGCCTGTTATAATGTCGCAGCATTTACACAAAGAAAGAGCCATGAGTAACGATCACCCAGAGCCAGAAGTGCGTCCCTGTGGTTTGACCCCTAAGGGCCTTGAGCGCCAAAAACGTATTCTTGATGCAGCCCGCGATGTATTTATCGAGCAGGGTTTTGATAATGCCAGCATCAGCGACATCATGTGCCGCGCGGGTGGTTCCCTGAGTACGCTTTACCGCCTGTTTGGTAACAAACTGGGTCTGTTTGAAGCGATGATGACGCAGACTTCAAACCGAGTATTCAGTGCGTTTGAAGCAGTCGAATGTGCCATCAAGCGTCAGGAAACCCCGGAGCAGGCGCTCAAACGTTACGGGCATCTTATGCTCGAACGTGTGCTTTCACCTGAAGCTGTTGGCCTGTATCGACTGGTTACTATGGACTGCAGCAGCGAGCGTGAACGCATTCAGTCTCTGTTTTACGAACAGGGTCCCAAGCGTATCAACGATAAACTGGGTGCCTATCTTCAGTCGCAGGTTGATCAAGGCAGCATGAAGATTCGTGATACCGAGATGGCGGCCTACCAGTTTATGGAAATGGTGAAAGGCAATTTTCAGCTGCGTGCACTCATGGGGATGCAAATTACCCAGGCAGAGCGTGAATTGGCGGTTGAGCAGGCGGTTGAGTTGTTTCTGTACGGCGCCACTTGTCGATAAGTGGCTGCCGAACAGCGCCTTATAGCTGCAAAGCTGTTGTCGGTGCAGTAAATACGGTATCTTAAGCGGAATTTTGTACCCGAAAATATTTGTTTCTGACAATTACGGCACCAAATTCGCTTATGATTATCACACCGAAAATTCGTGGCTTTATCTGCACCACTACCCACCCGGTTGGCTGTGAAGCCAACGTTCGCGAGCAGATCCAGTACACCCAGGCTCAGGGCAAAATCGAAAACGGCCCCAAACGCGTTCTGGTGATTGGTTCTTCCAGTGGCTACGGTCTTTCTTCTCGCATCGCAGCTGCATTCGGTAGCGATGCTGCCACCATCGGTGTTTTCTTTGAAAAGCCGGGTACTGAGCGCAAGCCGGGCACTGCTGGCTGGTACAACGCCGCGGCCTTCGACAAGCTTGCGAAAGAAGCCGGTCTCTACTCCAAGAGCCTGAACGGCGACGCCTTCTCTCATGACGCCAAACAGAAAACCATTGATCTGATCAAGGAAGACCTGGGTCAGGTTGATCTCGTTGTTTACTCGCTGGCTTCTCCGGTACGTAAAATGCCGGATACCGGTGAAGTTGTTCGTTCCGTGCTTAAGCCGATTGGCGAGCCGTACCGTTCGACAGCTATCGACACCAACAAAAACGTGATCACCGAAGCCGAGATTGAACCTGCGACGGAAGAAGAAGTGGCCAACACTGTCACCGTCATGGGTGGTGAGGATTGGGAACTATGGATCAACGCGTTGGAAGAAGCGGGTGTTCTGGCTGACAACTGCAAAACAGTTGCCTATAGCTATATTGGAACCGATATCACCTGGCCGATCTATTGGCACGGTGCGCTTGGCAAGGCTAAACAGGATCTGGATCGTGCCGCAGACGAGCTGAACAACAAGCTTTCAGCTGCTCACAACGGTCAGGCTAATGTTGCCGTCCTTAAATCAGTTGTGACTCAGGCCAGCTCTGCTATTCCTGTTATGCCGCTTTACCTGTCCATGGTCTTTAAGGTTATGCGTGAACAAGGCCTGCATGAAGGCTGTATGGAGCAGGTTCACCGTCTGTTTAACACCGGCCTGTATGGCACGGGTGCGGAAATGGATGAAGGTAACCGCTACCGCATGGACGACTGGGAGCTGCGTGATGATGTGCAGCAGGCCTGTCGTGACCTCTGGCCTCAGGTTACCAGTGACAATCTGTTCGATCTGACGGATTACCAGCTCTACAAGGACGAGTTCCTTAAGCTGTTCGGTTTTGGCATCGACGGTATCGATTACGAAGCTGATGTGAATCCTGCGGTAGAGTTCGACGTTCAGGATATCTGATCCTGAGTTGAGTTCTTACCGATAAGCCCCAGCGGTTTTTGCCGACTGGGGCTTTTTAACAGCCCTAAGGCTGGATCCAGACCGGCAAGGGTCTGGCCCCCACACGAATTTACATGAACAAGGAACCCTTCATGATGTTCAAGTCTCTCTTGCCCTGTGTATTATCCGCGTTGATTGCGGTCCCGGCTTTTGCCAATAAGGATGTGCGTGGATCTGAAGACCACCCATTGCTTTCCCGCTTCCCTGACACTCATATCAACAGCTATTACACCAGCGAGTATGATGAATTTCTTGTCGCAACCGGGCCGCGAACAGACGGTGAGCTGCCTCCCGTGTTGCGCCTGGAAGGAAAGGTAACCACGCTGGGGTATGAGGCAAACGATAAAAAATATTCTGCCCTTCAAATTTTCCGTAATTATGAAAAAGCTTTTTCTAAAGCTGGATTTACACCTATTTTTACCTGCCGCAACGATGATGAATGTGGTGGGAAATTCGTAAGCAAGCTCTACTGGTATGGCAACTCGGCTCGCCGAGGTCGTGATAAGGGTCTGGATGCACCAAACTTGCACGGAAGCCGCTATCAGTATTTCTACTGGTCTGGTAAAGCTGATGTTCAGGGAAAGGAGGTGTATGCAACCTTGCTGGTCGCTGGATACAGCGGCGGCAGTTTCCCAACCAAAGTGGTTCTTGATATTGGCGAGATTGAGTCCCTGGATGATGATCGCATCAGTATCGACCTGGATGGCATGAGCAAGGCGCTGGCAGAAACCGGTAAGGTTGAGCTGGACGGTGTGCTGTTTGATACCGCCAAGGCAAGCTTGAAAGCAGAGTCTGCTGATGTGGTTGCAACCATCGCTGAATACCTGGCCAAGCACGAAGCTCAGTCGTTTTACGTGGTTGGGCATACCGACAGCCAGGGTGAGTTCGATTTCAATATGAAGCTGAGCCAGGATCGTGCCGAGACCGTTGTGCAAACACTGGTACAGCAGCATGGTATCTCCGCTGGTCGTTTGAAGTCAGTAGGTGTCGGTCCTGTCAGCCCTGTGATGAGTAACTCAACAGAGTCCGGTAGAACTGAAAACCGTCGAGTCGAGCTGGTTCTGGCGGATTGATTGACTGTCCAGAAACCTGATATCCGGTTAGTCAAAGCAAAGGGCCTCATATGAGGCCCTTTGTCTTATTCAGGAGAAGGGGGTGACGCTCAAACGTTAGCTCTGGGCAACTTCCAGATTGTTAACGACACGTTTAACATCGTCTGCCTTACGTGCAATGGCTTCTGCCAAATCGCTTTCAGCTGCGCTGGAGACCTTGCCGTTCAAAGTGACCACGCCGTCCTTGGTATCCACATTGATATCGATGGCGCTGACTTCCGGTTCAAACATGAAGCGTGATTTGAGCACGGTTGTGACCTTGGCATCTGTCATTGAGGCTACAAGAGAGCTGTCTTCCTCCTTGCCTTCGTTAACGACGCTGAGTTCGTTCTCAACCATCTTGACGCCTTTAATACCTTCGACCAGCTCCTCGGCCAGATCCTTATCGACTTCGCTGCCAACCTTACCGCTGAGAATGACAGTACCCTGATTGACGTCGGTATTGATGTCGAATGAATTCAGATTTGTGTTCATGAGCAGCACGGTTTCAGCCTTGCCGTCTAGCCAGGCATCGTGACTCTTGTCCTTCCAATCGTTTGCCATAGCCTGGTTGGCTCCAAGCAGAACCCCCGAAAGAGAAATGGCAGTCATTGTTTTGGCTAGCTTGTTCATGAAAATCTCCTTTTCAAAGTAGTCACTTGGTTACATAGCGAATAGCGTGCCAATTTATATCTGTCTGAATTTAAAAGATTTTATTAGGATTGGCCTTTATTGTAAGGGTTGGATAAGTGAACTTTTTACCTGTTGGTATGTAATTAATTCCCTCAGTCATCCAAAGGATATGTCTGTTGCATTGTGCCTGGTTCACCTGACAGAACCAGCGCGGCAAGAACGTCTGCCAGCGCCAATCTAAGTTCAGGTGTTTGGACATTACTGAGGTACTGCTTGCCTTCATCGATCAAGTGTTGATGTTCAAGCCATATATCCTGCGAATCCGGGAATCCCTGCTCAGATTGGCAGGGTGGTAGTTCCCGAAGCACGTGATCTCCTTGAGTGCAGACAGGATGTACGGAGCGAGTCTGTATACAAGAGAACAAAAATCTTGATAGTGAACGGTGATGACGGCTGAGCGCGTTTAAGCGCTGACGACTGTCCAGCCCGCGGGATTCTTTGCTGATAAGGGCTAGTCTTAATGATTGGTTCGATAGGCTATCGGCAAATGACAGCAGTGCGTTTTCATCATGAGATCGGTATGTCATACAGAAATCGTCTTTATTCAAATCACGAAAGTGCTCAATTCACATTCAATTCACGTACCAGTCCTTAACCTGCTGTTAATTGGTGGTTTTGGGTGTCACTCAAAGGCCTTAGACGGTATTTTTTATAAGGCGTCAGAAATTTTTACAGGGTGGTTTAATACCTCTAGTAATGGACAGGGAGTTTCAATGAAAAAGCCAAGGGCATTTGTTTATCTGGAGTCGGAACAGCAGCGTGATCTGCTCAACCAGTGTTTAGCGCTGGGCGACTTTGATATCTATCAGAGTACAGGTGACTGGGCGCAGGAGTTGATCGAGCTGGCTCCTTCCATTGCGATCATTGAGTGTGACGCAATCACCAAGGCCCAATCTGAGCGACTCATCGGGGCTGGTGTCCTCAATACTGTTGAGTTTGTGTTTGTATCATCGGGAACACCAGATCCACAGCTGGACGATTTGGTTAAGCAATCGGCTGCCGTGCACCTGAGACCACCCGTCGATCCAGAGTACCTGCAGGAGCTTTGCAATGACCTTGCTCTGGAGCTGGAATCAGACAGCGGCAACAACCCCGCCATCAGTTCCAGTTCATTAGACCAGTTTGGTTTGTTAGTGGGGTCCTCCCTTGTGATGAAGCAGCTCTACCGCACGCTGCGTCGCGTGGCCAAATCTACTGCCAATGTGTTGATTGAAGGTGAAAGCGGTGTGGGTAAGGAGCTGGTTGCCAATACCATTCACCTTGCCAGTGCACGTTCAGAAGCCCCCTTCATTGCGATTAACTGTGGTGCATTGAGTCCTGAACTCATCGACAGTGAGCTGTTTGGACATGTTAAGGGTGCCTTTACAGGTGCTGTGCGTGATCATCAGGGCGTGTTTGAACAGGCTGAGGGCGGAACGCTCTTCCTCGACGAAGTGACTGAAATGCCTCTTGAGCAGCAGGTGAAGCTACTGCGTGTACTTGAAACAGGCGAGTACAAGCCTGTAGGTGGGCAGCGGCTGTTACGTGCTGATGTTCGAGTTGTTGCAGCCACCAATCGCGACCCGCAGCGTGCGATCGAAGAGGGGTATCTGCGAGAAGATCTGTATTTCCGTTTAGCCCATTTTCCAATCAGTGTGCCACCGTTACGTGACCGTGAGGGAGATGTGATCGGCCTGGCAGAGCACTTTCTGGCCTATCGTAATGCGACCGAGGGTGAGCAGCTGGGATTCACCCATCCCGCCGCAGAGGCAATCCAAAGCTATGATTGGCCGGGCAATGTTCGTGAGCTGAAACATGTCATCGAGCGTGCGGCAATATTGGCGGATGAAGTGATTACAGAAGAGCAGTTGGCACTTGAAAGCCCGCCACCCAATTTTGACGGTCGTCTGGACGTGCCAACCAGAACATCGTTGGAAGTCATCGAGCGTGAAGCGATTACCCAAACCTTGTCCGAAAATGATGGCAACAAAACACAGACGGCGCAGGAGTTGGGTATCAGTGTCAAAACGCTCTATAACAAGCTTGATAAATATGAATCCAGAGAGCACTAACGGGCTGTAGGGCTCAGCCCGAGGCTTTGGCGGTAATCTCTATCACCCGAATGGCATCACTCTCCAGATTATGGACCAGGTTTTTGCCCATGGTGGCAAAACGAGAACCCAGTATCATGGCCGGCGAGAGAGGTGCTTTTTCGGCTGTACCGGTTGTCTCCTTGTCTAGTTGGCGACGACGCCATTCGATAGCCTTCTCACTCCAGTCCTCAAAGCTTAGTATCTCGACACCAGCCTGACTCAAACGACCAAGCAGTTCCTTCTTAGAGAGCAGATGGGACTGTGAGGCTGTTTCAGCCCAAGGCACAGGATAACGGATTGCCTCCGGGTGCTGTCCTTTAATGACTTCATGCATGACCAGTTGGCCGCCAGGCTTGAGGATCCTCCTGCACTCGCTCAGTACTTGTCTGTCATCCGGCATATTCAAAAAACTGTGCTGAAACAGAATCAGGTCAATGCTGGCATCTGCAAAAGGCAGATGATGGGCATCACCGGTGATAACCCGGTTGTGAACCGGTTGAGCATAGCAGGCGTTTAACCCCTGATTCAGTCGATTGAGGTCGTGTGTTATATCCAGGCCAATCATATTGATGCCCAGACTGGCTGCCTGGCGCATCAAGCCACCGGCGCCTGAGCCTATATCAAGTACGTGCTGATGTTTCAGAGGATCCAGATGGCGTAACAAGCGCTCTGAAGCCTTAATGCCGCCAATATGCAGCTGATCCACTGGTGCCAGCTGATAGAGGTTGGCACCAACAGGGAAGTGTTCACGCACGCGCTGGATGACTGCGTTGGGGTTGAGTTGCTGCTGATAATGCTTGTCGATACTCATAATCAAAACGCCGGCATAAAGCCGGCGTTGTCCTCCTGAAGGGGCAGAACGGTTGCTTAGTCGTCCAGACCCAGTTCGGCAATTGAAATTTCACGCATTTTGAACTTCTGAATCTTGCCGGTGACCGTCATCGGGAAGGCGTCGACAAATTTGAAGTAACGCGGAATCTTGAAGTGAGTGATCTTGCCTTTGCAGAAGTCGCGCAGGTCATCGCCAGTGACTGCGTCCGCATGCGGGTGCAATTTGATCCAGGCGATCAGCTCTTCACCGTACTTTTTGTCGGGAACACCGGTTACCTGCACTTCGGATACGGCCGGATGAGTGTAGAGGAACTCTTCGATCTCTTTCGGGTAAACGTTCTCACCACCGCGAATCACCATGTCCTTGATGCGTCCGACGATCTGGATGTAGCCTTCATCGTCCATGGTTGCCAGGTCACCCGTGTGCATCCAGCCAGCTTCGTCGATAGCATCCGCAGTGGCGTGCTCGTTGTTCCAGTACTTCAGCATCACGCTATAGCCACGGGTGCACAGCTCACCGATTTCACCGCGGGGCACGATGCGACCAGTACCCGGATCGACAATTTTGCTTTCCAGGTGTGGCTGGGTACGACCCACGGTAGAAACACGCTTTTCGATGCTGTCATTGGCGCCGGTCTGAGTTGATACCGGGCTGGTTTCAGTCATGCCGTAGGCGATCTGTACCTCGGACATGTTCATCTTATTGATCACCTGCTTCATCACTTCGGTGGGGCAGATGGAGCCTGCCATGATGCCGGTGCGCAGGGTCGACAGATCAAAGCTCTCGAACTCCGGATGATCCAGCTCGGCAATGAACATGGTCGGTACGCCATACAGGGCGGTAGCCTTCTGAGAGTGAACCGCCTTGAGCACAGAGGTCGGCTCAAATCCTTCATCCGGGTAGATCATGGTTGCGCCATGGGTAACGCAACCCAGGTTGCCCATCACCATACCGAAGCAGTGGTACAGCGGTACCGGAATGACCAGACGGTCTTCACTGGTGAAGCCCATGCTTTCAGCAACGAAGAAACCATTGTTCAGGATATTGTGGTGCGACAGGGTGGCGCCTTTGGGAAAGCCCGTGGTGCCCGAGGTGTACTGAATGTTGATCGCTTCATCGAACTGCAGAGTGGCCTGCAGGTCTGCCAAGTCTTTTTCGCTGGTTTGCTCGGCCTGTTCCATCATGTCAGCCCAGCGCCACATGCCAGCGTGCTTTTCACTGGAAAGGTTAATGACGCATTCCAGTTCCGGCAGCTTCTGCGATTTGAGCTTGCCTTCGGCAGAGGCTTTCAGCTCAGGGGCCAGCTCATACAGCATGCCACGGTAGTCTGAAGACTTGAAACTGTCAGCCGTAATCAGGAAACGGGCACCGGACTGATTCAATGCGTATTCCAGCTCGTGAGTACGGTAGGCCGGGTTAATGTTCACCAGGATGGCGCCGATCTTGGCGGTGGCGAACTGGCTGACGGTCCACTCAGAACAGTTAGGTGACCAGACACCGACACGGTCACCCTTACGGACGCCAAGCGCCAAGAGGGCGCGAGCGCACTGGTTGACCTGCTGTTGCAGCTCGCGATAAGTCCAGTGGATGTCCTGATGCAGCACGATAAGGGCATCGTTGTCCGGGTACTGATTGGCAATTTCATCAAATTTATCGCCAATGGTCATGCCGATCAGCGGTTTTTCGGCAGTGCTGCTGGTGTAGCTTGGAAGTGTGTTGCTCATCGTGATGACTCCAAATTTTTGTTGTTATCCAGTCTGATGACAAAAAACTGATTAGCGGTAACGGGCGTGATACTCAGGATTCGGCTGCATATCCACCGCGCTGGCCACGCGATTGGTCATGTTGTAGAAGCCAGCCACATTGGCGATATCCCAGATACCACGCTCACTGAAACCTGCGTCACGAAGCGCCTGGCGATCGCTTTCCTGAATCTCGGCAGGGGTCACGGTCAGCTTATGGGCGAAATCCAGCATGGCACGCTGGCGCGGCTCCAGTTCCGCAGCGCGGTAATTCATTACCATCAATTCGCCAAGAGCCGGATCACCGGAGTATTCACGCACGGCAGCACCGTGAGCGGTCAGGCAGTAATAACAATGGTTATTGGAGGAGACGACCACCGCGATCATCTCGCGATCAAGCGGGGTCAATTCGCTTTCACCGAACATGAGTTCATTATAGAAGCGGGTAAACACTTCAAACTGAGCCATGTTCTGGCTGTAGGCGGTGAGTACGTTGGGCACCATGCCCAGTTTTTCATCACACTTGCCGAAATATTTCTGCACATCTTCAGGCAGCTGGTGACGTTCAGGAATCGGCAAATCCAGAGCGGTAATATGATCGGGCTGTGACATCCTGTATTTCCCCTAATTATCGTTATGCGGGATTTAGTAATCAGAATTCAGTAATCAGAGCTTATCGGTTACATTCGCCCAGTGCCTGGGCGACTTTGGAGCCGTTATGTCGGCCCAGTTCACGTGTAATCCAGTGGCCTGTATCCACTACGGCTTGCAGATCGATACCGGTTTCAATGCCCAAACCTTGCAGCAGATAGAGCACGTCTTCCGTTGCCACATTGCCTGAGGCGCCTTTGGCATAAGGACAGCCTCCAAGGCCCGCAGTCGAGCTATCGATCACGGCTACACCTTCTTCAACGACGGCGTATAGATTGGTCAGGGCCTGTCCATAGGTATCATGAAAATGGGCAGCAAGGCGATCCATGGGGACCTCTTTTGCCACAGCTTCCAGCATTTTCTTAGCCTTGAGCGGTGTGCCTTTGCCAATGGTGTCGCCGAGTGAGATTTCGTAGCAGCCCATATCCAGCAGGGCACGGCTAACAGCTGCAACCTGAGCCGGATCGATATCCCCTGCATATGGGCAGCCGAGCACAGTTGAGACGTATCCCCGAACGCGAATACCGGCTGCCTGAGCCTGCTCCATCAAGGGAACAAAGCGCTCAAGGCTCTCGGCAATCGAGCAATTGATGTTCTTCTGCGAGAACGCCTCGGAGGCGGCGGCAAACACCGCTACCTCCGGAGTGTTGGCCGCAATCGCACCTTCAAGCCCCTTCACATTTGGTGTCAGAGCCGAATAGGTTACGCCGGGACGGCGATCAATACCGGCCATAACGGCAGCAGCATCACCCATCTGGGGCACCCATTTCGGCGATACGAAGCTGGCGGCTTCGATATGCTGGATGCCTGCAGCTGACAGGCGGTTGATCAGCTCGACCTTGATCTCCGTGGGGATGATCGGTCCCGGTTCGTTCTGCAGGCCGTCACGCGGGCCAACCTCGACGATGCGGACCTGTTGCGGGAAGCTCATCAGGCGGCCTCCTCGTCATTCAGGTCGACTGCGATCAGCTCTGCGCCTTCGGAGACAAGATCGCCTTCAGCAAAGAACACTTCACTGACAGTGCCGGCCGCAGGTGCCTTGATGGAGTGCTCCATCTTCATCGCTTCCATGATCACCAGGGTCTGGCCAGCTTCAACCGTGTCGCCGGCTTTAACCAGTACTGCAACGACCGAGCCGTTCATCGGTGCCTGCAGGCCACCTTCGCTGGCCTGATCTTCAAGACCATATTGCTCACGGTGTTGCGCGCAGTGGAAGGTTTCGCCCGCATGGAACAGCACCAGTTGATCCTGATGCAGATCGCCACAGATGCTGAAGCGGTGGCCGTTGACGGTGGCCTGGAGGCGATCGTCATTCAGGCTGGCGCGGACGTTGTAGCTGCTGTCGCCAATGTTGATCTCGTAGTGATCATCCTGCTCCAGAATGCTCAGCTTGTGCTGCACATCATCACTCAGCAGCGTCATGGGGCGCGCATACTGTGAATTCAGGCGCCAGCTGTTCTGACGCGCGAAGGGCGAGAACGGATCGGCGGGCAGTGTTTGTTCAGCCTTGCTGCGCAGCAGGAAAAAGCAGGCGCTGAGTACCAGACCGAGATTCTCGTCCAGACGGGCAGGCGGGAAGAGCAGGTCTTCATGCTTGCCGATAAAGCCCGTATCCAGTTCCTCTTCGCGGAAGGGCGCAGAGTCAGCCAATGCATGCAGGAAGCGGATATTGGTTTTAACACCGCTGATACGATAATCCTCAAGCGCCTGCACCATACGGTTGATGGCACGCTCACGATTGTCATCCCAGACGATCAGTTTGGCGATCATCGGGTCGTAGTGGATGCTGACTTCATCACCTTCGACCACGCCCGTGTCGACACGAACATGGGCATTTTCGTCCGGCGTACGCAGGTAGCGCAGGGTGCCGGTAGCCGGCAGGAAGTCGTTGTCAGGGTCTTCCGCGTAGATACGGGCTTCCAGTGCATGGCCTCGCAGACGAATCTGATCCTGCTGCAGCGGCAAGGCGTCACCGTTGGCAACACGCAGCTGCCATTCAACCAGGTCCTGGCCTGTGATCATTTCGGTAACCGGGTGCTCAACCTGCAAACGGGTATTCATCTCCATGAAGTAGAAGGAGCCATCCACGTCATACAGGAATTCAACGGTACCGGCACCGACATAATCGATCGCCTGTGCAGCACGTACTGCTGATTCACCCATTGCTTTGCGGGTTTCATCGCTCAGCCCTGGAGCGGGGGCTTCTTCCAGTACCTTCTGGTGGCGGCGCTGAACGGAGCAGTCACGCTCTGCCAGATAGACACCGTTACCCTTGCTGTCACAGAACACCTGAATTTCAACGTGACGTGGCTGGGTCAGGTATTTCTCGATCAGCATATCCGGGTTGCCGAAGGCATTCTTGGCTTCACGCTGGGCAGCGGCCAGGGCTTCGTCAAACTCGGACATGGCCTCAACCACACGCATACCCTTGCCGCCACCACCGGCGACGGCCTTGAGCAGCAGCGGAAAGCCACACTTCTCGGCTTCGGCACGCAGCAGTTCAGGGGACTGGTCGTCACCATGGTAGCCAGGCACAAGCGGTACGCCTGCATCCTGCATGATCGCCTTGGCAGCGGACTTGGAACCCATGGCTGCGATGGCTGAAGCGGGCGGGCCAATAAATACGATGTCGTTGGCTTCACACGCCTTGGCAAAATCGGTGTTCTCGGACAGGAAGCCGTAACCCGGGTGGATTGCTTGAGCGCCACTGGCCTTGGCCACTTCAATGATCTTGTCAGCGCGCAGGTAGCTTTCACTGCTCGGCGCGGGGCCCAGCAGGAAGGCTTCATCGGCCATGGCAACATGGCGGGAGTGACGGTCCGCTTCGGAATAGACGGCGACGCAGCGGATACCCAGACGGTGCGCAGTCTGGATCACTCGGCAGGCGATCTCGCCACGGTTGGCAATAAGGATTTTATTAAACATGGGAGGTCTCCGTGTCGAGATCACCTGCATGCGCTACGCGCATCGGCATGCAATTTGGCTTCGCCGCCAGTTGCTGATGCAACTGGTCGCCACGGTTGGCAATCAGAATCTTGTTAAACATGACTTATTCCTCGATCCAGTTCGGTGTGCGTTTGCCCAGGAAGGCGCTGAGTCCTTCCTGGCCTTCTTCGCTGACACGGATATCGGCTATACGGTGAGCCGTATCATCGATGACCGACTGGTCAATGGGTTTCTGGCTGACGGCGAAGATCAAGTCCTTGGCAGCATTCATTGCCTGAGGACTGTTGCGGCGCAGTGTCTTGATAAAGCGTTTGCAGGCTTCATCCAGTAGGTCGGCGTGCGGAACCACTTCATGCACCAGTCCGGCGTCCGCGGCGATCTTCGCGCTGAACGGCTCGGCGGTCAGGAAGTAGCGGCGTGAAAGGCGCTCACCGATGGCGCGAACCACATAGGGGCTGATCACGGCCGGAATCAGTCCGATCTTCACTTCACTCAGGCAGAACTGGCTCTGTTCAGTGGCGATGACAATGTCGCAGCAGGCTGCGAGGCCTACGGCACCCCCGTAGGCGGCACCCTGTACCAGACCGATGGTTGGCTTGCTGAGATTGTTCAGTACTTCCATCAGGCGGGCCAGCTGGCCTGCATCTTCAAGGTTTTCCTGATGGCTGTTCTGTGCCATCCGCTTCATCCAGCCAAGGTCGGCCCCGGCAGAGAAGTTACGGCCGTTGGAGCGCAATACCAGTACCCGGGCTTCGGGGTTGCGGTCGGTGGCTTCCAGGGCCTCGATCAGTGCTGCGATGATGCTATCGTCAAAGGCGTTGTGTACCTCCGGTCGATTCAGCGTCAGCGTGGCGACGCCCTCGGCGGAGACCTCCAGCAGCACGGTGTTATTGTTATTTTCCATAGCGCTTTCCTTTATATACCTGTCTTGGCCAACGCGGGCTTACATGCGGAAGACGCCGAAGCGGGTTTCGTCGATCGGTTTGTTCAGCGCTGCGGACAGGCCCATGCCGATGACATCGCGAGTCTGGGCCGGGTCGATGACGCCGTCATCCCAGAGGCGGGCACTGGCGTAATACGGGTGGCCCTGGTGTTCATAGGTGTCGATGATCGGTTGTTTGAAGGCTTTCTCTTCGTCGGCAGACCATTCCTCGCCGGTGCGCTCCATACCGTCACGCTTGACGGTGGCCAGTACGCCAGCGGCCTGTTCGCCACCCATGACCGAAATGCGGGCATTGGGCCACATCCACAGGAAGTTGGGGCTATAGGCGCGGCCGCACATGCCGTAGTTACCAGCACCGAAGCTGCCACCGATCAGGACGGTCAGTTTGGGCACGTTGGCACAGGCGACGGCGGTTACCATCTTGGCGCCATGCTTGGCGATACCTTCAGACTCGGCCTTCTGACCCACCATGAAGCCGGTGATGTTCTGCAGGAACAGCAGCGGAATTTTGCGCTGGCAGCACAGTTCGATGAAGTGGGCGCCTTTCTGCGCAGAGTCCGCAAACAGGATGCCGTTGTTGGCGACGATGCCCACCGGGTAGCCATGCACATGGGCAAAGCCGGTCACCAGCGTGGTGCCGTAATACTTCTTGAATTCGTCGAATTCAGAGCCGTCAACGATGCGGGCAATAACTTCACGTACATCAAATGGCTTGCGCAGGTCGGTACCGACGATGCCGTACAGCTCGTCAGCAGAGTAAAGTGGTGCTTCCGGCTTGCGCAGGTTGAGATCGTTCAGCTGCTTGCGGTGGTTCAGGTTCTTCACGCAGTCGCGGGCGATCTGCAGGGCGTGCTGATCGTTCTCGGCATAGTGATCGGCCACGCCGGAGACTTTGCAGTGTACGTCAGCGCCACCCAGATCCTCAGCGCTGACCACTTCACCGGTGGCGGCTTTCACCAGCGGCGGACCGGCCAGGAAGATGGTGCCCTGATTGCGTACGATGATGGATTCGTCGGCCATGGCCGGTACATAAGCGCCACCGGCAGTACACAGACCCATGACTACGGCGATCTGTGGGATGCCCTTGGAGGACATGCGCGCCTGATTAAAGAAGATGCGACCGAAGTGGTCACGGTCAGGGAATACATCATCCTGACGCGGCAGGTTGGCACCGCCGGAGTCCACCAGGTAGATGCAGGGCAGGTGGTTCTGCTCGGCGATTTCCTGAGCACGCAGGTGCTTTTTAACAGTAATCGGGTAGTAGGAGCCGCCCTTAACGGTGGCATCGTTGGCCACGATCATGCATTCAACGCCGTTGACGCGACCAATACCGGTGATGATGCCGGCAGCGGGTACATCTTCGCCATATACGTTGTAAGCGGCCATCTGTGACAGCTCGAGGAAAGGAGAGCCTTCGTCAATCAAAGCGTTGATACGCTCGCGGGGCAGCAGCTTGCCACGGGACAGGTGGCGTTCCTGATACTTGGGACCACCGCCCAGTTCTATCTGGGCAACTTTGTCACGCAGGTCGCCTACGGCAGCTTCCATGGAATCATGATTGGCACGGAACTCGTCCGAGCGGGGATTTACTTTGCTATGCAGTTGAGTCATCGAAGGGCTCCTCGCTGCGCCGGGCAGACTGGCTGCCCGGGAACGTTCATTTATTCTTATTTGTTGAGGAACAGCTCGCGGCCGATCAGCATGCGGCGGATCTCGGAAGTACCGGCGCCGATTTCGTACAGCTTGGCATCACGCAGCAAACGTCCAGTGGGGAATTCGTTAATGTAACCATTGCCACCCAGCAGCTGGATCGCATCCAGGGCGATTTTGGTCGCCATTTCAGCGGAGTAAAGGATAGCGCCGGCGGCGTCTTTACGGCTGGTCTCACCACGGTCAGCGGCCATGGCTGCCATATACACGTAGGACTTGGCTGCATTCATCTGGGTGTACATGTCGGCAACTTTGCCCTGGACCAGTTCGAACTCGCCGATGGCCTGGCCGAACTGTTTGCGATCACGGATGTAGGGAACCACGATATCCATCGCAGCCTGCATGATGCCCAGCGGGCCGCCGGACAGTACCAGGCGTTCGTAGTCCAGTCCGCTCATCAGTACTTTCACGCCGCCGTTCAACTCGCCAAGGATGTTTTCCTTGGGTACCTTGGCGTCCTGGAATACCAGCTCACAGGTGTTGGAGCCGCGCATGCCCAGTTTGTCGAGCTTCTGTGCCTGGGTGAAGCCTTCGGTATCGCGCTCGACGATGAAAGCGGTGATACCTTTGGGGCCAGCAGACGGTTCGGTTTTGGCATAGATGACATAGACGTTGGCGTCAGGGCCGTTGGTGATCCACATTTTATTGCCGTTCAGCACATAGTGGTCGCCAGCGTCGCGGGCAGTCAGCTTCATGGAAACGACATCTGAACCGGCGTTTGGCTCAGACATCGCCAGGGCGCCAATGTGCTCGCCGCTGATCAGCTTGGGCAGATACTTGGCGCGCTGCTCGTCGTTACCGTTGCGGTGAATCTGGTTCACACAGAGGTTGGAGTGAGCGCCGTAGGACAGGCCTACAGACGCGGAAGCGCGGCTGATCTCTTCCATGGCGATAACATGGGCCAGGTAGCCCATTTCTACGCCACCCCACTGTTCCTTGACCGTGATACCCAGCAGACCCATGTCGCCGAATTTTTGCCAGAGATCGTTAGGGAACGCGTTTTCATGATCGATTGCTTCAGCACGAGGGGCGATTTCCTGTGCGGCGAAGCTGTTGATCTGTTCGCGCAGCATGTCAATGGTTTCGCCCAACCCGAAATTCAGTTCAGAGTATGCAGAGATCATCTAGTCCACCTTTATTGTTATTGAGCCGATGCCAGGGGCTTATCCGGCAGTAACCTTTTTCTTGCTTTCGAGTTCGCTCAGGGCTTCCAGGCAACGCGACTCCGCGTTATCAAGTTCCAGTTGCACCATTGCGATGTCTTTTAACTGCTGCTCCAGCTCGGCGCGTTTGCCGCTGATGGTTTTAAGCAGCAGATGAAGCTGTTTTTCACTGCCGAGCAGAGAGTCATCCCAGAGATCGAACAGTTCACGTGTCTCTGCCAGTGAGAAGCCCAGACGCTTGCCGCGAAGGATGAGTTTCAAACGAACCCGGTCCTTGCTGCTGTATATGCGTGTCTGGCCTCGACGAGAGGGGTGTAACAAACCCTGATCCTCATAGAAGCGGATGCTGCGGGTGGTTACATCAAACTCGGCGGCGAGTTCGCTGATTGAGTAGGTCTTGCTTATCAAGGCTTCAATCCTGTTGTGATCGTTTTTACCGAGGCTAAATGAAGTTTACGTTAACGTAAAGTGTCACTTGTGCTTTTTTTAGTCTGATCAAAAAAAACGAATAGCCTCTAAGTTATTGACTAATAATAGAAATGTTGCCGAATTAAGGCATGAAAACAGCATGTGTTAGACCAAAGTAGTAATTGTATTCCCCTAGGGTAAATTGCTAGTTTGCATTCGTACCTTACGTGAAGGTCAAAAAAATTCGACGCCAAGTGCGGAAAGCCAGCATAAAAACAACAAGAGGCTTGGTTTACACATGAGTGCAGACTACGTTCTCGAAACCCGCAACCTTATTAAAGCGTTCAAGGGTTTCACCGCGGTCGACGATGTTAACCTCCAGGTGACTCGCGGCCATATACATGCCTTGATCGGTCCTAACGGTGCCGGCAAGACAACCGTTTTCAACCTGTTGACCAAGTTTTTGACGCCGACTTCTGGCCAGATTCTGTTCAACGGCAAAGACATCACTGATATGAAACCGGCGGCTATTGCCCGTGCCGGTGTCATTCGCTCCTTCCAGATTTCTGCTGTGTTTCCGCATCTGACTGTGCTGGAAAACGTACGCATCGCCTTGCAGCGCAAGGAGGGCAACAGTTTCCACTTCTGGCGCCCGCAATCGGTTCTGAACAAGCTTAACGACCGTGCAGTCGAGTTGCTCGACTCTGTGGGTCTGGCTGAGTTTGCCGATGCCCAAACAGTAGATCTTTCCTACGGCCGTAAGCGTGCACTGGAGATCGCCACCACGCTGGCACTTGAACCTGAACTGATGTTGCTCGATGAGCCGACGCAGGGCATGGGTCATGAGGATGTTGGCCTGGTGGCCGATCTGATCAAAAAAGTATCCAAGGATCGAACCATTTTGATGGTTGAACACAACCTTCATGTGGTCTCCAAACTGGCCGATCAGATTACTGTTCTGCAGCGTGGCGCCATTCTGACAGAAGGTGACTACGCAACTGTTTCGGCTGACCCGCGTGTTCGTGAAGCCTATATGGGTACGGCTGCCAGTGAAGAGCAGGACCGTATCAATGCCCAGGTAGCGGCTGAGCAAGCTGGCAAGGAGGAAGTACAGGCATGAGCACGCATAGGGAAAAACTGCGTATCGATGATCTGCACGCCTTTTACGGTGAGTCACACATCCTGCACGGCATTGACATGACTGTGATGCAGGGCGAACTGGTAACGCTGTTGGGCCGCAACGGTGCCGGCCGTTCCACCACGCTGCGTGCGATCATGAATATGGTGGGTCGCCGTACCGGCTCCATCAATATCAACGGAAATGAAACCATCAACATGCCCGCGCACAAGATTGCGCACCTGGGTCTGGGCTACTGCCCGGAAGAGCGTGGAATTTTCTCCAGTCTTAATGTTGAAGAAAATCTGTTGCTGCCACCTTCGGTTCGTTCCGACGGCATGAGCGTTGATGAGCTTTACGAGATGTTCCCGAACCTTTATGAGCGCCGTTATAGCCAAGGAACCCGTTTGTCGGGTGGTGAGCAGCAGATGCTGGCTCTGGCTCGTATTCTGCGCTCGGGTGCCAATATTCTGTTGCTGGATGAAATCACCGAAGGCCTGGCCCCGGTTATCGTCCAGAAGCTGGGTGAAGTTCTGGTCAAACTGAAGGAGCGTGGTTTGACCATTCTGTTGGTGGAGCAGAACTTCCGTTTTGCTGCCCCTATTGCCGACCGTCATTACGTCATGGAACACGGTCACATTGTCGAGGAAGTCCATGCTCATGAGCTGGAAGCCAAGACAGAGCTCCTGAATACCTACCTGGGCGTCTAACGTCTATTGCTTGAGAAATAACAATAAAAATGCTCGACAGGAGAGTATCGATGAAAATGATGAAGAAAACCCTGCTGGCCGCTTCCGTTGCTGCGTTTGCCTCTTCAGCTGCACTGGCGAACGTCTCCGATGGTAAGGTTAAGATCGGTGTACTGGCCGATATGGGTGGTACTTATGCCGATATCTGTGGTCAGGGCTGTGTGACAGCGACCCAAATGGCGGTTGAGGACTTTGGTGGTACCGTTCTGGGTATGCCCATTGAAGTTGTCAGTGCTGATGACCAGCTGAAGCCGGACGTAGGTTCTGCCATCGTCCGTAAATGGATCGAAAATGAGCAGGTAGATGCCGTTGGTGGCATGGTATCGTCCGCGGTTACCGGTGCTGCAACGAAAGTTACCACCGATGCCAAGAAAATTGCTCTGATCTCCACGTCTGCTTCCAACGCTTTCACCACCAAGGCATGTTCACCGTACAACGTACACTGGACCTATAACGTAGTCGCTCTGGCTAACGGTACGGTTAAGCCGATGGTTGAAGCTGGCAAGAAGAAATGGTTCTTCATCACCGCTGACTATGCTTTCGGTCATGCCCTGGAAGGTGTAGCAACCAAGGTTATCAATGAAAACGGCGGTGAAGTGGTTGGCGCAGCGCGTGCACCTCTGGGTACCACTGACTTCTCTTCCTATATCCTCCAGGCTCAGTCCTCTGGTGCTGACGTAGTGGCACTGGCCAACGCCGGTAACGACACCGTTAACTCCCTGAAAGCTGCGTCTGAATTCGGTCTGACCCAGATGATGGATGTGGCAGGTCTGCTGGTATTCACCCCGAATGCCCAGGCGATGGATCCGAACGTAGCGGGTGGCATGCGTACCACTACAGGTTTCTACTGGGATCTGGATGACAAGACCCGTGAATGGAGCAAGCGCTTCATGGAGCGTCATGGCTCTATCCCTGCGATGGGTCACGCCGGTGCCTACTCCATGACCATGCATTACCTGAAGGCGGTCGAAGCCGCTGGTACCGACGACTCTGATGCCGTTATCCGTAAAATGAAAGAGATGAAGCCTGACGACTTCTTCTCCCGCAATGCTTACCTGCGTAACGATGGTCGCATGGTGCACGACATGTACTACGTCGAGATCAAAAAGCCGGATGAACGCCGCGACTCTAACGATATCTTTAAGGTCGTAAGCACAATTCCGGGTGATCAGGCGTATGCACCCATGCTGCCTGAGTGCGACTTCAAATAACAATAAGAGTTAAACCGCTTTAAAAAGAGGCCGACCACTGCCGTGAGGGCAGTGGTACGGACCTCTGCGGCCTGAAACAGGCAAAGCGGCGTGAATGGGACAAGGCTATGGCGACTTTTCTAGGTATCAACCTTTTCGGTTTGTTCGGCCAGCTGTTGGTCGGCCTGATCAATGGATCCTTCTATGCTCTGCTCAGTCTGGGACTGGCAATCATCTTTGGTCTGTTGAAAATCATTAACTTTGCTCAGGGTGCCATGTATATGCTGGGCGCATTTGCGGCCTATCTTGCACTGCAATACATGGGTATGAACTACTGGGCAGCCCTGGTCGTGGTTCCACTGGCCGTGGGTCTTGTCGGTATTTTGATGGAACGGTTCCTGATCCGTCCCATCGCCAACGAAGATCACCTGTATAGCCTGCTGCTGACCTTTGGTTTTGCACTGATGCTGCAGGGTATCTTTACTCATCTTTATGGCTCCTCAGGTCTGTCATACAGCATTCCTGAAGCGCTGCGCGGCGGCACCAAACTGCCGTTCATGTACCTGCCGGATTACCGCGCATGGATCATCTGTGCCTCGGTGGTTATTTGTGGCCTGACCTGGTGGATGATTGAAAAAACCAAGCTGGGCGCCTATCTGCGTGCCGGTACTGAAAACCCTCAGTTGATGCAGGCGTTTGGTATCAATGTACCTCTCATCGTCACCCTGACCTTTGGCTTCGGTGTAGGTCTGGCGGGCCTGGCCGGTGTGCTGGCGGCTCCTATCTACTCTGTCTCCCCAGATATGGGTTCGAACCTGCTGATCGTGGTGTTTGCCATCGTGGTAATCGGCGGTATGGGCTCCATCGGTGGTGCGATTCTGACCGGTCTGGGTATGGGGGTTATTGAAGGTTTGACCAAGTATTTTTACCCGGAAGCATCTAATACGGTGATCTTCCTGGTAATGGTGATTGTCCTGCTGCTCAAGCCTGCAGGTCTGTTCGGCAAAGAAGCCTGAGGGGTATGTAATAATGAAAATTAATAAACTCTACGTCGTACTCCTGCTTCTGGCTGTTGTTGCACCTTTCTTCTTGTACCCGGTGTTTCTGGCAAAGCTGCTGTGTTTCGCGCTCTTCGCCTGTGCATTCAACCTGATGTTGGGTTATGTGGGCCTGCTGTCCTTCGGACACGCGGCATTCCTCGGAACCGGTGGTTACATTACCGGTTGGTTGATGATGAACTCCGGTTTGACGCCTGAGCTGTCAATTTTGCTGGGAACCGTCGCGGCGGGTGCCTTGGGGGCAATCTACGGCAAGCTGTCGGTAAAACGTGAAGGTATCTACTTCGCCATGGTGACCCTGGCCCTGTCGCAGCTGGTGTTCTTCATCTACCTGCAGGCGCCGTTTACCGGTGGTGAAGATGGCATGCAGGGTGTGCCGCGTGGCAACCTGTTTGGCCTGATCGATCTGTCAGACAATATCAACATGTACTACTTCGTACTGGCGATCTTCCTGTTCGGCTTCTGGTTGATTCATCGCACCATCCACTCTCCGTTCGGACAGGTGCTGAAAGCCATTCGTGAAAACGAGCCGCGTGCCGTATCACTGGGTTACAACGTAAACGACTACAAGTGGGTTGCGTTCACTATCTCTGCAGCACTGGCGGGCCTTGCTGGCTCTACCAAAACACTGGTGTTCCAGCTGGCGTCCCTGACCGATGTGCATTGGCACATGTCCGGTGAGGTGGTGTTGATGACACTTGTGGGTGGTGTGGGCACTATCATGGGCCCTGTCGTGGGTGCCGGTGTGATTGTAACCATGCAGAACTACCTGTCCGGTGGTGAGCTGGGCAACTATCTGCACATCATCATGGGCTTTATCTTCGTGGTCTGTGTACTGGCGTTCCGTAGCGGTATCGTCGGTGAGTTCCAGAAAGTGTGGAAACGTAACTTCGGCTAATCCTTTATCGTCGAGCCATTCGCCTGTCGGAGATGCCCCCGGCAGGCGTTTTTTCGTTTAAGACCTGATCCGCTTGGCCCTTGGCGGCGTATACCCTAAGATGCGTCAATCAAACGTCTTTGCCGGCCTAAGGAGTCAAAATGGGGTATCGCGGGGTAGAAGGGTTTCAACATGATCAGCAGGATCTGACCGGGGTTTTGATAACCAACCTGGGCACACCGGACGAGCCGACACCTCCTGCGCTGCGTCGTTATTTGAAAGAGTTCCTCTGGGACCCGCGTGTGGTGGAAGTGCCTCGTCCCATCTGGTGGTGTGTGCTTAACGGCTTTATTCTCAACTACCGCCCCAAGCGTTCTGCTGAAGCTTATAAAACGGTTTGGACAAAACAGGGCTCTCCTTTGATGGTGCACAGCCAGGACCAGTGCAACGCCCTGCGCGAACGTCTTCAAGGCGCGTTTGGCAAAAATATCTTGGTGGAAGTGGCCATGCGCTATGGCAACCCATCTATCACCAGCGTGATTGAGCGCATGCAGCAGGCCGGTGTTCGTCGTTTGCTGGTATTACCTTTGTATCCGCAGTACTCAGGAGCTACCAGTGCCTCAACGTTTGATGCGATTTCAGCTGATTTTCGCAAGCGACGCTGGTTGCCTGAGTTGCGAATGGTGAACCATTACCACGACTATCCGCCCTACATTGAAGCGCTTGCTGCGTCTATTGAGCGTTATTGGGAAACTCACGGGCGGGCTGACAAGTTGCTGATGTCCTATCACGGTATTCCCAAGCGCTATCTGCTTCAGGGCGATCCCTATTTCTGCGAGTGCCATAAAACCAGTCGCCTTTTAGCCAATCGTTTGGGACTGGGAGAAGGCGAGTGGATGACAACCTTTCAGTCCCGCTTTGGTCGTGAAGAGTGGCTCAAGCCCTATACCGACCACACATTGAAAGCACTGCCGTCAGAAGGTGTGAAGTCTGTGCAGGTGGTGTGCCCCGGCTTCTCGGCCGACTGTTTGGAGACCATTGAAGAAATCGGTGAAGAAAACCGTGAATACTTCATGGAAGCGGGCGGTGAAAAATATGCGTACATTCCGGCATTGAATGCTGAGCCGGGCCATATCGATGCGCTGGAAAGCCTGATTCGTGACCACCTGCAAGGCTGGCCAGTCGGAGAATCCATCAATGGCGCCGAGCGTCAAGCGCATGCGCACGCCAAGGGCGCAACCAGCTGATGTTATACGAGGGCTGATAAGGTTCAGTCCTCATCCTCCTCTGGTTAGAATCTATTCGTCAGGCTTCCGTGTAGGAAGAGCGCCCAAGTCGCATTTCGCGATAGCGGGTAGGCGAGATCCCCATCATTTTTCGAAAGATGCGTGAGAAGTAGTAAGCGTCTTCATATCCCACCGCCCAGGCAATTTCCTTGATTCCCTTGTTGGTTACGTCAAGCAGGTGACAGGCACGTTCAATTTTAAGCTGGATGAAATGGTTGATCGGTGTCGTACCGGTCAGCGTTTTGTATTTCTTGATGAAGTGAAACTTCGACAAGCTGACGGTTGCTGCAAGGGTTTCAACATCCAGCTGCTCATGCAGGCGTGTTTGCATCAGGCTGTGTACTTTTTCCAGATCAAGGCTGTCGTCCTGTTGCTGGCGTGCAAGAGGGCGAAGTAGCGCAATATGTGTCAGCAACTGTCGCAACTGATTGGCACTGTGCAGATAGGATGCAAGATGATGCCGAGCCTGACGTGCATCCAGAAGGGCTTCAAAGTCGCTTACCAGCCTTGAATGGATTCCCAGGGAAAGAACAGGGGAGTCGTTTTCGGTCTCCAGCTGATCAAGAAAGTTCTGTGCCAGGCTGCCATCAAAGTGGATCCAGTAAATACTCCAGGGATTTTTCTGCTCCGTCCAGTAATGATGGGGGGTGTTGCGAGGCAGTACAATCAGGTCGCCGGGCCTGATGATACGGCGCTTGCGCTTTTCACCGTATTCCAGTCGACCAACACCTTCCAGGCAATAGATCAACAGGTAATCATCATGCTGTTCCCGCTGCATTTCATGGCCGCGAGCGAGCTGGTAATAACCTACGCCCAACGGAAAGAGTTGTTCGCTCAATGGATGCTCACGCAGGTGCGAGACCATCTTGCGCGGCAGTACGAAACGTATGCTCTCTGAAGGTAAAGGCCAGCTGGACGGACTACTCATGACGTCTACACCTTTGGTCGCAAATACTAGTAAAAACCCCTATAGGGCAACAATATAGTCCATCAACTGCGCAAGATTATCAATCCGTCAGTGTCGGGGGCTATGTTACAAAATGGTCAACGCATTAACGTTAACGTAAACAGGAATCGCTGCGGCGACCTCAAATCGATAACAACAATAAATTAAGACGACAAAGGTGAAGCAAATGACTCAGCATGTACCCCTCCTGATCGGTGGTGAATTTGTCCAGAGTGAAACCAGCCAGTGGCTGCCGGTTACTAATCCAGCTACGCAGGAAATCCTGGCTCAGGTTCCTTGTGCGACCGCTGACGAGGTAGAGCGTGCTGTCGAAACTGCCAAGGAGGCATTCGAGAGCTGGAAGGAAACATCGGTTGGTGACCGTGCACGCCTGATGCTGCGTTATCAGCATCTGCTGAAAGAGCATCACGATGAACTGGCCGAGCTGCTGGCCCAGGAAACCGGTAAAACCTTCGAAGACGCCAAGGGTGATGTTTGGCGCGGTATCGAAGTGGTCGAGCATGCTTGCAACATCGCTTCACTGAGCATGGGTGAGACCGTTGAAAACGTAGCGCGTAAAATTGATTGCTACAGCATCACCCAGCCGCTGGGTGTTTGTGTGGGTATCACACCGTTCAACTTCCCGGCCATGATTCCGCTGTGGATGTTCCCTATGGCAATCGCCTGCGGTAACACCTTCGTCCTCAAGCCGTCCGAGCAGGATCCGCTGACGCCGATGCGTTTGGCTGAACTGTTCCAGGAAGCGGGCGCTCCGGCAGGTCTGCTGCAGATCGTACACGGCACCAAGGATGTCGTGAATGAGCTGCTGACACACAAAGACACTCCGGCGATCTCCTTCGTAGGATCTGTAAACGTGGGTGAGCACATCTACCGTACCGGTACTGACCACATGAAACGCGTTCAGGCGTTTGCCGGTGCCAAAAACCACATGGTTGTAATGCCGGATGCGTCCAAGAACCAGGTGATCAATAACATCGCAGGCGCTTCTGTTGGTGCCGGCGGTCAGCGTTGCATGGCGATTTCTGTGGCCGTATTCGTGGGTGAAGCCCGCGAATGGATTCCGGAAGTACGTGATGCGCTGGCGAAAGTGCGTCCGGGTGCCTGGAACGACCCTGAAGCTGGTTACGGCCCGCTGATCAACCCGCAGGCCCGTGATCGCGTACTGAGTCTGATCCAGGAAGGCAAGGACGCAGGTGCTGACTGTATTCTGGATGGCAGCGAGTGTGTGGTTGAAGGTTATCCGGATGGTAACTGGGTTGGTCCGACCATGTTCCGCAATGTGACGCGCGACATGTCCATCTACCAGGAAGAGATCTTTGGCCCGGTACTGATCGCACTGGAAGTGGACAGCATTGAAGAAGCGATCACCCTGATCAACGAGAACCCGTACGGTAACGGAACTTCTATCTTCACTTCTTCCGGTGCGGCTGCACGCAAGTACCAGCACGAGATCAAAGTGGGTCAGGTCGGTATCAACGTACCGGTGCCGGTGCCGCTGCCGATGTTCTCCTTCACTGGCTGGCGCAAGTCGTTCTACGGCGATCAGCATGCTTACGGCAAGCAGGCGGTCAAGTTCTACACCGAGACCAAAACTGTGACTGCTCGCTGGTTCGAAGACGACATCGCTTCTGGTCCAAACATGACCATCCAGTTGAAGTAAACCGCTTAACCTTTATATAAAAATGCCAGGGCGGCAGCTGACTCAAGGCACTGACCCTGGCCATAACAACAATAATAAGCGTGTCCGAGGTATGGAATGGATTTTGAGCTGAACGAAGATCAAATTGCCTTTGCCGATATGGCGCGGGCGTTTGCACAAAACGAACTGGAGCCTCATGCCGGTGAGTGGGATCAGGAAGCGATCTTCCCGGTTGAAGTGCTGCAGAAAGCGGGTGAGCTGGGTTTTTGCTCACTCTATACACCGGATGAGGTGGGCGGTCTGGGTCTGAGTCGCCTGGATGCCAGCATCATTTTCGAACAACTGGCCATGGGCTGCACGTCTACCACGGCCTACATCACCATTCACAACATGGTGAGCTGGATGGTCGCCAGCTTTGGTGGCCCGGCTGTCATCGAACAGTGGGCGGAAGGCCTGGCCAGTGGTCAACTACTGGGGTCTTACTGCTTGACTGAACCCAATGCAGGTTCTGACGCCGCCTCCCTTAAAACCAACGCTCGACTTGAGGGTGACCACTACATTCTCAACGGCAGCAAGATCTTTATCTCCGGCGCCGGTAGTACGGATGTCCTGGTTGTAATGGCGCGTACCGGTGGAGAAGGGGCTTCCGGTATTTCTGCCTTTGCCATCGACGCCAATAGTGACGGCATCAGCTACGGTCGCAAGGAAGACAAGATGGGCTGGAATTGCCAGCCCACGCGCATGATCACTTTTGAAGATGTGCGTGTACCGGCTGCCAATCTGCTGGCGCAGGAAGGCGAAGGCTTCAAAATTGCCATGAAAGGTCTGGATGGTGGCCGAATCAATATCGCCACCTGTTCCGTAGGCACCGCTCAGCAGGCCTTGAACAAGGCAACCGAATATATGCTGGAGCGCAAGCAGTTCGGCAAACGACTGGCTGATTTCCAGGCACTTCAATTCCGTCTGGCCGATATGCAGACCGAACTGGTTGCTGCCCGTCAGATGGTTCGTTTGGCTGCCAGTAAGCTGGACAATGGTCATCCTGACGCAACCACCTATTGCGCCATGGCCAAACGTTTTGCCACCGATGTGTGCTACAACATTTGCGACGAAGCACTGCAGCTGTACGGTGGTAACGGCTATATCAAGGAATATCCAATGGAGCGCTACCTGCGCGACACCCGTGTGCACCGTATTCTGGAAGGCACTAACGAAGTCATGCGTCTGATCATCTCCCGCCGTGTTCTGGCGGAAGGTGCGGCTGAACTGTAAAGCCGAATGTATTAAGGAGAGCAGGGTAATGTCTGAACTGATTCGTTTAGAAAAACGTGGCCATGTTGCGCTACTGACCATGAACAACCCGCCGGCCAATACCTGGACTGCTGACAGTCTGAAGGCGCTGGTACAGATTGTTGAAGAACTGAACGTCGACCGAGATATCTGGAGTCTGGTGCTGACCGGTGAGGGCGAGAAGTTCTTCTCCGCTGGCGCTGACCTGAACCTGTTCGCCGACGGTGACCGTGCAGTGGCCGGCGACATGGCGCGTCTGTTTGGTGAAGCATTCGAAACCCTGAGCCGTTTCCGTGGTGTTTCCATCGCTGCTGTCAACGGCTTTGCCATGGGTGGCGGTCTGGAAGTAGCCTTGGCTTGTGACCTGCGTGTGGCTGAAGCTCAGGCGCAGATGGCGCTGCCGGAAGCGAAAGTCGGTCTGCTGCCGTGTGCCGGTGGTACCCAGAACCTGACCTGGCTGGTGGGTGAAGGCTGGTCCAAGCGCATGATCCTCTGTGGTGAGCGCGTAAAAGCCGACAAGGCGCTCGAAATCGGTCTGGTTGAAGAGGTGGTTGAACAGGGACAGGCGCTTGAACGTGCACTCCAGCTGGCTGACCAGGTTGGCGAGCAGAGCCCGTCTGCGGTAGCAGCCTGTAAGAAACTGATTCAATCCGGTCGCAGCCGTCCGCTGGATCAGGGCTACATCATCGAGCGTGAACTCTTCGTGGATCTGTTCCATACCGAAGATCAGCGTGAAGGGGTTAATGCCTTCCTTGAGAAGCGCAAAGCTGAATGGAAGAACCGCTAAGCAGGAGCCTGAGCATGAGCTGCGTACTTTTTACCGAACATGCGACACGAGATGGCCAGATCATCGGGGAGATCCGCCTCAACGCGGAGAAATCTCTAAACGCCCTGACCCTGGAAATGATCGACCTGATTCAGCCCAAGCTGGATGCCTGGCGGGACGATGAGAACGTTGTAGCAGTGCTTTTGGACAGCAGTGGTGAGAAGGCTTTCTGCGCCGGTGGTGACATCGTCAACCTGTACAAGTCCATGGTGGCCGACGATATCGAGTTTCCGGAGCAGTTCTTCACCCGTGAATATCGCCTCGATTATGCCTTGCATACCTATCCCAAGCCGATCATCTGCTGGGGCAGCGGTATCGTCATGGGCGGCGGTATGGGCCTGATGAATGGTTGCAGCCACCGTGTCGTTACCGAAACTTCACACCTGGCCATGCCGGAAGTGACAATCGGTCTGTACCCGGATGTGGGCGGCAGCTGGTTCCTCAACCGTATGCCAGGCGGTACAGGTCTGTTCCTGGGACTGACCGGTAATCCGATCAATGCCGCAGATGCGCTCTATCTGGGCCTGGCCGATCGTGCGCTGACCTCCGATATGCGTGAAGGCATGCTGGAGCGCCTGCAGAACGAACATTGGGGTGACGATGCTGGCGGTGTGGTCAGTCGTGTGCTGCGCGAGCTGGAAGACGAATGCAGTGCCAGCTTCAACGAGATGCCGGCACCGATTCGTGCGCATGAGGCCCTGATTCGTGAAGTAACCGACCATGACTCTGTTGAGGAGATGGCTGAAGCACTGCAGGCGATCGAGTCCGATGACAAGTGGGTTAAGCGTGCACAGAAAGCGATCACTCATGGCAGTCCGCTGTCATTGAAGATGATCCACGAACAGCTGCGCCGCTGCCGCCATATGTCCCTGCGAGAAGTATTCCAGCATGAATTGGTGCTCTCAGTGCAGTGCTGCCGTCATCGTGAACTTCAGGAAGGCGTTCGTGCCTTGTTGATCGATAAGGATGGCGCCCCGCAGTGGACCTTTGCCAGTGTTGAAGAGGTTGAGGCCGAGTTCCTGGCTGGGCTGTTCAAGTCTCCCTGGGCTGAGCATCCGCTGGCGGATCTGTAAACGTATTCAAGGCGGGTCTAAACGGCCCGTCCAGCAAAATTCACAACACTTTAAGCATAATAAGAACAAGGAAACTCATCATGGCGACTATCGCATTTATCGGTTTGGGCAACATGGGCGGCCCTATGGCGGCCAACCTGGCCAAAGCTGGCCACACGGTTAAAGCCTTTGATCTTTCTCCCAAAGCACTGGAAACAGCTGCTGAACAAGGCTGTCAGATTGCAGACAGCGCTCAGCATGCTGCTACGGATGCTGACTTTGTAATCTCCATGCTGCCTGCAGGCAAACACGTACAGGGCCTCTATGTAACCGGCGACCAGCCGCTGTTTAATCTGCTGAGTAATGATGCGCTGGTAATCGATTGCTCCACTATCGATGCTGCAACTGCGCGTTCCGTTGCCGCTGCAGGTGCAGAAAAGAGCGTTGGTTTTATTGATGCACCGGTATCCGGTGGTGTGGGTGGTGCTCAGGCGGGCACGCTGACATTCATCGTGGGTGGTACTGATGCACAGTTCCAGAAGGCGCAGCCGATTCTGGAATGCATGGGCAAGAATATCTTCCATGCAGGTGACCACGGTGCAGGTCAGATTGCCAAGGTGTGTAACAACATGCTGTTGGGTATTCTGATGGCTGGTACCTGTGAAGCGCTGAACATGGGTGTTAAAAATGGCCTGGACCCGAAAGTCCTGTCCGACATCATGAAGCAGAGCTCCGGCAACAACTGGGCGTTGCAGGTGTATAACCCGGTTCCGGGTGTGATGGATGGCGTTCCTGCATCCCGTGACTATCAAGGCGGATTCCAGGTTGATCTGATGTTCAAGGATCTGGGTCTGGCCATGGAAGTCAGCCAGCAGAGCGCTGCTGCTACGCCAATGGGCTCCGCTGCCCGTGCACTGTTCAACCTGCACAAATCCGCTGGCAATGGCGGTTTGGACTTCTCCAGCCTGATCAAACTGTATCAGGACGCAGAATAATACCGGTGCTGTTAACTCACAGCTGAAGCCGGACCTTGGGGCGACTCCGCACGAGTCGCCCGCTATAACAAAAATAATTCGAGGTAGAGCATGGATTACACACAAGAATACCGGGCATCTATCGATAACCCGGAAGCATACTGGGCCGAGCAGGCCAAGAGTATTGCCTGGTTCAAACAGCCTCAGACCACACTGACCACGACCGATTGGGGTACCCATAGCTGGTATGCTGATGGTGAACTGAATACCTGTTACCTTGCAGTTGATTACCAGGTAGAGCAGGGGCGTGGTGAGCAGGTTGCTCTCTATTACGACTCGCCCGTTACCAATTCCAAACAAGCGATCACCTATAACGATCTCAAGGATCGTGTCAGCCGCTTTGCCGGTACCCTGCGCAAGCTGGGTGTAGAGAAGGGCGACACCGTTGTCATCTACATGCCAATGATTCCTGAAGCGGCTGTTGCCATGTTGGCCTGTGCGCGTCTTGGCGCTGTCCACTCAGTGGTATTTGGTGGCTTTGCACCGAATGAACTGGCGATTCGTATCGACGACGCCAAACCCAAGGCCATACTGACCGCCTCCTGCGGTATCGAATTTGATAAACAGATTGCCTACAAGCCACTGGTCGACAAGGCAATTGAACTGGCTACTCATACACCGGCGCATACGTTGGTATGTCAGCGTCCCATGCTGAAGGCCGAGATGGACCCCAGTCGTGATCTGGACTGGTATCAGGCTCAGGAAGGTGTGGAGCCGGCCGAGTGTGTTCCGGTAAAAGGCTCAGATCCGCTCTATATTCTCTACACATCTGGTACCACCGGTCAGCCCAAGGGGATCGTGCGCGATAATGGCGGCTATGCTGTGGCGTTGCGCTATGCACTCAATAACGTTTATGGCATTGAAGCCGGTGATGTGTGGTGGGCAGCCTCGGATATCGGCTGGGTTGTAGGCCACTCGTTCATCGTTTATGCGCCTTTGATTGGTGGCTGCAGTGCCATCTTCTATGAAGGCAAGCCGATCAAGACTCCGGATGCGGGTGCATTCTGGCGCATCATCGAAGAGTACAAGGTTAACTCCATGTTCTGCGCGCCGACTGCTTTCCGAGCAGTGCGTAAGGAAGATGCAGAAGGGGCCCTGGCGAAGAAATACGATTTGAGCAGTCTGCGCTGGATCTTTGTGGCCGGCGAGAAGCTGGATTCTTCCACGTATTACTGGCTGGATGATCTGCTCAAGGTTCCCGTCGTAGACCACTGGTGGCAGACCGAGACCGGCTGGCCGGTAACCTCGCCGATGATGGGCTGGGAACAACCCTCAGAGCCTCGTCTTGGCTCAACCAACAAACCAATTCCAGGCTACGACATTAAGGTATTGGACGGTGAGGGGCATGAAGTGGAGCCCAATGAAGCCGGTAATATCTGTATTAAATTGCCGCTGCCGCCGGGTGTTGCCTGGAGCATTTGGAACAACAATGATCGCTTCGTCAGCTCCTATCTGACAGCCTTCCCGGGTTATTACCACACCGGTGACGGCGGCTTTAAGGATGAAGACAACTATGTCTACATCACGGGCCGTACTGATGATGTGATCAATGTCTCCGGTCATCGCCTCTCAACGGGTGAGATGGAGGAAGTGGTCTCTGCCCACGCAGCTGTAGCTGAATGCGCAGTGATTGGCATGAATGACTCCCTCAAGGGGCAGGTGCCGGTTGGGCTGATTGTGCTCAAAGCTGGTGTTGAAATGGATGAAGCTGAACTGGAGCAGGAACTGGTCGCCATGGTGCGTGATCAGGTCGGTGCTCTGGCCTGTTTCCGTCGCGCAGTTGTGGTTCAGCGTTTGCCCAAAACGCGTTCTGGCAAGATTTTACGTGCAATTCTCAGGAAGATTGCCGCCAGCGAAGACTACAAAATGCCGTCCACCATCGATGATGAAACCATCCTGCCTGAAATTGAGGAAAAAATTCGGGCAGTAGGACTCGCCTGATGCTCTACAGGGCCTTCGGGCCCTGGCTCCCCTGGCATGTGTTGCTACATGTCTCTCGCCACGGAAGGCCTCTCGGATCTTGAGGGAAGTAATTCCCTCTTTTTTGGAGTTGGGTTTCGGTTAGCATTTCCTCTTCCTGCCAGATTGAATAATCGGGCTGGCCCTCAGCGTCCTGCGCAGGCAAAATACCCTCTGAGCAGAGCGTACCTGTCTCTGTCGCAATGAGGAGGGCATATCATGAGCCAGAACACACCCCATCCCAAGTTTATTGAAGCCATGCGCCAGCTGTCGGCCATGAGCGAGGAGGAGCGGTTGTCCGAAGAAAATAAGGACTTGTTCGAGCAGGCGATGAATTACGCTCCTCTCGATATTCAGCCCGCCTTAATGGCCATTCGTAAAAAATACGACGATCCAGCGCTTCACTGATCGAGGTACCGCTCTGGCCCGAGTGGATCGGGCCAGATTTACTGCATGACGCATTCTGAATCTCACACCACCACTTATCGCTCACCTATTCTGGTTGGCCCTATCCTCAGGCGCATCTCACCTGATGAATTCACCCTTTGGTGCCTGGCTACCGAGCCTCTTCATTTTGCATTGACCCTCACGTCTCAGGGAGAAAGCCTTCTTGATCGGACATTGGATGATGCTGAACGCTGGCATATGCCCTTGGGGCATAAAGCCCATGCGTACCTGATTCATTTCAAGCCTGAAACATCACTCCCGACCGGCGTACGCATCGATTATGATCTAAAAATTGCACGCGCCCAGGGGCGCTGGCGCTCGATTGCAGAGTGGGGGCCAGAGCTGCTCTATCCGGGTGAAAGTTTGCCCGGGTTTGTGATTCAACCTCAGTTGTCATCCATGCTGCATGGGTCCTGCCGTAAGCCTCATCACAACTCGATGGATGGCCTTGCCCGGGCCGATAGCTATCTGGCTGAGTGTTTGAGTCAGCCAGAAGATTGGCCTGCGGTTTTGATGATGAGTGGGGATCAGCTTTACGCCGATGATGTGGCAGGCCCGCTGCTGCATGCCGCCCACCAATTGAGTGATAGCCTGGAACTCTGGGATGAAACGCTTGAAGGCGGTGGTGTCAGTAATGGTCAAGAATTGCTGGCTAGCCCACATTGTTATTACGAGCGTGAGCTCCTGCTGCCAAAGGATCAGTTAAGCCAAAAGGTTCGCGACAAGTTTTTCTCGGGTGTCCGCAAGCCCATTTTTACCAGTGACTCTGCGCACAACCATCTCATAACGTTTGCGGAAGTCATCGCGAGTTATTGTCTGATCTGGTCTCCCAGCGCCTGGGAAGGACTCAACCTTAAGCCGCCTCAGCTATCGCCGGAACATACCGCGCGCTATGACAAGGAAGCTGAGGCAATTTCCGGGTTTCGCCAGCAGTTGGCATCTGTACGCAGGGTCATGGCACATCTGCCGACCTATATGATCTTTGATGATCATGATGTGACTGATGACTGGAACCTTTCAGCAGCCTGGGAACTATCGGCTTATGGTCATCCGTTCTCACGCCAGGTAATTGGTAACACGTTGATCGGCTATCTGGTGTGCCAAGGGGCGGGTAATGCTCCTGCCCGAATCCGGAAACACCTTGGTGAATACCTTGATGCCTGGCTTAGCTCGCGCCAGCAACAGGATCAAAAAACACTGATCGATGAGCTTTTCGTGTTTCAACGCTGGGACTACCTGATTCCGGTTGAACCTGGTGTGCTGGTGCTTGATACACGGACGCGTCGCTGGCGTGCAGAGCGCAATCTGGCCAGTCCTTCAGGATTGATGGACTGGGAAGCGCTGACCGAATTGCAACAGCAGCTGCTGGGGCGCAAAGCCGTTATTATCGTGTCTCCAGCACCCGTATTCGGTGTGAAACTGATTGAAGCAATTCAGAAGCTGTTCACCACCTTTGGTCAGCCGTTGATGGTGGATGCGGAAAACTGGATGGCCCATCCGGGTGCCGCCAATGTGATGCTGAATATCTTTCGCCACACCCGTACACCCGAGCACTTTGTGATCCTGTCGGGCGATGTGCATTATTCGTTCGTGTATGACATCGAGATTCGTTTCCGCAAGGGTGGTCCCAAAATCTGGCAAATTACCAGCAGCGGCCTGAAAAATGAGTTCCCCAAAGGGCTGCTCAAGCTCTTTGATCGTGTGAACCGCTGGATGTACGCCCCTTCATCTCCATTGAACTGGTTTACCAAGCGCCGTTTGATGAAAGTGTCACCTCGCAAACCCGAGGGGGCTCCTGAAGGCTGTCGTTTGGTCAATAATGCAGGCATTGGCCTGGTGCACTTTGCCGATGATGGTGAGCCCGTCGAAGTCTGGCAGTTGGGCGCGGATGGCAAGGATGTGCGTTTTGATATGAGCGACGAAGAGGAACATTGGGGCTGACCGGGCACTTGCGTATAATTCGATGGTCCAAAATCAAACCGATTTTGTCTTGGAGATTCAGCCTTAATGACGCGTAACTGGACCCTTTTGCAGGACCGCATGGAACGCCTGCGTGCCAATAAACTGTTCGAAACCTTTGTTATCGCGGTAATCATCGCCTCTGCGTTATTGATAGGGGCTAAAACCTACGAGCAGTCCTCTCGCTTTGACCAATGGATCAACTGGCTTGATCTTGGCGTTACGCTGTTTTTCCTGTTTGAAATTCTGGTGCGCATGGCAGCGGAGAAGCGTTTTATCAACTTCTTCAAGCAGGGCTGGAACATATTCGACTTCGTAATTGTGGTGGCCAGTCTGGTCCCGATTAACGAGTCAGAAATGGTGCTGATCGCCCGCCTGTTAAGGGTATTCCGTGTACTTCGATTGGTATCGTTGATCCCTGAGCTGCGCGTACTTCTGGCGGCGCTGGTTAAATCCATTCCGCGAATGGGCTATGTGGCCTTGCTGATGTTTATCATCTTCTACATCTACGCAGCCATTGGCAGTTTCATGTTTAACACTGTTGATCCGGTGCTCTGGGGCAATATCACCATTGCCATGCTGACCCTGTTCCGTGTTGCGACCTTTGAAGACTGGACCGATGTCATGTACGCCACCATGGTGGACTATCCCTACAGCTGGATTTTCTACCTGACCTTTATCTTCCTGACGGCGTTTGTATTCCTGAACATGATGATCGGCATCGTGCTGGATGTGATGCAGAAGGAAAGCGAAGCCCAGCAACGTGAGAGTGGTGAAGGCGAAGCCGCAGAGGTGCATTGGATGCGCGAGCAGATGGTGAAAATGAGTGATCAGCTGAATCGTATCGAACGCCAGCTGGAGCAGAAAAGAGAGCGCAAGTGATGACTATAAAGGGCCCCGAACAGCATTATCGCCTGGCATTACAGAATGGATACGTCAGTGATCCTGCACAGGAAACAGCGGTGTCGCACCTGCAAGCCTGCTATGAACAGCTGCAGGCTAATCAGTGTGATGTGGCGGGGCTCTATATCTGGGGGCGAGTAGGGAGGGGCAAAACCTGGCTGATGGATCTGTTTCAATCGGACCTGGACTGCCCATCGCGACGTCAGCACTATCATCATTTCATGCGGGACGTACATCAGCGTCTGTTCCGACTGAACGGTGTTCCAGACCCTTTAACGGTAGTGGCCAAGGAGCTGGCGCATGAAGTACGCGTGCTCTGCCTTGATGAGTTTTACGTCAATGATATTGGTGATGCGGTGGTGTTGGGTGGATTGGTCCAGCGTCTGTTCGATCAGAACGTGGTGCTGGTTTTGACCTCCAACAATCCACCTGATGATCTTTACTCTAGCGGGCACAATCGTGAGCGCCTACAGCCTGCCATTGATGCGATCAAAACCCGGATGAAGGTGTTTGCCCTTGACGGTGAACAGGACCATCGATTGCATCCGGGTGAAGTGCAGCAGCGTTACTGGCTGAAAACACCCCAGCATTCTCCGCTGGCTGAAGTGTTTCGATCGCAAACTCAAGGGCCAGCCAGAAGTGGTGCTCTGGTGCTGAATAATCGTCAGGTTGATAGCCTCCAGTACGATGCGCATCAACTCTGGTGCACCTATGACCAGTTATGTGAAGCGCCCCTGGCAGCTGCGGAATACATCGAACTCTGCGATCGCTTCGGTCATGTGTTGCTGACGGATGTGCCTCTGCTCAGTGCTGAGGGGCACCTGCCTGACATAGCGCGAGGAACTGAAGATGCAGCCGCGAAGGTTGCAGCTGGTGATCGCCGTTTGCCCAAACTGACCGCGCGAGACAATGGAGTTCGTCGATTTATTGCTTTGGTAGATGAATGTTACGACCGGGGAGTGCCGCTCTGGATTGAAGCTGAAGTACCCATGGATGAGCTTTATCCTGAAGGCTATCTCAGTTTTGCCTTCCGTCGTACGCTTAGCCGATTGAAGGAAATGCAGTTGCGACGTTTCGGTCAGGCGCTCGCCGGATGATGCGCCCAGATCACCACACCGCGCGGAGAATGAGGTGGCAGGGATGAAAAAACTGGTTGTTACACTGCTCATCGTTTTTGCGATAGCGAGCTATTTTGAGCGCAATCCCGGTGTTCTGGATGCAACGCGTGCGGATACAACTGCGATTGTCTCGGCCAGCGATAGCGTCGGGCGGGCCTTTAAAAATCAGCAAAGCGATGTGCAGGTGCGTGGCGAGGGCGTTGTACTTAGAACCTTGCCGGATGATACCCAAGGCAGTCAGCACCAGAAATTCATTCTTAAACTGGCCTCCGGTCAAACCTTGCTGGTATCCCATAATATTGATTTGGCACCGCGCATTAACGCGCTGCGGCAGGGGGATCGTGTAGAGTTTTATGGCGAATACGAATGGAATGCCAAGGGGGGTGTCGTGCACTGGACCCATAAAGACCCGCGCGGACGTCATGTCCATGGGTGGCTAAAGCATGAAGGTGTGACCTACCAGTAGGTGCCAGTGCGTCACTTTTGTTCTAGCCTTGGCTCATCGAGACTGCGATGATCATCAAGCCTTATTGATTTCAAGTTTGTCAATCGGAAGAGGATTTCAGTATGACTTACCCCATTAGCGGAGCTTGCCAGTGTGGCGGCGTGAAGTACCAGCTGCTGTCCGCGCCCAAGTTGGTTGTAGCCTGCCACTGCAAGGAGTGCCAGAAGCTATCGACCAGCGCTTTTAGCATCACTGCCATGGTAACGGCTGATCAGGTGCGTTTCGAAGGTGAAATGTCGGATTGGAGTCGGCCTGCCGACAGCGGAAATACCAGCTCAGCAAAGTTCTGCCCGACCTGCGGTAACCGTATTTACCACTACAACCCGGCAGAACCCGACAACATTAAACTCAAACCATCCAATCTTTCAGATACTAGTATCATCCAGCCAAGTGCGCATGTCTGGGTAAGTGAAAAGCAGGACTGGTACAGCATCCCTGAAGGGGTGAAGGTGTTTGATAAACAGCCGTAAGCGCTGATCTCGGCGCTGCAGAGTCATTCCCGTTACATTCAGCGAAGGCTCTTTAAGCTGCCTGTCATAATCCATAGGGAGATTCTCGCGTGAGTGTACTTCGGGTATTAGGCAATATCCTTTGGTTTTTGTTGGGTGGGATTGTGATGGGCCTCGCCTGGTGGCTGGCGGGGCTGTTGGCCTTGATTACCATTGTTGGTATTCCCTGGGCCCGTTCCTGCTTCGTGATCGGCAGCTTTTCGTTCTTTCCCTTCGGTCGTGAAGCGGTAAGTCGTAAATCCTTAACCGGTGAAGATGATATCGGCACAGGCCCCTTTGGCCTGATCGGCAATATCATCTGGTTTATTTTCGCTGGAGTCTGGCTGGCGATTGGTCATTTGATGTCAGCCGTAGCCTGTTTCATCACCATTATCGGCATCCCCTTCGGTATTCAGCACCTGAAGCTGGCGCTGATTGCGCTTTCACCGGTTGGACAGACGGTCGTTGATAGCGACCGCATGCGATGGGATTAACTGCGTTAGTTAGCCCTTTGCTTGAGCAGAGTCTTCAGGTTGATAAATGACGGCTCTGTTTTTGCCCTGGTGCTTGGCGCTATAAAGTGCCTGATCTGCCGCTTCCAGCCAGTCCTCCGGCGCAATCACTTCATCCGCATACGCAATACCAATGCTCACAGTACATGAGAAGCCATGTTGGGCATCGAGTTCAAACGTGTGCTCAGAGAAGCCGTTCAAGATACGCTGTGCAATTTGCCCTACGGCTCGCGGGGTCGTTTTCTCAATGAGAACAGCAAACTCCTCACCACCAAAACGAAAGGCTAAATCCTGTTCACGAATCGATGCCTGCATGATCTTGGCCAGCTGCTTGATCACTTGATCGCCGGTCGCATGCCCATAGGTGTCGTTAACATTCTTGAAGTTGTCGATGTCCAGAAACAGCATCGTCCGCTTGTTGTCTTGAGCTGCGAGTGCACCAAGTTGTGCGTTAAAACTGGCTCTGTTACCCAGTCCTGTCAGGGCGTCCGTTTGAGTTAATCCCTGCAGACGTTGATGGGTTCGGCGTTGCTCGTTGCCCCACAGAAAAAGTCCAACGCTGCTTACAAGCATTCCCAGCGGGTATGCCAGATTTTCCAGAAGTTGTAACGGGGTGCTTTCGAACAGGAGAAATTCGTCGCCAACATCTCTCAACCCGCCCAACGCCATAGCGCTAAAGCCAAGGTAAAGGGTCCAGAACGCATTCGCAGGTAAGCGAATGCGATGCAGCAAAATAACCCATATACAGAGGAGCAGAGCGATAAAACTCTCACTGAAGAAGTCATAATGATCAACTTCAGCCCAAGGGCGCATCGGTTGGCTGACTTCCAGAAGGATGATTGATGCCGCTGCCAGTACGAAGATACCCAGTGAAATCCAATGTGGCATGCAGAGATCTCAAAATAAGTTGTTATTTTTTAGATACAAAATAATCAATCCAAATAAAACTAGCTACTTTTAAATGTAGGCCATAAAGCAGGAATGCTACTGTTTGTGTAACGCTAAGAGTGCCTATCGGTGTTAATAAAAGAGCTCAACAAGCGTGTGTGCTGAATAAAGATAGGGGAAGCAATAAATGCTGATGCCTTTGCTGAATGCAAAAACCGATGTGAGCGAACAGGCACTGCAGGCAATTGCCCATATGCCAACCCGCAGTTTGTCGGTGTTGATGGATGAGGATTTCTCACGGCAACTAACGGATAGTGACTTTATGCGTATCGCCGTTTTTCTGGCGCAGAAAAGTTACGATGAAGGCGGTTGCCCCATTGGCGCGGTCATTGTCGAGAACGCAACACGGCGGATTGTAGGGAAGGGTCATAACACGCTGGTACAGGAGAACCATCCCTACAACCATGGTGAAACTTCAGCGATTCGGGACGCGGGTCGTATCGATTTTAGTAAAACCACGTTGTATACCTCGCTGAGTCCCTGCGATGTATGCGCAACTCTGCTGTATATGCGCGGTTTTAATCGTGTCGTCATTGGGGATGTAACGAATGCCAGTGGCAATGAAGACTTGCTGAGAGAGAAGGGCGTTCGAGTTGATATTCTGGAGGATCCGCGCGGGGTAGAGCTGTATGCGCGTTTCCGTGCTGAAAAGCCGGAGCAGGATCTGGAGGATTGGCAGGGGGTAAGCGCGGTGTATCAGTTGCCTCAGCCAGTGGATGATCAATAAGTCCTTTCCCGGGCGTACACTACGCCGCGGGAAAGGTGTTGCTTATGCCTTTTTAACCGGTGAAATCACCGGCTTTTTGATAGTGCATTACATGTTCGGATAGTTGGGTCCACCCGCACCCTCAGGTACAACCCAGGTGATGTTCTGTGCCGGATCCTTGATGTCGCAGGTCTTGCAGTGAACACAATTCTGGCCGTTGATCTGGAATTGGGGGCCATCATCGCCCTCAACGACTTCGTAAACGCCTGCTGGGCAGTAGCGCTGTGCAGGTTCTGCAAACTTGGGCAGGTTCTGCGCAATCGGAATGCTGGCATCCTTCAGCTGCAAGTGGCAGGGCTGATCCTCTTCATGGTTGGTATTGGAGAGGAACACCGATGAGAGTTTGTCGAAGGACAACACACCATCCGGTTTCGGGTACTGGATCTCTTTGCTTTCACTGGCAAGCTTTAGCTGCTCATGATCCTTATGCAGATCGTGCAGGGTTACCGGAATCTTGCCACCAAACCAGTTCTGATCGATATAGTTGAAAGCACCACCCAGATAAGGCCCGAACTTGTGCATGGCCGGTCCGAAGTTGCGGGCGCGGTAGAGTTCGTCATACAGCCAGGATGAGGTGTAGGCATCGGTAAATCCGCTCAGGTCCTTACCGCCTTCATCACCTTTGGTCAGGGCTTCTACAATGGACTCAGCCGCCAGCATGCCGCACTTCATTGCAGTGTGGATGCCTTTGATCTTGGAAAAGTTCAGAGTGCCTGCGTCACAGCCTATCAGCAGGGCGCCGGGCATGGTCATCTTGGGCAGAGTATTGAAGCCACCCTTGGTGATCGCGCGTGCACCGTAAGCGACACGCTTGCCACCTTCGAGATACTGTTTGATCTCGGGGTGGTGCTTCATGCGCTGGAACTCGTCGAACGGGCTCAGATATGGGTTTGAATAGTTGAGGTCGATGATCAGACCGACGACTACCTGGTTGTCTTCAGCGTGATACAGGAAGAAACCGCCGCTGGCGCCATCACTGAGGGGCCAGCCAGAACCATGAACGACAAGCCCAGGTTTGTGTTTGGCCGGGTCAATATCCCAAAGCTCCTTGATGCCGATACCGTAGTGCTGAGGGTCAGCATCCTTATCCAGAGCAAACTTCTCAATAAGCTGTTTACCCAGGTGGCCGCGGCAGCCTTCGGAGAAAATGGTGTATTTCGCGTGCAACTCCATGCCTGGCATGTAGTTGGGGCCTTGTTCACCGCTGGCGGTAACACCCATATCGCCAGTCGCAATACCTTTAACGCTGCCGTCTTCGTTGTAAAGAACTTCTGCTGCGGCAAAACCGGGAAATACTTCAACGCCCAGCTGTTCTGCCTGTTCTCCCAGCCAGCGGGTCACATTGCCCAGACTGACGATGTAGTTACCATCGTTGTGCATGGTTTTGGGCACGAAAGCGTTGGGCAGCTTCACAGAGTTGTTCGCGTCTTTGAGCATGAAAACCTGGTCTTCAGTAACCTGGGTCTTCAATGGGGCGTCTTTCTCTTTCCAGTCGGGGAATAACTCATCCAGAGCACGAGTTTCCATGACGGCGCCGGAGAGAATATGTGCGCCGACTTCAGAGCCTTTTTCTACCACACAGACGGTCAGTTCCTGTTCGGCGGTCTGTGCCTGCTGCATCAAGCGGCAGGCTGCTGAAAGGCCTGCTGGGCCTGCGCCGACGATGACTACATCAAATTCCATCGATTCACGATTCACGGTTGTTCCTCCAGCGGTGTGGATGCTGAGCTCTTATTATTTTGAACCACATCGTATGACATGTCTGTAAAACACCATAATAAGTAAAAACCCTTATTTGTAAAGCTTGATCCCTGTCATCGTGGTGTTTTGGATAACAGAATAGGGGATTTTGCGTATTTGTATTATCTGGTTATGATGCTGGCTGCACTCGCAAGAGCTGCGGCCCTGTAGAGCCAAAAATAGACAACAAAGGGTAAGGCAATGAAGGTACTGGTAACGGTAAAGCGAGTTATCGATTACAACGTCAAGGTACGGGTTAAATCCGACAACACGGACGTTGATCTGAACAATGTGAAAATGGCGATCAACCCCTTCTGTGAGATCGCGGTAGAAGAAGCGGTGCGCCTGAAAGAAGCCGGTACAGCAACAGAAGTTGTAGTGGTCTCCCTTGGCCCTCAGGCTGCTCAGGAGCAGTTGCGTACTGCACTGGCGCTTGGTGCTGATCGTGCCATTTTGGTCCAGAGTGATGAAAACCTGGAATCTCTGTCTGTTGCCAAGTTGCTGGCCAAAATTGTTGAGAAAGAACAGCCTGATCTGGTGTTAATGGGCAAGCAGGCGATTGACTCCGATAACAACCAGACGGGACAGATGCTGGCTGCGCTGACAGGCATGGGGCAGGGCACGTTTGCTTCTGAAGTTAAAGTTGATGGCGATAAGATTCAGGTAACCCGTGAAGTAGATGGGGGTCTGCAAACTGTAGAGCTGAGCAAGCCCGCTATCGTGACTACCGATTTGCGTTTGAATGAGCCGCGCTACGCATCTCTGCCGAATATCATGAAGGCCAAGAAGAAGCCGCTTGAAACACTGTCTCCGGCTGATTTGGGTGTTGAAATCAAGGCGAATACCAAGCTCCTGAAGGTAGAGCCGCCGGCTGAACGTTCTGCGGGTATCAAGGTGGCTGACGTTGCTGAGCTGGTCGATAAACTGAAGAACGAAGCGAAGGTGATCTGATGAGTATTCTGGTTATTGCTGAACATGACAATCAGGCGCTGAAGCCCTCTACCCTGAGCACTCTTGCAGCGGCTGCACAAATTGGTGGCGAAGTGACCTTGCTGGTTGCGGGTAATGGCTGTGCTGCAGCGGCAGATGCTGCTGCTAAAGCGGTTGGCGTTTCCAAAGTGCTGCTGGCGGATAACCCTGTCTACGATCATGAGATTGCCGAGAACATGGCAGCACTGATCATTTCACTGGCGCAAGGGCATACCCATATCCTGGCACCGGCCACAGCCAACGGTAAGAACTTCATGCCGCGTGTGGCGGCACTGCTGGATGTTGGCCAGATCTCCGACATTATCAAAGTTGATTCGGCTGATACCTTTGCCCGTCCGATCTATGCCGGCAATGCAATCGCTACCGTGCAGTCACTGGATGCCGTGAAAGTGATCACTGTACGTGGTACTGCCTTTGATGCTGTTGCTGCCGAGGGCGGCAGTGCGGCAGTGGAAGCTGTTTCACAGGTTGAGGATACAGGTCTTAGCCGTTATGTAAGCGAAGAGATGGCCAAGTCTGATCGTCCAGAGCTGACCTCTGCCCGCGTCGTGATTTCTGGTGGCCGTGGCATGGCGGATAGCGAGCATTTCCACCTGCTAGAAAAAGTTGCCGATAAACTCGGTGCAGCTGTGGGTGCTTCACGTGCGGCGGTTGATGCTGGTTTTGCACCTAATGATATGCAGGTGGGTCAGACCGGTAAAATCGTTGCCCCCGAGCTGTATATTGCGGTTGGTATTTCCGGTGCCATTCAGCATCTGGCCGGTATGAAGGATTCCAAGGTTATCGTGGCGATCAATAAGGATGAAGAGGCGCCTATCTTCCAGGTTGCTGACTATGGTCTGGTGGCGGATCTGTTTACAGCACTGCCTGAGCTGGATAGCTCTCTGTAAGGAACATGGGCCGCTGTTCAGGCGGCTCATATAAAAGGCCACGGCAGATGCCGTGGCCAATGTCTTTTTCTAGCAGGCAGAGTCTATCCTTTGGTGCTTGATCATCCTGAGTGTCAGGAGGCCTGCTGTGCCTGGTGGCAAGGGTGGGTGGCGATAAAGTGCTGCAGTGCACTGCTCAGTAACGCCTGTTTTTCACGGTCCCCGCAACGCTTGGCACGTTCAATATCATCAATAATAAAGCGTTGAATGCGCTGTTCACCATCATGGGTGATCAGGTAATGGCCCAGTGCGACCGCAATCATTGGGTCCATGTGTTCATGTTCAGCAATGGCCGCAATTTCATCGGCCGAGAGTTCGCTCATTTCCAGGCACTCTTCATAGGTCAACATACCGCTCCTCCTGCAATTTGAATGGGGGTTATTTGACTTTGAACCAGGAATCTACGCTTTCCAGTTTAGGGCTACGGCGGTAATAATCGAGCCTTTCTAGCTGTATATTATTCATACAATTTTTCGCCACCTGTATTCTTATTCATGCTGCAGGTGCGTACTCAAATGGGCGGTTGCTGGCATGAGTGATATGCTGCCTGCTCTTCAATGATTGAGCAGGAGCAACAATGCTACTTAGCCCTAGCCAGATGTCCCCGACTGATATTTATCATGCCTTGACTCAGATCATAATACCCAGGCCAGTTGCATGGGTATTGAGTCCTAATGATGCTCAGATGAATAGTCTCAACCTGGCGCCATTCTCCTTTTTCAATGTGGTATGCAGTGATCCGCCCGTGCTGATGCTGTCTATGGGTAATAAAACCGACGGAACGCTTAAAGACAGCTGTCGCAATCTGCTGGAGCGAAAACAGTGTGTGATTCATATTGCGTCTGATGATCAGGCAGCTGATGTGTCGGACAGTGCGCGTGAATTGGATTTCGGTGTATCTGAATTGGATGGCAGTGCCCTCGAGCTGGTGGATTTCGAGGGCTCGGATTTGAAGCGTATTCAGCAGGCGCCGATCGCATTGGCCTGTCGTCTTTATCAACACCTGGAAGTTGGCAACAAGCCTCAAAATTTGATTCTGGTTGAGGTTGAACAGGTGTGGATTGATGAGTCCGTTTGTTTCACGGATGACAAGGGACGTGTGCGTTTTGATGCAGCGAAAATCCGCCCGCTCGCGCGCCTGGGTGGAGCGGAATACGCCAGTCTTGATGAGGTCTTCAGGGTCGAGCGTCGCTGAGGTGGTTTGACATATAACGGCGGCTGTTGCAGAGTTCGCGCTTTTTTCTGTCTGGCCGAGCCAAGTCTCGGGGGAGAAATGCATGAACGCTGTACTCGCGGCCGTCGTCGTGATGCTTGTATTAAGTCTGCTGCGTACACCGGTTGTGGTGGCGTTGGTAGCCGGTGCGCTGACTGCCGGCATTCTGTCCGGTATGGGGCTTGAGCAAACGCTGGATGTATTCAGTGGCGGTATCGGTGGAGGAGCCGAAGTCGCCTTGAGCTATGCCATGCTGGGTGGCTTTGCTGTTGCTATCGCACAGTCCGGTTTGCCGCATGCAATGGCGGATCTGGTCCAGCGCAAATTGGGTGCTGGCCAAAATGCTGCCAATCGCACGGTTAAATACGCCCTGATTCTCGCGCTTGCAGCGGTCGCGATCTCTTCCCAGAACCTGATTCCGATTCATATTGCATTTATCCCGCTGCTGGTGCCGCCGCTATTGCTGGTTATGAGCAAGATGCAGCTGGACCGCCGTTTGATTGCCTGTGTGCTGACCTTCGGCTTGGTAACACCTTACATGTTTCTGCCGGTCGGATTTGGCGGTATCTATCTGAACAATATTTTGCTGCAAAATGTGGCTGATAATGGGTTGGCGACGGATGGCATCAATGTGATGGCGGCCATGTGGATTCCGGCTTTGGGCATGCTGGTAGGACTGCTGCTGGCGCTGTTCAACTATCGCAAGCCTCGTCAATACGATATGGAGCGTTTACAGGCGGCCGAGCGTGTTGAGGTGTCCTACAGCTCTGCACGGCTTGTATCCGTTGTAGTGGCGATTCTAGCTGCCTTCGGTGTACAGCTTTGGAGTGGCTCTATGGTGCTGGGTGCGCTGGCGGGTTATATGGTGTGTACCCTCACCGGTATCATCCGTTGGAAGCAGGCCGATGGCGTACTGATTGATGGCATGAAAATGATGGCCATGATTGGCTTCATTATGATTACGGCTGCAGGTTTCGCTGAAGTCATGCGCGAGACCGGTGAAATTGCCACCCTGGTGAGTGGAACCAGTGAACTGATTGGCGGTAATAAAGCACTGGCAGCACTGCTTATGCTGTTGGTGGGCCTGCTGGTGACCCTGGGTATCGGCTCTTCCTTCTCGACTATTCCGATTATCGCCGCAATCTACGTACCGCTTGCCTTGTCTTTGGGCTTTAGTCCACTTGCGATCGTAGCACTGGTAGGTACTGCGGGTGCGCTGGGTGACGCGGGATCGCCTGCATCTGACTCAACCCTGGGGCCGACAGCCGGTCTTAACGTTGATGGTCAGCATCACCATATTTGGGATACCGTAGTGCCAACCTTCCTGCACTACAACCTGCCGTTGTTGCTGGCCGGTTGGGCTGCGGCGATGGTGCTCTAATCGTCTGAGCATTTACGCATCTGGTTGCTTGAACGGCAGCCAGGTGCGAAGTTCCTCTATTTGTTTCTCCATCATCTCCTGCTCTTCCAATACGAAGTCACCGACCGCACGGTTAAAGTCAGGATGTGCCATTCGATGCATTGACCAGGTTTTAACAGGCTCAAATCCACGCTGAATCTTGTGCTCGCCCTGAGCACCGGGATCAAATTTCGACAGGCCTTTCTCTATGCAGTATTCGATGCCTTGATAGTAGCAGGCTTCAAAATGGAGGCTGTCATAGTGCTCCATACATCCCCAGTAACGTCCATATAAAACGTCGGAACCGATAAAATAGAGTGCGGCAGCGACTGGTATATTCTGATCTTGAGCCAGAACCAGAAGCATCCGATCGGACATGTGCCGGTGCAGATGGTGGAAAAAATCAGGCGCAAGATAACCCTGGCGGCCGCGCTTGAGATAGGTCGCCTGGTAGAAACGATAGAAGTGGTCCAGGTGAGCGGGTTGGATTTCGCCGCCGGTCAAACGGTGTATCTGGATGCCCTGTTCCTGTACTTTTCTGCGCTCTCGACGGACTGATTTACGTTTGCGCGAGTTGAACCGCTCGAGAAAATCGTCGAATGAACCGTAGCTGCGATTAAACCAATGGTATTGGCTGCCGAGGCGAAGGTGAGCGGGCGGACTCTCCTGTTCTAAAGTGCTTTGTGGTGGGAACAGGCAGTGCCAGGACGAAGCGCTGACTTCCTTCATCACCTGATCCAGAATGCCAGGAATCAAACTTTGGGCTTCACTTGAATCAAGGGTGGTGCCCCAGCGGGGTCCAGTGGCCGGAGTAAACGGAATGGCATTCACCAGTTTGGGGTAATAATGCAGGCCGTGGCGCTGATAGGCATCAGCCCATGCCCAGTCAAACACATATTCACCCCAGGAGTGCGTCTTGATGTAAAGCGGGATAACCATAACGGGCGTGTCGTGGGTATCGGTTACCAGTGCGTGCAGAGGTTGCCAGCCGGTACCCTCGCCAACGCTCCCGGTCTGTTCAAGAGTGTGCAGGAAGGTATGGCTAAGGAAAGGGTAGTCGTTGCCACAAAGTCCATCCCATACGTCGACAGGGATGGATTCAATACTGGGGTGAAGATTGACTTTATACATGCTGACCTATACTAATCCTGTCCCCATTTGGATTGATATCGAAGGAGCCGTTAATGGACGAGCTGGAGCTTGAATTTGAGCTGGACCCCCGTCTTGTCACCGATACTATCGCGATTGGCGACTTCCCGCTGTGTCGTTTGCTGTTAATGAACGACAGCCAATACCCCTGGTTTATTCTTGTGCCGCGTCGTGCAGGTGTAACTGAACTCTACCATTTGCCTAAAAATGAGCAGCATCAATTGGTCGAAGAGGCCAGCGAATTGTCTGAGACGTTGGCTGACCTGTTCGCGGCACGCAAAATGAATGTCGCTACACTGGGCAATATGGTGCCTCAGTTGCATGTTCATGTCATTGCTCGCAAAGAATCCGACCCGGCTTGGCCTGGGCCTGTATGGGGTAAGGTACCCTCGGTACCCTACGACGCGGATGGCCTTGAGTATGTTCGCAGTAAACTCGAGGTGCTGCTTGACGGTGAGTTGGCATTTGTACCCCATGATTGAGCGATGTAAACCAGGCAAAGTCGGGTTGTAAACAAACCTGACTGCCCGTTACAGGCATTCCCTCTGCCGGGCCTGTCAGGTCCGGCTAAATCGGTTATAATCCCCGCCTTTGAATTCCATGTTGCACCCAGATACAGGAACAGGACAGTATGCGTAGCCATTATTGCGGCGACCTCAGAGCAGAACATATCGGAGAAGACATCACCCTGAGCGGCTGGGTTCACCGCCGTCGTGACCACGGTGGAGTCATCTTCCTGGATCTTCGCGACCGCGAAGGCATCTCCCAGGTCGTATTTGACCCGGATCGCGAAGAGAGCTTCAATCTGGCTGATAGCGTCCGTAATGAGTATGTTGTCGAAGTGCGTGGCACCGTGCGTGCGCGCCCTGAAGGCACGATTAACAGCGAAATGGGTACCGGCGAGATTGAAGTGCTGGGCAAAGAGCTGGTAATCCTGAACAAGTCTGAAACACCTCCTTTTCAGCTGGATGAACACCAGCAGGTGGGCGAAGACGTACGTCTGCGCCACCGTTACATCGACCTGCGTCGTCCTGAAATTCAGCGCAAGCTGCGTTTCCGTTCCCAGATTACGCACAATATCCGTAACTTCCTGGAAGAAAACGGTTTCCTGGATATCGAAACGCCGATCCTGACCCGTGCAACACCGGAAGGTGCGCGTGACTACCTGGTGCCGAGCCGTACTCACGAAGGCAGCTTCTTTGCTCTGCCTCAGTCTCCTCAGCTGTTCAAGCAGCTGCTGATGGTGTCCGGCTTTGATCGTTACTACCAGATCGCCAAATGCTTCCGTGATGAAGACCTGCGTGCTGACCGTCAGCCTGAATTTACCCAGATTGACATCGAAACCTCGTTCATGGACGAGGAAGGCATCATGGGTATGACCGAAGGCATGATCCGTGAACTGTTCACTGAGCTGCTGGGTGTGGATCTGGGTGAATTCCCGCGCATGCCATACTCTGAAGCCATGGATCGTTTCGGCTCCGACAAGCCTGATCTGCGTATCCCGCTGGAACTGGTTGATGTTGCGGACTTGCTGCAGGATATCGAATTCAAGGTATTCGCTGGTCCTGCCAAGGATCCGAAAGGCCGCGTAGCTGCGCTGAAAGTGCCGGGTGGTGCTCAGCTGACACGTAAGATCATCGACGAATATACCAAGTTTGTTGGTATCTACGGTGCTAAAGGTCTGGCCTGGATCAAAGTGAACGAACTTGAGAAGGGTGCAGAAGGCCTGCAGTCTCCGATCGTTAAGTTCCTGGGTGATGATGTGGCCATGCAGGTCATGGAGCGTCTGGAAGCTCAGAACGGCGATATCATCTTCTTCGGTGCGGACAAAACCAACATCGTAAACGAAGCACTGGGTGCGCTGCGTATCAAAGTTGGCGAAGACATGAACCTGATCGAGCGCGAATGGGCACCGTTGTGGGTTGTTGACTTCCCGATGTTCGAAGAGACTAGCGATGGTGGTTTGACAGCACTGCATCACCCGTTCACAGCTCCGAGCTGCACCCCGGAAGAACTGATTGCACAGCCGGAAGGCAAGCTGTCCCGTGCCTACGACATGGTACTGAACGGTACCGAGCTGGGTGGTGGTTCTGTTCGTATCCACGATCAGGAAATGCAGAAGGCGGTATTCAAGGTGCTGGGTATCTCCGACGAAGAAGCGGAAGAGAAGTTCGGCTTCCTGCTCAACGCTCTGAAGTTCGGTGCGCCGCCGCACGGTGGTTTGGCGTTTGGTCTGGACCGTCTTGTCATGCTGATGACTGGCTCTTCTTCTATCCGTGAAGTTATTGCCTTCCCGAAAACCCAGAGTGCTGGCTGTCTGCTGACTGACGCACCGGGAGAAGTCAGCGCGGCTCAGCTGCGTGAGCTGAACATCAAGCTGCGCAAAACTCCCTGATTCTGATTGGGAGGGACGGCCCCGCAGGGCCGTCCAGAATAAAACGAACAACGAAAAGATGAACAGAGTCTCAGAACTCTGAAATCAATCGAGGAAGTGGTTTTATGGCAGGTCATTCCAAATGGGCTAACATCAAGCACCGTAAAGCGGCACAGGACGCGAAGCGTGGCAAGGTCTTCACTAAGCTTATTCGTGAGCTGACAGTTGCTGCTAAAGAAGGTGGTGGTGCCCCGGAAGACAATCCGCGTTTGCGCGCTGCTGTCGATAAGGCGCTGGGCGCCAACATGAAAAAAGACACCATCGAGAAAGCCATTGCACGTGGTGCGGGTGGTGCTGATGGTGAAAACTATGATGAGCTGACCTATGAGGGCTACGGTCCCAACGGTGTTGCCATTCTGGTTGAAGTCATGACCGATAACGTCAACCGTACCGTATCTCAGGTGCGCGCAGCCTTTACCAAGGCGGGCGGTAATCTGGGTACTAACGGTTCCGTTGCCTACCTGTTCGAAAAGAAAGGCCAGATCAGCTTTGGTGAAGGTGCTGATGAAGACAGCATCATGGAAGCGGCGCTGGAAGCTGGTGCTGATGACGTTGTCGTCAACGACGATGGTTCCATTGATGTATTCGCACCCTGGCAGGACTTTATGGATGTAAAGCAGGGCCTGGTTGATGCGGGTCTTGAACCTGTCTATGCCGAAGTGGGCATGATTCCTTCTACCACCGTCGATCTGGATGTGGATACAGGTGCTAAAGCGCTCAAGCTGATTGATGCGCTGGAAGACTTGGATGACACCCAGAACGTCTATCACAATGCCGATATTCCGGAAGAGGCCATGGCCTGATCCAAACGGATGTGATAAGTCATAAAGACCGGGGGCAACCCCGGTTTTTTGTATATGCAGCCTGACGGGAATGCTCATGTTGATTTTGGGAATTGACCCGGGTTCACGCATTACGGGATACGGTGTAATCCATGCGGATGGCCCCAGAATTAGCTATGTGGCCAGTGGTTGTATTCGTATTAGCGGGGATGACTTGGCAGCGCGACTGCAGCAGGTCTATGCCGGGGTTACTGAGGTGATTCAGCGCTATACACCTCAGGAAATGGCCATTGAGCAGGTGTTTATGGCGCGCAATGCGGACTCGGCGTTAAAGCTGGGGCAGGCGCGAGGCGTAGCCATAGTCGCTGGCGCCAACCAGTCATTGCCTGTTGCCGAATATGCGGCGCGTCGGGTAAAACAATCCGTAGTGGGTAATGGTGGTGCGGACAAAACCCAGGTCCAGCATATGGTGGCACAGCTTTTAAAGCTGCCTGGTTTGCCGCAGGTCGATGCTGCAGATGCCTTGGCTATAGCACTTTGCCATGCACACACGCGTGCAGGCCTGCTACCGCAAACCCGAACGCGAAGCCGCAGCAGCGGTCGCTGGCGCTTATGATGATTAAAGGAGATCAATCGTCTTGATCGGATATCTGAGAGGACGCATTTTGCAGAAGCAGCCGCCCTGGTTGCTACTGGATGTAAACGGTGTTGGCTATGAAGTCGAAGCCTCAATGAACACCTTCTATAGCCTGCCTGAAGTTGGCGCTGAATTTGGCCTGCATACCCATTTTGTGGTGCGTGAAGATGCGCAGCTGTTGTATGGCTTCGTGGATGCTCAGGAAAAGCTTCTGTTCCGTGCGCTGATTAAGGTCAACGGTGTTGGGCCCAAGCTGGCACTTTCGATACTGTCGGGCATTAGTGCTGAAGCCTTTATTCGAACAGTGCATCAGGAAGATACCACTGCACTGGTGCGAATACCGGGCGTAGGCAAGAAAACCGCCGAGCGTTTGATTGTGGAAATGAAGGATCGTCTGGCTCAGCTGGAGCTGCCAACACTGACCGAGCTTGAATTGAGCTCCGGTAATGCGCCTTCAGTACCTGAGGCTACTACTGATCATAGAGCTGAAGCGGAAAGTGCGTTGATTGCGCTGGGTTACAAGCCGCAGCAGGCAACACGGGCGATCGAGAAGGCGGCTGATCATCTGGGTGATGATGCGGTCACCGAAGTGCTGATTCGTCAGGCGTTGAAAACCATGGTGACAGGCTGAGACCTCGGGCATGAGAATCGAAGAAGACCGCTTTATAACTCCAGGCACCAGTTCTAAGACGGAAGAGGTGCATGATCGTGCCATCCGTCCCAAGCTGCTGGAGGACTATGAAGGCCAGCCGGCTGTGCGTGAGCAGATGGAGATTTTTATTCATGCTGCACGCGCGCGCCAGGAAGCCTTGGATCATACCCTGATCTTTGGTCCGCCGGGTTTGGGTAAAACAACGTTGGCCAACATTATCGCGCATGAAATGGGGTCGCAAATTCGGACCACTTCTGGTCCTGTTCTCGAGAAAGCGGGCGACTTGGCGGCGTTGCTGACCAATCTTGAAGCGGGTGATGTGCTGTTTATCGATGAAATCCACCGACTCAGTCCAAGTGTAGAAGAGGTGTTGTATCCGGCGATGGAAGATTACCAGCTGGATATCATGATCGGTGAGGGGCCTGCAGCGCGTTCGATTAAATTGGACCTTCCTCCCTTTACTCTGGTGGGGGCCACTACGCGTGCAGGTTCATTGACTTCGCCACTTCGTGACCGTTTTGGCATTGTTCAGAGGCTTGAGTACTACTCGATTGAGGATCTGACCGGGATTGTCATGCGTTCCGGTCAGCTTACCGAGACTGAGGTTGAATTGGACGGTGCGCGTGAAATAGCCCGTCGAGCACGAGGTACTCCTCGTATTGCCAACCGCTTGCTGCGTCGAGCGCGGGACTTTGCAGAAGTGAAGGGCGATGGCTGTATCAGTAAGCAGATCGCTGACCTTGCGTTGAATATGCTGAACGTTGATGAGCGTGGCTTTGATCACATGGACAGGCGTCTATTGCTGACCATGATTGAAAAGTTTTCCGGCGGGCCTGTAGGTATCGACAATATCGCGGCAGCCATCAGTGAAGAGCGGGATACCATCGAAGACGTACTCGAACCCTATCTGATTCAGCAAGGTTTTATCATGCGTACGCCAAGGGGGCGCGTCGTGACCGATCATGCCTACGTCCACTTTGGTATTGAGCGACCCGACTGACATCAATGAAAGGTGATGAATTAATGACCTCTGCTCAGGGAATGACCAGGATCAAAATACTCTGAGTCAACCCTGCCTTAGTATGGCCTCTACCACAGACCTTGGGAGAGGCCGTATGTCCGCACTATTAAGTAACGATGAGCTTGAAGGAATAGTTCTGGAGCTACGTGAGCTGCTGGACACCTTGCATGAAGAGCTGGCTGACGAACTTCATACCATCGAGCATGCACGTCATCAGCTACAGCACGCCAAAGCCACTCATTCTGAGCGCCAAACGGCATTGGAGCTGGCGCAACGGCTGAATCTTTCTCACATGCGAGAACACCTTGAAACCATTGCTGCTGCTAATGAAGCGCTGGAGCGCATCAACCGGGGGCACTATGGGCGTTGTGTGGAATGTGGTGAGGCGGTTGAGTTGAATCGCTTGCGCGCAGATCCTTTGATTAGCACCTGTATGGCCTGTCATGGCTAATCACTTGTTTTAAAATCTGCGGCTGTTATTGTTGTCTGCCATCAGGGTTTGATTAGGGCAACGGTATGCCGTTTCTGTGGCCGGTTCGGGTCTACATTGAAGATACCGACGTCGGCGGTATTGTTTACTTCGTAAATTATCTCAAGTTTCTGGAGCGTGCCCGCACTGAATTGCTGCGGAGTCATGGCTATTCCCAGCAGACGCTTGCCGAGTCCGGAACCCTCTTTGTCGTCACCCGTACCGAATGTGATTATCGCAAACCGGCCCGCCTTGACGATGAACTTCTGATTGAAGTCGAGATCGAAAAGATTTCGGCTACGCGCGTCACGTTTTTGCAGCGGATTCACCGATCTTCAGATTCTGTTCTGCTTTGTCAGGCTAAAGTAGTGGTTGCCTGTGTTTCGGCAACCGAGCTCAAGCCCCAGCGCTGGCCCGCAACACTTATTGAACATTTGAAATCTAGTCTTAGGCCGCAGCTGACCGTTGAGGAGAAGTAATGGAAGATAAGCTGTCCATCTGGAGCCTGGTGCTGAACGCAAGTCTTGTTGTGCAGCTAGTCATGCTGTCACTTTTGCTGGCATCGTTTTTGTCCTGGGTGATGATTTTTCAACGTAATCAGGTCATGCGCAAAGCGCGTCGATCGCTGAAGCAGTTTGAGGATCGTTTCTGGTCCGGGATCGACTTGGGGCAGTTGTTTCGTGAAGTGAACCAGACACCAAATCCTGCCAGTGGGGCAGAAAATATCTTTCGTGCCGGCTTGCAGGAATACACTCGCCTCAGTCAAAAGAGTGGCAGTGATCCGGACATGATCATGAACGGTGTGCAGCGTGCAATGCGCGTTGCCATGGCGCGTGAAGAAGAGCGTCTTGAACGTCACTTGCCGTTCTTGGCGACCGTTGGTTCAACCAGCCCATATGTGGGTCTGTTTGGTACTGTGTGGGGCATTATGAATGCCTTCCGTGGTTTGGCAAATGTTCATCAGGCCACATTGGCCTCGGTGGCACCGGGTATTTCCGAGGCTTTGGTCGCGACTGCCATAGGTCTGTTCGCAGCGATTCCGGCGGTTATCGCCTTTAACCGCTTCTCGGCCCAGGCTGAAGGTTTGTTGAGTGCCTACGACACCTTTGCGGATGAGTTCTCCAGTATCCTGTACCGTCGCGTTCACCGTGCGGCCTGAGGCTGAAGCATGATTCGCAAAGAACGAAAAAAACGCAAACTAAACTCCGATATTAACGTCGTTCCTTATATCGATGTGACGTTGGTATTGCTCGTTATCTTTATGGTGACGGCGCCCATGCTTACTCAGGGTGTGAGTGTTGAACTGCCTCAGGCATCAGCAGAGCCTGTAGATGATCAAAATGAAGAACCGGTGATTCTGACAGTTGATCAGGGTGGTCAGTACTACATCAATGTCGGTGGTGATGAGCAGACACCGTTAAGTGCTGAAGAAGTGGCCAGCCGTGTGGGCAAGGTGTTGCAGTCTGCGCCAGACAAATTGTTGCTGGTGCGTGGCGATAAAAACACCAGCTATGACCAGGTGGTTCAGTTGATGGTGTTGCTGCAGCAGGCAGGCGCAGGCAGTGTCGGGCTGGTGACAGAATAGGGCTGATGGTGGATTTAAGAAGTTACATCCTGCCTACGTTTCTTGCCTTGCTTATTCATGGCATGGTTCTGGCTTTATTAGGCACGCACTGGATCGATCACTCGGAGCCAAAGCGGTCCATGCCGCGTCATATTAATGCTCAGATGATTGATCTGAATGCTTTGGCTCAGCGTCAAGCCGAGCAGGAACGTATTACACAGGAAAAGGCACGCCAGGAAGAGGCCGCCAAAGCCAAGGCACAGCGTGAAAAAGACAAAGCTGCGGCGGATAAGCGTCGCAAAGAGCTTGAGCAAAAAAAGGCTAAAGCTGAAGCAGAGCGTAAAGCCAGGCAGGAAGCTGAGACCAAACGCCAACAGGAAGTTGCTCGTAAGCGTGAAGCTGAAAAGAAGAAGCAGGCTGAAATAGCGGCGCGCAAGAAAGCGGAAGCAGAAGCGGCCAAGCGCAAAGCGGATGAGCAGGCCAAGCGCGAAGCTGAAAAGGCCAAGAAGCAAGCTGCTGATAGGGCGCGTAAGGAAGCTGAGCGTCGAGAGCAGCAAGCAAAAGCTGAGCAAGAGCTGCAGCAAGCCTTGGAGCGGGAGCGTCAAGCAAAAGCCAGGGCGGAAGCGGCTGCAGCGGCACGTGCTCAGTCGGAAGCGGTAATCGGTGATATCCGCGGCTATATTCAAGCTGTTTTGCAAGACAGTTGGCGTATACCCAGTACCGCGCGTAATGGTATGGAAGCGGTAGTGGCGATACATTTCCTCCCAAGCGGAGAAGTGGATCAGGCCTATATCGAAAAAAGCAGTGGCAACGCTGCCTTTGATAACTCGGCGGTTCAGGCGGTCTACCGTGTGCAGACCTTTCCCAGGGTTGCTGATGTAGATCCACTGCTGTTCGAGCGTCAATTGCGTAAATTACTCGTAAAATTCAGGCCGGAGGGGCTCAGGTGGTAAAACTGAATCGGTTGCTGGTGTTGGCATTAACGGCACTGTTGTCTTTTTCTGTACGTGCTGAACTGGTGGTGGAAGTGACTCAGGGTGTTGAGTCACCAACCCGTATTGCCGTGGTTCCCTTTGCCAATGACAGTGGTCTGGCGCTTGGTGAAGATGTCGCGCAGTTGGTACAGCAAGACCTTCAGCGCAGTGGCTTTTTTGAGCCAATGGCGCGAGAAAACATGTTGGGGTTTCCTAGTCGTGCCGCCGATGTGTACTTCCGTGACTGGCGTATTTCCCGAATGGATTATGTCATCATTGGTCGTGTTGAGACCGGTGCATCGGGTCAGTTGAATCTGTCATACGAGTTGTTTGATGTGCTGCGCGAAGAGTCGGTTATGAGCGAGCCTTTGAGTGTCCCTCAGGGTGGTTTGCGTGATGCCGCGCATTTCATAGCTGATCGTATTTTTGAGCAACTGACAGGATTGAAAGGCGCGTTCTCGACTCAGATTGTCTATGTGACAGCTGAGCAGCTTTCGGCTGGCAAACAACGGTTCCGCTTAATGCTTGCAGACTGGGACGGTGCGCGTGCGCAAACAATTCTGGAGTCGCCCGAGCCGATTCTGTCACCCGCCTGGTCAATGGATGGCAGCAAGTTGGCCTATGTATCCTTTGAAACCAGTAAGCCGTCTATTTACGTACAACATCTTTCAACTGGGCAGCGTGAGCGTATTCAGTCATTCCCGGGCTTGAACGGTGCTCCGGCCTGGTCGCCAGATGGCAATCAGCTGGCGTTAGTGTTGTCTCGAGATGGCAATCCTGAAATCTATGTACTGAACCTTCAGACGCGTGAGCTTCAACGTATTACGCGCCATTATGGTATCGATACTGAACCGAGCTGGTCACCTGATGGGCGTTCACTCATCTTTACATCCGACCGTGGTGGTCAGCCGCAGATTTATCGACTCGATCTGGCAAGTCGAAATCTTGAACGCCTGACTTTTGAAGGTAACTACAATGCCAAGGGTCGTTTGACTCAGGATGGACGCTTTTTGACCATGGTGCACCGTAGTCAGGGTGGCGGTAATGGTTTCAATATTGCCGTACAGGATTTGAAAACAGATCGAGTTGATATTCTGACGCGTTCAGGTCTGGCAGAGTCACCCAGCATTGCGCCCAACGGCAGTGTGGTGATCTATGCAACCCAGGAAGGCACTCGGGGTGTGTTGTCAGCGGTTTCGTTGGATGGACGAGTGCAGTTCCGCATGCCTGCGAGTCAGGGCGATGTGCGTGAGCCTGCATGGTCGCCATATCTGCGTTAAGTTGTCAGCGTTACGATCAAGCAATACCCATAACTAAACATTTTAATAAACCAGTTAAGCCATTATTTGAGGAAACAGCATGCGTGTAGCCAACTTTACCAAAGCCGTAGCCATCTCTTCTGCCATGATTTGGGCTGCGGGCTGTAGCACAACCAGTACCACTACTGACGGCGGTGCTGCCGGTTCAGCCAACGGTGGTCAGTCTGGTTCAGGTGCCAGCAGCTATGGAGCGAATGGTAGCGGCGTTTCTGCTGGGCAGATTGTAACGCGTGAAGATCTGCAGCAGCTGCAGACCGTTTTCTACTTCGACTTTGACAAGGCTGTAGTACGTCAGCAGGGCTTTGCAGATCTGGAAGCGCATGCTCGGTACCTGGCTCAGAACCCGACCGCTTCCGTCCGTCTTGAAGGTCATGCGGATGAGCGTGGTACTCGCGAATACAACATGGCTTTGGGTGAGCGTCGTGCCAAGTCTGTAGAGCGTCTGTTGATGGTCAATGGCGCCACTGCAAACCAGGTTGAAGCGATCAGCTATGGTGAAGAGAAGCCTGCTGTCATCGGTCATGATGCCGCGTCCTGGGATAAGAACCGTCGTGTTGAGCTGAAATACCTGAGCAAATGATGCGTATTGCCAAAAGTGCCATGCTGGTAGGGCTGCTCACAGCAGCCACTCCAGCGTTGGCAGACGTTCCGGTCATCGAAATTCGTGAAGCGGGCGCAACTGCCGGGGCTGGAGCACTCGTGGGTCAGTCCTCTGTTGCGGTGGGTAATGCTGCCGGCAATGAGATGGTCATGTTGTTGCAGCAGTTGCAGGATGAAGTCAGGAGTCTGCGAGGTACTGTCGAACAACAGCAGCGACGTATCAGTCAGCTGGAAGAGCAGCAGCGTGAGCGATATCGTGATGTGGATCGACGCTTGAGCCTGTTGTTCCAGAATCTGCCTGCCGATGCCGCGCTTGCAGCACCTGATGTTTCGCCGGCCGGCGCATCATCAGAATCCGCGTCTGTCGCTGTTGGGGCGGCTGATGCTCTCCCGTCAGAAGCGTCCTCGGAAACTGCAGCGCCTGCAGCAGTCGTCACTCAGCAGGCTGCTTCAGCTGGTCAGCCGACAGTGACTGCTGAGGCTCAGAGTGACTACGATGCGGCGTACTCGCTGATTCGGCAGCGAGAATTCGCCAGTGCCAATATGGCTTTGGTAGAATTCATCAATACTTACCCCGATAGCGCTTTAATACCCAATGCCTGGTACTGGAAAGGCGAGGTCCACTTGGCTCAGCAGCAGAATGAGGGTGCGCGACAAGCGTTCACCCAAGTACTGGATAACTATGCCGGGCACAGTAAGGCGCCAGATGCCATGTACAAGCTGGGGGTTCTGTTCGGTCGCAGTGGTGACGCTGCGGGTGCCAATCAGATGATGCGTAAGGTTCTCGAAACCTATCCGCAATCATCAGCAGCAGAACTGGCGCGGGGTTATTTGACGCCGTAACTTTGAATAACGAATGATGTGATTGGATGAAACAAGCTGAAAAACGAGCAGTTGTACTGCTTTCCGGTGGTCTGGACTCCGCGACCGCACTGGCCATGGCGAAAGAGCAGGGCTTTGATTGCTATGTCCTGAGTTTTGATTATGGACAGCGCTCATTGACCGAGCTGAACGCTGCGCGCGCTATTGCAACTCAACTAGGGGCTGTTGAGCACCGTGTGCTGCGTCTGAGTCTTGAAGACTTTGGTGGCTCTGCGTTGACGGATAGCAGTATCGATGTACCTGAAGATGAATGTGAAGGCGTACCGGTTACCTATGTGCCGGCGCGTAACACGGTGTTTTTGTCTTTGGCGCTGGGTTGGGCTGAGGTGCTGGATGCTGACGCCATATTTATTGGTGTTAATGCGGTTGATTATTCGGGTTATCCGGACTGCCGGCCAGAGTTCATCCAGGCATTCGAGACCATGGCAAACCTGGCCACGCGTCGCGGAATCGAAGGCAACCCGATCAGCATTGAAACCCCGCTTATGCACTTGACCAAGGCTGATATCATCGAAAAAGGAACCGCTTTGGGGATCGATTACTCCCTCACGGTTTCCTGCTATCAAGCTGACGATGAAGGGCGTGCCTGTGGTCGTTGTGACAGCTGTCGTCTCAGGGCCAAGGGTTTTGTAGACGCGGGTGTGGCAGATCCAACACGTTATATCTGATTTTTTCGAAATAGGGGTTGCCTTTCACGCAGTTAGCTGTAGAATGCGCAGCCCAGTGGGTCGTTAGCTCAGTTGGTAGAGCAGTTGGCTTTTAACCAATTGGTCATAGGTTCGAGTCCTATACGACCCACCACTTCCTTTTAGCAGGCCGTTTGTCTGTGTCGATGGGTCGTTAGCTCAGTTGGTAGAGCAGTTGGCTTTTAACCAATTGGTCATAGGTTCGAGTCCTATACGACCCACCATTTTCTTATTGTTTTTCTTCTTTCCTCTTGTGGCGAATATCTGCCATATTGATCCCCTGATGCTTTCGTATCGTATTCATAAGCTGGATTTAGCCTAACTATGCTATAATCCGCACCCTAGTTTTTTGCCGTTGTTGGCAGTAACCCCGCGGGACGACAAGAATCACAATTATGTTGAGTAAGCAGGACCTAGATGATCGCATTCTGGTGCAGGAGCACTTTGCTCAAGAGCACCTGCCGCAGCAAATGGGATCAGCAGACATTGAACAGTACAAAGCAAGAATCCTTCGTTTGTTGAAAGAGAAGGATGCCTGCCTTGTTGCTCATTACTACACCGATGATCTGGTTCAGCAGTTGGCTGATGAAAGTGGCGGTTGTGTATCCGACTCTCTGGAGATGGCGCGCTTTGGTGCCCAGCATCCTGCCTCGACACTGATTGTTGCAGGTGTTCGTTTCATGGGTGAAACGGCCAAAATCCTGAGCCCGGAAAAACGCATCCTCATGCCTACGCTTGAAGCGACCTGTTCGTTGGATATAGGCTGCCCGGCGGATGAATTTTCTGCATTCTGTGATCAGCATCCTGACCACGAAGTGGTGGTGTATGCCAATACTTCGGCAGCGGTTAAAGCCCGTGCGGACTGGGTGGTGACGTCGAGTATCGCATTGCAGGTTGTCGAGCATCTGAGCGACCAGGGCAAGAAAATCATATGGGCACCTGATAAGCATCTGGGGTCATATGTACAGAAGCAGACTGGTGCTGACATGATCCTCTGGGATGGTAGTTGTATCGTCCATGAAGAGTTCAAGGCCAAGGGTGTGTTGGACCTCAAGCAGGTCTACCCGGATGCCGCCGTGCTGGTACACCCGGAGTCACCTGACTCAGTGGTTCAGATCGCCGATGCTGTAGGCTCCACCAGTCAGCTTATTAAAGCCGCTCAGGAGTTGCCTAATGAGACGTTTATTGTGGCGACCGATCGTGGCATCTTTTACAAGATGCAGCAGGCGGCGCCTGGTAAGCGTTTTCTTGAAGCGCCGACAGGCGGTTCTGGTGCGACCTGTCGTAGCTGTGCTCACTGCCCCTGGATGGCAATGAATGGCCTGGAAAATATCCTGGCCGCGCTAGAGCATGGTGCAGATGAGATTCATGTGGATGATGAATTGCGTGAGCGCGCGCTCAAGCCACTGCAGCGAATGCTGAACTTTACAGCTAACTGATCTGTTACCTGTCTGAAGGCGGGGTTGCCAATGCAGTCACCGCCTTCATTTGTTAACGACCTGTATTTACTACCTGCTGTTAAAACATCTGCTTCATTTCTTCACGTAAAGCCTTGGCTTCACGCTCTCTTTGTTCCAGACGAAAATTATCAGACGCTGTTAGCGTTTTATCCCGTTTGGCGAACTCGATCTGGCGCAGTGCCAGGTCAAACTGCGCGGTCAGCAGGAAGTATTCAATGCGAGCTTCATGGACACCCAGATTGTCGTTTACCAATCCCAGGGTTTCGCTGAGCTGATACCAGATTTCTGAATCATCAGGGTAATCCCGAGCCAGCGTTCGGTACGCTTGAGCTGCAAGTTTATGCTGCCCTGCAAGATACAGTGCATTTGCTCTTAGGGTGCGGATGGGGCGATTTCCAGGATAAAGCTCCAGCAGACTATCTGCCTGTTCAATGGCCTGTGAATACTGCTGTGCAGCGGACAGTTGCTCAATTCGGGTCATCTGAACGTAAGGGTGTCGCTGTAAAGAGGCTGGAAGTGTTTTCCAGGTAGCTTCGGCCAACTTGTGCTGATTATCGGCGCTGGCAGCCAGCAGCAGTGCGTATTTTGTAATAGCCGAAGGATCTTGTTTGAGGTCGGCCTGAAGTTGTTCGATAGTCGTGCGCAGGCTTTTAGTGAAATGTATAGCCATACGGGCCTTGATCAATTGAAATTCCTGCGACGACTTATCGTTGGAGGGTTTGGGTAGCTGCTGGGCGCGATTCATGGAATCGGCGATACGTGATTCCGTCACAGGGTGGGTGAGCAGGAATTCCGGTGGCTTTTGTCCATAGAAGCGATAGCTGCGTTGTAAACGGGCAAACATGTTAGGCATGGCTTCAGGGTCAAATCCTGAGGCAACCAGGGTTTGCATGCCAGCGCGGTCGGCTTCCTGCTCATTGCGGCGGCTGAATGCCAGCTGCTGATAGGCTGAGGCGCCCATGGTTGAAGAAATCACCGCCATCCCGCCTTCGGTGTCGGCAGCGGCAAGCAGTATGCCTGCGAGCATGCCTGCCAGCATCATGGGCCGATTCTTGCGTTCTTCTTCAAGTCTTTGTGCGTAGTGGCGCTGACTAAGGTGCGCCAATTCATGGGCAAGCACGGAGGCTAGCTCACCTTCTGTTTCGGTCGTCAGGAGAAGGCCGCCGTTTACCCCGATCACTCCACCGGGTACGGCAAAGGCGTTAATGCCGACATTGTCCAGCAGGAACATGGCAATGCGGCGGTCCTGCACCTGGCTGTTGGGCAGCAGGCGCCAAATCAGGTCTTCCAGGTATTGATAACTGATCGGGTCGCGCAGCATTTTGCTCTGGCCGCGCAGGATGCGAGCCCAGCTTTGCCCCAGACGATATTCCTCCTGCAGACTTATGATTGAAGAGGTGTTGTCATTCAGGCGTGGTAGGTTGTAGTCCTCGGCATGAACTGCGGAAGAGAGTGCCCAAAACAGTGTGCAGATCAGAATATGACGAAATGGCAACATACGGCTTTCACTTGTCCGGTTAACCTGTTGAAAGGATATGGTATAAAGTGCGATGCGTTCATGGCTAGTGTAAAGGAGAAGACAGATGACCGAACCGGAATTTGACCAGGAGCTGGATACCAGCGGGTTAAGCTGTCCCATGCCGCTGTTGAAGGCCAAAGTCGCACTGCATCAGCTTTTGCCAGGGCAAGTACTTAAGGTGATTGCCACTGATGCTGGGTCTTTGCGTGATATTCCTGCCTACACTGGCTTGTCTGACCATGAGCTGCTCGATACGTTCAGTTCAGATGGGCGTTATGTTTACTGGATTCGTCGTGGTCACTCGGCCTGAGGTCTTAGATGCGCAAAATATTTAGCAAGTGGATCGATCAGTATTTTTCCGATGAAGAGGCAATGTTTCTCTTCGTTTTGCTGGGTGGCGCCATGTTGGTCATCTGGCTGCTGGGCCAGCCATTGGCGCCGGTTATTGCTAGCGTGATTCTGGCGTTTCTAATGCAGGGGATGGTGGACTGGTTTTGTAACAAGGGTGTGCCCCATCTCGGCTCGGTCGCGTTGGTATTTCTACTGTTTGTCGGGTTTGTAACGGGTTTTCTCCTGTTTGTCATGCCAATCGTTTGGCAGCAGTTAGGGAATCTGTTCAATGAGGCGCCACGCATGGTTGCCGAGATTCAGGCGCTGTTGCTGGTATTGCCTGAGCGGTATCCTGATTTGATTTCCGAATCTCAGGTGCGTCAGCTCATCGCTGCGGCGGCTACCGAGCTGAGTCGACTGGGGCAGTGGGTTCTGACCTTCTCGCTCAGTTCCATCACCGGAATTATGACTATTCTTATCTACCTGGTTCTGGTGCCTATTCTGGTGTTCTTTTTCCTCAAGGATGGTCGCAACCTGATGAGTGGCTGGGTTGCCTTTCTGCCGGCCAAGCGTGAAATGATGACACGGGTGTGGCATGAAATGGATGGTCAGATTGCCAACTATGTGCGCGGCAAAGCGATTGAAATTATGATCGTGGGGATCGTCAGCTATGTCACCTTTGCCATCTTCGGCATCAATTATGCCGCATTGCTCGGCATTCTTGTGGGTCTCTCCGTTGTAATTCCTTACATAGGAGCAGCGCTGGTTACGCTTCCCGTTATGCTGATTGCACTGTTCCAGTGGGGCTGGAGCAATGAGTTCATGTACCTGATGATTGCTTACGGCATCATTCAGGCGCTGGATGGCAATGTGCTGGTACCCCTGTTGTTCTCGGAGGCGGTGAACCTGCATCCGGTATCCATCATCGTAGCGGTACTGGTATTCGGTAGCTTCTGGGGTTTTTGGGGTGTGTTCTTTGCCATTCCGCTTGCGACCCTGGTCAAGGCGATCGTGAGTGCCTGGCCTAAAGCGGTAGAGGAAGTGGCGGCCGACTAGCCTGCGGATGAGGCTAGCCGGACAGGAGGCCGTTAAAGTGCTTTAACGGCTTCCAGTACTTCTTCAACGTGACCTTTGACTTTCACTTTGCGCCATTCCTGACGAAGTACGCCTTCTTTATCGATCAGGAAGGTGCTGCGCTCAACACCCATGTGCTCCTTGCCGTACATTTTTTTCAGTTTGATGACATCGAACAATTGGCACAGCTCTTCCTCTTTGTCGCTGATAAGCTCGAAGGGGAAAGATTGCTTGGCTTTAAAGTTTTCGTGACTACGCATGCCGTCGCGAGATACGCCAAAAATTTCGGTATCCAGTGACTGGAATGTTTCATAGGCATCACGGAAATCCTGGCCCTCTGTGGTGCAGCCCGGGGTGCTGTCCTTGGGGTAAAAATAGATGACAATATTCTTGCCCTTGAGAGCGCTCAGGCTGACTTCGGTCTCGCTGGTGGCCTGGGCAGTAAAATCCGGAAATGGCTGGTTGATTTCTGGTGTACTCATGGGAACAGTCCTTGGCTGATAAAAAACACTTAACTACTACGCGATGCAGCATGAATTCGTTTAGAATGCGTCGTTTACAATAGCAAAAAAGGCGCTACTGGTTGAGGCTTGATGCCGTCGCCGGTAGCATGGACACCCCTAGCTCACTGAGTTCCCGGACAAGATGGAGAAGAAAATGATTCGCGGCAGTATGGTAGCGCTCGTGACCCCGATGACAGCCAATGGAGAGATCGATTGGGCTGCGCTGAACAAGATAGTGGATCTCCATCTTGATAAGGGAACCGACTCCATCGTTGCCGTTGGTACCACAGGTGAGTCTCCGACCCTGAGCTACGATGAACATATGGATGTGGTTAAAGCCGTTGTAGAACGTGTGAATGGCCGTATTCCTGTTATTGCCGGTACTGGTGCCAACTCGACAACTGAAGCGATTGAGATGACTCAGCGCGCAGCAGATGCCGGCGTCGATGCCTGTTTACTGGTTGTGCCTTACTATAACAAGCCGACTCAGGAAGGTTTGTATCAGCACTTCAAGGCTGTTGCTGAAGCAGTAGCTATTCCCCAGATTCTTTACAATGTACCGGGCCGTACGTCTTGTGATATGCTGCCTGAAACCGTTTATCGTCTGGCTGAAATTGACAACATTGTTGGCATTAAAGAAGCGACTGGTGATCTGGACCGTGCCCGCGAACTGATCGCCAATGCACCGGCTGACTTCGCGATTTATTCCGGTGATGATGCTACAGCGATCGAACTGATCCTGATGGGCGGACAGGGCAATATTTCCGTAACTGCAAACGTAGCACCTGCTGAAATGGCTGAGTTGTGCCGTCTGGGTCTGGCTAAAGAAGCGGACGCTGCGCGCTCTTTGCAGGCCAAGTTGATGCCTCTGCACACTAACCTGTTCATTGAAGCTAATCCGATCCCTGTGAAGTGGGCGATGGCAGAAATGGGTCTGATCGAGCAGGGTATTCGTCTGCCGCTGACCGTTCTGTCTGAGCAATACCAGGATCTGGTACGTTCTTCACTGCGCGAATCTGGCGTTATTTAACAGGGCAGGGTTATGCATAGAATTTGGACGCGTTATCTGCCGCTGGCTACAGCGGTTTCAATTGCCAGCGGCTGCAGCATGTTGGAGAACAATGCTCTCTATGGCAATGAAGGTATGATTCGTGATCGCAGCCAGGATTATGAGCTGGCCAGTGAGGCTGATCGACTTGAGTTGCCGCCACACTTGCAGGCAAAAAACATGCAAGAGCAACTGGTGGTACCGGATGCAGGTATTACTGCAGTGGCTCGTGGTGGCGATTTCAAGGTGCCGCGTCCTGAATTCTTCTATGCAGAGTCTGGCAGTGACAATGTCAACCTGCGCCGTATGGATGGTGAAAAGGTTATCCTGGTGGATGAGCCGATCGCTGATGTATGGCGCAAACTGCATGATTTCTGGACCTTTAACGACGTTCAGATCGCCTATGCAGACCCTCGTCAGGGTGTTATGGAAACGGACTGGATTACGCTTGACGCCCATGAGTACAGCACCATTGACCTCTGGGTGAAGCGTCTGACGTTGCAGGATGTTGAAGGTGATACTCGGAACAAATTGCGTATGACTGTGCGTCCTGATCCGAATGATTATGGCCGTACTTCCATTCGTTTGTCGCATGTCCAGTTCCCGCTGGAGCAGGATGTTGCCGAAATCGACTGGCAGACTCAGGCGCAGGATGTCGAGTACAAGTCGGACATGATGTTCGAAATGCTGCGTTACCTGAGTAAAGCAAGTGCCGAGCCGACTGCTCAGTCTCTGCTGGCCTTGCAGCAGGCTCCGGCTCAGCGTCCGCTGCTGGGACGTGACTCTCAGGGCAATCCTGTGCTTAAGGTTGGTGCCGGTGCGGACGAGGCTTGGGCGCATGTTAATTCAGCCCTGGATAAGGCCGAGCTGGATGTGGGTACGCGTGACCAGTCGCGCGGTATCTTCTATATGACCTACACCACCACAACACCGGTAGAAGAAGCCAAAAAAATGGGCTTCTTCGAGTGGCTGCACTCTGATCGTGACGAAATTACGCTGAATACCGAGTTCCTGGACTCCGCGCTGGGAATGGAAGACAGCAGTGATGCTATTCACTACACCTCCAAATCGGTCAATCCTGCTGCAGAAGCGAGCGGTGATGTAGAGTCGGATCTGTCTGACCCGAACAATGCCGCCAACCAGCAGGGCTATAAGATTTGGCTGGGTGGTCGTGTGCTCTATGTGTTCGGTGATGGTGATTCCGGCAGCTACAACGCCGAGACCAATAGCTTTGAACATACAGGCCGCTACCAGTTGCACTTGAATCGTAGTCGTTCAGGTGTCTTCCTGACAGTCCATACCGAACAGGGGCTTGAAGCGCCTGCGGTGGTGGCTGAGGAAATCCTTTGGGCGATCAAGGATCAGATGCAGGATCCGGTTTAACCCTTGATGGTTAGCAGGCAATAAAAACGGGAGCTAAGGCTCCCGTTTTTTTTGTGGTGCAGTCTGAGGGCTAAACGCTAGAAAGGCGAAGGTGACTCAAAGGTAAGGCGAGCACCACTGACGGGCTGGTCAAATGTGAGCATCTCTGCGTGAAGGTGCAAGCGGGAATATTGCTCAGCCTCTGAGCTGGGCGCGTAAAAGCGATCACCCAGAATAGGGTGCCCTAGTGCTTGCATATGCACGCGCAGCTGATGGGAGCGTCCCGTGATTGGAATCAGCGTCATGTGGCTGCAATTGTTCTCCTCATCACGCAGGGTGCAACGCCAGTCTGTCGTCGCCGGCTTACCCTGTTCGTGATCTACCATCTGCAATGGGCGTCTTTCCCAGTCACAGCGCAGCGGTAATTCAACACGCCCTTCATCTTGTTCCAACAAGCCGCTGACAATGGCTTTGTAGCGTTTGTCAGTGGTGCGTTGCTGAAACTGCATGCTCAGGTGGCGGTGGCTATCGGCGTTAAGTGCCAGTACCAGAATGCCGGAGGTCGCTTGATCAAGCCGGTGGACGATACGTGCAGTGGGAAACGTCTGCTGTACACGGCGCCAGAGGCAATCCTGTTTATCTTCGCCGCGGCCGGGAACTGACAGCAGGCCGGCTGGTTTATTGACGACAACCAGTTGGTCATCATCATAAAGGTACTCAAGCATCAGGAAGCTCCAGCAACAACATTGATTCAACGTGTGCTGTTTGCGGAAACATGTCCATGATGCCAAAGCGGGTGATGCGATAGCCTTGCTCCAGTAGAGGCGTCAGATCGGCAACCAGGGCTGATGGATTACAGGATATGTACAAAATGCGTTTGGCACCGTAGTGCACCAGCTGATTGATGGTTTCTCGGGCGCCTGTGCGTGGCGGGTCAAGCAGGATCAGGTCAAAGCCGCTGCGGAACCAGGCTGCATGGCGGAATGTTTCTGTCAGATCCGCACGGTAAAACTGAACATTATCCAGTCCCGCTTTTTCGGCGTTTTTTCGGGCGCGCTGGACCATGGTATCTGAGCCTTCCACACCCACGACCTGTGCCGCCTGTTGGGCCAGTGGCAAAGTGAAATTGCCCAACCCGGAGAACAGGTCCAGAACGCGATCTTCAGCTGACGGGGCCAGCCAATCGATAGCCTGCTTTACCATGGCCTGATTGATGGCTGCGTTAACCTGAATAAAGTCAGTGCTGGCAAACGCAAGGCTCAAGTCATGCTGAGGAAGATGGTACTCGGCAAGGGCGCTGTCAGACGGCGTGTTCGCCAGAGCTATCTCCAATACCAAACCTAGCTCATCTGCAACCTTTTCAAGATTCTGCTGCAGGGTCACCGGCAGGCCACGCGTGCATCGAATGCGCAAATAGCCACCCTGATCACCGCGACTCACATCTACATGTGTAATACGGCGCACATCACCCTGGTCGCTGAGTGCGGTTTTTAACAAGCCGAATACCGGCTGCAATGACGGATCCAGCACAGGACAATTTTCTATATCCAGTAGTTTGTTACTGCCACGTCGGCGAAAACCGACCAGTACTTCATCATTGCGTTGCAGCTGATTAACGCCGATACGCGCGGAGCGGCGGTAACCGCTGGGAGCGTCAGTCAAGGCGGGCAAAATCTGGTCAGGCTCGACTTTGGCATAGCGACGCAACTGATCCAGAACGCGTTCGGCTTTTAGCTGGCGCTGGGCATCAATGTTCATATGCTGGAGGTCGCAACCACCGCACTGGCCATAATGTTGGCAGATAGGTTGAACGCGTTGCGGGCTGTCATTATGGCGTTCAATAACACTGGCCACGTTGTAGCGCTTGTGTGTTTCCTGAATGCGAACCTCGACTTCTTCACCAGGCAGGGCATCGGGGATAAACGTAGTTTTACCGTCTATCAGACCAACACCGCGACCCTCATGGCTCAGACGCTCTATTGTCAGAGTATGAGTGCTGTCGATAGCACTGGACGAGGTGGAGCGCTTGGCAGGGCCGCCGAATTTGATACGTGAACGTCGCATAGATGCTGAATGCCTTGGAGATCGGGATTATTCGAATGCAGGAAGCGTGTTAGATGATGTCAATTGTACTGGATTTCTTGGCGTTATGGAGTACGAACGGATGGTAGCTCTCTCTTAACCTGCCCATAGTCGTGTCATAATTATCCCATTCGATTTAAACCGTTCAGCTCAGTCGATGAGGAAGGCAATGTCAGGAGAGCATCCATTCGCACCCTATGTTCGTATTCTGGGGAAAGGTAAAAAGGGCAGTCGTTCTCTTACCACTGAGGAAGCGAACGATGCCATGGGCATGATTCTGGATTACAAGGTGGAGCCTGAGCAGTTGGGCGCTTTCCTGATGTTGATTCGAATGAAAGAAGAAGCACCTGAAGAGTTGCAGGGGTTTGCACAGGCTGTTCGCGCACGAATTCAGGTTCCACAGGGTCTCTTGGTCGACTTGGACTGGTCCTCCTATGCCGGCAAGAAGCGGCGTTTGCCCTGGTTTTTACTCTCCGCGTTGGCGCTAGCCGACTCGGGGGTTCGGGTATTTATGCATGGGGCTCGTGGGCATACGCCGGGCAGAATTTACACAGAAGACCTTCTTGCGGACTTTGGTCTGCCCAGCTGCAACGATTGGGCTGGGGTTGAAGCAGCGTTGCAAAAAGATAGCTTTGCCTTTATGTCGATTGATGCATTGGCTCCGCGGTTGGGGCAGATCATCAATCTGAGATCAGTGCTGGGGCTTCGCTCTCCGGTGCATACTTTATGCAGGTTGTTAAATCCATTACATGCCGCCTGCTGTATCGATGGGGTTTTCCATCCTCCTTACGCGCCCATGCATCAAAAAACGGCCCAGCTGCTGGGTACGGCTTACAGTCTGACCATTCGCGGAGATGGGGGAGAGGCGGAAATGAAACCTGACTCCGATAGTGAGCTGCACTGGGTCGAGCAGGATCATTTGAAAGAAGAGTTCTGGCCCCGTCTGTATAGCCAGCGACTGGTGCGTGAAGATGATCTTGATACGGCCGATCTGCTGAAAATGTGGCGTGGTGAGCTCGTGCATGAATATGGGGAAGGGGCTCTGTTGAGCACTCTGGCTGGAGCGTTACGACTACTGTCCAAAGGTGAAGACCACCCTGCAGAGTACTGGTTTGCCAAGGCGCGGGAGTGCTGGGAGCGCCGAGATACGAGTCGATTTGGCTAATATCCGATCAATTTACTCAAGAATAAATTAGGTGTATGCTGGCCCCATATTGCACTAGCGTACATTAGAGATTCACAAAGGTAGTTTATGACCATTACAGTGACCAAGCCTGCCGAAGCATATCTGGCAGAGCTGCTTGAAAAACAGAATGTTGAAGGTATTGCGGTACGCCTGTTCGTCACTCAGCCCGGTACTGCCTACGCGGAAACCTGTCTTGCATATTGCCGTCCTGATGAAGTGAATCAGGAAGATGAAATCATGGATTTCGAGCTGCTGCGGTTCTATATTGAGCGTAACAGCCTGCCCTATCTGGAAGAGGCTTTGGTCGACTTCGCTGAAGACCGCATGGGTGGGCAGCTCACCATTAAAGCACCGAATGCCAAGGTGCCCAAGGTATCCGCTGACAGCCCCATGAATGAGCAGATCAACTACGTGCTCTATTCGGATATCAACCCTGGCCTGGCGTCCCATGGTGGTGAGGTGAAGCTTGAGGAGTTGATTGAAGAGGAAGACGGTGCGATCGCAGTATTGCGCTTTGGCGGTGGTTGCCAGGGTTGCAGTGCAGTGGACATGACGCTGAAAGATGGCGTTGAAAAAACCTTGATTGAGCGTGTCCCCGGTCTTAAGGCCGTTGTTGATGCAACCGATCATACTGTCCGCGAAAACGCTTACTTCAAGTAATCTTCCTGCTCTAATTGCAAGAGTCGCGCCCTGTGACTCTTGCATCCTTCCTCAAAATTCAGCCTTAAATTAGTCGTAAGTGGTTGTATTTGCCTTTGAAGGCCCCATTGAATGACTAATAGTTATTTACCAAGTAGCGTCAGCTTACCTGGCGCCCTGCAGAGAGGCACTCATCATGGATCATATTGAAGCAAACGATGACGCAGTGACCGTCGAGCTTCCCGTATTGCCGCTGAGGGATGTGGTTGTTTATCCCAATATGGTGATCCCGCTGTTCGTGGGTCGTGAGAAGTCGATCCATGCCCTTGAACTGGCCATGTCCGGCGACAAGCAGATTCTGCTGGTAGCCCAGAAAAGTGCGTCTGAAGATGAGCCCCGCGCGGGCGACCTGTTCGATATTGGTTGTGTTGCTAATGTCCTTCAAATGCTGAAGCTGCCTGACGGTACCGTTAAGGTGCTGGTGGAAGGTGAATATCGCGCAGGCATTGAGGAATTGGTCGAGGAAGAAGAGCATTTCAGCGCCAAGGTAAAAGTCCTGCCAGTGGACAGCGTCAGTAACTCTGAAGCTGAAGTGTACAAGAAAACAGCACTGGATCAGTTTGAACGTTTTGCCCAGGTGAATAAAAAGATCCCGAGCGAAGTGCACAGCTCGCTACAGGGTATTGATGATATTGGTCGTCTTGCGGACACCATCTCTGCACATATGGCGCTCAAGCTGGAAGAAAAACAGGCCATTCTGGAAATGCTCGGCGCACGTAAGCGTCTTGAGCACCTGATGTCGCTGATGGAAGCGGAGATTGACCTGGTTGAGGTTGAGAAGCGCATCCGCGGTCGCGTTAAGAAGCAGATGGAGAAAAGCCAGCGTGAGTACTACCTGAATGAGCAGATGAAGGCCATTCAGAAAGAACTGGGCGATATGGATGAATCCGGCGCTTCTGATATGGAAGAGCTGAAAAACCGTATCGAAGCGGCTGGTATGCCCCAGGAGGCGATGGATAAAACACTGAGCGAATACAACAAGCTCAAGATGATGTCCCCCATGAGCGCAGAAGCAACCGTCGTGCGTGGTTATATCGACTGGATGCTGCAGATCCCATGGACCAAGCGTTCTCGTGTGCGTCTGGATATGCGTAATGCTGAAAAAATCCTTAATGAAGATCACTTCGGCCTGGAAGAAGTGAAGGACCGTATACTGGAATACTTGGCTGTGCAAAAGCGCGTCAAGAAAATTAAAGGACCGATTTTGTGCCTGGTTGGACCGCCGGGGGTGGGTAAAACATCCCTGGGTCGCTCCATTGCCCGCGCGACTAACCGTAAGTACGTCCGTATGGCATTGGGTGGCGTGCGTGATGAAGCTGAAATCCGTGGTCACCGCCGTACCTACATCGGTTCTATGCCCGGTAAGCTAATCCAGAAAATGTCACGTGTGGGCGTTAAGAACCCGCTGTTCCTGCTGGATGAAATCGACAAGATGGGCATGGACCACCGTGGTGATCCATCATCTGCCTTGTTGGAGGTTTTAGATCCGGAACAGAACAGTAGCTTCAACGACCACTATCTGGAAGTGGATTACGATCTGTCTGACGTGATGTTCGTCTGCACATCCAACTCCATGAATATCCCGGTTCCTCTGTTGGACCGTATGGAGATTATCCGTATTCCGGGTTATACCGAAGACGAAAAGCTTAACATTGCGCGTCGTTACCTGTTACCGAAGCAGCTGAAGAACAACGGTATCAAGGCCAAAGAACTTGAAATCACCGACGACGCTATTCTCGGCCTGATCCGCTACTACACCCGTGAAGCGGGCGTGCGTGGCCTGGAGCGCGAAATTGCGAAGATCTCACGTAAAGTGGTACGTGAGCTGGCACTTGAGAAAGAAGGTCAGAACCTCAAGGTTACAGCTGATGAGCTCGAGCACTATAACGGCGTGAAGAAATTCAAGTTCGGTATGGCGGAAGAGGAAGATCAGGTAGGTCAGGTAACCGGTCTAGCCTGGACTCAGGTTGGTGGCGACATCCTCACCATCGAGTCTGCTGTCGTGCCGGGCAAGGGTCGCCAGATCAACACCGGCTCCCTGGGTGATGTAATGAAAGAATCTATCCAGGCAGCCATGACGGTAGTACGTAATCGTGCGCGTATGCTGGGTATCCATCCTGACTTCCATGAAAAACGTGACATTCATATCCACGTTCCTGAGGGTGCTACGCCTAAAGATGGTCCTAGTGCCGGTATTGGCATGTGCACGGCTGTTGTATCGGCGCTGACCGGTATTCCGGTACGCGCTGATGTGGCCATGACGGGCGAAATTACCCTGCGTGGACAGGTTTTGGCGATCGGTGGACTGAAAGAAAAACTGCTTGCAGCGCATCGCGGCGGTATTCGCACAGTGATCATTCCCGAGGAAAATACCCGCGATCTCAAGGAAATTCCCGACAATATCAAGGCTGATCTCGATATTCGTCCGGTCAAGTGGATTGATGAAGTATTGGACATTGCGCTGACTCATCAGCCAAAGCCCTTGACAGATGAAGAAATTGAGGCTGCTGCGAATGAGAAAAAAAACGCGCGAACTGAACCCAGTCAATTAAGTACGCATTAACGCAAAGCCCCAGCATAAAAGGGCTGTAGCCAGTTGACACCCGTTTCGGGCAGTTGGTATAAAGTTGCAGACTATGCGCTGGGCAAAGACAACGGATAGAACAAGACAACGATTCTAAAAGGGGAACAATGTGAATAAATCTGAACTGATCGACGCGATTGCTGCATCTGCTGATATTCCTAAGGCAGCAGCCGGTCGTGCACTGGATGCAACACTGGAATCTGTCACTGAAGCTCTGCAGCGTGGTGAATCCGTCGCTCTGGTTGGTTTCGGCACTTTTGCTACCAAGGAACGCGCTGCCCGTACCGGTCGTAACCCGCAGACTGGCAAGCCGATTGAAATTGCTGCTGCAACCCTGCCGACTTTCAAGCCGGGTAAAGCACTGAAAGACGCGGTAAACAAGTAATCAGACTAAAGTCCTGATTGCGACGGAGCGGTAGTTCAGTTGGTTAGAATACCTGCCTGTCACGCAGGGGGTCGCGGGTTCGAGTCCCGTCCGTTCCGCCAACTTTCGATCCAGTCCGAATTCATCTCGGATTTCTAAAGTGATCTGAAAAAGCGCATTCAGTCCGAATGCGCTTTTTTTATAAATCAGAGTGTACGCATACAATGCTTCAATCCATCAGGGAAAATTCACAGGGGATTATTGCCAAGGCAATTGTCGGCCTGATCATCGTGACGTTCGCGCTGTTCGGTGTGGAATCACTGATCGGTCTGGCAAACAGTGAGAAGCCGCCTGCTGAAGTTAACGGTACGGATGTCAGTGCCATTGATCTTCAACGCGGTATAGAGTTGCAGCGTCGCCAGATTCTGGCTCAGATGGGCGAACAGGCGGACCCTGCCGCTATCGATGAAAACCTGCTGCGTCGCCAGGTACTGGACGTATTGATCAATCAAGAGATCCAGCTGCAGTCTGCCGAAGACCAGGGTCTGTATCTGTCTGAAGCCATGATTGATCAAATCATCGTCGCAACTCCCGATTTTCAGATTGACGGCCGTTTTGATAGCAATCAATTCGAAGCGACCCTGCGCACCGTTGGCATGACACCGCTGATGTACCGCGAACTACTGCGCAAGGAGCGACTGATTGGCCAGGAGCGCATGGCTTACCAGCTGTCTGCATTCTCAACGCCTGAGCAGGTCAAACAGCTACTGGCACTGGATCGTCAAACGCGCGATATTGCCTGGACTCGCCTGTCTCGTGATGAGGTAGAGCAGGATCTTGAGATTACAGAAACTGATCTCAAGGCACGCTACGAAGATAATATCGACCGTTTTATGACAGCGCCTCAGGTGGTGTTGTCCTACGTTGAATTGAAACAGTCTGATTTTGCTGACCCCGCTGCTGTGTCTGATGCCGATGTACGTGCTGCCTATGACCAGGAACTGGCACGTTTTGAGGCCGATGAGGAGCGTGACGCTGCTCATATCCTGTTTGAAGTGGGTGATGCCGGTGAGACTGATGTACGTGCACAGGTTGAAACCGTGCGACAGCGCATCCTTGATGGTGAATTGAGTTTTGCGGATGCAGCCAAAGAATTCTCTGCAGATCCAGGTTCAGCCAATCAGGGCGGTGAGTTGGGCTTTAACGCCCGTGGTGTGTTTATCGGACCGTTTGAAGATGCATTGTTCAGCATGGAGTCCGGTGAGCTTTCGGAGCCTGTTCGTACCGAGTTTGGCTTCCACCTGATCAAGCTGAATGCAGTGCGTGCGACTGAAGCTCCCGCGTTTGCCGTGCGCGAAAGTGACCTGCGAACCGAACTGGCAGCTGAAAAAGCTGAAGCTGGCTATGTTGAAGCGCTGGAGCGTCTGGCTGATCTGAGCTTCTCCTCGGCTGACCTGGTTGGACCGGCCGAGGAGTTGGGTCTCAGTATTCAGGAAACCGAAGCCTTTGCGGAAACCGGTGGCAGCTCCGAGCTGACGGCGAATGCCAAAGTGCTGCGTGCTGCTTTCAGTCCTGATTTGCAGGACGAGGGTTTAAACAGTGCACCCATCGAGCTGACCCGTGAGCATGCAGTTGTTGTCCGTGTTAAGGAAAACATTCCTGCACGCCAGTTGGCATTTGAGGAGGTGCAATCCCAGCTTGAAGCTGAGTTGCGTCAGGAGCGTGGTTCTGAAGCGCTGAATGCCCGTGCGGAGAAACTGATGGCAGCTCTGGCTGCTGGCCAGACTCTGGATCAGGCTGAGCCAGGTTTGAGCTGGGAAGTGGTAGCGGAAATGTCTCGTGAATCTGACCAGGCACCGCTGACGGTTAATCGTCAGGCATTTGAGATGCCGCGTCCTGAAGCAGGCAAGTCTCAGTATGCCCAGGTTGCACTGACGGACGGTGATTTGGCGGTAGTTGAGCTAAGTGCTGTCAATGAAGCTGACCTGAGTGACGTAGAGCCGGAAATGCTGCGCCAGATGGGAGGCTTCATGGCCAACCGTATCGGCCAGTTGAGCTATCAGGCGCGTCTGGATGCGCTTGAGAAAGCCGCCGAGATAGAGCGTAACTGATCGGTTTGCGATAACCGCAACACACTAAGCCGCCTTCGGGCGGCTTTTTCGTTCAGGCTGAATTGAATACGCGGCTGAATCGGCGGACGGTATCTGCGGACCAGGCCGGGTTAGGCCAGGGTAGAAGCTGCTAGAAGGGCGCGGGTGTAGGCTTCAGTCGGCTGGGAGAAAATCTGTTGAGCGTCGCCCTGTTCAATCACCTGGCCTTGTCGCATGACCATGACTCGATGGCTCATGGCACGTACGACTGCCAGATCATGACTGATAAAAATGTAACTGAAGCCATAGCGCGTTTGCAGCGCGCGCAATAGCTCGATCACCTGTTTCTGAACAGTTCGATCAAGGGCGGAAGTCGGTTCATCAAGGATGATCAAGGCAGGCTTGAGTGCCAATGCGCGGGCAATAGCAATACGCTGTCGCTGGCCGCCAGAGAACTCATGCGGATAACGGTGGCGCATTTCCGGGTCCAGTCCGACTTCTTTCAAGGCTTCGCATGCAATCGAGTCCAGTGTGTCCGGGTCAGTCACTCCCTGTACCTCCAAACCTTCTGCAATAATATCGCTGATGGTCATGCGGGGGCTAAGGCTGCCAAAGGGGTCCTGAAACACGATCTGCAAGCTGCGCCTGATGGGGCGCATCTGTTTGCTCTTGAATGTATCCAGTCGTTGCTCTTTGAAGTGAATTTCACCCTGACTGCTGATCAGGCGCAGTATGGCCATCGCCAGGGTGCTTTTCCCTGATCCGGATTCGCCCACAACGCCCAGGGTTTCACCTGGAGCCAGTTTGAGGTCTATGCCATTAACTGCCTTGTGGTAGCCCTGTATGCGCCTCAGAAGGCCTGAGCGTTGCTCAAACCATACCTTGAGTGAGCGGGTCTCGAGCAAAATCTCATCCGGTTTGGCAACCGGGGCTGGCAGGCCTTCGGGCTCTGCTGCCAATAATGTCCTGGTATACGGATGTTCAGGTGTGTTGAACAGCTTTTCACAGGGGCCTGATTCCATGATCTCGCCCTCATGCATGACACAGACTCTGTCCGCAACGCGGCGAACAATGTTCAGGTCATGAGAGATGATCAAGATGGCCATACCCAGGCGCTGTTGCAGGGACTGGAGCAGTTTCAGGATCTGCTGCTGTACGGTGACATCCAGAGCCGTGGTGGGTTCGTCCGCAATCAATAGTTCAGGCTCATTAGCCAGCGCCATCGCGATCATGACACGCTGGCGTTGCCCGCCTGATAGTTGATGCGGATAGTACGACAAGCGTTCGGTCGGATTGTCGATCCCGACCAGTTCGAGCAACTCCATGGCCTTGTCACGGCATTGTTGTGCACCGAAGCCGCGGTGCAGGCGCAGGTTTTCACTGATCTGCTTTTCCAGCGTATGTAACGGGTTCAGCGAGGTCATCGGTTCCTGGAACACATATCCGACCTTGTGACCTCGAATCTGGCGCAACTGCAGTTCCGAAGCCTGTATCAGATCCTGATCCTTATACAGCACGCGACCAGCCGGGAAGTGAACCTGATGCTGAGGCAGCAAGCGTAGCAGGGACAGGGCGGTTACCGACTTGCCGGAACCTGACTCGCCCACAAGCGCAAGCGTCTCGCCGGGATGGATTGCGAAGCTTATGCCTTTAACAACCGGCTCAGAGGCGGTGGCAAACTGTACGCTCAGGTTGTCTACGCTCATTAACGGTTTGGACATCATCAAAGCTTCCTTGGGTCGAAGGCGTCACGGACCGCTTCGCCAATGAAAATCAGCAGCGTCAGCATGACCGACAAGGTTATGAAGGCTGTTAAACCCAGCCATGGAGCGTGCAGGTTTTCCTTACCCTGAGCGACCAGTTCCCCCAGTGAGGGTGAACCGGGAGGCAAGCCAAAGCCAAGGAAGTCCAAGGCTGTCAGTGTCACGATGGCACTGTTAAACACGAATGGCATGAAAGTAAGAGTGGCTACCATGGCGTTTGGCAGTACATGACGATACATGATGCGTATATCACTCAGGCCAAGCGCGCGTGCGGCGCGGACGTATTCAAGGTTCCTGCCGCGCAGGAATTCAGCACGAACTACGTCCACCAGGCTCATCCAGGAAAACAGCAGCATGATACCGAGTAGCCACCAGAAGTTGGGGGTAATCAGGCTTGCCAGAATGATGAGCAGGAAAAGAACCGGTAACCCAGACCAGATTTCGATGAAACGCTGAAACAGGAGGTCAACCCGGCCACCGTAATACCCCTGTACAGCACCGGCGCAGACACCAATCACCGAGCTGGCCAGTGTTAATACGAGTGCAAAAAGTACAGAGATGCGAAAGCCGTAAATGACGCGGGCCAACACATCACGTCCCTGGTCGTCGGTCCCCAGCCAATTGGTTGAGGTTGGTGGGGACGGGGCGGGTTGCTCAAGTTCGTAGTTGATGGTGTCAAAGCTGAAGGGAATCAGAGGCCATAAAATCCAGCCACCATCCTCGGAGATGATGTCCTGCAGGTAAGGGTCGCGGTAATCGGCGGGCAGGGCAAATTCACCCCCAAAATCCACTTCAGTGTATTCATTGAAAACCGGTGTGAAAAACTGGTCCTGGTGCTGAATAAGAATGGGTTGGTCATTGGCGATCAGTTCCGCCACGAGGCTCAGTGCAAACAGCACCGAAAAGATCCAGAGGGACCAATAGCCGCGACGATTGCGCTTGAAGCTCTGCCAGCGGCGTTTCTGTATTGGGCTCACGCGCATATCAGACCTCCCGGCTGTCAAAGTCGATGCGGGGGTCTACCAGGGTGTAGGTGATATCGCTCACCAGCTTCAGCAGCAGCCCAACCAGGGTGAAGATATACAGAGTGCCAAAAATAACCGGGTAGTCACGGTTGATGACGGCCTCGTAGCCCAGTAGGCCCAGCCCATCAAGCGAGAAAATAACTTCAATCAGCATGGAGCCGGTAAAGAAAATCCCGATCAGGGCAGCAGGCATGCCGGCGATAATAAGTAGCATGGCGTTACGGAACACGTGACGGTAGAGCACGGCATTCTCACTCAGTCCCTTAGACCGGGCGGTCAGTACATATTGCTTGTGAATTTCGTCCAGAAAAGAGTTCTTGGTTAGCATGGTTAAAGTGGCGAAGCTTGATACAACGGATGCCAGTACCGGCAGGGCGATGTGCCAGAAGTAATCACCAATCTGCTGCCACCAGGTCAGTTGATCGAAGTCGGGCGATGTGAGGCCGCGAAGGGGGAACCACTCCAGGTAGGTGCCGCCGGCAAATAATACGATCAGCAGAATGGCAAACAGAAAGTTGGGTATGGCGTAGCCAACAATGATCAGGCTGCTGCTCCAGATATCAAAGGGTGTACCATCACGAACGGCCTTGCGAATGCCCAGGGGTATGGATATCAGGTAGGTGATCAGCGTCGTCCAAAGCCCCAGTGAGATAGAGACCGGAAGTTTCTCAATGATGAGGTCTACAACACTCTTGTCACTGTAGAAACTTTTGCCGAAGTCGAACTGGAGATAATTGCCCAGCATTTGTATAAAACGCTCATGGGCGGGTTTGTCAAAGCCGTAGAGTTGCTCTATTTCGGCAATAAGACTTGGATCCAGGCCTTCTGCACCACGATAGCCTTCTCCCGTGGTGTCGCTTTGCGGCCCGCTGCCCATGCGGTTGGTAGCGGCTACGCCCATGCCTTGAAGCTCGGCAATGGTTTGCTCAACCGGTCCCCCGGGGGCGAACTGCACCAAAGCAAAATTCAGTAGCAGTATCCCCAGCAGGGTCGGAATGATCAGTAAAAGGCGACGGAGTATATAAGCTGCCATCAGGGCTTGGCCCACCAGGTATCCAGACCAATGTCATACTTGGGGCTGGTTTCTGGGTGAGCCAGAGTATTCCAATAGGCGATGCGCCAGGCGCTGATGTGGTAGTGCGGAATAACATAGTGGTTCCACTGCAGCACCCGGTCCAACGCACGTGCGTGGAGTACTAGCTGCTCTCTATCAGGTGCTGCGATCAATTGTTCAACCAGATAGTCGATGGCGGGATTTCGCACGCCTATCAGGTTACGGCTACCGGGGCGATCAGCGCTTTCTGAGGACCAGTAATCTCTTTGTTCATTGCCAGGTGAGCTGGATTGGCCAAAGCCATAGACGATCATGTCAAAGTCATACTGGCGCAGCAGGTTGATGTATTGGGATACATCAACAATGCGGATACTGGCTGTAATGCCCAGTCGCTCCAGATTACGGATGAAGGGTGATACAACGCGTTCAAATTCTTTCTGCACCAACAGGATTTCAAATGTGAAAGGCTGGCCTTCAGCATTGATCAGTTTGCCGTCTTTGAGGCTCCATCCGTCTTCCTGAAGCAGGCGCAGGGCATCACGCAGCTGACTGCGATTTCTACCGCTGCCATCCGTTTTGGGTGCTTGGTAAACCTTGGTGAAAACTTCAGCAGGAATCTGATCACGGACAGGTTCAAGAATGCTCAGTTCTTCAGGTGTGGGTAGCGCTTTGGCGGCCATTTCGGAGTTGTCGAAATAACTGTTTGTACGCGTATAGGCGTTATAGAAGAGATTCTTGTTAGTCCATTCGAAATCGAGGGCATAGGCCAGTGCTTCGCGGGTTTTGGCAGAAGCAAATTTGGCACGGCGAGTGTTCATCACGAACCCTTGCATGCCTCTTGGATTCTGATGCTGAATTTCTTCCTTGTGGATACGGCCATCTTCAAAGGGCGCGCCGGTGTAACCAGTAGCCCAGGCCTTGGAGGCGTATTCACTTCTGAAGTCATATTCTCCAGCCTTGAAAGCCTCCAGCGCGACCGTGCTGTCACGGTAGTAATCGAACTGACGACGGTCGAAATTAAAGCGGCCAACATTGACCGGCAGATCCTTGGCCCAGTAATCGTCTCGGCGCTCATAAATGATGGTACGACCCGGGTCTATGCGTGCGACGGTATAAGGACCCGATCCGACTGGAATATCCAGAGACGGGCTGGTGAAATCACGTCCCTGCCAATAGGCTTTGGACAGGATGGGGACTTCGCCCACAATAAGTGGCAGCTCATGATTGGTGCTGTCACCAAAATCAAAGTGTACGCGGGTAGAGGAGAGCGCTTCTACAGACTGGATGCCACCGTAATAGCTTTTGTAAAAGGGGCTGCCCTGCTCGAGTAGCGCATTAAAGGTGAAAACCACATCATCGGCTGTGACCGGCGTGCCATCACTAAAACGCGCTTCCTGATGCAATTCAAACTCGACCCAGTGTCGGTCAGGGTCAATATGCACTTCTTTTGCCAGTAACCCATACAGTGAGAAGGGCTCATCCAGTGCGCGTGCCAGCAGGCTGTCATACATGAGTCCGATACCATCTGCAGCGGTTCCCTTGATGATAAACGGGTTAAGGCTATCAAAGGTTCCTATACCTGCCTCACGCAACTGACCCCCTTTGGGGGCGTCGGGATTGACGTAGTCAAAATTGGAAAAGTCGGCGGGATATTTGAGAGAGCCGTGCATGGCAATGCCATGTCCATCCGCGTGAGCATTGACGCTTCCGATGCCCAGGCTGCAGCTGAGTACGGCACTGAAAACCCATTTGGGAAATCTTCTCAAAGCTTGCACAGGTCTCTCCTTGCAGTCACAACTTTACAACACTTTTGTTACTGACCCGTTCTCAGGCTTTGGGTTCATTACGATCGGCAAGTTGTTGCAATCGCACATGAATATCCTTTCGCTTGGTACCGTTGGCACGCAGTTCCTGATAGTGCCGGGTCAGTCGTTGTTCCATCTCGGTTTCACCTTGTGCCAGTTGGCGGATCAAATCCGTGTCCATCCAGTGGCGAATTTTAGTGAACAGTACCCACTTGAATACTACGGCCAGTACGACCGATATCACAATGATGACAATACTGAGAGTATCCATGCTAGCTGGCCTCCGCAACATCCACGTAAAGTGTGAGTGGCTGACCCGGTTGCAACAGGGCATCAGCTTCAAGTCGGTTCCACTTCAGTATGTCATGAATACTGACGCCAAAACGGTCTGCAATCATGGAAAGTGAATCACCCTTGCGAATACGGTAGCCAACCTTGCGCAGCATAGGCTCTCTGTCACGCGAAGCCGGAAGGGTAATCTCGCCGGTCAGAGGTTGTTTGGCACCTAACACCAGCAACGTTTGCCCTTCACGCAAAGTGTCACCCGGAGCCATCTGGTTCCAGCGTGCCAGACTGCGGACGCTGACGCCATACTGGCGAGAAATGCTCCAGAAGCTTTCACCGGAATCTACAGAGTGGTAGAGCTTGTCGGTACTGCTTTGTTCCAGGCGCTGGCGCTTGGCCTGGTTGCGCTGGGTTTCGGTCAGTGCATATTCGTCAGCCGGACGAGATGGTTGAGGTACGAGCAGCGATTGACCAACCTTGATCAGATTATTATCAATGCGGTTGCCTTCTCGGATGACGCTGATCGAACTGTTAAAACGTCGTGCGATAGTACTGAGGGTGTCACCTGACTTGACCGTATAACGATGCCAGCTAACACGCTCACTGGCAGGCATGGCATCAAGTTTGGCCTGGAGCTCGGACGCTTTGTCAATCGGTATCAGCAGTACATGTGGGCCTTCCGGGTCGGTTGCCCAGCGATTGAATCCCGGATTAAGTTGATACAGGTCTTCAGTATCCATGTCCGCAAGTGATGCTACCTCGGCCAAGTCGATCTGGCCTCCGGTTTCAACCTGGGCAAAGTAGGGCTTATTGAAGATCGGGGTCAGCTCCAGTCCCAGCGCCTCAGAGTCGCGCACCAGGCGTGATACCGCCAGCAGTTTGGGTACATAGGCCTCGGTTTCACGGGGCAGGTCCAGCGACCAGAAATCAGTAGGCTTACCCTGTTTCTTGTTCTTGCGAATAGCGCGGCTGACGGTGCCACCGCCCGCATTGTATGCCGCAAGCGCCAGCAGCCAGTCACCATCAAAGCGTTTGTGCAACTGTTGCAGGTAGGTCAGAGCTGCATCAGTAGAGGCCAGGATGTCGCGTCGGCCGTCATACCACCAACTGGATTTGAGGCCGAAATGACGCGCCGTACCAGGAATGAACTGCCAGGGTCCTGCGGCACGGCCATGGGAATAGGCGAACGGATCATAGGCGCTTTCGACAACCGGCAGCAGCGCAATCTCCGCGGGCATACCGCGCTTCAGTACCTCATGGATAATGTGATGATAATAGGGCGCGGCTCTATTGCTGACGCGTAACAGGTAGGAAGGGTGGCGCTTGTGCCACTTCAACTGTGTCTGTATGCGAGGGTGATCCAGATCCAGCGGGAGCTGCATGTTTTGACGGGTCAAGACCCAAAGGTCCTGAGTGACCTGGGGCGCCGTCTCGGCAGCTGTAGACTTGGGCGTCTTCTTCAGCAGTTTGGATACAAGGGACTCAGAGGCTTTGGGCTGGGATGTAGATGCTTGCTCTGGTTTTATATTCGTCGTTTGACAGCCCGCAAGGGCCAGTCCCAGCGCGGATACCAGCGCCAGGGTCTTAAATGATCGCATTGCAGCAGGGTCCCAAAATAACCTTAAAAAACAGGATTCTATGGGGCTGGGTGGGGCGGGTCAATTTAGTCCTTTGTTGAACATCAAACAATGGAGCTTAATATCAGGTGAAAATTGACCCGCATGTATTCAATTTCGCGCTTATTCAACCAGGCGTGTAAGCAAGTAAATCACTGGTAATGCTGAATAAACGTAGCCCCGCTTTCACTAGATGCGGATCAGAATTGGTTTTTCCATTCACGAAGTGCAGCCAAAATTTCGACTTCGGTGTGCAGTGCTGTACCGCCAAAATGTTCGGCTGATTCTCTTACTTCCGCTGCAGAGGTCCTCATGAAGGGGTTGATCGCCTTTTCCTGGGCAATGCTCGATGGCAGAGTAGGTCGACCTTGCTCACGGAGCTGGTGACAGTGTTCGCGTGTTCTGACGATGTCGCTGTTGCCAGGTTCAACGGTGGCAGCGAAGTTAAGATTCGCCAGTGAGTACTCATGTGTACAGTACACCTCTGTGTTGTCAGGGAGCGCGGCGAAATAGTGCATCGCGTTCAGCATCTGTTTTGCAGTGCCTTCGAACAGGCGTCCGCAACCTGCAAGAAACAGTGTGTCACCGCAGAAAAGCTGTGGCGTACTCTCAGGCTGGAAGTAACTGATATGGTCCAGGGTGTGTGCGGGGACTTCCTGAATATTAAGGTCCAGTCCCAGAACCTGGATTTGATCACCTTGGCTCAGGGGGTGGGTAATACCGGGGAATGGTGAGTTTTCAGGGCCATATACCGGGACGTCGTATTTGGATTTGAGCTGGCCGACTCCGCCGGTATGGTCCGCATGGTGGTGGGTAATCAGGATGGCATCCAGTTGCAATTGGTTGGCGTTGAGCCATTCAATGACCGGAACTGCATCACCGGGATCGACCACAACGGCTTTACCACTGGCAGCATTGTGGGTCAAAGCCCATATGTAGTTATCATTAAATGCCGGTATCGGTGTGACGATAAACATGGGAAAGTCCTGTGTCATAATTCTTGAGTGTTCAGCGCTTGGTTCAGGGCCTTTGAGGACTACTGTATACTGGCGCCGGATTGGATGTCACAACTTTCAGGGCGCATGATGAAGTTCAGTGCACAGATGCCACAACACGAGCTGGCGCCATTGCTGGCTGATTGGTTTGATACCGCGCTGGGGCAGGAGTTGATCGAGCATGAGCGTGCCTTGGCAGAGCAAGTACTGCCGACGCTGTTTGGTTATCACTTGCTGCAGATCGGTTATGACTGCCGTCAACCCCTGTATCAGGCCAGTCCTGTTTCGCGCAAGTTCATGTTGATTCCCAGCATGCAGCTGGGGGCTGATCATGCAACGATTCTGGGCGAGCATGAAGAGTTGCCGGTACTGAGCAATGAAATAGATGTGGTGATTCTGCATCACGCTTTGGACTTTGCTGCAAACCCTCATCAGGTATTACGTGAAGCTTCGCGAGTGTTGAGGCCCGGCGGTCACTTGATCAGTTTCAGTTTTAACCCATCCAGTTATTGGGGGGTGAGGCGATTGTATAAAAAGCAATCTGCTCCGATCTGGTCAGGGCATTTTATCCGTTTGGGCCGCTTGCATGACTGGCTGAGCCTGCTTGAAATGACGGAGCTGAAATCGAAATCGACCTGCCATCATTTACCCATGAAAAGCCCCAAGTGGCGAAGACGACTAAGCTGGTTTGAGTCGCTCAGTCAGCGTGTTCCCGTGCACAGTGGCGCCGCCATGATGGTGCTGGCACGAAAGGATGTCGTGGGGATGACACCGATCAAGCCCGAGTGGCGGCGTCGACGCATTCTGAGTATGCCGGTACCTGAACCCAAGCCAACAGCCAGAGGATAACGTTTGAAACCTGTTGAGATTTACACCGATGGAGCCTGCAAGGGGAATCCCGGGCCGGGTGGCTGGGGAGCTGTCCTGCGTTACGGTGAACACGTCAAAGAACTCTTTGGCGGTGAGCCTGATACCACCAATAACCGTATGGAGTTACAGGCAGCCATTTCGGCTTTGGCCAGTTTGAAAAGACCCTGTGAGGTGATTCTGACCACTGACTCCCAGTATCTGCGTCAGGGTATCCTGAGCTGGATGGCGGGATGGAAGCGTAATGGCTGGAAAACGGCTGCGAAGAAGCCGGTAAAAAACATGGATCTCTGGCAGGCGCTGGATGAGCAGGTTGCGCGGCATCAAGTCGAATGGCGCTGGGTAAAAGGCCATAGCGGACATCCTGGTAACGAACATGCTGACCAGTTGGCAAACCGTGGTGTTGAGGAGTTTGGTAAGGCATGAGTGCACGACAGATAATTCTGGATACCGAAACGACGGGCATAGACCCGGAAGCGGGGCACAACATTATCGAGATTGGCTGTGTCGAAATGGTTCGACGCAAGCTGACCGGCAATAACTATCATCGTTATATAAAGCCGGACCGAGAAGTCGAAGCCGAGGCGATCGAAGTCCACGGTATTACCAATGAGTATTTGGCGGACAAGCCCAAGTTCGCAGAGGTTGCTGACGAGTTTCTGGAATTTATCCGCGGCGCTGAACTGATCATCCATAACGCGGCGTTCGACGTAGGTTTTATCAATACCGAGTTCGCCCGTAATGGCATCGCCGAACGTGTTGAGGATATCTGTCAGGTAACCGATACCCTCGCCATGGCGCGTAAAAAGTATCCGGGACAGCGTAATAGCCTGGATGCACTTTGCCGGCGCTACGGCATTGATAACTCGCACCGAGAGCTACACGGGGCCTTGCTTGACTCCGAAATTCTCGCGGACGTGTACCTGTCACTTACGGGTGGTCAGACCAGTCTCCAGCTGGGCCAGCATGGCAGTGGCGAAGACGGTGAGGCTGAGGCGATTCGACGTCTGGATACCTCTAACCTTCCTTTGCAAGTGTTAAAGCCCAGTGAGGAAGAGATGCGGGCGCATGAGGCTTTTCTAGATCTGCTGGATAAGAAAAGTGAAGGTGCCGTATGGCGCCGCAGTGTCACTGAGCAGCTAGCAGATTAAGGACGAAATCAATGAACGACACCCCGGCACGTGCCTATTATTTGGCTTCACAAGGACGCCTTTTTGCTCATATGGGGGAGGTGCTCCTGCCTCGACATGAGGCAGAAGGTTTTCGATTCATAGCGGAAGCAGAGTTGCCTCTGGGGCAAGGGCTGGGATTGCTGATTGTGGACCCGGCTACGCTTGTGGGCGCTCAGGAAATTGGCTTGCGTTCATTGTTGTCCGAAGCCGAGGATGAGCAGGAATTTGCACAGCATTCCCGCGCCGCGCAGTTGGCAACCTGGTATGACCAGCATCGTTTCTGTGGGCGTTGTGGTTCGCCTATGGGGCAGCACGCCAGTGATTTGGCGCGCCAGTGTCCCTCATGCAGCTTGACCCAGTATCCCCGTATTTCGCCCTGCGTCATTGTACTCGTGCGTAAAGGGGGTAAATGTTTGCTGGCGCGGGCACCGCATTTTGCTCCGGGGCGGTTCAGCACTTTGGCAGGATTTATCGAAGCGGGTGAAACGGCAGAACAGGCAGTGGCCCGTGAAATCCGGGAAGAAGTGGGTATCGAAGTGTGTAATATCAGTTTCTTTGCCAGTCAGTCCTGGCCGTTCCCACATCAGTTAATGCTGGGATTTTTTGCAGATCATGCCGCAGGGGAGCTGCAGCCTGATGGTGAGGAAATTATTGAGGCGGACTGGTTTGGGGTCGAGGAACTGCCCGATCTGCCGCCTCAATTCAGTATTTCGCGTCAGCTGATTAATCACTTCTTTTCAGAGCAGCTCAACGACTGAACAGTTTACCCAGTTTGGTCGCCAGCATGACGTTTCCTTCCGCACGGAGCTTGCCTTTAAGGTAGGCTCCCATGCCATCCACCTCTCCATTGATGACGCCAGTCAGCGTTGCTTGATCCAGATGCAGGATCAGGCTGGGGTCATCATGTAGTCCCATCTGGCTGTCGCATCCATCCGGGCACACGTGCACATAAAATGACTCCGCGTCAGTGAGGAGAAACTGGATTACGGCATCCAGTCCCTTGGCGTTTTCCGGATTGAATTTTTGCGGCATCTTTTGCACGATCCGGGTAATGCTGAGCAGCTCGGTCATTGGTCGCTGTATCCTGATATTGAGTGTCATGATTCACAGGGGATATATGGTACAGTAGCCGGATTCTTAAGCGAATACACGGGTTTACCGGAGATTGAACTTGACAGCCTTTGTTGCGGAATATGGCCTCTTTCTGGCCAAGGTTATTACTCTTGTTGCAGGTATTCTACTTTGTGTGGCCGGCATGGCTGCATTGGTGGCCAGACGCCGAGAACATCGGCCCGATGGTCATATTGAGATTAAAAGCCTGAATGAGCGTTACGAGGATGTGAAAGCCGACATCGAAGCCGCTGTGGTTGATGAGGTGTTGGCACGCCAGCATGAGAAGGCACGCCGTAAGCAAGAAAAGGCTGAGGCAAAAGCACTGAAGAAAACGCTGAAACAGGGTAAGGATCCTGAGAAAGAGCGCACGCGTGTATTCGTACTCGACTTCGATGGTGATATTCATGCATCTGCCGTGGATAACCTTCGAGAAGAGATTAGCGCCGTGCTGATGATCGCTGATAAAGATGATGAAATCGTGCTGCGCCTGGAAAGCGGTGGTGGCTTGGTGCATGCCTACGGCCTGGCCAGCTCGCAGCTGGAGCGTATTCGTAAGCGCAATATTCGCCTGACCGTTTGTGTCGATAAAGTGGCTGCCAGTGGTGGTTACATGATGGCGTGTATCGCTGACCATCTGGTCGCCGCGCCGTTTTCATTGATCGGCTCTATCGGTGTTGTGGCACAGCTGCCAAACTTCCATCGTCTGCTGCAGAAGCATGATGTCGATTACGAAGTACTGACCGCCGGTGAGTACAAACGAACGTTGACTGTTTTTGGTGAAAATACCGAAAAAGGGCGTCAAAAGTTTGTAGATGAGCTTGAGGACACCCATTCGTTGTTTAAAGAATTCGTGGCTGAGTATCGTCCGCAGTTGAACATGCCTGAAATTGCGACGGGCGAAGTCTGGTTTGGTCGTCGTGCGCTGGAACATAAACTTATCGATGAAGTCACTACCAGCGATGACTATCTGTTTGATCTGTGCCGTGAACATGATGTGTTTGAGGTCAGCTACGAAATCAGACAAAGTTTGCAGGAGAAACTGGGCCATCTGACTGCTTCCGCAGCTGACGGTGTCCTGACCCGTGTTTGGCAGCGGGTGCTCAATAGTCGTTTCCTGTCACGCTAGGGGCAGTAACGGCCAGTGATGTAGTAGGCCAGTTTGATACCAAGGTTGATGGCAATGGAACAGCAGAAATACGACTCAATTGATACAGCTGCCAGGATTTTGCGGGCTGCAGAAAAACTCTTTGCCGAGCAGGGATTCAAAGGCACAACCATGCGCCAGATTACGACCGATGCCCAGGTCAATCTGGCTGCGGTGAATTACCATTTTGGCTCCAAGACGGGGCTCATCCATGCGGTAGCAGGCCATACTCTGGATCCGTTGTGTAAGGATATTGAGTCTGCATTGGCCGAGCATGGGCGCACAGAAGTGATGGCGCTTGAGCCTCTGCTTAGAATCCTGGCGGGCGCATTGGTCAATGTGCATCGTAACAATGCCTATGCGCTCTCAGTTCTTATGCGCTCTCTGGAGCAGGCCTACCGTCCCAACCAGATAGAACTCCAGTCCTTCCTGCTCGATACCTACGGCAAAAGACTCAATCTTTTTCTCAAACATCTGCGTCTTGGTAGCGGTGTGGAAAGCGAAAGTGAGTTTTTCTGGCGACTGCATTTCTTGCTTGGGTCGGTAGTGTTTACCCTTTCCAATGTGCATGCGTTGGTAGCTCTGGATCCTGAAGGTGAATCCGGAGAAGCAGGAGACGTGGATCTTGAAGGCGTTCTGTCTCGCCTGGTGCCGGTGCTGACAGCGGGTATGCAAGCACCCGTCAAGACTGCTACGGCCTGATGTTAAGTCTATACGTTTCCATCAGTCAGCAGCGATTAATCCTGCGCCGTGATGATGTCGAGTTGGCCAACTTTACAATCTCGACCGCAGAGGCCGGTGCTGGCGAGCAGAATGGCAGTGGATGCACTCCACGTGGGAGCCACTATATTCGAGCCTGTATCGGTGCTGATCTTCCTTCGGGAACTGTTTTTATCGGTCGGCGTCCCACAGGGGAAGTATATTCTTCAGACTTGGCTGAGCAGTATCCGAAGCGTGACTGGATACTGACCCGGATCCTTTGGCTTTGCGGGCTGGAGCCGGGTTTCAATAGGGGCGGTGATGTAGATACACAGCGTCGCTATATATACATTCATGGCACCCCTGACACCGAACCTATGGGGGTGCCTCGTTCCCATGGCTGTATTCGCATGCGCAATACTGATCTGATTGCGCTGTTTGATCAGGTACAGCCGGGCACACCAATCTTGATCGAGGAGTGAGATCATGACTACAGGCGTACTGATGCTGGATTTGGCGGGTACGGAGTTATCCGAACAGGAGCGCCAGCAACTGGCCGCGCCTGAAGTTGGCGGCCTGATTTTATTTTCCCGTAATTATGAATCACCGGAACAGCTCGGCAACTTGATGAAGTCTATCCGTGCCGTGCGTGAAGATATTCTGGTCTGTGTCGATCATGAAGGCGGACGCGTACAGCGTTTCCGTGATGGTTTCACCCGTTTGCCACCCATGGCTGTATTGGGTAAGCGCTGGGAGCAGGCACCGGCTGAAGCCATTGCCTGGGCTCACGAATTAGGCTGGCTGCTGGCTACAGAGTTGCGCCAGTATGACATTGATTTCAGCTTTGCTCCGGTATTGGATCTGGACTGGGGCAATAGCAGTGTCATTGGCGACCGTGCCTTTTCAGCAACTGCTGAAGCGGTGACTGAACTGGCTGGGGGCGTGATGGCCGGTATGCACGAGGCCGGTATGGCCGCTACTGGCAAGCACTTCCCGGGACATGGCTGGGTGGTAGCTGATTCCCATCTGGAACTACCGGTAGATGAGCGATCTTTCGCAGAAATCGAGGCGGATGACTTGCAACCATTCGTGGCGCTGGCGGAGCGGGGGCTGGATGCAGTTATGCCGGCCCATGTGATCTATCGCCAGGTGTGCTCTGCGCCCGCGGGTTTCTCTCAATACTGGTTGCAACAGGTTTTGCGCCAGCGTCTTCATTTTGATGGTGTCATCTTCAGTGATGATCTCAGCATGGAGGGCGCGGGTTATGCAGGTGATTATCCGAAACGCTGTGATCTGGCCATGGATGCCGGGTGCGATATGGTATTGGTGTGTAATAACCCTGATGCAGCTGCGGTCGTATTGGAGCACCTGCAGCAGTATCCGCGCGTCGCCAGTCAGCGCTTGCAGCGTATGCGTGGTCGACTGGCTGCTGAGCTGGACGAGGAGCGTTTGCAGCGCGCGCGTGATCTTGCTGAGCGTCTGGTCGGAGAGGCTTAATGCTGGAACAGTTATTGACCTCAGCTGTTGCGCGTCTGGTCGAAATTTGGCCCTGGTTTGATGATTATCGCTGGCAGTTGGGTGCAACGCTGCTGGTGGCACTGGTTTGGCTCCTGACTGTACTCTTTAACTGGGTTATGGGGCGGCTGGTTACTGCATTGACCAAAAAAGGCTCCGCTCTGGATGGGCATCTGCTTAAAGCAGCGCGCTCACCCATGCGTGCCATGATTTGGGTTCTTGGCATATCACTGTTACTGGATCTTATTGATCGTCACGGGCTGGCGCAGACCGGTGGAATAGGTGAAAACCTGCGCCGCTTCGGTACTGTGATTGTCATTGCCTGGGCTGGATTGCGACTGATCAAGGTGCTAGAGGATTGGGTGACGGGTGTCACCGGGAGTCGTCAGCGTCTGGATCGGACCTCGGCTGACGCCATTTCCAAATTAATGCGCCTGATTCTGTTTGTACTGGTGGGTTTGACGCTCCTGCAGTCAGCCGGCGTCAGTATCTCCGGTATCCTGGCTTTTGGTGGTGTGGGGGGCATTGCGGTCGGCTTTGCAGCCCGAGACCTGCTGGCCAACTTTTTTGGCGGCTTGATGATCTATATGGATCGTCCGTTCCGGGTAGGTGATTGGGTTCGGTCGCCCGACAAGGATATTGAAGGTACCGTGGAACACATAGGCTGGCGGCTTACGCGTATTCGAACCTTTGATCAGCGCCCCTTGTATGTGCCTAATGCCACTTTCATCAATATCGCCGTCGAGAACCCATCTCGCATGTTCAATCGCCGTATCTTTGAGCATGTGGGTGTGCGTTATTCCGATTTGGACAAGGTGCAGGCGATTGCTGACCAAATTCGGGAAATGCTGCTGGGGCATGAAGAGATCGATACTGAGCGAACGCTGATTGTTCAGCTCAACCGCTTTGGGCCTTCTTCGCTGGATATCATGATTTATACCTTTACCAAGACCACTCAATGGGTCAGGTTTCATGAGATCAAGCAGGATGTGATGCTCAGAGTGGCAGACATCATCGAGAGCAGTGGTGCCGAGTTCGCCTTTCCGACTCAGACAATTCACGTGGCTAATGATGCTCAGGAAGAGCCGGCATTTGCTGGCTTTCCGCCGGCAGGAGAGGAGCATCAAGGCCGATGAGTCGTAACGCTGGTGAGCAGCAGCGCTGGTTAAAAGGTCTGGCGTCCACAGGTGCTCACTGGATGCGCCTCTCCATCATTTTGGGCTTGGCGTCGGGTACTTTGCTCATCGCCCAGGCCCACCTTCTTGCCACGATTATTCATCAAACTCTCTTTGAAGGTGGCTCGCCTGCAGATCACTGGGGAAATGCTGGTCTGTTTGCGGGGGCCCTGCTATTGCGGGCGTTGATGGCGCCGGTGCGCGAATGGGCGGGACAGCAAAGTTCTACCCTTGTGCGGCATGAAGTGCGTCAGCAACTCCTGCGCAAGCTTGAAGCCTTGGGGCCGGCGTACACAGCGGGCGAGCGCAGCGGGCAGCTGGTTAGCGAGCTGATGGAGCAAGTCGAAGCGCTGAACGGCTTCTTTGCACGTTATTTGCCGCAGATGGCATTGGCAGCACTGTTACCGCTGGTGTTTCTCGCCTTCGTTTTTCCCGTCAACTGGGCGGCTGGTCTGATTTTTCTCCTGACAGCGCCGTTGATTCCACTCTTTATGGCCCTGGTAGGGATTAAGGCGGCGGAAGCCAATCGGCGTAATTTTGAGGCCTTATCACTACTGGGGGCGCAGTTCCTCGATATTGTGCAAGGTATTTTGACGCTGAAGCTGTTTGACCGCAGTCGAGATCAGGTCGAAGTGGTGAAAAGCGGGGCGGAAGGCTTCCGTGTGCGTACCATGCAGGTACTGCGATTGGCTTTTTTGTCATCGGCGGTGCTGGAATTCTTCGCGTCCATTTCCATAGCGCTGATTGCGGTGTATCTGGGCTTCAGTTTTTTGGGGCATCTTGATTTTGGCTATTGGGAAGCACCCGTTACCCTTTATCAGGGACTATTTATCCTGCTGTTGGCGCCGGAATTTTATTTGCCTCTGCGTGAGCTGGGTACCCATTACCATGCCAAGCAGGAAGCCGTGGCCGCAGCTGACCGCTTGCGCACGTTGATGGAGCAGGAGAGCCAGGCATTGCCCGCGGAAGGTGAAGGGGTGAATGGGCCGGTAAAGGAGGTTGCCATCCGGCAGGCAAGTCTGATCTATCCCGGTCAGGAGCAGCCAGTGTGGCAAGGTCTGGATTTGACATTGGAGCCCGGTCGAATGGTTGCTTTGATCGGGCGAAGTGGCTCGGGCAAGTCCTCTTTGCTGCAGGCATTGCTCGGGTTTCGTGCCCTGGCTTCGGGTGAAATCAGGGTCAATGGTCAGCTGCTCAGTGATATTGGTACCGATGCCTGGTTGGCCAAGGTAGCCTGGGTCAGTCAGCATACCAGTCTGGTGCCGGGTACTCTGCGTGAAAACCTTCAGATGGCATCCGCTAGTGCAGGGGATCAAGAGCTCTATGCCGCCCTTGAGCAGGCCAATGCGCTGGAGTTTATTCAGCAATTGCCGCAAGGGTTGGATACGCGCGTCGGCGAGCGGGGTGTTGGTCTGTCCGGTGGTCAAATTCAACGTTTGGGTTTGGCGCGTGCATTTTTGAAAAATGCGCCTGTGCTGCTGTTGGATGAGCCGACTGCAAATCTGGATCGGGAAAGTGAGCGCCTGGTGCTCGATGCGCTGGATCGTTTGTGTCGTGATCGTATGGTGTTGATGTTGACTCACCGTCGTGCATCAATGCTAAAGGCAGATGTGGTCTGGCGCCTCGCAGATGGCCAGCTCCAGCAGGTCGAAGGGGAGGCTGATGCGTAAGTTATTACCTTTCATGATCCTGATGCGCAGCCATGCCGGTTGGGCATTGTTAGGTTTGCTTGCTGGCTTGCTTACCTTGTTGGCAAGTATTGGTTTGCTGACTCTCTCGGGTTGGTTTATCTCTGCCGCGGCTCTGGCAGGTGTTACCTTGGCGGGTGCTCAAGCGTTTAATTATTTCACGCCAGGTGCTGGCGTACGTGGTTTTGCCATCCTTCGCACGGCAGGGCGCTATGCAGAGCGCATAGCGACTCATGAAGCCACTTTCCACCTGTTGGCTCAGCTTAGGGTCTGGTTTTACAGCAAACTTGAAGCCTTGGGTCCGGCTCACTTGCAGCGATATCGTTCGGCCGATCTTTTGAACCGTTTGGTCGCTGATGTCGATGCGCTGGATAATCTGTATCTCAGAGTGATGGTGCCCACACTGATTGCTGTGCTGGTTAGTGGTCTGGGGATCAGTTTTCTTCTTTTTTTCAGTTTCCCTGTTGCCCTTACAGCTGCAGCAGGCCTTACGCTGGCAGGGCTTGGCGTGCCCTGGTTAGCCCATCGTGCTGGGCGTCGGATGGGGCAGCGTCAGGTTGAGCTGACATCGCTACTCAGAACGGAAATAGCGGGTACGGTACAAGGGTTGGCGGATCTTAGTATCTATGGCGGTGTGGGGCCGGCGATCAAGCATGCGCAGAAAGTAGAAAGGCGACTTTATTCGATTCAGCGCCGGATGGCCTTGATCAGTGGTGCCGCTACCGGATTGGTGTTGCTGATCAGTGGGTTAAGTGCTCTTTTGGTGCTGATGCTCGGTGTCATGTTGGTGGGTGAGGCGGTTATTGCGCCTGCCCAGTTGGCAATGCTGGTCTTCTGTGTGCTGGCTATGTTTGAAGCGGTTGCGCCGCTATCGGTGGCGTATCAATACCTGGGACGTACCCTGGCTGCGGCAGAGCGGCTACAGGAGATCGCGGAGGTACGACCCGATATCGAATTCCCGAAACAGCGTGCTGAACTGGCAAGTCCGGGGCGCATCCGCTTTGAGGACGTCTGCTTTCGTTACAACGAAGATGCATCCCTGGCACTGCGTGATGTGTCCTTTGATATCAAGCCTGGTGAGGCGGTATTGCTGCTGGGGCACAGCGGTAGCGGAAAAAGTACATTGCTGACGCTTTTGGCCCGCTTCCGTGATGTTGATAAGGGCTCGGTGTATTTGTCCGGTGCACCTGTTACCGCATTTACTGAACCTCAGTTGCGCGCTCAGATCAGTACCCTGTCACAGCCGGTAGAATTGTTCGCGGGTACAGTGGCGGATAACTTGAGATTGGCAGCACCGGATGCCGATGATCTACAGCTGATGGAATCGCTTTCTAGAGTAAATCTGGATCGGGAGCTCGGTGAAGAGCCTCTGAATTATGCTGTGGGTGAATCAGGCGGGCGCCTGTCTGGTGGGCAGCGTAAACGGCTTGCAATTGCACGTGCTCTTCTGCGTGAAGCGCCAATTCTATGGCTGGATGAGCCTACCGAGGGGTTGGATGTCGATACGGAGCGTCAGGTGATGCAAGGGCTGTTGGATTCGAGGGGTGGTCAAACACTGGTTGTGATCAGTCATCACTTGCAGATGGCTGAGCACTTTGATCGAATCCTGATTCTTGATGCGGGCAGTGTGGTGGAGCAGGGGGCGCCAGGAGAGTTGGCAGCCGATACCCATAGCCGTTTCAATGAGTTGTTAAGAGTAGAGGTTTAGGGTAATCCAGGCTGGTAGGGAAGAAGCCAGCCTGGAAGTCGAGCTTTACTGTACCGGTCGTATGCGCAATAAAACCCCAAATTTCGGGTGGTCCAGATAGTGTGTTTCCTGCGAACGCATGCGTCTGGATTGATTTAGCTGCCAGCTGTTTACAGTGGCTGGCATCTGCATCAGGGGTTGAGGGTTTTCTGTTTCGGCAATTCCTGTGGCGGTGTATGTTGCGCTGACGTCGGGCTGTTCGGTTGTGGCGCCCGCATAGGTAGTCGTAACCAGTCGATTGGAGGTTAGCTGCAGGTCAGGCTGGGCATGCAGATAGCGCTGTTTGTAAACGCGAAGAGTGCCGGTGAGATCATAATCGTCAAAGCTGGCGCGAATCTCCACTTTGCGTTTACTGGAGGGGCCGTCAATGCGCTGCAACCATCCCTTGTGAAACAGCAGTGCATAATTACCACTGCGCGACAATGCTGCGGCATCACCACCCAGCTGCAAGTCACCTGTGGGGAGCTGCTCGAACTGCTGCAAAGGATAGCCATCAAAGCTGGTCAGTGAAAAGCTGCCAAGGGTGTCCGGTGCGGGTAGTTCAGGCCAGTATTCACCGCCATCATCGCTGCTCAGGTTCGCGAAAACGACCATCTCGACCTTGTACAGATCTACAGCCATCACCTGAGTAGATGCGGCTGTCAGGCCCAGGGCCAATATGGCATTGCGGATGACAGACTTCATGGTTCAGTGATTCTCCTTGGCAGACAATTGACTCAGCAAGCCTTCAACGACGTTGAAGCGTGATGCCGGTTTTTCCATGGGCAGAGTAAACCTGAGTATGCTCGCTCCGTCCAGTTTGAACTGTTTGGGCTGGCGCTGGATCATGTTGATAATCACCATGGGGTCGATAGCGGGTTCTGCTTCGAACTCGATACGGCCGCCTTTCTCACCCGCGTCCAATTTTACAATGCCCAGAGCTTCGGCTTTAAGTTTAATCTGTGTAAGGCGCATAAGGTTGCGAGTTGGCTCAGGCAGCAGGCCGAAGCGGTCTATCATTTCAACCTGCAACTCATCCAGTTCACGGTCACTGCTGGCATTGGCGATGCGCTTGTACATGATCAGGCGATTGTGCACATCGGGCAGGTAATCATCAGGGATCAGTGCCGGCATGTGAAGATTGATCTCGGTGCCATGATTTAGCGGCTTGTCCAGATCAGGTGTTTTCCCATCTTTGATGGACTGAATGGCCTGATCCAGCATTTCCATGTAAAGGCTGAAGCCTACGCTCTGCATCTGGCCACTTTGCTCTTCGCCAAGCAGCTCGCCAGCACCACGAATTTCCAGATCGTGCGTGGCAAGTGTGAAGCCTGCCCCCAGAGTGCTGGATTGCCCGATCGCTTCCAGTCGCTTTTGTGCGTCGGTGGTGAGCAGTTTTACAGGAGGGGTCAGCAGGTAGGCATACGCCTGGTGATGTGAGCGGCCAACACGACCACGCAGCTGGTGCAATTGCGCCAGACCGAACTTGTCGGCACGATCGATAATGATGGTGTTGGCACTTGGAACATCTATACCCGTCTCAATGATGGTGGTGCAGACCAATACGTTGAAACGCTTGTGATAGAAATCACTCATCACCTGTTCCAGCTCGCGCTCACGCATCTGGCCATGGCCGATGGCAACTCGGGCCTCAGGTACCAGTGCGTTGAGTTCTTCCGCGACGCGCTCGATGCTTTTGACTTCATTGTGCAGGTAATACACCTGGCCACCACGTAATAGCTCACGCAGGATGGCTTCCTTAACCAGCGGTGTATCGCTCTGGCGCACGAAGGTTTTAACTGACAGGCGTCGCGCAGGCGGGGTGGCTATAATAGACAGGTCGCGAATCCCGGACATGGCCATATTCAGTGTGCGCGGAATAGGTGTCGCGGTAAGGGTAAGAATGTCGACCTCGGATCTGAGGCTCTTCAAGCGTTCTTTCTGTTGCACGCCAAAGCGGTGTTCTTCATCAATGATCACCAGACCAAGGTTCTTGAAGTTAATGTCACCCTGAAGCAGTTTATGGGTGCCGATCAGAATATCCACTTTGCCTTCATCTACGCTGGAAATGGTGTTCTGCTGCTCTTTGGCGCTTTTGAAGCGTGAAATCAGTTCGATATTCACCGGCCAATCGGCGAAGCGATCACGGAAATTGTCAAAATGCTGCTGCGCTAGCAGGGTGGTGGGTACGAGGACTGCAACCTGCTTCCCGCTTTGTGCAGCGATAAAGGCAGCACGCATGGCGACTTCAGTCTTGCCAAAGCCTACATCACCACACACCAGTCGATCCATCGGCGTGGGTGCGCGCATATCGGTGACAACGGCTTCAATGGCGTTGGCCTGATCCGGTGTCTCTTCGAAAGGGAAACTACTGGCGAATTGCTGATATTCGACTTCTTCAAAACCAAAGCTGAAGCCTTTGCGCGCGGCCCGGCGGGCATAGATATCGAGCAACTCGGCAGCTGAATCGCGTACTTTCTCAGCGGCTTTACGGCGGGCTTTAGCCCATTGCTCAGTGCCGAGTTTGTGTAGCGGTGCAGATTCATCACTGGCGCCAGAGTATCGGCCAATTAAATGAAGTGCGGCAACGGGGACGTATAGTTTGGCTTCATTGGCATACTCCAGTACCAAAAATTCGTTGCTCTGGCCGTCCAGCTCCAGTGTTTGCATACCTTGATAACGGCCGACGCCGTGGTCTACATGCACAACAGGTGCGCCAATGGTCAACTCAGACAAATGCCGAATTGTCTGGTCGGCATCGAGTTGTTCTTTTTCCCTGCGGCGGCGCTGGAAGACCTGGCGACCAAACAGCTGTGTTTCGGTAACAAGGTTAAACTTGCCAGGCAGGCTTAAGCCCAACTCAAGCGGGAATGTGGTAATGGCCAGCGGTATGTTTGAATCAACAAACTCAGACCAATGACCGCACTCCTTGAATTTCAGGCCTGCATTGTGTGCATGCTCCAAAAGGGCTTCGCGCCGACCAGCCGATTCAGCACAGATCAGCAGGGGTTCAGGGTTGTCCTTGTGAAACTGAATCAGGTTAAGAAGTGGTGCTTCTCGAGCAGATGAAGTCAGATCGGGCACAGTTACACAGGGCAGATTGTCTCGACCGGGGCGGGCCTCTTCGGGTGCTTCGGACAAGCGCAATACTGGACGTTGACGCAGTTCAGCAAAGAGTTCATCAACACTGATGAAGAGTTCTTCAGGCGTCAGTACCGGGCGTTGTATATCGCCGCAGCGTTCCTGGTAGCGTTGGCTTACATCGGTACTGAAATGATCAGCTGCGGTTTTGAGAGCAGCATCATGCAGGACCAGGGTGCTCTCAGGCAGGTAATCCAGCAGGGTGGCCATGCCATCAAAAAACAGCGGTGAATAGTATTCGATACCGGGTGGGGTCAGGCCGCTGGATACATCCTGATAAATCGGGCACTGGGTATGGTCAACATCAAAACGTTCACGCCAGCGCTGCTTGAATTGGCTGATGGCGGCCTGGTGAAACGGGAATTCTCGAGCAGGGAGCAGGCGAATCCGCTCGACCTTTTCGATGGATCTCTGCGTTTCAGGGTCGAAGGTGCGAATGCTGTCAATCTCATCATCGAACAGATCGATTCGCAGTGGGTAGGGGCTTCCCGTCGGGAAGAGGTCAATAATGGCGCCGCGAATAGCGAATTCGCCATGCTCGTACACAGTATCCACTGCGGTATAGCCAGCATCTATAAATCGCTGACGCATGGAAATGCTATCGAGTTGCTGCCCTTGCTCGAGGAGAAGCGCATTTGCCGTTACAAAGCTGATGGGTGCAATGCGGTGAAGCAGGGTGCTGATCGGTACGATTAAAACGCCACGTTTCTGGTCCGGTAATTGATGAAGTGTGCGAACACGATCGGAAATAATGTCCTGGTGAGGAGAAAAGCTGTCGTAGGGCAGAGTTTCCCAGTCAGGCAGCAGGTCTACCGGCAACTTGGAGTCTGTATAAAAGCGAACTTCCTGCAGCAGGCGGTCAGCGCTCTCCATATCCTGGCTGATCAGCAGGATCATGCCATCGTGGTCTTGCAACAGCTGTTGAACCAGAAAACCCGTGGCACTGCCATGAATCTGGCCTATGCGCTTGATGTCACCGGGACCTCTGGGAATCGGAACCTTGAATGCTGCAGTCAACGGTTGCTCCTCGCTCCATGCTAGTGAAGAGGGCATTGTACCTGCTGGAAAGGCTATTCGCAGCTGAATAGGCGGGTCAGGACCAAAGTATACGGCCTTGGGTTTGCTCCTGGCGGAGGAAAAGAGGATAATGCGCGCACCCAAATTGAGCGATGACAATTTCGGAGTTACCTCGTGAGCCAAGAAATGATTTTCGCAGACTGGAAAGCCCGTGAAGCAATCGCAGAAGCGATGGTTCCTCTGGTTGGCCGTCTGTACCGTGACCGCAACATTGAAATCTCCGTTTACGGTCGTTTGATCGTTAAGCGTTCCGTAATCGATATCCTGAAAGCACACCGTTTTGTGCGTCAGATCGAAGGTGAAGAGATCTCTGTTGTGGATACCTTCCCTGTGCTGGAAGCCGTCTCCGAAATGAATGTGACCAATGCGCACATCGATATCGGTAAGCTGGCGGTTAAATTCCGCAACGAAGGCGATGGTCGCACTCTGCAGGCATTTCTGCAGGAAGAGCTGGCTGGTGCTTCTACTGAGCCGGCTGAAGCTCACGAAAGCACTGACGTTGTTCTGTACGGTTTCGGTCGTATCGGTCGCCTGCTGGCGCGCCTGATGCTGGATCGTGCCGGTGGTGGTCACTCTCTGCGTCTGCGTGCCATCGTGGTTCGTAAAGGCAAGGCTGACAACGATCTGGAAAAACGCGCAAGCCTGCTGCGTCGTGACTCTGTACACGGCTCTTTCAAAGGCACCATTCAGGTTGATGAAGAGAATAACGCTCTGATCGCCAATGGTAACTACATTCAGATCATCTTCGCTGATGGTCCGGATCAGGTTGATTACACTCAGTACGGCATCAAGAATGCTCTGGTGATCGACAATACCGGTATCTGGCGTGATGAGGCAGGCCTGTCCCTGCACTTGCAGTCCAAGGGTGTGGCGCGTGCGCTGCTGACTGCGCCGGGTAAAGGCGTCAAGAACATCGTAATGGGTGTTAACCACAACGATGTAACTGATGAAGATCGCGTGCTGTCTGCAGCTTCCTGCACCACTAACGCTATCGTGCCGGTACTGAAAGCGGTTAATGATCAGTTCGGTGTTGTTAACGGTCACGTTGAGACCGTTCACTCCTACACCAACGATCAGAACCTGATCGACAACTACCATAAAGGTGATCGTCGTGGTCGTGCAGCTGCGCTGAACATGGTATTGACCGAAACAGGTGCTGCTAAAGCGGTTGCCAAGGCTCTGCCTGAGCTTGAAGGCAAGCTGACCGGTAATGCTATCCGTGTACCGACCCCGAACGTTTCCATGGCGATTCTGAACCTGAATCTGGGTAAAGAAACCGACAAGGATGAGCTGAACGGCTACCTGCGTGAAGCAGCGCTGTACTCTGATCTGCAGAAGCAGATTGATTACAGCAACTCACCGGAAGCGGTTTCCTCTGACTTCGTTGGTTCCCGTGCTGCGGGTGTTGTTGATGCCCTGGCGACCATCGTTGATGGCAATCGTTGCGTACTGTACGTTTGGTACGATAACGAGTTCGGTTACAGCTGCCAGGTTATCCGCATGGCTCAACATTTGGCCAAGTGCACTCTGGATGCATTCCCGGAAGCAAAGCACTGATAATGTATCAGTAATTCCTGAAAGGTCGCGATTGCGGCCTTTTTTGTGTCTGTTATTTATTATTCCATATAGATATATGCATAAATCTAAAAGATCTATGTAAAAAGGTTACATTTTGGTGGCATGAGGGCCATGTAAAACAGTGGCTTGTAGAAAAATAACCGTGGTCTCAGTTATACTTGCAGGGATTTTTTGGTGGGATTTTCTCTGTGTGTGGGGGTAGGTACAAGTCGTTGTTTAGACTGGAACTTGTTCGAGTCTAAGGCGGGTACCTGAATTAGTCATGCAGAGAACCTCCTGAGTGTTTTTTGTAAGTTGGGTGAGACTAATGATCAAGATCAATAAAGGTCTGGATCTGCCTATCGCGGGCGCACCGGAACAGACCATCACTGATGGTGCTGCCGTTCGTACCGTGGCGCTTCTCGGCGAAGACTATGTTGGCATGAAGCCGACCATGCTCGTCAGGGAAGGGGATCGAGTGAAGCTCGGTCAGGCGATCTTTGCCGATAAGAAGACAGAAGGGGTCAAGTACACGGCACCCGGCGCCGGCACTGTGAAAGCGGTGAATCGTGGCGAGCGTCGTGTACTGCAATCAGTGGTCATTGAACTGGATGATCAGGAAGAAGCGCTCGAGTTCGCTAGCTACTCAGCTGCTGAACTGGGTCAGCTGACGCGTGAGCAAGTCGAGCAAAACCTGGTTGAGTCAGGTTTGTGGACTTCTTTCCGCACTCGTCCGTTCAGCCGAGTGCCTCAGCTTGGCACTACTCCCAGCTCCATCTTTGTTACTGCTATCGACACCAACCCGCTGGCAGCTGATCCGACAGTGATCATTGCTGAGCAGGCTGAAGCGTTTAAAAACGGTCTGACGTTGCTGACGCGTTTGGGCAGTAAGCAGGTTTTCCTGTGTAAGGAAAACGGTGCGAACGTTCCGTCCGTCGATGGTGTTAGTGTTGAAGAGTTCGCTGGCAAGCACCCTGCAGGTAACCCGGGCACGCATATCCATTTCCTGGATCCTGTATCCCGTGAAAAGACTGTATGGGTAATCGGTTACCAGGACGTGATCGCATTCGGTCAGCTGTTTGCTGAAGGCAAGCTGCCGACTGAGCGTGTTGTCGCTCTGGCCGGTCCTCAGGTTAACAAGCCGCGCCTGGTTCGTACGCGTGTGGGTGCCAGCACGGAAGAGCTGACCGCAGGTGAGCTGAAATCGGGTAAGAACCGCATCATCAGTGGTTCTGTCTGGAATGGCCGTAAGGCGATGGGCCCTCAGGGTTACGTCAGTCGCTATGCCAGTCAGCTGAGTGTTCTGCTGGAAGGTGATAGCCGTGATTTCATGGGCTGGATTGCACCGGGCAGCAACAAGTTCTCTGTACTGAACATGTTTGCCTCTGTCTTTGCTCCGGGCAAGAAATTCGATTTCACCACGACCACGAATGGATCTGAGCGGGCCATGATTCCCGTAGGTCAGTTCGAGGCGTTGATGCCGCTCGATATCCTGCCGACTCAGCTGCTGCGCGCGCTGGTAACCGGCGATATCGTGACCGCGATGCAGCTCGGTTGTCTTGAGCTGGATGAAGAGGATCTGTCCCTGTGTACCTTCGCGTGCCCGGGCAAGTATGAGTACGGTCCTATTCTTCGCGACAACCTGACGCGCATCGAAAAAGAGGCGTAAGAGAGGCTGGTCATGAGTTTGAGAACCGTTCTGGACAAAATGGAGCCGCATTTCCATAAAGGCGGCAAATACGAAAACTGGTACGCGCTTTACGAAGCGGTTGATACTGTTTTCTATACTCCGGGTCATGTGACCAAGAGCCCTGCGCACGTTCGTGACGGCGTAGACTTGAAGCGCATCATGATTCTGGTTTGGCTGTGTACTTTCCCGGCGATCTTCTTCGGTATGTACAACGTTGGCCTACAGGCTAACACAGCGATGGCTGAACTGGGCCTGACTGAATCCACTGGGTGGCGCGGTGCGCTGGCAGCGGGTCTGACCGGCTTTAGCCCTGACAGTATTTGGGACAACATCATTCATGGTGCTGTTTACTGGTTGCCGATATACCTCACGACCTTTGTGGTAGGCGGTTTCTGGGAAGTGCTGTTTGCCATGAAGCGTGGCCATGAAGTCAACGAAGGCTTCTTCGTGACCTCTGTGCTGTTCTCCCTGATTCTGCCGCCGACTATCCCGCTGTGGCAGGTTGCACTGGGTATCAGCTTTGGTGTTGTTATCGGTAAGGAAGTATTCGGTGGTACCGGTAAAAACTTCCTGAACCCGGCGCTGACGGGTCGTGCATTCCTGTTCTTCGCCTACCCGGCGCAGATGTCAGGTGATGCAATCTGGACAGCTGTTGATGGTTTCTCCGGTGCGACTCCTCTGGGTCTGGCGGCAATGGGCGGTGTTGAAGCGATTCTGAACGCTAACATCACCTGGTTTGACGCTTTCATCGGTACTATTCAGGGCTCTGTAGGTGAAACATCTACCCTGGCGATCCTGATTGGTGGTGCTGTCATTCTGTTTGCCCGTATTGCAGCCTGGCGCATCGTTGCAGGTGTGTTCCTGGGCATGGTGGGCATGTCGCTCATCTTCAACGCAATCGGTTCAGAAACCAACCCGATGTTCAATCTGCCGTTCTGGTGGCATCTGGTACTGGGTGGTTTTGCCTTCGGTATGATCTTTATGGCTACTGACCCTGTGTCAGCGTCCATGACCAATACCGGCAAGTGGTTTTTTGGTGCCCTGATCGGCATCATGGTTGTGCTGATCCGTGTGGCTAACCCGGCCTTCCCGGAAGGCATGATGCTGGCCATTCTGTTTGCCAACCTGTTTGCACCGCTGATCGACAACTTTGTTGTCCAGGCGAACATCAAGCGGAGGATGAAGCGCAATGTCGTCTAATAACGATACTATGGGCAAAACCCTGCTGGTAACCATCCTGTTGTGTGTGGTGTGCTCAGTAGTGGTATCTGCCGCGGCAGTTATTCTGAAACCGCAGCAGGTTGCCAACAAGGAACTGGACCGTAAGAGCAATATCCTTGCGGCTGCGGGCATCGTTGACCCGAGCAAAAGCGTAGATGAGCTGTTCAAGCAGATCACTACCAAATACGTTGACCTTGAAACTGGCAAATACGTCGATGTACCGGCTGGTTACGATGATGCCAAGGCTGCCAAGGATCCTCAGCAGAACGTTGTTTTGACACGTCAGCAGGATAAGGCCGGTATCAAAACCATCGCTAAGGTTAAGCCTGTGTACCTGGTTCAGGGTGCTGATGGCAGCGTCGAGAAGGTGGTTCTGCCGGTACACGGTAAGGGTCTCTGGTCTACCATGTACGGATTCCTGGCACTGGAAGGTGACTTGAATACCGTGGTTGGTCTTGGCTTCTTCTCCCACGGTGAAACACCGGGTCTGGGTGGTGAAGTTGACAACCCTTCATGGAAAGAACTCTGGCCTGGCAAGAAGGTTTATGGCGACGATACTACAGAGCCACAGCTGGGTCTGATCAAGGGTTCTGTTGATCCGTCTACTCCGAATGCAGAATACAAGATTGACGGACTGTCTGGTGCGACACTGACCAGTAATGGTGTGACGTATCTGGTTCAGTTCTGGATGGGCGAGAACGGTTATGCACCGTTCCTGAACAACCTGCGTGCAGGGGGAGCTTAATCCATGTCCAAGACTAAAGATGTCATCGTAACGCCAATATTCAAGAACAACCCGATCGCTCTGCAGATCCTGGGTGTGTGTTCTGCATTGGCGGTTACATCCAACATGGCGACCGCGATGGTTATGACGCTGGCAGTAATTGTCGTGACAGCGTTCTCTAACTTCTTCGTGTCGCTGATCCGTAACCACATTCCGGGCAGCATTCGAATCATCGTTCAGATGACGATTATCGCTTCGCTGGTAATCGTGGTTGACCAGTTCCTGAAAGCCTTTGCTTATGAGATCTCCAAGCAGCTGTCGGTATTCGTTGGTTTGATCATTACCAACTGTATCGTAATGGGCCGTGCGGAAGCCTTCGCAATGAAGAACCCGCCGATTCCGAGCTTCATGGACGGTATCGGTAACGGTCTGGGCTATGGTGCAGTACTGCTGTTCGTCGGTTTCTTCCGTGAACTCTTTGGTGCAGGTTCTCTGTTCGGTGTTGAAATCCTTCCGCTGGTTAACAACGGTGGCTGGTATCAGGGCAACGGCTTGATGCTGCTGCCGCCGAGCGCATTTTTCCTGATCGGCATGTTCATCTGGATCATCCGTACCTGGAAGCCGGAGCAGGTTGAGAAGCCTGACTTCGAAATGGCGCCGAACACCAAGAAGGAGGCTGCATAATCATGGAACAGCTGATCAGCCTTGCTGTTAAGGCGATTTTCGTTGAAAACATGGCGCTGGCCTTCTTCCTGGGGATGTGTACGTTCCTGGCGATTTCGAAGAAGGTTCAGACTGCAATTGGTCTGGGTATTGCCGTTATCGTGGTGCTGGTTATCACGGTTCCGGTTAACAACCTGATCTTCAACTATCTGCTGCGTGAAGGTGCGCTGGCTTGGGCCGGTTATCCTGAAGTAGACCTGAGCTTCCTGGGCTTCATCTCTTATATCGGCGTAATCGCTGCGATCGTTCAGATCCTTGAGATGTTCCTGGATAAGTTTGTACCGGCTCTTTACAACGCACTGGGTGTGTTCCTGCCGCTGATTACCGTGAACTGCGCCATCATGGGTGCTGCACTGTTCATGGTAGAGCGCGACTACACCTTCGGTGAAAGTGTTGTGTACGGTGCAGGTGCAGGTATCGGTTGGGCGCTGGCAATTGCTGCCCTGGCAGGTATCCGTGAGAAGCTTAAGTACAGTGACGTGCCGCACGGCCTTCGTGGCCTGGGGATCACCTTCATCACTGTGGGTCTGATGTCTCTTGGCTTCATGTCATTCTCCGGCGTACAGCTGTAACCGGACGACAGGAAAGCTTAAAGGATAGGATGAACAGATGAATACAGAAGTCATTATCCTCGGTGTGGTGATGTTTACGGCAGTGGTGCTTGCACTGGTTGCCGTAATCCTTGCTGCCCGAGCAAAGATGGTCAGCTCAGGCAATGTGACCATCGAGATCAACGATGATCCGGAAAAATCGATCACTGTACCGGCCGGTGGCAAGCTGCTGCAAACCCTGGCTGACAAAGGTATCTTCCTGGCCTCCGCGTGCGGTGGTGGTGGTACCTGCGCGCAGTGTAAATGTCAGGTGACCGAGGGCGGTGGTTCCATGCTGCCGACCGAGGAATCTCACTTCACCCTGCGTGAAGGCAAGGAAGGCTGGCGTCTGTCCTGCCAGGTTGCCGTGAAGCAGGATATGAAAGTACACGTTGAAGATGACGTCTTCGGTGTGAAGAAGTGGGAGTGCACCGTCGAGTCCAACCCGAACGTGGCGACCTTCATCAAGGAACTGACCCTGCGTCTGCCGGAAGGCGAAAGCGTAGACTTCCGTGCCGGTGGTTATGTTCAGTTGGAAGCGCCTGCTCACGTCGTGAACTACAAGGATTTTGATATCCAGCCTGAGTTCCGTGGTGACTGGGACAAGTTCGACATGTGGCAGTTTGTGTCCAAGGTTGACGAGCCGGTTATCCGTGCTTACTCCATGGCCAACTATCCGGAAGAGAAGGGTGTAGTTAAGTTCAACATCCGTATCGCCTCACCGCCTCCGGGCAGTCAGGGTATTCCGCCGGGCCAGATGTCCTCGTATGTGTTTAGCCTTAAGCCGGGCGACAAGATCACTGTATACGGACCCTTCGGTGAGTTCTTCGCCAAGGAAACCGAAAACGAGATGGTCTTCATTGGTGGTGGTGCCGGTATGGCGCCCATGCGCTCTCACATTTTCGACCAGCTGAAGCGTCTGAATTCCAAGCGCAAGATCTCTTTCTGGTATGGTGCGCGTTCTGTACGTGAAGCCTTCTACGTGGAAGAGTTCGACCAGTTGGCTGAAGAGAACGAGAACTTCACTTGGCACCTGGCGCTGTCTGATCCGCAGCCGGAAGATAACTGGACCGGTTACACTGGCTTCATCCACAACGTGCTGTATGAGCACTACCTGCGTGATCACGATGCGCCGGAAGATTGTGAATACTACATGTGTGGTCCGCCCATGATGAACGCATCTGTAATCAAGATGTTGGAAGATATGGGTGTTGAGCCTGAAAATATCCTGCTGGATGACTTCGGTGGCTGATATTGATGGCTAATCAGATACGTCTGACTAAATGGCTGGCAGCTCTGCTGCTGGCCGTTTTTGTTTTTGGACTTCAGGGTTGTAACTCTCAACCTAAAGAACATGTGGTCGGTTTTCAGGGTATGACCATGGGAACCACCTTCAGCATGAAGTGGGTGACGACGTCTGAAGAAGAGGTTGAAGCTGTTCGTGCACAGGCCGGAAAGTTATTGAGTCTGGTCAACCAGCAGATGTCGACTTACATCGACGATTCCGAGCTCTCGCTGCTCAATAAAATGCAACATGGAGAAACGCGCCAGGTCAGTCCTGAGTTGATGCAGGTGCTTGTGGAAGGTCAGCGTATCAGTGATCTTACCCAAGGTGCGTTTGACTATACCGTGGGGCCCTTGGTAAATCTTTGGGGCTTTGGTCCAGATGGCCGTATTACCCACGCGCCGGAAAATGCTGAAATTGAATCCCTTAAAGCTCGTATAGGCTATCGCTTTATCGAGTTGGATCAAAAGGCGCTCAAGGTTGTCAAAGACGGCGAGCAATATGTTGATCTGTCTGCAATTGCAAAAGGCTATGGTGTTGATGCTCTGGCTCAGTTGCTGGAAGCACGTGGCATAGATCGCTATCTGGTTGAAATCGGTGGTGAGCTAAGAGCGCGTGGCATCAAACCTGATGGCGAGCCCTGGCGATTGGCGATTGAGACGCCTACACAGGGCGAGCGTTCGGTGCAAGAGGTTATCAGCCTGACCAGTGGTGGGGTGGCGACCTCAGGTGACTATCGTAATTATTTTGAAGAGAACGGTGTCCGCTTCTCACACACGATAGACCCTCGTACAGCGCGACCGATCACACACCGTCTGGCATCTGTTACCGTGATTCGCCCCAGTTGTATGGAAGCGGACGCTTTAGCGACCGCTCTCATGGTGATGGGGGAGGAAGAGGGGTACAATTTTGCCCTTGAACATGACATTGATGCCTTCTTCATCAATAAAACTGAAGATGGTTTTGAGACCCGCTATACGCCGGGTTTCGCCAAATATATGAACTAACAGGAGGGTTAAATGGATACGATGATCCTGACCTTTGCTGCCTTGATGCTGATTATTATCGCCATGTCAGTCGGTGTGCTGCTTGGTGGTAAGCCGATTAAAGGCTCTTGTGGCGGTATGAGTGCCCTGGGCATGGATACTGTGTGCGACATTTGCGGAGGCAATCCCAGCAAGTGTGACGAAGAGCAGCAGCGAGTGGCTAAAGAAGAACAAGCAGATCTTGCCTACGAGCTTAATTCTAAAAGCTAATAGTTGGTTCTGACTGCTACCGGTAAGCTGGCCGGACACTGTTGTGTTGCGCAGTGATCGGCACTTGGACGATTAACTAAGGGGAAAGTATATGGCTGTTTACGACTATGACGTCGTGGTAATCGGTTCTGGTCCTGCGGGTGAGGGGGCTGCCATGAACGCAGCCAAGCAGGGGCGTCGAGTCGCAATTGTTGAAGAGCAGGATACCGTTGGTGGTAACTGTACGCACAAGGGCACTATCCCGTCCAAGGCGTTGCGTCATTCAGTCAAGCAGATCATCGAGTTCAACACCAACCCGATGTTCCGTGATATCGGTGAGCCGCGCTGGTTCTCTTTCCCCAAGGTGCTTAAGCGTGCTGAAAAAGTCATCTCCAACCAGGTGATGCTGAGAACCAACTTCTACGCTCGTAACCGTGTCGATGTATTCTTCGGGCGTGCTCAGTTCAGCAAAAAGGGTGAAGTGGTAGTTGAGGGTGCCAAAACTGGCCGCGAGGTGCTGCGCTCAAAGAACTTCGTTATTGCTACCGGTTCGAGCCCCTGGTGTCCCTCTGATATCGATTTTGCCCATCCGCGTATCTACAACTCGGATACCATCCTGAAGTTGAACCACACGCCACGCACACTGGTTATCTATGGTGCCGGTGTTATTGGTTGTGAGTATGCTTCTATCTTCAGTGGCTTGGGGGTAAAGGTTGATTTGATCGATACCCGTGATCGCCTTCTGTCCTTCCTGGATGATGAGATCTCTGATGCATTGAGCTATCACCTGCGCAATAACGCAGTAAAAATTCGTCACAACGAAGATTATGAGTCAGTGGTGGGTGATGCGCACGGCGTAACCATGACCCTGAAGTCCGGTAAAAAGCTTCGTGCGGATGCTTTCCTTTGGTGTAATGGCCGCTCCGGTAACACTCAGGGATTGGGTCTGGAAAATATTGGTTTGGAAGCCAATAGTCGTGGGCAGATCACCATCGATGAGTACTACCGTACTGAAGCCGAAGGGGTTTACGCGGTAGGTGACGTTATTGGCTGGCCCAGTCTGGCCTCTGCTGCTCTTGACCAGGGGCGTTCTGCCTCTGCGGATATGTTGTCTGAAGATGACTTCCGTTACATCAACGACGTACCCACCGGTATCTATACCATTCCGGAGATCAGTTCGATTGGTAAAACCGAGGAAGAGCTGACGTCAGAGTGTGTGCCCTACGAAGTAGGTCAGGCATTCTTCAAAGATACTGCGCGTGCCCAGATCTCGGGTGAGCCTGTTGGTATGCTGAAGATTCTGTTCCATCGTGAGACTCTGCAGATTCTGGGTATCCACTGCTTCGGCGACCAGGCCTCCGAAATCATCCATATCGGCCAGGCCATCATGCGTCAGGACGGTGAGGCTAATACCCTGAAATATTTCGTGAACACGACTTTCAACTACCCGACCATGGCAGAGGCCTACCGTGTCGCTGCGATTTCCGGTCTGAACCGAATCGCAAATCTGTAAAGACGCTGTTTAATGTTGAAAAGCCGGACTTAGTCCGGCTTTTTTGTTTTCTTCTTTAGTGGCAGATAGACGTCATCTTCCAGATATACGCCCTTAACTTGCAGGCGTTTTTCTATCCAGCGGTTGTAGAGCTTCCATAAAAAGAATCCCGGCAGCATCATCAACATAATGCCCAACACGATTCCGGCTCCCTGATGGGAGGCTGGTACCAGCTGGCTGGCCCAGTCAAGAATACCCAGTTCACGGCCAATCACGAACCAGCCGATCAGACCCAGAAATCCAATACCTGAGGCCAGAAGGTAAAGCTTTGGGTGAGGTGTGTCTAGCGGTTTTTGGCTCATGCAGGGGTTTCCATGTACTGCTGTCTTTGCCGTGCCTGGGCTTCAAGGATCAAGCGGGCCAACTGAGTACGGCAGCTTTCTGGCATGCGCAAAAATTCGGCTCCGATTTCGTATTCATTTTCACTGTCTGTTGTACTGCAGCGCATCACGCGCGCATAGAGTAGCAGGCCCAAGCGGGATTCAGGAAAAACCAGCTTTAGTGCAAGCGCCTGTCCGAGTGTCAGCGGTGTCTCGCTCATAAAGTTAAGCCCGCCTTCACTAAGATTAATATACTGTGGGACGGCACGATCAAGCTTCAGAATGTCTGCGGCCAGGCTGTTGGCAATTAAATCTATTTTGCTGTTCAGCACTCGGTAGCAGGCTTCGGCCGCTGGCGAAAGTTCACCCAGGCGACGCAGGCTTTGACTGGCTTCGGCATCCAGTTCGCGCAGTTGGGCGTGCAGCAGAAAGTGTGGCGAAACCTCGAACTGGTCGGGTTGCCCTGAGCTCTGAATGTCTGCATCTGAAATGCTTTGGTGTTCTATGACGACCGGATGATCGATGCGATAGAATTGACGCCTCTCTGTCACGCTGGGCCTCCTCGTCTCCATTTGGAATCACTGTGATCAGTATACGCAAGAAACACGGAATTCTGTTAGAGCTGTCCAGATAACTATGGTTTAATCCTGCCCCATGTTCAGACCACTATCATTATTTGTCGGGCTGAGGTACACCTCGGCCAAGCGCGGCAATCACTTTATTTCCTTTATTTCTCTGGTGTCTATCCTGGGCTTAATGCTGGGTGTTGCGGCACTTATTCTCGTGTTGTCAGTGATGAACGGTTTTGACCGTGAGTTGCGTCAGCGCATCCTGGGTATGGTTCCACATGCCACGCTAAACGCCTATGGGCAGCAGGGACTCGATGATTGGCGGTCGTTAATGGATTCTGTTGTGCACTCGCCGGGTGTTGACGGTGCTGCTCCCTATGTTCAGGCGCAGGGAATGCTGACTAGTCGGGGGCGTGTTCAGGGTGTACTGGTAAACGGTATTGAGCCTGAGCTGGAAGCCAGGGTGTCGATTATTCAGCAGCACTTCAGTGAGGGAAATCTCGGTCAGCTTGAAGCTGGCGAGTATCGAATTGTACTGGGTGAGTTGCTGGCTCGGTTTCTCGGTGTCACTGTCGGTGACAAGGTTACGCTGGTACTGCCGGAAGCGTCGATCAGTGTTGCGGGTGTGGTGCCACGCCTGAAGCGCTTTGAAGTGAGTGGCATCTTTTCAGTAGGGGCTGAGCTGGATTCCAATCTTGCCTATATCCATATCGAAGATGCTGCTCGTATAAAGCGCATGTCAGCGGGGCATGTGGATGGCCTCAGACTTAAGTTTGAAGATCTTTTTGATGCGCCAGCTTTGGCTCGCACCGTTGCTTCTGGTCAGTCTGAGCCGCTATATGTAAGCGACTGGACGCGTACACATGGCAATCTGTTCCAGGCAATTCAGATGGAAAAGCGCATGATCGCACTCTTGCTGTTGCTGATCGTGTTCGTGGCGGCTTTTAATATAGTATCGACATTAGTGATGGTCGTAACAGACAAGCAGTCTGATATCGCTATTCTCAGAACCATGGGTGCTACACCTGGCACCATTCTGCGTGTGTTTATGGTTCAGGGTATTTTGATCGGCTTGATCGGTACCGCTCTGGGTGTTCTGCTCGGCGTTACTCTCGCTTTAACCGTGACCGATCTTGTTGCCTGGATTGAGCAACTGTTCGGCATAGAGTTTCTCTCGGCTGATGTCTATTTCATCAGCTATCTGCCGTCCCAATTGCTTTGGTCCGACGTTGGCATGATCACATCGGCGGCCTTCGCTATCAGTTTCCTGGCCACGCTGTACCCCGCATGGCGAGCATCCCGAACTCAACCTGCAGAGGCGCTGCGTTATGAATGAGCCTGTTGTATGTGCCCAGGCAATCCGTAAAGGGTTTCAGGAAGGCGGTAAGGCTATTGAGATCCTTAAGAGTATCGATTTCCAGGTGATGCAAGGCGAGCGTGTTGCCATTCTTGGCAGTTCGGGTAGTGGCAAGAGTACTCTGCTGAATATCCTGGGTGGGTTGGATCAGCCTGATAGTGGACAGGTAAAGATCAAGGGCGAATCGCTTTATCAGATTAATGAGCGTAAACGCTCTCGGCTTCGAAACCAAACATTGGGATTCGTCTACCAGTTCCACCATTTGCTGCATGAGTTCAGCGCGCTTGAAAATGTAGCCATGCCGCAATTGCTTGCAAAAGAGGATACTCGGGTTGCGAGCAAGCGAGCGCAGGAGTTGCTGGTAAGAGTCGGCTTGGAGCATCGCCTGTCCCATAAACCTTCACAGCTGAGTGGTGGTGAGCGTCAGCGCGTCGCTATTGCGCGAGCGCTGGTGAATAGCCCAGCCTGTGTATTGATGGATGAGCCCACGGGTAATCTGGATCGTCACACCGCTGCCGATGTGCAGTCCTATTTGAATCAGCTTAACGAAGAGTTCGGTACAGCCTTTGTCATGGTTACCCATGATTTGAGCCTGGCGCGAACAATGGATAGAACGCTTGAGTTGGTCGATGGAGAGCTGCGAGAGGTTTAACGAGTCAGCTTTTTCTGCTGCGCTTGCGACTGTTGCGCTGCTCAGTTCGCTTGCGCCAGCTGCGGTTAACATGCCAGATCCAGAAGCGGCTGATGGCGACATAGCCAATCAGGCCGAATACGATTGCACAGATCGTGCTGCCGGTGATCAGTGGCCACCAGATGGATGATATTTCGGCTTGAATGGTTTCCAGTGACCAGTCATGTGCCTGTCCAAGACTGCTTTCCATTCCGAGTACCCATAGGCCAAGACGATAGCAGGCATAGAAGATGGGTGGCATGGTCAGGGGATTGGTAATCCAGACCAATCCAACGGATATGGGCAGGTTACTTGAGATCCAGACGGCCAAAACTGCTGCGACAACCATCTGACCCGGAATGGGCATAAAAGCGCAGACGATACCAACCAGGAACGCACGTGCAACGGATTTGCGCGTTAAATGCCAGAGGTTGGGATCATGAAGGTGCCGACCCAGCCAGCTAAGGTGTCGGTGGCTGCGCAGGGTGCGCTCATCGGGCATGTATTTGCGTAATAGCTTGCGCGGCATGTAAACATCGTGACGTCTGCAACCAATGGTGGCGACATTATGCCGCCTCAATGTTGTTAATCCAACACTAAGGATCAAGGATGATCACTTATTTGGCTGGAATTCTGTTTCCTGCGTTGTTGCCTTCACTCGTCTGGACGATCAGTTCAGGGCTGTTTCTGGTTTTGATTGCCTGCCTGTCGCAATGTAGAAAGCATGCAGCTTATATGTTGTTGGGCATGTTGGTTGCGTCCGGTTATGGCGCTTGGCAACTTCACCACCGACTTGATCTTCCTCGTCTTGACCTGAAAGTTCAGGGCCAGATTGCCAGCCTGCCGGTGCATCGTTCGGATCGTGTGCAGTTTTTGCTGGCGCTCGATGAAGTGGCCCCGGCTACGCCTCAGGCACTTCGATTGCGCACAATCCGTCTTAGTATTCATAAACCTGAGGTAGAACTTAAGGTCGGTGATCGTCTGGTTGCACAGGTCCGATTGCGCCCTCCACGGGGGTTGTTCAATCCTTACGGGTTTGATCTTGAGCGCCATTATCTCGCGCAGGGGCTGGATGCTCGAGGTTATGTGCGTGAAATATACACACATCATCCCGCTAAAGGCGGTTTGCGCACTTGGCGACAGTCCATTCTTGATGGCCTGAATAGGCAATACGGAACAACCAGTGCAAGCACGCTTGCTGCGCTTGTACTTGGGGTGCGTACTGGATTTAGCGATACACAATGGGATGTGCTACGAATAACTGGTACGGCCCACCTGATGGTTGTCAGTGGGTTACACATAGCTGTTGTCGCCGGCTTTGCCTGGCTTTTGGGGCGTGGCGTTGCGGTTTTATGTGCTCTGGTTTTTGGTGTGCAGGGCTATACCCGCCTTATTCCCATGCTGATAGTGATTATGGTTGTTACGACCTACGCCTTGCTTGCGGGGTGGGGGCTTCCGGTTCAAAGAGCCTGGGTGATGCTCATGGTCTTTGTTTTGGGCAGCTGGCGTTTGTTGCAGTTAACTTCATGGCAGCGTTGGCGCTGGTCTCTAGTCATTGTCCTGAGTTTTCAGCCATTAGCGGTACTGGAAGCCGGCACCTGGCTTTCCTTTGTCGCAGTCGCGTTGATCATTTTGACTGTGCAGACTGGTAAGCGAGCGGCTAGCTGGCAGCAGGTACCAGGTAGTTGGCTACGTGTTCAACTGGCGCTCTTTGCGTGCATGCTGCCGATGATGGTTCTGTATTTTCAGCAATTTAACCCACTTGCCATCGGTGTAAATCTATTGGCTGTGCCGCTATTAACAGTGGTGGTGTGGTTGCTGCCTTTAATCCTTCCGCTTGCTGGGGTCATACCCGAACTGCGTATGGTCATGGAGCGGTGTATCAGCGGATATTGGGAATTGTTGAGCTGGACATCGAAGGTGCCTGGTCTGTATTTACAGACCCATGCGCCAGACCTGGGCTGGGTGCTGCTCGCTACACTGGTGCTATGTATAGCCTTGCTGCCACTTGGACGGCTGTACCGCATTATGGCAGTTGTGGTCCTGATCCCGCTGATTTGGGCCAAGCCCACCCGCCCTGCTGAAGATGCGTTTGAAGCCGTTGTTTTCGATGTGGGGCAGGGGCAAGCGGTGTTAGTGCGAACAGGGGAAGGCGATGTGCTCTACGACACCGGACCGGGTTATCCAGGAGGAGGGGCAGCTTTTGACTATGCTCTCGCGCCCTATTTCAGAGCCAGGGGTATTGCAGATGTACATACGCTGGTCCTCAGTCATGACGATCTAGATCATAGTGGTGGTTATCAGGATTTAGTCAATCTGGCCAAAATTAATACCGTTTTGGCAGGGGAGCCTGAGCGGCGGCCAGGTAGTGCGCAGTGTATGGATCAATCCTGGGAGTTGGCTGGGGTGAGCTTTAGAATCCTGTCTGCGTACGCGGGGGCTACCAACCATTTGGAATCGAATGAGCGCTCCTGTGTGCTCAGTGTACGTAGCCAGCACTGCAGTTTATTGCTCACGGGTGATTTGGGTGTGAGTGGTGAGTATCGATTACTGTCCGCTGGCCGTGTTGAGGCGCATAACTGGATGATGGCAGGTCATCATGGTAGCCGAGACTCCACATCATCCGATTTGCTGAAACAGGTTGCCCCAGAGAGAGTGCTGATCAGTGCAGGTTTCAATAATCGATTCGGGCATCCTCATGAGCAGGTTTTGGAGCGATTAAACAGGTTGAGAATCCCTTATCTGGAAACCGCAGTTTCGGGTGCGATTACCCTGTCAGCAAATGCTGACGGCTGTTTTTTGAGCCAGCACAGGGAAACGAAAAAGCGTTATTGGACAGCCGGTTAACGCGCTACTCCTGCTTTGGGGGCTGTGCTACAGTTAGCCGGGTCAACAGGAGGTGATTTCAGGTGTTCGAAGTATTATTTGCCGGTGGCTGGTTAATGCTGCCCATTGTTGCGTGTTCGATTCTTGCTTTGGCGATATGTGCCAATCGATTGATGGTATTGCGGCCTCGACTGGTTACGCCGAATGGATTACTGGCAGAAGTCTGGGAGCTTACGCAAAGTGGCACGCTGACGGCTGAACGATTGAAATCTATCCGTAACTCCAGTCCTTTGGGTCGCATCATCGTTGCAGGCTTGAACAACTCCCGTCATGGCCGCGACATTATGAAAGAAAGCATCTCCGAGGAGGCTTCCCATGTCATTCATGATCTGGAGCGCTTCCTCAATCCTTTGGGGACTATTGCAGCCGTAACGCCTTTGCTTGGTTTGCTGGGCACAGTGATCGGCATGATCAAAGTGTTTCTTGAGATTATGGCCCAGGGTACCGGCAACGCATCTATTTTGGCTGGTGGTATTTCCGAAGCCTTGATCACGACGGCAGCAGGTCTTTCTGTTGCAATTCCTGCACTGGTCATGCACCGCTATTTTCAACGTCGTATTGACACCCTGGTGCTCACCATGGAGCAGGAGTCAGTGAAGCTGGTCGAAGCGATTCATGGTGACCGCGAGGTCGATATTCGCTGATACCGGGAGTCTGAAGTGAAATTTCAACGCCAGCGACGTGAAGAAATTAACATCAATCTCACACCTTTGATTGATGTTGTTTTTTTGCTTTTGATCTTCTTTATGATCACGACAACTTTTACGCGGGAATCGCACCTGAGTATCAGTTTGCCTGAAGCATCCCAAACCGATGCACCTATCGATGAGCCTCAGTATATTGAAGTGCTGGTGGGGGCTGATGGTCAGTATTCCATTAATGACGCCCCCTTGGTTAACACTGAAGCGCTGACCCTGAAAAGGGGAATTCTCAAGATTGCAGGTGAGCAGCGGGATCTTCCATTCATTATCACTGCCGATGCTCAAGCTCAGCATCAATCAGTTGTGCGGGTGATGGATGTGGCGGGAGAGCTGGGGTTCTCTGCTCTTAGCATTACTACGCAACAGGCCGGTAGCGAGTGAGTAAGCTGGCTACTGCCTGGTACCGCAAGGCTGTTTGGTTGAAACTCCTGAGGCCGATCTCTGCGCTGTTCGCGCTCCTGGTGAAGCGCCGTGTTCGACAGCAGAGGCAGTATCGTGTTGACCCCAGTCCTCTGCCTGTCCCGGTTATCGTAGCAGGCAATATTAGTGTTGGTGGTACCGGTAAGACCCCTTTGGTCATTGCGCTGATCGAGCACTTGCGCAAGGCTGGCTATACCCCCGGTGTTATCAGTCGAGGCTATGGTGCCCAAGCACCGCATTACCCCTATGAAGTAAATCCGGACAGTCTGCCGGAGCACGGGGGCGATGAACCCTGTTTGATTGTGCGCCGAACCCGTGTTCCGCTATTTATTGATCCCGATCGTATGGCTGCCGCCAGGGCGCTATTGGCAGCGCATCACTGTGATGTGCTGATTAGTGATGATGGCTTGCAGCACTACAAGATGCCGAGGGATATTGAGATCGCGGTCATAGATGGTGCGCGTGGTTTAGGTAATGGGCGTTGTATGCCCGAAGGGCCGTTGCGTGAGCCGCCGGAACGATTGTCCCTGGTTGATTGGGTTGTTTTTAATGGTCAGCCTGTATCGGCACTACCCACATTTTCATCGTTGCAAAACGAACCCACTTGCATGCAACTGAAGCCAGGCAGTATTTGGTCGTTACAAGGTAGTGATACTGTTTCTGCTGACCAATGGCCATATGCGCGAAAGGTGCATGCGGTGGCAGGCATCGGTCATCCAGACCGTTTTTTTGATACTCTAGTCTCATTGGGTTTTGAGCCGGTCAAGCATCCCTTTCCTGATCATGCCAGTTATGAGAAAGGCCAGTTAGTGTTCGAACCGAAACTACCTGTCATCATGACTGAAAAGGACGCGGTTAAATGCATGAGTCATGCGCCTGCAGATGCATGGGCATTACCCGTTGAAGCCTGTTTAGAGCCCCGATTCCTGAACGCATTACTGAAACAACTGGCCGAGCGCTCGGCCCAACTGATGGATGAGCACAATGGATCCCAAGCTACTTGATATTCTGGTTTGCCCTGTTTCAAAAGCTCCTCTGGAGTGGAATAAGGAGACCCACGAGCTGATCTGCCGTGCCAGCGGCCTGGCCTATCCGATTCGAGATGATATTCCTGTGATGCTCGAATCAGAGGCACGTCAGCTGACAGCTGAAGAAAAACTCAAGGAGCACAAGCCCAAATGAGCTTTACTGTAATTATCCCGGCCCGTTATGCCTCCAGTCGATTCCCGGGTAAGCCCCTGGCTGATCTCAATGGTAAGCCCATGTTGCAGCATGTGTATGAGCGTGCCTGTGAGAGCGAGGCAGTTCGCGTTGTTATTGCAACTGATGATCAGCGTATCGCAGATGTGGCAACTGGCTTCGGTGCTGAGGTGTGTATGACATCCGAAGATCACCCGTCAGGTACTGATCGGTTGCAGGAAGTTGTGCAGAAGCTGGGATATTACAGTGATGATATTGTGGTCAATGTGCAGGGTGATGAACCCATGGTGCCGCCACGTATTATAAATCAGGTGGCGCACAACCTGATGGCAATGCCGGAAGCGGGTATTGCGACACTGTCGGAACCGATTGAAACAGTAGACGCCCTTATGAACCCTAATGTGGTCAAGGTGGTTACTGATACTCGTGGTATGGCCATGTATTTCAGTCGTGCTCCAATTCCATGGCCACGTGACGCGTTTATGTCGGGCACCACAGATGAACTGCCGAATGGTTTTGATTGGCAGCGTCACATCGGTTTGTATGCCTATCGAGTAAAAATGCTGAATGATTTTGTCCGTTGGGCGCCTGCACCACTGGAACTTACAGAATGTCTGGAGCAGTTGCGTGCGCTTTGGAACGGTGTCGGCATTCATGTCGCCGTTGCGGATGAAATACCCCCTGCAGGCGTGGATACACCGGAAGATTTGGCACGTGTCGCAGCAATCATGGCGAAGGGTTAAATCGAGCTATGAGCAAGCCAATCAGGATTCTGTTCGTTTGTTTGGGCAATATTTGCCGTTCCCCTACAGCGCATGGGGTGTTTGAACATAAGGTGGAAGAGCTGGGTTTATCCACTGATTTTGAAATAGACTCTGCCGGCACTGCGGCTTATCACGTAGGCAAGGGGCCTGATCCCAGAACTCAGGCTGCAGCCCGTCGTAGAGGTTATGAGCTTGGCCATCTGCGTGCGCGAGCGGTAGACGATGAGGACTTCGCGCGTTATGACCTGATACTTGCGATGGATGATGCCAATCTGCGTGATTTGCGGGTGCGCTGTCCTCGTGGGTATCCAGGCCATCTGGGTCTGTTTCTTGATTTTGCAGAAGGTCAGCGTTCACGTGAGGTGCCTGATCCATACTACACCTCTGGTGAGGCTGGCTTTGATGAGGTACTGGATCTCGTGGAAGCCGCAAGTGAGGGCCTGATTCGCCACCTGCAGCGGGAGCGTGGTTTTTGACTTCCTTGTTATTGCAGCAGGACGTCAGTCTTCAGGCGATGAATACGCTGGGTCTTCCGGCACGTGCTGATTGTTTTGTAGAGATTACAGAGACTGATCAGCTGTTTGAGCTCGCTCAATTGCTGGAGCAGAGCTCAATGCCTTTGCTGGTACTTGGTGGGGGCAGCAATCTGGTACTGGGTGATAAGGTTCCCGGGATTGTTGCGCACATTAAAATCAAGGGCTGGCACGTTGTTCAGGAGGAGTCTGATTCCCTGTTGCTTAAAGTAGGGGCTGGTGAGAACTGGCATCAGACTGTTGAGCGTACGCTGGAGTCCGGTTACTTCGGCTTGGAAAATCTGGCACTGATTCCAGGGACTGTCGGTGCTGCGCCGATGCAAAATATCGGTGCCTATGGCGTTGAGCTTAAAGATCGGCTGCACAGTGTTGAGGTCTTTGATCGTGAGTTGCAGCAGCTGAGCAGTTTCAGTTGTGCAGACTGTCTTTTCGGCTACCGGGATAGCCGATTCAAGCGTGTAGATCCGAATCGCTACATCATTACTGCTGTTGTATTAAAGCTGAGCAGGGTTCCGGAACTTTGTCTGGAATATGGTGGCTTGAGGTCTGAGTTGGTGGGGCTGGAATGTCCGTCTCCTCAAGACGTGTTTGATGCGGTCTGCCGTGTAAGGCGCAGTAAGTTACCTGATCCGGCAATGCTTGGTAATGCCGGTAGTTTTTTCAAGAACCCGGTGGTGGATCAGCGCAGCTATGAACAGATTCGTTCCGTCTATCCAGATCTGGTTGCCTTCCCTGATCAGAGCGGTCATTGGAAGCTTGCTGCAGGCTGGTTGATTGATCGTGCCGGTTTGAAGGGTGAGCGGGAAGGAGAGGTGGGTACGTATGATAAGCAGGCGCTTGTTCTGGTGAACTTGGGTAATGCTCATCGCAAGGATGTGGAGTTCTTTGCCAATCGTGTGAGCAATGAGGTCAAACAGCGATTCGGAGTTGAGCTGGAGGCCGAGCCAAGATTCTATCCCTGATCAGGGCTCAGTTGACACTGTAAAACACGTTTACTAAAAAAGCCGCAGTCCATATCGGGCTGCGGCTTTTTAGTGTCTAAACTGAACAAGCCTGAATTATCATCAGGGCTTGCTCAGTCTCTTGCTGCTAATCAGGAAGCATCGGTATCAGCTTCTAACTGACGGCGGCGCACTTCGCGTGGGTCGTTAGGTGCACGACGGGCACGACGGCGCTGCCTGGATTCGTCCTTTGCAGGCTCTTCCTGTGATGCTTCCTGTGTCTCTGGGGCTTCAGACACTGCTTCCTGTTTTGCCTCAGTAACTTCTTCACTGGCTTCAGGAGCAGCGGCTTCAGGCTCCATCTGCGGCTCGGCTTGAGCGGTTGGCTCCCTGGTTTCAGGGGCTTCGCTCTGTTCCGGAATATCAGTTGCGCCTTCAGTTGAAGCCGTGGCTTCTACCGCATCTGAGCTTGTGTCCAGATTTTCCTGGTTAGTGCCAGAGTTATTGTCGTCAGCTGTTATTGGTGCCTTAGACTTAGACTCAGAGGTGGAGTCATTGGCTTCTGTAGTCGGTGCATCAGCAGCGGCTTCTACTTCGGCACTGATCGCTTCAGTTGAGTCGCTTGCTTCAGAGTTGTCATTAGATGACTTGTCTGAATCGCCTGACTTGTTACGCGCAGGTCGACGACCGCGACGTCGTTTCGGCTTGGCAGGTGCTTCGCTTTCTTCCGATACAGCCGGGGCGGTTTCTTCAGTATCGCCGGACGTGACTTCAGTTGTTTCATCTGCCTTCGGGCTGCTGTCTACAGTTACTTCTGCCGGCTGATCGGCTGTAGCTGTTTCGACTGCAGTCTGTTCGACGCTGGCTTCTGATGGTTGGGTATCAGAAGAGGTCTCTGCTTCAGTTACTGCTGGGGTCTGTTGCTCAGCTTCAACTGCATTATTTACAGACAGATCAGTAACAGTGGTTGCATCAGTGGTTTGAGAAGTCAGGGTTTCATTGGTGATTTTGCTTTCAGCCAATAGTGCCTGGATCTCAGTTTCCGCCTGAGCATCGCGCATCGCTTCGGGTAGCGGAGTGCGAGTGGCAGTACGCTCCTCGGAGTTGCGGCGACGACGTCCACGACCGCGACCACGGCTCTCGTCCTGTTGCTCTTGGTTACCCGATTTTTCGGTAGATTCTGAGGACTTGTCGCGATTGTTTAGTTCGTTACCATCCTGAGCTTTGTCGGTAGCGTTTTCATCACGGCTGCGACGACGACGGCGGCGACGGCTTGGGCCTTCTTTCTTCTCCTGTTGCTCATTTTCACCGATAGCAGGCAGGTTTTGTTCGGGCTCGATGGTGATGATTTCATCCTGATCACGGCGTTCGGTCTTGCGACGGCGATCACTGCCACCATCACGACGACGAGAGCGACGCTCACCTCGATCGTTGCGCTCACCACGATTGCCGCGCTCGCCACGATTGTTGCGCTTGTCATTGCGCTCGCCTTTATCAGTGCTCTTGTCTTCAGTGGCCTTTGCCAGTTTTTCTTCCTGTGGCTTCTGCTTTGCAGTATCGGGCTGAGCTGGCTCGCCGCCGAAGAGACCGCGCAGTGCAGAGAGAATGCGCTCACCAAATGAAGGGGTGGCGGCTGCAGTCACAGTTTCCTGAGCGGCTGGAGCTGCTTTAGCTACAGGCTTGGCTTCTGGTTCCGGCTCGATTTCGGATTGAGGTGCACGGGTAGGTGGAACAACTGCTTTAACAGCAGCCTGTTCGCGCTTGGGTGCCGGTGCCTTTGCTGGCTCGCTCACGTCGTGGTCATGCTCAGGCTGGAGCGTGTAGCTCACATCCTGGGTGCTGGTAACGGTGTGATCATCACGTAGTCGAACGACTTCGTAATGCGGCGTCTCCATATTCGGATTAGGCACGATCACTGCGCGAACCTGATGGCGCAGCTCGATGTTGTGAACTTCGTGGCGCTTTTCGTTCAGCAGGTAGGTTGCAACCGTGACGGGCAAAATTGCGCGGATCTGGGAAGTGCGATCTTTGGAAGATTCTTCCTCGATCAAGCGCAGGATGGACAGCGCCAGTGATTCGGTATCACGGATAGAGCCCTGACCATTACAGCGCGGACAAACACTGCCTCGGGATTCGGCCAGAGAAGGGCGCAAACGCTGGCGCGACATTTCAAGCAGGCCAAAGCGGGAGATGCGACCCATCTGCACACGTGCCCGGTCCAGTTTGAGTGCATCGCGCAGGCGGGTTTCGACTTCACGCTGGTTCTTGATCGGCGTCATGTCGATAAAGTCGATTACGATCAGGCCGCCGATATCACGCAGTCTCAGCTGGCGAGCGATCTCGTCTGCCGCTTCAAGGTTGGTCTGCAGCGCGGTTTCTTCGATATCGCCGCCACGGGTAGCGCGAGCTGAGTTGATATCGATAGACACCAAGGCTTCGGTAGGATCGATAACGATTGAACCGCCGGACGGCAGCTTTACTTCACGTTCGAACGCAGTTTCGATCTGGCTTTCGATCTGGAAACGGTTGAACAGCGGTGTTTGTTCCTTGTACAGCTTGATGCGGCTTTCGTAGCTCGGCATCACCTGTTGAACAAACATCAGTGCCTGATCGTATACGCTTGGGTTGTCGATCAGCACTTCGCCGATGTCAGTACGCAGGTAGTCGCGAATGGCACGGATAACTACGTTGCTCTCCTGGTATACCAGGAAAGGTGCGGGGCGTTCATTAACAGCCTTGATGGCGTCCCATAGAGTAACCAGGTAGTCCAGGTCCCACTGCAGTTCTTCAGAGCTACGGCCGATGCCAGCGGTGCGGACAATCGCGCCCATGCCTTCCGGGATGTTAACGCCAGAAAGAGCTTCTTTAAGCTGGGTACGGTCATCACCTTCGATGCGGCGTGAGATGCCGCCGGCACGAGGGTTGTTCGGCATCAATACCAGATAGCGGCCTGCGAGGCTGATGAACGTTGTCAGGGCTGCGCCCTTGTTACCACGCTCTTCCTTGTCAACCTGTACGATGACTTCGGTGCCTTCTTTGACCACGTCCTTGATGTTGGGTCGCTGGCCTCGCTCAGGCTGCTTGCTGAAATATTCACGGGAAATTTCCTTCAGCGGCAGAAAACCATGGCGTTCAGCGCCAAAGTCAACGAAGGCGGCTTCAAGGCTGGGTTCGACGCGTGTGATGCGTCCTTTATAGATGTTGGCTTTTTTCTGCTCGCGGCTATCAGATTCGATATCCAGATCAAACAGGCGCTGGCCATCTACCAGCGCTACGCGCAACTCTTCAGGCTGAGTTGCGTTGATCAGCATTCTTTTCATGTTGTGTGCGTTCTCATAAACGCAACGCTTCTCGCCCTGTTCGCCAGGGTGGGAATCAAGTGTCCAGTCTTTGGATTGGTGGCTAGCGTATACACCACCGCTACTTGGCAATCGGCCAGTAGCACTTATCGTCAGTGAAGGAAACGCGGGCCAATGTCGTTATTGTCTATGGCTGTGGCTGCTTCTGAGTGGAATCGAGCAGGTTCCGGGCCAGCGTGCGTCTTCACCTCCAACTGAACCTTCTGTCTAACGAAGGTCGTGAAAGCGTTACGTGAAAAATTGGTTTCACTGTCTGTTTTATGCCGCAAATAGCGCCTGAGATGGCCACTTTTCCGGGTAACTGGCAGGGCCATCTGCAGGAATTGAAATTTACTGAAGCAAACCGCCTGCGGCATCGGTAGAATATATCAGCTAACCCAGAAGGCATCAATTGAGAGTCATTTTGTCTGTATGACGCAAAAAACGCAGCAAAAAGCACAGCAGGTCCGTTTCGTAGAGGTAGATTCGGATCAGGAAGGGCAGAGAATCGACAATTTTCTGCGTACTCAGCTTAAAGGCGCACCAAAAAGTTTGATCTATCGCATCCTGCGAAAGGGTGAAATTCGCGTTAACAAAAAGCGTGTTAAGCCTGACACTCGTATCTGTGCAGGCGATGTGGTGCGTATTCCTCCAATTCGCATCCCTGAGCGTGGCGAAGCTGCACCTGTTAGCGCTGGGCTGGCCGAGCATTTGGAACAGGCTATAGTGTATGAGTCTGATAGCCTGGTCGTGATTAACAAGCCATCCGGCTTGGCGGTACATGGGGGCAGCGGGGTTAATCTGGGCCTTATTGAAGCATTACGCCAGATCCGCCCGCAAAGCCGTTTTTTGGAGTTGGTGCACCGACTGGATCGTGACACTTCAGGCTGCATCATGGTGGCAAAAAAACGCAGTATGCTTCGCTATCTGCATGACGCACTGCGTCAGCGCAAGGTGAACAAAATTTATCATGCCCTGGTTGTTGGTAGCTGGGACAAGAGTAAAAAAGCGGTTGATGCGCCCCTGTTACGTTATGAGCTGAAGTCTGGCGAACGTATGGTTAAAGTGAATCCTGATGGCAAGCCTTCGGTGACCCGCTTTCAGGTCTTACGTCGTTTTGAAGATGTGGCCACTCTTATTGAAGCGAGACCGTTAACGGGGCGTACACATCAGATTCGCGTACATACCCTGTTTACAGGGCATCCGATTGTAGGGGATGTGAAGTACACGCCCGATGCTGATAATGGACGTTTTCGTGAATTGGGTATTAAGCGATTGATGCTGCATGCGGCTCGTCTTGAAGTTGAGTTGCCGGATGGAGAAAAGCTTTCGGTCTCGGCCCCTATGGATGTAGAGACAGAAAAACAGCTGTCAGCCTTGACGGATCGTTTCCCCGGTCAGGAGTCAAATCATGGATAACACTCAAAAAGACGACTTTTTTGCCGCTGCCGACGAAATGCTTGCCGCTGGTCGTATTCCTGAACCTGAGTCCTTGCTTGATGTATGTCGACTAGCCGATCTGTCTGAAGCGGAAAAGCTGCTAGCTGAGTGGCGTAAGAATTTGAACACTCGGCTGGGGCCTAATGCATCATCAGGTACGGGTGAAATACCTCAATCAGTGCAGAGTGTGATGTCGCGTTTGTGGCAGGTCGCCATGGAAGAGGCAACCAGTCGCGCCAATCTCCTTCATCAGATGCGCGCTCAGCCTGATGAAGCCCAGGTGAGAGCCTGTGGCGATGCCTTGCGTGAAACCCGTGGTGAAATCAGTGAGTTGGAAAAGCGCTATTCCGAGCTGGAGCGCCGTTATGAGGTGCTTCAGGCGCGTGAAGCCACGCTTGAAAAAGAGGTGGAATCGCTAAAGCAGGATTTGTCTCAGGAACGTAATGAGCATCAGCGCACCGGGCAAATGCACGCAAATGTGTGCCAGGAGCTGGCTCAGCTACAGAAGTCACATCAGGATGCTCAGAAAGTATTCGAGCAGCGCATCAAGGATGAAAAACGCTACAACCTTGAGGCTATCGCCAAGGCTGAGGTTGATACTCGCCACTATAAAAACGCTTTGGACAAGCTGCGTGATGAAAGCGGGCGTGCTGAGTCGGAGCTTTCACGCAAGCTGGTAGCAGTTGATGCTCAGCTGGCCAAGCGTGAAGCGAAGATCGATACCCTGACCACGCAGTTGAAGCTTGCAACAGACGAGCTGGGGCGACTCAAGTCTGAAGATGTGCAGCAAACCAAGGAGCAGGCTCAACTTAGCTCTCAATTGCTCGCAGAGCGTAATAAGGTCAAGCGGGTGGAAAATCAGCTGCTTGAATCAGAATCAGCACGTGAGAAATTGAATCTTAAGCTTGAGGCTGTGACAGCAGAGGCTGGAAAGCGGGAGCAGCAACTTCGCAGCCAAATACAAGGCGGGGAAGACCAGTTGCAGAAAGTTCAGTCAAGTCTGTCAAATCTTGAGAAGCGTTTTGCTGCGATAGAGGAAGAAAATCGTCGCTTAAAAAGCCGCCAGTAACATTGATCGAGCCCGGTGGTTAACTAACAGTCTGGTTGCGTCTTTATTCTATACTGTTATATTAAAACCTGATTTATAAACCATCGGGCGTCGTGTAATGAAACTGCAGCAGCTGCGTTATATCTGGGAAGTAGCGCGTCATGATCTGAATGTCTCGGCTACCGCTCAAAGTCTCTATACCTCTCAGCCTGGTATCAGTAAGCAGATTCGCCTGCTGGAAGATGAGTTGGGTGTGGAGGTCTTTGCTCGAAGTGGTAAGCACCTGACTCGCGTTACACCTGCTGGTGAAGCAATTCTCGAAATTGCGGGCGAGGTGCTGCAGAAATGTGATGCCATCCGTCAGGTTGCCCAGGAGTTCAGTGATGAGCGCAAGGGCAAACTTGAGGTTGCGACGACTCATACGCAGGCTCGTTATGCCTTGCCCCAAACTATCCATGACTTTATTAAAGACTACCCCGATGTATCCCTGCACATACATCAGGGTACCCCGATGCAGATTTCTGAAATGGCAGCCGATGGCACAGTCGATTTTGCCATCGCGACTGAGGCCATGTCTCATTTCAGTGATTTGATCATGATGCCTTGTTATCGCTGGAATCGATCCGTTGTGGTTCCCGAAGGTCATCCGCTCACAGAACTGCCCGAATTGACACTGGAAGCGCTCGCTGAATGGCCGATCATTACCTATGTGTTTGGTTTTACCGGTCGCTCGAAGCTGGATGAAGCATTCATTAATAAGGGGCTTGAGCCTAAGGTTGTGCTCACGGCAGTTGATTCGGACGTTATCAAAACCTATGTCCGTTTGGGTCTGGGCGTGGGCATTATTGCCACCATGGCATTTGAAGAAGGGCAGGATGATGGTCTTGTTGCTCTGGATGCCAGTCATTTGTTCGAGCACAGCGTGACGCGTATCGGTTTCCGTAAGGGGACTTTCCTGCGCGGTTACATGTATGACTTTATTCAAACTTTTGCTCCGCATCTGACACCTGATCTGGTACGTCGTGTTCAATCCTGCAGCAATCGACATGATGTTGATGAGTTGTTTGCAGGGCTTGAGCTTCCAGAGCATTGAAAGCCTTGAAACGACAGGGTAAATTGGGGCGCACTTAATTTATCTATTGGAGGCGTCCTAGTGGAACTGGCTTGTCTTGACCTGGAAGGTGTTCTTATCCCCGAAATCTGGATTGCGTTTGCAGAAGAAACCGGAATCGAGGAACTTAAAGCCACAACACGGGATATTCCCGATTACGACGTCTTGATGAAACAGCGTCTGCGTATCCTGGACGAGCATGGTCTGACACTGCCGCAGATTCAGGATACGATCAGCCGACTGTCCCCGCTGGAAGGCGCTCGCGAATTTATTGATTGGCTGCGTGAGCGTTTCCAGGTAGTAATCTTGTCCGATACCTTCTATGAATTTGCAGCACCGCTGATGAAGCAGTTGGGTTACCCGACTCTGCTTTGCCACAAGCTGGAAGTAAATGAAGAAGGTCGAATCACCGACTACACCCTGCGTCAGCGTGATCCCAAGCGTCAGTCCGTGCGTGCATTCCAGTTGTTGAACTACCGTGTGATTGCTGCCGGTGATTCTTACAACGACACCACTATGCTAGCTCAGGCTGAAGCGGGCATTCTGTTCCATGCGCCGAAGAATGTGATTGAGGAGTTCCCTCAGTTCCCGGCGGTACACACCTTTGAAGATCTTAAAAAAGCGTTTGTGGAAGCAAGCGCACGTGATCTGAGCATCTAAGTAGAGGAAACGGGTATGAAGAGGTTTCTGCGCAAGCCATTGATGTTGGGCGTTTTTCTTCCTGCTGTGGCTCTGACGCTGGGTGCCTTTTCATACCAGCCCTTACAATCTGACCTGAAGCTCAATATCAAGTCCTTACCGGATAGCGAATTGGAGTTGCCTGCATCATTTGAGCAGGTTGACGTTCGTGTGCCTGATTTCAGCTACACGATTCAGCGTGGCGATACGCTGAGTACCATTTTCGATATGCTGGATGTGGGTCAGGCTTCCATGTATCAGGTGCTGGAGAGTGATGTTTCCATTCTGGCATTGGATACCCTGAAGCCTGGTGATCAGTTGAGCTTCTGGCTTAAAGATGGTCAGCTGGACCAGCTTGAACTGCGCTTCAGCCCTGCGCATCAAGTGGTTTTCTCACGCGTGGGTGAGGAAACCTTTGAATATGCCGAAGTGCAGATTGAAGGTGAGTGGAAGGATGAAGTAGTTGCCGGTGATATTAACGGCAGTTTCTATGTCTCTGCAAAGCGTGCTGGACTGACGCCTTCGGAAATTCAGAAAATATCGGCTCTGCTGCAGGATAAGTTGAATTTCCGTCGTGATCTGCGTGCCGGCGATAGCTTTCAGGTAGTCCGTGCTTCACAGTATATTGATGGCAAGGCTACCGGAAACTCCCGACTGGAAGGTCTGCGTATTCTCAATCGCTCTCGCGAGCTGACCGCTTTTAATTTTGAAGGCCAGTACTTTGACCTCAATGGCGATAGTTTGGCACGTGCTTTCATGCGCTACCCAACTCAAGGCAAGTATCGCTTGAGTTCCAACTTCAACCCGTTCCGAAAGCATCCCGTTACAGGGCGTGTAAGACCACATAATGGCACTGACTTTGCGACGCCAAAGGGTACACCGGTATTGGCGACAGGTGATGGTGTTGTTACACGAGTAACCAAGCATCCTTATGCGGGGCTTTATATCGTTATCGAGCACGGTCAGAAATATAAGACGCGTTTTCTACACCTGAGCAAGGCGTTGGTGAGTAAAGGACAGACCGTAAGTCGTGGCCAGAAAATAGCTCTATCAGGTAACTCAGGTCGCTCAACCGGGCCGCACCTGCATTATGAGCTGCATATCAATGGTAAGCCGGTTGATGCAATGAAGGCGGCCATTCCGGTTGCGGAAGGTATCGATAAAGCTGATCGAGTGACGTTTAATTCACGTCGCGACCAGCTCCTGTCACAAATGGACGGTTCAGGTCAGCAGGGCTAGTCATCCAGCCCGTGTAGCAAGTTGTTGACCTTGTTAAAGGTCTCCTGATATTCCTCTTCTATTACGGAGTCGGCAACGATGCCGCCTCCGGCCCAGCAGTAGATTTCCCCTTTTTGGCATAGAAGCGTGCGAATGGTGATGCTTGTATCCATGTGGCCACAGCTGCTGATATAGCCGATTGAGCCGCAGTACACAGAGCGGCGCTGGGGCTCCAGTTCGTCAATAATCTCCATAGCACGTATTTTTGGGGCGCCGGTAATAGAGCCGCCTGGAAAGGAGTCTCTTAGCAGACTTAACGGGGTTGCCTGGGGTTTTAGCTTGCCACGAACACTGCTGACCAGGTGATGAACGTTCGGATAGCTTTCTATTTTAAATAGCTCTGGCACCCGCACGCTGCCGGCTGCGCAGTTGCGACTCAGGTCATTGCGCAATAGATCCACAATCATCAGGTTTTCAGCTCTGTCCTTTCGGGCATTGGCCAATTCATTGGCGAGTGCTGTGTCTTCAGTTGCGTTTTGGCCTCGTGGGCGTGTGCCCTTGATCGGGCGCGTTTCAACTTCACCCGCTGCATCAACTTCAAGGAAGCGTTCTGGGGAAAGTGAAAGAATGGCACCCTCGGGTGACTCCAAATAAGCCGCATGAGGTGTTGTGGCTTGTTCCCTTAAGCGCTTGTAAGCGGTCCAAGGGTCACCTTTGTACTGTCCATGGAAGCGTTGTGCAAAATTGATCTGATAACAATCACCGGCATGAATGTATTCATCAATCCGCTCAAGTGAATGTTGGTACTCAGGCCAGCTCAGATTGCTGCTGAACGGTGTTGTAAGTTTAAAGCTGCACGGGTCTCCGGCTTTGGGAGTGCTCAGACAGGCAATAACCTTATCAATGGATGGGCTGGCCAACGTGTGCCAGACAATACGGCAGCTATTGTCGACATGATCAATGATCACAGCCCAGAGGTAGCGACCGACAAGCATCCAGGGATAATCGATATCGGCCTCTGAAAGGCTTGGCAGTTGCTCGATGGCGCGGCCCAGGTCATAGCCAAAAATACCAATCAGTCCGGCATTGAAGGGGCAGTTATCAACGGGCTTTGGGGTGCCAAGTTCATTGAGTAGTTGCTGTAAATAGTCAAAGGGTGAGGATGCGGCATCCTTCAGAATTATCTGACCAGATTCGCTGGTGCAGTTAAGACCTTGGTCGGTAAAGGAAACGACCCGGTCGGGCCCGGCAGCAATGATATCGTAACGGCCACTGATGGCTTCAGGTTGGCTGCTGTCGAGTAATACTGGGTAGCCAAAGCCGCGAACACGTTCGAAAACCTCGTGTGCGCTTAAATGTTTTTCCACTACCTGCTGCTGTATCACCCGTGAAGCCTCTTCAAAATGCGCATTTTACACTTTAGGTGACGGACTTCGCGAGTCTCTGGGCCTTATAATCTCGTTACGCATAGAGGTTAAGGAATAATATGAAACACCCATGTCAGATTACCGAGCATCGTCTTGCCGTGCCGGATCAGTCACTTTGCTACCGTCTATACCGTAACCCCAATGTTGAACAGGGAAAGCGATTGCTGTTGGTGCACGGTGCCGGCGTGGCGGGTGTGGATACCTGGCACCTGTTGATTGCACATCTGGAGCATTGGCATGAAGTGCTGGTGCCCGATTTGCGAGGTGCAGGCGATAGTCACTTCCCTGATCGTCAGGAGTATGCCTTCAAGGTTGAAGAGCTGGTGGCCGACATGTCGTCCCTGGTGGATCATCTTGGGTGGTGGCGGTTCGACTTGGCAGGTTATTCGTTGGGCGGATTGGTCAGCATGATGCTGAAGCAGCGTTACCCGGAGCGTGTAGGCAAGCAATTCCTGTTGGAGTCAGCTGTGCTGGATCGCCCGGACTGGAGTAGTACGGTCCAACTTCGTCAGCGTTACTCGGAGGCAGCTGTGCACTTGCGAGACGAAGATCATGAGCGGGGCATAGTGCAATTTCTGGATACTATCTCACCCAATCGTCGCGTTTCTCCCCAGGTGCAGGCTGTGGCCGTTAAGCGCTTGGCGCTGCGTCCACGCGGTTTTGCCTTTTCACTGGATGCTGTAACGGATGCGATCAATCGTATTGATCGTGAACAGCTGGTTGCCGCGCAGGGTGATGTAACCAGCTTTATCGGTGGGCTGAGTGTTGATCTTATGCACCAGTACCATATGGGCTTGGCCGAGCGCTTGCCGAACTGGCACTACTTTATGGTTGCCGGTACGGATCATTCCCTCCCGTTTCAAAAGCCGCGTCAGATCGCTCGAACCATGAATGATGAGTATCTACGCTACCTCAGCCCTCTGTGAGGGAAACCCCTAAGACTTTTGTATGGTGTCGACAATTTCGGTCTCATCCGTGTTGACGCTCAGGTTTTAGGGGGGTATCGTTCCCATATTGAACATTGTCGACAATCTTGGTGAGGATCGATTCAAAGGTGAATGAACAGACTGGGCAGCGCAATGTAGTGCCGCTTGAACCCGAAACTCGAACCCTGGCTGACCGTGTATGTCGGCAGATCGTGACCGCTATCGTGAAGGGTGAAATCCCGCCGGGTCACAAGATCAGCGAGCCTGAACTGGCACGCACTTATGGCATCAGCCGTGGACCTTTGCGTGAGGCAATTCGTCGCCTGGAAGGCTGGCGACTGGTTGAACGTAAGGCACATGTAGGGGCGCGAGTCGTTCAATTGTCTGCTCATGAACTGATCGAAATCTACCGAGTGCGTGAAGCCCTTGAGGGTATGGCGTGTCGACAGGCTGCCAAGAACATGACAGATGAGGAAATTGAGAGCCTGAAGCAGTTGCTGGATGAACATGAAGCATCCGTTGAGCAGCGTGAAGGCCGCTCCTACTTCCAGAAGGAAGGAGATCTCGATTTTCACTACCGCATTGTTCAGGGCAGCAAAAACTCCAAGCTGCTGGAATTACTTGGGGACGATCTCTATCACCTGGTACGCATGTACCGCTATCAATTCAGTGTTTCCAGCTCTCGTCCAAAGCGGGCGCTTAAAGAGCACCGCCAGATCATCGACGCAATCGAGGCGCGCGATGAAGAGTTGGCTGAAATGCTAATGCGCCGCCATATCAGTGCAGCGCGACGTAATATCGAAGCCAAGCTGGATACCGATAATAAACCAGAAGGGGATAAACATGGCTGAAAAACTGACTGCGGGTGGACGTTTCCGTAAGGCATTGGCGGACAGCAATCCGCTGCAGATCGTGGGTACGGTTAATGCCTACAACGCAATGATGGCAACCCGTGTGGGTCATAAAGCGATCTACCTGTCAGGCGGCGGCGTGGCCAACGCTTCTTACGGTCTGCCGGATTTGGGTATGACCTCCATGAATGACGTGGTTGAAGATGTTCGCCGTATCACCAGTGCTGTAGATACTCCGTTGATGGTTGACATCGATACTGGTTGGGGTGGTGCATTCAACATCGCACGTACCATCAAAGAGATGGAAAAGGGCGGCGCTGCAGCTGTTCACATCGAAGACCAGGTTGCCCAGAAGCGTTGCGGCCACCGTCCGAACAAGGAAATTGTCTCTCTGGAAGAGATGGTTGACCGTGTTAAAGCCGCTGTAGATGCGCGTACCGATGACGATTTCTTCATCATGGCACGTACCGACGCGTTCCAGATGGAAGGCCTGAATGCCGCAGTAGAACGTGCTCAGGCATGTTTGGAAGCGGGTGCGGATGCGATCTTCGCAGAAGCCGTTCATACCCTTGATGATTACCGCGCGTTCTCCAGCGGCATCAACGGTGCACACCTGCTGGCAAACATTACTGAGTTTGGTGCGACGCCGCTGTTTAATACGTCTGAACTGGCTGAAGCTGGCGCTACCATGGTGCTGTACCCGCTGTCTGCTTTCCGTGCTGCCAACAAGGCTGCACTGAACGTGTACGAACACCTGCTGAAAGATGGTGATCAGAAGGCGGTTGTCGACAGCATGCAGACGCGTATGGAATTGTATGATTTCCTGAACTATCACGACTTCGAACAGAAGCTTGATGCCCTCTTTAAAGAAGGCAAAAACAAATAACTATAAGTCATCATCCGCCTCGCGGATCGAGCAAACTGGTACAGGGAGGCTTAGCCTCCCGACAACAGAGTAAGGAGTGACAGATGGCAGAAGCAAAGAAACTCGGTGGTGCAGGTCTGCGTGGACAGTCCGCAGGTGAAACCGCACTGTGCACCGTGGGTAAAACCGGTGCCGGTCTGACCTACCGTGGTTACGACATCAAGGAACTGGCCGACAAGGCTCAGTTTGAAGAAGTTGCTTACCTGCTGCTGTACGGCAAGCTGCCTAACCAGGCAGAACTGGACGCGTACAAAGCCAAACTGAAAGGCATGCGCGGCCTGCCCGAAGCATTGAAGGTCGTTTTGGAGCAGATTCCTAAAGACGCACACCCGATGGATGTGATGCGTACTGGTTGTTCCATGCTGGGCAACCTGGAGACCGAAATGGACTTCAGTGAACAGCACGACAAGATCGATCGCATGCTGGCCGTGTTCCCGTCGATCATCAACTATTGGTACAACTTTGCCCATAAAGGGCAGCGTATCAATACCGAGACTGACGCGGACTCCATTGGCGAACACTTCCTGTGGACCCTGCATGACAAGAAGCCGGATCCGCTGCACGTTCAGGTAATGCACGCGTCCCTGATTCTGTACGCTGAACATGAGTTCAATGCGTCTACCTTTACGGCTCGTGTCTGTGCCTCCACGCTGTCTGACATCCACAGCTGTGTCACTGGTGCGATTGGTTCCCTGCGTGGGCCGTTGCATGGCGGTGCCAATGAAGCGGCCATGGCGATGATTGAGCAGTGGCAGTCAGCTGATGAAGCTGAAGATGCGATCATGGGTATGCTGTCTCGTAAAGACAAGATCATGGGCTTCGGCCATGCGATCTACCGCGAGTCTGACCCGCGTAATGCCATTATCAAAGAATGGTCCAAGAAGCTGGCCGAGCAGGTGGGTGACACCGTGTTGTATCCGGTTTCCGAGCGTGTTGAAGCGGTTATGTGGCGTGAGAAGAAGCTGTTCTGTAACGCTGACTTCTTCCATGCGTCTGCTTACCACTTCATGGGTATTCCGACCGAACTGTTCACACCGATCTTTGTATGTTCGCGTGTTGCCGGTTGGACCGCTCATGTAATGGAGCAGCGTGCCAACAACCGTATCATCCGCCCGTCCGCGGACTACACCGGCCCTGAAACGGCCGAGTGGGTACCGATCGAAGAGCGCGCCTGATATGCCGGGGTGTAGTCATCACTGGCTACGCCCCTTTTATTATCGGCTTCTTCGTATTGGCCTGACTGATCGGTACACAGAAGGCCGGATACATTCGTATCCTCAAGGCCCGCGTCAATGAACACTACTCGATGGACTCCCGACGCCATGAATACAGAATTTCGTAAATCTTTAAACGGCACTGAGCTGGATTACTTTGACACCCGTGCGGCGGTTGAAGCGATTGAAACCGGTGCCTATGCCAAACTGCCGTACACCTCACGTGTACTGGCTGAACAACTTGTTCGTCGTTGCGAACCGGAAGAGCTGACCGACTCTCTGAAGCAGCTGATTGAACGTAAGCGTGATCTGGACTTCCCCTGGTATCCCGCCCGTGTGGTATGCCACGACATCCTGGGTCAGACTGCTCTGGTCGACCTGGCCGGTCTGCGTGACGCCATTGCTGACAAAGGTGGTGACCCCTCCAAGGTCAATCCAGTGGTTCCGACGCAGTTGATCGTTGACCACTCTCTGGCGGTTGAAGCACCGGGTTTTGATCCGGATGCGTTCGATAAAAACCGTGCCATTGAAGACCGTCGCAACGAAGACCGTTTCCACTTCATCGACTGGACCAAGACCGCGTTCAAGAACGTGGACGTGATCCCGGCCGGTAACGGCATCATGCACCAGATCAACCTGGAGAAAATGTCCCCGGTGATTCAGGCGCGTGACGGTGTTGCATACCCGGATACTTGTGTCGGTACCGACTCCCACACTCCGCACGTGGATGCGCTGGGTGTTATCGCCATCGGTGTTGGTGGTCTGGAAGCCGAAACCGTGATGCTGGGCCATCCGTCCATGATGCGTCTGCCGGATATCGTCGGTGTTGAACTGACCGGCCAGCGCAAGCCAGGTATCACAGCGACCGATATCGTACTGGCTATCACCGAGTTCCTGCGTCAGGAGCGTGTGGTGGGTGCTTACCTGGAGTTCTTCGGTGAAGGTGCTGATAGCCTGACTATCGGCGACCGTGCCACTATTTCCAACATGACACCGGAATATGGTGCCACTGCGGCGATGTTCTACATCGATGATCAGACCATCGATTACCTGAAGCTGACTGGTCGTGAGCCTGAACAGGTCGCACTGGTTGAACAGTACGCCAAGGAAACTGGCCTGTGGGCTGATGACCTGAAAACCGCTCAGTACGAGCGTGTGCTGACATTTGATTTGTCCAGTGTTGAGCGCAACCTGGCTGGCCCGTCCAACCCGCACCGTCGTCTGCCGACAGCTGCTCTGCATGAGCGCGGTATCGCTGACGAAGACAAGCTTGCGGCTGCTCGCAAGGAAGAGGAAGAAGGTCTGTTGCCGGATGGCGCTGTCATCATCGCGGCGATCACGTCCTGTACCAACACTTCCAACCCGCGCAATGTGGTAGCAGCGGGTCTGTTGGCGAAAAAAGCCAACGAGCTGGGTCTGATCCGCAAGCCTTGGGTTAAATCCTCCTTCGCGCCGGGCTCTAAAGTGGCACGCTTGTACCTGGAAGAAGCTGGCCTGTTGCCGGAGCTGGAAAAGATGGGCTTCGGCATCGTAGCCTACGCTTGCACCACCTGTAACGGTATGTCTGGTGCCCTGGATCCGAAAATCCAGCAGGAGATCATTGATCGCGATCTGTACGCGACTGCTGTGCTGTCCGGTAACCGTAATTTCGACGGCCGTATCCACCCGTATGCCAAGCAGGCGTTCCTGGCATCTCCGCCGCTGGTTGTGGCCTACGCCATTGCCGGTACCGTGCGTTTCGACATCGAGAAGGACGTACTGGGCACCGACCAGAACGGTAACCCGGTTACCCTGAAGGATCTGTGGCCGTCGGACGAAGAGATCGATGCGATTGTTGCCAAAGCGGTGAAGCCGGAACAGTTCAAACAGGTCTACATCCCGATGTTCGACCTGGGTCAGGTTGAAGAAGCGGAAAGCCCGCTGTACGACTGGCGTGAAATGTCCACCTACATCCGTCGTCCTCCATACTGGGAAGGCGCGCTGGCTGGTGAGCGTACCCTGAGCGGCATGCGTCCGCTGGCGGTACTGGGTGACAACATCACCACCGACCACCTGTCTCCGTCCAATGCGATCCTGGCCAGCTCTGCTGCCGGTGAATACCTCGCCAAGATGGGCCTGCCGGAGGAGGACTTCAACTCCTACGCGACTCACCGTGGTGACCACCTGACCGCTCAGCGTGCAACTTTCGCTAACCCGAAACTGCTGAACGAAATGTGTCTGGACGACAACGGTGAGGTGATCCAGGGTTCTCTGGCCCGCCTGGAGCCGGAAGGTCAGCAGATGCGCATGTGGGAAGTGATTGAAGCCTACATGAACCGTAAGCAGAACCTGATCATCGTGGCAGGTGCCGACTATGGTCAGGGCTCATCCCGTGACTGGGCGGCCAAGGGCGTGCGTCTGGCAGGTGTGGAAGCGATCGTAGCCGAAGGCTTCGAGCGTATCCACCGTACCAACCTGGTCGGCATGGGCGTACTGCCGATGCAGTTCAAGGAAGGTGAAACCCGTCACACCTACGGTATCGATGGTACCGAGACTTACGATGTGAAGGGCGATATCGCTCCGGGTGCAGACCTGACGCTGGTGATCAACCGTCGTAACGGCGAAACCGTTGAAGTACCGGTTATCTGCCGTTTGGATACCGCTGCCGAAGTAGCCACCTACAAGGCTGGTGGTGTACTGCAGCGCTTCGCCAAAGAGTTCCTGGAAGCGGAAGGCGCTTCCTGATTCCGAACTCTTGAAAACTTCCCGGGCCATCCATGATGGTTCGAGTGTGTCCCGGATAGGGCGCAGACACAGTGCTGCAGTGTTGCCGGGGCGGACCGTTTGGCGCCAGGGATGGCGCCATCGAGCCCCCCATGGATGGGTTCACGGCGTGTCCGAACCGGTAATACTGTAGCGCTCCTTTATCCGTCTGAATGCTCCCGTCCGGCAACCGACTTATTTTGGAGCATCTACATGTCCAGTGTTCCCCAGATTAAAGTACCGGCCACCTACATCCGCGGCGGTACAAGCAAGGGTGTTTTCTTCCGTCGTCAGGATTTGCCTGAAGCTTGCCAAGAGCCCGGCGAAGCCCGCGACAAACTGCTGATGCGCGTGATTGGCAGCCCCGACCCCTACGGTCAGCAGATCGATGGCATGGGTGGTGCCACATCATCCACCTCAAAGACCGTTATTCTGGATAAAAGCACCCAGCCCGACCATGACGTTGACTACCTGTTCGGTCAGGTGGCGATAAACAAGGCTTTCGTCGACTGGTCTGGCAACTGCGGCAACCTGACCGCGGCAGTCGGTGCGTTCGCGATTAGCGGTGGACTGGTTGATGCGGATCGGATTCCGGAAAACGGCATCTGCACAGTGCGCATCTGGCAGAAGAACATCCAGAAAACCATCATCGCTCATGTGCCGATCACTAATGGTGAAGTGCAGGAAACCGGTGATTTCGAACTGGATGGTGTGACTTTCCCAGCCGCCGAAGTGGTGATCGAGTTCATGGACCCAGCCGATGGCGAGGGTTCCATGTTCCCGACCGGCAATCTGGTCGATGATCTGGAAGTGCCGGGTGTGGGTACCTTTAAGGCCACCATGATCAACGCCGGTATTCCGACTATCTTCGTTAATGCGGCGGATATCGGTTACACCGGTACCGAATTGCAGAAAGACATTAATGGAAATGCTGAAGCGCTGGCACGTTTCGAAACCATGCGCGCCTACGGTGCGGTCAAGATGGGCCTGATCAAGGATATCGAAGAAGCTGTGGCTCGCCAGCATACGCCGAAGATCGCTTTCGTTGCACCTGCGACTGATTATGAAGCGTCCAGTGGCAAGCAGATCGGTGCCAATGACATTGACGTCTGCGTACGCGCGCTGTCCATGGGAAAGCTGCACCACGCGATGATGGGTACTGCGTCTGTCGCCATCGCCACAGCAGCGGCAGTGCCGGGTACGCTGGTGAACCTGGCCGCAGGTGGCGGTGCTAGAGATGCCGTAACCTTTGGTCACCCGTCCGGCACCCTGCGTGTTGGTGCTGCAGCGGAAGAGGTGAATGGCGAGTGGACTGCCAAGAAGGCTGTCATGAGCCGTAGTGCTCGTGTGCTGATGGAAGGCTTTGTGCGTATTCCTGGCGATACCTTCTAATCCTTTATGCTGTAAAGACATATTGAGGATGGGCTCAGTTTTGAGCGGGCTCATCCTTTTTCTAAATTGAACGCAAAGTGTTTATTTTTGCGGACATCTTGGTCCCCAATAGCGTAGACTGAACGCAGTCGCAAAAATTGGGTATCAATACGTAATGGTTCGTAACCTAATTCGCACAGGCCCCCCGCCAGTTGTTGCTTACACCCTGATCGCTACGCTTACGGTGCTGATGCTTGTTCTTGGCGCCTATATCGTTCGCCAGGCTGAGCAGCGTGTTGTGCAGATCAAAAAAGTTGAAGCCTTGGGTCAGCTTTCGCAGATGCGAGCTGAACTAGAGAGCCGCATCAACTCTGTGCTTTACCTGTCTACTACCCTTAGCACCTATATCGCCGTTAATCCCAAACGGGATATGGAACGCTGGTACTCTATTTCCAAAGAGATCGTCAAAGAAGCCGAGCTGATTCGTAATATCGGATTAGCCCCGGGCAATGTGATGAGCTTTGTTTTTCCGCTGTCAGGCAATGAAAAGGCACTGGGAATGGACTACAGAAAAGTGCCTGCGCAGTGGCCTGCAGTAGAAGCCGCTATGACGTCAGGCGAGATGACGCTGGCGGGTCCCGTTAATCTGGTTCAGGGTGGGCGAGGGCTCATTGCCCGCACGCCAATTTTTATTCTTGAGGGTGGTATCCGCGAATATTGGGGACTGTCTTCGGTGGTCATCGACTACGATGCGCTTCTTGAGAATGTGGGTATTACCGAACAGGTTGGTGATTTTAATATCGCGATTCGCGGCAAGGATGGCGCTGGCGACTTTGGCGAGGTCTTTTTCGGTGACGAGCTAACCTTTGCTGATCCTTTGGCAAAGCTTGAAGTCTATTTCCCCAATGGCTCCTGGATGATGGCAGCAACACCAACTGGTGCACAAAGTATTACGTTGGTAGGGCTTCAGGTATTGGCCTGGGGGCTGCCGTTGGTGTTAGGCCTTGCAATGGTAGTTATGTATCGCCTGTACCAGTTTGCGTTAGATCAATCGCTGACCGACACGCTGACGGGTTGTGATAATCGCCGCTCTTTGATGTATAAAACCGAGCAGCTTGCCGCCTTATATCCTCGAACAGGGCAGGGTTTTGCGCTCCTGTTCATCGACTTGAATCATTTCAAAGACGTTAACGATACCTTTGGCCATCACACGGGTGATTTGTTGTTGAAGGCCGCTTCAGAAAGAATGCGTGAGCACGTTCGCAAGTCTGATGCTCTTGCTCGGAGCGGCGGAGATGAATTTATTCTGCTGCTGCCTAATGTTGAGCGCTCAGGTGCTTCCAAACTGGCTGCCAAGATTGAAGAGCTGATGTCTGAGCCGTTTATGATTGCCGGCCTGGATATTCGTATCTCAGCAAGCATTGGCTTTGCAGTATTTCCTGAAGAAGTTAAAACCGCAGAAGATCTGTTGAATCTGGCAGATTCTCGAATGTACGCGCGAAAGCGAGAGATAAAGGCGGAAGATCAAGAAAGGACAGGTGCTGCAGAGGAGTCCTGAATCGCTCAGGACTCCAGATGATGCTTAGCGGCTTGCAAGCGGAGCTTTCAGTTTGGAAGCCATATCACGCAGGCAGTTCTCGGTAGCTGCCCAGTCAATGCAGGCATCTGTTACAGATACGCCGTGCTTCAATTGTGAAAGGTCTTCAGGAATGGACTGGTTACCCCATTCCAGGTTGCTCTCAATCATCAAGCCGACAATAGAGTTGTTACCTTCCAGAATCTGGTTGGCAACGTTTTCAGCAACCAGGGGCTGCAGCGCCGGGTCCTTGCTGGAGTTTGCGTGGCTGCAATCAACCATGATGTTGCTCTGCTGGCCGGCTTTCTCCAGAGCCTGCTCACAGAGTTTTACGCTAACGGAGTCATAGTTTGGCTTGCCGTTGCCGCCACGCAGTACAACATGACCGTAGGCGTTGCCACGCGTACGAACCATGGATACTTCGCCATTGCCGTTGATACCCAGGAAATTATGCGGGTGGCTAACGGATTTCATGGCGTTTACCGCAACTTCCAGACCACCATCGGTACCGTTCTTGAAGCCAACCGCACAGGACAGGCCAGAAGACATTTCACGGTGTGTCTGGGATTCAGTGGTGCGTGCGCCGATGGCTGACCAGCTGATCAGGTCTTGCATGTACTGAGGTGAAATCGGGTCCAGGGCTTCAGTTGCCAGCGGGAGGCCCATTTCAGACAGATCAATCAGCAGCTTACGGGCAATATGCAAACCTTCTTCGATGTCGAATGAGTCATTCAGGTGCGGGTCGTTGATCAGGCCTTTCCAGCCCACTGTGGTACGGGGCTTTTCAAAATAGACACGCATGACCAAATAGAGGCTGTCTTTTACTTCTTCCGCCAGGACTTTGAGCTTACGGCCATATTCAAGCGCGGCTTCGGTGTCGTGAATGGAGCAGGGGCCCACTACCACAAACAAGCGCTTGTCCTTGCGGTCGAGGATATCCTTGATTACCTGGCGTCCTTCCATAACGGTAGCGGCAGCCGCTTCCGTGATCGGCATTTTAGCCTTGAGCTCTTCCGGGGTAACCAGACGAATATTGGATTCAATATTAAGGTCTTCTACACGTGTATCGGTCATCGTATTGTCCTGACAGCGGCTTGGTAGCTGAGACCGGCTTCTTGTGAGCCGATTCATTCTGTTTTACCACATCAATGCATCGGTTATAAGTGCCTGAAGGTTTAATGCCACAGAGCGTTTTAGGCAATTGCGGTGTTAAACTGATGCTTCTTAGAGAACGTTTTGTCTGCACAAGGGTCAGATGCTAGGTGTTTTTGTTCGGATTAAGGAAAACCAGCTTGTTCATACGTCTGTTATTGCTGCCTTTAGTATTGTTAAGCCTATTTTCAGGGCCTGCATCGGCCAGCCTGTTCGGTTCTAGTGCAGGCAGCGATAGACCACTGGAAGTTGAAGAAGCTTTCAAGATGCGTGTCGAAATTCCTGATACGGGTGTTACACGCCTTGTATGGGATGTGCAGCCTGATTACTACCTCTACCGTGAGCGAATTGAAATTGGTTTGCCTGAAGGTGTAGAGCTGGTTGATCGTCGTGATATTCAAGGCGATATGAAAGACGATCCGCTGTTTGGGCGTGTTGAGGTTTATCACAACCTGGCGCAGGTCGATCTGTTACTGGGCCGGTCCGAGAATTCACCTGATCAAGCGGTAGTAAACGTGACCTATCAAGGTTGCTGGGATGGCGGTGTTTGTTACCCACCGGTCACTAAAACAATTGATGTTATCGATTTACCCCTGGCTGCTGGTCTTGTTTGGCCGCAGCAAGACAGCCAGGAAGTCTCAGTTGCTCCTGTAACAAGTGAGCAAAGTCTGCCCGTCAGTGAGCAAGACCGCTTTGCGAGCCTGCTTGCCGGTGATGACTGGATGCTTATGCTCGGCGCTTTTTTCCTGGCGGGTCTGGCACTATCGTTAACGCCCTGTGTTTTACCGATGATTCCGATACTGTCCAGTCTGATTGCAGGTCATGGACACCGTACCAGTACCTTCCATGCTTTCCTGCTGTCTCTGGTTTACGTGCTAGCGATGGCGTTGACCTATACCTTGGCGGGTGTTTTGGCAGGGCTATTTGGTGCCAACTTGCAGGCGGCTCTACAAAGCCCCTGGATTATAGGAACCTTTAGCGGGCTGTTTGTGCTGCTTGCACTCTCCATGTTTGGATTTTACGACCTTCAGCTCCCGTCATCCCTGCAAACGCGCTTGAGCAACCTCAGTCATCGGCAAAAGGGCGGCACGCTTGCGGGTGTAGCTATTATGGGTGTCCTGTCTGCACTTATCGTTGGGCCCTGTATGGCTGCGCCTCTGGCCGGCGCCCTGATCTATATCGGGCAGAGTGGAGATCCTGTTCTGGGCGGCAGTGCGCTGTTCGCGCTTTCAATGGGTATGGGTGTGCCTTTGCTGTTAGTGGGAACATCAGCAGGCAAGATTTTGCCCAAGGCTGGCTCTTGGATGGAGGGAGTCAAAGCCGGGTTTGGTGTTGTACTGCTGTTGATGGCGGTCTGGATGCTTGACCGTATTTTGCCAACCGAAATAACCATGTTGCTGCTGGCGCTTATTTTGATTATCAGTGCGGTCTATTTGAAAGCGCTGGATGGTCTGCAAAATGATCACCATGGCTGGCATTGGTTCTGGAAGGGTGTCGGCGTCATCATGCTGTTGTACGGAGCGGCGCTATTGGTAGGTGTTTTGTCCGGCAGCAAGAGTCTGGTTTACCCCTTGCAAGGCGTAATGGGTGCGCAGGCTCAGAATGTTGAAACCAGAAAGTTACCGTTTGAAACAGTAAGTACTGAGGCTGATCTTGACAGGCTGCTAGAGCAGGCGCGAGCCAACAGTCAGCCCGTAATGCTCGATTTTTATGCGGACTGGTGTATCTCCTGTATTGAGTTGGACTATGTTACGTTCAGTGATGCCGGTGTGCAGCAGTCATTAGCCCCATTCAAATTGATTAAACTGGATGTGACGGCTAATGATGATGAAGCCAAGGCGTTGTATAAGCGCTTTTCGATCATCGGGCCGCCGGCATTGATTTTCTATAATACTGACGGGCAGATACGTCCTGAGTTGACGTTAATTGGCGTGATTGATCCTGCTGATTTTATTGCTCAGGTGGCCTACGTCCGCTAACAAGAAGAGGGTCTTTTCATGTTGCCAAAGACCGCAGTCGCTATATTCATGGTCGTGTTTTCTGCCACAGCCTGGGCCGGTGACCCAGAATCGGGCCGGGCGTTGTATCAGGATGTGATGTTAGAGCGAACCATCAAAGGTCAGCATTATACCGATGCCAATTGTGAGACTTGCCATCAAGCGTCTTTCTATCAGCGCAGTGACCGCAAAGTCACGAGTCTGGCAATGCTTGAAACCTATGTCGAAGGCTGCAATACCAATCTGGATGTGGGCTGGTTTCCGGATGAGGTCACGGATGTGGCTGCCTGGTTAAACCGAGAGTATTACAGGTTCGATTAACCTGCCAAAAGACGCCCCGCACATGCGGGGCATTCTGTTTTAGCTTTGCAGTTCAGGTAAGTTACGGAATAGCTCCAGAGCTTCCGGGTTGGCGAGAGCATCCTTGTTTTTGACCTCTTCGCCTATTACCACCTTGCGCACAGCCAGTTCGACAATCTTGCCACTGATGGTGCGTGGAATATCACTGACCTGGATAACCTTCGCAGGTACATGGCGGGGAGTGGTGTTGGCCTTGATGGTCGAGCGGATGCGCTCGATCAGAGGGGCATCCAGCTGTATGCCTTCACGCAGACGAACAAAAAGCACCACGCGTACATCGCTGTCCCAAGGCTGGCCAATACACAGGCTTTCCAAAACCTCTTCGACCTTTTCGACCTGTCGATAAATTTCTGCAGTGCCGATGCGCACACCGCCCGGGTTTAGCACGGCATCCGAGCGACCATGAATAATCAGGCCATCATGTTCGGTGATTTCACCGTAGTCGCCATGCGCCCAGATATTGTCGAACTGATCGAAGTAAGCATCGTGATACTTGCGCCCATCCGGGTCATTCCAGAATCCGATCGGCATGGACGGGAAGGGATATGTACAGACGAGTTCGCCTTTTTCACATGTCACAGGCTTTCCAGAGTCATCGAAGATTTCGACGGCCATACCCAATCCACGGCACTGAAGCTCACCGGCATACACCGGGCGGATAGGGCAGCCAAGTGCGAAGCAGGAGACAATATCGGTACCGCCGGAAATGGAAGAAAGCTGGAGGTCTTCCTTAATATCGCGATACACATAATCGAAGCTCTCGTGTGCAAGCGGGGAGCCGGTTGAAAGAACTGCTTTCAGTGCTGGTAAATTATGGCTTTCGCGTGGCTTGACGCCCGCCTTTTCCAGTGCAGCGATATACTTGGCGCTGGTACCGAAAATGCTGATCCGTTCCTGTTCTGCAATGTCCCATAGATGTTGAGGGGTTGGCGCGAAAGGAGAACCATCAAACAGGACCAGGGTACAGCCAGTTGAGAGACCGCTGACCAGCCAGTTCCACATCATCCAGCCGCAGGTGGTGTAGTAGAACAAACGGTCATCACGGCCAACATCGGTGTGCAGAATATGCTCTTTCAGGTGTTGTAGCAGGGTTCCACCAGCACTGTGCACGATACACTTTGGCACCCCAGTGGTGCCGGATGAATACATGATGTAGAGCGGGTGATCGAAGGGCAGTTGAGCAAAATCGATTTCTGAAGCCTGACCATCTACATAGTCAGCCAGCAAAACAGCACGTTCAATGCCGCTGATATCAGGCTGGGTGCTGATAAAGGGAACTACTACCACAGTTTCGATAGAGGGAATGCTCTCGGCAATACCCGATACACGTTCGAGGCTGTTGAGGACTTTCCCGTTGTATCGATAACCGTCAGTTGTCAGTAGCACCTTGGGTTCTACCTGGCCAAAACGGTCAAGTACACCGTTAATACCGAAATCCGGTGAGCAGGAACTCCAGATGGCGCCGATAGAGGCGGTTGCGAGCATGCCGATCAGTGTCTCGGGGATATTGGGCATAAATCCGGACACTCGATCACCCGCCACAACGCCTTGCTTGCGTAGGGCGCTTGCCAATTGAGCAACGCGCTGAAAGAGTTCTGCATGGCTTAACTCCATGCGAGTGTCGTCTTCACCACGAAAGATTACAGCCGGACGGTCATCACGATAACGGAGCAGGTTTTCTGCAAAGTTTAACCGTGCATCCGGATACCAGCGGGCCCCAGGCATGCGCTCTGGGTGCTCGAGCACCGTGCTGCCTTTATGGCTTGAAACCACACCCGCATAATCCCAAAGCTGATCCCAAAAATCGGTGTTCGCTTGCAGGCTCCAGTCGTACAGATCCTTGTAATCCTTAAGCTCCAGATTATGCGCGCCATTCAGGTGTTGCATGAAATCGTGAATGCGAGTGGCTTCGCAGCGAGACTGGCTGGGTGTCCAGAGTGGTGCGGTCATCGACCTCTCCCGTCTATCTGTCATTATTATTGGTGTAACTTTCAGGTGCTAACAGCAGCTAATCGATGAAAGTTGACGTTTACGTAAACTTTCATCGATATAGGGAGGGGAGTCAAGAGGCCTTAGGGAAAATACTGATTTTTGCTTAGCGCAGGTAGGCCTTACTTATCTCTCGAAAGGTATCAGTGCCCGCACGACGTAGCCACTCAAAGGCTACCATTTCACGGGTTACGACATGGATACCACAATGACGGAAGCGCTGCAGTGCGGCATCCCGGTCAGCGGGTGAACGTGATGATACGCAATCTTCTACTACGTAAACCTCACGTGCCTGTTGTTTCAGCTGGATGGCGGTTTGCAGAACGCAGACATGCGTCTCCATACCGACCAGGATGACCTGATTGTGCTTGCCGCTGTTGATGACCCGGTTGGGTTCGGCATCCGACATGGCGGAGAAATGGATTTTCTCCAGAATATTCTCGTCAGCAATTAGCTGGCGCAACTCTGGAATTGTGTGTCCCAGGCCCTGAGGATACTGCTCGGTAGCCAGAACAGGAACTTCCAGTCGATTAGCGATCTCGATCAGCCAACGGCAGTTATCAATGACCTGATCGGCCTGATGAATTACGGGTGCCATTTTCTCCTGAATATCGATAACCAATAGGCAGGATTTATCCGGATGTATCAGCATGGTGTTGTCCTCATGAGGTGCTTGCTGGGCAGCTTAGCGTGAAGCGAAGGCTGGGTGAATGCCAGGATGCGAATTGAACGTTGCAATAAAGCAGCTTGCGCCTTGGCTGCGTGCCCAGATGCGGTCGCGCAGGGAGAGGGGTCCAGGTGTTGTCTTACTTATTCTCGGTATGAAGGCGAGCTGGCAGGTGCTTGAGATGCTCAGGCCCCAGTTCTGAAACTGAATTGACACCGAGCAAGGCCATGGAGCGTTCGAGTTCCGTCTTCAACAGGGTCAGTGCGCGTTCAACGCCCTGCTGACCGCCCGAGGCAAGCCCGTACAGGTAAGGGCGTCCGATGGAGCAGGCATCAGCGCCTTGCGCCAGGGCTTTGATTATGTGGATGCCACGGCGTACACCACCGTCAACAATAAGTTCCAGCTGGTTGCCAATCGCATCCCGTATTGGCGCTATGCAATCAACTGGCGCTGGTGCGCCTTCAAGCTGGCGCCCGCCATGGTTGGAAACCATCAACGCTGAAGCACCAATTTCTACTGCATGCTGTGCATCGGCAGGTGATTGAATGCCTTTGATGACGAAGGGGCCGTCCCACTGCTCTGCGAGCCAGGCAGCATCTTCCCAGGTTACAGTGCGATCAAATTGGCTGTTCACGTAATCGATCAAGGCCATAGCGCCCTTGCCTAATGCATCGACACGGTGCACCACGTTTGCCAAGCGGAAATCCGAGTCTTTGCTCAGGTTGTAGAGCCACTCGAAACTGGTGCCATAACTGAAAAAGTTCTTCGGCGTGATCTTGGGGGGCATGGTCATCCCGTTGTAAAGATCGCGTTCTCGATTACCGGCCAGAGGCGTATCGACGGTCAGGCATAGGGCCTGATAGCCACTATTCTTGCAACGCTGAACAAACTCCTTAGTCAGTTCACGATCTTTGAGGATGTAGATCTGAAACATCTTGGGCCCAGCTGTCTCTGCGGCAACATCTTCCAGGCTCGTCGTTGCCATGGTCGACAGGCTGTACAGGGTTCCAAAATTATCAGCAGCGCGACAGGCGCCCAGCTCTTTCTCGTGGTGGAAAAGACGCGACATCCCGGTAGGCGACAGGAAAAACGGTAGTTGTAATTCAGTTCCCAGTACCTTGGTCTTCAGGTCAATACTGTCGACATTGCGCAGGTAATTGGGCAGTAGTTCATAATCGTCGAAGGCCTCAGTATTACGGCGCATGCTCCACTCATCGTCGGCGCCTCCATCGATGTAATGAAACATGGGGGCCGGTAATTTGCATTTGGCACGTTTGCGCAAGTCAGAAATGTTATGACACTGGGATAGCCGGGGCATGGTCTTTTCCTTGTTGTAGTAACCGGTATGAATGTTCAGCTGTTAAGGCTTTCGGCAACGGCGTCGATGTGTGCTCTGGCTGCACGCCGGGCAGCAGCAGGATCACGCTGCTCAATGGCGCGGTAAATTCGACGGTGCTGGGTGCGCAGCTGGCTTTTGGTGTTGCCCTGAAAATAAAGCCTGTCCGATGTGTTAAAGACAAAGCTCATCATCAGGTCACGAATGCTATTCAATGCCAGCAGCAGAATAGGGTTATGTGCAGCGGCATAAACCGCATGGTGAAAGCGCATATCCCGCTCTGCATGTGCAGATGCACTATCCTGTACGGGCTGCTCCTCCACCAGGGATTCAAATACAATCTTGAGATCTTTTAAATCCTCTTCGGTTGCTCTTTGAGCGGCAAGATAGGCTGCTTCTCCTTCCAACAGACGGCGCACTTCAAGCAGCGACTCAAGTGTCTGCGGGTGGTTTTGTAGTAACTGCTGTAAAGGCGAGCCTGGTTCGTATGCCTGAAGCTGAGGCGTCATTTCCCGAAAATTGCAGACATAATGACCGCTGCCACGTCGTGACTCGATCACACCACGGGTACGGAGTGCTTTCAGGGCTTCGCGCAATGTATTGCGAGAAACCCTCAGTTTTTCCATCAAGCTACGTTCAGATGGCAATCTGCCGCCCGCTTTAAGTCGGCCGTCCAATATCATGGCTTCTATTTGGCGTGATACCAGATCAGGTAGAGCTTGAGAGGTAGGCATAGGGGTCAGGGCTTCCGTGGTTTTCGGAAGGTGAGTCTATCCAGAGTCGTATTTTTCTAGCAATAGTTGTTTATGAAGTTGATACAATAAAATCTATATCTATCTGTTTATAAACGGGATTATAGAGTTTATTAGTGTGAATTGAGAATATTAAATTGGTTGGTCCAAAGTGTATTGGGCTTCAATTGAAGTCTCAGGTAATCACTGCTTTCGGTACTCGAGCAACCTGAAGGCTGCTCGAGTGGAGGGTGGATCAGGACAGCCAGAATCTCAGATAGAGATAGGCGCAGGCAAAACCAATCATTATTGCAATTGAAACCCGGCTATATAGCGTCATCAGGCTGCCGGGGCGACAGTCTACAGGCACGTGGTCAGCTCTGATCGCTCTATGGTTCAAATAGGCGATGAGCGGTGCCGTGATAAAGGCTATTGTTGCTGCCATGTCGATCAAGCTGGTCAACGAGGTCATGAAGAACTGGTAGGTCAGTGCAGCACCAACAAACATGACTGCCAGAGTGCCAAGGTAAAAAGGATCAGACTCATTGAGTTTGTGGTCATCCTGATCTTCAGGGATGTCCAGCCAGCGGCGATGAAGTGATGACAGCGCACGCGGGAAGGCATCCATAATGGCTAGCAGGCTGGAATAGATAATCGCAAGGGCGGCAATACCAATAACGGGGCCTGCACTGCTGCCAAATACAGCTTCATACAGGCTAATCAGCTGTGCCGAAAACGCGGCGGAGCCTGTCTCCAGAACAATGCCCTTGTCATGCATCAGGCCAGCACCGAGCAGCATAAAGCAGACTGCCAAAATCAAGGTGCCGATGAAGCTGAGGTTAAAGTCGAACCGGCTTTGAGCCAGTGTGGGGGGCTGTTCACTGTTTTCCGCTTTTGCCTTGGCCCAGAGTGATTGCCATACCGAAGCATCCATGGGTACAGGCATCCAGCCGATCAAGGCGGCAACAAACATCAAGCCTGCAATATCCAGCTCAGTGGGTAGCCATTGTACGCCTTCACTCCACCCGATTTGTGGAATCACCGTTGCAGTGGCGAAAAGGGTACACACCATCATGATAATCACGAGGAATTTGGTGACGCGCTCGAGGGTGTTGTAATGCCCAACTACCAATACTGCAGAGGTGATTGCAATCAAGCCAAGCGCCATCCAGTGAGTTGGCAGGCCGACATCGAAAACCACTTTGATCAGTCCGGCGGACATAAGTGCCAGAGCAGAGACGGCAAACAGCAGCGAACTCAAGGTGATAAAGAAATACACGCACAGTACCCAGCGCCCCTGGCGGCGATAGGCTTCAAGTAGAGTGAACCCCGTTGCGGGCAGGTAATCACTGGCAAAACGGAAGGCTGGATACTTGACCGCATTGGCCAAAAGCAGAATCAGCAATAGAGCCAGTCCATACAAGGCACCCGCTCGAGTGGATTGCACCAAGTGTGAAGTCCCGACACTAGTAGCTGCAAACAGAAGACCAGGGCCGAGGATGCTTAATTGATTGAGCCAGGCAGGCTTAGCCGACTCTGTGATTGGCAAAGATGGAGTCCGTTTCATACATAGCTGTCTCTTATAGATTGTTATAAATATCAGTCCCTTGAGCCTTGGCCAAAGGCTTTGCCTATCATTGGTCTGACAGGGGAGTTGGCAGGAGGACTGATGGGCGCGCTAAGCTAACAATAGTGTTGATATGCCAGCAAGTAGATGAAGTCCTTATTAAATATATGTTATTTAAATATCTGATAAATAAGGATTATTTTCTCGATGGTCGGACTTTATTCTTTTATTAAGTGGTCCAACCAATTGGCTTGTACAGAAAGTGATCGGACCTGTTGTGTCGATCAAGAGGATTGGCAGGCAGCATCAGACCGGAAGCGGCACATGCAGCTGATTGTTTAGCAGGGGGGACATAAAAAAGGCAGACTCCAATACAGGAGCCTGCCATATAAGGGCAAAGTGTTACTCTGGGCTCGTCCTGGGACGTGCCGGATGGGAGTGCAGTCAGAATAGTCTCTGAATGCATGTACTCAGCATAGCACAAACTGTATAAAGAGATACTTATAATTGGTATAAATTATCTTTTCTGTATCACTTCTGTTGGCGTGCTCAATGAGGTCTGTGATAGAAAGATGAAAACAATAAGTAGAAGCTCAGGAGACCCTGCATGAAAGTCTATTCCATTGACGGTATCACCCCGGTAATTGATCCCACGGCGTATGTTCATCCCAGTGCTGTATTGATTGGGGACGTGATCATCGGTCCGCGTTGTTATGTTGGACCTGCGGCCTGTCTTCGTGGTGACTTTGGTCGTTTAGTGCTGAAAGAGGGGGCTAATATCCAGGACACCTGTGTCATGCACGGTTTTCCTGGTACCGATACGGTGGTTGAGGAAGATGGCCATATCGGTCATGGCGCCGTACTGCATGGCTGCGTAGTGAAACGTAATGCCCTGGTTGGTATGAATGCCGTAATTATGGATGGTGCGGTTGTGGGTGAGTCATCCATCGTAGCTGCAATGGCGTTTGTAAAAGCAAAATTTGAAGTGCCGGATCGCTCTCTGGTGGCGGGTTCACCAGCGCGAATCATTCGTGAGCTGGGGGATGAAGAAATTGCCTGGAAATCCAAGGGAACACAGCAGTATCAGGATTTGGCGGTACGAAGCCTGAGCACCATGCAGGAAGTTGAAGCGCTAACGGAGGTCGAGCCTGATCGTAAGCGCTTAAGCTTTAACGATGATGTGATCCCGCTGTATCAAGTTAAACAGAAAAGCGGTAATGAAGGTTAAGCTTTGAGGTGTGACCGGGCAGGTACTCAGCTGTAACTGCCCGGCAGGTGATTAATCTTGTTCTTCGTGGAACTGGGGCCAGTACTGTTTAACGACTGGGCCCTTGGAGTCAAAGGTGTGGCATGTGTTCAACATGGGTGGAGGATTACCGCCTTTTGCGCCAAAGTCTTCACGTTTTTCACGTTCGTGATGGGTTGTCTGGTAGGCCGTTGTAGCCAATACGCCCAGCATCTCAAGCAGATGTGTACAGCCTTGGGTTCCACCCAGTAGTTCGCGTGTCAGGCGGGTAAAACCCGGGGCGATACGATGCCCAATTAACCGGCGAAAATTGTCTGTAATCTGCGGGCAGTACGCAAAGGGTGTGTAATCCATGCAGGCTTCAACATCATGAATGTTGAGGTCGTAGTCGATGGTCATGCGCAGTGACATTTTATGGATGGGCTCGCCCGCCGGAATCAAGCCGTTATTGCGTTCAGCCACTTCCAGGTCAAAGCTTTTAATATCGATCAGTTCGCCTTCAATATCCCAAAGACCATCCTTTCGCTTGAAGCCGTTACAGGTTACATAACGGGTGTGAAGCAGCTCGCGCTCAGCAGGCGTGGAAAGAGGCATATCATTCTCGCTTTGGTATTCAGCTTGGATTAGAGACCGCCAAAACGCTTGTAGAAGCGTGGCGATGGCTCTGGCAGTGGGCCATCAGCTGTCTCTTGAGTATGAGACAACCAATCATCAGCCTTATTGTAGATCAGCCGGTATATGTTGCGGCAGAGTACGCGCGCCGAGGTGCCTGCCCAGTCTGCTGGCAATAGTTTTTCCGGCAACAGCGGGTCGCGCAGTAACAGGCGTCGATAGTTGTGTATCAGCAGAGTGCGTAACTGGAAGCATTGCTCTGGTTCCAGCTCATCAGCCGACTTCAATGCTCTGAGTATTGGGCGGAATCGGTCGAGGAACAGTTGGTAGTCCTCAGCCAATTGCTGCAAGTTCCAGCACTCGTGAACCAGATCTTTGAGTGCTTCAGAGGTTTGAGAACCAACGAGCTCTGAGTGCATATGAATGACTTCATTCTGAACACAAAGATCTTGCAGCGTAGTACTCAGCTCATGGCTATCCGCCATAGGGTGGGCCATGATGGTAGGGGCAATATTACCAAAGCCCTGCCATTCCAATTCCTTTTTCAACACCTTACGCAGTTCGTTATCCAGCTGGTTCGTCAGGATCATGTCCCATTTGCCGTCCCACTCGGGATGCAATTTGGCATAGATACGACGAAAAGCGCTTTCAAATCGGCGACGGCCGGAGTCGGTCAAGCCATAGTAGCTGCGTCGACCGATCTGGTTGGATGTCAGCCAGCCGTCTTTGGTCAGGCGAAAAATTGAGGTGCGCACCAATCGTTGATTGAGACCCAAAGGCTCAAGCAAATTGATCAGGCTGCCAAGCCAGACAGTTCCTCCACGCGGTGCAATCGCATCACCATAGATGGTGATGATCAATGAACCGCCACGAATCGGACGTTGTTCCTTGAACTCTTCGATGAGCTCTTCGATACAGCGAATTTTTGTCATTATGGATTTCTGTAACACTTTGGCAGCTCTGTAAGACTTGGATTCTAAAGCCAAACAGTGCGCATTCTCAAGTTGCCATGTCGCTGGCGCTTAGGCGCGAGACAGGAATTTGCCCGTTTCAGTATTAATTTTGACCATTTCGCCAGCTTCGAGATACTCGGGCACCTGAAGTTCCAGCCCAGTGGAGAAACGGGCGGGTTTGGTACGTCCGGTGGCGCTGGCTGCTTTCATGCCCGGTACGGTTTCAAGGATTTCCATGACAACGGTAGCAGGTAGCTCGATGGTCAGAATATTGCCATCGACCAGCAGCGCCATGATGTTTTCCATGCCGTCCATCAGGTAGGGAAGCTGAGCTTCAATGGAGTCTTCGTTCAGCATGTACTGAGAATAGTCTTCGCTATCCATGAAGGTATAAAGGCCATCTTCCTTGTACAGATAGGAAACCTTACGGCGCTCCAACAATGCATTCTTGATCATGTCATCGCCGGTAAAACTATCTTCATACTTGCCGCCACCGGGCAGCTTGTTGAAGCGAATGCGATACAGCGTTTTGGCACCACGGGCTGTCGGGCTGGAGACATCGATATTTTGTACCAGCATGTACTGACCGTTAATTTCAACCAGATTGCCACGTTTAACATCAGCCGCTTTGGGCATAATGAAATACTCCACACACACGTATAGGTTTGAAAGCGCTATTCTAGGTTAAAACCGCGTGCTGGCACAGATTCCTGATGTGCTGGTTGTGTTTATTTGCAACCGAAGTTTAGACTTTGCTGTATCCGAAACCCCGAGTATATGCGTATGTCTACCTCGAATCCCCATTTCCCTGTAAACCGGCACAAGGCTTACCACGCCCATATCTATTTTGATGCGTCTTCTTTAGCTCATGTGGAGGCTATTTGTGATGAGGCAGCCAATGAGTTTGGCTTAAAGGTGGGACGCATTCATCAAAAGTTGGTTGGGCCCCATACTCGCTGGAGTGTGCAGGTGCTGTTCGGGACCCGGGACTTTGATCGCTTCGTACCCTGGTTGGATACCCGGCGTGGGGCGCTTGATGTATTGGTGCATGGCATGACCGGTGATGATTACAAGGATCATACCGATCACGCCTATTGGCTTGGGCAGCCGGTAGAGCTGGATCTGACTATTTTTACCCCGTCCTCTTGATTAGCTGATACGGCGTTTCAGACCCGCTTCATTGATGATGCGCGTTGCAATCTCTTCAATGGAAAAGTTGGTGGTATTGATACAGTCGATATTCTCTTTTTTGAGCAGGCGCTCAACGGTGCGGATTTCAAAATCACACTGATCAAGAGACGCGTAGCGACTGTTGGCACGACGTTCGTGGCGAATAGCGGCGAGCTGGAAGGGGTCGATCGTGAGGCCATAAAGCTTGTGACGGTGCTGCTGAAGGATCTCCGGCAAGCGATTGGCTTCCATATCTTCTTCGGTCAACGGGTAGTTGGCGGCACGTATACCAAACTGCAAAGCCATGTAGAGGCATGTAGGTGTTTTACCACAGCGGGATACGCCAACCAGAATGATGTCGGCCTGGTTGTATTGGCGTGTACGGGCGCCATCATCATTATCAAGTGCAAAGTTTACTGAATCGATGCGGTCCTTGTAGCGTTCCATTTCGTTGATGGCGTGCGACTTGCCGACAGAATAGGACGAGTGAGTTTCCAGCTCTGACTCCAACGGCTTTAGAAAAGTAGAGAACACATCAATTTTGAAACCGTTGCAGGTCGCCAATAAATCGCGAATTTCATCGTTTACGATGGTGTCCAGGACAATAGGTGGTTTACCATCTATTTCCCCTTGCGCATTGATACGTTCGACCACTTTCTGAGCTTTTTCTACAGTGTCGACATACGGAAGTGTTATTTTGTCGAACTCGATCGCTTCAAACTGTGACAGCAAGCTGTGCCCAAGGGTCTCAGCTGTAATGCCTGTACCATCTGAAATAAAGAACGCCGTTCGTTTCATGCTTACCTCGATTGTCGACAACTAGGGTATATCCCTGACTTCTCAGGAAGGCTACTTTAGCAGAAAAAAGCCTTCAGGTTTTTGTAGTTAAATTACATTTTGGTCAGGCCAAGATTTTTCGTTTTAACTGCAGTATTATGCCGCCTTCAGAGATAAAAATAATAATGATCCTTACGTCAAACGGCTCAGACTCAGGAGAACTGGCTTTGCAGGATTATGTACTGCGCCTGGAACAGGCAGGCATGGGAGATGTCGACAAAGTCGGCGGCAAGAATGCATCTTTAGGTGAAATGATTCACCAACTTAGTGATGCGGGAGTGAAAGTTCCGGGCGGTTTCGCTACGACTGCACTTGCGTATCGTGAATTTCTGGCGCAAAGCGGTCTTGCAGATCGTATCAATGAGGCGCTGGACACACTGGATGCAGATGATACCCGTGCGTTGCTGGAAACGGGTAGCAAAATTCGCCAGTGGATTATGGATGCTGAATTCCAGCCGGAGCTGGATAAAGCCATCAATGAAGCTTGGGCTGACATGACAAACGGAGATGAAATCTCCGTTGCTGTTCGTTCGTCCGCTACTGCAGAAGATCTGCCGGATGCTTCTTTCGCAGGCCAGCAGGAAACTTTCCTTAATATTCGCGGCCTGGAAAATGTTAAGCACGCCATCAAGGAAGTATTTGCTTCCCTGTATAACGACCGTGCAATTTCCTATCGAGTACACAAGGGCTTCGCCCATGCTGAGGTAGCCCTGTCTGCCGGTATCCAGCGTATGGTGCGCTCTGAAACCGGTTCTTCCGGTGTCATGTTCACCATGGATACCGAGTCCGGATTCAACCACGTAGTATTCATCACTTCAGCTTACGGCTTGGGTGAAACCGTCGTTCAGGGCTCAGTTAACCCTGACGAATTCTACGTTTACAAGCCGACCCTGGCACAAGGCGCGCCTGCAATACTGCGTCGTACGCTGGGCTCCAAGGCTATCAAAATGGTTTACACCGAAGACGGCAGTGCCGGCAATGCGGTTGAAACCGTTGATGTTTCCAAAGCTGATCGCAACCAGTTCTCCATCAATGACGCTGATGTAGAAGAGCTGGCACGTATCGCGGTCATCATCGAAAAACACTATGGCCGTCCGATGGATATCGAATGGGCCAAAGACGGTGATGATGGCAAGCTGTATGTGGTTCAGGCACGTCCTGAAACCGTACAGAGCCAGAACAAAGGCACCGTTATCGAGCGCTACCTGCTGAAGGAAAAGGGCAAGGAACTGGTTGAGGGTCGATCTATTGGCCATCGAATCGGCTCAGGCCCTGTGCGCGTTGTCAGCGGTCTTGAACAGATGCACGAAGTTCAGCCGGGCGATGTGCTGGTGACTGATATGACCGACCCTGACTGGGAGCCGGTGATGAAGCGTGCCGCAGCAATCGTAACCAACCGTGGTGGCCGTACCTGTCACGCTGCGATCATCGCACGTGAACTGGGTATTCCTGCGATTGTGGGTTGTGGCGATGCCACTGAAAAGCTTAGCGATGGTCAGCTGGTGACTGTGTCTTGCGCGGAAGGTGATACCGGCCGCGTATACGAAGGCGAACTGGCGTTCGAGCACCAGAGCAATAGCGTTGAATCCATGCCGAGTCTGCCGTTCGACATCATGATGAACGTGGGTAACCCGGATCGCGCTTTTGACTTCCAGTCACTGCCGAATGCCGGTGTAGGCCTGGCCCGTCTGGAATTCATCATCAACCGCATGATCGGTGTTCACCCCAAGGCCTTGATCAACTTCGATGATCAGCCGCGTGATACCAAGCAGGTAATTGAGCGTCGTATCGGTGGTTATGCTTCTCCTGTCGACTTCTATGTCGACAAGCTGGTTGAAGGTATTTCGACGCTGGCAGCCGCTTTCTATCCGAAGAAAGTGATCGTGCGCATGTCCGACTTCAAGTCGAACGAATACGGCCACCTGATCGGCGGTGATCGCTACGAGCCGAGTGAAGAAAACCCGATGCTGGGCTTCCGTGGCGCGGCGCGTTACATCTCTGACAACTTCCGTGATTGCTTCGAACTCGAATGCCGTGCGCTCAAGCGTGTACGTGACGTGATGAAGCTGACCAATGTTGAGATCATGCTGCCATTCGTGCGTACACCAGGCGAAGCCAAGCAGGTGGTTGATCTGCTGGCGGAGAATGGTCTGGAGCGTGGCAAGAATGGTCTGCGTCTGATCATGATGTGCGAGATCCCGTCCAACGCTCTGCTGGCCGATCAGTTCCTGGAATATTTCGATGGTTTCTCCATCGGTTCCAACGACCTGACTCAGCTGACGTTGGGTCTGGACCGTGACTCCGGCATCATCGCGCACCTGTTCGATGAGCGTAACGAAGCGGTCAAGCGTCTCTTGGGTATGGCGATCGAAGCCTGTCGCAAGCAGGGCAAGTACGTCGGCATCTGTGGGCAGGGCCCGTCCGATCACCCGGATCTAGCAAGCTGGCTGATGGAGCAGGGCATTAACAGTGTGTCCCTGAACCCGGACTCCGTTCTGGATACCTGGTTCTTCCTGGCTAACGAGAAAGTCTGACCCTTCTCCATGCACGGCTCTCTACCTCGAGAGCCGTGCATATTTTATGTTTTCATTCCCTTCCCGAACGTCTATTTTTAGCTAGTCAGTTGCTTGTAACCGCGCAAGCGATCATATTGTTTACAAAGATGATCTAGACTTTTTGATTAGCTGCAAAAGGTCTAATATTAGCCTTGTAGTACCCAATTAAATGGACACTGGATGTCTTCCATTACAATGGATCGGTTCCGGATAGTGTTCGACATGGGATTCTGAATGGCTTCTGATACCAAGCGACGTTGCCAGATTGAGGCAGCCTCCAGCAGTAGTAAGGCTTTGGCGCAAGCGCTTGGGCAGCTTGTCGTTAACTCAACGCAAGATGTGCTTCAGGAACTGCTCGACAGCATTCCTGATCTGATCTGGCTGAAGAATAACGAAGGCACCTACCTTTTTTGCAATTCGGCTTTTGAGCGTTTCTTTGGCGCGAAGCGCGACGTGATTCTGGGCAAAACCGATTACGATTTTGTCGATCGTGAGCTGGCCGATTTCTTCCGCAAAAATGACTTGAGATCGATTGAAAATGGTAAGCCAAGTATCAATGAGGAATGGCTTACCTTTGCGACCGATGGCTATACAGGTTTGTTTGAAACAATCAAATCACCTCTGATTAATCCCGACGGTAGTCATTTGGGGGTGCTGGGCATAGCACGTGACATCACCAAGCTGCACGATGCAAAGGAAAAGCTGCGCGAGCGTCAGGCATTGCTGGAAACCATAATCAGTCTGGCTGGCAGCCCGATTGTATTGGTAGACCCGGAAACAGGTCGCATGCCTGAGTTCAATGAAGCCGCCTATACCTATCTGGGCTATACACCAGAGATGTTTTCAACCCTCACCATCTTTGATATCGACGAAGCATCTGAGCCAGAGATTCGTGAAAACTTTAAACGAATTCTGGAGCAGGGTTCGTTGAATATTGAGACACGTCATCGACACCAGGATGGGCACTATATTGATGTCATTATCAGTACTAGTGTGATCGAGCAGGGTGGCAAGCCCTACATAGAGTCGCTCTGGACCGATGTCAGTATCATCAAGCAAGCCGAGCGTGAGGCCAAGCGACAACAGAACATGCTGGCGCGCACTGAGCATCTGGCTCACTTGGGGAGTTGGGAATGGGATGTGGCAGCTGATCAGGTGAGCTGGTCGGATGAGTTGTTTCATCTGTTTGGCCTTGATCCCGAAAAGGGTACACCCTCCGTTAGTGAACAAGAAAAACTCCAGATTTTTCATCCTGATGATATAGCAGCAATTAAAACGGCGGCAGAAGAGACCATTATCACAGGTGTTCCCTACGAACTGGAAGTTCGCATTAACAAGGCCAATGGCACGACTCGAACCTGTGTGACCTATGGTGAGCCTGAGTTCGACGAACAAGGAAACTTCAAAGGTTTATCGGGCTACTTAAAAGACATTACAGAGCATCGTGCAGCAGAGTTGGCACTTCAGGCAAGTGAGTCCGAATTGGCTCGTGCTCAGCGTGTAGCGCATATTGGCAGTTGGTCGATCGACGTTACTGATGGTCATTTGCGATGGTCTGATGAAACCTATCGTATATTTGGCGTGCCAAGGGGTGAGCTTATCACCTATGACAGTTTTCTCTCCAAAATACACCCACTAGATATGCAGCAAGTTGATATGGCTTGGCAACATGCATTGAAGGGTGATCATTACAACATCCGGCACCGTATCCTGGTCAACGGCGAGGTGCGCTGGGTACATGAGAAGGCTCATCTTGAAAGTAATGCCAATGGGGAACTCATTAGAGGTATAGGTACCATTCAAGATATCACGTCCTCATGGCGAGACCATTTGCTACAAGAAACCAGCACCTTGGCTCTTAATCAGCTGGCACAGGGTGAGCCGCTCAGGCACGTACTCACAACTTTGGTTGAAGGACTCGAACTGATCAATCCAGCCATGTTCGCAAGTATCCTGTTGCTTGAGCCAGAGGTGACGGGCTTTACGCTTGGCACTGCCCCAAGAATTCGGGGAGTGCTGCTGAGATACCTAAACACACTGAAAGTGAGTGAGGATAGCGAGATTTTCGGCTTGGCCCGTTCATCGAGCGATACGATCATTGCGGACAATCTGGCTCAAGATAGTCGTTTTATGGCACTTGCGGATGCTGCGTCAAAAACAGGTATGAAAGCCTGCTGGTGTAGTCCGATATTTGCCAAGGAAGGGCGTGTACTGGGTGTTTTTGCGGTCTTTTACACCCACCCCAAGAAACCACCGGAAACCGATCTTGCAATGGTTTCGCAACTGGCCATTTTGGCGGGTCAGATGATAGAGCAGGCCCGAGTGCAGGAAGCGCTTCACTTGTCTTCAAGGGTGATCGAACACAGCCATAGTTCAATTGTCGTAACAGACTCGGACGGCTACATTCTGACCACGAATCCTGCCTTTACTCAAATGAGTGGCTTCAGCATAGATGAAGTCATAGGCCGAAGGCCTGCACTGATGCGTCCGGGTTCCGAGGTGCAAAGCGGAACAAGTGAGAATGTTTGGCAACGGCTGCAGGAAGATGGCTTCTGGCGTGGAGAGGTTCGCAGCAGGCGTAAAGACGGCAGCTATTACATGCAGTGGCTAACAGCCAGTGCGGTAAAAGACGCGGCCGGTAACGTAACGCATTACATTGGTATTTCCGATGACATTACGGAGAACAAGGAAGCTATCAAACGGATCGATTTCCTCGCTTATTATGACTCATTGACAGAGTTGCCTAATCGACAACTGGCACGGGACCGAATGGAGCAGGAAATAACACGTGCCAAGCGTGAACATGACGGCAGTTTTGCGCTGCTGTTTGTCGATCTGGATCAGTTCAAAGCGATCAATGATGCATTGGGCCATACGGTTGGCGATGAGTTGATCAAAGCTGTTGCACATCGACTGGTCGAAACTGTACGCGAAACGGACACAGTCAGTCGCCAGGGCGGCGACGAATTCCTGATTATGTTGACGGGCGACATTGAGATGCATGCTGTTTCTGCCATATGCAGCAAGTTAATGGAGTCGCTTACCCGACCATTCGAGATCGGGGAGCATACTCTGTCGATTTCGGCGTCCATTGGTGTGGCAATGTTCCCTGATGATGGGATCTGTTTTGACAGTCTAATGAAGCGTGCCGATATAGCGATGTACAGCGCCAAGGATGCAGGTCGTAATGCCTATCGCTTTTTCAATAACCGCATGAATGTTGATGTGATGGATCGTATTCTGGTGCGCAATGGGCTTATGCGTGCGCTAGAGCATCAAGAATTCATTCTGCATTACCAGCCACAAGTGGATCTGAACACGGGTAAGGTGTTCGGCGTAGAGGCACTGATACGTTGGGAAAACCCAGTAATTGGTTTGGTGCCACCTGATCGGTTTATACCGATTGCAGAAAGCAGCGGACTGGTTGTTGAAATGGGGGCTTGGGTGCTGCGAGAAGCCTGCCGCCAACTGCGAGTTTGGCAAGACGAGCTTGGTCTTGCAGACTTGGTCATGGCCGTGAATATTTCTGCGCTGCAATTTACGCGAGGTGACCTGTTTGAAGCGGTCAGCACTGCGCTGGAAGAATCAGGTATTTCACCAGGCAACCTGGAGCTTGAACTGACAGAAACAGTACTCCTCAAGGAGGCTGAGCGAGCGCTTGAGGTCATGAGCCGTTTGCGAGACTTGGGCGTTAAGATGTCGATCGATGATTTCGGTACGGGTTATTCCAGTATGAGTTATCTAAAGCGTCTACCCGTCGATAAGCTGAAGATTGACCGATCATTTGTAAAAGATATCGATGTTGATACAGATGATGCCGCCATCGCCCATGCAGTGATTTCACTGGGACATATTATGGGTCTTAGCATTATCGCTGAAGGCGTCGAGAATGAATCCCAGCTGGAGTTTCTGCGTTCGCGTGGATGTGATCAATATCAGGGCTATTACTTTTCCCGGCCCTTGCCACCAGAGGAGTGTGGCAAGCTGCTGATCATGGGCTGAACTGGCCCAGTTGAAAAATAGTTTTGGAAATATCTATTCTGCAGGGAGGCAGAATTCATGAAGTCTTTCATACAAGCACTGCGTGCAATGCTCTTTGGGCCCAGGGACGGAGAAGGAAAGCTTATTGGTCAGCCCGACCGAGCGCTGATAGAGCACCCTCTGCCAGAGGGGCTTGTGGAATTTCCCTATCTTAAGAATTACTGGCCAGTACTCTTCATTTTAATATGGCTTATACCCTTGGAGATATTTCTGGGCTTGGATATCTACGATGCCATCGAACAGAGTCATAAACCCTCGGAGGGCTGGCCACTTTCAGCTCTGATGTTTCTGGTTCTGTTTCCGGTGATGTTGAGTCGCCTTGTTGTCCTTAAAATTGCGTTGTGCGGTGGATTACCCGTCCGTGTTTCACCAAGCCATATTGAATTTCCAGCATTTAAACGTTTGAGTTACAGGGTGACCCGATTACCACTGGCTGAGCTGACATTTACGACTATCATGGGGCGAAGAACTGGTCACCGCAGTTTGTGTTTCGGCAACGATAAGAAACGCTTTGTGTTGGTCGAGGTCCAAAGCAATCCGGAGGACTTTGCTTACATGTACAAAGTTATTCGTCAGCGTGTGATTCAACAAAAACAACCAACCTCTGTTAGATCCAGGTAGGTTTCAGCTTTATGAAGCGTCATATGGGAGAACCCTGATGGCAGACACTAACGTCATCGATTTCGCCACCGCCGGTAGCAAGCACCGTGAGAAGCGTGAGCATGAAGATAAAGAGTCCCGTGCCGATGCTATCCGTGATCGTTTTGCCAAGGCATTGCCGGATAAACCCAAGCCGGTGAAAGACTATTTCAAGAAGAAAAAAGCCAAGAAGAAGCGATAGTTTGAGCATTTGCATGTGTTCTTGAGCATCAGTGGCGAATTAGTCAGGTATACTGTGCAAGGCATCCGTGGGATGCCTTTTTTATGGACGCAGTGATCGGGGTGTTAAATGGTTGAAACCGGCCAGCTCAACAAGCTCAAGGTAATTCGTGAAGTCGATTTTGGTGTCTACCTGGAAGGTGGCAGCGAGGGCGGAATTCTCCTGCCCAAGTCTGACGTACCTGAAGGGACTCGACTGGGCGATAGCCTCCAGGTGTTTGTATATCTGGATACCAATGACATGCCGGTTGCGACGACCAAGCGTCCTCGGGCTCAGGTTGGTCAGTTTGCAAATTTGAAGGTGGTGGAAGTCAACGAGATCGGTGCCTTTCTTGACTGGGGGTTACCTAAAGACCTATTCCTGCCGTACAACGAGCAGACCCGCCGACTCGCCCAGGGTGACTTCGTCACTGTGTTCCTTTACCTGGATAACACGGGCCGCATTGCCGCTACGACCAAGCTTGAGAAACACTTTGATTCCGATGTGACTTTTCAGCAGGCCCAGCTGATTGAAATGCTGGTGTGGCGCCGTACGGAAATAGGCTATCTGGTTATCATCGATAACTGCACCGAAGGTCTTCTTCATCAGCAGGATATCCATCGTCCCGTGAGAGTGGGGCAGAAGCTGCCGGGCTTTATCAAGCAGGTTCGTGAGGATGGCAAAATCACGGTTATGCTCGAAAAGCCGGGTTATGGTCGCATTGATCCCCTGGCCCAACAGATTCTGCAGTATCTGGAATCGCGTGATGGTTTCTGTGCTCTCGGCGATAAAAGTGATCCTGCTGTTATCAAGGAAACCTTTGGTGTCAGTAAAAAGGCCTACAAGATGGCGCTTGGTCAGCTGATGAAAGCGGGTCGTATTCGCCAGGATGAACAGGGTATCTACCTCAAAGATTAATGCACCTGTGTTTTACATTTCTCCACCGGATTTAAGTTTCATTTAAGTTCGTGGCTCTAGACTGGCTCCTGTCAATCAACACAGGAGTCAGATCGATGAAATCCCTTCTTACCGCTGTACTGCTTTCTACCACTGTTATTGCTGCACCCGCTTTTGCCAAAGACAAATGTGATGTCCCTAAAGACGAATGGCAGTCTGAACAGGCATTCCGTGAAGCCGTCGAAGCCAAAGGCTGGGAAATCAAGAAATTCAAAATCGATGATGGTTGCTATGAAATCTATGGCCGCGATGAACAAAAACGTCGTGTAGAAGCCTATTTCAATCCCAAGACCTTTGAAGTGGTCAAAATGGAAGTAGAGGACTAAGGAGGTCGTTATGGTCACCGTAAAAGTCTGGGACCCGTTTGTCCGAATCTTCCACTGGTCGCTGGTGTTCTGTTTTACGGTGGCCTGGATCAGTGCCGATGAATGGCAGGATCTTCATGAGGTGATGGGCTATATCACTGCAGGCCTGGTTGTCTTCCGGATTCTTTGGGGGCTTATCGGCCCTCGGTATGCGCGATTTACCCACTTTGTACGCTCGCCCGGAGCTGTAGTCTCCTACCTTAAAACGATCCGGGCGGGTAATGAAAAGCGACATATCGGGCATAACCCGGCAGGTGGAATGATGGTGATAGTACTGCTGTTATCACTTGCCGGCCTGACGCTGAGTGGGTGGCTGAGTACTGATATCCTCTGGGGTGAGTCCTGGATTCAGGAGGTTCATGAACTGACTGCCAACCTGATCCTGATTCTGGTCGCATTGCATGTGGCTGGTGTACTCTTGGCAAGTCTGAGACACCGTGAAAACCTGCCTCGTGCGATGGTGACCGGACGTAAGCGCCCCGCAATGGGAGCTGATCAGGACTGAAGTACAGTAATCGTCAGGGGAGAGCCTTTGTGAGCAGATTTACCAGACTTGTTTCGAGGCTGGCACTAATTTCGGGCTTGTTGTTCTCCCTTGATGCTTCTGCTGACCGCAAATTGAATCAAGACGAAGTTTTGCAATTGGTACGCGAGGGGAAAATCAGGCCCTTGGCTGAGCTGATGGCGCAAAACCCGAAGCGTTTTGCCGGTCGCTTGCTGGATGTGGACGTTGAATACGAACATGGACAGCTGGTGTACGAAATTGAAATCTTGGGAACAGATGGAAAGGTAAGGGAGTTTGACCTGAACCCCATCACCGGTCAGGTTTTGAAGGAAGAGCTAGAGGACTGAGCATGCGCGTGTTACTGGTCGAGGATGATGTCACTCTGGTTGCACGGCTAAAACCCGAACTGCAAAAAGCAGGCTTTGCGGTTGAAGTCTCCCTGGAGGGAGTGGACGCCGAGTTTATGGGGCTTGAAGAAGCCTTTGACGCCATTATTCTGGACTTGGGTTTGCCCCAAAAGCCGGGAATGGAGGTGCTTAAAAGCTGGCGTAATGCAGGTTTGGCAGCTCCGGTTCTTATTCTCACTGCTCGTGACGCCTGGCATGAGCGTGTCGATGGATTAAAAGCCGGTGCAGATGATTATCTGGGTAAACCCTTTCATACCGAAGAGTTGCTGGCGCGACTACAGGCATTGGTACGGCGGCAGCATGGTCATGCCAGTAATCTGTTGACTGTCGCGGGCCTCAAACTGGATACAGATCGTCAAACGGTCATTGATGCTCAGGACGAGCTGCATCAATTGACCGGAATAGAGTTTCGGCTGTTGCGATATCTGATGCTGAATGCAGATCGAGTCATATCCAAGGCACAGCTGAGCGAACATGTTTATGAAGAAGAGCAGCTGCGTGACAGTAACGTGATTGAGGTTTACATCAATCGGTTGCGCCAGTACTTCGGCAAGGACGTAATACTGACACGTCGCGGCCAGGGCTATATTTTTCCTTCAAATTCATCGGCAACGCGTTGATATGAAAGGTAAAAAACTATCGCTTGAGTGGCGTATTCGTCGTCAGTTGCTGGCTGGGTTGGTGCTGGTCCTGTGTGGGCTGATGCTGATTGTTCACTTCAGTGTGACACGTCTGACAGAATCCTTTGTTGTCAGCCGGTTGGAAACTGATGCCGAAAGCCTGATTGCAGCCCTTTCAAAAGGTACAGATGGGGAGTGGGGCTTCAATGAAATGGCCGTGATGCAGCCTTATCAGAGGGTGCAATCCGGTCATTATTACCGGCTTATTTCCAAGGGTCTTGACGTACGTTCACGCTCGCTCTGGGACCTGGACCCTGAGGTTAAGCCGCTACAACCTGGCGAACGCCAGGTTAGTACATTAACGCCGCTGCCAAATCAGCACTGGCTGGCGCTTGAAGTAGGGTTCAGCACTCAGAAAAATCAATTTACCCTCTGGGTTGCCCAGGATATTGCGGATCTCAAGCGTGATCAGGAGCAGATGCAGCTTTGGCTTCTGTTGATCGTCGCGTTGAGCATTCCTCTGTTATTGCTACTGCAAAGCCGCATCCTGCGTCATGGATTTCAACGCCTTGAGCCTTTACGCCAGGCCCTGGCGCGTCAACAGGCCGGTGAGGATATCGCCTTACCCGCGGATGTACCCAAAGAGGTTGAGCCTCTGGTTGACAGTATCACCCAGTTGCTTCACCAATCCGGTCAACAAATCGGGCGCTCACGCATGGCGTTGGGCAATTTGGCCCATGAGCTAAAGCGCCCCTTGCAGCATCTGCAGTGGTTAGCCGAGCAGCACCCAGATCCGTCCCAGAAACAACAATTAATGGCGCTCTACGATGAGCTTTATCGACGAATAGAACGTGAATTGCGTCGTGCCCGTATTGCCGGTGCGCCTGGTCCTGGGCGCCACTTCAATCCTAATGAAGAAATTCCGCATCTAGTGCAGTTGCTGCAGCGTATTGGGCGTGATGACCTTGAGTTCAATGCTGAGCTCCCGCCGGGACTCATGCCATTTGACCGTGATGACATGCTGGAGCTGCTGGGTAATCTGCTGGATAACGCCTGGCGGCATGCAGCTCATAAGATCCAACTACGTATTGTTCAGCCTGCCGGTGAACCTGACCGTTGGAGTCTCTGTATTGAGGATGATGGTAAAGGGGTCACAGAGGCAGAGATGAAGCAGATGTCGATGCGGGGTGTACGGATTGATGAACACAACGGCGAAGGAAGCGGGCTGGGACTGTCGATCTGTAACGCCATCGTTGATAGTTACGCGGGACACATGGCCTATAGCCGATCTCCATTGGGTGGACTTTGTATCGATATACGGCTCGGGAAATAAGATCTCTGTTATTATTTCCATACAAGGCGCAAGGAAAAATAAAATAAAATGGATAGTGTCTGGCTGCTGATTCTGCTCGCTGGCCTGATGGTCGTGCTGTTCGACTTTACCAATGGCTTTCACGATGCCTCCAATATGGTGGCGTCTGTTATTGCGTCTCGTGCCATGACGCCCTTGCAGTCGGTGCTGATTGTAGGCGGCTTTACCTTTCTTGGCCCGGTACTGGGTGGTACCGCAGTGGCGAACACCATCGGCAAGTTTGTAACTCTGGATGGCCTGCCCGAAACTCTCTCATTAGTCGTCGTGTTATGCGGTCTTTTTGCCGCAACGACCTGGAACTTCCTGACCTGGTGGCGGGGAATTCCGTCTTCATCATCACATGCATTGGTCGGCGGGTTGTGTGGTGTTGTCGTGGTTTCGGCCGGGCCTGAACAGGTTGTTTGGGGCTTTGAAGCCCTCAGTCGGGGTGAGTTCACTGGTGTAAGCAAGGTGCTATTGGCCTTGATACTGTCGCCACTGATGGGATTTTGGGTGGGATTCATATTGCAGAGGCTTATGTTGCTACTGCTTCGTTCGGCCAGTCCGTTGGTCAACCGTGAACTCAGAGGCGCCCAATGGCTCACAACTGCAGGATTGGCATTCTCTCATGGCGCGAACGATGCCCAGAAAAGCATGGGCATTCTGACATTGTGCCTGCTGTTAAGTGGTCAGATTGATCAGTTTGAAGTGCCGTTTTGGGTCATGGTGCTCTGTGCATCTGCAATCACGCTGGGAACAGTATTAGGGGGCTGGAAAATTGTGCGCACCCTTGCTTTCGCCATTTACAAAATTCGGCCGCTGCATGCCTTGAACTCACAACTGACTTCCGCAAGCGTGGTTTTTTTAGCGTCGTTGATCGGCGCTCCAGTCTCAACAACGCATGTGGTGTCTTCCTCCATTATGGGGATTGGCGCTTCGGAACGGCCTAGGGCCGTGCGCTGGACAAAGGCCCGTGAAATTGCTCTTACCTGGCTGATTACCATTCCCGGGGCGGCTATTTTGGCGATGTTGAGTTATGGGGCGGTAAGCCTGCTTGGTTTGGCTCAGTAAGCATTTTAAGGACACACGGATATGGCACATAAAGAAGGCTTTCTGTCACGACTCATAGATCGGGTGATCCCTAAGCCCCCCGATTTCTTCACTTTGCTGGCCGAACAAAGTGCACTGGTTACAGAAACCATTTCCAACCTACACCAATATATGCAAAGCCCCAACAGTGAGCTGGAAGAGCTGCTTACGGAAGAGGAACATGCTGCGGATACGTTGAAGATCCGCAATTTGCATCAGCTCAACCGAGCGTTTTCTACCCCGATAGACCGTGAAGATATCTATCGAGCCATCGATGGCTTGGACTGGATCATCACTCACTGCAAAAGCACTATCAATGAGATGCTTGATCTGAATGTTCAGCCCGACCGGCACATGCAGGCAGTTATGGATGAAATGCTGAAAGGATGCGAGGCGTTAGAGCGGGGATTTCGCCAGCTGGAAACCTATCCGGCCGGGGCAGAGAAGGAGGCCCACTCGGCACGCCATGCACACCGTCGTATCGAGCGGCTGTATCGACACAGTCTTGCCGAGTTGTTTCAGGGTGAGGTCACTGCCGAGATGTTGAAGAAGCGTGAGATCTACCATCACCTGATGGATGGTTCACGGCGCCTGCACTCGGCAGCGAATGTGCTACACGATATTTTCGTTAAGCTGGTGTGAACCCTTGCGCCAAAGCTACGGTGATCTCGGCTGCAGGCACTGCTCTGCAGCCGGAAACGTTTTGGCCGGCCCAAAGAGGCGTAAAGTCACCAGATCCCTTGGCTTCAGCGGCAGCTCTCAAGGGTGCAGAAGCTGCAGTGGCCAGCGGGAAGCGGGGAGCGCTTTCATTCACGGGCCCCAGCTCGCGAATCATTCGATTAACTATGCCGCGGGCCGGGCGGCCACTGAACAGATTGGTCAATACCGTGTGGGCTGCTGCATCCGACTGCAACGCCGTGCGGTGAACCGCTGAGGTGGTGGCTTCATCGCACAAAAGATAAGCGGTACCGACCTGAACCCCGGCTGCGCCCAATGCCATGGCTGCAGCAATACCGGCGGCATCGACTATTCCGCCAGCGGCAATTACGGGCACACTGACAGCGTTCACAATCTGGGGCAACAAGGCGAAGGAACCAGATTGCCGGGTAATATCTTCGGTCAGGAACATGCCCCGGTGGCCACCGGCTTCCAGCCCCTGCGCAATGATGGCGTCGGCCCCCTGAGCTTCCAGCCACAGCGCTTCCTCCAGAGTTGTGGCAGATGACAGCACTTTGGCGCCACTGGCACGTACTTGCTCCAGTAAGGAGGCGTCTGGCAAACCGAAATGGAAGCTTACGACTTCAGGTTTAACGCGGGATACAACATCCGCCATCGCCTGATTAAATGGTTGGCGTCCGGTGCCTGCCGGTCCATCTGGCAGGGCCACTTCCAGTTCCTCATAGTAAGGCAGAAAACGGTCAAGCCAGGCCTGCTGGACAGCAGTATCAGGTTCCGGCTGGGTATGGCTGAAAAAGTTCAGATTAATGGGGCCTGAGGTGTGTTCGCGAAAAGCGTTAACGGAAGACTCAACGCCTTCAGGCGTCAGCATGGCGCAGGGTACTGAGCCCAGCCCGCCCGCGGAGGAAACAGCCGCCGCAAGCTCCCATCCTTGAACACCGGCCATAGGGGCCTGAATCAGAGGGTATTGTGTGTTAATGAGCTGAGTGAGGCTGGCCATTAATACTCCTTGGGGGCTTCATCCTGTTGCGCCAGACAGCCTATACAGACAGATATCCGGCAAAAAGAAGTGGACATGCTAAACGCCAATGGTCAACGAGTGAATTATCCATTGGCGCTATTCCCCTGACGGGAGGTATCAGGCCGTGACCTTATGTTTCATAGCTAACCACAAAACCAACAGGCATGAGGTCGTCAGCAAAGCTGCACTCAGGCCAAAGGCGTTTTGAAAGCCATATAGATCAAAAACAAGGCCCCCGATGGTAGAACCCAACCCGATAGCCAGCTGCACAAAAGCAACCATCAAGCCACCACCGGCTTCGGAATCATGGCTCATTGCTCTGGTAACCCATGCCCACCAGCCGACAGGTGCTGCCGTGGCCACAAACCCCCATAGGCATATCAAGGCTGTCACAGCATAGAAATGCTCACCCAGCGCGATCAGCAATACTGCGGTGACAGCCAGTATCAATGGCATCACGGCAAGGGTAAGCAAAAAGCGCTGCTGCAGGAACCGGTTAATGACAGTCGTACCAATAAATCCGCAAACTCCCAACAGTAGCAGAAGGATGGATAACTCTTCGGCGCTTACACCGGTCGCACTCTCTAGAAAGGGCCGAATATAGGTGAACAGGGCAAATTGACCCGCAAAGAAAAACGTAATGGCCATGTATCCGAGTAGAACCGGATGATGTCTGAGGTGTTTAAAGATATCCAGCAACTTGCGTTTCTGCTGATCCGTTGTCATTGCCGGCAGGCTGAACCATTGCCAGGCAAGTATTAGCAAGGTCACGGGAACCAGACACAGGAAGGCGCCTCGCCAACCCACGATAGAGCCCAAATAACTGCCAAGTGGAGCAGCGATTACCATAGCCAGTGCATTACCGGCATTAAATATGGCAAGTGCCTTGGGAACCTCCTCAATCGGCACCAGGCGGGCGGCCGCTGAAGCCGACAGTGACCAGAAGCCACCGAGCGCAATGCCCACGAGAATACGACCGCACATGTATGGCATAATTCGGGGCAAACCCGACCATGAGCGTTGAAAGCACCATAACGCCAGTAAGTCCAAGCAGGAGGGTACGTCGATCCAGCCTGCCAGCCAGGGATGAAATCGATAGCGCCGTCAGCAAGGCAAAAAGACCTGAGACGGAGATGCCCTGGCCCACAGCGCCTTCGCTGACGCCAAAATCTGCCGCCATGACCGTTAGCAGGCTAACGGGCAAAAACTCTGACGCCACCATGGCAAAGGCGCAGAGTGACAGGGCAAAGACTGCACCCCAATGGGCGCGGGATTGTTCGGTCGCCTGCGTAAGAGGGGGGCTGTCCAAAGACGCTTCGCAAGACTGGTTCATTGATTATCACCGGATAAAAAAACTGCCCCGACATCGTTTCACAGGATGCTGGGGCATGAAGGGGTATAGGTTAAGCCGTATACCAATCAGACAAAGGGTATACGGGAGGTGTTGATCAGGCCTGAAGGTGCTGCTGGAAAAACGCGGTCATCTTATCGAACGGAATAACATCCATCTGATCGTACAGATCCGTGTGATTGGCGCCCGGGATAATCATCAGCTCTTTAGGCTCGGCAGCGGTTTCATAAGCGGTCTCGCTGAAGTAACGCGAATGGGCTTTTTCACCGTGAATAAGCAACATCGGGCGAGGTGAAATTTCAGCGATATAGCTCAAAAGGGGCATGTTCATAAAAGACAGCGGCGTGGTGAGTGACCAGGCAGCGTTGGAGTTGATTGCACGCGGATGGAAGCCACGCTCGGGTGACTTGTAGTAATCGGCATACTCCACCACAAACTGGGGCTCGCCACCTTGCAGCTCAAGTGAAACCGGGCCATAAGCAGGGCTGCCGCTTTCCGCATCCTTCCAGCGCTGCTGGCCGAGTTGCTCAAGTGTCTGGGTGCGCTGCTCCAGCGTTACACTATCGTTATACCCCTTGGACATCACACGAGTCATGTCATACATGGTGCTGGCAACAACCGCTTTCACGCGTTTATCAACGGCTACGGCATTCAACGCCATGCCACCCCAGCCACAAATACCAATAACACCAATGCGTTCACGGTCGACATTGGGCAACAAACCGATGTAGTCCACCGCAGCACTGAAGTCTTCAGTATTGATATCCGGTGAGGCAACATTACGGGGCTCGCCACCACTCTCTCCGGTATAGGACGGATCAAACGCCAGGGTTACAAAACCACGCTCAGCCATGGTTTGTGCATAGAGCCCTGATGACTGCTCTTTTACCGCGCCAAAGGGACCGCTCAATACAATGGCAGCCTGTTTGCCGGATGCATCTTTGGGTTGATAGAGATCTGCTGCCAAAGTGATGCCATATCGGTTTTTGAAGCTCACCTTTTTATGATCGACGTTATCGCTTTTGGCAAAAGTTTTATCCCAGGTTTGATCCAGTTTTAATTCAGACTGGGCCATCGCTTGGCTGGATGCGAGGGAGCCAAGGCTCAATGCAGCGAGGCCTGCACCAGTCGCTTTCAGCAGGCTGCGGCGTGTGTCACAGGGCTCGGCCTGATGTTCAGGGGATTGCTCGGCTACATTAACTGTCTTCATGAGAAGTCTCCTTCAATTACTGTTGAGGGCGGGCCGCGGGTCACGAACTGAACAGGCGTGTTGCTTCTGATACCTTTCGCCCTGTGGCTGACATGTATTATCGGGAGATGCGATACAAGAGCGGTATAACAATACTGAACCAGTCTTGCCTATTCCTGCAAAATTATACGTAATGACAGTGTCGGATAGTGTGGCTGCAGCTCCACTTGGTCAGGTATCACTGTGCTAGAATTGCCGATCCAAATGTGACCATAAATGACTCAGGGAAGGGCTATGTCGCTACAAGTGGATTACCTCGCTCTATGCAAAGGTGCGCGTATGCACCTGAGACAAACGTCAGATAGTCAGCTTTATTTCAGAACTTCCTTTCAAGTGAAATGGTTTATATGGGGCGTTATTGCAGTGGTGTGCTTGCCCGCCCCATTGTTGATGAGCGTTGTTCTTGAGGGCGCGGAGAGGCTGTTCCACCTCGGGTTTAGCATATTTCTTATTCTTTTCGCGCTTGTCGGCCTGGGCGTGAGAAGGCATCTGATACTGGATTCTGCCAGCGGAACGCTGAAGCTCGAAAAAACCTGGTGGGGTCTTGGTCGAAAGATTAAATATGAATCGCCGTTAGCACAGCAGCGTGTTGTTGTTGCGCCTATCGGGGAGCTCAATACGGGCTGCCTGCTGGAAATAGCTGATCAAAAATACACAATTGGCAGCGGTGATGAGGTCAGGCAGGTCGCTCTATTCCTGCAGCAGTACTTTTCAATCCCCGCATTTGACCGCGTTGCCCAGTGGCCTAAGGAGCTAAAGCTCAGTCCACTCGAAGAAGCTGTTCCAGAAAGCGGTGCTCAGCCAGGGCCCTCTGGCAATCCCGAGATTGATCGCAGATCTTCAGTGAATGAGGTAGATACTGCTTCAGGTTCGGCCGATTTGGGTGCCGAGTATGCCTCCGTCATGGATTCTCGAATATTCCTCAGGTTGGCAATGCCGTTTCCTGCTTTTATAGCAATCGGTGTGGTGCTAAGCATGCTTGCAAATAAGGGAGGTGTCTAAGATGCGAGGTTGGCACTCATCATCCCCGAATATAGGTAAGCTTGTAATAACCCGAAATCTCTGGATTATCGGGATTCCACTTCTGCTCATTGCCATTCTGATGGTCTATTTTGGCTTATCAAGTGAGCTTCCCGTTATTGTGAGTTGGGCACTCGTTTCGACGCTTGCTCTGCACTGTATGTGTGTGCGCCATTACCTTTTGATAGATAAGAACAAGGGTAAGTTGATCCACCATCTTGGCAGTCTCTATCCCATCGGACATGAGGAGTTGCCGCTGGAGCATCTGGCGGGATTTTGTATAGCCAGAACAGCCACGCGAAGACACTTCTTCACCTTGATAGCGATGATGGACAATGGTCAGCGTATAACGCTGTTCAGCCAGCGATCCCTGAGTGAAATGGAAGACTATGCTCAGCTGCTGGGTAATTTCTGTCAGCGGCCTTACAGGGTAGAACTTACCACTTAAAAATCATAGTTTATGCAACTTTATGTTTTTGTCTGTTTAAGCAAAACAATTATCCCTTTTTACAAAGGTAATTTTTGTTAAATGTATTCAAACTCGCAACGCCGGTTTGTTTGCTGATCAGAAAAACCAGAAACCCAGCCGGCTTGTTTGTGAATAACGCAAGGATCTAGTTCAGATCGTGGCTGTATAAAATACATACAGCCATGGTGATGTAATCAGGTCCATGAATGGACAAGACAATGCACTCAACTCGTGCCCCCAGGATTTTATTGATTGACGACCAGCCTGAAGGCTTAGGTCCATTGGTCAAACTTCTACAAAGCCAGGGCTTTCAAATATTCCAAAGCAGTAGTGCTCGTATCGGTTATCAGCGTGCTCACGCTATAACACCTGATCTCATTTTACTCGACCTGTACATGCCGGAAATGGATGGCTTGGCCGTACTGCGCCTTTTAAGAGAGTCGCCTCAAACCAGTGATATTCCTGTCATTTTTTTGTCCTCGACTGCATCGGTTGATGATCGTTTATCGGGGTTTGAATTAGGGGCAGTGGACTTTGTCTGCAAACCTTGCATGCCGGAAGAGGTTCTTGCCCGGATTCGGGTGCACTTGGGCCGAGGGCCACGAGAATCCGGCTTTGAGGCGGTAAGTGGTGACGAAAATATGGGGCAGGATGACGTTTTGCTACAAGCAGCATTGCGTATCCTGGAGCAGCGTTTGAGTGACCCTCCTACAGTGATTGAACTAGCCAGGTCGGTTGGAACTCACGATAAACGGTTACTCCGAGTATTTCGAACTCACCTGGATACGACCGTATCGGCATATAGCCGACAGTTACGTATGGAACTGGCGCGTCGTTTATTGAAGAACGATACCATCAGTATTGAAGAAGTCGCAGCACAAGCCGGCTTCAAAAATGCAGCTAACTTCTCTACCGCATTTCGTCGTGAAGAGGGCTTATCGCCACGGCAGTTTCGGCAACGTTGCTTGGCTGACTCCTGATACCGCTTCTGTTTGTTTTTTGATCGTTATTCCTTTCAAGCAAAGCTTTCATCCTTAATATCAAAAGTAACCTTTTCCGGGCTGCCTAGAATGGCGATATAAAATTTTTCAAATATTTTGCAAACTGTTGTGATCCAAATGGAAAACCCCTCTGTATATGGGTGCTCAAACAGTTTGCAGACTATCTGTTAAGTGTTAGCCCCCCGGCTCAAAAGAGCTTGTTAAAGGAGATGTTTTGTATGGACGCGGCCCCCAAAAACCGCTTGAAGAGTAATCACTGGGCAGCCCTGTTGGTAACCGGTGCATGTTTGGCAACCAGTGGTCAGGTAAACGCTGAAAACATCACTTCAGTTGTGGCTGAAGCACTGGAATCAAACCCTGAAGTGCGTTTTCAGGCCGATGCGCTGCGTGCACTGAGTGCCGAAACCCGTCAGCAAAAAGGCGGTTATCTGCCAAGTGTCGATTTGGATATGTCCCTGGGGCAGGCCCGCCGTGATTTCGACAACCGTGGTACTTTCGATCGAAATTACGCCGAGCTTTCAGTAACACAGATGCTGTTTGATGGTTTCAAGGTCAGTGGCCGTGTTGATGAAGCCGAACACAAGCAACTCGAGCAGTATTACCGTCTGCGAGGTGAAGCGGAAGACAAGGCGCTCGAAGTGGCTCAGGTGTATCTCGATGTTGTCCGCTACCGACAGTTGGTCGAGATGGCTCAGATTAATGTTGATGACCATATTCGTGTCCGCGATCAGGTTCAGGAGCGTAACGACCAGGGTGTGGGCAATCGTGCCGACCTGTATCAGGCGGAAGGGCGACTGGCCCTTGCGCGCTCCAATCTCAAAACAGAGATCAGCAATCTCCAAAGTGTAACGGCACGTTTCCAGCGTCTGGTCGGGCGCGCTCCAGAGACGAACATGCAGTCGGTGTATGACCTGAATATAAGCATGCCGCAAACACTTGAGCCGGTTCTGGAAAGTGCATTTGCCAACAACCCATCGATCCATGCAGCGTTTGCCAACATTGGCGCGGCACGTTCGGCGTTGACCGTTGCCAAGTCTGATAACTATCCAACACTGGAATTGGGCTTTAGACAGGGGCTTTACGAAAATAACAACGGTTTTGATAATCGCACCGACCCGGACAGCATGGGTGATGAAAGCCTTGTTGAGCTGCGTCTGCGCTACAACCTCTACCGTGGTGGCAGTGACCGCGCGGCTCAGCGTGCTGCCAATAATCGTATCGGTCAGGCAGAAAGCCTGAGAGATAAAGCCTGTGTTGATCTGCGCCAAACAGCCACCATCGCCTGGGCAGAGCAAGGTAATCTGGAGCAGAAGCTGCAGCTATTGGCCGAGCACCGTTCGTCCTCGTTTAACGTTGTTAAAGCCTACCGTCACCAGTACAGCATTGGCCGCCGCTCCTTGCTGGATGTACTGGATGCCGAAAACGAGTCCTTCCAGGCGGAGCGTAACTATATTCACGCCGAATTTGAGCTGCTGCTTAACCGTCTTCAGGTACTGAACAGTATGGGTGAACTCCTTGACAGGCTGGGTATGGCACCCGCTATGGAAGGCCTGACTGACATGGACGTAGTCCAACAAAAGCAAGAGTTGCCAGCGCGTTACTGCGCTGCCGTCTCTGAAGCTTTGGTAAGCCTTAACAAGTAAGGCCATCGTGCCAAGTGAGCCCCCGACATGCACGATGATCCTTTGTGCCATTGCCTATTGTGGCTGGCGCATAGCACCGGTGCGTCCCTGACACGGGATGCGCTGGTCGAAGGCCTGCCACTCAAAAGCGGTCAACTGACGCCCTCTCTGCTGCCCCGTGCAGCGGAGCGGGCAGGTTTGCTGACGCGTCCTGTGCGTCAGGCTTTGCCGCGCATCAATTCCAATCTGTTGCCTTGCATCCTGTTGTTGAATGGTAATCGCGCCTGTCTGCTTGAAAGCCTCAATCTGGGTGAAGGTAAGGCCGTTGTTCGTGTGCCCGAGCTGGGCCTTGAGCCACAGAGCATGCCAGTGGATGAGCTGGCCGCCGATTTTTCAGGCGTAGTTTACTACTGTCGTCCGGCATTGAAGTTGACCGAAACGTCTGCAGAGAAGGCCGCGAGCGCCGACAGTGGACACTGGTTCTGGTCGGCTATTCGCCGTAATCGTCGCATCTATCGCGACGTTATTCTGGCATCCCTTTGTGTAAACCTTTTTGCTCTGGCCATGCCGCTTTTCGTTATGAATGTGTATGACCGGGTGGTACCCAACCAGAGCACGGAAACACTCTGGGTCCTGGCGGCAGGTGCAGCCATTGTCATCTTCTCTGACCTGGTTCTGCGCATGTTGCGCACCTGGTTTGTGGAGTTGGCAGCCGGGCGGGCAGATGCACGCCTGTCAGCGCGTATAATGGAACGTGTGCTGGGCATGCGGCTTGAGCACTGGCCGGCCTCTGCAGGAGCCGTTGCCGGCAACATCCAGAGTTTTGACAGTGTCAGGGCGTTTTGTGGGTCTGCCGTGGTTACGGCTTTGGTGGATCTGCCGTTCTTCCTGTTATTCCTGCTTATTATCCTGCTGATCGATCCGCTGATGTCGATCCCGGTTGCAGTCGGTGCTGGTGCCTTGTTGATCTATGCACTGTCTGTGCAGCAAAGAATGCACCGCTTGGCGGAAGTGTCAGGGCAGGCATCATCACAGCGCTCAGCAGGCCTGATCGAAAGTTTGAACTGCCTGCCGGTGCTGAAAAGCTTTAATGCAACCGGTCGTATGCAGCGGCAATGGGAGCAGTCCACACGCTTTCTTGCCGGTTGCAGTAGCCGCCAGCGCCTGTTGGGTGCATCAGTAACCACTGGAGCTGCCTGGGTGCAGCAGACCGTTGCAGTCTGCATGATCATCATCGGTGTGTATCTGGTGATTGACGGTCAATTGACTCAGGGCGCGCTGATCGCAGCCTACATGCTGAGTTCCCGTGCCATGGCACCTGTGTCCCAGACGGCGGCTCTTCTCACGCAATATCATCAGGCTGCTGCATCGCTAAATACCCTCGAAGAAATGATGGCCGTTCCCCAGGATCGCGAAAACGAGAAACAGTATGTCAGCCGCGAAAAAGTACGCGGAGATATCGAGTTCAATAAGGTCAGCTTCACCTATCCGGGTGCCGATCGCCCGGCTTTAAAACAGGTGTCTCTGCGTATAGCAGCCGGTGAAAAGGTGGCCATTTTAGGTGCCGCCGGCTCCGGCAAAAGCACGTTGGAGAAAATGATAGCCGGCCTGTATCGCCCGACTGAAGGCGATATATATATCGATGGCGTACATCAGCAGCAGCTGGACCCTGCAGAATTACGCCGTCATCTGGGCTACTTGCCGCAGGATGTGCAGCTCATCAACGGAAGCATCTTCGACAATGTAACCCTGGGAGATGACCTGGTAGAGCCCGAACGCCTTCGTCGTGCTTTGAGAACATCCGGTCTGGAATCCGTTATTGGACGCCATGCTGACGGATGGTCCATGCAAGTAGGGGAGAACGGGCGTGCACTGTCCGGTGGTCAACGCCAGACCGTGGCATTGGCCAGGGCGCTTGTGACTGAAGCACCCGTTCTGTTACTGGATGAGCCTGCAAGCGCGCTGGACAGCATGATGGAACAGCACATCTGTTCAAGCCTGAAAGCCTACTGCAAGCCCCGTACTTTGCTGTTAATCACACACAGAACCAGCTTGCTTATGCTTGTCGATCGTCTAATCGTCATGGACAAGGGCGAGATCATTGCGGATGGCCCCAAGCAGCAAGTGCTTGAAGCGCTCAACAAAGGTCAGTTGAGGCGTGCCGCATGAGTGAACACAACAAGACCTTTGAACAGGGTGGCTTTGAAGCATTGGGTCATCTCGCCGCACCGGGCACTGGTTCCGGGCGACTGGCGCAAGGCTTGATGAACCCTCTACTGAGTCGCGTCGAATCCGAAAGCGTTGACTGGACTCAGGATGCCGAGTTCAGCCTGGTAGAGGCTCGTGAACCCGGGGCACGTGGACTGATTTACGTCATCCTGTTCATTTTTACTCTACTTTTGGTATGGGCAGGGCTGGCACCCATTGATGAAGTAACCCGCGGTGAAGGCAAGGTAATCCCGGCCAGCCAGTTACAGATCATCCAGTCCACGGACGGCGGTGTGGTACGCGAGCTGTTCGTAGCTGAGGGTGATCAGGTAAAAGCGGGGGATCTGCTGGCACGGATAGATCCAACCCGTTTCATATCAAGTTTTCAGGAAACTGAAGTTCGCATTTTTGCCCTGCAAGCAAAGGTAAAGCGCCTTGCAGCGCTACTTAATGGTGAAATTTGGCAGCCTGATGAAATGGCATCGCTAAGTCCGGAGCAACGGGCGGTATTGCAGCGAGAGCATGCATTTTTCCGTGAAAGCCGTGACGAGTATGACCAAAAACTGGCAATTGCCCGCGAGCAACTGAGTCAGCAGCAACGCGCCCTGGACGAGGTTCAGGCAAAAGTCAGAGCAGCACGCCAAGCTGTTCATCTTTCTTCACAAGAACTCAGCGTCACGCGCCCCTTGCTGGCATCTGGTGCTGTGTCAAAAGTTGAACTGCTACGCCTTGAACGAGATCTGGCAGCAGCATCTGGTGAATTGCAGCGTGCGCAAGCAGATGTTGAGCGACAAAAGGCTGCCATTGAAGAATCGGAAGCGCGTATTGCTGAAGTGGCACACACCGCCCGCAACCGTTGGCGCACAGAGTTGAGTGACGCTTCAGCTGAATTGAGTGGTTTGAAAGAAGGGGCGGTTGCCCTGGCTGACCGGGTCAAGTCAGCTGAGCTGCGATCGCCTGTCAGCGGAACGGTTCAGCGAGTTCTCTACAGCACAGAAGGTGCAGTTGTAGGTTCAGGTGATGCAGTCGTTGAAATCGTCCCTGCGGACGACCGTTTGCTAGTGGAAGCCAAAATAGCGCCTCGTGACATCGCCTTCCTGCGACCAGGTCTGCCGGCCATGATCAAACTCCATGCTTATGATTTCTCTGTCTACGGTGGCATTGAGGCCGAAGTGCAACATATCAGTGCTGACACGATCACCGATAAACGTGACAACACCTATTACCTGGTGCGCGCAATCACCAACGAAAAAGCGCTTTCTGAAGCGCTGGAGGTTATGCCTGGCATGACCGCCCAACTCGACATCATAACCGGAGAGCGCACGGTGCTCTCCTACCTGCTTAAACCCATTTTACGTGCCAAAGACAATGCTATGGGTGAACGCTGACCGGATGGAACCGGCACAGCTCCCAGAACGGCATACAAAACAGTAAAGAGGCGGATATGAATACTGTAGCGACTGTGATCTCTGTAAGTGGTCAGGCATGGGTGCAAAATGCATCCGGTGAACGGCGTTTGCTGGCATCCGGTGACCAGATGCAGCCGGGTGAGTCCCTTATCACCACGGAGACAACCCAAATAGTAATGGACTTTGGTGGCGAGCGTCCTTTGAGATTTGTAGGCGCAGAACCGGCCAACGAAGCGGTTGCCGAAGATGCCGATATTCCGGTTATTACGTTGCCAGCTAATCCAGCTGACGCAGAAGAAACTCGCTCGGAAGACAGTGATCGCGGTTCAGCTTTGGCAGATGGACACAGGTTTTTACAGCTTGTTCGTGTATTTGAAATTGTAGAGACCGATGGTATTACACCACTGACAGTGGCTGCCATCAGGGAAGTGCTTGATCCCCTGGCAATGACATGGCCAGACAAGGATGAAGAGTTGGAGCCGGAACGAGAAAATGCCAGTTCGGGGTTGGAAGAAATATTGATGGATACAACGGTACCCGAGCCGGAACCTGAGCCGGAACCTGAGCCGGAACCTGAGCCAGAACCTGAGCCAGAACCTGAGCCAGAACCTGAGCCAGAACCTGAGCCAGAGCCAGAGCCAGAGCCAGAGCCAGAGCCAGAGCCAGAGCCAGAGCCAGAGCCAGAGCCAGAGCCAGAGCCAAACCCCGAACCTGAGCCGGAGCCCAACCCTGAACCCGAACCGGAGCTACCCACGCCACCGGATCGTGTAGATGTGGACAGCGAGCCTGTTTCTGTCACCTTGGACCTCGGGAAGCTGTTCAGTAATCTGGACGGTGAAATTACGTTCGAGATTTCAGGCCTTCCAGATGGACTTACATTCGATAGCCTTACTGGCAAAATCGAAGGCCTGCTGACGGCCCCTGCGAGCCAGGGGGGTAATGATGGTGTGTATACCATCAGGCTGACGGGCACCGGTCAGGGTGGTGAAACACATACGCAAACCTTCAAGTGGACCATTACCAATCCGGCGCCGGAAGCCGTCAATGACACGAACAGCACCGATGAAAATACCATCCTCAATGTGGATGAAAACGGCGGGCTGCTGCCCAATGACAGCGACCCGGATGGCGATGAGCTGCACGTGGCAACTATCCAGACCCCGGATCAGAGCAACGAAACTCCGGTGGTCGATGCCGGTGTAACTGTGCCCGGTGATAACGGCGGTACTTTTACGGTCTACCCGAACGGCAGTTACGATTTTGACCCCAGCGGTGAGTTCAGTGCACTGAATCCCGGTGATGAGGCGACGACCAGTATCACCTACACCATCAGTGATGGCGAAGGTGGTACAGATACCGCGACACTTACCGTTACGGTTACCGGGTTGAGTGATGGAGCACCCAGCCTGAGCGTCAATAATGAAAATGGTGCTGAAACGGGCGATCACAGCATAGCCGAAGATGCGGATCAGCCCGTGACCGGAACGTTTAAAGTCACAACCCCTGATGGGCTGAAGCAGATTGCGGTCGGTGGTAGCACGGTTACGGCTGATCAGCTCGATAGCCTGAGCACCTCAACTATCACCATTCCCGGTACCGAGGGACTCCTGACGCTGACCGGTTTTGATCCTGATACCGGCGATGTGACCTATGAGTATCAACAAAATGGTACTCATAAAGACCATAGTGAAGGTGATGAAAGTATTACAGATACCTTCACACTCACGGTCACGGATCAGCTGGATAACACCACCACGCCTCAGGATCTGACGATTCTTGTCACCGATACTCAACCAGAGGCCAAGGCTGACCGCAACACAGTCACTGAAGGGAATATTGATGCGATCACCGGCAATGTCTTTGACGGTAGCGGCGCTTCGACCGATGACGTGGTCGATGTACCGGGCGCAGATGAAACCACATTGACCGGGGTGATGGCTGGTACGCCAACAACTGCTCACGTCAGTGACGGCAATCTGGCCACCGAGATTTCTGGTCAATACGGAACGCTGATTCTGAACAGCACTGGCACCTACACCTATGAACTGGATAACACCCATCCGGTGGTGAACGGTTTGAAAGATGGTGAAACGCTGGAAGATGTGTTCAGTTACACGCTCACCGATAACGATGGTGACCAGTCCACGACTACACTGACCATCGATATTAACGGTTTCACAGACGGTGCGCCGAGCATTACACCCAAAGATGGCAACGGTGATGAAGACTCAAATGATCTGACCACCTACGGGCAGGCAACCGTATATGAACGTGGACGGGTCGAGTCCGATGATTCAGATAAAACGAGCGGTGCGATCGATGTCGAAGCCAGCGACGGAATCAAAAGTGTCAGTGTGGGCGGGCAGGCGCTTGCGCTTGCGACCCTGCAGGGGCTGGACCCGGCCGACAGTGGCACGCACATCAGCATTACGACTGACTATGGCACGTTAACGCTCACCGGTTTCACTGAAACAGACCACTACAACGGTATTCCGACTGCGGGCACGCTCGCCTATGACTATGTGCTGACCAAAGAGTACAGCAACACGGCACCCGCGGAGGATGACAACGGTTTCGATCAGATCGGCCTGCAAGTAACCGATATGGGTGATGTGACTGACAACGGTACACTGAATGTCAATATCATCGATGATGTCCCCACCGCGAATGCCGACATAAGTGAGCTTACGGAAGATACTCCAAGCCTCACCAATAACGTCTTCACCAACGATCGTATCGGTGCCGATGGTCCTGATAGCCCGGGGCCGATTACGGGCGTGAAGTCCGGTTCGGATACTGCCATCGATGCCAGCGGTAATGTCGGCAGCAGCGTGGCGGGCGAATACGGCCAGATCACCCTAGATGCAAACGGCGCATACACCTATACGCTGGATAACAGCCTGCCGGTGGTACAGAACCTGGGCGATGGCGACACGTTGACGGAAACCTTCGTCTACACCATTACTGATGCGGATGGCGATACCAGCACTACAACGCTGACCCTGACCATCAATGGCCAGGATGATCCGCCTGCGATTACACCCGTTGATGGCAATGAAAGTGATGCCTATGCGGCAGGCCAGGCAACTGTATATGAGTCCTCTCTGGATAATGTGGGTACAGATGCAGCCAATACGCTGGACAGCACCACAGGTGAAATCACGGTAGATTCAAAACACGGGCTACAGAAAGTCATTATTGGCGGTACGGAGATCACTGAGTCTATGCTGCTTGCGGCCAGTGAAAGCTCACCGGTTACGCTTGATACTTTCTATGGCACCCTGAGCATTACCGACTACACGCCTGAGAATACCGATACGGATAGCAGCGGTAATCTGCTGGATGGCAGTGGCATTATCAGCTACACCTACGCGCTCAAGGACAGCACTCAGGATCATGATCAGGGCACAAATAATGAAACCCTGACGGATAGTATTGCGCTGACTGTGGTCGATCGTGATGCAAGCTCACAGGATGGAACTGGTACCCTGGATGTCACCATTGTCGATGACAAGCCGGTAATTGCAGCCGGTATGGGTAACCCGACACTTACGGTTGATGAAACCGATTTGGCCACCAATGCGAGCGTAGACTTCTCGGGGCTGTTTGGTGAGATCAACTACGGTGCGGATGGCCAGGCTGATGCCGATGCCAGCAGTTTTAAACTGACCATCAAAAACAGTGATTCAGGTCTGGTGGATACGGCTACCGGGCAGGCTGTGGTCCTGAGCCAGGAAACTGAAGGGGTCGTTGAAGGCAAGAACGAAAGTGGCAATCTGGTATTCACTGTCAGCCTGGACACTGATGGCACGGTTACGCTTAATCAGTCGCTTGCCATTCGTCATGGTGATACCAGTAACCCTGATGACCAAGTAACACTGACCAGTGATGCCCTTAGCCTGGATCTGATTGCGGTCGACAAGGACGGTGATGAAGTACCGCTGTCACAAAACATCGGTGATCGTCTTATCTTCAAAGACGATGGTCCCGAGATTACCGTGGGTACACCGGCCTTCACTGCTGACCCTCTGCAGACTCAGGATGCAGAAACGGCAAGCGGCAGCACTTCCACGGCAGAGGTCGATTACGCCGGCGCTTTTAATGTTGCCAGTAAGGATGCAGGCAGCGATGGCGAGCAATCTGAGGTCTGGGCGTATGCCCTGAACTTGGTAGAAGGTGCCAGTACGTCTCTCACCAGTGGCGGCGATGCTATCACCCTGAGCCTTGAAAATGGCGTAGTGCTGGGTAAAACCGGTGATGGCAGTGAAGTCTTTAGTGTCAGCGTTGATGGCGATGGCAAGGTCTCTCTGACCCAATCGGAGCCAATTGATCATCCGATTACGGATAATGTTACTGAAATTGCTTCCCTGGAAGCGGACCTGATCTCACTTACCGCTACCGCTACCCTTACGGATGCTGATGGCGATACAGCCGAAGACAGCCAAAGCATTAACCTGGGTAGCATGCAGTTCCAGGATGACGGCCCCAGCATCGGTACGCCCGGGTCTTCAACCGTGAGCGAAGCGAGCCTGGAGACAGGCAGTGCCCCCAACGAGGTAGCACTGACCCAAACCGGCACTCTCAGTGTCAATACAGGTGCTGATGATGAAGCCGCGTTGTTTGATACAGCCTTCGCGGCAGATCAAGCTTCACTCGATGGGTTAAGCCTTACATCTGGTGGCACAGCTGTGGTCTGGTCATTGGATACAGCCGGTCATGTGCTCACAGCAACGGCTGGCAATGGTGGCCCTGTTGTCTTCACCGCTACGATCAAGGATCCGGCGTCTGCCAGCGCAAGCTATGAATTTGTGCTTCACGCTCCACTGGATAATCCAACCAGTGGCGATGCGATCACTATGCCGTTTGATTTTGTTGTCACTGATGCCGACACGGATACGGCAACCAATACATTCGAAATTACGGTAACCGACGACAACCCGGACCCGGATGTTTCACAAAACAAGATTGTTGACGAAGATTCAGGCGAGGGTAATCCAGAGAACACCTTCACGACCAATGCCGATGCCACTGGCAATAACACCAGTATTGATGGCGAAACACCGGATGCCGATGGCTGGGTGGAAACGCCTCATGGCAAGGCGAAGGTCAATGAAAACGGCACGATCAGTTACGAACCCAATCCCAACTTCAGCGGCGATGATACTTTCACCTATACCACTGTGACGGATAACGATACCAAGACGTACACCGTTGTGGTAACGGTTAACCCGATTTCAGACATGCCGGGTGTAACCAGCGATGCTGCTAATGTCATCACTGATGAAGATGTGGCTGTTGCCGTAGGTTTGAATACCCCGACCATTACAGACCCGGCTCAGGAAGCGGGTGCAGGTGATGCTGACTATCCCGAGCGCCTGGGTGCTATCAGCCTTGAAGGTGTTCCTGCTGGCGTAAAAATACTGGACGGTGCCAATGCTGACACAGAGCTCTTCACTACAACGGGTGGACCGGTAACCGTACTGATTCAGGAATACCTGGATGGCAGCAATCATCTCAATGGCTTGAGTGCTGCAGACGTTGACCTTGTGCTAACACAGGCCCAGTACGACGCATTAAAAGTGCTACCCCCAGCACATGATGCTGACAATTTTACAGTCACAGCCCGCGTAGATTCCTATGAAGTGGATGTGAATGGTAACCAGCTGGCTGGTGTTCCATCGGCCAACAATACAGCCAGTGTCAATGTTGAAGTGATTGCCATTACCGACCCGGTAGTGCTTGCAATTAACGGCACCGATGAAGGTTCATATACCGCAACACTGGATGAGGATAGTCCGGTGGATCTGACCGCTCTATTGAGCGCCAACTTCAATGATAAGGACGGCAGTGAAGGCCGTGAACTGGTTATCGAAGGACTGCCAGCCGGTAGCGTCGTCAGTGTAGGCGGAAGCAATACCACAATCGATGCGAGTGGGACGATCAACATTCCGGCACCGGGGCTGAGTGAAAGCACCGATAGCTTCCCATCCATCACGATTACACCGCCGAAAGATTTCAGTGGTGATATCAACGGCATCAGTGTCACCCTCAAAGCAGTGGATACCGATGGCGATACGGATCTGGACAGCCATGGCGGCAAGCCGGGAGAAGAAACCAGTACCGTCACCCTGAACATGCACGTGAACCCGGTCGCAGGTGATATCAATACCTCCAGCAACCAGGAAACGCCGGAAGATACCGCTGTTGCCTTCCTCTCGGGTATTCAGGTAACCGATACCGGAACGGATGGAACTGAAATCATCACCGAGGTGAGTTTTACTGTTCCAACCGATACCAACGGCACCTGGACCTTTGATAAAGCCATGTCAGGTGAAGGCAGTAACTGGACAATCAGTTCCAATGGCGAAACTCACACCATCCAGGCTCTCAACGGTTACAACCTGGAAGACATTCTATCCGACTTTACCCTGACGCCACCTGCACACAGCAGTCTGGATGCCAGTGTTGACGTGTCTGTAACCTCTGCAGATAGCCAAACGGTGAATGGCAGCACGGTCACAAGTGCTCCCGTGACGACTACTCACACTGTGGGTATCACGGTTACGCCGGTGGCTGAAACCTTTGATGCCAGTCATCAGCCGACGGATACGGATGGCAACGGTACTTTTGATATCGGTATGTCGCCCAATCACGAATATCAGACCGAGGGTTTTGAGGACCAGTGGTTTACGTTGGGCACTGAAAATACGTTCAATCTCAAGGGCAACTGGACGGTAGAAGACGATGAGCAGCTGTTCGCCGCTTTGACGCCCGAGCTTACCGCAACCAATGGCAAGCAAACCGACCCGGTTGGTTCCCAGTTCCGCTATTCCACCAACGGGGATACAACCGAAGAGGGCGGCGCATGGGTCACCCAGACCTTTGGTGGCGATGCCGTACGTATCCCGGTTGAATATCTGGATACCCTGCAGTTCAAGGGTGCGGAAAACTTCTCCGGTCAATTCAAGATTAATGTTCAAGCGGTGACCGTCGACACGGATGATGATGGCGGCCAGACGGTTGAGGCTGTGAGCGGCAGTGCGGTACTGACCAATGTACTGATTACTCCGGTTGCCGATGCTGTAACGACTACCGTAACCGCTCGTGTGAAGGGCAATGAGGACGCACAGGTACCGCTGTCTATTCGTCCAAGCAGTTCAGATCCTTCGGAGACCTACAAGGTTACCATTGACGAAATTCCCGATGGGGCCGTGCTCAAATATGGCTCCGATGAAATATCTGATACGAACTTTGATGGCTATACGGTCACTGATAACGGCAATGGCACCTGGAAGCTGGTAATCGAAGACTTTGATCCGGCAATAGGCAGCACTGGCATGGCTATTACCGCGCCAGAACATTCGAATGAGCCGTTTACCCTCAAAGTCGGAACAGTTGCTGTCGATAGTCTGAGGGTCGACGGTACCCTGTATGAGAATGAGTCCGCGTCGTTTGATCTCACCATCAATGTGACCCCCAAAGGTGTCGCGGACCCGGCAAGCGTTGATCTGAAGTCACTTGATGCCCAGGGCTTTGTAGAAGAATCGGTCGATGTTGCTGGCGGAGTGATGCTCAGCGATTTGTTCAACAGCATGCCGGCATTGAGTGATGCAGATGGCTCTGAAACCCTGAGCTTCAAACTGAAAGGGCTACCTGAAGGTTTTGGTGTGGAGGGTGCAACCTCGCTGGGTAACGGTGAATGGGCCTTCACTCCGGGCGATTGGGATAACATCAAAGTCACTACACCGAAAAACTTTGGTGGTGATTCAGACACATTTGTCTTATCGACCATTACGACCGAGGACGATGGTCACTCACGCACCGATGATCACGACTTGCAGATCAGAATTGAGCCTTCCCCGGAAGCTACCATGAATCTGAGTGGAAGCGCCGACGAAGATACACCCGCCTTGCTTGATTTTGGTGTGCAGCAGCAAAACGCGGAAACAGGGGAAAGCATTACCGCTGTCTGGATCAAGCAGGCCGATGTTGACGATGCTTCTGGCTTTAGCCTGACTGTCGGCGCAACAGGCAGTCAGCTGGATGGAGCAGCAGAGGGCGTCACCCTGGAAGATGGCTGGTACAAGCTCGATGCAACGGCCATGGGCAACATTTATCTGAAAGGTGATGCCAACTGGCACGGCTCTGGCAGTTTCGGCGTTCAGTACGAGGTAACTGATCAGGGTAATAATGCAGGTGCAGGCTCAACAACCAGCCTCTCCGGTGAGCAAACTTACAACGTCAGTGTTAATCCTGTGACGGATCAGCCAGATCTGACACTGGTCAGCAGTAATGCCATCAGTATGACGGAGCCAGGCATTACGACGATTGACCTGAATGTCGCAAACCAGGGCGTTAATGGTGGCGATTATGATGGCAGCGAACAGCTGACGCGTATTCTGCTGGATGGTGTTCCAGGGGGTGTTACTGTTCAAGGTGCCGATTTTATCGGCGGTAGTCAGTGGCTGTTCGTTACGGACGATAGCTTCAATTCGGCACTGACCAAGTCCATTCAATTGAATGTTCACTATGAAGCAGATGCTTTGACCGACCACCCGATAAGCGTCACCGTTACCACAGAAGATGCCGGCAACAGCCAGTTGCTGACGGACACAATAAGTGTGAGTTTAACGACTGATTTTGGGGATGGCCCCGGCAGTGCGCCGCCGGCCGTGATTGTGGATTGGTCACAAACCGATTTTGATCCAACTGAGGACACGTCCTTTTTAGTCAGCGATGCCTTCAATGGTGAGATTGAAAGTGGCGTAACCGGTAATGGTTTCAACATCACATTGTCCAATGTCCCTGAAGGCACTGAAATCAGCGGTATGATCGAAACGGTGATCAACGGCGAAACCGTTTGGACGGCCTCGGGTACGGGGGGGAATGCTGAACTGCAAACCCTGATGCAGAACATCAGCATCACGCCGCCAGCTGACTGGAACACCAATAAAGGCACGTTTGATTTCGATGCCAAGCTGACAACCTATGTGCCCAGCGGGTTACGTAATGAAGCGACGATTGACCCCAGTGCCAGTTTTGCCGTGCAGCCGGTCAGTGACACCCCTGAAATTTCCATCAGTGCGCCTGCTGTCGATGAAGGTAGCGACCTGACGTTCACCGTGGATTTGGCAAACAGTGCTGATGCACCGGACTGGTCACTGGTGGATGGAAAACTCTATCTACAGCTGGATGACTCGGGTATTGATGGAACAGGTGTGCTTAAGCAGGGTGCAACGGAATTGGCCCAGACATCGGTGAGCGGCATCAATGGTGTCCCGGATGGCAATTACTATGTAATCGAAGGGGTAGATCCGTCCAGCTCTGTTGTTCTGACATATACACCGTCCAGCACTCACAGTGATGGCTCCGTGAGCCTCTCGGCCTGGGCACAGGGAACCGAGATAGGCTCAGACCGGGTTGTCACGGGAACGAGTGCTGAAACAGGTGTGATTCAGCCCGTAAACAGTGGCTATGATTTCAGTGTGGCGCCTGCGAGTGGCTTGGAGAATGGCAGTCAGCAAGCCGAAGCAGACAAGTCCAACGTCATTCAGCTGAACATTACCGATAATGGCTTGAATGACACCGATGGCTCTGAATCGATCGGGACTGTCCTGCTGAGGGATATTCCGAACGGCTTCCTGGTCTTCGTGGGCAACAGTGCCGAAGATGCATCCCTGGCGGAATTGTCCAACAACGCTGGCGGCGATGGTACAGCCAATACCTGGCTGTTGGGGCAGGGCAGTATTCCTGGTTATGTCGGTATCATGCCGCCTCAGAACTGGAGTGGTACTCTGGCTGGCCTGAAGCTTCAGGTAACGTCCGGTGAAAACACCCTTGCCTCTGAAACCGTCAGCGAGCAGCTGTTCAACCTCGTGGTTAACCCTGTTGCGGATGGCCTGAATTCGTTCAAGCCAACGCCGAGCTTTGGCACCGAGGGTGACATCATTCAGCTAAACCTCAACCATGAGCTGGCTGACCCTGCAGCGGTCGGTCCGGATACGGGTGATTATCAGGATGAATCCAGCGAGACGTTGTCGTTGGAGTTTACGGGTATGGGTGAGCATGCTGCCTTCTATCTCGATGGGGTACTGATCAGTGGTACGGAACAAGTGGTTAATAATGGCAGTGGTAACTACACCCTTAATGGCCTGACGCCTGAAGACGCTGAGAAACTTGGCTTTGTGCAGGCTGCGGGTGACCTGGCCGATGTACAGGTAAGAGCCCGTACCGAAGAAAGCGGCGGTGGCGAGCCATCTGACTGGACCGAATTCAAGCCTATCGATACCGGCGGTGTCACCGAACAGTTCGCTACCTCCGGTAACGATGAGCTGCTTTGGACGGGCCAGTCCATTGATGGCTTTGGCGGTGAGGATGTGGTTCAACTGCGCTTTAACGAAGGGCTTGCAGGCTCTGAATTGAGCGCCGCTTTATCAAATATCGAAGCGCTGGATCTGAGTGGCATGGGCAGCAACTCCATCAATATGCTCAGCGCACAGGATGTGCTGGATATGACTGATAGCCGCAACGCGCTGAAGATCAGTGGTGATAATGCCGACTCGATCAATTTGGACAGCGATAGTGGTTGGAATGAAGGCAGCATCAATGGTGGCTACACCCAATACTCCGCCACACTGACCGGAGGTGAAACAGTAACCCTGGAGGTGCAAACAACTTTGATCGACTAGTGGCTTGGCCGGAAGCACCTCAGGTGCTTCCGGCTTCTTCTTTCTCTTTAACCAGCTGTTCGATAACCCCCAGCAATTGATCACTTCCGGCTGGGCGCAGTAACTCGGCAGCGAATGATAGATGACTGCTGGGCTGAGCAGGGCGTGAAGTGTAGAGCATAACCGGCGTTGATGCGGGTATTGCTGTTGTTGCCTTGAGAAACTCCCAAGCTGTTCCGTCGGGAAGGTCCATTTCTGTCAAAACAAGATCGACCGAGCCTTTTCCCGCCACCAGGTTAGCTTCCTGAATACTCCCGCAAGACAGTACATCCATTCCGTAACCAAGCAATAACTCTTCGAGAGATTCCCTGCTGACCGGATCCGGGTCGACCAGGAGAATACGCAGTTCTTCTTCGCTCCATTCCAATACGTGGCGCTCTATATAGGCATCGGGTGTATCAGCAGGCAAAGGAAGTGCCAGGTCGAAATGAAAATGAGACCCGCCATCAGCGCAGCTGCTGTATTCAAGCGCAGCATCCATCTGCCGCAATAGGTCCGTCACAATCATCAAGCCAAGGCCGGTGCCACTATTGGCGTGCTTCCCGTGGCTGTTGAGCATCCCGGGACCATTGTCACGAACACTGAACCGTAGTGTGCAGTGATCGGTAGCTGCCTCCAATGTCTCAACGCTGAGGCTAACATCGCCCAGTTCGGTAAACTTGGCTGCGTTACTGAGCAAATTGATCAGAACCCGCTGCAGTTGAACAAAGTCAGCTTCGACTATCGCGGGAAGGTCTGGTGCAAGCGTAAGGTGAAAGCGATTGCCGTTCGCTGCTGCCAGAGACTGCGCCTGGTCACCAATTTGCTTGAGATAGTGGTAGGTATAGCCTGACTCCGGCTGTGCTGAATTATCTCGATTCTGCATTTGAGAGTATTCCAGCAACTGATCAACCAGCGACAGCTGATAGCGCACACTCTGTTCAATTGTTTGCGCCTGATGTTGCGAATTACCGCGTGTCAGGTGGCGTGCCTCATTCAAAATATGCTGCAGCGGCGCACGCAGATCATGTGTAATGCGTGCTAACAGGTGCCGCTGTCCCTGCGTAGCTTGTTCGCTGCCGCTATGAGCTAAAGCCTGTCGAAGCTGATATTCACTGGCAATGGTTTTAAGTACGCGGTGGTAAACATAGCAAAGTACAAGGGCTGTGAGAGCAGCGCCAAGGATTTTGAAAACCAGTAGCCAATTGAATGTGGGGCGGTAGGCGAGTTGCAGCAACCATTCATGATTCGGCAGTTTGATGACCTGCTCGACATGCTGCTCAGGCAGTTGCTCGGTATTCCCCAGGATAAGCGGTTTGTCCTTACCCGAGCGCAGCATAAAGAGCAGGTTACTGCTCTTGTACTGCAGCAGCATGGATTCGATCAGCTCGGGGAACTCATACACAATCGATACAAATCCCCAGAAATGGCCTGATTCATACAGAGGCAATCGAGCAATGACAGCCTGCCCACCCTGTATCAAGTTATAAGGACCGGTCACGGTCATCTTGCCGGTTTTGCGAGCCAACAGGGCGTCTTGAATGCGCTCAGGGTCTGTAAACATGTCATGACCCAGTGCTTTCAGGTTTTCGTCCAGAGGTTCAATTTGTCGCACAACCCCACGCGGCAGAATGGCAACATTCAAAATATTGGGGTGGCTCGCACGCATCTTGGCCACAACGCTGGCCAATCCCTGGATAGAACCTTGGCTTTGCAGCGCAAGCTCACCAATGCCATAGAGCGAAAGCGTTGAACTATGGATGCTAATGGACAGGTTATCAGCAAGTGATTGGGCAACTTCGCCAAGTTCTTCCAGTTGTTCCTTGTTGCGTGAACATTCGCTTAAGTATACCCAGCAACCAAGAAGCACCAGGGTTACCAGAGTCATAAGCTTGAAATAGATGGGATGCTTTGGGTGAATGTCCATTTCAACCTTGTGGTATCTAAATGCGGGGATCATTTAACACAATCTAATATATCAGAGAGATCATGTGGGTTCTGTAGGCTATTAGGATATGATCACAGCGTCCTACAGCGTTGTATTGAATTACGTAAAGTATATTATTTTGGACCTTATGCCTCTTAAGGCCTAATATTATGATCATGACGAAGATAATCCCGTACGAATCCGAACATGCCCTGCATAAGCTGGGGCAGCGTCTGGTTGCGGCCCGCCAGCGCCATCATTGGCGCCAGTCTGACGTTGCTGAGCGCACCGGTTTGTCCCGCGGCACCATTCAAAAGATGGAGAGCGGGGAGCCCGGCGTAGCGATGGGTAACTACATGATGCTGTTGGCACTTTATGGTGCGGCATCGGACCTGGATGCGGTATGCACCGAAACTTCGGCATTAGCGCCACGGGAAACCGACTCGACACGCCAGCGCGTACGCAATACCCATGAGCTCGACAATGATTTCTGATATGGGGGCGCAGGCTGCTAACGGAGGCTTCCATGGATGAAGTGAAAGAGGGTTGGGTGTTTGTTGATATGCCCGGTGAAGCCTCACCCGTTCTGGCTGCAAGGCTGGTGATCGATGGCGGTACCGGTCGGTTTGTGTACGGCAAGAGCTATCTGGCGCGGGCTGATGCCTTCCCTCTGGATCCAATTAATCTGCCACTGACTGCATCCACACAATCCGTTAACGGTAACGATGGTGTCCCCGCTGTATTGCTGGATGCTGGCCCCGATAACTGGGGTAAGCGCTTGATGCGGGTGCTTCATTCCCGCCAGCCGGCTAACAAGCTGGAAGAATTGCTGGCGACAAGGGGCACCGGGGTTGGCGCTGTCAGGGTTTCCATGTCCCGCAGCAAACCCAAACCGGTACAGCCATTTCAGCCCCTGAGTGAGCTGGAAAGCATTGGCGAGAGCGTCCAGCGTGTACTGGACAGCGATCAGCCCATTCCTGAGGACCTGTTACGTCAGCTTGAACCTGGTTCTTCTATGGGCGGTGCACGGCCCAAAAGTGTGGTTCAGGATGACGAAGGGGTTGTCTGGATCGCAAAATTTACCCGACCAGATGATCTTTTCGATCAGAGCAGGGCAGAGCAGCTGTGCTATTTGATGATGCGTGAGTGTGGTATCGAAACGGCTGAAACACGCCTGACCCGCATCGCCGGCCGGTCAGTACTGCTGGTCAAGCGGTTTGATATCACACCTCAGGGGCGGCGTCACTTTATCAGTACCCATGCACTGAAATATCAGCCTCGGGTGCGCCAGACTGATTTCAACCTGGTGTATTCCTACCCTGCACTGGCGGAGCTTATCAGGAAACTCAGCGATACGCCCGATGTGGGCAGTACCGAGCTGTTCACCCGTATGGTGTTTAACGTGCTAGCGGGCAATACCGATGACCATCTGCGTAACCACGGCTTTATCAAGAATATGGAGAATCATCAGTATCGACTGTCACCGGCGTACGATGTGGTCCCGCAGCCAACCAATCAGGGGCAGCAGGCTATCGCACTGGGGGCATCAGGGCGGCAAAGCTCGCTGGAGAGCTGTAGCGACTGTAGCCGATATTTTGGTCTTGGTGCACAGGGCGCCAACGCGATTATCGAGCGGGTACAGGCGGTTGTGGCCCAATGGGAAAGGTTTGCGGATATGGTTGAACTGTCCGATATTGACCGCCGCATACTGCGACCCGCTTTTGAGGCAGATAGAACAGGTCGCGGCTAGGGAAGCTGTGAACAAGTCGATAGCGACTCAGCGTGGCCTGAAGAGTTCAGATGCAAGGCGAGCTTTGCAGGCAATGGCCGTAGCCCTTGGCAAAAAGCTCAACGCCGCAGATGGATATTTCAGGCCGCGCCCTTCGGGGCTTGCAGGCCAACCCCCTCTCTGTGTTGTACTTTTTTGACGTAGCACCACTACGCCTGCAAAAGCACGCCTTGAGAGTGCGCCGGCCTGCAAGCCTGAGATGCCATGGACTTATTCATAGCTTCACTAGGTCCAGGTCGGATCAGGTGCGATAAAGCGTCTTAATCAGGTGGTAACCGAACTTGGTTTTGATCGGTCCATGAACTTTATACAGTGGGCGCTTGAACACCACGTCATCAAAGGGTTTAACCATATCGCCGCGATGAAACTCTCCCAAATCACCCCCGCGCTTGCCTGAAGGGCAGATGGAATAGCGTTTGGCCAGCATTTCAAACTTCTTGCCGCGTTTTAACTGGTCAAGGATATCCAGTGCTTCTTTTTCGGTCTTAACCAGAATGTGCAGTGCTGCGGCTGTGGCCATAGTGTGTCTCGCTGATGCTACTTACTTAAAAAATACTGCCACATTTTAGCAATAAAAATGGCTGGTTACTTGGCTGGAGCCAGTTTTTGAGGATGTATGCAATAGTGCTGCATGAAAAGAGGGTGTACATTTATTTGGCACGTCAGTGGCTCTCTTGCAGGCCCTCGTAGTTAGAACCGCCTCGGCAGAGCGACAGGCACCATAGCCAACCTTGATAAGGAAATTATTCCAAGGGGTGTTCTATGCAAGACCTGATGGAAAAGATGGACATCAATCACTTCCTGCCGGCGGCAGTGAGTTGGGCCACGAACTTACTACTCGCACTGATCATTCTGATTATCGGTGTCTGGGTAGCGGGCAAAGCCTACAAGGCCGTTGTGCGGATAGCGAAGCGGCATGAGCAACTGGATGAAACCCTGTTTCGATTCTTCGGAAGTCTGGTGCGCTACACCATACTGGCCTTTGTCGGAATCGCGGTTCTCAATCGTTTCGGTGTACAAACTGCTTCGATCATTGCGCTGCTGGGTGCCGCGGGCTTGGCTGTCGGTTTGGCGCTGCAGGGCACTCTGACTAATCTGGCAGCAGGCGTGATGTTGCTTATTTTTCGACCGTATAAGATCAATGATTTTGTCGATGTGGCAGGCAAGTTTGGCAAGGTGACCGAGATCGATATGTTCACCACGATCTTACAGACCTTCGACAACCAGCAGATCATTATTCCTAATGCCAAAATCTGGGGCGAGCAGATCGTTAACCACTCTCATCATGGTGTGCGTGGTGTCGATATGACATTTTCAATTGCATATAAAGAAAATACCGCTGATGCTCGTAAGGTGATTGAAGCCGTTTTAGCGAATCATCCGCAGGTATTGAAGGACCCAGCTCCTTTTATTGAGGTCGAAAGCCTCAACAACAGCTCGGTTGACTTCCTCGTACGCCCATTCTGTAATGGTACCCATTACTTTGATATCCGGTACTCAGTACCTGAACAGATCAAGAAGGCCCTGGATGACGCGGGTATTGAAATTCCGTTCCCACATCGAAAAGTCATTGTTGTAAACGAACAATAGCAAGACGATTAACACCTATGGAAATCTGTGCAAAGGGGCCGATTATGAATTGGCCCCTTTGTCTATCTACCGTCTTGCGCTGGCCACCAGGGTAGCCAGCAGGATACAACCAGCACCAACAAGCTGAATCCAGGTTAAACCTTCACCCAGCCACAGGAAAGCAAACAGGGCCCCGAAAGCGGGTTCCGACCCGGTCAGTAGTGCAACCCTTGAGGGCGATGTATGTTTGAGCCCGTAGTTCTGGGCAAAGAGCGCATAAAGCGTACAGCATAGGGTCAAGTAGAGCGCAGCGAACCAAAAAGCATCTTCCAGTGGTAGCAACTGTGAAACCGGATCATCACCCAGCGAAAAAATGAGCAACGCACCCAGGCAGACAATCCAGGCCTGAGTACTTGTGGTTGCAAGGGGTGATAACGATTTGCCTGCCATCAGCCGGTTGGTAACAACGACCAGTACTGCACGTAACAACGCGGCCAGCAACATCAGATAGTCGCCGGTATTTAAGCTCCAGCTCTGGGTACCTTCAGACCCGCTTGTTTGGGTGAGGAGTACAACACCGAAAAATGAAAGTCCTACCAGTGTCATAAGTCTGAGCGTCGGCCAGCGGCGCTCGACCAATCCCTGTACCAAAGGTGTCATCAGTACACACAAGCTGATGAGGAAGGCCGCTCTCGTAGCTGATGTTTGGAAAACACCCCAAGTCTCAGCGAGGAAAATGCACAGCAATATAACCCCGGTGGGAAGTGCGCGAATACAATCACGTCCATAACCTGCTCGTATCTCCCTGATATGGAGTGGCAATAGAATCAGTGCGGTCAGACCAAAACGTATGGCGATGAATGCTATTGCACCTGTATACACAAGTGCCTCTTTGGTAATGGCGTAGCTGGTACCCCAAAACGCAGCAACCAGTAATAGAGATAGCTCCGGCAGTGGAAGCTTGAGGCGTTGTTGACTATTAACGAGCAGAAAAGAACTAAGCATTACCCTGAAACACCGTTAGCACATCAGAAAGCGGGCATGCTAACTTCTAATCTTCCAATCAATAATATGCTCTTAAAGCAAAATACTAATGACTACTAAGCAATAATTATGGATATACCCAAGCTAATGCCTTTACTGCCTGATATGGCGGCATTTGTTTCGGTGGTCGAGGCGGGCAGCTTTACAGGCGCTGCTGAACAGATGGGAATAACGCCGTCTGGGGTAAGCCGCCAGGTTACCCGCCTGGAAAAAGCGCTCTGTGTACAGCTAATCGAACGCACAACACGCCGCCAGACCACAACAGCGGTAGGGCTTGATGTGTATGAACAATGCCGAAACATGCTCGACAATGCGGCTCAAGCCATACACGTGACGGAAAGTGATTCCATTGAACCAAGAGGGCGGTTGCGAATAGCAATTCCCAAAGCCTTGGCCAAACAAGTACTCGAGCCCCACCTCCTGGCATTTGGTAAAGCCTATCCATCGGTATCGCTACATGTAATGGTGACAGACCAACGTAAGGATCCAGCGCGTCAGGATCTGGATATTGTGTTTCATGTCTCGGCTGAGCCGCTGGAACACCTGGTCGATAAAATTCTGGGCAGAGTCCATTCTGTTCTCTGTGCAAGCCCCCATTACATCAAGCAGCGCGGCATGCCTCATGAGCCCTGTGACCTGCTAGCACACGACTGTATAGCGCTGGGCCTCCATCAGGGCGATAACCAATGGGTTCTGACACGGGATGGACAGAGTGAGGCTATTGCTGTGAAAGGTCGATATACCAATAACCACTCTGAAATGAGACTCAAGGCTGTCAAAGAACACTTTGGGATCGGAATATTTCCTGACTTTGTAGTGCGTAATGCCATTAGTGCAGGTGAGGTTGTCCAAGTGCTTGCCGAGTGGCACGTGCAGAGCGATTTTCAGGGGAGTATCCATATGCAGTTCCAACACATGAGATTTATGCCTGCCAGCATGAGAGCGCTTATCGATTTTATGGAGTCTTTGGGGGACTTGTCTGCTGACACAGCGGAGTGAGCGATTTTGTCTCAGGTGACACCAGTACCACATGAACGTCGGCGAGCGAAACACACCAAGAACAGAACTCGGCAATCAGGATGACATCGGCCGTTGCTTGATCGCGAACATGGTTGGGTGAGGGTGCGGGGTTTAAAGCGCCCGGACGTGGCCGGGCTGCAGAAGAGTCTGGCCTACAACAAGGCGTAAGCCAGTCCTATGATGGATATCCGTTGGCAATGGATGCCTGTCCGAAACATCAGAACTTGACGTTCGCCGACAGGAACACTTCGCGACCACGACCGACGTCGAGGCCACCGCTGTAATACACGCCAGCGTAGTAATACTTGTCAGTCAGGTTCTTGGCATGCAAACGGAAGGTGGTGGGTGTACCGCCCAGTTCGGTTTCATAGCCTATACCCGCATCCCATAGCGTATAGCTGGGGATGAAGCCACTGTTTTGCGCATCGATGGGACGACTGCCGACGTAGCTGAGCATGGTATCGAACGACAGGCCGGGGATGTCGGCGAAAGCATAACGTGCGCCCAGGGCACCCTTCCAGCGAGGCACACCTTCACTGCGCTTGCCGAGAGTAGTGGCATCGGTCACAGCCTGCAGTTCGGTATCGAGGTAAGCCAGGTTGCCCAGCACCGTCAATCCGCGCGTGACAGGGGCGGTGGCTTTGAACTCGATGCCTCGATGATGAAAGCGCCCATTGCTGACAAAATCATTAGCCGTGTTCAAATAGCTGGCATCACGCTTGATGTCGAACAGAGCTACACCCAGATTGAGGCGCTGGTGGATGTCCGCTTTCAAGCCGATTTCGTATTGCTCGGATTCGATGGCATTGGTCGGCTGATTGGCATTGTTGGCGTTGTATGGAGCATAGTCACCCTTCTCGAAGCCGCGCGAGTAGCTGAAGTACGTCATCACATTATCGGTCGGGCGGTAGATCAACGCGCCGGTGGGCACGAAGACATTCTTGTCCTGCGGCTCGGCGGTGGCTGACAACTGGCGTGCCTTGTACCAAATGTATCGACCGCCCACCAGTACCTGGAACTGGTCGTTGATCGTCATCAGGTCACTCGCGAAGACAGAACGTTCCTTGATGCTGGATTTGAAGTCGATCTCCTGCTCGGGGCCGAAGTCCCAGCGAGGTGGTTGTGCGGGATTGAGGATGTTGCCTACCGAAATGTCGCCGACGCTGATGCCATTGGTACTTTCAACAAAATCCCAATACGGGCTCTTGTCACGGAACTGGCGATACGAAGCACCCACGAACAGGTCGTGGAACAAGGTCCCGGTCGTGATCTGGCCGGACAGATAGGATTGCAGCGACCAGGTGGTGAAGACCTCACCGCGCGACTGATACAGGTCGGCATAACCAATGTCGCCGTTGGGCTGGATGTCGAACAGATCGACGTAACCACCATGACGCTTGACTTGAGACCAGTTCGCTTGTGTGACGGAAGTCCAGTCGTCGCTCAAAGTGTAATCGAACTTGGCTTCCAGGTTATAGGCCTCAGTCTTGTGCCGGTACCACGAAGGCGACAGCGCATCGCGGCGATCAAATTCAGGCGGTAACACATAACTGGCCGGATTCAGTGGATCAGCGCGGTCACTTTGGTCGGCGCGCAACAGCGGATCGGACATGGCACTCTTCCAGTTCCAGTCCGCATTCAATTGCAGCAGCGCACGCTCATTGAAACGGAAGTCGGTCGCCAGGCCCACAAACTTGCGTTCCAGGTCGCCGAAGTGGTTGAAGTCACCGTTTTTTTCGTAACCCGCATTCAGACGGTAGCCGACAGCACCACCCGCTAAGTGGTTGCTGGTATCAATAGCGATATAGCGGCCCTGAAGGGACGAGCCTTGCAGCCTCAAATCGGTGAACGGATCGAGGGTGGGGCGCTTGGGGATATAGTTGATCGTGCCACCTGGCGAATTAAACCCGTACAGGAAGCCTGATGGACCTTTGAGCACATCGACACGCTCGATCAGCTCCATGGGCACATCGTAGTGCGGTGCCAACGTCATACCATCGCGGCGAATGGTGTTGAAGTTGTCCATCGCAAAACCGCGCAGGCGGAAGTTGTCGAAGCCACCGCCATAAGACGAGCTGAGCACGGATGGGTCGATTACCAGCACGTCGCGGACGGTGCGCGCCGACGTGTCGGCGATGGCCTTGGTGCCGTAACTCTGGATGGCCAACGGCACTTCCATCGTGTGCTTGGCACCAAAGGCACCAGCGTTGACCTCGAACGCCTTATTCAGTGGCCGGGCTGTGACGGTGATGACATCCAGTTCGGTGACGCTGTTCTGGGTGTTGTCCTGCGCATAGGTAGAAGTACAAAGAATGCCTGAAATGAGTCCCGCGAGCAGCGTCTTGCGCCAAACGGGGACCGCGAATGCGTGAGCCTGCATGTCAACCTTTCTTTAAATGGAATGAACGGAAACACCCTCCTGGTTGCGCTGCGTACCGCTGAGATCAGCCAAAGGAGGCCAGTCGCGACGCACAGAAATGGTGCATTACTGAATGTTACGATATAACATTATTATTATCAGTTGCAAAAAATATGCAACTAGTTGGTGGTGGCGAACAGTGAAGGGCTGGCAATCGAATCGTGCCTTTCGTCGTTTTAAGCGGTGCGCGCCACATGTTATCCGAATCTGATTTAAAGGGCTCTGTGCGTGAGTACCAAAGAAAAAGTAGTATCCGCTACGGGTGCCGGCAGCTACGAATATGTGCTGGATGCCAGTGCTGTTGTAGCAGGCTACGGTAACCATACCATCATCCAGCAACTGGATTTGCATATCCGTCCCGGCGAGGTCTATGCCTTGCTCGGTGCCAATGGCGCGGGCAAAACCACGACGCTTAGCCTGTTTCTGGGCTTCTTGGCTCCACAAACCGGTCAGGTTCGCGTGCAAGGTGTCGACCCAATTGCAGAACCTGCCAAAGCCCGCCGTAATCTGGCCTACATCCCCGAGAACGTCGCTCTCTACGAGCACCTGAGTGCAAGGGAAAATGTTGCCTACCTGCTTGATCTGGCGAGCCAAAATGCGGAGCCTGGCGTGATCGACCAGGCATTGTCGGCGGCGGGCCTGGCACCGGATGCCTTCGGCCGTCGTGTCGGTGGGTTCTCCAAGGGCATGCGTCAGAAGGTCGCCATTGCGCTGGCACTGGCGCGTAAGGTGCCTGCGCTGTTGTTGGATGAACCGACATCAGGACTGGACCCGCAGGCGACAACCGAGTTCAACCGATTACTGGGCCTGTTGCGCGAACAAGGCGTTGCCATCTTGATGGTGACGCATGACTTGCTCAGCGCTGCTGATGTGGCTGACCGCATTGGATTCCTGAATGCTGGCCAACTGGTAGAGGAAGTGGCAGCTACCGGGGATGATCGCTTTGATGTGCGCGCATTGCATCGTCGCTATGCCGGACAAACGGAGCATATGGCATGATGGTGGTGTCGCGGATCGCCCGCGAAGAATGGCGAAGTCTGTTTCGTAACCGTGTGGCTGTCATAGGTTTGTCGCTACTGACCGTACTGATGCTGGTGGCAGCGTTGAATGCCTGGGAGCACCAGCGCAATGCCAATGCAGAACGTGCACGCTATCAGGCGCAGGCCAATCATGAATTCGAGGCGCAACCTGATCGCCATCCGCATCGGGTTGCTCACTATGGGCACTTCCTGTTCAGGCCTCTCAATGCACTGGCAGCGTTTGATCCCGGTATCGACGCCTATACGGGTAACACCCTCTTTCTGGAGGCACACCGTCAGAACAGTGCCAACTTCGGTGATGTTCGGCAGTCTTCTTTGTTACTGCGCTTCGGTCAATTGAGTCCGGCCTTCATCTTGCAGGTGTTGGTACCGCTCCTGCTGATCTTTGTCGGCTATGCCGGGGTGGCGCACGAACGCGAGTCCGGCACCCTGCGGATCTTGCTGGCACAAGGGGTCGGCAGTCGGCAGCTCGTGTTGGGCAAGGGGCTGGCACTGTCTGGCTTTTCAGGCCTGGTGCTGCTGCCCGCATTGTTAGCTCTGTTCTGGCTTGTCCTCAGCGGTCAGGCTGACGGGCTGCCTGTTTTGCTATTGTCGGTCGGTTACACCGCATGGCTGCTGCTGTGGGTGGTAATGGTCCTGCTGGTTTCCAGTGTGTTTGCCCGAAGCCGCGATGCGCTGCTTGCGTTGCTTGCAGTCTGGGCAGTGATGGTGATTCTACTACCGCGCTTGGCGCCGGAAATGGCCAATTCAGCCATAGAACTGCCAACCCGCTTCGAGAACGAGATCCATGTCGAACGGGAATATCTGGCACTGGGCGATGCGCACAATCCCGATGATCCGAAGTTCGCCGAGTTCCGCAACAAGGTGATGAAGGAGTACGGTGTCACACGTATCGAAGACTTGCCGGTCAACTTCAAAGGGCTGGTCAGCATGGAGAGTGAACGCCAATCCAGTGAGCTGTTCAACCGCTACGCAGCAGCAACCCTTGATCGACAGGTACAGCAAAACCGCATGGTTGATAGCTTCGGCTGGATCAGCCCTACGCTGGCAATACGGCGCTTGTCGATGACGGCATCCGGCACCGATCTAGACAGTTTCCGCCGATTTATGGAGCAAGGAGAGCAGTATCGCTATGACTTGATCCAGCGCTTGAATCACTTGCAGGCACACGAGCTGACCTATGCCGACGATATCAATCCGGACAAGGAAAATCGCATCAACCACACGCACTGGCAGTCTTTCCCTCCATTCCAGTTCGAGCCAAGGACGACAGTACAGAGCTTACAACGTGCCATGTCGACAGGAGGCATCCTGCTGCTGTGGTTGGGTCTCCTGATTGCTGCTACCTGGCTGCGTGCAGGGCATCTCGGGAGGGCTGTGCGATGAGTTGGCTGATCCACGAATGGCGTTTATTACTGCGCTCGCGTCTATCGATGGCGGCGCTGCTTCTGTTGTTGGGCTTGACGAGTGTGGCTGTGTGGTCAGGCCTGCATGAAATAGAGCGTCAGCACGAGACCATTGCCCGGCTAGCACCCCTTCACGAGCAGGATGTAGCAGTCGTGGCAGTACAGTATGCAGCTGCTGGAGATGCCGGCAGCCTGGCCTATTACACCTTCTACAACACTTGGGATTCGCCCTCTGATGCTGCGTTTATGGCATTAGGATTGCGTGATGCTGCGCCCTATGTACTGAGGATCCGTGCCTTGGGTTTGCAGGCGCAGTTGTACGAGGGCGAAGTGTTTAATCCTGAACTGGCATTATCGGGCCGACTCGATTTTGCCTTTGTGCTCATCTACCTGGCACCACTGTTTGTCATTGCGTTGCTGCACGATCTGGTGTCAGCCGAACGCCAGTCGGGCAGGTTGAGGCTGATGCTATCTCTGCCCGAGGGGGCGCTTGTCTGGCGGCGACGTGTGGCGATTCGCTATGGGTTGCTATTTGCTTGCCTGGCTGTGCCAGTTGGTGTTGGTGCCGTTTTGGCAGGAACAACAGTCGGCGCTTTGGGCATGGTTCTGGTTGTGGTGGCCAGCTATCTGGCGTTCTGGGTCGGTTTAGCACTGCTGATTGCCGCCTATGGCTGGCGTTCGGTGGCCAATGCTACGGCGTTGATGGCTGCATGGGTACTGCTTACCCTGGTATTGCCGACTTTGGCGAATGTCGCGCTGGTACGTTCCATACCCGTTCATCAGGGCGTGGACCTGATGCTGGCACAGCGACAGGCTGTGCATGGTGCATGGGAGATTCCCAGAGAAGATACCATGCAGCGCTTCTTTGTAAACCAACCGGAATGGAAGGGCACGGCACCCTTGCCGGCGGGCTTTCACTGGAAGTGGTATTTGGCGTTCCATCAAGTGGGTGATGAGAGCGTGGCTGAGCAGGCGCAGTCCTATCGTGCCGGCTTATTATCACGCCAGGCATGGACTGATCGTATCGGCTGGTTCTTGCCCGGTGTTGGCGCACAGGCCTCGCTTCACAAGATCGCTGGTACCGATCTGCCTGCGCAGTTGGCGTATCAGGACAGGATTGCGGATTTTCATCGGCAGATCCGCGAGTTTTACTATCCCTACCTGTTCAATGACAGACCGCTTGCTGCTGCGGATTTCAAGGCGCGCCCCAGATTCATGCCGCAGCCATATGAGCCTGCGACGCTGAATGGGAGTGCTCTGATCCTGCTGATGCTGTGCTGGCTGATTGCAGGATGGGGGCTGTTGAGAATCGGTCAATCTCGATTGCACTGAAGCTCCCGGAAAGATTGAGCATGGCGGCACTTCGGTGCCGCTTTTTTTATACCTTCTGCGATTCACGCGAAAGACGTGGCGTGGGTACTTTCTTTAAGGCAAAGCGAGTACTGTTTGACCTTGCCATTGTGGGAAGGTTTATAGTGTCTGAAGATCCTCATAGTGTGTATGTAAGGAGGCAGCAATGAGTAATCAGACAGCAAAGAATTCATCACAGATAAGGTCGATCAGTTTCCCCATTGAAGGTATGAGCTGTGCCTCCTGTGTTGGGCGAGTGGAAGCTGCCCTGAAAAAGGTCGAGCATGTTGAAGAGGTCGTCGTCAATCTCGCCACGGAGCGTGCAGACATTAAAGGTGATGTCCAGCTTGATGCCGCAACACTGATTGAAGTGGTTGAAAAAACGGGCTATAGCGTGCCGCAAGCGACAATCGAGCTGGCCGTTGAAGGCATGAGCTGTGCCTCCTGTGTTGGCCGTGTTGAAAGAGCCCTTCAGGCCGTACCCGGTGTGCTTGAGGCTAATGTGAATTTGGCTACTGAGCGTGCCAGTATTCGTACCAGCCTGCCAGTCGCAACACTGATTGAAGCAGTGGCTGGGGCTGGCTATGACGCACGTGAAATAGATCATAGCCTTAGCGAATCCAGCGACAGTGAAGACAAAAAAGACGCTGAACTGGCTGGACTCAAGCGTGACCTCACCATCGCTGCAGTTTTATCCCTACCTGTATTCATCATCGAAATGGGGTCGCATCTGATTCCCGGCATGCATCAGTTGATTGCCAATACAATCGGCATGCAAGTGAGTTGGTATATCCAGTTCGTGTTGGCAACACTGGTGCTGTTTGGACCAGGGTTACGCTTCTTTACTAAAGGCGTGCCCGCTTTGATTCGTGGTGCTCCGGATATGAACTCATTGGTTGTGTTGGGCACATCGGCTGCTTGGGGCTATTCGGTCATTGCGACCTTCCTTTCCGATCTGCTCCCGGCGGGGACCCAGAATGTCTATTTCGAGGCAGCGGCTGTCATCGTAACGCTGATTTTGTTGGGCCGTTTCTTTGAAGCCCGAGCCAAGGGGCGTACATCCCAGGCGATAAAACGCCTGATCGGTTTGCAGGCCAAGACAGCGCATGTAATTCGTGATGGGCAAACAATTGAAATAGGAATTGCTGATGTCAACGCTGGCGACCTGCTTGCCGTTCGGCCTGGCGAGCGTATCCCGGTTGACGGTGAAGTAACCGAAGGCGAAAGCTATGTCGACGAGTCGATGATCACAGGCGAACCTGTGCCGGTTGCGAAATCACTGGGTAGTCCGTTAGTGGGCAGCACGGTAAACCAGAAGGGTGCTCTGACTTTCAGAGCTACTGCCGTGGGCGGTACAACCGTTCTGGCTCAGATTATCCGCATGGTAGAAGAAGCCCAGGGGTCAAAACTGCCGATCCAGGGGTTAGTCGACAAAGTGACCATGTGGTTTGTTCCTGCGGTGATGACCGCCGCACTGCTGACCTTCCTGGTGTGGTTCTTCATTGGGCCTGAGCCTGCGCTGAGCCTTGCACTGGTTAATGCGGTTGCGGTACTGATTATTGCCTGCCCCTGCGCTATGGGGCTGGCAACGCCAACTTCAATCATGGTGGGCACCGGTCGAGGTGCCGAAATGGGCGTACTGTTCCGTAAAGGTGAAGCGCTTCAATTACTGAAAGACGCCAAAGTGGTAGCCGTAGACAAGACCGGAACTTTGACTGAAGGCAAACCAGCATTGACTGACCTTGAAGTATCCGAGGGTTTCGTTCGTGATGATGTGTTGGCTTACATCGCCGCAGTGGAAGCACGTTCTGAGCATCCGATCGGCCGCGCCATCTGTGACGCTGCAGAACAGCAAGGTTTGTCGTTGCCTGATATCGAAGGCTTTGAGTCCGTTACCGGTTTTGGTGTAAAGGCAGAGGCTGACGGGGTTTCCATCGAAATTGGTGCAGATCGCTACATGGAGCAGCTGGGATTGGATATTGCTGTCTTTGATGAAGTCGCCGAGCGTTTGGGTAATGAAGGCAAATCTCCACTCTATGCAGCCATAGGTGGCAAGCTTGCAGCCATTGTTGCCGTTGCAGACCCAATTAAGGCTTCTACACCTGATGCGATCAAGGCACTTCATGCTCTGGGGCTGAAGGTTGCGATGATCACCGGCGACAACCGTCGTTCCGCTGAGGCAATCGCCAAGCAGTTGGGCATTGATGAAGTAGTTGCTGAAGTGCTGCCTGAAGGAAAAGTTGAAGCCGTTAACAAGTTGAAGTCAGAGCATGGAAAACTGGCTTTTGTTGGCGATGGTATCAATGACGCACCGGCACTGGCTGCGGCTGATGTGGGCATGGCTATAGGCACGGGTACCGATATTGCTATCGAAGCGGCTGACGTGGTGCTGATGTCCGGTAGCCTTGGCGGTATCCCAAGTGCTATAGCGCTGTCCAAAGAAACAATCCGTAATATCAAACAAAATCTGTTCTGGGCCTTTGCCTATAACACCGCTCTCATACCGTTGGCGGCGGGGCTGCTCTATCCGGCATTTGGACTCTTGCTATCACCTGTCTTCGCTGCAGGTGCCATGGCGTTGTCATCAGTCTTTGTACTGACAAATGCGCTCAGATTAAGACGATTCAAAGCGACACTCCAGTCAAGTTAACAGCATATGAGCCTGCTCTTTTACAGGCTCATTCATCTGTTTCACTTAAAGATTAAGGGAGCTCTCATGAACATAGGCAAGGCTTCAGAAGCATCGGGCGTATCCGCCAAAATGATCCGTTACTATGAATCGATCGGCTTGATTCCTGAAGCTACTCGTACCGCAGCCGGTTACCGGGAATATTCAGACAAGGATGTGCACCGATTAAGGTTTATTCGTCGTGCCAGGGATCTGGGGTTTTCGGTCGAACAAATGGGGGAGTTGCTTGCCCTCTGGCAAGATCGAGGGCGCGCCAGCTCTGATGTAAAACGCATCGCGATGGAGCATGTGGCTGAGCTTGAACGCAAGGCACGCCAGCTGATGGAAATGAGCGAAACGCTGGCCCATCTGGCCGGAAATTGTCATGGCGACTCCAGGCCTGATTGCCCGATCATTAATGAGCTTTCCGATCAATGTGGGTTTGAGGGTTTGGAGACAGATGCTCCAGATCAAAAGGGTAAATGCTGAACCCTTATTTGTTTGGTCAATCAGAGGGATGTGAGGGAAGGGGTGATCATACAAAACCCGTTTAGCAAAAGGCTGCTGAGCAATCTGCTCGGGCAGCCTTTACCATGTAAGCTACAGACTTAGATTGCCTGATTTTCGTAACCTGCTTCCTGAATGGCATTACTGACCGTGATCGCCTCAACCTCCGTGTTGACGGTAACCTGTCCGTTTTCCAGATCCGCCGTAACCTCTGCCTGTGCGTCGAGACCTTTCACTGCTTTCTCGATGGCCGCAACACAGTGACCGCATGTCATGCCAGTAACCTTAAACTGATACATATAAACCTCCTTTGATGTGTTGATGATTAAGAAGATAAAGCTTCCAACGGTGGCAAGGTCAAGCCTAAGGGCAATAGGATCGCATTTTTTGATCCTGGAATATCGACAGAGGCTAGCAGGCATTAGCCAAGGCTGATACTTGCGACTTCTTATGTTTCTGAAACAGCAAGACCAATATCAAACCGGCGGCGGACGTTGCCGCACCGGCCAAAGCCACGCTCGGCAGCCCCATTCCCAAGTGAATGACGGCTCCACCAAGTGCAGCGCCAATTGCATTACCCAGGTTAAATGCCGCGATATTCATGGAGGACGCCAGGCTGGGCGCATCACTGGCTTCGGCAACAACAAGGGCTTGTAGCGGCGGTACTACAGCAAAGCTGGTGATGCCCCAGAGGAAAATGAGTGGTGGCACCATCCAGATCGTTTGCATGGTGAACGCAAAGACTGAGAGCAGAATCATGGTGGACAGCATTGAGATCACCAGTGTTCCGGTCAGATTGCGATCTGCAAAGCGCCCCGAAAGCCAGTTTCCTACAGCAAGACCTGCACCGTACAAGACCAGCATTGAAGTGACGAACAGCGTTCCGGCCTGTGTTTCATCCTGCAAGATAGGCGCGATGTAGCTGAATACTGTAAACATGGAGCTGGAACCCACAACCGTCAGCAGAAGTGTAAAAAGCACCGACCCTTTGCCAAGCACTCTAATCTCGTCGAGGATGCTGGTATGTGTTTCTACTTCAAGCTTTGGCAAGGAAGCGCGCAGGGCGACCTAGAGGCTTTACGAAAACGAGCCCAACCGGTGGGCGTTAATTCTACTGAGGTGCAGGGCTAGTTGAAAAAATTGAATGGGTCGCTTCAGTCCTTTGAGGCGACCATTCAAATACACGCTGGAGGCACGTGTTGAAATCTGTAATGACTACTCAACCGTAATGGTCACAATCTCAGACATTACGACCGGGTGGTGGGGAATATGGCTTTTATCGCCCAGAATGAGCTGCAATGTGTGCTTGCCGGGAGGAAGGGTCAGAGTGGTTTCGGTCTGACCGCCACCAAAATGCATGATGTCTTTACCCATCGGCATGCCTGCCATGGGCATCTGTTTACCATCTACATTCAAGTGATGATGACCCGTGTTTTCCTTATCCATTCCCGCGGGGGCAATTCCCATACCGCTCAAACCAAACTGCACTTTAAATGTTTGCGGCACTGTCGCGCCGTCAGCTGGCGAGATAATGTAGGCTTTCGTACCTTCGGGTGAAGGGGTCATCATTTCATCAGCGATTGCGGGATGAATGAACGCGACCGTGAGGCAAAAGGCTAAAAAAGATTTAATCATGTGGTGCTCCTTGTCTTGAGGAGAAACATCGGACATTTTGATGATCAAAAGACTGCATGACAGCAACAAGGGTAGTTGAGATTTACAAGTTTGGTGCCATAGATAGGGAACTGAACACAATTTTTTGCGTCTGCTTTCTATCAATATGCCATTCATGCAGTTGCTGTTGCCGGTTGTGCAAGGAGAGATAATGTCTGATCAAACCTATACGCCCCCAAGAGTCTGGACCTGGGAAAAACCCAGCGGCGGACAGTTCTCGAGTATCAATCGTCCCGTTTCCGGCGCAACCCACGAGCAACCGTTGAAAGTCGGCAAACATCCATTGCAGCTGTACTCGCAAGCAACACCCAATGGCGTGAAAGTAACCATCATGCTGGAAGAGTTGCTGGCCCTTGGGTACACCGATGCTGAATACGATGCGTACCTGATCAGAATCTCTGAAGGGGATCAGTTTGGCAGTGGCTTTGTCGAGATTAATCCCAATTCAAAAATCCCGGCACTGGTCGACCAAAGTGTCCAGCCACCACAGCGCGTCTTTGAGTCAGGCTCTATCCTGGTGTATCTGGCAGAAAAGTTTGATGCCTTCCTGCCAAAAGAGGCGGGTGCTCGTACCGAGGTGATGAACTGGTTGTTCTGGCAGATGGGCAGTGCTCCTTTCTTGGGGGGAGGCTTTGGTCATTTCTACGCCTATGCCCCGGAAAAGTTTGAATACCCAATCGATCGTTACGCCATGGAGGTGAAGCGACAGCTGGATGTTTTGGATAAACAACTGTCCGAGAACGAATATGTTGCGGGTGATGAGTACAGCATTGCGGATATGGCAATTTGGCCCTGGTATGGCGGCTTAGTGCTGGGGCGCCTCTATAACGCAGCTGAGTTTCTTGATGTGGAGAGCTACACCCATGTCATGCGTTGGGCCAAAATGATTAATGAGCGCCCGGCCGTGAAGCGTGGGCGCAAGGTCAATCGCAATTGGGGAGCTCCCGAGGACCAGCTGCCTGAACGTCACGATGCCAGTGACTTCAACGCACTGGGTCAATAATTGATCAGGGCTGCGGTGGAAGGTCGCAGCCTCCTTTACAACGTGATTTGAAGCGTCTGCTCGCGAATTTGAGATACGCCCAATTCAATAGACTCTCCAGGCGCAAAATTCGTATCACCGCAGCCAGATGCCGGTAGTAGGGGAGTTCCTGCCAAATCACCATAAAAGCTTTAACGCCTTTGAGGACTTGACCGTCTTGCCCGATGGCATGGATTACTCGCATGGCGTCCAATTTTTCCAACCCCCATTTGTCCAGCCGGGTCGCCTGATCAAACAGATCTTGCCAGTCAATCCGCTGCGCGCTGTCCAGGCGCTGGTAATGGGCAATTTCGCGTCGACAAAGCGGGCATTGCCCATCGTAAAAAAGAATAGGTTTGTTCGGCATGGTTCCTCCGTTAACACACTGCCTTTACGTCGTACCTGATAATACGGTTTAACCAGCGTAGCCTTTAAGCATGAAGGGCTTCCACCCAATGAGGCAGATTAACTTTAGCCAGATGATGGCGAGCAGTGTCCAGCAGCGCCGCTGCTGCAGGTGAGAGTGCACGCCCCTTACGAGTGATGACACAAATTTCACGTTCGACCACAGGGTCATGAAGCGGGACAAACGCCACGCCCGCAAATGAGTGGGTATCGGCAGCCAATGCCGGAAGCACGGACACACCAAGCCCCTTACTGATCAATGCGGCCATTCCAGCCGGGTTGGAAACTTCAATCTGCACATGATCCAGCTTGATTGGAATATGGCCGCTTTGACTGAAACGCCGAAGCTGCGCACGTATGCCGGTATCGTCGGATAACAACAGAAGATCATCGCTGGGCATCTGCTTCCAGCTTAAGATTGGCTCTTGAGCCAGTGGGTGATCGATAGGAAGTACCAAACCATACCTGTCTTTCAGTAATGGGCTGTAGCTCAATTCAGGTTGCTGGGAGTGGTTGCCTGCAATTGCGAAATCAACCTCATTATTCAGTACACGCTGCTCCAGACTACCGGCGCTTTCATCACGGATATCGACCTGAATAGACGGGTACTGCTGTCGAAACTCGACCAGAGCGCCGGGCATCAATCGCGTAACCACAGAAGGGGAACCGGCCATGCTAACCTTACCCTGCTGTAACTCAGCACGCGCGCGAAGGTCGTCCAGCGCGGCGTTGAAGTCTGATACCAGGCGCTCTGCCACAGGCATGAAATGCTCACCTTCGGCGCTGAGCACTACACGACGGGTCGTACGGTCAAACAGTGTGAGCCCGGCATCCTGCTCCAACTGCTTGATGGTGGCGGTCAGCGCTGATTGGGTTAAATGAAGATGCTCCGCTGCTCGAGTGAAACTGCCACTGCGTGCGACCTCCAAGAATGCCTGGACGTGACGAATACTGATATTGCTCATGATTAATTAATAATAGTGATTAATTAATAGAATCTAATCATTTGATTGATAAATCAGGATTCTGCATCATTAGCCGCAAATGAACAACGCCGTTTTAAGTGCCAGCCAGATACCCTTGATCGCATGCCAATCGGGTACAGCCAGCCGGCAGTGGAGAATGCCATGATCCCTCGTTTAGATCAGATCGACGCCACCCAGAGCCTTTACCTGGATTTTATCGAGACCCTCAAGCAGCAAGGCTTCAAGGGTGACCTGAGCCCCGACTATGCCAACCGCACCGTACTGGCGACGGATAACAGTATCTATCAGGTTCTGCCGCAGGGTGTTATTTACCCCAGGCACACAGATGACCTGGTCCTGATCGCCTCGATGGCCAATGAACATCGTTTCAAGGATGTGGTACTGAGCGCCCGTGGTGGCGGCACAGGTACCAATGGCCAGTCCCTGACGGATGGCTTGATTGTCGATGTGTCCAAGCACATGAACCGCATTCTGGAGATCAATCCGGATGAGCGCTGGGTACGTGTGCAGGGCGGGGTGGTAAAGGATCAGCTCAACGCGGCACTCAAGCCTTATGGCCTGTTCTTCGCACCTGAGCTTTCCACCAGTAACCGTGCCACTGTGGGCGGTATGATCAACACTGACGCCAGCGGTCAGGGCTCGGTGCTGTATGGCAAAACCCGTGACCATGTATTGGGTCTGACCAGTGTCTGGCTGGATGGCACTCTGTGGGAGTCTGGCCCGATTGACGATGATGAGCTGGAACAGCATAAGCAGCGTCAGGACCGGGTCGGTGAGGTTCACCGACTGCTGGATGATATTCAGAAGTCCAAACAGTCTGAAATCGATGCATGTTTCCCTAAACTCAACCGCTGCCTGACCGGTTACGATCTGGCCCATATTCGCGATGAATCCGGCCGTTTTAACCTGAACTCCATTCTGTGCGGTGCCGAGGGTTCACTGGCCTTCATTGCCGAAGCCAAGCTGAATGTGCTGCCGATTCCCAAATATGCCGCACTGGTTAATATCAAGTACGACAGCTTTGAAACCTCTTTGCGTGATGCCAAAGCACTGATGGAGTGGCAGCCGACCTCCGTAGAAACCATCGATTCCAAGGTTCTGAATCTGGCGATGGGCGACATCGTGTGGGACACGGTGCGTGACTATTTCCCGGAAAAAGACGGTGATCCAGCGATTCAGGGTATCAACCTGGTGGAATACACCGGTGATGATGAAGCTGAATTGCGTGCCAAGGTCGAAAAGCTGTGTAAACACTTGGAAAGTGTCAATGGCGATGCGGGCAAAAGCTTCGGCTATACCGTGGTGTACGGCGCCGCCGAGATCAATAAAGTTTGGGGCATGCGCAAGAAGGCTGTTGGTCTGCTGGGTAATGCGCAAGGTCAGAAGCGTCCGATTCCATTTGTTGAAGACACCGCTGTTCCGCCTGAGAACCTGGCTGATTTCATCATGGCTTTCCGTAAGGTGCTGGACGATCGTGGTTTGGCCTACGGCATGTTCGGTCATGTGGATGCGGGTGTTCTGCACGTGCGCCCGGCCATCGATATGAAAGATCCTGCACAGGAAACCCTGATTCGCGAAATCACCGATGAAGTGGTGCGTCTGACCCAGGAATATAAGGGGTTGCTCTGGGGTGAACACGGCAAGGGGGTACGTTCCGAATATGCGCCTGAGTTCTTTGGGCCTCTGTATCCGGTTCTGCAGCAGATCAAGGGCTGTTTTGACCCCCGTAACCAGCTAAACCCCGGCAAGATCGCCACGCCGATGATCGATGGAGCCGAGTTGCTGAAGATTGACCAAGTTGCGACTCGAGGCCAGTATGATCGTCAGATCAGTGAACCGGTGCGTGACCAGTACGATTCGGCCATGAACTGTAACGGCAACGGCGCCTGCTACAACTATGATCCCAACGATGCCATGTGCCCAAGCTGGAAGGGCACCCGCGAGCGTATTCATTCACCCAAAGGGCGTGCCTCGCTGATTCGTGAATGGCTGCGTCTTATGGCACAGCGCGGTGTTGATGTGACGTCCGAGGCTCGTCAGGTGCGCCAGGGCGGTTATATCCGTAATTTACCCAAGCGCATCAAGAATACGCTGGGTAAGCGCAAGGGTGAGTACGACTTCTCCAATGAAGTGCATGAAGCGATGATGGGCTGCCTGGCCTGTAAATCCTGTGTCGGTCAGTGCCCGATCAAGGTCAATGTGCCTGACTTCCGGGCCCGTTTCCTTGAGGTTTACTACGGCCGCTACCTGCGCCCGATGAAGGATTATATGGTTGGCAGCCTCGAATACATGATTCCGACTCTGTCCAAATTCCCGGCGCCCTATAACTGGGCGATGCGTAATACCCTGACGCGCAGTTTTATGCGCCGGGTGGGTGGCATGGTGGATAGTCCTGTTATTTGCACTAACACCCTGAAACAGGGTCTTGATCTGCGCGGCATTGAGCTGGCGACGCCTGAGGTCATTGACACTCTGACTGATAGCCAGCGCGAACGCGCAGTGGTTATTGTTCAGGATGCCTTCACCAGCTATTTCGAGACGCGACTGGTGTTGGATATCATCGACCTGCTGGGTCGACTGGGCTTCTATGTGCTGGTTGCACCGTTCATGCCTAACGGCAAACCACTGCATGTACACGGCTTTATGAGTGCCTTTGATAAGGCTGCTAAACGTAATGCTGAGATGCTGCAGCAGATTGCTGACCAGGATCTCCCCCTGGTAGGGGTCGATCCTTCCATGACCCTGACCTATCGTCAGGAGTACAAGGATGTGATCGAGGGTGATCTGCCGCCGGTGCAGTTAATCCAGGAATGGTTGAGTGCTCAAACCGAGCGATTCCAGTTGCCTGAAGCGCTGCCCAACAAGCAGATATTCCGTTTGATGGCACACTGCACCGAGAAAACATCCGCTGCACCCTCACTGCGTCAGTGGCAGGCGATTTTCAAAGCGCTTGGACAAGAGCTGGAAGTCGTTTCAACGGGCTGCTGTGGTATGAGTGGCACCTTCGGTCATGAAAGCGATAATTTGCAGCGCTCCAAAGATATCTACGAGCTGAGCTGGCGCGGGATTGTGAACCAGCCTGAAAACAAGGGCCGACTGGTGGCTACCGGTTACTCATGCCGCTCACAGGTTAAGCGCTTCGATGATCAGCAGTTGCCGCATCCGGCACAGGCTCTGCTGGATCTACTCTAACCTCGCAATGCGACTGCAACTGAGTACCCGGACTCCGGGTACTTAAGTTGTAGTGCAAATGCAGCATGAATCAGCGATGATTCGGCCATAAACAAGACACATATAAGGAGCCCAGGATGCAAGATCTGTTGCCCGATCTCTGTGATCACTTTGAAGAGTTGGTTCAGGTTGTAGAACCCATGTTTGCCAACTTCGGTGGTCGTGACACCTTCGGTGGTGAGATCGTAACCATCAAGGCGTTCGAAGATAACTCCCTGGTACGTGAGCAGGTGGCTCAACCGGGCGAAGGTAAAGTATTGGTTGTTGATGGCGGTGGTTCTCTGCGCCGTGCCATGCTGGGCGATATGCTGGCCGAGAAGGCTGAAAAGAATGGTTGGGAAGGGATCATCATTTACGGCTGCATCCGTGATGTGAATGCTATTGGTGCCCTTGAAAACCTGGGTGTTCAGGCCTTGGCTACACACCCGATGAAAACCGAGAAACTCGGTGTTGGACAGTTGAATGTGCCGGTAACTTTCGGCGGCGTAACCTTCCAACCGGGTGAGTATGTATATGCCGATAACAACGGCGTGCTGGTATCACCGCAGAAGCTGGAACTGCCAGAAGACTGATCGGCTGATCCCATTCGGGGCTGCCATCTGTGTAGCCCTGTTTATCTCTTCCAATGTGTTTTTTCTTAAAGCCAAATATAGCTTCCTCAGCTAACTCACTGAACTTGATCCATTTATTTTAAAGATCAAAAAATATGCAGTTTTTTTGGCGAATTTTTTTCAAGCCTGTCTATACTTATTTCAACAGCGCACTTGAGGACGTACGCTGGCTTGGCTTGCTGAGCAAATAGGGACATCTACTGCACGCATCGGGTACCCCTTCGCCTGATGCGTGCCTTTCTATGTTTGAAAGCTACGTTTGAAATTTACAGTATAGACAGTGGGACGTACGCTTACTCGTACATCGCCTGCATGGCGTCCTTGGTCCATTTTAGACTGTGACGATAGGCTGCTTCATAAAGAGAGATGTCAAAGTCACTTGGGAGCAGGTCCCAGTCACCATTTTCATAGGCGATTACCTGATTCAGCAGTACGCCCATGGGGCCTTCTCCCTTGCCCAAAGCGGCTTTAATATCATCGCCCAGCGGGAGCTGTTCAAGCAGCGTGGCCTGATCAATATCCAGCATTGCATGCAAGCCGGACATCATGCCGACCATGAAGAAGCTTGAGGGGTTGGGGCGCTTCTCGGTTTCGGCAATCATCTCGCACATATGACCACGGGTGAGCAGAATACGAGTCAGCTCTTCCGGCTTGTCGTTATTGGCTGACATGGCGATCAAACTGGCCCATTTGCGCACCTGCTCCATACCCAGCAAAACAACCGCTTCCGCAACGGACTCTACCTGACGGACCAGTGAATAGGCCGCAGAGTTGACGATGCGAAGCAGCTTGTAGGTGAGGATTGGATCTCGAATGATCAAATCTTCAAGCTTTTCAGGCGTGGTATTGGGCTTCTGAAGCTCCTGGATCAACTGCATCATAGCGATCTGGTTGGCGTTAACGTTACGCCCCTTAACCACCTTGGGTTTGCTCAGGAAACTGCCCTGGAAAAGTTTGCAACCACATTCGATACAGCTTTCAAGCGCATCGAATTGACCAATATTGCTGGCCATCAGGGTTGTTTTGTACGGTGCGAGCTGAGTCGCCAGCTCTGTCAGTTCGGCATTGGATTTATTGGCAACATCTACTTTGACGATTTTGGCCAACTTGAGAGCGGTGTCGTACTCAGGGCTGAATACGAAATCGGTCAAGGCAAAGCGATAACCGTCTTTAACCATCTGATGGATTGCTTTCAGCAACTCCATGTTTTTTGGTTCTGTCAGGTGGATACACAGCACGATCTGCTTGGCGGGCAAGGCAGGCACGCTGCCTTCCAAAATCATGCGGGGGCTTACCTGTATAAATGCAGGAACGCGTTTAACTTCCCCTTGATCCGAAATGCTGGTGTAGGCGTGCAACAGGAGTTCAGAACTGGATTCAGCCTCAGGGTTGGCCTGAGCCATGGCATCCAGGTGGTGGTCAGCGCCGTACAGAAGCTCATAGGCGATAACACGCTGTTGGTGGTCGAAAATGGGCTGGCGGGCCAGCATCGCCTGACTTTGATCAGCAGTGGCTTCCATTCGTTTCCTCGTGGACCTGGGGTTTTATTACAGTCAATTTTAACACTTAGGTATGGTTGTATCACTCTGAACGCTATAATAACGCCCCGTTTCAAAAAATGCTGGATTTTCCGATGACATCTATCAACTGGTTCCCCGGCCACATGCACAAGGCGCGTAAAGAAATCGCGCAGGTGATGGACGAGGTCGATGTGGTGATCGAAGTACTCGATGCCCGCCTGCCCATGTCGAGCGAGAACCCGCTGGTTGAGCAACTCAGGGGCGCGACGCCGGTCCTGAAACTGCTGAATAAGCAGGATCTTGCCGACCCTGAACGCACTCAAGATTGGCTGGATTATCTCAATGAGCGTGAAAATGTGACTGCGGTGGCATTGGATACTCAGCAGAAGAAGCAGATCAAACAGATTCCTGAACTGTGCAAGAAAATGGTTCCGGCCCGTGTACGCCAGGACCGCCCCGTACGCGCAATGATCATGGGCATTCCCAATGTGGGTAAATCAACCCTGATCAATGCACTTTTGGGCCGTAAAATCGCCAAAGTAGGCAATGAACCTGCTGTCACCAAGGCGCAGAAGAAATACAGCGTCCACAACGGCATGGCGCTATCCGATACTCCCGGAATTCTCTGGCCGAAGATCGAAGACCCTGATTCCGCCTACCGCCTGGCCGCCAGCGGCGCGATCAAGGATACAGCGATTGAACATGAAATGGTCGCAACCTATGCAGCGGGTTTCCTGCTGGAAGATTATCCAGACCGGTTGATGGAGCGCTACAAGTTCAAGGAAATGCCGGCAGACCGGAATACATTACTGGATCAACTGGGTCGTAAGCGCGGCTGCCTTAAACCCGGTGGTATCGTCGATTTAAACAAGGCATCTGCCATTCTGCTGACCGAATTGCGTGCGGGGAAATTGGGCCGCATCACGTTCGAGACAGTAGCAGAGTGGGAACGTAAACGAATTGAAGCAGAACTGGCCGCTGCAGAAGCAGAGGCCGAAGCTGCCCGTGAGGCAGAGGAAAACAAGCATGAGTCGAACTAAGAAATCACGTAAAGACGGCGCCCGTATGACGGTGCTGGAACGTAAACCCAAGAAACAGGAGCGTCTGGCTGATCCTGAAAGCAAGGAAAGCCGCCGTAAAAAGGCCAAAGACCTGCGTAAAAAGCACAAATCAGTGTATGAAAAAGCACAGGCTTCACAAAAGGCACAGGAGCGTGACGCTCAAGCAGGTCGCCGTGGTACCCGCCATGGTGGGCCTTTGGCTGACAAAATCCGTCAGCTGAATGCTGAAAAACGAGATAAAACCGAACAGACTGGCGAAGAGTAAGTCGCGATTGCGGCTCCGGTGGAGAACACAGTGAAATACGATGTAATCATCATTGGCGGCGGTGCTTCAGGACTAATGTGTGCTGCCACTGCCGCCTACCGGGGCCGCAAGGTACTGTTATTGGAACACACCAAGAAGATTGGTCGAAAAATCTTGATGTCGGGTGGCGGGCGCTGCAACTTCACGCATTTGCACAACACGCCTGCGAACTTTCTTTCCGACAATCCGCATTTCTGCAAATCCGCTCTGAGCCGTTTCAAGTCCGCTGACTTTGTGGAGCTGGTCGATCGACATGGCGTTGAATATCACGAGAAAACGCCGGGGCAGCTGTTCTGTAATGAATCAAGCAAGGAAATCCTTCAGGTTTTGCTGACTGAATGTGAGTGGTCAGGTGCAGAACTGATGACTGAAACCCAGGTGTTTGAAGTGGAGCAGGGTGACACTGGCTACCACGTAAGAACATCTCGAGGTCAGTTTGATTGCCAGTCACTGGTGATTGCTTCTGGCGGACTATCCATTCCTAATGGTGGTGCGACCGGATTTGCCTACGATATAGCCGAACAATTCGGCTTGGCGGTTACTCCTCGCCAGGCAGCCTTGGTACCGTTCACTTTGCAGCCGGATATTCTGGAGCATTTGAAAGCGCTATCAGGGGTTTCACAGCCTGTTACGGTCTCTTGTAATGGTATGAGCTTCACCGAAAACCTGCTGCTGACTCATAGAGGTCTAAGCGGTCCTTCGATTCTGCAGATCTCTTCGTACTGGAAACCAGGCGATGAAATTGAAATCGACCTCCTGCCACAAGTGGATCTTGAAGACTGGCTAAAAGAACAGCGTAATCAGCGTCCCAAGGCCGAGTTGCGTACCTTGATGTCTCAGCATATGACCAAACGGCTGGCACAGACATTGTGCGAGCTCTGGGGTTTTGAGGGGGAAGTAGGGCAATGCAGTAATGCGCGACTGCAGGAGATCTCGCAACAGTTCAAGCACTGGCGCCTCAAGCCTTCGGGTACTGAAGGCTATCGTACTGCCGAGGTAACCTTGGGTGGCATTGATACGAATGAAGTGTCCCAGAAGACCTTTGAAGCCAAAAAAGCCCCAGGGCTTTATTTCATCGGGGAATGTCTGGATGTAACCGGACACCTTGGCGGCCATAACTTCCAGTGGGCCTGGGCATCTGCCTATTGTGCTGGCCAGTTCGTCTAAGGATAACTGGCCGGCTATTCTGCTTTTGCTGACCCTGCTGGGTCTTGTTTCTGACTCTCACTCTCTTGCAGGCAAAGGCTCAGCCAGGCATTAATGCCTGCGCTACGGTATTTCTGTTTGTGAATGATGAGATACAGCTGTCGGCTGAAATCCCGGCCGGGGACATGCAGGCGTTTCAGGCTGCCACGCTGAAAGGCATCTGTCAGGGTAATCATCGACAGGCAGCCAATACCCAGCTGTGCCTCGACCGCACGCTTGATGGCTTCAGTATGCTGCAATTCAATGGCAATGGTCAGGTCCGGTAGCAGCCCAGACATGGCGCGATCAAAAGCCTGACGGGTACCCGAACCAGCTTCACGCAAAATCCAGCGGGTCTGGCGCAATTCAGAATCCGAGACCGTTCCTTGAGCTGCCAGCGGGTGTGCCGGATGACAGAACACCGCCAGTTCGTCACGGCGCCATGGAATCATGTCCAGATCCGGGTGGTTTAGCTCACCCTCTATCAAGCCAACATCCAGCTCATAATTCAGCACCCGATCAACGATATGGCGAGTGTTGGCCACATCCAGCTGAAGGCTGGCTTGAGGATAGCGTTCCATGTACTCCGCCATCAGACCTACAGCAAGATAATTACCGATGGACAATGTAGCGCCTACATTTAGAGGGCCTGCGTCTGCATGTTGCAATAAGCTCTGTTCAAAATCCCGTGCTTGAGCAAGTAGAGCTTCTGCCTGGGGTCTTAGCAGCCGGCCCTGTTCATTGAGTTGCAGCCGTTTGCCGATACGGTCAAACAATTGCAATCCGAACTGGCTCTCCAGATCTTTTAACGAGCTGCTGGCGGCGCTCTGCGACATGGCCAACTCATCTGCCGCACGGGTAAGATTCTGTTGATGAGCGATGGCGACAAATACTTCAAGCTGACGCAGCGAATAGCGCATACAGGATCCTTTTCGGAAATACCGAATATAGATATTTAAATAACCCGTTTTTTCGATATTTTGGACAGCGCTAGTATTGTCTGCAAGGTAAATTTTTACAGGAAAGTAGCAAGACGATGAGTAACCTGATCCGCGAAACAGTAACAAGTGTTCACCACTGGAATGAAACACTGTTCAGCTTCACCACGACCCGCAATCAGGGATTGCGCTTCAAGAATGGCCATTTCACCATGATTGGTCTGGAAGTAGACAACAAGCCATTGCTGCGTGCCTATAGTATCGCCAGTGCCAACTATGAAGACGAGATGGAATTCTTCTCCATCAAAGTTCAGGACGGACCACTTACGTCTCACCTGCAGAAACTGGCAGTGGGTGATGAGCTGCTGGTGAGCACCAAGCCGGTAGGAACACTGATTACCGATAGCCTGTTGCCCGGCAAAAATCTGTACCTGCTCAGCACCGGCACAGGGCTGGCCCCCTTTATGAGCATCATCAAGGATCTGGATGTCTATGAAGAATACGACAACGTGATCCTGACGCACGGTGTGCGCTATGTATCCGAACTGGCATATCAGGATCGCATCCAGAACGAATTGCCCAACAACGAATACTTCGGCGACGTTGTTCGTGAAAAACTGATTTATTACCCCACAGTGACCCGTGAGCAATTCCGTAATCAGGGCCGACTGACTGATGCGATTACCAGCGGAAAGCTTACCCGGGATATCGGACTGCCGGACCTGAATCCCGAAACGGACCGCTTTATGCTGTGTGGCAGTCCTGCAATGCTGGCAGATCTCACAGAGATCCTTAATGCGAAGGGCTTTAAAGAAGCACGAGCAGGAGAGGCCGGTCATTACGTGATCGAAAGGGCATTTGTTGAGAAGTAAGTGAGTCCGAACACTGTAGGCATCAAATACCAACCTGCACCGTTACTGCTGTTCCAGCTCAAAACAAACCTCGGTCCTTTGTGCCGGGGTTTATTTTTATACGCCAGCTCAATCGAGCTCCAATTCACGACCAGTAGAGAAATCTAAGATTTACTGGTCGGCCATATGCAGTAATTGGAGAGAGGCCAGCACTCCCATGTACTGGCCAATACACTGATTAGGCGCTTGCCTCTTCTAGTGCTTCCAGTGGTCCAAAGAATTCATAGTGAAGCTGATTTTTAGGAATATTCAGGGCATTCAGGCTCTTATAGCAAGAGTGCATAAACGCCCGCGGCCCCAGAAAGAATACATCGGGGTTCTGCTCCATCGGCAGTAGCGCTGCAAGTCGTGCCTGATTCAAAAGGCCAGCAGTAACATTGCTATCCTCAGGTAGTGGCTCGCTGTAACAGAAGGTAGTGTGAAGATTCGAGAACTCCTGTCCAAGCTGTTCGACAGTTTCTCTAAAAGCATGGGTACGGCTATTGAGCGCACCATGAATAAAGTGAACTTCGCGACCAGCTTCCAGGGCCGGGCGCAGCATGCTTATAGTCGGGGTAAGCCCAACACCGCCAGACAGTAAAACCAATGGTCGATTGCTGTCATTGAGTACGAAATCTCCACAGGGCGGGGTGAGCTTCACTTTAGCGCCAGGCTCGAGCTGGTCATGTAGATAATTCGAGACCCGTCCACCAGGCTCACGCTTTACGCTGATGCGGTAGTACGGTTTTTCGGGGCTATCGGATAGAGAGTAATTTCTACGCGTAATTTCACCCTCAATTTCCAGAATTACAGTGATGTACTGTCCCGATTTGAAGGCGGAAACGGGAGCACCGTCCGTTGGCTCGAAATAGAAAGAAGTAATAACATCACTCTCATGCTCTTTTTTAATGAGCGTAAATTCCCGCTCTCCACGCCAGCCTCCTGGAAGCTGTTCATTTGCACGATAAACGCCTTCTTCTGCAGTGATCAGGATATCCGCAAGCTGCTGGTATGCCTCACCCCAGGCATTCAGCACTGCATCTGTAGCTACGTCACCAAAAACTTCCTTGATGGCTGCCAGCAAGCATTCGCCCACGATTGGGTAATGCTGTGGCAGAATGTTCAGTGAGGCATGTTTGTGGACGATCAATGACACTGCATCACCCAGTAACTCAAGGCGATCAAGATTACCGGCATAGGCAACTACTGCGTTCGCAAGCGCCTGACGCTGAGTACCTTGAGCCTGATGAGCCTCATTGAAGTAGGCTTTTACCTGCGGATAGCGCTCGAACATCAATGGATAGAACACTTCGGTGATGTTACGTGCGTTTTCCTTCACGGCTGGAAGGGTGGCAGCAATAATCTCTTTTGTTTGATCCGACAGCATAATTTTACCTTTTCTGAAGTCTATAGCGATTAAGCCAAGGGTGTGTGCTGTCACCTATGCGGATTTCGTGCCATCTCTTAGATAGTTGAAATTAGGGTTATATCCTGAATAGTATTGTGTAAATGACACATTAGTGGATTGTCATTAACACAATAGGATTGTTGAAATGACATCATTTTCAATGGCTGAGTCGATGATTTCGGTTGTATCAGACCTGAGTCGACAGATTACGCCAGAAGCACGTTTTCAGCGCTTGTTGGAGTCGATGTATCAGCTATTTCCATGCGATGCAGTGGCAATTCTTCAGCTGCGTGAATCTACGCTAGTGCCCCTGGCTGCGCGCGGGTTATCCGAAGATACGCTTGGACGTACCTTTATTGTCGATGAGCATCCACGTCTTGCGCGCATTCTTCTAAGCCGTGAACTGGTACGATTCGAAGCTGAGTCGGAGCTACCAGATCCCTACGATGGGCTGATTGATGCGCCGAACACCACCTTACATGTACACGACTGCATGGGGGTGGCGCTGTATATCGATGACCAGCCATGGGGTGTTATGACAATGGATGCACTTACCCCTGGCGTGTTCGATAAGATCGATCCGCTGGAGCTTCGTGCCTTCACTCGTTTGGCCGAAGCTTCGATTAGCGTTGCCACTTTGATCAGGTCACTGCAGCTACAGGTGACTAAGGAACATGAAGTTGTACGACAGTTAGCGGCTGACATGGTGCGTAGTGAGCTGATAGGAGAGAGCACGGCGATTCAAAGCTTACTGGCTGAGCTTGATGTTGTGGCAGGCTCAGAGCTGGCCGTACTGATCAGCGGTGAAACCGGAACCGGCAAGGAGTTGGTCGCCAGGCACCTGCACGCGGCTTCGAACCGCGCTGAGGCGCCTATGGTGTATGTCAATTGCGCTGCACTCCCTGAAAATTTGATTGAAAGCGAATTGTTCGGACACACTAAGGGGGCATTTTCCGGCGCCACCGGTACTCGATCTGGCAAATTTGAACTGGCAGATGGTGGCACACTCTTTCTGGATGAAATAGGTGAGCTCCCGCTTGCGATGCAACCAAAACTACTCCGCGCATTACAGGCCGGAGAGGTGCAGCGGGTTGGCAGTGATCACTTTCACCAGGTAAGCGTAAGGGTCATTGCAGCCACCAACAGGGATCTGAAACAGGAGGTCGCTGGGGGGCGTTTTCGCGCCGATCTTTACCATCGCGTAAGTGTATACCCGGTTCATGTTCCGCCATTAAGAGAGCGTGGACGAGACATCCTGCTGCTGGCGGGTCATTTTTTGGAGCTGAATCGACGCAAGCTGGGTCTGGGCGCTCTGCGACTCGCGAAAAGTGCGCGAGCGGCCTTGCTGGAATACAGCTGGCCCGGAAATGTACGTGAGCTTGAACACCTGATTAGCCGAGCAGTATTACGACTTTCTGCAGCACGACGCCAGTCGGGAGGAGTTCTCACCCTGAATGCAGAGTTATTGGCATTGCCCGAAGATGAATTATCCGATGTTAAAACAGCCCCTTCGGCGAACACCGCTGGAGAAAGTACGCGGTACCAGCCGGCTATCAACTTGAGGGACGCTACCGATCATTTTCAGCGTGAGATGATAACCAGCGCCTTGCGTGCAAGAGGGTTCAATCGCAAGGCAACTGCGAGCGACTTAGGCGTAGATCCCGGTAATTTCAATCGCTTGCTAAAGAGGCTGTGTATTGATGTTGAAGCGATTAAGCGTGGGGCTTGATGACAAAGAAGTATCAGCGTCTTTCGGTAGAGGCTTTTTGCACCCAATAGACTCCAAGTAATACCAGCACCGTCCCAGCTATCTGTATCAAGGTAATGGGCTCAGACAAAATCAGCCAGCTAAAGAATATGGTCATGATTGGTCCGAGCATACCTACCAATACGGTAGGGCCAGATCCAATACGCTGAATCGCTCCCGACTGAAAGAAAATAGGCAGCACTGTCGAAAACAACGCCATGGCAGCACAGTATCCATAGATGGGCAGGGGCTGTACCAAGTCAGTCACAGGATTGGTTGTCAGGAAATGTGCCTGGGTTGCCACAATCGAAACGATCAAAGCCAGTATGGAGAAACGTGCAGCGCCTAACTTCTTGATTGAAAGCTCAGAAAACGCGTTATAGAAGGCGTAAGAAACAGCCGAAGCAAAAACCAACACTGCACCAATCCAGGAAGCGTTACTGCCCTCTGAGAGGGAATGATCGCTCATGAATACAAGGCTGACGCCGGCATAACAGACGACCATGGCGATGAGCATTTTGGGGCTTGCTGATTTATCAAGGAACAGCAGACCGATCAAAATCGTAATCATGGGGTACGTGAACAGAATGACACGCTCCAGGCCGGCTGAAATGTACTCCAAACCCATGAAATCCAGGATCGAAGCGAGATAGTAGCCTGTAAGCCCAAGAAAAATCAGCAACAGCCAATCCTTTAGACCCAGCTTTGGGCAATGACGCAGGTACGCTAAGCCGCTGATAAGAAAGAGCGGTAATGAAAACATCATCCTTAACGAGAGCAGCGTTATGGCATCTACAGGTGCAAATTGATACGCCAACTTTACGAAAATGGCTTTAAACGAGAAGCCAAATGCTGCCAGCACTGCGAGGACCATACCCAACTGATGGGGTGAGAGGTTTGCGCGCATGTCCAGAATTCCATATCAAGCATTCAATAATCTGGATCTTAAATGCCGTGGCATTCCTATAGAATTGGGTTTTTACAAAGCTAGTGTTCGTTAAATTCGAATCCATACCATGAAATACAATCTCACCGACTTGCGTCTGTTCATTGCCATCGCTGAGTGTCGAAGCCTGACACGAGGTGCCGAGCGTGCTTTTTTAGCGCCTTCTTCAGCCAGCCACAGGATTAAAGTGTTGGAAAATTCGCTTGGGACTGAGCTTCTCGTGCGACGGGCGCGAGGTGTCGAGCTGACGCAGGCAGGGGAAATCTTCCTTCGCTATGCTCGCCAGGTGTTCGCCAAACTTGAACAGATGCACTCAGATTTGGCCCCGTTTGCAGAAGGCATCCAGGGACATGTCAGATTGTGGGCGAACACGCATGCCATACACAGTTACTTGCCACGCGATTTGGCAGGCTTTCTGAGTCAGAACCCAAAAGTGAGTGTCCATCTTGAGGAGCAAGCAAGCTCGGATATTCTCAATGGCGTCGCAAGGGGTGATACCGAGATCGGCATTATCGCGGGGCATGAAGAACATCATGAAGTCACATTGGCACCCTACCGAAAAGATAGATTGGTCCTGATTACGTCTGAAATGCACCCATTGGCGGGTACGGGCTCCATTTGGTTTTCAGATGTAATTACAGAACCCTTCGTCATGTTGCACGCAGGCTCGGCCATTCATACATTTACCATGAATACAGCCGCAAGCCTGGGCACTCACTTGAATGTAAGAGTTCAGGTTAGAAGCTTTGAAGCCATATGCCGAATGGTGGCTGCAGGGGTCGGAGTTGGCTTGGTGCCCCGCGAGGCCGTACACCAATCTGGTAGTCAGGGTTTGGTGATCATAGAAGTGGAAGACGACTGGGCACAACGAGACCTGAAAATCTGCACTAACCCCAGGAGTTCACTATCACCTTTTGCCAGGGCTTTGATCGAACATCTTTCAGCGCAGCTTTAGTCGATCAATTCTTAAGGTACAAAGCCCAAAGATTTGCTCGATGGGCTTTGTACCGTTTTGCTATACGTTCAGCCTGGTTATTTCTGCTCAATCATGAATACTTCGAAAAACCTGATAAGCCCCTCGTGATCATCTACTGGCAGGATAGTGGCTACGTGCTGGTCAGGTCTTACAACCACAACGCAGCCCGTTGAGCGATCAATTCCGCGCAAGTCATAGATATCGTTCGCTGTTTCGGCATGGAACACTTTTTCATAGTCACGTAGCCCGTATTTGCCTTTGGCAGGCCACAGATAATCAGGCAAATCGTGCATCGATAGATCCTGCTGCTGGAATACAGCATAGGTATCAATGACCGAATCAATGTCTGAACCTTCCGGTGTGTATTTGTGTACCGGTGACGACGCATCGTTGGCCAGAAAATCGATAAACTTGTAGGCCGAGGAGGAGGGGTCAGTCGGTTTCTGAGAGTCACCAAACAGGAATATCCTCCAGCGGCCATCGGCTTTTACCAGGTGGCCCAAATGTTGACTTCTGCCATCAGCAACACGTGTCGCTTCAGCGGAGTGGAAGCGTTGGCCAATGTTAAAGCCTGTGGCCAAATGCTGGTTTTCCTGACCCGTACAGATATAGGACGGATAATATTCGATGGCTGTACCCGCAACGAAGCCGCTTTGACGCTTCATAAAGGCTTCAATTTTGGCCGTGTCGACTTTTGCCTGCTCTGAGTTATCGTCAGCTGTAGGCCGTGTGGCGACCAACTTGGATAGCTCACGGTCGGCATCAATCAACTGCTGGGCCACTTTGCGTCGCTCAGTGGCATAGGTGCTCAACAATTTGGGGTGGCATTTGCCCTGCAGGACTGCGGCCAGTTTCCATCCCAGATTGAAGGTATCAGGCAAGGAGGTGTTGAGCCCCCAGCCGCCTTTAGGGCTGTGCGTATGGCAGGCATCGCCGGCAACAAATGCACGGGGAATAATGTCATCTGAGCTGCCAACCGGGCGATTATCAAAACGTTCAGCAATACGCTGGCCAACCTCGTAGATAGACCACCAGGCGACCTCTTTTACATCGAGTGTGTATGGATTAAAGATTTTCTGCGCCTTGGCAATGATATCTTTTTCGGTCAGGTGTACATCCGAAGCGCGTTTATCCTTACCAAGCAGATCCAGTTCTACGTAAAAACGGCACAGGTAGCCGCCTTCACGTGGAATGGTCATCACGGCGCCGTGGTCTTTGGACTGGATAAAGCTTTTAACACGAATATCCGGAAAATCCGTGTTCAGCAAAATATCCATAACGCCCCAGGCCTTGTTTGCTGAGTCCCCCTGAAGCGGAATCTCCATGCTTTTACGCACCTTGCTTCGGGCACCATCACAACCAACCACATAGCGTGCTTTAACGATTTCGGTTTTACCGGAACCTGCATCATCGGTGCGTTTGAAGGTTGCTGTGATAGGGTAAGCGTCCAGATCCTGTGTCAGGCTGTCGTCGATCGTCATTTCAGCCAGTTCACGGCTGTAATGAGGGGTGAGGTGCGTGACGGATCGCTCCATACCATCAGTCAGGAGTTCATGCAGACGAGCCTGATTGACGATGCCGTGGGTAAATTCGGAAAGGCCAGCGCGAGCGTCGGGAATCTTATGCGTCAGTTTGATCTTTTGTGGATCAGCCGGATCAGGTTCCCAGAAGGTATTTTGTTTCAGCTGATAGGTTTCCTTCACCACCATCTCGCTGCTGTTAAAGGCCTCCATGATCTCCATTGTGCGGCAGGAAATGCCATCGGCTCGACCAAATAACAAAGGGCCCGGTGCCATATCAACGATACATGTTTTGATGTCCGTAAATTCAGAGAGCTGGCGCGCCATCGTCAAACCTGCTGGACCCGTGCCGACAATCAGTACATCTACTTCAGTCGGTAAGTCCACAATCGGTGGGTCGGGATATGGCTGACGAACCTCATCGGGAACCTCGTAATTACCAGGTTTGAACCCATTCAGATGATATTGCATGACTCGATCTCCTTGTTCCTGAACCTGATGTCGCTTTAATAATTATTTATAGATAACACTTTAGAGAACGCGACCCAATGCAACACTATGTATTGGCGCCATAGTCTAGCTCCACCACAGCAACCCAACCGGTATGTCATCTCTCAAGCAGGGCTGCAAGATGTAGGAAATTATTGAAAAGGATAGACGATAAGGCCGGTCATCGACATTTTATGCGAACGGCCTGCCTCTCCATTTTGTGAATCATATAGACAACTCACTTTTCTTCCTCGCGCCCGAGTGAATGAGCATTGATCAATGCTGCTATTCTGCTTTATGCCTTGAGCCTGACTTGTGTAAATTGAAATCAGCTATTGATTTGATTGAGATCTCCAATTTACTTGAGTTATAAGCTTATGCAATTATGTTCTCAGTGCAGCACGGCCTGCACATCAACGGAAGACAATTGGAGAAAAGCAGATGGCACTTCGTATTAATGACATTGTTCCGAATCTTGATTTGAAAACGGATCTGGGTGATTTCAAACTGCACGACTTCATTGGTGATAGCTGGGCTATCCTGTTCAGCCACCCGAAGGACTTTACCCCCGTCTGCACCACCGAGTTCGGTGCTGTTGCCCAGTTGGCCGCCGAGTGGGAAAAGCGTGGAACCAAGGTGATTGGCCTGTCCGTTGATGGTGTTGATGAGCACAAGGAATGGAAAGCAGACATCGAAACCTTCTGTGGCGCTCCTGCAAAATTTCCGATCATTGCGGATGACGATATGGCAGTTGCCAAGGCCTTGGATATGCTGCCAGCCGATGCATACCTTCCTGATGGTCGTACAGCGGCTGACTCCGCCAGTGTACGTGTTGTCTTCATATTCAGCCCGGACAAGAAGCTACAGTTGGCAATGACATATCCGATGTCCGTTGGACGTAACTTTGCGGAAGTACTGCGTGCATTGGATGCGCTGCAGGCAACTTACCAGACGCCGATTGCAACACCGGCTAACTGGATTAGCGGTCAGGATGTCATTGTCGCGCTGTCGCTGAACGACGATGAAGCCAAAGCCAAGTTTGGTGATATCGATTTTAAGCTGCCGTACCTGCGCACAACCAAACAGCCCTGATAACGGTATTGAAGTAACGTTCAAATGCCCTGTCGATTGTTGAATCGACGGGGCATTTTTTTTGATGACCAACCCTGACTATCAAGCAATCATAAGCTCAAGTAATTCGTGCAGTTAACCCGGCTTAATTGGATGAGACAGGACTTCATGCAAATTAATCAATAGCCTCTGTTCCAGTCGGTACAACCCTTCCGCGAGTACAAGCATCAAGCCCAGGTAGACCGTTATCGAGAGCGCGATATTCAGCCCAATTACGTTTAAAGCTTCTACCAAAAACAGAAATGGGTAATGCACGAGGAAAAGAGGGAAGGAGAGGTCACTGAGCTTTTTGATAACGCCTGATGCCGGCAATTGAACGCAACTCCAGAACGACCCCGGTAGCTTCAGGCCCATATAGATTCCAAGACCAAACTCAAACAGGCGGCAGGGTGGAAACCAGTCTCCAGGACGCCCTGGCATGAATCCATATTGCCGGTAGAACCAGCCCTCAACTTGATCTAACAGTGAAGTATCAATGAATGGAAGTCCCCATTGCCCAACATACCAGCGCGAGCCTGCGCTGATACAAAACAGGACCGCCAATGTGGTTAAAGACCAGCGGTGCAGGCAATAGACTATCACCGGCGCCAATACATAGAGGCTCATGATCAGGCTGATATACCAACTTGGCGGGTTGTAAGGCCCACCCCAGAGTCCCCACCAGGCATAGAACCCCGTAAAACTGCCCATTAAGTCGATGAGTAATCCGTTGGGGATTAAATTGGGAAACTCCTTCTCTAATGTGACTTGAGCAAGGACAAACCCTATAACTGCCACCGGTACCGAAAGCCAATAGAGTGGATAGATTCGTTTTAGTTTTTTGAACAGGTAGTGGCCATAGCCTGAGGTTGTGATGGGTTTACTGAAGCCCGAAAGTATTCCCGACAGCACAAGAAACAGGCTGACACCAACACCACCTAAGCTGACAAAGTAAATATTCTTCCAACCAAAGAAATCACCGCTGTTATGGCCCAACAATTGGCCTAAATGTGCAATGAACACCAGGGTGATCGCCAGGATACGCAGAAGGTCGATCAGAAGTGAGCGGGTCATTAGTGTGATCTCTGCAGTCAGACATTTTGCGGAACACTCTAAGCCTGGGGCATGACAGTTTGTGGGCATGAATATCGGGCCTGTTTTCGTCGCAAAGAGTGCAGGCGTGCTAGAATTCCGGCCAATCATGCAAAGGGTTCAGTTTCGACCTGTAACTCCTTGGGCGAGTTTCTAGCCCCCTGTGCATACTCTCTACTTTTCACTCACGAATTCAGAAAGTGACTCAATGGAAATCAAGGTAAATTTTCTCGATAACCTCCGACTCGAAGCCAAGTTTGATGACTTCACCGTAACGGCGGATCAGCCAATCCGTTACAAGGGGGATGGCTCTGCACCGAGCCCCTTTGATTACTTCCTGGCGTCGTCTGCACTCTGTGCAGCCTATTTCGTGAAGGTATACTGCAAGGCACGCGACATACCCACGGACGATATCCGCCTGTCGCAAAACAACATTGTTGATCCGGAAAATCGCTACAACCAGATTTTCCAGATTCAGGTTGAATTGCCAGAGAGCATTTCGGACAAGGACCGCCAGGGCATCCTGCGCTCCATTGACCGTTGCACCGTGAAAAAAGTGGTGCAGGAGGGGCCTGACTTCAAGATTGACCAGGTGACGAGCCTGGACGAAGACTCAGCACTTCTGTTCTCTGACATGACTGAAGGTGATGCTCGTACCTACATCCCGGGTAAAGACCTGCCGTTGGAAGACACCATCGCCAACATGACCCGAGTGATTGAGCAATTGGGCATGAAAATCGAGGTTTCCTCCTGGCGTAACATTGTCCCAAATGTGTGGTCACTGCATATTCGTGATGCGGCATCACCCATGTGCTTCACCAATGGTAAGGGTGCCAGCAAGGAAAGCGCGCTCTGTTCCGCACTGGGTGAGTTTATCGAACGTGCGAGCTGTAACTTCTTCTATAACGACCAGTTCTTTGGCGAAGAAATCGCAAACAGCGAGTTCGTTCACTATCCGACAGAAAAATGGTTCAAGCCCGGCGCTGATGACGAGATTCCTGAAGGGCTGCTGGATGAGTACTGTCTGGAGATCTATAACCCGGATGGGGAGCTCAAGGGTTCCAACCTGATCGATACCAACTCAGGCCGAGTAGACCGTGGTATCTGTGCCATTCCTTACACACGTCAATCCGATGGTGAAACCGTCTACTTCCCATCCAACCTGATTGAAAACCTGTTTGTCAGTAACGGTATGAGTGCCGGTAACACCTTGCACGAAGCACAGGTGCAATGCCTGTCTGAAATTTTCGAGCGTGCGGTAAAACGCGACATCATCGAAAACGAGATCGCCTTGCCTGACGTACCCCAGTCGGTTCTGGATAAATACCCGCATATTGTTGCCGGTATCCAGGGACTGGAAGAGCAGGGTTTCCCGGTTCTGGTTAAAGATGCCTCACTGGGTGGTCAGTTCCCGGTGATGTGTGTGACGCTGATGAACCCGCGTACCGGTGGTGTCTTCGCATCCTTTGGTGCTCACCCCTGTTTTGAAGTCGCACTGGAACGCAGTCTCACCGAATTGCTGCAGGGCCGAAGCTTTGAAGGCCTGAACGATGTACCTCAGCCGACGTTCAACAGCCATGCAGTGACCGAGCCGAACAATTTTGTCGAGCACTTCATCGATTCCACCGGAGTCGTCTCCTGGCGCTTCTTCAGTGCCCGCTCTGACTATGAGTTCTGTGAGTGGGATTTCTCAGGTACCAGCGAGGAAGAAAACGCCTGTCTGATGGGCATCCTTGAGGAATTGGGCAAGGAAGTCTACGTGGCCATATTCGATGATTTGGGTGCGACTGCGTGTCGTATGCTGGTACCAGATTACTCCGAGGTCTACCCGGTGGAAGACCTGATTTGGGATAACACCAACAAGTCTCTGGCTTTCCGTGAAGACATCCTCAACATCCACTCTCTGGATGAAGATGCCTTGGGTGATCTGGTTCATCGACTGGAAGAGAGTGAACTGGATAACTACACCGAAGTCCCCACACTGATCGGAATCGAATTCGACGAAAATACCGTCTGGGGTCAGCTCTGTGTCGGTGAGCTCAAGGGCATGATCTATCTGGCTTTGCAGCAGTATGAAGAAGCCTACGATCTGGTTTGTGAGTTCCTCTCATACAACGACAATACTGTTGAACGTGGACTCTATTACCAGGCCCTGCGCGCGGTATTGGAAATTGTATTGGACGACGAGCTTGAGTTTGAAGACTTCCAGCACAACCTGACTCGCATGTTTGGTGATGTGGTGATGGATGACGTGATTGGAGCCATCAATGGTGAACGTACCTTCTGCGGCCTGACACCGACCAATATGCAACTGGAAGGGCTCGAGCGTCATCAGAAACTGATCGAAAGCTACAAGAAGCTGCATGCCGTGCGTGCGCGTCGTCACGCCGGTTAATAATCCAATCGAAGCAATCTCATCAGGCCGGTAGTCGCTTGTGGCGGCTACCGTGCCATTGCTAACCTATCCCTCAGTAATACCAGCCTCAGAGACCAAGGCCTCACGAGATACTGCGGTCGGTGTTGAACCGGTCCAGCGCTTGAAAGCCTGATTAAAAACACTCTGATCGGCATAGCCCAAAGCCTGAGCAATTTGAGACAGGGGCATGCTTTTACGTGCGACAAGCTCAAGTGCCAAATCCTTCCTGTAACTATCCAGCAATATTGAAAACGTGGTGTTTTTTGCCTTCAATCTGCGTTGCAGCGTTCTCGGTTGCACGTTAAGGCAATTGGCCACCAGCTCACAAGTACACTGTCCAGTTGAGATAAGCTGGCCAATCAATCTCTGGGTAGCTGTAACGATATTGGGTTCAAAAGGCTGTCCTACCTGTTCAAGATAAGCACGGATCAAAGGCGCATAAGCGGTATCTCTTATAACAGTTGGTTGATCCAATAACTGGTTGTCGAAATACAGGCGTGTTTCCAATTCACCGTAATACAGCGGACAGTTAAAAAACTTGCGTGCTTCACTGGCATGTTCGGGCGGCTTTGCTCCGAAACTGATATAGGTGGCGTTAAAGTCAGTTTTTCCCAGCACGCTGCTAACGACATTGCGCGCGATGGCCATCGATAACATCAACACCTGGAGGCCTGCGCCAGTGCCAGGCCGGGTCCTGTAAGTTACGGCGGCCAACTGTCCCCCTTCACCCAAGTCACGAATCACATTCAGATCGCAACCATTGGAATGAACATTGACGTGACTGCAAAGCGCGTCCAGTGCGTCGCCTGTCGTATCGGAAAGCCTTGCCACCAAACCGATGGGGCCAAGCATATTCAAGTCCTGGGATTTGCCCAGCAGAAGACCAAACTCCGGACAGTTCCATTCCACAGCACAGGCTTCAAGCATCTGAGCAAAAGCGGCAAAAGAGATGGGGAACTCAGGCTCGCGCAACGCTTCGAATGGAAATCCGAACCGATCAAGCATTGGCTTAATGTCATGCCCGAGACTTGTGGCAAGGGTATCAATACCGGTGAGGGAACCAGCCCGCGACTGGTGTAGGGATGTCATTTTGTTATTGCTCATGTCGCCAATACTAAAAATATTGCCGTCCATACACAAGATGAGACGGCTTGTACCTGAGTAGTCTGTACAGCAACAACAATAAATACCGAGACAAACAGCATGACTGCCAATTTTACATTGCTGCATCCAAATGATGATGTCCTAATCGCGTTGTCAGACATCCCGGCGGGATCCCTGGTCGACAACGTCCAGACCACAACAGACATTCCATCCGGCCACAAAATTGCACGCCGAACGATTGCCAGCGGCGACTCAATTCATCGTTATAACCAGATCATCGGCTTTGCCAGTGAATCGATACTGGCAGGTGATCATGTTCACGTACATAACCTGGCCATGGGTGACTTCGAACGTGATTATGCGTTTACGAAGAATGCTAAAGCGACCCAATACGTTGAAAATCCAGCCACGTTCATGGGCTATCGCCGTGCCAATGGCAAGGTTGCCACCCGTAACTATATTGGTGTTGTGGCCAGCGTAAACTGCTCGGCCACAGCCGCTAAACAGATCGCGCGTCACTATGAAGACAAGCTGGCGGAATTCCCAAATATCGATGGCGTGCTGGCACTTACCCATAAGTCAGGCTGCGGCCTTGATGCGCCCATCGAGGGTATTAACACCCTGAAACGCGCCCTCAAGGGCTATGTTGACCATCCCAATTTTGCTCACATCATCGTCGTTGGCCTTGGCTGTGAAATTGCCAACCTGGGAGATGTGTTAGGTGGATCTCCAGGCGATGCCTTTTCGATACAGGAGATGGGCGGTACCCCAAAACTGGTTACGCAAGCGATTCAGCGAATTGATTCCCTGTTGCCGTCAGTAAATGATATTCAGCGTGAACCTGTTCCTCTTAGTGAGCTTATTCTAGCCATGCAATGTGGTGGTTCTTCCGGCGTTTCCGGCATCAGCTGTAATCCCGCGTTGGGGTATGCGGCCGATTTACTGGTCAGCCATGGTGGTACAGCGGTGCTTTCTGAAACAACCGAGACCTATGGTGCTGAACATATTCTTACTGCTCGTGCAGCAACACCTGAAGTAGGCCAAAAATTGGTCGAGCGCATCCAGTGGTGGGAAGACTTTGCTGCCAGCCGTGGCATGGTGATCAATAACAACCCCTCACCAGGAAACAAAGCAGGGGGCCTGACCACAATTATCGAAAAATCACTGGGTTCTATCGCCAAGGGCGGGACAACGAAACTGAATCACGTCTATGAGTATGCCGAGCAGGTCAAACCTGGTTCCGGACTGGTGTTCATGGATGCGCCAGCCTTTGATCCTGTAGGTGCAACAGCTCAGGTCGCAGGTGGCGCGCACCTGATGGTATTTACCACTGACCGTGGTTCTGCATTTGGCTGCAAGCCTGCACCTTCGATCAAGCTGGCCGGAAGCAGTGGGCTTTATCAGCGCATGACCGAAGATATGGATATCAATGCCGGCACCATTCTTGATGGTGAGGAAACCGTAGAGGAGGTTGGTCAGCGGATCTTTGAGCAAATCATCGAGGTGGCGTCAGGTGCTCAAACCAAAAGTGAGCGGCTTGGATATGGTGAGGAGGAGTTTTGCCCCTGGGACTTGGGCGTGATGCTATAAGGAGATAGCCAAATGGAACATGTAGAAATCTATGATTTCGTCGTCATTGGCGGAGGCCCAGGTGGGTGTGTCAGCGCATCTCGCTTGAGTGAAGACCCCACAGTAAGTGTTGTGCTGGTTGAGGCAGGGCCAGATCGACAGGGCTTTTTAGGCACGAGTACGATTGCTGGTGCTGCACTCCTTACACCACGTAAGAATGCCAGTAACTGGGGGTTTACAAGTACGGAGCAACCCGGACTGGGTAACCGTAGAGACTTTCACCCTATTGGGCGTGGATTGGGCGGCGGCTCAGCCATTAACACCCTCAATTACATGAGGGGGCATCGCCATGATTATGATAGTTGGGCGGCACTGGGCAATACCGGCTGGAGCTATGACGATGTGCTGCCGTATTTCAAAAAAGCAGAAAACAATCAGACTATTCGGGATGAGTTTCATGGCACTGATGGTCCGGTCTGGGTAGAAGAGGTGCGTTCGGACAACCCTTACCACGAAATCGTGCACCAGGCCTGTCGGGAAGCAGGGCTTCCGTACAACCCTGATTTGAATGGTGAGGAGCAGGAGGGCTTTCGCTCGGCACAGGTCATGATGAAGAACGGGGAGCGGTTCGGGACCGGAAGGTCCTATATCCATCCGCATCTTCAGTCCCGCAAAAACCTGACGCTACAATGTGAAACCGAATGTAAGCGCATTCTATTTGAAGGCAAAAAGGCAGTCGGTATCGAGGTCGTAACCAAAGGCCAGACACGTGTCATTAAGGCACGCAGAGAAGTGATTCTATCGGCAGGCGGGCTGCTATCGGCAAAGCTATTGATGCTCTCCGGTATTGGTAATACTGAACACTTGCTGCAGGTTGGGGTAGAGCCAGTACACCATTTACCGGGAGTCGGAGAGAATCTGAGCGACCATCTGGATTGCATAATGGGATACCACATCCCGGGTGACCCCAATTTGCTGGGTATTTCCCCCACAGGAGGCATGGCGATGCTGCAAGCCGCCTCACGCTGGCGTAAGGAACGGCGTGGCCTGCTGACCTCACCGGGGGCTGAGATAACTGGCTGCATGCGACTGACGCCTGAATCAACCAAGCCCGAAATTCAGTATTACTTCGTGATTGTGCTCGCGTTTGATCATGGACAAGAGATGTACTGCAAACATGGCATGACGGGTCATGCGGTTCTCCTGCACCCGAAAAGCCGCGGAAATTTGAAATTGGCCTCCTGTGATTACAGGGAAGACCCGATCATCGACTTCAATTATTTATCCCACGATGAAGATCTACAGGCATTGGTGGAAGGCAGTAGGCGCCTCGATGCGGTCTTTGATACACCCACATTGTCAAAACGGATTAAGCGAAAGCTGACAACCGAAGGACTCAAGTCAGATCTGGACTGGGTTGATATGGTACGTAAACAATCCGGAACCGTTTACCATCCAGTCGGAACCTGCAAAATGGGAACAGCTGAGGACGAAATGGCAGTGGTTGATGAGCGCTTGAAGGTTTACGGGCTTGAGGGGTTACGCATCGTTGATAGCTCGATCATGCCGACTATTGTGGGGGGCAATACAATGGCCCCAACGATCATGATCGCAGAAAAGGCGGCGGATATGATCAAGCAAGAGTGGCGGGCTGACTCTTGAATACCGAAAGGGGGCATTTCACATAACGGGAAGCTTAAGCCCATCGAAATGACTTAAAGCTGTTAAACTGATTGGGTTAGATCGTGTGGCTAAGGGTGTCAGGACGGCGCTCAAGGTTTTTGTCGGGGCACTTTGCAGGTTCATTTGCAAGGTGCATTGCACAGGAGCCATAAATATATGTAACGGACTATAGGCTGACTCTTCATGATCATTGTCCCTACCGAAAAGCGGCTGGATTGGCGCACCGCACCTGTTGTTCTGATCAGCATCCTGATCATCAACGTTCTCGTTTTTATTGTTTATCAAAGTGGCGATCATCAGAAAGTTTTTGATGCCACTTCTGAGCTGGAAGCTTCCGGTTACATCGAGCACGAATGGCCAATCTATGAGCATTACCTGGAGTCGGAAGTTCAACGGGAAGAAGACTTGGAATGGGCAAGGCATGCCTATGACGATGGAGATGACTACTCCATCGCGCAGTTGATGTTGATGGAGCGAGGCTATTACGAATATTTGACCCGTATTGCCAGAAATACCTTCGATGATCAGCTGTACGCTGAATGGCGAACTAAGCGGCCCGAAATCCAGGCACAATTCGACTCTATCAGCAGTGTTGCCTTTGGGCTCAAGGCAAACGATGTTTCTTTCATTACCCTGATTTCACACCAATTTCTCCACGGCGACCTTGGGCACCTGCTCGGCAACATGATTTTCCTGATGATATGTGGCTTTGCGGTGGAAGCTGCAATAGGACACTTCCGCTTTCTGTTGTTTTATTTGATAGGCGGCGTGCTATCTGGACTGACTCAAGTCGTGACCGAGCTTGGCAGTGATGTACCACTGATTGGTGCTTCAGGTGCCATCTCAGGGGTAATGGCCATGTATCTGGCAGTATTCAGACTGAAGCGAATTGAGTTCTTCTATTGGATTTTTTGTTTCGCCGGGTACTTTCGTGCACCTGCGATGATGATATTGCCTTTGTATATTGGTAAAGAGCTGTATCAGTACATGTTCGTTGAAGGCTCCAATGTGGCCTATATGGCACATGCGGGTGGCTTCGTTGCAGGTGCGCTATTGATTGGGCTGTCCATGGCATTCAACAGAAGCACTGTGAATGACCAGTACATAGAGCATGATCAGGATACTGACAGCCATCGAAATAAAGAAATGGCCGAAGTGTATACAGCGATCGATAACCTGCAATTTGACTATGCCCGCAGACAACTTCAGGCAATCATCAATCGTGATGGTCTCGACTTTGAATTGGCAAAATTGAGATACAACCTGGACAAGGTCAAACGAGAGGAAGACCTGAATACCAGCTTTGTTGAGCTCATGCGCCAAAAGGGGACATCAACACACGAGTTGTCTCAATTGAGCCGTATCTGTATGGAGGATGAAAGCGCTCGAAAAGGCCTGCCTGAAGGCGACCAGATTCAACTGGCATTCCGCTTCAGTAAATTGGATGACCTGTCCGCGGCTGCCTGTCTGACAGAGGATCTGTTTCAGAACCGGGCAAACCCTAAAGAATTGTTACTACTTGGCCAGAGATTGGCGGCGTGCTTTTCCAGCCAAAACGATACGCGCCAAGCCACCAAGTTCAATCGATATGTCCAGCAATTGACCACGGAGGGTCACGATGGAGTCATGTAAATATCACCCTGATCGGGCACCTGATTTTCATTGCGCTCGCTGCGAGATAGACCTCTGTACCGATTGCGTTGATCATTCTGTATCGGGTCAAGCGCGCTGTTTCCATTGCGGCTCTTCTCTGACACCAAGGGTGACGGCCGCCAGTGTAGAGCCCTTATCCAGGCGATTGCCTTATGCATTTCGCTATCCGATGACTGCGGATGCAATGATTTTCATTTTTGGCTTAAGCGTGTTTACTACGTTCATAGCGGTAATGCCCTCTGGAGGCCTGATACAATTCCTGGCGCTTCTGTTCTGCAGTGGTCTGGCAGTGAATTACAGCTTTCTGTGCCTGAAAGCGACAGCTGCAGGTGCAATGGTCCCCCCTAGACTCCAGGACGCTGCCAGTGGCTCTTTAAGTATTCTTATTCGATTGTTCGCCATCTTCTTTATCATCGGGGCTTTTACCAGCTTCATCGCCTCGCATGTCAGCCCGATATTGGCGGCCATGATCGTTTTCATACTGGTGATTGGATTACCCGCGGTTTTCATGAGCCTTGCCATGTCTGATTCCATTATTGAGGCCGTAAACCCGGTCAACTTCATAGGACTGATGATCAAAACAGGGATTCCGTATCTGATTTTGATCTGTTTTCTGTTCATCATGGTCAGCTCGGTGACACTCATTCAGACCATCATTGGGGATGACTTGTTGTTTCTGTCTGCAATATTGCAATCAGCCGCTTCAAGCTATTACTCCATGGTGGCGTTTCATCTTATGGGGTATCTGCTGTACCAGCATCAAGAACGGTTGGGCTATGTCAGTGAGGATGCAGAGGAAAAGCTGCTCTACCGTGCCAAGCCTGAGGATGTTGTTCGTGCACATGTCAGCATTTGCCTGAAAGAGGGCGATTACGAAAGGGCAAAGGTGCTGTTGCGAACTGCCATAAAAGAGAATCCGACAAGCACCCTGTTGTGGCAGCGCTATTTTGATCTGCTTTATCAACTTGAAGATCTTGCCACATTGAAAGGCATGTCGAATCAGTACCTGGAGCGGCTGATGCAGTCGCAGCAGGTCGCTCCTTTGCTGCGCAATTACCGCAAACTCGTTAGAAGTATTCCGGATTTCATGCCGGATCAGCCTCAACTTCGCCTGGGCTTGGCACAATTGAGTCTTGATAGTGGTGATGCAAAATCAGCTGCTAGGCTCCTGAATGGCCTGCATAAGGAATTTCCGACATTTGATCGCTTGGTGGAAGCGGGCTGTTTACTTAAAAAGGCACTTGAAGCCTTACCCAACATGAATCAGCAGGCAGAAAAATGTCAGGTATTGATTGATCAATTGAAACTAAGATACCCAGAGCAGGCGGTGCAGTTGTAAGTAAACGCGAGAGGGGTAAGCTGGGGGAGTGCAGGAGTGTGTTGTCTCCTGCACTCTGTGACATTATTCGACAGGATTTTGGGGGATCATCCAGTCTTGCGGGCAGTCTTTGCAGTCGACCATATGTGTGCCCTGAAACGTAGCGAAGCGAATACTGGCACCACGTAAATCAGCGCCTTCCATGTTCGCGTAGTTTAACTTCGCTTCCTGCAAATTCGCATTTTGCAAATTACAGTTAATAAACTTTGTTTTCGTTGCCCACACCATCTCAAGGTTGGTGGCATAGAGAACGGCGTCTTCAAAACGTGCGTTGCTTAAGCGAGCAAACGAAAGATCGGCTCCATCCAGACGGGTTTCCTTGAAGGATGCGCCTTGGGCATGCATGGCCCAGCCTGCAACGGCGACCATATTGGAATAGTCCAGGGTCGCGCCTTTCAAATTCGCTTTTTCAAGATTGGCTCGGCTTAACAGGGCGTAGCTGAGATCGGCGCCGCTGAGGTTAGCACCACGCAAATCTGTATGGCGAAGGTCGGCGTAACGTAGATTGGCTCCGCTCAGATCAATCAGATCCAGCTGCTGTCCTGAAAGGTCACGTCCTGAAAGATCAGCACCTGAACACTGTGCTTCAATACCAGGGATGCACTCTGCAGCAACGCCAGAGCTAAGGGCAAGGGTCAATAAACCAGTGGTCATCAGGGGGGCTTTGCGCATAGTTGAGTCTCCGATAAAAAAGGCCTGCCCGGAGGCAGGCCCTTGAACAGCATTTACCGTTCGTAGCAGTAATTACTGCTTGGCAACCTTGTCGGCCCATTTCGGCAGTTTGAATGCCCAGAATGAACCACCCTGAGGAACAGGCTTGGTCAGGTCGGCCATATCGCCACCCCACAGCGGAACAGCGCCACCGTAACCGGATGCGATACCTACATACTGCTCACCATCCATTTCCCAGGTAACCGGGCTGGAGACAATGCCGGAGCCGGTCTGGAACTTCCACAGCTCCTTACCAGACTTGGCATCAAACGCTTTGAAGTAGCCATCACCTGTACCGGTGAATACCAGGCCGCCTTTAGTTGTCAGAACGCCAGCCCACAAAGGCAGCTTTTCCTTGTGTTCCCAGGCAACCTTGCCGGTCAGCGGATCCATTGCGCGCAGGATACCGACGTGATCGTCATACATCTTGCGAATTCGGAAGCCCTGACCCAGGTAGGCAGCGCCTTTCTGGTAGGTTACTTCTTCAGTCCAGTAGTCTTCTTTCCAGTGGTTACCCGGTACGTAGAAGAGACCTGTGTCCTGACTGTAAGCCATCGGGTTCCAGTTCTTACCACCAAGGAAAGGCGGAGATACTTCGATGGATTCACCTTTTTTCTCGCCCGGCTTAGGCGGTGGCGGACGCTGACCTTCTACTTCAGCCGGACGGCCGGTTTTCGGGTCAATGTGTGTAGCCCAGGTGATGTTGTCTACGAACGGGAAGGCACGGATGAAGTCACCATCTTCGCGATCAACTACGTAGAAGAAGCCGTTACGGTCCGCGTGAGCCGTTGCTTTGACGGTTTTGCCGCCTTCTTCATATTCGAACAGGACCAGTTCGTTATTGCCCGAGAAGTCCCATGCATCGTTCGGTGTGTGCTGGTAGAACCAGTCAACTTCACCGGTAGACGGGTCTACAGCAACCTGGCCGGAGGTGTAGAGGTTATCGTAATCCAGCGGGTTACCGCCTTCGGAAGTACGCTCCCAGGTGTTCCAGGGTGCAGGGTTACCCGCACCTACAATGATACGGTTGTTTTCAACGTCGAAGCTGGCGCTCTGCCAGGGAGCACCACCACCATGGCTCCAGGCTTCAACTTTACCGGTTGGTGAGTTTGGGTCGTCCGGCCAGGTCGGCGCACGCGGATCACCCGTCGGGGTGCTTTCCTTGCCATTCAGACGACCCATGTGGCCTTCTACGAAAGGACGCATCCAGATTTCTTCACCGGTATCAGGATCGCGGGCAAACAGCTGACCGACAACACCAAATTCATCACCGGAAGATCCGTGAATCAGCATCACTTTACCGGTTTTCTGATCCTTGATCAGAGTAGGGGCACCGGTCATGGTGTATCCCGCCGTGTGATCACCGAACTTCTTCTTCCAGACTACCTTGCCGGTGTCCTTGTTCAACGCAACCATGGCAGCATCCAGTGTCCCGAAGAACACCTTGTCACCAAAGATTGCCGCACCACGGTTTACAACGTCACAGCAAGGGCGAATGTCGTCCGGCAGGCGCGCTGTGTAGTCCCAGAGTTTTTTACCGGTTTTGGCATCAATCGCAAAGATACGGGAGTAGGAACCGGTGATGTAAATAACACCATCATGAACCAGAGCCTGTGATTCCTGACCGCGCTGCTTTTCATCGCCGAAAGAGAAGGACCACGCCGGAGTCAGCATCTCGATGTTGTCAGTATTGACTTGAGTCATCGGGCTGTAACGCTGGGCCTTGGGGCCAATGCCGTAACCCAGAACATTTTCAGGGGTTGCCTGGTCATTCAGAATGTCATCCCAGGTCACTTCAGAAGTAGAAGCCTGTACAGCTGCGCTGCTCAAACCAATGGCGGCGCCCAGTACGACCGCTTGTACTCGCTGGCTAAGCAAAGAACGGCGCGGGGCTGTTATTGTTTTTTTCATCATTTCAATACCCTGTTGGTGAATGACGACAGCTCATCTGTGGAGCTGAAGTGTGCCAGAGCATTGTGCTGACCATTGCTGTAGCCCAGCCACGGCAAAGCGCCCGACAGAAGCGGGTGGAATGACGGTTAAAAAGGGGAGTCTATCCGGGAGGTCGGGAGAAATTCCCGATGAATCAATTAGTTACCCAATAGTTTTACGACTTTGGGTGCGGTAAGTCAAACCTTGGTCGGCATTATTCACAGTTTTTACTACCAAGGGACCATATTTTGGGTGCCAAGGTGTAATTCTGACCTTTCCGACCCTGGTTCATCATGTGCCTCATCAATGCCGGGCTGCATGCCTGACATTTCGATTCCAAGTTTTGATAAAAATAACGGTGAACGCACATGTCTAAGCTGAACAAGATCACTGGCCTGGTTGCCACCGCTGCATTGACTGCAGCTGTTTCCGGAACCGTGCTGGCTCACGGTGATGTCGTCCCGCAGGCAGTTGATACTGCTGGCCTGACCCCGTTGGGTGAAGAGTGGGCTGATACCAACCCTTACCGCGATAGCGACGATTTCGAGCGTGCTGTTGAAATAGGTGCTTCTGCTTATAACCAGAACTGCGCCCGTTGTCACGGCCTGGATGGCATTTCAGGTGGTATCGCACCGGACCTGCGTTATCTGACTGCAGACTACGACGGTGACGAGTGGTTCAAATATCGCGTAATCAACGGTGCAGTCCGCGATGGCGCTGTCTACATGCCGAAGATGGCGGACACGCTGAGCCAGGAAGCTCTTTGGGCGATTCGTAGCTGGCTGGAGACCAAGTATGTTGAGGAATAAGCTGTCTAAACTGCTTATTTCCCTTGCCATTAGCCTGCTCGCTTGCGAGCAGGCTTTTGCGCGTATATACGATGACGTTATGGCGTCCGGATATATTCGCATGGGGGTTTACAAGGATTTTCCGCCCTATTCATACATGCAAGGGGATAAGCCTGTTGGTGTAGATGTGGAGATCGCGCAGCGCATCGCCAGGGCCTTTGATCTTGAATTGCAGCTGCACTGGATTATCCCGGATGAGAATCTGGAAGACGATCTGCGTAACAACGTCTGGAAGGGGCACTACCTCGATAAGGATGAAGAAAACCCGTTGGCCATGAAACATTTGGCCGATGTGATGTTGCGCGTCCCTTATGACAAGCAATATGCGTACAAACAGGACTCACTTGGTTATTTGATCAATGAGATGGTTGTCATGAAAGCACCATACCAGCAAGAGCGCTGGCAGGTGGCCTATGACTCCAAGCGCCTCGATGCAGTTCGAACTGTAGCTGTATTCCAATACGAGCCCATCGGTGTGGAAGTGGACAGTGTACCTGCCTTTTACTTCACCTCCGCCATGCAAGGTCGTATGCGCAATATGACCCATCACTACACAACACCACGCGATGCCTTTGCCGCCATGCAGAAGGGCGAAGTGGCTGCTGTTATGGCTATGCAATCTGAAATTGACTGGTTGCTAAGCAAGGCTGATGACCCCCAGTACCGACTGGCCGAAAATGGCTTCCCGACTATGGGTAAACAAACCTGGGATATCGGTATTGCGATTCGACAGACGGATCGTCAATTAGGCTATGCGGTAGAAGAAGTATTGGATGGCATGATTCGTTCGGGTGAAATGGCCGAGATTTTTGCCAGCTACGGACTGCGCTATACAAAGCCTGAGTTTTATCAGGTTGCCGAGGAGGCTGTCAGCGCACAATAAGCCATTGCCTGCACAATAAAAACAATAGAGGTAGAACACATGAAGCTGAAAACACGCTTGGCGGCAGGGACATTGTCCCTGCTGCTGGCGGGGCCCCTGATGGCAGCAGCGCCTGCCGACCCACTTGAATCGGTCATGTGGGACTATACCCGCAACATTTTCATCGGCGATGACGAGTATCGCTTTGACCCAGGCATACGTGTGGATGTCCCCGCATTTGCAGAAGATCCGACCCAGGTACCGATCACCATTGATGCCAGCACTTTGGCTGGCAAAATCCAGAAAATCGTAGTCTGGGCGGATTTAAATCCTATCCAGCATATTCTGAATTACTATCCCGGCGAAGGTGCCAATCCCAAGGTGTCGTTACGCATCAAAGTACAACAGAGCACAGCTGTAAGAGCCGCCGTATTGGCTGACGATGGGCTTTGGCATATTGGCTATGCGCAGCTCGATGCCGCCGGAGGTGGTTGTACGACCCCCAGCATGGGTAATGCAGACCCCTATTGGCAAAGCCATCTGGGTGAAATTCAGTCCCGTCGTTTCGAGGCTGAGCAAGGCGCACGCTACAAGTTTCGCGTGATTCATCCTATGGATACAGGGCTGGTTGATGCCATACCGGAATTCTATCTGGAGCAGGTTGAAGTCCGAGGACAGGATGATGCCACCGTCGTTCGCATGGAACTATCGCCACCAGTATCAGAAAACCCGGTTTTTACCTTTGATCTTAAAGATAAGCAGGGTGACTACCATCTGTGGCTGCGCGATAACGGCGGCAACGAGTTTGAACAGGCATTGTAGGAGGCAAGGATGAAATACCTGATTGTGGCCTTAATGCTGTTGGCCCAGCCTGTGATGGCTGCAAAGCTTGAGTATGGACTTGTTGCCGAGCAGGTGGCGCAGGATACCTGGTTTATCGAGGGTAAAACCGAAGACTTCAGCTTTGAGAATGGCGGCAATATCGTCAATACAGCCTTTATCGTCACGGATAAAGGGGTGATCGTGCTTGATACTGGCGTTTCCCGCCGTTATGGCGAAGAACTGCTCGCTCTGATTCAGGCTACCACTTCTCAACCCATCATATTGGTCATTAATACCCACCAACATCCGGATCACTTCCTGGGAAATCAGGCGTTCGAGGGCACGCCCATAGCCTCCCTAGCCGAGACTCAACGGCAGATTGAACAGCAGGGTAATGCGTTCGCTGAAAACATGTATCGACTCGTCGGTGACTGGATGCGCGGTACTGAAGCGGTTGTACCGGATCAGGTGCTGAAGCCAGGTGAGCTAACGATCGGCAATCACCGCCTTGAATTGATTGAGCTCACAGGTCACAGCGGTGCTGATCTGGTGTTATTCGATCATACAACCGGTGTGCTGTTCCCATTCGATATGGTGTTTTATCAGCGCGCACTGACGACGCCTCATACGCCGGGCCTGGGGCAATGGAAAAAGGAGCTGGAACAGCTGAGGGCTATTCCTTTTACCTTGATGTTGCCCGGTCATGGGCCTGCGGTTAAAGATCATCGCGCTCTGGATCAGATGCAGGATTATCTGAGTTGGCTTGATGAAACGCTGAAACATGCAGCCGAGCAGGGGATGAGCATGACCGAGGTGATGTCATTACCCCTTCCCAAGCGATTCGAGGGTATAGCCCTGCGCCAGCAGGAGTTTGAGCGTTCGGTGTTTCATTTGTATCCAGACTATGAGGCAGCCGCATTCTAATTGCTCGGTAATATGCATATGCACTGGAGGCCCCGTTTTACGGGGCCTTTTGCCAAGTATTACTACCAAGTGAGGAGAAAACTGCTTCGCCGGTTCAATTGAGAGATTGCACTCCAAATTCAAGAATGCCCAAACGGGTCGGGAACTTTTCCCGATCTCTCCTGGAAAACAAAAAATCCTAAAAGGGGACAGCGATGAAGAAATTTGGCCGCAGCACAGGCTTTGCAGTATCCACGCTGGTTGCTGCCATGTCCTTTGCCGGAATGGCACAGGCAGGCATCACAGACAAGGATATTCTGGCGGACCAGATGACCACTGAGGACGTAGTGTCCAACGGTCTGGGTCCGCGTGGACAGCGTTACAGCCCGCTTGAAATGCTGAATACTGATACCGTTAAGGAACTGCGTCCGGTTTGGTCGTTCTCCTTCGGTGGTGAGAAACAGCGTGGTCAGGAATCCCAGCCGATGGTTAAGGATGGCGTCATGTACGTCACCGGTTCCTACTCTCGTGTATTCGCAATCGATGCCAAAACTGGCGACGAGCTGTGGGAATACAATGCGCGTCTGCCAGATGGCATCATGCCGTGCTGTGACGTGATCAACCGTGGTGTTGCTCTGTACGGCGACCTGGTGATCTTCGGTACTCTGGATGCCAAGCTGGTTGCTCTGAACAAAGACACCGGCAAAGTTGTTTGGAAAAAAACCGTAGCAGACTACAAAGAAGGCTACTCTCTGACAGCAGCTCCGCTGGTTGTTAAAGGCAAAATCATTACCGGTGTCTCCGGTGGTGAGTTCGGTGTAGTTGGTAAGGTTGAAGCTTACGACGCCGTAACCGGTGATATCGTTTGGACCCGTCCGACCGTCGAAGGTCACATGGGTTACATCTGGAAAGATGGCAAGAAAGTTGAAAACGGCATCTCTGGCGGCAAGCCGGGTGAAACCTGGCCGGGCGACCTTTGGAAAACCGGTGGTGCAGCAACTTGGTTGGGCGGCACCTACGATCCTGAAGTAGACCTGATGTTCTTCGGTACCGGTAACCCTGCTCCCTGGAACTCTCACCTGCGTCCGGGTGACAACCTGTTCTCCTCATCTCGCCTGGCAATCGACCCGGATACCGGCAAAATCGTTTGGCACTTCCAGACCACGCCGCATGACGGCTGGGACTTTGACGGTGTTAACGAGCTGATCTCCTTCGACTACAAGGATGGTGGCAAAACAGTTAAAGCAGCAGCGACTGCTGACCGTAACGGTTTCTTCTACGTCTTGAACCGTGAAAACGGTGACTTCATTCGCGGCTTCCCGTTCGTCGACAAGATCACTTGGGCAGAAGGCCTGGATGACAAAGGTCGCCCGATCTTCAAGGAAGGTGGTCGCCCGGGTAACCCGGCTGATGCCAAAGAAGGTAACAAGGGTGAGTCTGTAGTGTCTGCACCGTCCTTCCTGGGTGGTAAAAACTGGATGCCGATGGCATTTAGCCAGGACACTGGTCTGTTCTATGTACCGTCTAACGAATGGGCAATGGATATCTGGAACGAGCCGGTATCCTACAAAAAAGGTGCTGCTTACCTGGGTGCCGGTTTCACCATCCGTCCGATGAACGAAGAATACATCGGCGTGCTGCGTGCGATCGATCCGAAAACCGGTAAGGAAGTATGGCGTTACAAGAACTACGCTCCTCTGTGGGGTGGTGTTCTGGCGACCAAGGGTAACCTGGTATTCACCGGTAACCCTGAAGGCTACCTAATGGCATTCGACGCCAAATCTGGTGAGATGCTGTACAAGTTCAACACCGGTTCCGGCATCGTCGGCTCTCCGATCACGTGGGAAGAAGGCGGTGAGCAGTACGTATCCGTTGTCTCCGGTTGGGGTGGTGCTGTACCTCTGTGGGGTGGCGAAGTGGCCAAGCGAGTTAAGCACCTGAACCAGGGCGGCTCTGTATGGACATTCAAACTGCCTAAGTAACATCTAACACTGTTTCAACAGCGTTATCCAAGCCCTGCCGGCTCTGCCGGCGGGGCTTTTTTCGTTTTGAATTTATCGTGCTTTATAGCTTTAAAATCAATAAGATGAACATGTTATCTAATGCTGCATATGCGTCTAATACCTAGGGTCAGGGTCTTAATTCTCAGGTAGTGCGCAGGGTATTGGTACGGGATAGCAGCCACCAATGTAGCACCTCACTCCCGCCAACGAAGCATGTTGCCATTTCCCGCCAGAGCGGATCATCGGGGCATCGTAATCACGATGTCATGAACGAACTTCCATCTGGGGGAAATATGAAGAATAAGAATTTGTCCATGAAACTGCTGCCGGCAATGGTTGCACTGGGCATGGCTGCACAGGCACAGGCAGGCATCACCCTGTACGATAAAGAGGGGACTACCTTCAGCACTGATGGTCTGATCAACGCATTCTACGTTCACAGCGAAAATGATGATCGCACCCAGTCTCGCGTCAAAATGGGCTTCCTGCCCAACTACATCGGCTTCAACTTTGGCAAGGAAGCTGGTGACCTTCAGCTGGGCGCACGTTCTTCCTTCTGGGTTAGCATCAACGACTCTGACGTTGTACGCGCCAACAACCAGGGTCGTGGTGAGTCTCTGGGCACCGACACCGGTATCGACGTACGTCAGTTCTACGGCACTATCGATGCTGACTGGGGTCAGATCCTGATCGGTAAGGACTTCGGCCTGTTTAACCGCACTAACATCATGTCTGATGAGCTGCTGCTGGGCTACGGCCAGACTTCCGATGCACTGGGCCTGATTGATGGCGGTAACGTATCTTTCGGTAACATCGGCAGCGGTTATACCTATCCGTTCCCGAAAGCTCAGATCACCTACCGTAGCCCGGCCAAGCACGGCCTGCAGCTGGCTGTTGGTATCCTGGATCCGAGCAAGTCTGACGTTGACTCCTCAGAAGACACTCCGCGTATCGAAGGTGAGCTGACCTACAGCGCCAACTACAGCAATACTGCATTCAAAGCCTGGATCGGCGGCCTGTACCAGAGCTCCGACGATCCCGATGGTACTGATGTAAACAGCATCGACTCCACTGGCATTTCTTACGGCGCTAACGTCAAGTTTGGCGGCCTGTCTCTGACCGCTTCCGGTTTCGACAGTGAAGGCATCCACCCGGCTGCAATCGATAACTTCATCGTCGCCGAAGCGGCTGAGATGGATGGCTACCTGCTGCAGGGTTCTTACACCTTCGGTAAAAACCGCTTAGCCGTGTCTTACGGTGAAAACGAAGGCAGCAACGGCGTTGACTTCAACTACGAAAACACTGCTGTAGCCTGGTTCTACTCTGTAAACGACAACCTGAAGCTGGTTGCTGAATACGACCAGACCGAAATCAAGGGTTCAACCCTGGGTACTGAAGAAAACGACACCGTCGCTCTGGGTGCTGTAATGACCTGGTAAGACGCGTAGTTGTAATACCGGCCGCACAACTGGACCCCTTCACCGGTTGTGCGGTTTTTTTATGTGCGGAAAATCCCTTAGTTCTTAAGTACTATAAAAGATCAGCTATAGTCTCTTAAATGTGCGTATTAAGTAATTAATTTATATTTTACAGAGTGTTATGTACGTTTATAGCCTTAATTTAAGAGACTGAAGTAGCATTACGGCCGCAGCGATGCAGCGGATACAATTATGTTGTGTAAATCTTAGCGCGAGTGTGAGCAATGAACGCGCCACTTTTTCAAGAGCCGGTCCGGCCGGCCATGTCATCACATCGGGATGTAGAACAAGCCGCCGCTGAGTTGGCTGCACAATTGTCACATCCTGATCTTGGGTTTGTTCTGTTCTTTTGTTCGGCAGAATACGATCTTGTTGCGCTTTCCACTGCGTTGGAAAGTGCCTTTCCTCATGTCCGTCTGGCCGGGTGTACAACTGCGGGTGAGTTGACCCCGCGAGGGTATGACCAGGGGACCATCACAGCGCTGGGTTTTGACCGTAATCTGTTTGCTGTTGAAGTGGGGCTGGTTGAAGAGCTTGAAACCTTCACTCTGCCGCGCGCACAAAAGCTGGTCGATAACCTGATTGGCCGTTGTCGTGACAGCCATGTCGCCCCCATCAAAGGCCGTACCTTTGCGCTTACATTGCTGGACGGTCTGTCCAGCCAGGAAGAGCAGGTGCTGGTAACACTGGATTCCGCCTTGGGCAGCATTCCGCACTTCGGTGGTTCTGCAGGCGATGATATCCATCTGACGGGTACCCATGTGTATGTCGACGGTGCTTTCAGAACCAGCGCGGCAGTGGTCGTGATGGTGAATACTCCTCTGGAATTTGAAGTATTTACCACGCACCACATGCAAAGTCTGGATGAGAAGCTGGTAGTAACGGATGCTGACCCGACCACCCGCACCGTCTATGAACTGAATGCAGAACCGGCCGCAGTTGAATATGCCCGACTCTTGGGAATCAAGGTTGAAGACCTCGATTTTGGCACCTTTGCCATGAACCCCCTCGCAGTCCGGATCGGGCAGGAGTACTTTGTACGTTCAATACAAAAGGTTAACCCGGACCTCAGCCTTACGTTTTACTGTGCGGTTGAAAACGGAATTGTGCTCACGGCCATGCGCCCTGATGCAATGCTCGCCAATCTGGGCAAGCGGCTGGACCACATCGAAAGCACTTTGGGTGAGCCATTGATCACAATCGGATGTGACTGCTTCCTGCGTCGCCTTGAGGCTGAGCTGACGGGACAGGCGGATGAAACATCCAAGCTGCTGGTTCGTCATAATGTGGTTGGCTTCAACACCTATGGCGAGCAGTTTGATGGTATGCATATCAACCAGACATTTACCGGTGTGGTAATCGGACGGGCGCAGCACGCATGACAACTGAGATGACCGCGCAGCAGATGCAGGCTCGTATACAAGAGCTGGAGCAGGAAAACACCAAGCTTCGCAGGATGAAGGACGCACTGATTGAACGTGTAGAGTCCAGTGGTTCGGTACGAACCGCACCCTATGCGGCATTTGAGCACTCGGTCATTCTTGCGGAGCAGGTGCGTGAACGCACCGAAGCCTTGAATGCAGCGCTGGCTGAGCTCAAACAGAGCACCTATGCACTCAAGCAGGCCAACCAGGAGGCTGCGACGGCGCATCAGCGCCTGATCGATGCGATAGAAAGCATCACAGACGGTTTTGTACTGTTCGATGCCGATCGGCGGATTTTGCTGTTCAACAGTCGCTTCCGTGATTACTGGGCTGGCACGGGAACACGTATCGAGCGTGGCACCACCATTCAAGACGTTCACCGTCTTGCCCTGGATAGCGGCCTGATCGTAGAGCAGCACGAAGGCAAGGGTGACAATGCCACCGTCTTCAAGCTGTTTAATAACCGCTGGGTACAAGTCAGTGAGCGTTACACCGGTGATGGCGGCCTGGTAATTCTCTATACCGACATCACGGATCTGAAAGCCAGTGAGGCCGCACAACGTGAACAAGCTCTGGCACAGAAGAGCAGACAGCTTCAGAAAACCGTCGATAACCTGTCCCAGGGTGTAGCGCTGATCAATGCGGATGGATGGCTGGAAGTGTGGAATGATCGTTTCAATGAATTGATCGGTCTATCTGTTCACCACGAGCAGCCTTTTGCTGAAGTGATGTCAGCGTCCGAAGTGAGTTTGCTGACGCCGGATACACTGAGCCCCACGGGGGAGCAGCTGTTTGAGATGGAGCAGCGCCTCTCGGATGGTCGTGTGATTGAAATCAAAACCCACCCCATGCCCTCCGGTGGCTTTGTAAACACCTATACCGATATCACCGAGCGTGACCAATACGCGGAGTCCCTGCGTGAGAATGAGCGCTGGTTGCGTCTGATTACTGACCATATACCGGCACTCATTGCCTATGTGGGAGAAGATGAGTGCTTCCAGTTCACTAACCAGGTCTACGATGACTGGTATGGCTGGCCGCGAGGCAGTTTGATAGGGCAAAGCATTCGTCAGGTTCATGGCGATAATCTTTATGCTCGGCTCGTGCCTCACATTCAGCAAGCACTTGCCGGCGAGAGCGCAACCTTCGAGATTGATGAGTGCAATGCCGCAGGTGATAACCGGCATATGCTCAAATCCTACGTACCAAACCGAGATGCCCAGGGAAATACCGTGGGCTTTTTTGTTTTGATTCGTGACATCACCGAGCGTAAGCGCACAGCACTGGCGTTGCAGCAGGCCTATCAAAACCTTGAACAGCGCGTGAAGGAACGTACTTCAGAGCTTACCGAGGTAAATGGGCAGCTTCGTCAGGAAATTGAAGAGCGCCGGGTGGTTGAGGCTCGTTTGCTGGAGGCCAAGCAGGATGCCGAATTGGCGAACCTGTCCAAAAGCAAGTTCCTGGCCGCGGTTAGCCATGATCTGCTGCAGCCACTGAATGCTGCACGATTGTTCACCGGTGCCTTGCTTGAGCAAACTATGCCGGAGCGGATTAGCAGTTTGATTTATTCCGTCAGTAACTCATTGCAGGACGTGGAAACGCTACTGGGTACACTGGTGGATATTTCCAAGCTGGATGCGGGTGTCATTAAGCCTGATGTGGCGCCTTTCCGTCTCAATGAGCTGTTGGATACGCTGGCGGCTGAATATCGCCAGCTCGCCGCCGTTGATGGCTTGAGGTTCCGTTTCCGTGGTACCGATGCTGTCGTCATGAGTGATGCGACCTTGCTGGCCCGAGTGCTGCGCAACTTCCTGACCAATGCATTGCGCTATACGGATGTTGAAGGTGAGGTGCTGCTGGGCTGTCGCATGCGCTCCAACAGCGTGCTGATAGAGGTGTGGGACACGGGCTCAGGTATTCCAGAAGATAAACTGACAGAGATATTCCAGGAGTTTCGCCGCATACCCCGTGGAGGCAAACAACAGGACAAAGGGCTTGGGCTGGGCTTGGCAATAGTCGATAAGGTGAGCCAAATGCTTGAACATCCTGTCCGGGTGAGATCACGAGAGGGCAGGGGCTCTGTTTTCTCGGTCGAAGTCCCGTTGGGTCGTCTTAAGCCGGAATCCTTTTCACCACAATTCCGTGAACCCGGTATTGAGGCACAGCTTCAGGGCGCGCGCATCTGGATGGTCGATAATGATGCTTCCATCTGTGAAGGCATGGCTACACTGTTGGGCGGTTGGGGCTGCGAAGTCGTCACTGCTTACGGATTGGAAGACCTGCAGCAAAAAGTAGCCCTTGGTCAGGCCGAGCTTGATCTATTGATTGCGGATTACCATCTGGATAATGGAGAAACCGGGATTGATCTGGTGCGTAATGTACTTCAACAGCGCGTTGAGGCACCGCCAGTGCTCATGATTACGGCCAATTACAGTAACGATCTCAAGCAGGAAGTGAAGCAGCAGGGCTATTTGCTGATGAACAAGCCGATACGGCCACTGAAACTCAAGGCCACGCTGGGGCACTTGCTACAGCAGGGAAAACAAATACCGGCTTAATCGGTATTCATTAGAACGCGAAATGGGCTCTTGGGAGCCCATTTTCTTTTATGTTAACTGCTTGTTTGCCAGCTTATCTTCTCAGGTATTGTGCAAAGTCGATATCGCTGGCCGACAGGATGGCCTGAACACGGTTGTGTACACCCAACTTGCGAAGAATTGCCGAGACGTGTGCCTTAACCGTTGTTTCGGCAATATGCAGGTTGTAGGCGATCTGTTTGTTCGATTCCCCTTTGGCCATACGCTCCAACACCAGTAGCTGGCGACGGGTGAGGGACGACAGTAACTCAGGGGCGATCTGCGGGTGTTCGCTGTTACGACGATTGCGGCGGCTGCTGTCCTGGTCGCTCTGACGAATAATATCCGAAGGCAGGTAAACGTTACCCTGAAGAATTTGCTCCAACGCTTCGGTCATTTGTGCACGAGGCGAGGATTTGGAAATAAAGCCTACTGCGCCACAGGTAATTGCTTGTAATACAATCTGCTTGTCGTCTTCAGCAGAAACAATCACGACAGGAATCGTAGGTGCTTCGTTCCGCAGTGATATGAGGCCATTCAGACCATTCATGCCTGGCATGTTGAGGTCCAGCAGGACCAGATCCAGATCATCGTGAGTCTGTGCAAGCGACAGGGCTGTGTCCAGGTCTTCCGTTTCGAGGGTTTCGGCTTCGGGGAAGCCGGTTTGAATCACATTGGTGATCGCCTCTCGAAACAGTGGGTGGTCATCGGCAATCAATATCTTGTACACGTCTCAGTCCCCGTTATCGTTATTATCGAATAGTATCAGGACGATCCGTATCCTGAAGGTCTTGCGTGTCAGGCAAGGGTACCGGGTGGGCAGGTACCAGTTTAAATTCGGCTTCTCGCCAGCCATCCGTTCCTTCTGCAAACCAATAGAGGTGTGAGTAACCCCACTGGCTGGCGCGTTTAACCGCGTTCCATGACATCCAGCAGTCGGCTGTGCAATAAACCACAACTGCCCGATGTTTGTCACCCTGTGTCAGTGATTCCAGGTGTGACTGAAAATAATCTGTCCAGCGTTCATCCAGTTCGCCAAGGCCTACGTTTGGAAGCCATACGCTGTTGGGCAGGTTGTGCCGTGGCTGGGTCTCGAGGAATATCCCGTGTTGCCAGGCAACCGGTTGTACATCCAGTAGCAGGGGTGGCGGCGACGCTGTTTCAAGCAATTCTGCGAGTTGCTGCGCATCAATCCTGAGCCCTCCGGACGCTTGTTCGGGTGTTGGGCTGCGGTAACGCCCGATTCTGTATCCTTCCCAGGAAAAATACAGATCGGTTTGAACCTCATGCACACCGGCTTCGGGAGCAGCGCCGGCAGGCACGCCAATCATAACCAGGACACTAGCAAGTGCCGCGTTTCGGATACAGGACATAGGCAGTACTCCATAGGTGCATTACACCTGCGCCAAGGTTCAAGCGAAATTGAACATTGGCGCCATACACCCAGTACTGAAGTAGTATATGCCCACGTGTAGATTGTTGATTTATCTGACCTCTGACATTGTCGAGTTGTCATCTTATGACTACGATGTAGGCAAATAATGCTGTACCGAGACTGAACATGTTTGATGACCGCCGAATATACCCCCGTGTTGCCTGTGACCTGCCTGCTGAACTTGAAACAGCATCAGGTGAATCCCTTGATGTGCGCATTGTGAATCTGAGCAAGGGCGGTTTCTACGTGGAAGGCGGCGCCAGTCTGGTTGAAATGCAGTCGCCCCAGGGTATAGGTCCGCTGGAGATTTGGCTACATTTCGGCTTACCGACCAGTGCGCTGCACTGTCATTGTCGTGTCGTATACAAAAGACGCCATTCCCATGATCGCGTGGGGCTTGGACTGAATTTGATCTCAACCGATCACCAGGCGCTGGAACATCTGGATCAATATGTAGGTCAGCACATTAACTGACAAGGCAAAAAGATGATCCTCAGACCCTGGCAATGGCTGTTGGTAATACTGCTTGTAGCAGGTTTCTGGCTGGTACGCATGGAGCCGGTCGAGCCGGGCCTGGATATTCCCCCTGTCGGTCTGACTGCCAGCCCAACAGTGCCAGCACAGAGAATGCTGCCGGGTACCACCAGCATTCGCAAAGACGATTATCAGATACGACTACTGGCCGAATTTGCGATTGATGCTCGCATATTGGGGCGTGAAAACTATCGGTTTGGGCGTGAAAGTAATCTCTCGCCCTGGGATTTCGCGCTTGGTTGGGGCGAGATGGCCAAGCCGGATGTTATCGATCATTTCTCCATCCGTCAGTCTGGACGCTGGTATTACTGGCGTTCCGATAACCTGCCAATCCCGCATCGCGCAGTAGAAACCAGCAGTGCCAATATGCATCTGGTGCCCGCCAGCGAACAGGTGCGTGAGCAGCTGGAAGGGTATGGGGAAGGGGATGCAATCAGCTTCAAAGGCTATCTGATCGAAGTAAACGCGGATGATGGCTGGCGCTGGCGCAGTTCACTCACTCGCGAAGACACCGGTAACGGCGCCTGCGAGTTGATTCTGGTAACTGAGGTACTTTGAATCCTTAATCTTTTAAAAGCAGTGCGCGTTTTCGATGCTCAGCCATTATATTGATGAAGTTCCCTGCCAACATAACGGCCGCACCCACAGCCACCGGCCAATCAATCACTTCGGAATAAAACAGATACCCCACCAGTGCGATCAACGGCAGGCGCATGAAGTCCATGGGCACTACCACAGTTGCGTCCGCCAGTTTAAAGGCACGGGTCATACAGTAGTGTGCACTCATGGCGGTCACACCCACAAGAAGAATCCAGGGGATAGAGGCCGCTGAAGGTGTGTGCCAATCAATCAGGCTGGGAATCATCCCCATCGGTAGTTGCATCAACGTCATGTAGAAGAGAATACACAGTGGAGTTTCCGTTGCAGACAGAGACTTGGTCAGGATGTAGGTGATCGAGTAGCCGACAGCACCGGCCAATACGGCAAAGGCGGCGGGGTGCACGGCGCCCATCCCAGGTCTGAGGATGATCAGCAAACCGGTGATACCCAAGACGAGGGCGGTGAGCCGGGGTAGTGTAAGTTTTTCCCCAAGAAACGCTGCCGCCAAGAGGGCCGTCCACACCGGGGTAGTGAACTCAATGGCAATCACTTCGGCCAGGGGGATAAATGCCAGACCCAGGAACCAGCCGTATTGCCCACCAAAATGGGCGCAATTGCGGAGCAGGTGGCCTTTGAAACGCCCTGTTTTGATCTGGCCCCAACCGCTGCGTGAAACCAGAAAGGCGATTAGCAATACGCCGATAAGGCTGCGGAAAAACAGGATCTGATAGGTCGTGAGTTCTGCGGAAAGCTCTCGACCTGAAATCGCCATGGCCATAAACGAAAAAAGTGCACCGGCCATCCATAGGGTGGCCTGAAGTACTGAGGGGGCTGTCATTATCCTGATATCCTTGGGCCCGAAAGACCAGCAAGACTAGCAACTTCATTCAGGGAATTGAACTCCAGCAGCTGCGTGGAGTGTATATATTCAGGAGCCTAAATCCATGTCCAAAGGAAGTATTAGTCAAAATCTCTATTCAAAGCTGATGAATGAGGAAGATGCTCGTGCCTGCAAGGCCATTGATGAAAGTGCATGTAAGGAAGTACCTGGAAATTTTATTTGGCTGGTGTTCAGTCAGTTCCTGACTCAGCTGGGTGACGCTTTTGCCAACCCAAAGGTCGTATTACCGGCCGTAATGGAAGCCGTCAGTGCTCCCCTCTATTTGTTGGGATTTCTAGTGCCAATCCGTGAGTCTGGCTCCATGATGCCGCAACTGCTTATCGCAAGTTATGTACGCCGGCTGCCGATACGTAAATATGTCTGGGTCGCCGGCAGCCTTTTGCAGGCATTCTGTATGCTGTTAATCGCATGTGTTGCCTGGCAAATGGAAGGGGCTACAGCCGGCTGGGCAATTATTGGCTTACTCATACTATTCAGTTTGGCCCGAGGTTTGTGTTCTGTAGCATCCAAGGATGTATTGGGCAAAACCATTCCGAAATCTCAGCGCGGACGCGTGAATGGCTGGTCAGCGAGTGTGGCTGGACTGGTAACGTTGCTTGTCGGCGCGCTTTTCATTTGGCAAGGCGCTGATGGTGTCATGAATGGCGCTGGTTTTGGTGCATTGCTGGCATTGGCAGGTCTGCTATGGGTGCTGGCTGCCTTATCGTACTCCCGGATTCGTGAGTTTCCCGGGGCCACAGACGGTGGTGTGAACGGATTTAAGGAAGCATTTAAACGATTGGAAATCCTCAAAACAGACGCGGCGTTTCGTTTATTTGTGATTACCCGGGCGTTGTTTCTCTGCTCGGCACTGTCGGCACCCTATTATGTTGTTCTGGCACAGCAATCGCACGATAACTCTCCGGTATTGCTTGGCCTGTTTATCATCGCAAGCGGCGCTGCAGGCTTGCTCTCGGGGCCTTTTTGGGGTCGCTTTGCGGATCACTCCAGCCGCTGGGTTATGTCCGTCGCAGCACTGATTTCATCCCTCGTAGGGATGCTGGTCTGGGCAATCGATACCTGGGCTGGTGCTTGGCTTGATACCTTCTGGCTGATACCACTGTGCTATTTCGGTTTGAGCATTGCCCACCAGGGTGTGCGAGTAGGGCGCAAAACCTTTGTGGTGGATATGGCTGAAGGCAATCGGCGTACTGATTATGTCGCCGTGAGTAATACCGTAATTGGTTTTGTGCTGCTGATTATGGGCTTTACCGGCGCCTTAAGCGTAGCGGTATCCGTTAGCACCATAATACTGATTCTTTGCCTGATGGGGCTTGCAGGCGTCTTCCTGTCCTTGCGATTGCCTGATGTATGAGCTGTGGGGAAACCAAGCTAATTCAGCCTATTGCATTGGCGCGGGTAAAGGATAACAATGCAGTCAAAGTGCACTGCACTTGCTTACCTTGTTTGAGGCTCATTTCTGTATGTTGTTTGTCCGTTTGACATTGCTGTACTCAGCCCGCCTTGCTGCAGGCCTGACGCTCACACGCTGAAATGTTTGGCCTGTGACTCTGTGTCAGGCCAGCGGGTAAACGAACACCTGTAAATTTCCTTTTTTTCTTTGGTAGCCCGGGTATAGCCCGGCTGTCTTTTATTGTTGTGAATTGGAGTAAATGCCATGGCTGAGATGCCGTGTATTCTGGTGTCCGAAAAGGATATTGACCAGCTGGAGGCGCTGTTGGAGCGCAAAGAGTTTCGTGACAACCCTGGTCTGGATGCCCTTCGTACCGAGTTGGCGCGTGCTGATGTTGTTGCCGAAGAGGCGATGCCGTCAGATGTGGTGAAAATGAATTCCTGCGTCACCTTTGAGGTTGAAGAAACCGGACAGCAGTTTCAACGTCACCTGCTGTATCCGCATCAATTGTCATCCGTTGAACACCCGATTTCGATTATGGCTCCAATTGGTTCGGCGCTACTGGGGCTGCAGGTTGGGCAAACCATCGACTGGACTTTGCCAGGCGGCAAGCACAGTCACGTACGCATCATGTCGATCGACTAATCGCATCAGACAGAAACAAAAAAGCCGGCATATTAGCCGGCTTTTTAATGTGTATCTGAAACTTACTTGCGCAGGTCAGATACGCGCTTGGCCTTGCCTTCAGAGCGCGGGATGCTACCAGTGCTCATGATGGTGATTTTGGTGCTGATGCCGATGTAGGACTTGATGTGATGTGACAGCTCTTTGATAACAGCTGCTTCATCAGTGCCCTGGGCTTCAGGTGCCAGCTCAACTTTAACTTCAACCATGTCCAGGTTGCCGTTCTTGGTGATGATGATCTCGAAGTGCGGCGCCAGCGCAGCCACTTTCAGGATCTGTTCTTCGATCTGAGTCGGGAACACGTTCACACCACGGATGATCAGCATGTCGTCAGAACGACCTGTGATCTTGTCGATACGACGCATCGGACGGGCAGTACCCGGCAGCAGGCGAGTCAAGTCACGGGTACGGTAACGCACAACCGGCATCGCTTCTTTGGTCAAAGAGGTGAATACCAGCTCACCGTATTCACCGTCAGGCAGAACTTCACCGGTATTCGGATCGATGATTTCCGGGTAGAAGTGGTCTTCCCAGATGGTCGGGCCGTCTTTGGTTTCGATGCACTCCATGGCAACACCCGGACCCATCACTTCAGACAGACCATAGATGTCGACTGCACTGATACCTGCGCGCTGTTCGATGTTTTTACGCATCTCATCAGTCCAGGGCTCAGCACCGAAGATACCGGTACGCAGCGGCAGTTCACGAGGGTCTACGCCCTGACGCTCCATTTCATCCAGAATGTTGAGGAAGTAGGACGGAGTCACCATGATGATGTCCGGCTCGAAATCCTGGATCAGCTGAACCTGCTTCTCGGTCTGACCACCTGACATCGGGATTACGGTGCAACCCAGACGCTCGGCGCCATAGTGCGCACCCAGACCGCCGGTGAACAGGCCGTAGCCGTAGGATACGTGTACCTTGTCACCGCGGTGGCCACCGGCAGCACGGATAGAGCGTGCTACGACGTCAGCCCAAGTGTCGATGTCATTCTGCGAGTAACCTACAACGGTCGGCTTGCCGGTTGTACCGGAAGATGCATGGATACGCACAATCTCTTCCATCGGAATGGCGAACATGCCGTATGGGTAGTTATCACGCAGATCCTGCTTAGTTGTGAACGGGAAGTGCTTCAGGTCTTCGAGTGATTTCAACTCAAACGGATGAACGCCTTTCTCGTCACATTTCTGTTTGAAGTGCGGCACATTGTTGTAGGCATGCGCGAGGCTCCAGCGCATACGGCGCAGCTGTAAAGCGCGCAGCTCATCAATGCTTGCAGTTTCAATTTGTTCGAGGGATCCACGCATCATTGGCTGTTGGTGTTTCATGCTTGTTATTATCCCGTTGTTTGTAATAGTTAGAAGTTCTGGCACCTGAGTTGGGGATCAGACGCGTTCAATAATGGTCGCAATACCCTGACCAACACCGATACACATCATGCAAAGTGCGTAACGGCCGCCGGTACGATGGAGTTCGTACATGGCAGTAGTGATCAAACGAGCACCGCTCATGCCCAGCGGGTGTCCAAGCGAAATCGCACCGCCGTTCGGGTTAACGTGAGCTGCATCATCTGCAATACCCAGATCACGAGTAACGGCCAGCGCCTGAGCGGCAAAGGCTTCGTTCAGTTCGATTACATCCATATCTTCGATGGTCAGGCCGGCTTTTGCCAGTACCTTGCGCGCTGCGGGAGCAGGACCAAAGCCCATGATGCGCGGCTCAACACCGGCAGTCGCCATAGCAACGATACGGGCTTTCGGCGTCAGGCCGTTGGCTTTAGCAGCTTCTGCAGACGCGATCAGCAGGGCGCAGGCACCGTCATTAACACCGGAAGCGTTACCTGCAGTCACTGAACCACCCGCACGGAAAGGTGTTTTCAGTGCCGCCAGACCTTCCAGGGTAGTGCTGGCACGGGCATGTTCATCGGTATCGAATACGATGGGATCGCCCTTACGCTGAGGAATGGTAACCGGAACGATCTCTTCGGCCAGCTTGCCATTTTTCTGTGCTTCGGCAGTACGCTGCTGGCTGCGCAGGGCAAAGGCATCCTGATCTTCACGGCTGATGTTGAAGTCAGCAGCAACGTTCTCAGCGGTTTCCGGCATGGAGTCCACACCGTACTGTGCTTTCATCAACGGGTTGATGAAACGCCAGCCGATTGTCGTGTCGTACAGGCCGTTCGGGTTACGGGTAAACGCAGACTCGGCTTTGCCCATAACGAAAGGTGCGCGAGACATGGACTCAACACCACCTGCAATCATCAGTTCGGTATCACCGGACTTGATGGAGCGAGCGGCAAGACCGACAGCGTCCATACCGGAGCCACACAGGCGGTTCACGGTGGTACCCGGAACTTCTACCGGCAGACCTGCCAGCAGGGAGGACATGTGTGCAACGTTACGGTTGTCTTCGCCGGCCTGGTTGGCACAGCCGTAGATGACATCGTCGACCTGAGTCCAGTCTACGTCTGGGTTACGTTCCATCAGCGCTTTCATCGGAATAGCGCCCAGGTCGTCAGCGCGAACGCTGGCCAGGGTACCTGCATAGCGACCAATCGGTGTGCGGATAGCATCACAGATAAAGGCATCTTTCATTGGATATCTCCTCAGGCGGCCGGTTCGTCTTCCGGCAGCAATGTCCCTTTGATCTGGTAGGACTTGCCGCGGAAAAAAGCCAGCTCTTCATTGTTCTGGTTAAAAACGGTGATGTCATAAACCCCGGTGCGACCCTTGCGCTGACGTTCTTGAGCTACAGCGGTCAGAGTGTCATCGAGGAAGCCGGGGGCAACAAACTCAATGCTGCAGCCACTGGCGACGGTAACCTTGTTATAGCTGTTGCACGCATGCGCAAACGCAGTGTCGGACAACGTAAAGATGAAACCACCGTGGCACATTGCATGGCCATTGAGCATATCCTTGCGGATTTTCATGCTCAGGCGCGCATAGCCCGGACGCGTCTCTTCAATCTGGATATCCAGACCCTGAGCCGCATGATCATTTTCATGCATGGCTGCACTGGAAGCCTCAGCCAATTGCTGAGGTGTCATTTCGCTGGCGTTCATGCCTGACGACCTCCTGCTACTTTACGCAGCAACAAAGGAGACGGGCGGTAACGGTCTTCACCGTAACTTGCACCCAGATTACGCAGTGTCTGAAGAATACGACCCAGACCCACTTCATTGGCCCAGCTGATTGGGCCGCGCGGATAGTTAACACCGCCCTGCATGGCAATATCGACTGCTTCTTCGTTACATACCTGCTGGTTAACGGCATCAAAGCCTTCGTTGGCCAGCATCGCCAGGGTGCGCATAACAACCATACCCGGGATGTCATCAATCAGGCTGACCGCTTTGCCGGTTGCCTGGAACAGACCTACAGCCTTATCAATGGCAGCCTGGTCTGCATTATCAGCGGGTGCCAGTGCGATGCGTGTTGACTGGCTGTAGTCCAGCGCAAGATCAAAATGGATCAGGTTACGGTTGCTGGTTTCAGCAGCACGCACAGTCGTGAACTGACCATTAGTCAGCATCAAGGTAGCATCACCCACACGGATGCAACCATCACCCTCAGTGCGCACAACTTCGATACCAGCCGTTTCAAACAGGGCTACCAGCGGTTCAGCTACCCCCAGTCCACCTTCGATGGTAACGGTGTTGGGTTTAGTGGCTTCAGCGGCAGTACTTGGAGCCGGTTTCTCGGCGCCTTCACTGTAATCATAGAAGCCCTTGCCGGTCTTGCGACCGAAGTGGCCAGCGTTAACCAGTTCCAGCTGGATCAGGGACGGAAGGAAGCGCTGGTCGTTGTAGTAGGCCGCAAACACGGAAGAAGTGACCGCGTAGTTAACGTCGTGGCCGATCAAGTCGGTCAGTTCAAACGGACCCATCCGGAAACCACCGGCTTCGCGCAGCAGTGCATCAATTGTTGCGGTGTCTGCACCGCCTTCCTGGAAGATACGGAAACCTTCAGCATAGAAAGGACGTGCGACTCGGTTCACGATGAAGCCTGGAGTGGACTTGGCGTGTACCGGCTTTTTGCCCCAGCTTGCAGACAGGTCAAAAATGGCATCTGCAATTTCAGGCTTGGTGTCCAGACCGCTGATTACTTCAACCAGCTTCATGATCGGAGCAGGGTTGAAGAAATGCATGCCAACCAGATTCTGCGGACGCTTCAGTGTGCTGCCGATCGCGGTAACCGAGATGGAAGATGTATTGGTAGCCAGTACTGTCTGTTCGGAGCAAATATCTTCAAGCTGACCAAAAACGCTCTGCTTAACATCCAGGCGTTCAACAATGGCTTCAATCACAAGCGCTGCCGGTGCCATCTCTTCCAGAGAGGTGATGACCTTGATACGGCCAACCAGAGCATCAACGGCTTCAGCGGTCATTTTGCCGCGAGCAACCAGTTTCTGCAGACCTTTTTCAACACCCTCACGACCACGGGCGCCTGCACCTTCAGCGGCATCAAACAGGAATACCGGGTGACCAGCTGCAGCAGCGACCTGGGCAATACCTGCACCCATGGTGCCAGCGCCAATTACGCCAATAACGGAATCAGTGGTAAACATGCTCATGATCACTTGCCTTTGAAGGTGGGCTGACGTTTGTTCATAAAGGCAGATACGCCTTCGCGGTAATCTTCAGTGCGGCCCGCCAGGGTCTGAAGGTCACGTTCAAGATCCAACTGCTCATCAAAGCTGTTGTCCCAGCTGGACTGGATGGCACGCTTGATCAGAGCCAGGCCCTTGGTCGGCTGAGTCGCCAGCTGCTTAGCCATTGCCAGCGCTTCATCTTTCAGCGCTTCATCATCGATGCACTTCCAGATCATGCCCCAGGCCATCGCCTGCTCAGCACTGATTTTGTCACCCAGCATGGACAGGGCCATGGCACGTGCGTGACCGACCAGACGCGGAAGGGTCCAGGTACCGCCAGAATCCGGCACCAGGCCGATTTTGCAGAATGCCTGAATAAAGGAAGCAGAGCGTGCCGCCAGCACGATGTCACAGGCAAAGGCGATGTTGGCACCGGCACCAGCCGCAACACCATTAACCGCACAGATAACCGGCATTTCCAGGGTCTGCAGGCTGCGGATCAGCGGGTTGTAGTTCTTTTCGATGGACTCGCCCAGATTCGGCATTTCGGCATTAGGGTCAACGTTACGATCACTCAGATCCTGACCGGCGCAGAAACCACGACCATTGCCGGTGATCAGCAGGCAGCGTACGTCTTCGCTCTTTTTAGCCTGTTTGATCGCATCACGAACTTCAGCGTGCATTTCGGTGTTGAAACTGTTCATCCGGTCAGGGCGGTTCAGGGTCAGTACCGCAACACCATCAGTAATCTCGAATTCGATTGTTTCGTAAGCCATGGTCTTATTTTCCTGTGAAGTTCGGTTTACGTTTTTCCATGAACGCCGCAATACCTTCATTGCGATCTTCGGTAGCGGCCAGCAGCGTGAACGCTTTGCGCTCCAGGCTCAGGCCGCTATCGAGTGTGGTTTCGTAGGCCTTGAGCAGCACTTCCTTGGCCTGACGAACCGCGATAGGGGGTTTGGTGGCAATCTTGCGTGCCAGCTCTGTTGCACGCTCCAGTGAACGCTCGGGAATGGTCACCTCACTCACCAGACCAAAGTCACGTGCCTGGGAAGCGGAGATGAATTCGCCAGAGAGTACAAGTTGCATCGCCATGGACTTGCCTACGGTGCGCAGCAGGCGCTGAGTACCACCGGCACCCGGGATGATGCCCAGGTTGATTTCCGGCTGGCCAAACTGGGCGTTGTCGCCGGCAATCACGATGTCAGCGTGCATGACCAGCTCACAACCGCCACCCAGAGCAAAACCATTAACGGCAGCAATCAGAGGCTTGCTGAATTGTGCGATACGACGCCAATGCAGGACACGAGGATCGTTCAAAACGCCTACAGCATCCAGAGCGGCCATTTCTTTGATGTCAGCGCCGGCCGCAAATACTTTTTCATTGCCGGTGATAACCACGGCACGGACATCATCATTCTGAGCGGCCTGATCCAGTACATCAGCGATCTCGCTGAGCAGCTGTGTACGCAGAGCGTTATAGGCTTCGGGGCGGTTCAGAGTGATGGTCAACACACCGCTGGAAATATCGGAGACGAGGATGTCCTGATACTCATGCTGCATAGAAATACCGTCTTATGTGTTTTGTTATCGTTGTCGCCGTATCATTTTATGAAGCAAAGGGCTTGGACAGCCCCTGATAGGCTCTATAATAAGGGCCCAGGCGGTATGGCCCGGTAACGGGCGATCCCTTGTCATGGGTTCCTCTAGCTCCGGCAAGGTTAACCCAAAAGACAAAAGAGATACAATATTTAGCGGGCATATTGTTCTTTTCGTATCATAATGTTTGCTGTATCTTGTCGATCACTATAGTCGTAAACAGATGAGTATGCCCTTCAGGGATTTACGCGTGCATACAGGCCCTGGCCTTAATGCCATACTCAGACTCCAACTAGAACAATATCGCGTTGTCATCGAGCAGCGCTTAGCACATGGGAGACACCTGATGAGCGAGAATCTTTTTGCCAAGCATAAAGGCACCCTCGATGGGGCACTGGCAGCGATCCACAGCCGTGATTACTTCAGTCCCTGGTCTGAAAACCCGAGCCCTCGTGCTTATGGCGAAACTGCCGCTGCTGATGGTGAAGCCGCATTCAAAGCGCACCTGAACAAGCCTTTCGCACTCGAAATGCCGGGTATTAACGGTAGTGCAGGCGCTGAAGTCTCTCCTTATGGCATCGAACTGAACGTCCAGTATCCGACTGTGGATATTGATCAGCTGCTGCCGGCCATGGAAGAAACTCGCAAGGTTTGGCGTGATCAGGGCGTAGAAGGCCGTACCGGCATCTGCCTGGAAATCCTCGACCGTCTGAACAAGCGCAGCTTCGAAATCGCCTTCTCTGTAATGCACACTTCTGGCCAGGGCTTCATGATGGCCTTCCAGGCAGGTGGTCCGCACGCTCAGGATCGTGGTCTGGAAGCCGTTGCTTATGGTTATGAAACCATGGCGGGCGTTCCGGCTCAGGCGACCTGGACCAAGCCTCAGGGCAAACATGACCCGCTGGTCATGGAAAAGAAATTTACTGCCTGTGGTCGTGGCGTTGGTCTGGTTATTGGTTGTTCTACCTTCCCGACCTGGAACACTTACCCGGGTCTGTTCGCTTCTCTGGTTACCGGTAACCCGGTTGTCGTTAAAGCGCATCCGGCTGCAGCGTTGCCGGCCGCTATCAGCGTTCAGGTTGCTCAGGAAGTCCTGAAAGAGCAGGGCCTGCCGCCGCACATTGTTTCTCTGTACGTCGATGCTGATGCCTCCAAGCCTGAAACCATGGCTCTAGCTCAGCGTCCGGAAGTGAAGCTGATCGACTTTACCGGTAACACTGCATTCGGTGACTGGCTGGAGCAGAACTGCCCGCAGGCGCAGGTGTACACCGAAAAAGCCGGTGCCAACACCATCATCATCGACTCTACCGATGACTTTAAAGGCATGGTGCGCAACCTGTCCTTCACGCTAAGCCTGTACTCTGGCCAGATGTGTACTACCACTCAGGACATCTTTGTACCTAAAGACGGCATCGAAACCGATCTGGGCCACAAGTCCTTTGATGAAGTAGCTGAAGCCATTGCAACTGGTGTTACCAAGTTCCTGTCTGATCCTGACCGCGCCGCTATGGTTCTGGGTGCGATCCAGTCTGAAGCAACTGCTCAACGTATTGAAGACAGTAAAGGTCTTGGCACTGTCGTGCGTGACTCCGAAGTGCTGACCCACCCGCAGTTTGAAAACGCGCGTGTTCGCAGCCCTCTGATCATGACCATCGATGCCGCTAAAGAAGATGTTTGGGGTCAGGAGCTGTTTGGCCCGATCAGCTTCATCGTTCGCTCCGACAGCCGCGATCACAGCATCGAGCTGGCACGCAACGTTGTTAAAAAGCACGGCGCATTGACTCTGGGCTGCTACAGCAGCGACGAAGCACAGATCGAGAAGATCGAAGAAGCGGCGCTGGACGCCTGTGTTGCACTGAGCACCAACCTGACAGGCGGTGTTTTCGTGAACCAGAGCGCAGCCTTCAGTGACTTCCACGGTACTGGTGGCAACCCGGCAGCTAACGCCTCTCTGTCTGACTACGCATTTGTGGCCAACCGCTTCCGCTTCGTGCAGAGCCGTCGCCACCCAAAGTGAGTCAGGAGTCGGTAATGGATTTTGAAACCGTACTGGTGCAGATTCGTGACGGTGTTGGCATCGTCACACTGAACCGCCCCAAAGCAATGAACGCCCTGAACCTGCAGCTGACCTCTGAGCTGGGTCAGGCAGTTGATGCCCTCGAAGCTGATGTTGAAGTTCGCTGCATACTGTTGACTGGTGGTGATCAGGTGTTTGCAGCCGGTGCCGATATCAAGGAGATGAAGGAACATAACTTCGCTTCCTTGTATGCACTGGACTTCCCCTATGTGAAGCGTGACTGCTGGCGTGCGATTGATGAAGCACGCAAGCCGGTTATTGCTGCGGTAGCAGGCTTTGCACTGGGTGGCGGCTGCGAAATGGCGATGGCGTGTGATTTCATCATTGCTGCGGAAACAGCCAAGTTTGGTCAGCCTGAGATTGGTATCGGCACCATGCCGGGTGCCGGCGGTACTCAGCGTCTGACTAAAGCGGTCGGCAAAGCCAAGGCGATGGAAATGTGTCTTACTGGACGCATGATGGACGCCGAGGAAGCTGAGCGCAGCGGTCTGGTTTCACGCATAGTGCCGGTTGAAGAATTGCAGGAATCTGCATTCAAAACCGCGCGCAAGATTGCATCCAATTCCGCTCCTGCAGTCAGCATGATTAAGCAGTCAGTGAACATGGCGGTTAGCGCCAATCTCGCTGATGGTCTGAAGCACGAGCGTCATTCATTCCAGTCTACCTTCGCGTTTGAAGATGCGACTGAAGGCATGAATGCCTTTGCTGAGAAGCGCAAACCTGAATTCAAGCACCGTTAATCAGCGGATGCTCTGAGTCTTTAAAACCGCTGCCGCTTGCGCCAGCGGTTTTTTCGTTCTGGTGGACCCTGTACTGACCTTGGGTCAGAATAGATGTCGAATCGGATCTTGAGAAACATCTTCGCTTTATTAGGTATCTCTATGAAATTCAAAGGTAAACGCGCCTGGGTAACTGGCGCTAGCTCAGGTATTGGCCAAGCGGTCGCTCGCGCACTTGCATCGGAAGGCGCCGAGGTTGTTATTTCTGCGCGTCGAGAAGAGCGTCTGAATGAGCTGGCTCAAGAGCTTCAGGGAAAGGGCGCCAAGGTCCATATTGAAACCCTCGACGTATCGGATCGGGCAGCAATGGAATCTGTCGCACAGCGCCTTGCAGCTATGGGCGGCATCGATATCCTCATCAATAATGCCGGCACCATGCCGATCAGCCCAATCATTAATGGCCGCGTTGATGAATGGGATCAAATGATCGATGTAAATATCAAAGGCGTGCTGTACGCCATCAATGCCGTTTATTCCGGCATGGCGGAACGCAAACAGGGCCATATTGTCAATGTAAGCTCTATTGCTGCGCGTACAACCTATCCGAGCGCTGGTGTCTACGCGGGTACCAAGCATGCCGTTCGTGCGATTTCTGAGACCCTGCGCAAAGAGGCGATACGCTTTGGTGTGCGGGTGACCGATATTCAGCCCGGCTCAGTTGATACCGAGCTTCCGGATAGCATTGGGCATGAAAAAATTCGCGGGATTGTCAAAAGCAACATGTACGGTCAAGACGCCGCGATGCTGAAAGCAGAAGACATTGCCAATGCAGTCATCTACGCACTCGAACAGCCGGCACATGTAGATGTCGGCGAGCTGCTTATTTGGCCTACGCGTCAGGAAAACTAAGACTTAAAACGACGACAGGGAGCAGGGCGTGTACAAGCTGCTTATTTTTGATTGGGACGGCACCATTATTGACTCCACAAAGCGCATCGCCTCAAGCCTGAGGTCTGCAGCGGCGGATTTGGGGTTGCCTGTTCCCACCTGGGAGGCGGCCAAGGATATTATCGGCCTGGGCTTACCTGAAGCGATCATGAAGCTTTTCCCGGGTGAGGGCGATCATATTATAGAGCCCATGCGTGAGCGCTATAGTCATCACTATCTTGATGCAGATCCGACACCAACCGCTCTGTTCCCAGGTGTCCAGCACACGCTGGAAAGCCTGGCTGCGAAAGGCTACCGACTTGCCGTTGCGACAGGGAAAAGCCGCAAGGGGCTAGAGCACGTATTTGCAGAAACGGGTATTGGCAGTCTTTTCGAGCTTTCACGCTGTGCCGATGAAACAGCATCCAAACCAAACCCTAAAATGCTGCAGGAAATACTGCAGCAATCCGGGGTGAGCGCTGCAGAGGCCTTGATGATAGGCGATACCGAGTATGATCTGGAGATGGGGCTGCTGGCGGGTATGGATACCGTTGCTGTCAGCTACGGTGCGCACCACCTGGATCGACTGAAAGCTTTGAAGCCTGTACTGGAAGTGCATCATTTTCCAGAACTGGAAGACTGGCTTGATCGTAATAGTGGAATGCAATGACATGAGGGATAGATGTGAGTGATCAACACTGGGGCGTTGAACCGCCTGAAAATTCGAACGACGACACACGTCCGTCACGGGACGCGCGTGACAGCCTGAGCAAGCCTACTACGCAAAAGGAATGGCGCCTCATCGAAAAGATGGTGGGTAGCCTGCATGTGGAGCATCGACGCGCACGTCGCTGGGGCATCTTCTTCAAACTGCTAACCTTTACCTATCTGTTTGCTATCCTGGCGCTCTTCTGGATGAATTACGACATCAGTACGGATGATGTAGTGCCACATGCACATACCGCACTTGTAGAAGTCAGAGGGCCGATTTCAGATGATGAAGAGGCTAATGCCGACGCTTTGATCACTGCTTTGCGTGAAGCCTTCAAGGCGGAGCGTAGCCAGGCGGTCATTCTGAGAATTAACAGTCCAGGCGGAAGCCCGGTGCAGTCTGGCTATGTATATGACGAAATCAAACGCCTGAGAAATCTCTATCCGCAGAAAAAAGTGTATGCCGTTATAACCGATATCGGCGCATCCGGTGCTTATTATATAGCAGCCGCTGCTGATGAAATTTATGCCGATAAAGCCAGCCTGGTTGGGTCTATTGGCGTAATCTCCTCCAGCTTCGGATTTGTCGATCTAATCGATAAGCTCGGTGTTGAGCGCCGCACTTTGACAGCAGGCGAGAATAAAGCATTTCTCGATCCCTTCGCGCCACTACGCGATCAGGATCGTGAATTCTGGCAAACCGTTCTCGACACCACGCACAAGCAGTTCATTCAGCAGGTTAAAAACGGCCGTGGTGATCGTCTCAAAGGCGGTGATGAACTGTTTAGTGGTTTGATCTGGACCGGTGAGCAGGCGGTTGAGCTAGGCCTGATTGATGGTCTGGGCAGCAGCTCCATGGTGGCCCGAGATATCGTGGGTGCCGAGAAGCTTATCGACTACACATCTCGCCCCCGCCCGATCGACCGTATTATCAAACAGTTTGGTGCCGAAGTGGCGCGTGAAATGGCACTACAGCTGGGTGCACGTACCGGTTTCACGCTGCAGTAATCAGAACGGGTGCACACCCTCCGACTCCAGCATCCTGGTCAGCCGTATAAGCGGCAATCCAATCAGGGTGTTGGGGTCATCACCTTCCAGGCGATCGAACAGAACAATTCCTGCGCCTTCAGACTTAAAACTACCGGCACAGCCATAGGGCTGTTCATGCTGCAAATAGCCCTCAATCATCTGCTCGCTCAATTCACGGAAGTGCACATGAAAGGGCACGACTTCAGTTTGAGCTTGACCTGTAGCACTGTTGAGCAGCGTTAACCCTGTTAAAAAGGTCAGTGTCCGCCCTGAGGCTGCGCGCAATTGCTCAATTGCGCGCTCATGGGTGCCGGGTTTGCCGATAATGGTGTTATCCAGTACCGCCACCTGGTCAGAGCCGATAATTAGAGCGTCTGGATGGCTCTCTGCTACTTTTTGTGCTTTTTCCAGTGACAAGCGACTGACCAGCTCCTTTGGAGACTCTCCAAATAAAGCCGTTTCATCAATTTCAGGGTGATGGGTACGGTAGGGGAGGCCAAGTTTATCCAGCACTTCACGACGCCAGGGAGAGCTTGATGCAAGAACTATATTAGGCAGCATCAGGTATCCTTTTATTATCAACTAGGGGGAATGGAAAAAGTTCTGATATAATAGTCCCTCAAATATTTCGTTAAACCCCTATTTCCTTTGACAGATAAGGGTTCTAACCCTAGAATTGCGCGCTTATGTCGTACGGTCCATTACCGAAAAAAATTGAACCTCGCAAACTGGCTGAGTGGGAAACGGCACTTGCCGGTACTGCGGCACTTGCCGATATGCCCCGATTGGCCTCCAATCTCGTCAGTACTGACGGTGTTGTTGATGTCGATCTAAAGTTTGCGAAAGATGAACAGAACCTGTCCATCCTGAGTGGTCACGCACACGGAACAGTCAGCATGAGTTGTCAGCGCTGCCTTGAACCGGTGAGCGTAGACGTCAACGCCGATTTTAACTTGGCAGTGGCGCTGACGGATGAGCAGGCGAAGCAACTTCCCCGTAGCTATGATCCTCTGATCATTGAAACGGATGAGATTGAACTGCTTCCAGTTATCGAGGACGAGCTGATGTTGAATCTGCCAATTGTCCCTTATCACGATGACTGCAGTATTCAGACCTCGTTCGGTGACGCGGAAACGGCCCGGACGCAGGAAGATAAACCCAACCCATTTAGTGTATTGGCCCAGCTTAAAAAGGCCGATAAGAGTTAAACCAGGAGCTACATACCATGGCAGTACAGCAGAACAAAAAGTCTCGTTCACGTCGCGACATGCGTCGTTCCCACGACGCTCTGAGCAACCCGACTCTGGCTGTTGACGCAACTACCGGTGAAACCCACCGTCGTCACCACGTTAGCGCTGACGGTTTCTACCGCGGCCGTCAGGTTGTTGCCAAAGGCGACGAGTAAGCTTGACCGCAGGGTATCGCATTGCGGTTGATGCGATGGGTGGGGATCACGGTCCCCGCGTCACCGTATCAGCTGCTATCGATGCCCTGCGTCGCTACCCTGGCCTGGAAATTCTTCTGTTTGGCCAACTTGATACCCTTGAGCCAGCCCTGGCTCGACATTCCCCAGATATTCGTCAACGCCTGATCTGTTTACACGCCGATTCGGTCGTTGCCATGGATGACAAGCCCTCCTTCGCTCTACGTCGACGCCGCGACTCCTCCATGTTCCTTGCACTTGAAGCTGTTGCAAAAGGTGAGGCTCAAGCCTGCATCAGTGCCGGCAACACAGGTGCACTAATGGCCATGGGGCGCGCATGTCTGCAAACCCTTCCCGGTATAGATCGCCCCGCAATTACGACGGCCATCCCGACCATGCATGGGCACTCATACATGCTGGATTTGGGTGCTAATGTAGATTGTTCGTCAGAACACCTGCTGCAATTCGCAATCATGGGCTCCGTCATGCTGCAAGCGATTGAGCAAATTCCAAATCCAACCGTTGGTCTTTTGAATATTGGCGCAGAAGAAATCAAGGGTAATGAGCAGGTGCGACTGGCTTCGCGATTACTTGCTGAGGAAACCGGTATAAATTACGTTGGTTTCGTTGAAGGGGATGGGGTTTATTCAGGTAAGGTCGATCTTGTTGTCTGCGATGGCTTTGTCGGTAATATCGCACTTAAAAGCAGCGAAGGGCTTGCGCGACTAATATCTCGCAAATTGCGCAAAAGCTTTACCCAAAGTTTATATCGTCGTGCCCTGGCTTTTCTTGCACGGCCAATTTTACGCGAGTTGCAGGAGCAACTGGACCCCAGTCGTCGCAATGGCGCAAGCCTCCTGGGCCTGCAGGGAATCGTCATCAAAAGCCATGGCAGTGCTAATCGCAACTGCTTCGGTCACGCGATTGATCAAGCCATCCGTGAAGTCGAGATGAATATACCTGCCCGTATTAGCGACCATCTTGAACAGCATTTGCCTCGCAATTCACAAAGTAGCAAGTAATTCCAATAGCTTGTAAGCGCGTCATTTTCTCGGGCACGTACCGAGCAACTACCGCAAAATCTTCCCAATCTTCATTTTACCCCTGAATGTTGTAAACTAGCGGCCTTTATCCTGAGCGAACCGCCAGGCTCAAAGTCACACGTAGAATATGGGGAAACCATGTCGCAGACGCTTGCTTTCGTATTTCCTGGTCAGGGATCTCAGCAGATGGGAATGCTCTCTGAGCTTGCCGCTGCTCACCCGATCATTGAGCAAACTTTTGCCGAGGCATCCGAGGCACTGGGTTTTGATTTGTGGAACCTGTGCCAGGAAGGTCCCGAAGAGTCACTGAACAGTACTGAAAACACACAGCCTGCACTGCTGACCGCGGGTGTTGCACTCTGGCGTTTGTGGCAGGAGCAGGGCGGCGCTACCCCTGTTGTGATGTCGGGTCACAGTCTGGGTGAATATACCGCTCTGGTTTGTGCTGGAGCTCTATCCCTTGCCGATGGCGTAAAACTGGTAAAACTGCGTGGCGAAGCCATGCAGGCAGCTGTTCCTGCAGGCACAGGCGCCATGGCGGCCATCCTGGGACAGGACGATGCAGGCATCGAAGCAGCCTGTAAAGAAGCAGCTCAAGGTGCAGTTGTGTCTCCGGTGAACTATAACTGTCCGGGACAGGTGGTAATTGCCGGTGAGAAAGCGGCTGTTGAGCGTGCTATCGATGCCTGCAAGGCAGCAGGCGCCAAACGTGCCGTGCCTCTTCCCGTAAGCGTGCCGTCCCACTGCGCACTTATGCAGCCGGCCGCAGAGCGCCTTGCAGAGGCTTTGGGTGATATCGAGCTAAGCTTGCCCACCATCCCCGTGGTACAAAATGTCTCCGCGGAACAGGCTGCTGACCTGGACACGCTGAAGCAGAACCTGGTTGCTCAGTTGTACAGCCCGGTTCTTTGGACGCGTTGCGTTCAGAACATGGCAGAGCAGGGCGTGACAGCATTGGTTGAATGCGGCCCTGGCAAAGTACTGACAGGCCTTAACAAGAAGATCGATCGGTCACTGGATGGTATGTCGATCAGTGATGCTGCGGGGCTGGAAAAAGCTCTCGGCTGAAATTTTTCAGAACGTTAGGAATAACATTCATGAGTATCGAAGGAAAAGTTGCCCTCGTAACGGGTGCAACTCGAGGTATCGGTAAGGCGATAGCAGCTAACTTGGCTGCACAGGGCGCAGTGGTTGTAGGTACTGCAACCAGTGAAAACGGCGCTGACACCATCTCAGCTTATCTGGCTGAAGCCGGTAACAAGGGTACTGGTATGGTGCTCGACGTGGCCGACGCCGCATCTGTTGAAGAGGTTCTGAAAAAGATTCAGGCTGATTTTGGTACTGTGGAAATTCTGGTCAATAATGCCGGCATTACCCGTGACAACATCCTGATGCGTATGAAAGAAGATGAGTGGGATGGTGTTATCAATACCAACCTTAACTCCATGTATCGCTTGGTAAAAGGTTGCTTGCGCGGCATGACCAAAGCGCGCTGGGGGCGTATAATCAGCGTCAGCTCAGTGGTTGCCTCTATGGGCAACGCGGGTCAGACCAACTATGCCGCTGCAAAATCAGGTATGGAAGGTTTTACGCGTGCACTGGCTCGTGAAGTGGGTTCGCGCAACATTGCGGTTAACTGCGTAGCGCCAGGTTTTATCGATACTGATATGACTTCTGGCCTGGCAGACGAGCACAAGGAAAACCTGCAGTCACAGATCCCGATGAACCGTTTGGGTCAACCGGAAGAAGTGGCAGCTGTTGTTGGTTTTCTAGCCAGTGAAGGTGGTGCTTATGTCACTGGTGACACCATTCACGTGAATGGCGGTATGTACATGTCCTGATCAAGGACAAAAGCCGGCGAAAGAATATTTGTTTTTTTCGCCGGATTGTTGATAATTGGCCGTCAGCTGACGGTAAATAAAATTCAGACCGTCACGCTTGTTGCCAGAGCGTAATGGGTTTTCTAAAATTCCATGTCGCATCCTGCGATGTGATGGTGTTGAGAAGAAAATAGGAAGAGATATGAGTAACATTGAAGAGCGCGTAAAGAAGATCATCGCTGAACAGCTGGGCGTTAAAGAAGAAGAAGTTGTTAACGCTGCTTCCTTTGTAGAAGATCTGGGTGCTGACTCCCTGGACACTGTTGAGCTGGTAATGGCTCTGGAAGAGGAATTCGAAACTGAGATTCCTGATGAAGAAGCTGAAAAAATCACCACCGTTCAGCTCGCGATCGATTACATCAACGCTCATCAGTAATCAATCCCGACAGAATTAGTCGAAAAGCCGCATCTATATGCGAATATAGTGCGGCTTTTCTTTTATCAGGCCTCTACACTGGAGGAACAGGATGTCTCGCAGAAAAGTGGTTGTAACCGGATTGGGATTGCTTACACCTGTAGGCAACACTGTGAAGGACACTTGGGACAATATCCTTGCCGGTAAAAGCGGCGCAGCATCAATTGATTTTTTTGATGCCTCTCAGTTTGCAACGCGCTTCTCAGCCTCGGTTAAGGACTTTTCGCTTGAGCCGTACATGAGTGCTAAAGAAGCACGCAAAATGGATCTCTTTATTCAGTTCGGCATGGCGGCTGCCGCTCAGGCAATCGAAGACGCCGGTATTGAAGCGACAGAGTCCAACGCACACCGTATCGGCTGTGCAATCGGTTCCGGCATCGGTGGCCTGCCGATGATCGAAAAGACCCACGATACCCTGAACAGCAGCGGCCCTCGTCGTGTTTCACCTTTCTTTGTACCAGGCAGCATCATCAATATGATCTCTGGTAACGTGGCGATTAAATACGGCCTGCGCGGACCAAACATCGCGATTACCACGGCTTGCACCAGTGGTACGCACAACATCGGCCACGCCATGCGCATGATCCAGTACGGGGATGCGGATGTAATGGTGGCAGGTGGTGCCGAAATGGCAACAACCCCGCTGGGTCTGGCTGGCTTCTCGGCTGCCCGCGCGCTCTCGACTCGTAACGATGATCCGACCGCTGCCAGCCGTCCCTGGGATCGTGACCGTGATGGTTTCGTACTGGGTGATGGAGCAGGTGTCTTGATTCTTGAAGAATACGAGCATGCGAAAGCACGTGGCGCGCATATTTATTGTGAGCTGACCGGCTTTGGCATGTCTGATGACGCTTTCCACATGACAGCTCCGCCAGAAGATGGTGCAGGTGCGGCCCTGTCGATGCAGAATGCTGTAAATGATGCGTCCATCAACCCGGACAACATCCATTACATCAATGCACACGGCACTTCTACGCCGGCAGGTGATATTGCAGAGTCCAATGCCGCCAAGCGCGTTCTGGGCACAGCTGCCGACCAAGTACGCATGAGCTCAACCAAGTCCATGATTGGTCACCTCCTGGGTGCTGCCGGTGCGGTTGAGGCAGCCTTCTGTGTGCTGGCTCTGCGCGACCAGGTTGCGCCGCCTACTATCAATCTGGACAACCCTTCTGAAGGCTGCGACCTCAACTATGTGGCGCATACCGCTCAGGAATGCAAGATCGATGCTGCCATGTCCAATTCCTTTGGCTTTGGCGGTACCAACGGTACGCTGATTTTCAACCGTATCTGAGGCGAGGGAGGTGCCTGAGCACCTCCTGTTCCTGATGTCGAACATATGCCTTGTCAACGGACAGCCTGCTACGACGATTCCGGTAACGGATCGCGGTCTTGCTTATGGGCAGGGTGTTTTTGAGACTATTCTTGTCTCTGGCGGTCAGCCTGCACTTCTAAACGATCACTTTGACCGCCTGATTGCGGGCTGCCAACGTCTCAAAATCCCTTCTACAGGCCTTCTGGATGCCTTGCGGCAGGATTTGAGCTGCCTGGACCTTCCTGATGAAGACGCCGTTCTTAAAATCACGGTTACCTGTGGTAGCGGTGGGCGCGGATATTTAACACCAGAAGACACTTTTCCTACGCGCGTCCTGGCACTGTCACCGGTGCCGGTTTATCCCGACAAACCGCAGCAGGGCGTTAGCGTTCACTGGTGCCAGACACAACTGGCGTTGCAGCCTCTGCTTAGCGGCATCAAGCACCTCAATCGGCTCGAGCAGGTACTTGCACGAGAAGAATGGCGCGAAATACCCTGCCGTGAAGGCCTGGTCTGCGACACCCGCGGCTTTGTTATTGAAGGCACCATGAGCAATCTGTTCTGGCTGAATGATGGCACTCTGCATACTCCTGATCTTTCAGAGTGTGGCATTGAGGGCGTCATGCGCCGTCAGGTGATCGCTCAGGCTACTGACTGGGGCGTAGAGATTTGCATTGGAAATTATACTCCGCGGCAAGTGATGGCCGCCGATGAGCTGTTTCTTTGTAACAGCTTGAATGGCATCTGGCCCATCCTGAAGTTGGGTACGAAAGAGTTCAAACTGGGCGAGTTCACTGACCGCCTCCAATCCCTGCAGCTACAACGGAAGGTGCAATGATCAAAAAGCTGCTATTTCTGCTCTGCGTGTTATTAATTGTGAGTGCCGGTTTCGGATGGGCTGGCTATCGCATGTACGAAACCAGAATGACGGCTCTATTGCCACTGGATCAGCCTCGTGAGCTTCATGTTGAGACGGGGACCTGGTTTCGTCAGTTTGCCGATCAGTTAGCGCAGGAAGGTTTTATAGACAATCCCGCCTGGCTTCGACTGGAAGCTCGTTTAAACCCAGCAGTGACTGCGATCAAAGCTGGTGAGTACCGCCTCGAACCTGGTATGACACTGCGAGACCTGCTGGATTTGATTGTCTCTGGTGACACCATCAAGTACAGCTTTACTCTGATAGAAGGCTCTACCTTCAAGCAGCTCCAGCAGCGCTTGCTGGATGATGTGCGCTTGCAGCACAAACTCGGTGATATGGATGAGCAAGCCATATTGGCAGAGCTTAATGTCGACAAACCTTCTGCCGAAGGTCTGTTTTTAGCTGAAACCTATCACTTTGAGCGCGGTACCAGTGACCTTGAATTGCTCAAGCGTGCGCACGCAGACCTCAATCAGGTGCTGGCAGCCGCCTGGGCCGAGCGCCAGACTGATCCAAAGCTGCCTTTGGATACGGCCTATGAAGCACTGATACTGGCTTCTATCATTGAAAAGGAAACCGGCGTACCTGAGGAAAGACCCCAGATTGCCGGTGTGTTCGTTCGTCGCATGGAGCAGGGTATGCGCTTGCAAACAGACCCCACGGTCATTTACGGAATGGGCGATCGGTACAAGGGCAACATCACCCGTGCCGATCTGCGCCGGCCAACACCCTGGAATACTTACGTCATTGATGGCTTGCCACCCACACCGATTGCTCTTGTAGGCAGAGAAGCCATTGAGGCAGCTTTGCACCCGGCACCAGGCAAGGCGCTATACTTCGTTGCCAAAGGTGATGGTACCCATCAATTTTCCAATACGCTTAACGAACATAACAAGGCTGTCCGTCGCTACCAACTAAGCCGACGTGATAACTATCGTTCGTCCCCGGAAGAGAAATAGCATGCAAAACGGTCGCTTCATTACCGTTGAAGGTTGCGAAGGGGTAGGCAAGACTACCAACCTGGATTTTATCGAATCCCTGCTCAGGGAAAGCGGTCATGATGTCATTAGAACCCGAGAACCGGGCGGTACTCCGCTGGCTGAATCCGTTCGCGAACTCCTGCTGGCCCCTCGTGAAGAGTCAGTAGCTGAGCTGACAGAACTGCTATTGGTCTTTGCTGCCCGCGCGCAACATATTGAACAGGTTATAAAGCCTGCCCTGACACGCGGCCAGTGGGTCCTGTGTGATCGTTTTACTGATGCGACCTATGCCTATCAGGGAGCCGGTAGAGGAATGGATACTGACGCGATTGCAACACTCGAGCAGCTGGTTCAGCAGGATCTGAGGCCTGACCTGACACTGTTGTTGGATGTACCCGTTGAAATCGGCATGGCTCGTGCCAGTGCACGCAGCGCGCCTGATCGATTCGAATCTGAGCAGCTTAATTTCTTTGAGCGGGTACGTACCGAGTACCTCCGGAGAGCCGCTACTGAGCCTGAACGTTTCGCTGTGATTGACGCAAGCCCGTCCCTTGCTGACGTTCAGAAGCAGATAACGCACGCTATTAAGACCTTTGGTGCCAGGTATGAGTGATATAGCACGCTACCCCTGGTTTGGTAATCGCTGGCAGCGAGTGCTCGAGCAGCGCGAAAACGAACGTCTCCCGCATGCGCTCCTGCTGGCAGGCCCAGCAGGCATAGGTAAAGCCGAGTTTGCCGAGGCGCTTGGCAATCTGCTGTTGTGCCACAATCCTCAGGACAACAAGCCCTGCGACCATTGCCATAGCTGTGAGCTACGTATCGCCGGGCACCATCCGGACCGTTTTGTGCTTGTACCTGAGGGTCCCGGAAAACCGATCAAGGTTGATCAGGTCCGTGAACTGATCGATCGATTGCACAGCACCGCTCAGCAGGGCGGTTATCGTATCGTTACGCTTGAGCCTGCGGAGTCACTGAACACATCCTCCGCTAATGCACTACTCAAAATCCTTGAAGAGCCCGGCAATGACACCTTGCTGATCTTGATCAGTCATCAGCCAGGTCAGCTGATGCCAACAATCCGAAGTCGTTGCCAGCGGATTGACTTTGCAATCCCGCAGCCAGACGATGCGACTGAATGGCTAATGAAGTCGTTAAATCTGGAGCCGGCGAAGGCGACGCAGTTACTCGGTATTGCGCATGGTGCTCCGCTGAGAGCGCGAGATCTGTATCAAAGCGATGCCATGGATCAGCGCAAGTTGTTGATGACTGCGCTTGCCGACTTGCTACGCGGGCGAGCAAGTGCCACCGAGATGGCGACAAAACTCGGCAAGTGTGATCTGCTAAACTGTCTGGACTGGCTTGCAAGCTTGTTGAATGATGTCGTGCGCATGCAAATGACCGCGTCTGATGAGCCCAAGGTCAATGCAGATATGCGACGCATGCTCGAGGCAGTTGCCAAACAGGCCAGTCGCGTTAAAATCTTTTCGTTAGCAGATCGCATTCAGGAAGAGAGGGTCAGTCTTATGTTGCGACAGAATCCTAATCGCCAGTTGTTGCTGGAGACACTTCTGCTGCAATGGTCTGCACTGGTCCGATAACAGAGGAACGTTAAGATATGACAATTATTCCAAGGATCAGTCACGGGATACTGTCCCTGAATATCGATAATAAAGAAAACCTGTATAAGGCTTACATGCCATTCGTCACCAATGGCGGCCTGTTTATTCCTACCACGCGTGGTTACCAGCTGGGAGAAGAGGTTTTCATGTTGCTGATGCTAATGGACGAACCAGACAAGATTCCGGTGACTGGCAAGGTCATCTGGGTCACGCCCAAGGCAGCTCAGGGTGGTCGTGTACCAGGCATCGGTATCCAGCTATCCAGCGACGATTCATCACTGGTGACCAAAATTGAAACCTATCTGGCAGGCATGTCAGGTACGGGGCGCCGCACCAACACACTGTAAAATTCTGAGGCTTGATGTTTATAGACTCTCACTGCCATCTCGATATGCTTAAACTTGATAAGCACGATGGCCAGCTTAGTAATGTCATTTCCGCAGCTCAGGCGCGTGAGGTCGAAAAGATGCTCTGCGTGTGTGTCGATCTGAATAAGTTCGACAGCATGTATGCGACTGCCCGCGAATTTGACAACGTTTTCTTCTCTGCAGGTATCCATCCGCTGCATGTTGAAGAAAGCCCTTATGATGAAGCTCACCTGCGTCAGCTGGCATCTAACCCGCGTATCGTTGCCCTCGGTGAAACCGGGCTGGATTACTACTACACCCAGGACACCAAAGAACAGCAGCACGAAAGCTTTGCTGGTCATCTTCGTTTGGCGGGAGAGCTGGATCTGCCGGTAATCGTACATACCCGTGATGCGCGTGAGGATACCATTGAGCTGATCAAGGCCCATGGCAATGTAGACTCAGCTGGCGTGCTTCATTGCTTTACCGAATCACGAGAAATGGCTGAGGCTGCACTGGATCTGGGTTATATGATCTCGTTTTCGGGCATTATCACCTTCCGCAATGCTGAAGAACTGCGTGATGTGGTCAAGGCTATTCCCCTTGAGCGTATGCTGATTGAAACCGACTCCCCATATCTTGCGCCTGTGCCATTCCGCGGCAAGCAGAATCAGCCGGCTTACGTGGCCGATGTGGCGGCCTGCGTTGCTGAATTGAAAGGCGTGCCGGTGGAGCAGGTTGCTGAGCAGACCACTGAAAACTTCTACAACCTGTTCAAACGCGCCAGAGCCAGCTGATGTGGTATTCCCAACCACCGGTTGAATACATCGAGCCGGTATTTCGCCCGCCCAGTGAGGCAGATTCCTTAATCTTGCAAGTCACCAATGGTTGCAGCTGGAACCGTTGCACCTTCTGTGACATGTACACCGATGAATATAAGCGTTTTCGCCCCAAGGCTGAAGATGCCGTGTTGGAAGAGATACGTCGCTGCGGCCTGGAATTGCCCGGAGTACAGCGCATATTCCTCGCGGATGGCGATGCCATGGCGCTATCGGTTCGCCGCCTTAAGGTCATTCTGGAGGCTATTAAAGAGCACATGCCCAGCGTTCGACGGGTATCGGCTTACTGTCTGCCATCCAATCTCAAGCGCAAATCTGTTGAAGAGCTAGCAGAACTTCGGGAGCTGGGGCTTAACCTGATCTACATGGGTGCAGAGAGCGGGTCCGATCGTGTACTTCAGGCATTCGACAAGGGTGAAACCTTCGATAGTACCGTTGAAGCGCTTCTGAAAGCAGGGCAAGCTGGTATCAAACGCTCGGTAATGCTGATTAACGGCGCAGGCGGTCAGCGCTATAGCGAAGTGCATGCACTGGAATCAGCCCGATTGGTTAACCTGGTTCAGCCTGAGTATCTGGCCACCCTGGTGCTATTTTTCCGCCGAGGTACCGACCAGAAAGTATTGGCAGGATATAACGGTGATTTCCGGCCTTTGGATGGCTTGGGCTTATTCCGCGAGATGCGTGCCTTTATTGCCGCAACCGATCTGCAGCAAAGTATCTTCCGCAGTGATCATGTATCCAACTCACTGGTTCTGAAGGGGACACTGGGACGCGATAAGGCACGAATGCTGGCCGAGATTGATCAGGCGATCGAGTATGCTGCCAAACATGAAATACCGCTGTATCGACAGGGAAGCTTTTAACCGCTTTTCCTGAATGACTGCTCAGCATTAATAAAAGACAGAATCCAACTTGGCGCTGCGAGTTCTCGTATGCGCCAGCATTACAACGCTCGCACCACTCCGAGAGAATATGAACTCACTCTAGAAGTCGCATTGGGATCACACACCCTTAGCATTTTGGCTTCAACTTTTGGTTACAACAGTTACAAATCCTTACCTACTACAACGAGACACTGGCTTGTGATGCAATACACACAGGCTTCATCTCCAAATTTATCGTTTATCCAACTTTAGATTTGATTAAACCCAAGAGGATTTACATGTCTGACCTTTTTACACCTGTTCAGCTTGGTGCACTTACACTTTCAAACCGAGTTTTGATGGCCCCTCTGACACGCACCCGCGCCGATGAAAACCATGTTCCTACCGACTTGATCGTCGAGCACTATGCGCAAAGGGCCTCTGCAGGTTTGCTTATTGCTGAAGCGACGATGGCAATGGAAGGTAACTCTGCATTCTGGCGTGAGCCTGGTATCTACTCAGAAGCTCAGATTGAAGGGTGGAGAAAGGTTACCAATGCAGTACACGCCAAGGGTGGTAAGATTTTCTTGCAGATCTGGCATGGTGGTCGCGCCTGTCATCCGCTGTTGAATAATGGCCGCGTACCTGTCGCGCCGAGTGCTATTGCCATCACCAATGACGAAGTGCACACGCCGGAAGGCAAGAAAGCATATACAGTTCCACGTGCACTGCTTGATGAAGAAATTCCTGCAATTATAGAAGGCTTTAAAACAGCCGCAGAGAATGCCAAGCGAGCAGGTTTTGATGGTGTCGAGGTGCATGCTGCCAACGGCTACCTGCTGGATGAGTTCCTGCGCGATGGCTCAAACCACCGCGAAGGCCCCTATGGCGGCCCGATCGAAAACCGTGCGCGCCTGCTGCTGGAAGTACTTGAAGCTGTAAGCAGCGTGTGGGGGAGCGATCGGGTAGGTGTTCGCCTGTCGCCTCTGAACAGCTTCAACAGCATGAAAGACAGTGATCCGGTTGCATTGATCACCTGGCTGGCCAAGCGCCTGAACGACTTTGATCTGGCGTACCTGCACCTGATGCGCGCCGACTTCTTGGGTGAGCAGCATGCTGATGTGGTAACGCCTGCCCGTGAACATTACCGTGGTCACCTGATGGTGAATATGGGCTATACCGCTGATGAAGCCAATACAGCCATCGCTTCAGGTCAGGCCGATAGCGTTGCTTTCGGTGTACCCTTCATCGCAAACCCTGACCTGCCAGAACGCCTGCAGGCGGGTGCTGAGCTAAATCAGCCAGACCCTTCTACGTTCTACACCCAAGGTGCTGAAGGGTATACCGACTATCCTGCCCTGAGTGAATTAGTAGACGCTTGAGGTGAGTAACCCAATCAGGTGCATGAAATACACAAGCACCTGACTGGGTTTTAGTCAGTACGTAAAACAAAACAGGCAGCTCAAGGCTGCCTGTTTGCATTTAAAGCGGAAGGTAGGATTAGTAACCGCGCTGGTGAACCATATCTTCTTCGCTGAGCGGCGTGATGCTCAGCAACATTTTAGTCAGGTCCAGCAGGATGATCAGGATATTGTTGTGGTAACACACACCCTGAACAAAGCGCTTGGTTGAATCATCACCGGAAACGCTGGGTGCACGATCAACATCATTATGAGGCAGGTTGATGACCTCATCCACACTATCGACTACCAGGCCGATCACTTCTTGCTCGTTAAACTCAACCACGATGACGCGCGTATCATCATCGTATGGCACCATGGGCAAACCGAACATCTGACGCGTGTCGATTACCGTTACCACGTTACCACGCAGGTTGATGATGCCCAGAATAGAAGTGTCCGCACCGGGAACAGGTGTAATTTCGCTGAAACGAAGCACTTCTTTAACCTGCATGACATCGATACCATAAAGCTCGTCATCAACACGGAAAGTAGCCCATTGGTGATACACCACTTCTTCCTGCTGTGCACGTCGGTGCTGATCGTCAGACTTATGGTTTTCCTGAAGTTGTCGCAAGTGTTCAGCCGCAGAATTCATGCTCATGCTGTCAGTCCTGTGTCATCCAAGGTTTCAGCCACTCGAGGCCGGCGTCTGTACACCCCAGTGGTTTGTACTCGAGGCTCACAATATCAGTGTATCCCATCGCCTCGAGTGCTTTGAAAAGATTAGCAAAATGGATCTCGCCTGTCCCCGGTTCGTGACGTCCCGGCACGTCGGCAATCTGTATATGCCCAATTCTGTCTCTATTGCACTGCAAAGTCGAGATCAGATTACCTTCCATCTTCTGCATATGATAAACGTCGTACTGCAAAAAGCTGTGATCCAGCTCCAATTCATTGATCAGAGACAGAACTTGCTGACTGTGATGGAGGTAAAACCCTTCAATATCATCCGTATTGATCGCCTCAATCATAAGTTTAAGCCCGGATTCGCCGCAGCGCCTGTTTGCAAGCTTAAGATTATGAGCCAGGGTTTCTGCTATCGCTTTGGCAGAAGCAGAGGAGGGTGTTTTACCGGCCAGGCAGTTGATGCGTGGCACACCCAGCTCCAGGGCCCAGCGAATACATTGCTCAAGACCTTCGGCAAACTCGGCTTCACGCCCGGGCACGCACGCCAGCCCAATTTCGCCTGCAGACAAATCACCGGCGGGAATATTGATCAGTTCCAGCTTGAGCTCATTTCTCAGCAGGGCATCTCGCACCGAATCAAGGGAAAGACTGTAGGGAAACTGGATTTCGACACGCTCAAAACCTGCCCTGCGAGCAGCAGCAAAACGTTCCAGTAATGGGTACTCGGTGAACAGCAGACTGAGGTTGGCAGCAAATTTGATCATGTCAAGGCGCTCACAAGCAGTTTTCAGGCTTGGGCAAACCCGCCAGGCGCGCCGCGACCTTGGCCGGGCTGCCTGGAAAAAGCTTCATCAAATGGATACTTCTTCCTTTTTCAGGCCCCAGTTCAGCGGCAACGGCTTTAACAAGAGGACGCATAGCCGGTGAAAGCTGGTAGGCCTGGTAGAAACCACGCAGCACATGGATTACTTCCCAGTGCTCGTCAGTCAGCTCAATGCCTTCTTCCGTTGCCAGGGCTTCCGCAAGGGCAGGTGTCCAGCAAGACAAATCATACAAGTAGCCTTCGTCATCAAGGATGAAGGCTACTCCGTTTACTTCAACATCCATTGTTTAATACCAGCTCACACTCGTTGCATGTTGTACGCAAAGCTCGACAAAACCTTTGTCATCCACTTCGCTTAAACCTTCCAGTTGTACGCCGCGTGCTTCACGATCGGGCTGTAACAGGCTTACGCGGGCCACCAATCGCGCTAGCTCTTGACGGTGCTGAGGCAGTCCCCAGTACACACCTTCTTCCACCAGTAGCAAGGTATCGCCTTCCAATAGGGTGTCACGGCAAGACTCAAAGGTTGTGCGATCACTGGGCGAGGTTGCAAGAATATGTAATGTCATAGTGTCAGTACCACCTCATGACGGGCGATGAAGTGTTTCAGCTCCTCAGCATCTAGAACCCTGGGGGCGGGCGTCAGCACATTGGCATCCAAACCATGTAACGCCAGACTGCCAAAGCTGGTGTAGATATGTTCAATATCGTACATGGGGAGCGCATTGAGCATGGCGTTGGGATTTTTCGCCTGAATCGCACTGCTGCGCTGATCAGGCAGCAATTGAAGCACCGCATCATCCAGTAGCAGGAAGCTGATCGACTGTTCAAACACCGCCCCTGCCAAAGCCATATCCAGGGCATCGCGTGCAGCGGAAGAGCTGTAAGGTGCACTACGACAGATGATCAAGATGGATTTGTTCATCGACCACCTCCAAACGTCACCACGCGGTCAGAGACCACGCTGGCCTCAATCAATTGCCCCAGCCCTGAAAGCTCGAAACCCTTTTTGAGATTGGAGGCCTTTTTCTCGTAGCGCTTGGCTTCTTCCTTGTTGAGAATACCGCGGCGCACCGCTGCAGCAATGCAGACGACCAAATCCAGATCATGCTCTTTAGCCAGCTCACGCCATTCAGCAGGAAGATTTTGCTCGTCACGCGGTGGCGAAGCCAGTGCCGAGGCATTGTGCACACCCTCACGATAGAAGAAAACTCGATGGATCTTATGGCCTGTTTCCAGCGCAGCACGCGCAAAGCGAAGAGCGTTATTGGCGGAAGCAGACTGGTAGGGGGCTGAATGCACGACAAGAGTAAAAAGCATAGGGGAGGGACCCTCATGAAAAAAGCCCCGCCATCTTAAGATGACAGGGCTTCTCGGACAAGCTTGACGGGGATTAGTCGTCGTTGAAAGCGCCAACCAGGCTCAGCAGGTGTACCAGCAGGTTGTAAATGCTCAGGTACAGGCTGACAGTCGCCATTACGTAGTTGGTGTAGCGGCCATTAACGATATTGCTGGTGTCGTACAGAATGAAGCCAGACATCAGCAGGACAACAGCCGCAGAGAACGCCAGTTGCAGGCCGGAAATGTCCACACCAAACAGCGGCAAGGCAAACAGAGCGATCATTGCAACGATCAGCACAATGGAACCAGCAGCCAAGAAGCCACCCATGAAGCTGAAATCCTTGCGGGAGGACAGGACATAAGCAGACAGACCCAGGAAGGTAATCGCCGTCATGCCCATGGCGGTCATTACAATTTCGCCACCGTTAGGCAGTGCCAGGTAGTGGTTCAGAAGCGGACCAAGACCAAAGCCCATCAAACCTGTAAATGCAAAGGTCAGCGGCAGGGCAGCAGCGCTATTTTGCTTGCGATTTATGATAAACAGCATAACGAAACTGACTATTACGCTGCCCAGATAAACCAGGAACGGAGGGTTGATTGCCATTGAGATGCCGGCAGTGACGGCGCTGAATACGAGCGTCATCGCCAAAAGCATGTAGGTGTTGCGGATGACCTTGTTGGTCTCCAGCACCGCCTGTGTCGAGCGGCCATCGATAGTACGTACGTTATCCATCATAAACCTCGTGTTTAATTTCCTTCTGGAGCAATGATGCGGGTTTAAACCTGTAATTCAAGCATTTTGAGTGTTTGACAGACAAAAGATTCCCAGTAGAATCACATTCATTGCGGAGGGGTGGCTGAGTGGTCGAAAGCACCGGTCTTGAAAACCGACGAGTCGAGAGGCTCCCAGGGTTCGAATCCCTGCTCCTCCGCCATTTCTTTCGATACCTGTCCTGCTGACGAGTTCCCGTGACCGAAACAACCCCTCTTCCGCTAGAAATCCTGTACGAGGATGAGCATCTTGTTGCTGTCCATAAGCCCGCCGGTTTGTTGGTTCACCCCAGCTGGATAGCGCCAGCACGCACGCCCAATCTGGTTCACATGCTCAGGGATCGCTATCCTGGGGAAAAGGTTCACACGGTACACCGACTCGATCGCGCCACCTCCGGCGTTATTCTATTCGCACGCGAAAAAACAGTTGGCCAGCACCTGCAACAGCAGTTTATTGATCGCACGATTAAAAAGACCTACCTCTGCGTCGTGCGTGGCTGGACTGAAGAAGCAGAAGTGATCGACTACGCACTGAAGCCGATACATGACAAGCGAGAAGATCCGCGCGCCAACCCTGATAAAGACCCGCAAGATGCCGTATCGGCGTACAGACGTATTGCAACCGTGAGTCTGCCTATTCCAGTCGGACGGTACCCGGAAGCACGCTATTCACTGGTCGAAGTTAAACCGACTACCGGTCGAAAGCACCAGATTCGCCGCCACATGAAGCATATTCTTCATCCGATCGCCGGGGATACCAAATACGGAGAAGGGCGCCACAATCGGCTCTTCCGTGAGCATCTTGATTCACATCGCCTGTTATTGATGGCGACAGAAATTGAGTTTGAACATCCGGTCAGTGGGCAGATGATTCGAATTGAGGCAGGTGTAGGCGAGGATGTCGAGCGGCTGTTTGAAAAGCTGGGTTGGCAGGATGGTTACCCGGTCGCACATCAAGTAGACACACGACCGGCAGGCTAGTCAGTAAAGTCAGCCTTCAGAACAGGCTGCCTGCTTAAACTTCATTACCCAGTTTACGCAGAGTAGCCTCATCCATTTTCAGGTCATCATTTTTGTTCACACCCACACCCTGATCCAGAATCACCTTGGCAATCGCTTTTGCCTCTTCCAGTGAGTGCATCATAAAAGTACCGCACTGGTATTCGTTCAACTCAGGAATGTTTTCTGCGCTCTCAACATTGAGCACATCCTGCATGGCTGCAACCCATGCCTCAGCCACACGCGACTCGTCCGGGGATCCCAGCAGGCTCATGTAGAAGCCTGTACGGCAGCCCATCGGTGAAATATCGATGATCTCTACATCAGCACCATTCAGATGGTCACGCATAAAGCCGGCAAACAAGTGCTCGAGGGTATGGATGCCTTTCTCGCCCATCATGCTTTCATTCGGCTTGTTGAAGCGCAAATCGAACACGGTGATCGTATCACCTGAAGGCGAGCTCATGGTTTTAGCAACACGAACGGCAGGCGCATTCATAATGGTATGGTCAACGGTAAAGCTGTCTAGTAAAGGCATTTTCTTAATCCCTGGGTTCTTTGCTAACAAGAAGGCTACTGCAAAACTTTAACTCTGACTCGGGCGCATTGCGTACCTCACCCGGCAGTGCCAGCTCCTGTATTCGTACCTGTATTCATAGTAAACGAAAATAGAGGAGGCAATCATTAGGCCGCAAGTATACCAGAACAGGGGCTACGTCATGTTAGAGAAGCCTCTGTAAGACGATCACTGAATCAGTCCTGTCGATTGGCTTTTCTACCGGCAGGCCGCTATAACAGACTGGAAGCATCAACGCTAAAGCAACCTCAACCGGAGACAGGGATATGTCAAGGATTGAAACATCAGTTCATATTCGCGAAATCACAGCAGATGGCAACCCTGTCCAGCAGGCGTATCAGGCATGGATAGAGGATAGCAACAGCAATGGCCTCCTGTTCGACGATCCGATTGAACGCGAAGATGGAACGATTTATTCAGTCGAAGAAATCCAGCTTTACCGTCTCATGTACCTTGCAGCGGGTGGTCCGCCGGAAAGTGACAGCTTCAGGCTGCGCCTGACTAACGATAGTACTGACAAGCTTAAGTACTGGGCTGATATTTTTCCCACACACCTCAGCACGTACAAGGCAATTGGCGCTGACGAAAGAGAGCCGCTCCAGCATACCGAGCTACTCGAATACATCCTGTTTGACTTTGCAGGCCTGGATACAGACACACTGCTATATGATCTTTGGCTGGACCGGCTTGTAGCAGGCAGTCATGACCAGGGAGATGCGGTGTCAGGGATTGTTGAGTCCAATGAATTTATTACTTCCACATTCGATGAAGTAGCAAAACTTGAATTCAGCAGCTTCATCGCCCGCTTCAACGATGAAAATGATAACGGGCTCTTATATGACGCAAGCATTGAGATAGGGGATGGTCCGGTACTTGCTGCAGATGAAGCCCAGATCTATCGGCTGTACCTGGGCGCGATGGACCGTATCCCTGAAACAGAAGGCTTTTTCTGGTGGCTAGACAAAATGAGGACAGGTGAAAAAGGTCTGGTTGACGCAGCAGCAGGCTTTATCCACTCGACAGAAATGACGCAGCTTATGGATACGGACCAAAATGGCGCTGTCGCTCACTCAGAGCTACTGAACCATCTGTATGGCACCCTGCTAAACCGGACGCCGGATCAGGCAGGCTGGGATTGGTGGATGCAAGAGCTCGAATCTGGGGCTAAGGATCAGGCGGAGGTGCTGAATGCCTTTGTACAATCAAACGAATTTGCAGAGACAACGCTGCAGATTGTGGGCGACTACCAGTTCATGGATTTTATCTAGCTGCTTAATATCATGTACGTACACGATATTAATAATACATAACCAGACTTTTAACCTTAAAGACCCTAGAGAGCCAATCTTGGGGTCTTTGTGATAATTGCCAATTCATCTACGCGTGGTAGCATGGCTCTTTGCTACTCAACCGTCCAAACATGCAAGCCTAATGACAATAACTACCTCACTGTCCGAACAGCTCAAAAATCTTGACCGCCGCCCTCGCATTGCCCTCATCGGCGCAATGGATCAGGAGGTCGAACTCCTTAAAAACAATCTTGAAGATCTTGAATCCAATCGCCTGTCCGGCTTCGACTTTTATACCGGCCAGATGAAAGGGATTGATATCGTCCTGCTCAAGTCCGGTATCGGCAAGGTCAATGCCGCGATAGGCACAACTCTGCTGCTACAGATGTTTAAACCGGATGGCGTGATCAATACGGGCTCTGCAGGTGGCTTTGATGGTGCACTTGAAGTAGGGGACGTTGTCATATCTGACCAGGTATGCCACCACGACGTAGACGTCACTGTATTTGGATATGAGCCAGGCCAGGTGCCAGGACTGCCACCATCCTTCACTGCCGACCCGCTGCTCGCACGCTTTGCGGAAGAGTCCATCGCCCAGATGACGCATGCGCGTACTGTTAGAGGACTGATCGCGACCGGCGATAGCTTCATGAACTGCCCAGACCGCGTCGCACAAACTCGCAAACTGTTTCCGACCGTTAAAGCCGTCGAGATGGAAGCAGCAGCAATCGCTCAGACCTGCCACCAGTTCGGCACGCCTTTTATCGTCATTCGCGCGCTGTCCGATATCGCGGGCAAGGAATCCAATCTTTCATTCGAGCAGTTCCTGGATACCGCGGCCCTGCACTCGGCCGAGATGGTGATGGCCATCGTATCCAAGATCTCACAAACAGCTTCATAAAATTAAAATAACGCTTTGATATAAAGGAATTATTTCATGATCACATCCTTTCATCCTCCGTTGAGAACACTTATGGGTCCCGGCCCGTCAGACGTGCATCCGCGCGTCTTGTCCGCTATGGCACGCCCAACAATCGGGCACCTGGACCCGGCATTCATCGGGATGATGGATGAAATCAAACAGCTCCTGCAGTACGCCTTGCGCACTGAAAATCCGCTGACCATGCCGGTATCAGCGCCTGGCTCCGCCGGTATGGAAGCTTGCTTCGTTAACCTGGTTGAACCGGGCGACAAGATCATCGTGTGCCAAAATGGCGTCTTTGGCGGACGCATGAAAGAGAACGTTGAACGCTTCGGCGGCGTTGCACTGATGGTTCAGGATGACTGGGGCACACCTGTCAGCGTCGAAAAAGTTCGCACCTTGATGCAGGAACATGATGACATCAAAGCATTGGCATTTGTGCATGCAGAAACCTCTACAGGCGTGCGCTCTGACGCCCAGGCTCTGTGCCAGCTTGCTCGTGATTACGGCTGCCTGACCATTGTTGATGCCGTGACTTCACTGGCAGGTGTAGAACTGGAAGTAGATGAGTGGGGCATTGATGCACTCTACTCAGGCACGCAGAAATGCCTGTCAGCTCCTCCAGGCATTTCACCGGTAACCTTCAGCGAGAAGGCACTGGAGAAAGTCAGCCAGCGCGACAGCCGCATCCCGAGCTGGTTTCTGGATAAGAAGCTTGTAATGGGATATTGGGGTGGCGGTCAAAAGCGCGCCTATCACCACACGGCCCCAGTGAACGCACTCTACGGACTACATGAGTCACTGGTCATGCTGCAGGAAGAGGGCATCGAAAACTCCTGGAAGCGTCACGCACTGCATCATGAAGCACTGAAGGCCGGCTTGGAAACCTTGGGCCTGAACTTCACTGTTGCTCCGGAAGCACGCCTGCCACAGCTGAACTCGGTACAAGTGCCCGAGGGCGTTGATGAAGGCCAGGTGCGCTCTCTGCTGCTGCAGAACTACAGCCTTGAAATTGGTGCTGGCCTTGGTGATTTGGCGGGCAAGGTATGGCGCATCGGTTTGATGGGTACGTCCTGTACGCGTCGACACGTCATGCTGTGTATTGATGCTCTGGAAAATACGTTGGGCGAGCTTGGCGTAGCAGTACCTTCAGGCGCAGCCGCTGCTGCAGCCGCAACCTACGCATCGCAGGAGTAACCAAATGGCACGTGTAGCATTTATAGGCCTGGGCGTTATGGGATTCCCAATGGCTGGCCATCTTGCCAATGCTGGTCATGAGGTCTGCGTATATAACCGCACTCAAGCCAAAGCCGAACACTGGTGCGAAACCTATAACGGGCGCTTGGCTGCCACACCTGCCGAAGCGGCAAAAGGTGCGGACTTCGTTTTCACCTGCGTCGGTAATGACGACGATCTGTTATCCGTGACGGCAGGAGAAGACGGCGCCCTCAAGGGCATGGCTACCGGCAGCATCCTGATTGACCACACAACCGCATCTGCCGATGCGGCACGCAACCTTGATCAGCTTTGCCGCGCACAAGGCGTCAGCTTTCTCGATGCACCTGTATCGGGAGGCCAGGCCGGTGCGGAGAACGGTCGCCTGAGCATCATGCTTGGTGGCGAAGCCAATGACTACGCCAAAGCAGCAGCCGTTTTTGAATGCTACGCAGCCTCTCACAAGCTGCTGGGATCAGCCGGATCTGGCCAGCTTGCAAAAATGGTTAACCAAATCGCCATTGCAGGACTGGTGCAAGGACTTTCTGAAGCCGTTCACTTCGTCAAACAGGCTGGACTGGATGGCGAGGAAGTCTTTGACGTCATTCAACACGGCGCGGCCGGTTCATGGCAGATGGTAAACCGGCACAAGACCATGCTGAAAGATGAATTTGACTTTGGCTTTGCGGTCGACTGGATGCGTAAAGACCTGAACATTGCACTTAACGAAGCTCGCCGCAATGGTGCGCGCCTGCCCATAACCGCCTTGATCGATCAGTTTTACGCCGATGTTCAAGCTGAAGGAGGTGGGCGCCTGGACACTTCGAGCCTACTCAAAAGGCTTGAGAAGGGCGCTTAAAGCTTCGATAATGCACGACTTTCGCCCTTTGGGCACATAATGACTATAAAGGTACAGTTCTATGATGAATATCGATAAATACAGCCTGATCTCCTTCGCACCCAGTGTGGCTATCGTTGCTGCGTGCCTGGCGATCACCGTTCTGGGTATCCGTTTCGTGAAACGCGAAATGGCCAAAGATGCTCAGAAGGCTGGCGAGCGTTAATTCAGGATTCTGATTCCTGCCCGGCCGGCTAACACAGCCGGCCTTTTCTCCCACTACATTGAAAGGTTGATCATGAGCCGTATTAGCCGTCGTCAAGCACCGCAGGATGTATTGCCGGAGATAGAGCGCCACCCGTTGCTGTCGGATACCGATATCAACAAAATACTGGTTAATGGCGCCCAGATTTCATTGAGCAAGCTTAAGCGCGCACGCTCTTTCGACGCTCGTCTCTATTACTATGCAGAGATCGGGGTTTACCTGGAAGTATCGCTTTCACGTGGTGCAGGCATTCTGGATTCAACACGCGAGCAGCTTGAATCCATTCACCGTGAAGCCACCCATCTTCATATGGATGCCAACAAGAACCTCAATGCGATTTCCTGACACTGCCTGTTAAGGAGAGTACGCGTTGACTACTGCGTTTGACAGCCAGGCATTCCTTAAAAACCTTACCCGGCGCCCCGGCGTCTACCAGATGTATGCGGAATCCGGCGATCTGCTCTACATCGGCAAGGCAAAAAACCTTAAAAACCGGGTCAGCAGTTATTTCCGCAGCACCGGTCTAGCACCTAAAACGCGTGCCCTGGTGGCACGTATTGCAAGTATTGAAATAACGATCACAAGCAGCGAAACAGAAGCACTTCTGCTTGAACAGAATCTGATCAAGCAGTATCGACCGCCATACAATATCCTGCTGCGAGACGATAAGTCCTACCCGTACATTTTCATTTCGGACAAGGCCGCTTACCCGGCCATACGCTTTCAGCGCGGCTCGAAACGGGCATCCGGGCGCTATTTTGGCCCCTACCCAAGCTCTGGAGCCGTGAAGGAAAGCCTGAACCTGCTGCAAAAGATTTTCCTTATTCGTCAGTGTGAGGACAGTTTTTTCCGTAACCGTTCACGCCCCTGTCTGCAATACCAGATCAAGCGCTGCACAGCCCCTTGCGTGGGGTTGATATCGGAGGATGAATATCGCCAGGATATCAGGCATGCAATGCTGTTTTTGGAAGGGCGCAGCCAGGAAATCATGAAAGCACTGGGAACAGAAATGGAGGCAGCGGCAGCTGCGCTTGATTTCGAACGCGCTGCGCAGCTTCGCGATCAGATTTCTGCCTTACAGCAGGTGCAAGAGCAGCAATTCGTGAGCAGCCAGGGAGGAGATGCAGATGTATTTGCGTGCGCCGTACAACCAGGCGGAGTCTCTATCCACGCTCTATTTGTACGTGGCGGTCGCATTATCGGCAGCAAAGCCTATCATCCACGCGTTTCCATAGAAGATACCCCTGCAGAAATACTGGCAGCATTTGTCGCGCAGTTTTATCTATCAGGCCCTCGAGAAATACCACCACTGGTGATTGTTCCCGAACCGTTGGTTGACCAGGACTGTCTCGAGGAGGCTCTGATACAGCGAAGAGCGCGAAAGACGAGTATTCAGTCCAGTGTCAGGGGCGATCGAGCAGGCTGGCAACGCCTGGCGCAAACCAACGCCGAACAGCAACTCAGCAGCCACCTGGCCAGCAAGCAGAACATGTACAACCGCTTCCTTGCACTTCAGGACGTACTGGGCCTTGATGAACCGCCCAAGCGGATGGAGTGTTTTGATATCAGCCACAGCTCGGGCGAAGCAACCGTCGCCTCCTGCGTCGTATTTGACCGTGAAGGCCCCAAAAAGTCCGACTACCGACGATTCAATATAGAAGACATCACAGCAGGTGATGACTATGCAGCCATGCACCAGGCATTACTGAGGCGATATACGCAGGTCAAAAAAGGTGAGGGCGCCGTGCCTGATCTGCTCGTCATTGATGGCGGTAAAGGCCAGGTCGCTCAGGCCAACCAGGTGCTTGAAGAGCTACAGCTGCAGGAAATTCAGGTTGTCGGCATTGCCAAGGGACCAACCCGCAAAGCCGGCTTTGAGGTGCTGATCAGCGGTGAGACCGGAGACGAACAAATCCTGGCGTCAGATTCACCAGCACTTCACCTCCTTCAGCATATTCGTGATGAGTCACACCGGTTCGCCATTGTGGGTCATCGCGCCAAGCGTGGCAAAGCGCGCCGCCAGTCCCAGCTGGAGGGAATACCCGGCGTCGGCCCTAAACGCAGGCGCGAACTGCTCAAGCACTTTGGCGGTGTTAAGGAAGTGGAGCGGGCCAGTGTTGAAGAAATCGCAAAAGTCTCTAGTATAAGCCGGACGCTTGCACAGGATATTTACGCAGCACTCCACCCCGATTCTTAAGTAGACACAACGGGACGTTCCCTTGCTATCGATTAAAATCCCCAACCTGCTCACGCTGGTTCGTATTGTTCTTATCCCTGTTTTTATTCTGGTTTACTACTTGCCATATGCTTGGGCGCCCTGGGCCGCTTCTGCCATTTTTGGTCTCGCAGCTATCACCGACTGGTTTGATGGCTATCTGGCGCGCAAGCTGGATCAGGCATCGCCCTTCGGAGCTTTCCTTGATCCGGTAGCAGATAAATTGATGGTGGCGGCTGCATTGGTCGTATTGGTGGAAAGCTTCGCTTCTCCCTGGGTAACCGTACCTGCGGTCATTATTATTGGCAGAGAGATCGTTATTTCCGCATTACGCGAATGGATGGCGGAAGTAGGGAAGCGCGCCAGCGTTGCCGTATCAATGATCGGCAAGATCAAAACTACCCTGCAAATGGCCTCAATTCTTGTGCTGCTGGCGTTTCCGCTTTACTCCACATGGTCTTGGGTTGGCATTGTTGCGCTCTATGGTGCCGCGGTTTTGACGCTATGGTCCATGTTTATCTACCTTCGTGCCGCTTGGCCGCATCTAAGTGAAGATATTTAAGTAAGTGGTTAATTTTTAAGCAAAAATAATTAAAATTTTCTTTGTAATCTTGTTGACACCTCAGCTGAGGTCTCTATAATACGCTCCAACATTGAGACGCGGGAATAGCTCAGTTGGTAGAGCACGACCTTGCCAAGGTCGGGGTCGCGAGTTCGAGTCTCGTTTCCCGCTCCACTCAATGTTGAAAAGAAAGGAAAGCGGCTGGATGGCAGAGTGGTCATGCAGCGGACTGCAACTCCGTGTACGCCGGTTCGATTCCGACTCCAGCCTCCATTCTTTTCAATGACTTACATATCTAGTAAGTTATCCTACTGGTTAAAATCACCAAACTACAGAAAGAGCCAATTCCCCTCTCGGGGATTAGAGTTAAGTTTAAATTCTAAATACCGCTCTAAATCCACACTTTATAGCCTCCGACATCGCTTTGCTTTAGGCATTTATTTGCGCTTATCCCTGCGCTATCAATACTGCCATCTTATGCCTGATTGAACCCCTTACCTCAGTTATCGCTATACTATTGGTCAGCACACCGTCTTTACAAAAAAAGACCGGCATCACTGCCGGCCTTACCAGTACATCATTTCCACTGCTGGGGGCGATAACTGAAAACCGGCAGGGATAGATGCCAGTATATGGCACAAACCCTTAGCACTATTCCAACAGTAAACGAAATAATCAGATTAAGGTCATGGTGCACACCCAGCTGCCCCAGCTGAAAATAAAGCGCACCAACGAGCAGTGAAACACTCGCATAAAGCTCATGCCTAAACACCACAGGCACACGCTGACAAAGGATATCGCGCAGCACACCACCACAAATACCCGTAATCATGCCAGCCATCAGAATGATAGTAGGATGGTAATCCAGCTGCATGGCTATGTTACAACCGATGATAGTGAAGGCGATCAAGCCCATCGCATCCAGAAGCAGAAAGAAACGGTGAAGCCGGTGCATGTAACGCGCCAGCACAACGGTTAGCAAGCCTGCAGATACAGTCAGATAGATGTATTCAGGATGCTGGGTCCAGGAGACCGGGAAGTTACCCAAAAGAATATCACGAATGGTTCCGCCGCCAAGCGCGGTAATAAAGGCGATAACACCTACACCGAAGATATCCATATTACGACGGCCAGCAGCCAGCGCACCTGACATGGCTTCAGCGGTAATTGCAATGAGATAGATATAGAGAAGCACGGTTTAACCCTCCAAAAAGAGTTTTGTCCGTCCCTCCCTCTGTCCGGGTACCTGAGAGTTTAAGCACAATTACATGTGCGTTGCCCCTTCGGTGGGTCTTACGACCGCTCTCCAGTAGACGTGTTAATTGTATGTCACAGTACTGTTGCCTGAGCGATTATGGGAGTTTGCGCCTTCGGCGGGGCAGAGCCCTCTCTCCTGCGAGAGAGCGCATTATAACGAGCAAATTATTTCTGTCCAGCTCATCAAGAGCGGCGCTTGATATCCTTGATCAGACTTGAAAGATCAAGACCTGCACTCTCAGCCAATGAATCAAGATCGTTAAAACTGGGCGGGAAGCGTGACTTCGCTTTCTCTTGGGCGCGTTCTTCTTCTCGCTTTTGAGCAACCTGCTCAGCACGTAATTGGAGATCCGCAGTGATTTTATCAAGCTGACCGAGATCCAGCTGCATTAAATAAACGGACACATCAGTGTCAGACATATAAGCCAACCCGACAAACGTCTTTTAATAGGTCAAAGGCGCAAAGATTAATAGGTGGGGGATCGCATGAGGCATTTACGCTTGGTGCCCGGAACCGGACTCGAACCGGTACAGCCGAAGGCCGAGGGATTTTAAATCCCTTGTGTCTACCAATTTCACCATCCGGGCACTGAAAACGCCATTAAATAGGGCTGATAACCAATTTAATCAATGCGTTGGGAGGCGTATTTTCCCGTTGAGAGGAGAAAAAGTCAAACGGGAAAATAGCCTTAAGGAAAAAAAACTAACGTTTTGCCATACAGGCAGCAGTATCAAGCATGCGATTTGAAAATGCCCACTCATTGTCATACCAGGCGAACACTTTAACCATTCGTCCCAGCACATGTGTTTGCAAGCTATCAAAGATGCAGGATGCACTGTGATGGTTGAAATCGATCGATACCAATGGAGTTTGGTTAAATTCCACAATCCCCGCTAGCGAACCCTCAGAAACGCTCTGCATGGCAGCGTTTACTTCTTCAGTTGAAGTCTTGCGAAGGGCTGTAAAAGTGAGATCAACCAGGGAAACATTTGCGGTGGGTACACGCACAGCCAAACCTGACAGTTTTCCATCGAGTTCAGGCAAAACAAGCCCTACAGCCTTGGCTGCGCCCGTTTTCGTCGGAATCATGGATAGTGCCGCTGCTCGAGCCCGGTAAAGATCAGCATGGTACACGTCGGTCAGGTGCTGATCGTTAGTATAGGCATGAATGGTCGTCATCAAGCCTTCTTCAATGCCAACTGCTTCATGCAGCGCTTTTGCCATGGGAGCAAGACAGTTTGTTGTGCAGGATGCATTCGATACCAGGCGATCTGTGGGTTTCAATTGATCATGGTTAACGCCAAATACAATTGTCGCATCCATGTCTTTTCCTGGCGCAGACAACAGTACTTTCCCCGCACCTTGATCCAGATGAATCTGGGCTTTGGCGCGATCGGTCATACGACCGGTACACTCCAACACAATATCAACATTCAAATCACCCCAGGGCAGGGTAGAGGGGTCGGGGTTACACAGCATGGGTATAGGATGATCCCCTACAAACAGGGTATCCTCCGTCGCTCGAACGGGCCACTGAAAACGCCCGTGAACCGAGTCATACTCGGTAAGATGTGCACTGACTGCAGCATCACCCAAATCATTAATGGCTACAATTTCGAATTCATCAGTCCTGCCAGATTCAAACAGGGCACGTAGAATATTGCGACCAATCCGTCCATAGCCGTTAATTGCAATACGTACAGGCATGGCGTCACTCCTTTGCGTTACAGATCTCAGTTACATAGTAGATGACAGGCGTTTTTTTGACGACTTGTCATTCGACCGCTAAGAGCATAAGTTAGTCTTTAATACATATTCTTAATACATATCAAGTATCAGATGACCAAAAAAAGTGATACTCACGCTCGCGCGATGCAAATAGCTGACGAGCTGCTGGAGGAAGGTGTAAGACCGACACAGCAGAATGTACGTGAGCGCCTTGGCAGCGGCAGCCTGACGACGATCAATCGCGCTCTGAATGACTGGTGGCATACACTGGCAGAGCGTATTCAGCGTCGAAATCAACACCCTGAGCTTCCTGCACCCGTCGCCAAACTGGCAAGCCAGACATGGGATAGAGCTCTCGCCTACGCGGAAAATCGCTTTGAACAGCAGCGCCGTGCACTCGAGGAAGAACAGCAACAGCTGCTGGTTCATTCCGAGAGCCTTAGAAGTGGCGGCGAGCAGGCCTTGTTCGAAGCGCACCAGCAAAATGCCAGGCTACTGGAGCGCTACGAGCAGCAGGTCGAAGACAAAAGGGCACTTGAGAAACGTATTCTTGAACTAGAAGAATCAAATATGCGCCTGGGTTCGGAGCGAGATAATCTGAAACGAGAGATTAAGCAACTGGAGCGCATGGCTGCCGCTACAGGGGGTAGCTCAGAAGAGATGATTGAGCTGCGCGTTAGAGGCCGTGTGCAGGAAGAAGAACTGCAACGACTGCGTGACCAGAATCATCAACTGGCCGGCGAAGTAGCACGCTTACGTTCAACCCAATGATTAAAAACTACATTTGATTGAGCGGGTAACCATTTGAAAAATGGAAATATTCTTACCTTCAGATACACGAGTGCAGGATGTTACCGACAGGATGAGAGCCTGTGAAGCCGGCGACATTGTGACATGTTCGGACGTGGCCTTGTTTGAGGTTATCAAGGCCGTCATGGTACGCGAGAAGCTAACAGGACTGACTATTCAATTGTTGGATAACGATCAGTATGTACTCAGAAGCGTGACCAGCAAACGCCGGGTGGAGAAACGCCAGGAGCGCTTTACAGACCGACAGGAAGCGGTTATTCGTGCATTGGAAAAGGTGCTTGCCCACTGTGAAAAGGAGGGCATTCAACTGGTCGGGTTCAGTGATGAACTGGTAGCCATTCCAGCTCATTTGGATGACGGTTCCGGCTTTTCCGCCTCCGCCATAGATGTGGATACTTCAGGCATCTATAGAGGCGCTGATTCACGCCAGGCTATACCAAAGATTTAACAAGTTCTGGGTTAGCATCTGATACTCTTGAATCTGTTTCAGCAAGGTCGAACGCTATGACTTCCAAAATCCGCATCTTACTGGTTGATGACCACTCCATTGTTCGCGCAGGTTTTCAGCACATGCTGCTGAAGGAAGCCGATATGGAAATTGTGGCTGAAGCTGAAAATGGCGGTGAGGCGGTCGATCTTTATCGCAAGGTCAAACCAGACGTAGTTGTAATGGATCTGGCAATGCCCGCCGATCAACACAGCTCTGAAGCATCTTCTACAGCAGGCGGGCTGGATGCTATCAAGCGCATTATCCTTGAAAACCCCGATGCGCGTATTCTGGTACTTACGATATGGGAAGCTTCTCCCTATCCTGCACGCGTAGCGGAAGCCGGTGTAAAGGGTTACGTAACCAAGCGTTGCGCCCAGACCGAGCTTGTACATGCAGTTAGAGAAGTCTTCTCCGGCAGGCAGTATTTTTCACCTGCAATCAGAGAACAGATAGGCGCAGAAGGTGATACCAGCACCGATAGCTCACCGATTGCGCAACTTACGCGCAGGGAGTTGGAGATTTTTACCTTGCTGGCTGAAGGCCGCACAGTGAACGCGATTGCCGATACAATTTTCCTCAGCCCTAAAACGGTTCATGCGCACCGCGCCAACATATTGAGGAAACTCAACCTCAGCAGCGGCTCAGAGTTGATTTATCTGGCTCTGAGAAGTGGCATCATCCAAACCTGAATACATCAGGCAAAATGCACCGGTTCCTGGTTATCGAGGTAGTTGCAGATCAATCCAGGGTGCAACTCGACTAACCGGTGCAATAATTCTGACTCGACAATAAACATCTGCTGGCCGGGCACGGCTTCAGTTTTGGCCAGGATTTCATAGAGTCGCCCACGTGAGAGCAATCGCTCGTCGCCTTCATACAAATCAGCCTCAAGCTGCACCAGTGAGCCGATAGGGATAGACGCCCACAGATGTAATGACTCCAGCAATGTATCTGAAGAATAATCGCTTCGGCTTGAGCTTAAACCGTACATAAAACGTACCTCAGGGTGTATCTTTCTTAATAGTAGACCGCTATCCAGGGTGAAAGTGTTAGTTTTTGCATTTCCTTTCGTTAGGAGCTGTAATTGATTTGTATCCTTCGGTTGCCCGCACTCCTTTAAGGTGCCGTCGGCCAACACAAAGGGGAAGGGATATCTGTTGAGCCACCGTTACTCAATCTACCAGCTTACGTTACTTATTTTTATCGCAGCAGCGGGCATCATTGGTGCTGCTCAGGCGTACCGAGTATCTCAACTACTTGAGCAAACCCGGATAGATGACAGCCTGCGCGACCTTGCACAGGTGCAGGCATTTCGCGCACAAGACTTGCTTAATGATGCAGAAGGCGTGCTCGAAGCCTATGCCGCATACTTTGAGTCTTCGGAAGACGTCACCCCGGATGAATACCGGCAATTTTCCCACATCCTTCTGCCCAACAGGAATGAGGTGTACGCCGTTCATTGGGCACCCAAAGTCACCATTGAGAATCGCACTAAGCATGAAATAATGCTTCAGGCACGTGGATTGGCTCCCCTTGGGATCTTTGAACTAAAAATACCGAGTCTCACAGCTGTAGCTGCACCAGATAGGCCAGTCTATTTTCCCATAACCTACAGCGAACCACTGGAACATAACCAAGCGGCAATCGGACTCAATGCAGCCATTAGATTCAAAGGCCCTCAGGGCCCCGTAAGCATGGCCAGCCAGGGGAAAGCCTACACAACATCTGCGTTCCCGATTATCCAGGACGAGCAGGGGCCCTGGGCCGTCAGTATCTTTCAACCGGTGTACGACCTCAGCACTGACCCGCGCTCATCAGAGCAAATGAAGGGGTTTCTGCTCCTGCTGTTAAGACCAGAAATACTGCTTACTGAGCGGCTGGAGCCGATGCAAGCCAGGCCATACCGCTTGCGCCTGATTGACCTGAGCGACGCAACACCTGTGCAAATTTATCCCCGCGGCGATGGCTCTGTGCCAGAAGGAAGAGAATACAGTTTCCCCTTGGAGCTGGGCGGTCGCCAATGGCAAATTGATATTATTTTTGAATCTGAAGAGCGTTTCAGCTCAGTACCCCTGGCAATAGCATTACTCATCACCTTGCTTACTCTGGTGATCATGCTGGCAATGGGGCGCAGTTTACGACAGTCATCGGACCTGATTGCCGTAAATACCAAGCTTTCCGAACTGGCAAATAGCGACCCACTTACAGGACTGGCCAACCGACGTTGCATTGAAGAAATTGCCCAGGAGCTAATGGCACTTGAGCAACGCGAAGATCACTTCAGCGCTATCTGTGTAGTCGACCTTGATAATTTCAAAGCCGTTAACGATCGTTTTGGGCACCAGCAAGGCGATGAACTCCTAATTGAGTTGGCAGAGCTTTTCCGCAACAGCCTGCGAAACACCGATGTTGCAGCCCGCATTGGCGGCGATGAATTCATCCTGCTAATGCCACAGCTAAGATCACTTAAAGGCGTCACAGGCGCACTGGATCGCTTGCTTGATTCGCTGAATAAACGAACAAAAGGACGTGAAGAGGTCGAAGCTGTTTCAGCGAGTATTGGCGTTGCGCTTTCCAGTGATGAATGCAGGGACTTTGTAAAACTACAGCAACGTGCTGATTACGCCATGTACGCCGCCAAGAAGGCAGGTAAGAATCGTTATGTGATCTGGTCACCAGAACTTTCAAGTGACGATTAAGAAGGTGGTTAGCAGGGACTTGATGCGCTGGTGATATTCAAGAAGGATCTTGGGACCTATGTGCGCTTCTATGAATTCATGTCGCAGATCGTCGTTTACGATGACAAGGAGCTGGAAAAGCTAAGCCTCTACGCCCGTCACCTTAGACCGATGCTCCGTGAAAAATGACGATGTCGACCTGAGCAATGTCACGCTGAGCCATTACCGTCTTTCAAAGATCAAACAGCAAGATCTGCAGTTGAAAGAAGGCCAGGGCGAATACGGACTGGAACCAGGTAATGAAATGGGTTCAGCCAAGGCGAAAGACAAGAAAGAAGAATTTCTCTCAGCGATCCTGAAGCAACTCAATGAGCTATTTGTGACCGACAACCTTACCGATGCCGATATGCTCAATTACGCCCGAACCGTAGCGGATAAAGTAGGGGAGAATGATCGTGTGATGCACCAGCCGAGGAACAACACACCTGAGCAGGCATTTCTCGGTGACTTCCCGCAGGCGGTCGATGATGCGGTCATGGGCAGTTCGGAAGCACACCAGAACCAGATGCTGTAGATTCTCAGTAATCCGCAGGTCGCTCAAGGGTTTGCTCGAGTGGTATTTGACATGCTGCTGAACAAGAGAAACTCATAGGTATCAATGAATTATGGTAAACACATGAGAATTCACGTTACCAGGAAATTGGCCGACAAGCTCAAGAAGGCAGGCTTCGAAATTGCAGGTGCGCCTAAAGAAAGCCCATCTGCATTGGGTGAATGGCATGCCAATATCACCACCGGTACAAGGCACATTGAAAAACATGATGCTTGATCTGGAAGGATTTACCTGGGATGGCAGCGACATCATGGAGCTGGGACCTTACTCAGTGTCTGCGAGGTTGTGTGAGCGACCATGCGGTATCAAGGGCATGAAGAAGCGAGAGTTCATATGGCCAGCTGCAGAGATGCTTAATCTGCTGAAGCAGCTACCAGACCCACGCGAGACCATGCACTAATTGCGTACCAGTCGTCACCAGATTGCACGGAATGACACTCAGCCCGCGAAACTCAAATCTTGGCGACTCTCCGCACCAAATTCTGCTGACTTAATTAATCTGCTGATAAGTCAGCAGCGCACAGCAGGGAAAGTACCGCTAACAAATAGCCCATATCATAGGTGATCTCAGGCCTCATTAGATTTGAGCATTTTGACTGATCGAAGAATCGGCATGTAGGCCAGGTGGCAAGGGTGTTTGGCAGAATCTAACTATTTAGAAGTATCAAAACATCCATTCAAACTAAGCCAAGCATAAACATAATTTAACATAATATACATTATACGAAGTTTAGAATGCCCGTTTTTAGAGGGTTATATTCGTTGCAAGTGTAAATCCATAAAGTTCGTGGAACTGGTTCCATGAACGCTACAAACTCCTGAAGCCCTCGCCATAGCTGGACTCAACTCCTCTCGTTAAGGGTTACTCTGAAAAGCGATTGTAATTTATGAAGGAACTCTACTGGTGGTTTGGCAAGTTAGCATTGTTCAGGAGCAAGTCATGCTTGCCTTGTTGGATGCCAAAACGCATTTAACCTAAGCTAGATGATGGGAATTTGGCTGATGCCGATAAATCGGGTTATCGGCATCAATGGACGTCTAAACTTCACCCGCGTTATTTACGTTTTCTAAGCGATCCAACTGCTTACCAACAGCCGACTCATGACGTTCAACTCGACTGGTATGTAGATAACGCGATGTTGTATCGATACTGTCATGACCTGCATCGGCCTGAACGTGTGACAAAGGCCTTCCGTTTAAATTGATATCGTGCGTAATACCCGTATGCCGAATGCTGTGTACGGTCATCTTTTGCATCTCAGCAGCGTCTTCAAAAAATCCATCGCTAGCCATTTTGTCCGCAGCCGTTGCAATCAAACCATCGATTACTTCACGTATCTGACGAATACCAAGATTGGCATTAATAAGCCCTGCGTGCCGTCCATGCGCCGCCGCACGCTGACGAACAAATAACGGTGTTTCTTCACCTGGCAACGGCAAAGATGGCAACCCGAGATGGTTTCTGTAGCGCTTCAAGGCTTTCAACAAGTCTCTGGATACCGCAACCGATCGACCTTTACCGCCTTTGCTTTTAGGGATGATATAACTCCAGATGCCCGTCTGACTGTGGCGCTGGAATTGCCCCATAATCGGTGTAAATCCCGGGCGCGCAGCGACTTCTGATATGCGCAAATAGCATCCGTACATTAAGCTGACCAGAAACAGCGTTCGCTCCTGTTCTTGATTATCCATTGCCAATGTGCGTGCCGTTGACATCACATAGGACCATTGCAGCTCGCTGAATGCTTTTACCCTGTCAAAATCCTCATCCTGACGCCCCGCATGTATCTCTGAGCGCAGTGAGCCACTGCGAAGAATCTGACGAGCTGGATTTCGCTCGGTTAATTCTTCATCTATGAGGTAGCTATAAAATGCGGAAAGTATTGCCAATTTGGTTTTTAAAGCCGTGCTACTCAATTGATATGGAAGTACTTTCCCATTCTCCTTACGACCCAAAAAGGGCTTCCAGACTGGGCTTGGGTAGCGCTCACCTGTTTCCTTATCCAACTTGAACTGTGCAGTGTTGTAATACGCAATCAGCTCTTCCGGTGGAGATTTGCAGTACTCGATGTACCTGAACAAATCCCGCCGCATTACCTGCAAAGGGCTGGCTTTTATCACATCAAAGCACCAATGCAGGAATGTTGTTAGTTCACTGCGATAGGTTTTGAAGTTGTTACTGCTATGCCTGTGCTCCAGCAGCCAACTACAGGTGTACTCATATACCTCAGCAGCATCGCCTATTCCACTTAACGCCAGGGTTGTGATGTGCGTGTTGATGACAGGGTTTCCGTCTTCTATAAACTCAACAGCGTCAAACAGTGGAAGGACTTTCATTTCATTGATATTCAATTAGATAGAAAAGACAGCTTCTACATTACATTAACTAGTAACACATCAGAAGTTGTTATTTTATACAGCGGATATATTATATGCGTAAATTCTAATTAAGGTCTTATCATGACGATCGTGAACTTTACTCCCCTCCCCGCCTTACTGGGCGGCGCACTGATTGGTCTCGCTGCGGCTTTACTCATGCTCACCAAGGGTCGGGTTGCAGGCATATCAGGCATTGCTGGTGGACTGTTTTTTGCCGAGTCATCTACTGACAAAGGCTGGCGAGTGCTTTTCCTGATTGGACTGGTATTGGGAGGCTTTATCTATCAATGGTCTGGACTGGGTGCAGGTGTTGAGCACATTACTTCCGTCGCCGATACGGCATTTTTAATTGCCGGCGGACTTTTGGTCGGCATAGGAACTCAAGTAGGTGCAGGCTGTACCAGCGGCCATGGTATTTGCGGCCTGGCTCGTCGCAGCCCACGATCCCTGGTTGCGACCCTGTGCTTTATGGGTAGCGCCTTTGTGACTGTTTACATTACCCACCACCTGCTTGGAGGCGCTGCATGAATAGCTTGAGATTGGCAGCTGCACTGGCTGCCGGTGTTTTATTCGGCTTTGGCCTTTCAGTCGCTCAAATGATTGATCCAGCCAAGGTGATTGGCTTTTTGGACATTACGGGCAACTGGGACCCGTCACTGGCATTTGTGATGGCTGGCGGATTGATCGTTAATACCGTCGCCACGTACTTCATATTGAAACGCGACAAACCACTTTTTGCCGAGTTTTTTAGCCTGCCAATGAAGCAGCAGATAGACCGCCGCATAGTGATTGGCGGTGCGATCTTTGGTATCGGATGGGGCTTGGCAGGCTATTGCCCTGGACCGATGCTAACATCGCTAAGCTTTGCTGATAGCGACATTTTGACAGTGGTGGCTGCATTCGCTGCCGGCACTCTGGGTACACGCTGGTATCTGTCGCGGATGGACTAAGCCAAGCCGTCAGACCTCACAACCCTGTTGCGACCCATGCTTTTGGCACTGTATACCGCTCTATCCGCACGCAGTAAAGGTTCATCACTGCTGGCGTCCTCTAGTGTCAGCACACTTACACCAATGCTGGCAGTTAGCTGTAGCTCAGGGATAGCTCCCAGCTTGGCTGCTGCCAGCGCGCGTCGTAATCTTTCTGCCAACACGTAAGCCCCCTCAATATCTGCACCCGGTAGCAGAATGGCGAACTCTTCTCCACCCAAGCGCCCCAAAGTGTCGATATCGCGCAACTGTGCCGTCGCCACTTCAGCAAACAACTTAAGCGCCTCATCTCCAACTGCGTGACCAAATCGATCATTGACCTGCTTGAAGTGATCCAGGTCGATCATCAGTAGGCCGCAGGGACTGCCAAATCTCTGGACTCGACTGCGCTCCTGCTCCATCCGCTGCATGAAGTGACGCCTATTTGATAGACCTGTCAGCATATCCTTGGTAGCCAGGCGGTGCAGTTCTTGCTCTCGAGTTTTCTGTCGCGTGATGTCCTGCAACATTCCAGTAGCAAGCAACACCCCGCTTTCATCGTGCTGAAAGTCAGCAACAGACCTTACCCAGCGCGTTTCTCCATTTACAACAATGCGATGCTCAAGGTCATAACCTGCTCCCGTCATTGCCTCATGCCAAGCGGTTTCGACTTGCTCGCGATCCTCTGGGTGCACCCTGGCCATAAATAGCGCGTAGTCAGTTACAGCGCCAGCCGTTAAGCCCAGTATCTGACTGGCTTCATCCGACAACGTCATCATGCGGTCGGCAAATTGATACTCCCAACTGCCTACATGACCAATAGCCTGAGCGCGACGTAAAGTACGCTCACTTTCCTCAAGCGCATATTCAGCATGCTGCTGAGCACTAATATCAACCAGTGCGCCGTGAAGTACCTGCTGTCCATTATTCAGTTCGGTGAGGCGACAACGATCTTCCAGCCACATCCAACGTCCAGACCGGTGCCTTAAGCGGTATCTAAGGCGGGTTGCATTATCCGGATTGTCCATCAGCGCATTATTCTGGACCAGAAGATGACGATCCAGGGGGTGTACTTGCTCAGACCACCAGTCAGGCGTATTCAAGATTTCCTGATCACTGTATCCCGTAAGTTCGTGACAATTTGGCGATATATAGTCAAGGCTATTACCCGGCATTAGCTGTCGATAGGTCACGACCGGCGAATCTTTCAGCACTGAAACCAACTGGGAGTTTGCACTTTTGGCCGCAGCAGTCGCCTGATCAATACTTCCCTGCATCAGACCTCGCAATCGATACAGCAGAAGCATCAGTAGTAACTGGATGAGCAAGTAGCTGGCCAACAGCATAATTTCAAGCTTACGCATGCCCTTTTGATGCTCATTCCATTGCGTCGTTATGTTCTGCCACGCGACAACCCTGCCAACAGGAGAAGCACCTTTTCCCTTGTAGTCATACAGAGGAAAGCTGATCCAGGCATAACGCTGCCCACCATCATTGCTTGTTTTGATCGTTATCGAGTCATTATCCTGAGGCGTAAAGCTTAATGCCCCCTCTTTCAACCAAGCCGCCAGCTGCGGGCTAGTTGTGCTTTCGATATAACAATTACAGCCACCAATTACTGTGGGGCGATAGGGATCCCAGACAACTCCCTCTACCTCATCGCGCTTGAGCAAAACAGCCAAGTCCCCGCCAACAAATTGGGACAGGTTACTCAGCAAAGAATCGATAGAAGCGCCCGCTTCAAGCGAACCTATATGCTCCTTGCTACCATCCTGCCGCGTGTACCATACAGGCACCACCCCACGAATGCCGGAGTAGATTCGGCCGATTTCAAACCCGGTCAGCGGTGTTTGCGCAAGATTGCTGTTGACGATTATCTGACGTATTGAACTGAGATCATCTCCAAACTTGCCTGGTTCATGAACTCTCAAAAAGGAGGTCGCTGGCGGGATGTGAAAGTGCAATTGACGTAAGTGGTAGGTCTGCTGAAGTTGTTTCCATGAATCCGCGACCTTTTCCAGCAACGCTTGACGCAAACGCTGGCTTTCAGGACCGCCCTTGCCCCCACCTTCGACTCGAACCATCTGCTTGCCGTACTGGAAAAGCTCCTGGATTTCAGGATCGGCGGCAACGAAAGAAGCCAGCAAAACCATCTGGCTTTCCTGCTCTTTCAAAGCGACATTGAAGCTGCGGCGGATAATATCAGCACGGCTATCGAGCTGTTGCTTGAATACCTGCTCCTCTTGCTCTCGCTCAGATAAGGAGATACCCAAGAAGACTACGGCCAATAGCAGGCTGGAAAGAATGAGAAGCGTGCGAAAACTGATAAGGGCGTCCCTGCAAGATTCAACTTCATTTAAAAATGAAGTGTAACCTGATCCAGAGGGAAAGAAAGCCCACAGATGGTACTAAAAGCGGGATTTAAAACTGCAGCCACTTTAACGGCAGCTGCAGTCAGGTGGAGTACAAATTAATTAGCTACTGGCAACCAGGCCGCGCTGATCCATCAACTCCTCAATTTCAGACAGACTGGTCGGGTCGTCAATTGTTGACGGCACCTTATACTCCTGCCCGTCAGCGATCTGACGCATCAGTTTTCGCAAAATCTTTCCTGAGCGTGTTTTCGGTAGTCGCTGCACAACCAGAGCGCGGTTGAAGCAGGCAATCGGGCCTATTTCCTTACGCACCATGCCAACAAGCTCTTTTTCCAGGGCTTCTTCGTCAACCTCTACACCATCTTTAAGCAATACCAGACCAATCGGTACCTGCCCTTTAAGACTATCGTTGATGCCGATTACTGCGCACTCTGCAACGGCAGGGTGATCTGCCACGATCTCTTCCATCTCACCGGTAGATAAACGATGCCCCGCAACATTAATTACATCATCCGTCCGACCCATAATGAAGACGTAACCTTCCTCATCCTTGTAACCGCCATCGCCAGAGGTGTAGTAGCCAGGGAAGTCATTCAGATAACCGGATTCGAACCGCTCATGATTATTCCAAATTGATGGCAGACAGCTTGGCGGCAGAGGTAACTTAATTGCTATGGCACCCTGCTCGCCAGCTGGCAGCTCATTTCCTTCAGGATCCAAAACCTGCACATTAAAGCCAGGCACTGGCAGGGTTGCGGAACCTGGCTTGGGTTCTTTTGCCTCAATACCCATCAGATTACCGCAGATGGCCCAGCCGGTTTCAGTCTGCCACCAATGATCAATTACAGGCTTACCGGTCTTTTCAACCGTCCAGTGATAGGTTGGTGGATCCAGACGCTCGCCGGCCATAAAGATAATTTCCAGATTGGACAGGTCATACTTGCCAATCAGAGTGCCTTCCGGATCTTCCTTTTTAATGGCACGAAAGGCTGTTGGCGCCGCGAACAGCGCCTTGATTTTGTACTCTTCGCAAAGGCGCCAGAACCCACCTGCATCCGGCGTACGAACAGGCTTTCCTTCGTACACAATAGTGGTTGCGCCAGCCAGCAAAGGGGCATAAACAATATAGGAATGACCAACAACCCAGCCAACATCGGATGCTGCGAGGAACACATCACCCGGCTCAATGTTGTAAATTGCCTTCATTGAATACTTCATGGCAGTCGCGTGGCCACCATTATCACGCACAACCCCTTTAGGCTTACCGGTGGTACCAGAGGTGTAGAGGATATAGAGAGGATCTGTGCCTTTAACCGGCACGCAGTCTGCCGCTTCGGCTGTTGCCATTGCAGCGTCCCAATCAAGATCACGCCCGGGTATCAGCACTGCCTTTGCCTGAGGACGCTGAAGCACAACACAGGCATCAGGCTTATGCGCTGATTGTTCGATCGCCTCATCAAGCAAGGGCTTGTATTCAATAACCTTGGAAACTTCGATACCGCAGGATGCTGTCACCATGACCTTGGGCTCTGCATCTTCGATGCGCACTGCCAGCTCATGAGGTGCAAAGCCGCCAAACACCACCGAGTGAATAGCGCCCAGACGCGCAACGGCGTACATGGCAATTAACGCCTCTGGCACCATCGGCATGTAGATTACAACACGATCACCTTTGGCAACGCCCTGAGCCTTGAGCACGCCAGCAAAGGCGGCGACCTGATCACGCATTTCCCGGTAGGTGTAGACACGCTTACTGTCAGCAACCGGTGAGTCATAGATAACTGCTGGCTGGTCTGCACGGCCATTTTCAACATGGTAATCCAGTGCCATGTAAGCAGTGTTCATTTCACCATCTGCAAACCAGCGGTCGATTCCGTTTTCATCCCTGGACAGGATCTGCTGGGGCTGTTTGAACCAGGCAAGTTCGGCTGCCTTCTCAGCCCAGAACTCTTTAGGTGTTTCGATGGACCGCGTGTACTCGGCGTGGTAGCTCATGACAACGTCCTCTAACTCTCGGATTTGTGCCGCATTATTTAGTTATTGTTGACACTTTGTGTCTATAGGACTGCACTCTAACGAAAGTTGATCCGGAACGAACTAAGACAAAAGGATTAAAAACGAGCCATATTCTCGTTTTTTGAACCGTATTTACTCAAAAAACGTAATCCATTCCACTTTTGTCTTATTCGCGGATTGTTGACTGATATCAATGTGTCGACACTGGCAGTCTATTTACCCAAGTTGACACACCAGCAAGCTTGCGAAAGACGCAAAAAAACCCGCGCGGCAATGCCGGGCGGGTTTCGCACCACTTGATTAGTGGTTACATGTCGCTGGTCTGAACCGGAATTGCGGATTTCATTCCAGTCAGTGTATTACGGTTGCGCAGCTCATCATCGGAGATGCCAACACCATTGTCGGATTTGGCATTTTCGAAGTAGCAGAGCGTTGGCTGGTGGTTATCAGCTTCCTGCTCGTCCAGCTGGACGTAGGAACCGATGATCAACAGATCGCCCTTCTGTGCCTTGTGAGCGGCTGCGCCATTCACAGAGATAACACCACTGCCGTTTTCGGCTTTGATGGCATAGGTGGTGAAGCGCTCGCCGTTATTGATGTTGTAAATATGAATCATCTCATATTCACGAATACCGGATTTCTCCAGCAATTCACCATCAATGGCACATGATCCTTCGTAGTGAAGTTCTGCATGAGTAACGGTTACTCGATGCAGTTTTGCCTTCAAGAATGTCTGCAGCATACTGAAAACCTGCGTCTTCTCTTTCTAGTACCGGATTACCGGTATTCATTTTACCGCTTCCGCCATCCTGAGATAGCTGATCTGTTTCGCGGATACCCCTTCACCCAAAGCACAGTTTTCCCTGCTCATCGACGAGGAAAATAGAGACAATGAATAGAAGTGGACGGCGAGACGGTCCGGAGAAGCGATCTTGAAAAGTGGATGCATTCTATCACGAATATTAGAAATGATAAGGTGCATATAGTTAAAATTTCTGCAACGCAGCAATCTTCAAATATTTTCAATAGACTATGACAACCCCTCAGCCAAATAGACGGCCGTTTGGACTACAATGACGGCCTTCAATCGGTCACTGCAATGGAAGTACACGTGAAAGACAACTCTCTGCATGCGCAACTCAGCCACTCTCTGAACCAACGCATCCTGATGCTCGACGGCGGTATGGGCACCATGATTCAGGAGCGCCAGCTGTCCGAAGCGGACTTCCGTGGAGAGCGTTTTGCCGATTGGCACCTGGACGTTAAAGGCAACAACGACATGCTGGTGTTGACCCAGCCTGATCTGATTCGTGACATCCATACAGCTTATTTGGAAGCTGGCGCCGATATCATCGAAACAAATACCTTTAATGCCACTCGTATCGCCATGGCGGACTACGAGATGGAAGCCTTCAGTCGCGAGATCAACGTTGAGGCTGCCCGCCTTGCTCGTCAGGCCGCAGATGCCGTTGCAGCACAGACACCTAACCGCCCCCGTTACGTCGCCGGTGTACTGGGCCCGACCAACCGTACAGCGTCCATTTCTCCGGATGTAAACGATCCTGGCTATCGAAACGTCACCTTCGACGAACTGTACGAAGCCTACACCGAATCCATTGATGGCCTGATTGAAGGTGGGGCAGACATTCTGTTGATCGAAACCATTTTCGATACTCTGAACGCCAAAGCCGCCATCTACGCGATTGAAGACTATTTCGATAAGCACGACCTGCGCCTGCCAGTGATGATCTCCGGCACCATTACCGATGCCTCAGGCCGTACTCTGTCTGGCCAGACCACTGAAGCCTTCTGGAACTCCGTTCGCCATGCCCGCCCAATCAGCATCGGCTTGAACTGTGCACTAGGTCCTAAAGAGCTGCGTCAGTATGTAGAAGAGCTGTCACGTGTTGCCGATACCTATGTATCCGTGCACCCCAATGCAGGCCTGCCCAATGCGTTCGGTGGCTATGACGAAACACCGGAACAGATGGCTGAAGAGATTCGCGAATGGGCTCAATCCGGCTTCGTGAACATTGTTGGCGGTTGCTGTGGTACAACACCTGACCATATCCGCATCATCCGCGAATCCCTGCTTGACCAGGCCCCACGCCAGCTTCCGGATATTTCCGTTGAATGCCGCCTGTCTGGTCTGGAGCCAATGAACATTGGCGCCGAAACCCTGTTCATCAACGTGGGTGAGCGTACCAACGTAACCGGTTCCGCCAAGTTCCGCCGATTGATTAAGGAAGGCGACTACGAAACCGCTCTGGATGTTGCCCGCCAGCAAGTTGAAAACGGTGCCCAGATCATCGACATCAACATGGACGAAGGGATGCTGGATGCCGAAGCGGCCATGATTCGCTTCCTGAACCTGATCGCCTCCGAGCCTGACATTTCCCGCGTACCCATCATGCTCGACTCCTCCAAGTGGAATGTGATGGAGGAAGGCCTGAAGCGCATTCAGGGCAAAGGCGTGGTCAACTCCATCAGCCTTAAGGAAGGTGAAGACAACTTCATCGCCCAAGCGCGCAAGATCCGTCACTACGGTGCAGCCGTTGTGGTAATGGCGTTTGATGAAACCGGCCAGGCTGACACCTATCAGCGCAAGATCGAAATCTGTGAGCGCTCTTACCGTGTACTGGTCGACAAGGTCGGCTTCCCGCCGGAAGATATTATCTTCGATCCCAACATCTTTGCGATTGCCACCGGTATCGAAGAACACGACAACTACGCCAACGACTTCATTAACGCCACCGGCTGGATCAAGAAACACCTGCCCTACGCCAAAGTATCCGGCGGTGTCTCCAACGTATCCTTCTCATTCCGCGGTAATGACAAGGTACGTGAAGCCATCCACTGCGTATTCCTGTATCACGCCATTAAGCAAGGTATGGATATGGGCATCGTAAACGCCGGACAGCTGGCGATCTACGATGACCTTCCAGACGAACTACGTGAGCACGTTGAAGATATCGTTCTCAACCGTCGCGAAGACGGCACCGAACGCATGCTTGTACTGGCTGAAAAATACCGTGGCGGCGCCTCTGAATCATCGGTCAAACAGGATCTTGAGTGGCGCAACTGGGACGTTAACAAACGTCTGGCTCACGCCTTGGTAAAAGGGATCGCTGATTACGTTGAAGAAGACGTGGAAGAGTGCCGTCATAACTACGAGCGTCCACTACAGGTCATCGAAGGCCCGCTGATGGATGGCATGGGCATCGTCGGCGACCTCTTCGGTGCCGGCAAAATGTTCCTGCCGCAGGTAGTGAAATCCGCCCGCGTAATGAAAAAGGCAGTTGCTTACCTGATGCCGTTCATTGAAGACGAAAAGGCAGGCAATGAAAGCAGCTCAGCCGGCAAGGTTATCATGGCGACTGTTAAAGGCGACGTGCATGATATCGGCAAGAACATTGTGGGCGTGGTTCTGCAGTGTAATAACTTCGAGATTGTTGATCTGGGAGTGATGGTTCCGGCCGAGAAGATTCTCCAGACAGCTCGTGAAGAGAACGCCGATATCATTGGCCTGTCAGGCCTGATCACGCCTTCTCTGGATGAGATGGTGCACGTTGCCAAAGAAATGCAGCGTCAGGGCTTCGACATTCCGCTGATGATTGGTGGTGCAACCACCTCCAAGGCACATACAGCCGTTAAGATCGAGCCTAACTACAAGAACAACCAGGTCGTACATGTCACCAACGCCTCCCGCTCTGTCGGTGTTGCCTCCTCCCTTCTTTCCGCAACCAAGAAAGAGAACTTTATCAAAGAGATACAGGAAGAATATCAGGCAGTACGTGAGCGCCATGCCGCACGCCAGCACGACCAGCGTCGCGTCACTCTGGAAGCCGCACGCGCCAACTGCCAGCCGATTGACTGGGAGAACTACCAGGCACCCGTTCCCGTTCAACCGGGCATTCATGTATTCGATGATTACGACCTGGAAGAGCTGACCGAATGCATCGATTGGACCCCCTTCTTCCAGTCCTGGGAATTGGCTGGACGCTTCCCGCGCATACTGGATGACGAAGTTGTAGGCACCGAAGCACGCAAGCTGTACGAAGACGCCAAATTGATGCTGCGCGACATTATCGACAACAAGAAGCTGCGTGCCCGCGCCGTACTTGGCCTCTTCCCGGCCAATAGCGTTGGACACGACGATATCGAAATCTATGCCGATGAAAGCCGTGATCAGGTGCGCACCAGGGTTCACCACCTCCGCCAGCAGACACAGAAGGTAGAAGGTCGCTACAACCACTGCCTGAGTGACTACGTTGCACCCAAGGATTCAGGTGTTCAGGACTATGTCGGCGCCTTTGCCGTGACCGCAGGTATCGGCATTGATAAGTGGGTTGAACAGTACGAAGCCGATCACGATGACTACAACAGCATCATGATCAAGGCCTTGGCAGATCGCCTGGCTGAAGCTTTTGCAGAACGCCTGCACCAGCGCGTGCGCAAAGAGTTCTGGGGCTACGCTGCCGATGAAACGCTGGATAACGAAGGGCTGATTCGTGAACAGTATAAGGGTATCCGCCCTGCACCAGGTTATCCGGCCTGCCCGGATCACACTGAAAAAGCATTGCTATGGGAGCTGCTGGACGTAGAACACAACGCCGGCATGACCCTGACCGACAGCTTTGCCATGCTGCCCACCGCTGCGGTAAGTGGCTGGTATTTCAGCCACCCGGACGCACGCTATTTCGGTGTCGCAAAAATCAGTGAAGACCAGGTTGAAAGCTATGCCAAACGTAAAGGCATGAGCATGGACGAAGCCGAACGCTGGCTGGCACCCAACCTTGGCTACGAGCCGGAAGAAGGCTAAACCTTATCAGGGCGCTTCACTCGAAGCGCCCTTCCACCTTTCCTGCCTCTGCAAACCCTCTGTGCAACATCCCGTTGTGTGAATTTTGTTTTACTACAACACGAATTCACCCCCAGACCGCTATAGTTAGCCCTAAGTCGATAGCCTTCGGGTATGAAATCGGCCCCTCAGGCTTTATAATTTGTAGCCGATTTACAAGCGCCGGGCTCTCTGGACAGCGCAGAGTGGTTATCCATCACTCAAACGAGCCTTTGGCAATCCAGCCATAAATCATTTCGGGGAAAAACATGCCTACAAAATCAAAAATCATCTACACCCTTACCGATGAAGCACCGGCACTGGCGACTTCTTCACTGCTGCCGATCATTCGCACTTTCGCGTCTACTGCCGATATCGAAGTTGATCTGAGTGATATCTCCCTGGCTGGACGTATTTTGTCAGCCTTCCCCGAGCGCCTGACCGAAGAGCAGCGCGTTGAAGACGGTCTTTCAGCCCTGGGCGAGCTGACCAAAGACCCTCACGCCAACATCATCAAGCTGCCAAACATCAGTGCTTCAGTACCTCAGCTGCGCGCTGCTATCAAAGAGCTGCAGAGCCAGGGTTACGACATTCCTGAATACGCTGACAACGCTCAAACTGAAGAACAGAAAGAAGCCAACGCACGTTACGCCAAAATCTTGGGCAGTGCAGTAAACCCGGTTCTGCGTCAGGGCAACTCTGACCGTCGTGCGCCTGCTGCTGTTAAAGCCTTCGCACGCAAGTTCCCGCACTCCATGGGCAAATGGAGCAAGGCTTCCCGCTCTCACGCTGACTACATGCGTGAAGGTGACTTCTTCTCCAGCGAACAGTCCATCACCATGGCTGATGCTGGCGATGTACGTATCGAATTCACCCCGAAAGGCGGTGAAACTGTTGTTAAGAAAGAACTGAGCCTGGAAAAAGGTGAAGTTCTGGACAGCATGTTCATGAGCGCCAAAGCGCTGGACGCTTTCTTCGAAGACACTCTGCAGGATTGTAAAGAAGCTGGCGTTATGTGGTCCCTGCACGTTAAAGCGACCATGATGAAAGTCTCTCACCCAATCGTATTCGGCCACGCGGTACGTGTGTTCTACCGTGAAGTGTTCGACAAGTACGGCGAGCTGTTCGACGAACTGGGCGTTAACCCGAACAACGGTATGAGCAGCGTTTACGAGAAAATCAAAACTCTGCCTCAGTCTCAGCAGGACGAAATCGAAGAAGCGATCCATGCCTGCTACGAACACCGTCCTGAAATGGCAATGGTTGATTCCGTAAAAGGCATCACCAACCTGCACATCCCGTCTGACGTTATCGTTGACGCTTCCATGCCAGCCATGATCCGCAACTCCGGCCAGATGTGGGGACGCGACGGCAAGACCAAGGACACCAAGGCTGTAATGCCGGAGTCCACTTACGCGCGCATCTACCAGGAAATGATCAATTTCTGCAAAACCAACGGTGCTTTCGATCCGACTACCATGGGTAGTGTACCGAACGTTGGCCTGATGGCGATGAAAGCTGAAGAATACGGCTCTCACGACAAGACTTACGAAATCCAGGAAGACGGTACCATGCGCGTTGTTGACGCCAACGGTAACGTACTGATGCAACACGATGTTGAGAAAGGTGACATCTGGCGTGCATGCCAGACCAAAGATGCGGCTATCCGCGACTGGGTCAAACTGGCTGTTACCCGCTCTCGCCAGTCCGATACCCCGGCCATCTTCTGGCTGGATCAGGAACGTGCGCACGATCTGGAACTGACCAAAAAGGTCAAGGAATACCTGAAAGAGCACGACACTGACGGTCTGGAAATCCACATCATGTCCTACAACGAAGCGATCCGCTTCTCCATGGAGCGCATGATCCGTGGTCAGGACACTATTTCCGTAACCGGTAACGTACTGCGTGACTACCTGACCGACCTGTTCCCGATCATGGAACTGGGTACTTCTGCCAAGATGCTGTCCATCGTTCCGATGCTGGCAGGTGGCGGTATGTACGAAACAGGTGCTGGCGGTTCTGCTCCTAAGCACGTTCAGCAGGTTGAGCAGGAAAACCACCTGCGTTGGGACTCCTTGGGTGAATTCCTGGCACTGGGCGTTTCTCTGGACGAACTGGGCATCAAGGAAAACAACCCGCGTGCTCGTGTCCTGGCCAAGACTCTGGATAAGGCTACCGAAACCCTGCTGGAAAACGGCAAGTCTCCTTCCCGTAAAGTGGGTGAACTGGATAACCGTGGCAGCCACTGCTACCTGGCTCTGTACTGGGCTCAGGAACTGGCCGCTCAGACTGAAGACGCTGCGCTGGCTGCACAGTTTAAGCCTCTGGCTGAAGAACTGGCTGCCAACGAGCAGACAATCATCACTGAGTTCAACGAAGCTCAGGGCAAACCGGCTGAACTGGACGGTTACTACCACGCCAGCCTGGATGTAGTTGCCAAGGTGATGCGCCCGAGCGCTACCTTCAACCAGATCATCGATGGCTTCAGCAAGTAATTACTGAAACTTCGATATTAAAAAACCGGGCTATGCCCGGTTTTTTTGTACCTGCTCTACAGGCGTCCTAACCTTTGCCTCTCAAGGCCAACAGACCTCCAAGCATAATCAGCGCCATACCTGCCAAGGTCACAAGCCCCAGGCTTTCATCCCATAGCCACCAGCCTGCCAAGGCGGCAAATGGAATAGAGGCATAGGTGAACGGTCCCAACATCCCTGCCCCAACCAGCCCATAAGCCCGGCTTAACAGCAGCTGAGCCAAGGTTGACGCAGCCGCCAGTGCCAGCAACCACACCCAATCAAGGCCAATCGGTGTCACCCAATTCTGCCAGGCAGGAATGGCAGCAAACAGTGAGCCAAAAAGCGCAAAATAGAACACAATCCGCTGTGGCGACTCCGTTGTACGCATGGCACGAATACACACCTTAGCTGTCGCTCCCAGCGCCGCTCCCGCCAGCGCCACCAGCACTGCAGGCTCCAGCGAACCGGATGCAGGCTGCAAGATAACCAGCACACCCACAAAGCCCACCACAATTGCCCAGCGAACAGCTGCATTGATACGCTCTTTCAACCATAAAAAAGCGATGATCGGCATGAAGAAAGGTGCTGTCTGCTTCAGCAGTGCCGCCTGTGCAAGGGAGAGATTCGCCCAGGAGTAATACAGACACGACATGGCCGTGACGCCCACCAACGCACGCAGCAGGTGTAGATGTATCCTTTGCGTTCCAAGCTCACGTCGACCGCGTCTGATAATCCAGGGCAACAACCAGAGCAAGCCCAAACTGTTGCGCAGGAATACCAACACCTCCGTCGGCAGATCATCACTTAGCTGGCGAATGATGATGCCACTTGCTACCAACGCCCATTCTGACAATAGAATCAGTAACGCCCCTTGCAGTAAGGGATTTGCAATCACAAATTGTTCTCCAACATAGAGCCTTTTTCCATGCTACGACAGTGCGCCGCTTGCTCGCTTGCAAACAAAAAAGCCACCCCCCTTGGGGTGGCCTTTCAGTTTTAGTAAAGCTGAGGTGTCAATCTATCAAATTTCGATACGCTCAAACTCATCCGGCAGATTCTCAGCAGCCTTCTGACTGGTGACGACTGCAACGCTTGCCGTTTCAGGCTTCAGGTAAGTACGCGCAACGCGCTTGAGGTCATCCAGAGTCACATCCAGTATTTGCTGCCTGAATGCCTGACGCACTTCTGGCGTACGACCAAACAAGGAGCTGTGATACGTCGATTTGGCTTCACCCGCCGGTGAACCCGGCTTGTCCATGGAGCTGACCACACCCAGAATTGCTTCCTGGAGTCGCTGCGGCTCATCCGTGCGCTCCAACAGCCAGTCAACCGCCTTACTGAAGTCAGCCAGGGTTCCTTCCACGCGCGGATCTCGGTATGAGAAGAAGCGGAAGATGCCATCACCGTTATCCTGGCCAGCGCCAGCGCCATAAGCACCACCCTGCTCACGAATGGCGCGATGCAGATAACCGTTACGCAGGAAGTCACCCAGCACGGTCAGAGCAGCTGCATCCGGATGACCACTGGTAACAGTCGGGAAGGCACAGGCACAGAAGTTAACCTGAGTACTGGTAAGCCAAAGCTGCTTCACACCCTTACGGGTTGCCGGCAACGCCAGAGCTTCAAAAGCCTGAGTTTCAGGTACCGTCCAATACTGCCCAAGCTGCTGCAACATGGCGTTCTGGTGTTCTTCTTCACCGACCAACAGGAAACGGCGAGGCGCCTGTTGAACCCGTGCATGCAAAGCCGCCAACTGATCAGCCAGAGCCTGGAGCTCTCCAGCATCCTGAATACGCTTATCCAGGGCTTTAACACGGCGCACACCCTCAAGACCACGCGTACGATGCGCATACTGAGCAACCGGTGCCAACTCAGCTACGGCCGCCATCATGGCGAAGGAATGACCCGAGCCTGTGATACTCTGCTCGCGACGCGCACGCTGCTGGGCAACGATTTCGCGAATACGTGAGGTTTCATCAAATCGAGCCTTATCCAGGGTTTCAGCCATCAGCTCGGTGAGCTTCTCATTATTAACACTCAGCGCCTTGCCTGACATGATCAGGTAAGCCGATACCTTCTGCTCATCACCCACGCTGCCACGCATGCTGACGTAGGCACTCAAGCCTCCCGTCACCTGGCTTTGATATGCCTGATTAGCACGGTAATCACGCTCACCACACCCCAGCTCAGTGAGGCAGTAGGTGTACAACGGCATCAGCGCCTGCTCGTCCTCACTCAGGCGTGGCAAGTCCAGAATAACCTGCTGGTAAACCAAACCATTGGTACCGGCATGGAACAGGGTTGTGTTTGCCGGCCCCTGACTCAACTCGACTGCCGTTGGCAACTTAAGCTCGGCCGGCACATCCTCCAGTGTTACACAGGGCAAAATGCTGTCATCATCGACCTGCTGCTGACGTGCTTCCAGTGCCGCAGCCTGTTCGACAATTGCCTGCTTTTCAGTGGCATCCAATCCTTGCTTAATCTGCTCAAGGTGCGCAGCCTCCGCCGCTTCACGACGATCAGCCAATTCAGCATCCGGGCGCAATGTCAGACGTACGCGATGCGGGTTATCCAATAGCCAGCGGCGAATCAGACCAGGAATGAAGTCCGGATCCTTGATCAGCTCACGCAGCTTCTCCAGCGCCGGATCAATATCCAGCACACCGATAGGGCTGCCACGATGGATAGCAGCCGGCATGGCCGACAGAATCAGCTGAAGACCAAAGGGGTATCCGTCACCTGTAATTTCACGCTGGGTCAACTCCAGCTGGTGCATCTGTGCCTCAACCATCTCCATGGGCACACCTTCTTCCGCTACGCGGCTCAGGGTATCCATCACCAGCTGCTCAAAGGCTGCAGCCTGCTCAGGCTCACTGCCCTCGAGACCACACACGAAGCTCATCTCACGGTTGGAATCTTCCAGGCCGCAGAGAGGTGAAGGTGCACTGCCCAAATCAGTGGACTCCAGTGCCGCCCGCAGCGGCGAGCTGGAGTTATCCAGCAATACACGGCTCAGCAGGTGCGCCTGCATCAGCTCATCCAACTCAATAGAGCGCGGCAACAACCAGCCCAATACGTGGTGAGTCGAGTGACTCAAATCATCCTGGGAAAGCGCATAAGCCTCTTCAACACGCACAGGTGCGAAATAGCGTTTCTCATCGGTCACCTCAATCACTTCATCACGGCGTTCAAAACGTGACAGCGCATTCTCTTCGAAACGCTGCTGCAGCTCAGCGGCCGGGATATCACCAAAGGTCATGAAGACCGCATTACTGGGATGGTAATGACTGCGGTAGAACTCCAGCAGATCCTCATAACTCAGATCTGGAATGCACTCGGGATCACCACCGCTGTTGTAGTGATAGGTGGTCGTTGGGAACAGGTGCTTGGTCAACGTTTGCCACAGAGTAGAAACGGGCGAGCTCATCGCTCCTTTCATCTCGTTGAATACAACCCCCTTGTACACCAGATCTGATTCGGGGTTGTCTGCTTCAGCAAACTCGACACGATGCCCTTCCTGGGCAAAATCCAGCTGATCCAAACGCGAAAAGAAGCTTGCATCCAGATATACATCCAGCAGGTTGAAGTAGTCCTTGCGGTTTTGGCTGGCAAAAGGATAAGCCGTCCAGTCGCTACTGGTGAAGGCGTTCATAAACGTGTTCAGTGAACGACGCGTCATCATGAAGAAAGGATCGCGGACCGGAAAGCGCTCGCTGCCACACAGCGCAGTGTGCTCCAGAATGTGCGCTACGCCACGCGAGTCTTCTGGCACGGTACGAAAAGCGACCAGAAATACGTTCTCGTCATAGTCAGATGCCAGGTGGTAATGACGTGCACCGGTAGCCTTGTGTTCGTACTCGGCCACTTCAACATTCAGGGCATCGATCACCTTGTTGCCGATAAAGCGAAATGCGGAATGACAATGTTCTGCTTGCATGAGTTGCCTTTCTTGCTTGTCGAGACTTGGGTGTTTTACCGCATTGTAACCATTACCGATCATCATTGCAGTCGAGTCGCCTGAAGGCACCGAAAATAGGGACTAAAACTTTTTTGTGCAGCGCACAAAAAAGTGCTTGACGGGTTATTTATTGTTCACTAAAGTTAAACCCATGTTGCAGCGCAGCAAAAGAAGCTGCTTGCATTATTTCACATTGAGAGGTGATTAACATGTACGACAAAATGAAAGAATCCATGCAGCCGATGGTCGATATGGCCGAGATCAACAAAAAAACCACCGAGAAGCTGATTGCCCTGCAGTCTTCTTACGTGTCTGATTTCGTAAACGCCAGCCTGACTCAGATGAAGACTCTGTCTGAAATCCGTGAGCCCAAGCAGGCTATGGAACTTCAGGTTAAATACCTGAAAGACATCGAAGCCAAGCTGACTTCTGTTGCCGAGAAAGAAATGGCTGCCCTGGTTGAAGCCAAGGAAGAGCTGACGGGTCTGATCGAAAAAAGCGTCGCTGACATGAGCGAGCTGAAAGACCTGAAAGAAATGCCGTTCATGTCTGAACTGCAAAAGTTCATGAAGCCGATGGATTTCACTGCCAAGAAGTGATTTTCACAGGGTGGCCTTTCGCCGCCCTTGCTTCTCATGGGAATGCTGCGTGGCAGCATAAACAAGGATGTTTCGACCCGCACAACTATAAAAGGTGGCAAACATGTTCGACGCGCTGAAAGAGATGCAGGAAAAAATGAAACCGGTTACCGCTTTGACTGAAGCTAACCAGAAAGCGGTTGAAAGAATTTTCGCTCTCCAGTCTGAATACTTCACAGACTGCGTGAATGCCAGCCTGGCTCAGGTGAAAGCCTTGGCTGAAGTCAAAGAACCCAAGGAAGCGATTCAGCTGCAGGTGGAATTCCTGAAAACTCAGGAAGCCAAATGGAGTGAAGTCACTGAGAAAGAATTGGCTGCCATGACAGAAGTACGCGAGCAGGCTTCTGCCCTGTTCGAAGAAAGTCTTCTCTCTTTCGGTAGTGAACTGCCGAAATTTGAAATGCCGGCAATGGATATGTCCAGCTTCGATCTGACCAAGTTTGATCTGAGCAAATTCATGCCAAACCTGGAAGCAGCTACTGCTGAGAAACCAGCCAAACCGGCTGCTGCTCGCAGCACAGCACGCAAATCTTCTGCTGCTCCTGCCGCGCCCGCTTCTACTGCTTCCTGATCACCTCTCAGGATCTACAAATGACCGCCTTCAGGGCGGTCATTTTGTTTGGGCGAAAGATAGCCCTGTGAGCAACACTGAACAACGCCAGTTCAGAATTAATGCACTGCGGAAGATTGCGCCAAAGCCGGCAAAGGCCCTTTCAGCCCCATCGCAAACTCCATCACCTGATTACGTGCCGGCGGTAAACGACCAGCCAGGCTCAGCCCTGCATTTCGCAGCAGTTTCAATGGGCCTATGTCGTTGCTGAATACCCGATAGAAGCTATCCATCACCTGCATCATCAGCAAGTTATGTCGGCGTCTCTGCTGTTCATATTGTTTCAATACATCCAGCTCCGCTGGAGCTCGCCCTTCGGCATGAGCCACCAGTATCACCTCTGCCAATGCAGCCGCATCCAGCAGGCCAATATTAACGCCCTGACCTGCAAGCGGGTGAATCATATGGGCGGCATCACCTGCCAAGGCCAGGCCTTCCAGCACATACGTCTGTGCATGCTGGCGCCGCAACGGAAAACTGCCACGCCCCTGCAGCTCAGTTAACGTCCCCAACTCTTCCGGGAACGTCTGATGCAGTTGCTGCATGAATATCTCGTCTGGCAAGGCTTTCAATCGTTTCACTTCATTTGGCGTGTTGTACCAGACGATGGAAGCGTTGTGCCCACTCAACGGCAAGAAGGCCAAAGGCCCCGTCGGGGTAAATTGCTGCCAGGTAATATCCTGCTGCGGATAGGCTGTAGTGACACCAGCAACTAACGCATGCTGATCGTAATCCCATTGGGTCACCCCAATCCCGGCCGCCTGGCGTACCATGGAATCCCCACCATCAGCAGCAATCACCAGGCGCCCCACCAACTGCTCCCCTGACTCCAGCTCCACCAAAGTGGCACCGGGGGAATAATCGATACGTACCGTCTTGGCAGGTGTAATCAGGTCGATGTTGTCGAAATCTCGCAATCGGTCCAAAAGCGCCAACTGGATGACTCGATTTTCAGCAATATGACCCAAATGGTCATACCCAATTGCAGTTGCATCGAATTCTGTAGCGGCACGCCGGGAATCGCTTTCCCAGACTTTCATGCGACGGTACGGACAGCTGCGTCTGCTCTGGATACCGGACCAGGCACCGATATTCTGCAGAAAGCGTTCTGAGGCGATACTGAGTGCAGACACTCGCAAGTCATGTGGCTGATCAACCGAGAATGATGCCGGTAGACTTCGTTCCAGTACGGCAACCGACAGGCCTGAGTTACCCAGTGCGCAGGCCAATGAAGACCCAACCATACCACCACCTACTATCAGCACATCGTACCGCGAGTTCATCGCCTTGCTCCTTATTGCCTATGCTGCAATTGATGAGGCGCCAGTATACCCGAGGGCAGGCACAACCGCTTGCCCGAGGTCAGTTCCGGTATAGAAAGACTAGCCCACAATGAAAAAGCCCCGCGAGTGCGGGGCTTCGTAAAAGGATGAACGGAATCGAATTACAGCTCGGTGATACCGCCCATATACGGCTGCAGCGCTTCAGGTACACGCACGGTGCCATCAGCCATCTGGTAGTTTTCCAAAACAGCAACCAGTGTACGACCAACCGCCAGACCTGAGCCGTTCAGGGTGTGCACCAGTTCCGGCTTATTGGTTTCAGGGTTACGCCAGCGTGCCAACATGCGACGCGCCTGGAAATCACCCATATTGGAACAAGAGGAGATTTCACGGTATTTGCCCTGACCCGGCAACCACACCTCGATGTCGTAGGTTTTGGCAGCGCTGAAGCCCAGGTCACCACCGCAGAGTGCAACCACACGGTACGGCAGTTCCAGCTTCTGCAGAATAGCTTCCGCATGACCGGTCAGTGCTTCCAGCGCATCCCAGGACTTGCTCGGCTCAACCACGTGAACCATTTCAACCTTGTCGAACTGGTGCTGACGAATCATGCCGCGGGTATCACGGCCAGAAGCACCGGCTTCGGAACGGAAACAAGGTGTATGCGCAGTGAACTGCAGCGGCAGGCTGTCCGCATCCACAATTTCATCACGCACGATATTAGTGACGGGCACTTCAGCGGTCGGAATCAGGTAATAGTCACGCTCACCGAAAGGCACACGGAACAGGTCTTCTTCAAACTTGGGTAGCTGACCTGTTCCCTGCAGGGAGTCAGCGTTTACCATGAAGGGTACGTAAACTTCTTCGTAACCATGCTCGTTGACATGGGTGTCCAGCATCATCTGCGTCAGTGCACGATGCAGACGGGCCATTTTGCCTTTCATCACAGCAAAGCGAGAACCGGTCAGCTTGGCAGCAGTTTCAAAGTCCAGTTCACCGTTCTTTTCACCCAGTGCTACGTGATCCAGCGGCTCAAAGTCGAACTCGGCCGGTGTACCCCAGGTACGCACTTCGACGTTATCGTCTTCATCAGCGCCTTCAGGTACAGATTCGTGCGGAATGTTCGGTACGCCCAGCAGAAGGTTATCCAGCTGTGCCTGAACCTCATTCAAACGCTCTTTTGCAGCGTCCAGCTGGTCACCCAGGTTCTGCACTTCTGCCAGCAGCGGCTGGATGTCCTCACCCGCAGCCTTGGCTTTGCCGATCCCTTTCGATCGGGTGTTACGCTCGTTCTGCAGGGTCTCGGTTTCGGTCTGGATAGTTTTACGCTGATTATCCAGTTCGACAAACTGCCCCACCGGAAACTCGTAGCCCTTCTTCTTCAGGAGATTGGCCACCTCTTCCGGGTTGGCGCGTACATATTTGGGATCCAGCATGAGATCAAACTTACCTTGTTGTCAGAACAAACGGGTCAACCACAATCCGGCACCAAGTGCCGCAATGCACAACGAAACGCTCAATAATATATAAATCAGGGCCGACATAACATGCCCTTCCCCGATCATTGCCACGGTTTCCAGCGAAAAAGTGGAGAAGGTCGTGAAGGCACCCAGAAAACCGACCATCAGCAGCGGCCTCAGTTCTGGTGACAATTTTGCCCGCTCCAGAATCAGCACAAAGCAGACGCCCATCAGAAAAGAGCCCAGGACGTTGACCGTCAGTGTTCCCATCGGCAAACGATGCTCGGCATTGTTCAGCATGCCGCTCACCCAGTAGCGCCCCAGAGCCCCCAGAGCACCGCCCAAGGCCACTGCCACCAAATGCATCATCTACGCCTCCTGTAGCGTTGTTTAGCGCTTTGCCGGTCCTGCTCACGCAGACGCTGTAACTTTTCCCTGATTTTGATCTCCAGCCCTCGAGGCTCTGGCTCATACCAGGACTGATCTGCGATAGTTTCGGGCAAATAATTCTCACCGGCAGCATAGGCATCAGGCTCATCATGGGCATAGCGGTACTCGGCACCATAACCCAGATCTTTCATCAAACTGGTGGGGGCATTGCGCAGATGCTCTGGCACAGGGAGCGAACCCGCTTGGCGCACATCCGATTGGCACTGATTGAAAGCACGGTAAACGGCGTTGCTTTTGGGGGCGCAAGCACAGTAAATTGCCGCCTGGGCAATGGCGCGCTCGCCCTCCGCCGGGCCTACACGCTCAAAAGCATCCCAGGCAGACAGCGTCACCTGCATGGCACGCGGATCCGCATTACCGATATCTTCAGACGCAATGGCGACCAGTCGGCGTGCCACGTAAAGGGGGTCAGCTCCACCATCCAGCATACGGCAGTACCAATACAAGGCACCGTCGGGAGAAGACCCACGAACCGATTTATGGAAAGCCGAGATCATGTCATAAAAATGATCCCCTCCCTTATCGAAGCGCCGACCACCGGCCTGTAACACCTCGGTCAGCACTTCAGTCGTTACCTGTCGGGTGCCGTCCGACTGCTCCTGCGCCAGATCTGCAGCGATTTCCAACAGGTTCAATACCGTACGGGCATCACCATCGGCAGCCAGCGCCAATTGCATACGCATGGGCTCGGGAATCTGCAGTTTTAGCTGACCAAGGCCATGCTCAGTATCACTCAGTGCCTGCTCAATGACTTCGCCAAGTTCATCCTGAGACAAAGAGCGAAGCAGATAGACTCTTGCTCGAGACAGCAATGCGTTGTTCAGCTCAAATGAGGGATTTTCGGTAGTAGCCCCGATGAAGATGACCGTGCCATCTTCAACGTAGGGCAGAAAGGCATCCTGCTGTGACTTGTTGAAGCGGTGCACTTCATCCACAAACAAAATAGTCTTGCGACCACTTTGCGCCTTGATATGGCGCGCTTCATCAACAGCCTGACGAATCTCTTTCACTCCCGCCAACACCGCTGACAAGGTCATGAAGTGGGCGTCAACCTGATGCGCCACCAGCTTGGCCAGGGTTGTTTTACCAACACCTGGCGGCCCCCAGAGAATCATGGAGTGAATAACACCCTGCTCCAGGGCCTGACGCAAGGGCTTACCGGAAGCCAACAGATGGGTTTGTCCTATATAGCGGTCCAGCTGCACAGGACGCATACGGGCTGCAAGGGGTTGGTAACCAGAAGGCTGGCTATCAAAAAGATCCTGCATCAGAGCCCCTGATCCAGGATCACATCCGTTCCTTCGGGCGGATCAAACTTGAAAACATCGTCCGGCAGTTCAGCGTCATATTCCAACGCCTGCAGGGTGAGCATACTGCGCTGACCCAAACTGTCCTGCATGGACAGCTCACTGATGCGATCCTGCTCAAACAACAAACGGATGCGGGTAAAGGTGCTGTTTTCGGCATTTTTCGGCAGCAGTTCAAACAAGGCGACACCGCCGGCATCCTGATCGATCTTGCGAATTTCAAAGGACTGGCTGAGCTGTTCAATTTGACCATTCAGAATCATGGCAGGAGCGCTACCACCCTGCTCGTCTGCCGTTTTACGGGTAACCTGCTCAAGGTCCGGGTCGTATATCCAGATATATTCCCCATCACTGACAATTTCCTGCACGAACGGTGTTTCAGTGACCCAACGAAAACGGTTAGGTCTCTCTACTGCAAAGTAGCCGCGGGATTCTTCAGCCCTTGAGCCGCTCTCGTTCATGGAAAACTGGGTAAAACGCGCCTGAGCCGTTTGATGACCAGACAACAGTGTATCCAAATCTTCAACCGGGCCTGCCTGAACACCCAAACTTACTATCAGTGAGGTGCCCGCAATCAGTTTTTTCAGCATTGGATCAATCCTTGGGTGGAGGCGGCGCCAGCACTTCACGCTGACCATTACTGCCGGCTTCAGATACAACGCCTGCAGCTTCCATGGCCTCAATCATACGCGCAGCGCGGTTATAGCCGATCTTGAGCTTGCGCTGGACACTGGAGATCGACGCCTTACGTGATTCGGTGACAAACGCCACAGCTTCGTCGTACAGAGGATCCATCTCGTCATCAAACAGATCACCCCCACCACCTGCAGCGTCACTTCCTCCGTCGGACAGAATCTCGTCGATATAGTTCGGTGTACCCAGTTGCTTCCACTGTTCTACAACACGGTGAACTTCATCATCACTGACAAAAGCACCATGTACGCGGTTCGGAATACTGGTGCCTGCCGGAACGTACAGCATGTCACCGTAACCCAAGAGACTCTCGGCACCGCCCTGATCGAGAATGGTGCGCGAGTCGATTTTGGAGGATACCTGGAAGGCAATTCGCGTGGGGATGTTCGCCTTGATCAAACCGGTAATAACATCAACGGATGGGCGCTGCGTCGCCAGGATCAAATGAATACCCGCCGCACGTGCTTTCTGCGCGATACGTGCGATCAGCTCTTCAACCTTTTTGCCGACCATCATCATCATGTCGGCGAATTCGTCTATCACAACCACGATGTACGGCAGCGCTTCAAGTGCCGGCGCGGGCTCACCTTCAGGGTAGCCGTGCTCTTCAGGCTTCCACAACGGATCAGCAATGGGTTCGCCACGCTCCTGAGCCGCAACAACCTTATCGTTGAAGCCACTGATATTACGCACGCCCATCTTCGCCATCAGACGGTAACGGCGCTCCATTTCAGCCACACACCAACGCAAGCCACCCGCGGCCTCTTTCATGTCGGTGATAACCGGTGTCAGCAGATGCGGAATCCCTTCATAAATTGAAAGCTCCAGCATTTTCGGGTCGACCAGGATCAGTCGAACTTCATCCGGGGTAGCCTTGAGCAGCAGGCTCAACAGCATGGCGTTTACACCCACAGACTTACCGGAGCCGGTAGTACCCGCCACCAACAGGTGAGGCATTTTGGCCAGGTTCGCCACCACCGGATTACCGGCGATGTCGTTACCCAACGCCAGTGTCAAACGAGAGGAGGCTTCCAGATAGGGCTTGGCATTGAGCACCTCGCTCAGCTGTACCGTCTGGCGCACCTCATTCGGGATTTCAACACCCACCACAGACTTGCCCGGAATGACTTCCACGACACGCACACTCATCACGGCCATGGAGCGGGCCAGGTCCCGCGACAGGTTTGAAATCTTGCTGGCTTTAACACCGGGCGCTGGCTGAAGCTCAAAACGGGTAATAACCGGGCCGGGGTTCACTTCGACAACCTCAGCGACAACGCCGAAGTCCTTCAGCTTGCTTTCCAGAAGGCGCGACATCTCTTCCAGTTCATCTTCACTGTAACCGCTCTCCTGTTGCAGAGATGGCGGGTCCAACAAATCCAGTGATGGAAGACGTGGCAACTGCTTGCGTGGTGCCACAGCCGGTTCATTCTCTTCTGCCAAGGGCTGATGCGTTTCGGAGAGGGGAACGATTTTCAGGCTTTTCTTAACGTCTGCAGACATGGGAGCCGGTGTGGGCGACGCCTTGACCGTCTCGGCTGCAGCAGTAACAGGCTGGGCTTTGGGCTCAGTTTTCAAGGCAATTGTGTTGGCAGGCTTGAAATCCTGGCCGGACGCCTTGGCACGAACTGTTTCGACTTCATTGGTCTCAAGCTCTTCAGGCAGTTCATCAGATGCAATGACCGCCTCAATACGCTCATTGGAAAGATGGACCGGCTGATCGGCGTTGTTATCGACTGCCTTCTTGAAGAAGCTGCGGAAATCACGGCCCGATTTAACCTCTTCGGGTACCGGCTCAACCTCTGGCTCAAACGTTTGCTCAAGCTCTGCCGGCACATCATAAGCCTCATCTACAGAAGGCTTGCGCTGCATTTGCGCCCTGCCCTTCTGCGCCAGACCTAGAAGCCAGCCTCCCAGACCTTCCAGCGCATCACGCCAGGATACTTCCAGAAACAGGGTCAACCCCAATAACAAACTGGTCCAGAGTAATACACTACTGCCAGCCACATGGAACCAGCTCACACACCAGTCCGACAAGGCCTCGCCAACCAGGCCACCCACCGTAAACGGGTAATGCAAGCCTTCATTGGACAGGTGAATGGATGCCAACGCACATACGCTAAACAGTGCCAACACGGCACCCAGCGTTCGCAGCATCATAAAAGGAACACTATCGAGCAAACTGGTGTCACGCCTGCGTACAAAACGCCAAATGGGAACCAGCAGCAGCGGCGGCAATAAATAGGCACCGATACCCAACGCAGAAATCGCGCTGTCAGCAACCCAGGCACCCGCTGTGCCCGTGAAATTCTCAACCTCAGGGTGATACGCCAGATGCGACCAGCCTGGATCCTTGGGGTCATATCCCAGTAACGCCAGCAACAATAACAGGTTGGCACCCACAAGAATGATCAATAAGCCTTCCCGGGCGATGTTCACCAGCTGTTCTGCCAAAGGCGGCGCTGTGGGGGGGCGTTTAGCACTCAATACAACAATCCTTACACTCGATGATGCTTAGACGTGAAAAATATCACATTACGTGTCCGTAAACCGTATCCTAACGGAGGGGCGAGGCGTTGGACAATTTGCTTGTTGACGTTTAGAGTCAGCTCCAAACAGTTCTTGGGACAGTATATCTGTCTCAACTTACGAATATCTTAATCTGGATACACGACATTCATGAGCGAAGTACAACACCACCGTCTGATTATTCTGGGTTCAGGTCCTGCTGGCTACACTGCAGCAGTTTATGCGGCACGTGCCAACCTGAGTCCAGTTGTTATCACCGGCATGCAAGCCGGTGGCCAGCTGACAACCACAACTGAAGTGGACAACTGGCCGGGTGACGTTGAGGGTGTACAGGGTCCTGAGCTGATGCAGCGTATGCAGGCTCATGCCGAACGCTTCAACACCGAAGTTTTGTTCGATCACATCCATACCGCCGAACTGCAGCAGCGTCCCTTCCGTCTGAAGGGCGACATGGGCGAATACACCTGTGATGCTTTGATCATTGCCACGGGTGCATCCGCACAGTATCTGGGACTCGAATCTGAAGAAACCTTTATGGGCAAAGGCGTCAGCGCCTGTGCGACCTGTGACGGCTTCTTCTACCGTGGCCAGAAGGTTGCAGTTGTGGGTGGTGGTAATACCGCTGTTGAAGAAGCGCTGTACCTGTCCAATATCGCATCTGAAGTCACATTGATTCATCGCCGTGACAGCCTGCGTTCAGAAAAAATCCTGCAGGATAAGATTCTTGAGCGTGCCGAGAATGGCAACATCAACATTATCTGGAACCACCAGCTGGAAGAAGTACTGGGCGATGATTCAGGTGTTACCGGCCTGCGTCTGCGCAGCACCCAGGATGAAAGCACCCAGGAAATTGATGTGGCGGGTGTATTCATCGCCATCGGCCATAAGCCAAACACCGACCTTTTCCAGGGTCAGCTGGATATGAAAGACGGCTACCTGAAAATTCAGTCAGGTCTTGAAGGCAACGCTACTCAGACCAGCATTGAAGGTGTCTTTGCAGCCGGCGACGTGTGCGACCACATTTACCGTCAGGCTATTACTTCTGCCGGTTTTGGCTGCATGGCAGCTCTGGACGCCGAAAAGTACCTGGACGACCTCGTTAGCTAATGATTCCCTGGCTGGCTGATGACAGCCTTGATTTCCCCCCGCTCGAGCTGGCGCTTGATGAGCCTAATGGATTGCTTGCAGCCGGGGGGGATCTTTCCCGCGAACGACTACTTAGAGCCTACCGTAAGGGAATTTTTCCCTGGTATAACCCAGGCGAACCCATTCTCTGGTGGAGCCCTGACCCTCGTTGTGTACTCTGGCCTGAAGATCTGCGAATTTCACGCAGTATGCGTAAGCGGCTTCGCAAGCAGGATTACCGTGTAACCTTCGACACCGCGTTTCATCGCGTCATTTCGGCCTGCGCGTCTCCTCGAGCAACACAGAGCGGCACCTGGATCAGCAATGATATTTTTTGTGCCTATCTGGATCTGCACCACCACGGCCATGCGCACTCCGTTGAAGTCTGGATAAACGACGAACTCGTGGGTGGCTTGTATGGACTGGCGATCGGTCGCGTATTTTTTGGCGAATCCATGTTTTCGCGGCAGCGCGATTGTTCGAAAATTGCCTTTGCCTGGTTGACCCGACAGCTGCAATACTGGGGTTATGAACTGATCGACTGTCAGGTCTATAACGACCATCTTGCAAGCCTTGGCGCCTCTGAACTTCCACGTAAAGAGTTTGCCGAACGGCTGAGCGGTTTGATGAAACAGCCCCTGGTACATGACTGGACCTTCGATCTTACACGCGAGGTATTCGACGGAGTAGCACAACATGAGTAGCCTGCGTACGCTCAAGTTTTACGCCACACCCGTTCATGATTGCAGTTACCTGAAAGAACAGCAGGCGCGCACCCTGTTTGTTGACCCACGCGCCCATGTTGGCAAGCTGCTTTATAGCCAACTCTCTGACCTGGGCTTTCGACGTAGCGGTAGCCATATCTACCGACCACATTGCGAACAGTGCCAGGCCTGCATTTCAGTTCGCATTCCGGTGCAGGCATTCAAGCCATCGAAAACCCAACGAAGAATCGAAAACCGCAACCAGGACCTGCTGGTACGTGCCCTGCCCTGCCAACTCACGGCTGAATATTATTCACTCTATGAACGCTACATTTGTGAACGCCATAAGGATGGAGATATGTATCCCCCCTCTCCGGAGCAGTTCATAAACTTCCTCATTGAGGGTGTTCAAGACAGCCTTTTCTATGAATTTCGTGCACCTGATGGCCAACTTGTTGCAATCAGTGTCTGTGACCGCCTGGAGCAAGGTTTATCTGCGCTCTATACTTTCTACGACCCTGATCTGGATCGGCGTAGTCTGGGTGTAAATGCCGTACTCAGCCTGATTCGCGAGGCCCAACGTCAGGGACTGCCCTATCTCTATTTGGGGTATTGGGTTAAGAACTGCCGCAAAATGAACTATAAGACTGCCTACCGCCCCCTGGAAATGCTCCTGGATGGTGAATGGCAAGCCGTTCAGCACGAAACCTGACAGGATAGCTTTTGAATTCACCTGCGGTTTCAGGCAGAATATTGCGCTTTCCAACAGGCAATAAAGCCTAAAAGGTAGGTAGTGAATGGCTAAAGAAGAAGCTTTTGAGATGGAAGGGACTGTTGTCGATACCCTTCCCAACACCATGTTTCGCGTTGAGCTGGAAAACGGACACGTCGTTACCGCTCACATCTCCGGTAAAATGCGTAAAAACTACATCCGCATTTTGACTGGCGATAAGGTTAAGGTTGAACTGACACCTTACGACCTGAGCAAAGGCCGCATCGTATACCGCGCCCGTTAATTCCCAGGCGCGGCATCTGACGGATGGCAGCCCTTAGGCTGCCACCGTTGCTACCTCCAGCTCCAACTTCCCGTCTTCACCGACGCCGATATCCACTTCGCCACCGGATTCGGCCAACTCACCAAACAGAATCATTTCTGCCAGCGGCTTCTTAAGCTGATCCTGAATCAGACGCTGCATGGGGCGTGCACCCATCTTTTCGTCATAACCATTCTCAGCCAGCCAGAGACGGGCTTCATCATTCACATGCAGGACAACATGTTTTTCGTCCAGCTGTGCCTGAAGTTCGGTCAGGAACTTGTCGACCACACCCTTGACGATATCCAGTGTCAGCGGCTTGAACTGAATCACCGCATCCAAACGGTTACGGAATTCAGGTGTAAACAGGCGCTTCAACGCTTCCATCGCATCGGTACTATGGTCCTGAGCGGTGAAACCAATAGACGGACGGCTCTGAGCCTCTGCCCCGGCATTGGTTGTCATCACCAGAATCACATTGCGGAAATCAGCTTTGCGACCATTGTTATCGGTCAGCGTACCGTTATCCATCACCTGCAGGAGCAGATTGAAGACTTCAGGGTGCGCCTTCTCGATCTCATCCAGCAACAATACACAGTGCGGAGATTTGGTAATCGCCTCAGTCAGCAAACCGCCCTGATCAAAGCCCACATAGCCCGGAGGTGCACCGATCAAACGTGACACGGTATGACGCTCCATGTACTCGGACATGTCAAAGCGAACCAGTTCGATACCCAGGATACGCGCCAGCTGTTGAGTCACCTCGGTTTTACCGACACCGGTCGGGCCTGCAAACAGGAAGCTGCCTACCGGCTTGCTGGGTTCTTTCAAACCAGCACGTGACAATTTGATAGCAGATGCCAGAGAGTCAATCGCTTCGTCCTGACCCAGCACCACCATCTTGAGATTGCCTTCCAGCTTGCGCAGCTGTTCCTTGTCTGATGTGGAGACGCTTTTTGGCGGAATGCGGGCGATTTTGGCAACAACCGACTCAACATCTTCCACATCGATAATGCGTTTGCGCTTATCTTCCGGCATCAGACGCTGGTAGGCACCTGCCTCATCGATCACATCGATCGCCTTATCCGGCATGTGTTTGTCATTGATGTACCGATCGGCCAGCTCAGAAGCCGCTCGCAAAGCTTCATCGGTGTACTCGACATCGTGATGCTCTTCAAAGCGGGATCTCAAGCCACGCAGGATACGATAGGTATCCTCGGCACTGGGCTCCAATACATCGATTTTCTGGAAACGACGTGCCAGTGCACGATCTTTCTCGAAGATGCCACGGAATTCCTGGAACGTTGTGGAACCGATGCATCGAATCTCGCCGGAGCTCAACAAAGGCTTCAGCAAATTGGAGGCATCCATTGAGCCACCCGACGCGGCGCCTGCACCAATAATGGTGTGGATTTCGTCAATAAACAGAATCGCATGATCCTGCTGTTTGACTTCGTTCAACAGCGCCTTAAGACGCTTCTCAAAGTCACCACGATATTTGGTGCCGGCCAACAAGGCCCCCAGATCCAACGCATACACAACGCTGGTGCTGATAATATCAGGCACCTTGTCTTCAATGATCAGCTTGGCCAGGCCTTCGGCTATTGCGGTCTTACCGACACCCGCTTCACCCACCAGCAAGGGGTTGTTCTTGCGACGACGTGACAGAATCTGTACCACGCGCTCAACTTCAGAGTCACGTCCGACCAGCGGATCAATCCGCCCCAAGGCGGCTTGTTGATTCAGGTTAACGGCATACTGGGAAAGTGCGCTTTTACTGCTGTCAGTACTTTCCTCACCATCACCAATACTTTCGTGGTCATCAGACTCGCTTTCATTGATTCGCGAGATTCCGTGGGAGATGTAATTGACCACATCCACGCGCTCAATGCCCTGCTGCTGCAGGACAAACACCGCGTGACTTTCCTGTTCACTGAAAATGGCAACCAGCACATTGGCGCCACTGACTTCGGTTTTACCCGAGGATTGCACATGGAAAACAGCACGCTGCAGCACTCGCTGAAAGCCGAGCGTCGGCTGGGTTTCCATGTTGGGAATATTTTCAGGCAGCAACGGAGTGGTTTCATCGATAAAATTCGACAGCTGACTCCGCAGCCTGTCCATATCAGCGCCGCAGGCATTCAAAACCTCCGCAGCCTGACGGTTATCCAGCAGAGCCAGCAACAGATGCTCTACGGTCATGAATTCGTGTCGCTTGTCTCGGGCAGACCGAAACGCAACGCTAAGGGTGTCTTCCAGTTCTCGATTCAGCATGGCATGCGCCTCCGTCAGACCGACTCTACTTCACACAGCAGCGGATGCTTGTTTTCTCGCGCATATTGATTGACCTGCGCAGCTTTAGTTTCAGCAACATCTCGGGTAAAAACTCCACACACGCCTTTACCCTGAGTATGGACCGCTAACATCACTTGTGTCGCCTTTTCCTGATCCATCCCAAAAAAAATCATCAATACTTCTACTACAAAGTCCATCGGCGTGTAGTCATCATTCATTAACACTACACGATACATGGGGGGACGCTTCAGCTTTGGCTTGGCCTGTGCCGTTGCCAACTGGCCATTACCGTCCTGGTGCTCATCTTCACTCGCACGGGGTTCGGAACTCATTAATTTTGACTCTTGAACCTGCTGCAGCAACATCTCTACCTTCGATATTAGTCTAAAACCTTTAGGAAAAACCCGACATTAACTAGTGTCATAGACTGCAAATGCTATACTCGGCTTTACTAAGGAGAGGTTAAAGGCAGCCTGCTCATAAGTCTACGCCCCTTGCGTGCATCACGCTCGGAGAAGACTGCAATCTGCCCACCTGTAGTCCCTGTTGGATAAATGGAATGCGCGACCGGTTTGTTTAACGGTTGCCAAGTTATGACATAGAGCCTGGCTCCGGAGTCGCAGGGGGAGTACTGATGCAATTAGGGACAGTAAAGTGGTTTAACAATGCCAAGGGGTACGGGTTTATCCTGTCAGATGGATGCGATGAAGAGCTATTCGCACATTTCTCAGCCATCGCCATGGACGGGTACAAAAGCCTGAAAGCCGGACAAGCCGTCAAATTCGAGATACAACAGGGCCCCAAAGGCCTGCATGCTATCAACATACAACCTGCGGAAACCTGAAATACTGAATGTCGAGAGTCCTGCTGTTCAATAAACCCTTCCGTGTCCTAACCCAGTTCACGGATACTGAAGGCCGCTCGACACTGGCTGATTACATCAAAATTCCGGGCATCTACGCTGCAGGAAGACTTGATTATGACTCCGAAGGGCTTCTGATTCTGACCGATGACGGCAAGTTGCAACATCAGCTTGCCAGCCCCTCCTTCAAAATGCCGAAAACTTACGTGGTTCAAGTTGACGGTGAAATCACCGAAACCGCACTTGAGCAACTACGCAAAGGCGTTCAGCTTAAAGATGGCCCCACCCGCCCCGCTCAGGCACAGCGGATTAACGAGCCTGATTGGTTGTGGGAACGGACCCCTCCAGTACGCTTTCGCAAACATCAGCCTTCCAGCTGGCTCAAACTCACGATTACCGAAGGGCGTAACCGCCAGGTCAGGCGCATGACCGCAGAAGTGGGCTTTCCAACCCTAAGGCTGATCCGCTGGTCCATTGGCAACTGGTCGCTGGATCAATTGGACCCAGGCCACTGGCGCCAGGAGCAGGTGCACCTGCCCAAGGCCTCCATTAAACGCCAGCAACCTAAAAACGGACAGCAAAAGCGTCGCGGACGTCCCGGTCACTCCAAGAGTCGAGCTTAACTGTCACCCTGCCAGCGTTTGGCCGCTGCGCAATCGCTTTCTTTCTGAGCGACCCAGTCTTCTTTTCCGTTGATGCGCTCTTTCTTCCAGAAAGGAGCATCACGCTTCAAGTAGTCCATGAGGAATTCCGCTGCTGCAAAGGCTTCAGCGCGATGGGGTGAGGCCACTGCCACCAACACGATATTGTCCCCCGGTGCCAGCCATCCAATGCGATGGTGAATGACCACTGGTCCAAGATTCCAGCGCTCGCGTGCCTGCAGGATAATTTTATCCAGCGCCACTTCTGTCATTCCTGGATAGTGTTCAAGGTACAGACCCTCCAGCCCGCCCTGCTCCAGGTCGCGAACCAGACCCGTAAAGGTCACGGTGGCACCACAGGGCGCTTCGCCCAACTTCAACCAGGTCTGTACCTCATTAAGATCGAAGTCATCCGCTGAAATGCATATCTTATTCAACCAGTTCCACTCCTTTTCATGGACAGGCAATCAACCTTCTGAGCTGGTATTATTACCATCAGTAATACCAAGCACAAACGGAGAGATAATGCGCTGGACTCCACATGCCACCGTCGCCTGTGTAATTGAACGTGACGGACGCTTCCTTCTGGTTGAAGAAATATCGAATGGTAAGCGGGTGTTCAATCAGCCGGCTGGCCACCTGGAATCAGGCGAAACCTTTGTCGAAGCCGCTCGCCGGGAAACCCTTGAAGAAACCGGTTGGGAGGTGGAACCCGAAGCGCTGCTGGGACTCTATACTTACTTCGCGCCCAGTAATGGCCAAACCTATCACCGTTTTTGTTTTGTCGCTCGCGCGCTGCATGAGCAGCCCAATGCGCAACTGGATGAAGGGATCATTGGCCCTCACTGGTTGACTCGCGATGAAGTTGCGGCACTCGGCCCACAGCTGCGGAGCGAACTGGTAACACGCTGCATCGACGACTACTTGCGCGGCGTTCGCTACCCTCTCGACTTTATTCAGGAAACTGCTTGATGACTGCACCCAAGCCCAACGATCAGACCAAAGTCATTGTCGGCATGTCCGGCGGTGTCGATTCATCCGTTTCTGCCCTGCTGTTGATGCAACAAGGGTATCAGGTCGAAGGCCTGTTCATGAAAAACTGGGATGAAGACGACGGCACCGAATACTGTACGGCGAAAGAGGATATGGCTGACGCTCAGGCCGTCTGTGACAAGCTTGGCATCACTCTGCATGGCGCCAACTTTGCGGCAGAGTACTGGGATAATGTGTTCGAACACTTCCTTGAGGAATACAAGGCCGGCCGCACGCCCAATCCGGATATCCTGTGTAACCGTGAAATCAAGTTCAAAGCCTTTCTGGAATATGCCCAGATGCTGGGTGCAGACCTGATCGCAACCGGCCATTACGTCCGCCGTGGTGAGCGCGATGGCCATACAGTGTTGCTCAAAGGCCTGGATAACAACAAGGATCAGAGTTACTTCCTACACCAGGTCGGTGAAGAGGAACTCAAGCTCAGCCTGTTCCCGGTGGGTGAATTGGAGAAGCCCGAAGTTCGCCGTTTGGCTGAAGAGCACGGTCTGATTACTCACGACAAGAAAGACAGTACAGGTATCTGCTTTATCGGCGAACGCCGTTTCAGTGACTTCCTGAAGCAGTATCTGCCCGCTCAACCCGGCAAAATCGAAACACCTGATGGCGAGGTGATTGGCGAGCATCAAGGCCTGATGTATTACACTATCGGGCAGCGACAGGGCTTGGGTATTGGTGGTTTGAAGAATTACCCGGAAGAGCCCTGGTTTGCAGCAGCCAAAGATCTGGATCGCAATGTGCTGGTTGCAGTACAAGGCAAGCACCCATTGCTCTATTCAGACTGGCTTGATGCCAGTGACATCTTCTGGATCAGTGGCGAAGTGCCTCAACTGCCTATGCGCTGCAAGGCCAAGGTGCGGTATCGCCAATCAGATCAGGACTGCACCGTTGAAGCTGCACCTGAAGGCGGCTATCGCGTCGTATTCGACCAGCCTCAGCGCGCTGTAACACCTGGCCAGTCGGTTGTGTTCTATTTGGATGATCTATGCCTGGGAGGTGGTGTTATCGAGTCCACATCCCGGCATTCAATTGCTGCGTCGGTCAAGGAGGCCTGATGTCCCGTCAACATGATGAGCAGACCATAGCCCTGGCTGGCATGTTTCAGGCCGCCAGCCTGGTGGACCAGGTTGCCAACCGCGGCATGGTGCCCCAGAACAGCTATGAAGCCAGTATCGCCAGCCTGTTTGTAACCAACCCCAAGCTGACTGAGGACGTGTTTGGCGGTGTTGCGGATGTGCCCTATACACTCAGCCTAGGGCTGCGCCACCTGCAGGACATGGTCGAGAAGAATGAAACGGCCCAGAACAAGCGTATCGTGCACTATGTTCTGGGAATGATCATGCTGGAAAAGCAGCTGGACAAGAACCCGGAGGTGATGGCCAAAGTCGGGGAAGGCATAGACGCAGTCGCTGCAAAAGCGCGCTACTTTAATGAGAGCGATGACGGCACCGCAGCAGAGTTGGAGCCGGTTGCCTACACTCACCGCAATGTCATTGCGGCGCTGGATAACCTGTATCAGGAAACCATCAGCCACTTCAGTTTCCGTATTCAGGTTGGAGGCGATCCACGCCACCTGCAGAACAGTGAAAATGCTGCACGTGTTCGCGCCCTGTTACTGGCTGGCATTCGATCTACGCTGCTTTGGCGTCAGGTCGGGGGCAAGCGTTGGCATATGCTGTTTTTCCGCTCGCGGCTCAAGCCTTCACTAAAACGGATAATGAACACCTGAACCGCGAGTTCATCGACGCTATGAGCTACCGGCTTCCGTTTTATACGGATTGATCGGTAGCATCTCTTTCGGTAGCGGCTCACGCCGCGCCCCTTCCTTCACGCCATAATGCGTTGCCAGATAATCCAATATGGTTTTTTCAGTGACTGCATCGAATTGCCAGAGATTCTGAGTCGCCTGCATCCAGCGGATCAGGCCCAGCCAATGGTTCCGTGAGCCGCTGTTTTGCGTCACCAGACTAGCTGAGTGACATGCAGTGCAGTTGTTTCGAACGGTTTCCCAACCTTCCGCCAACACCAGCCCCGTTGTCGGGTCTTTTTCTGCAAACGCGGACACCGGCACCATAAGGGTCAGCACTAACCCCGTTAAAGCCAAGGTTTTCATAATGTGACCCTCACGCCACCTGAACCGCAATGCGGTGACAGGCATTGTTCAAATATCCGCGAGGGTTCCAGCCTGGAACAACCATGGGCTGAGAATTGCCTTCGCTATCCACAGCTCGAGCCCAGACTTCATAATAGCCTTGCTCCGGGAAAGCCAGATCAATCGACCAATGCTGCCAGGCCAAACGATTGGCCGGTTCCTGTAATTGGGTGCGCTGCCAGGTAGCACCAAAGTCGATGGACACATAGACATCTGTGACGGATAGATCGCCGGCCCAGGCATGCCCTCGCACCTGTAATGCCTGCCCCATGGCATGGGTGATACCGGATTGCGGGAAGGTGACCAAGGACTTCACCGGCATTGAACCTATTACCACCATGTCAGATTTGGGTACCTCAGTCCCCGGTGCTACAGGGTATTTGGGCACGGCATAGGATGGCGGTGACATTTTGGCACCATCGTGAACTTTATTGCGGATGACAATTTTCTTGAGCCATTTGCCAGACACAGACCCCGGCCATCCCCCACACACCAGCCTGAGAGGATGACCATTGAGTAAGGGGATGTCTTCACCGTTCATCGCCCAGGCAATCAGGGATTCATCTTCCATGGCTTTATGAATGGGCACACCACGGGAGATAGCTTCCTTGTTGGGGTCCATACTCAGGTGCTGATCAGCGCCGTAGTAGCCGATATAGACCGCATCGGATTTAACCCCGCAGGCCTCAAGTACATCACGCAAACGCACCCCGGTAAATGTCGGACAGGCTACAGCACCTGTCGTCCACTGGTTACCACTGGCAGAGGGGACAAACTCGGAACGACCATTACCGCCACACTCGATCTGCAATTGATAAGTATGATGCTCGAATTTCTCCTTCAATTCCCCAATGGTGAAACTCATAGGCTTCACACAAGACTCGCCGGCGATTTCCAAAGTCCAGGTTGCCGGATCTATTGCCGACATTTCAGGCGGCAGACCATTATTGCGCACAAACATGCGACTGCCCGGTGTGACAGCATCGTCCAACAAGTGTGCCGGTGTTTCCGCATTGATAGGCCGATCATTCAGCACAACCAGCCCATCTTTACCTTTCAACATGAACGGCTCTGTTGTATCCGCCAGTGCAGCAGGAATGAGTCCTCCTGGCATTTTGTCTCCAAAGGGGATGGCACTCGCGCCCAGAGCTGACGCCATCGCAAGCAGGCTTGAGCGTTTTAAAAAGCCACGCCTGGAGGTCACATCCACGTCCCGATCCCAAAGGGTGCGGTCCGCTTTAACCGGATCCTCTGCATAGAGTTCATGGATACCACGGCTTTCAGGAGTACTGTCCAGGCCAGGCTGGTCCAGGTCAGACGATTTCTTGCTCATTGTGACAACTCCTCATACCCAGCGGCTGAGTCGCACCTCGGTCGTATCAGTTTGCCAGGCGTTTATTATTAGAATTATCGGTTAGACCAACGGCGGGCATTGGCCATTGCAGCTTCGAATTTGAGACTAGCAGTTATTTCCAAATTGGCTAATAAACGAACAAAAAGGCACATAGCAGGTTCGGCATACCCAGCCGCGGCCGTTTTCCGTATAATCGCCCCTTTAATGACACAAGCTATAAAGTGAGACTGTGTAACATGGAGCTTTCTGCCCTTACCGCCGTATCCCCGGTTGATGGTCGCTATGGCAGCAAAACTGCTGACCTGCGCGCCGTGTTCAGTGAATTCGGTCTGATCCGTTTCCGCGTACAGGTTGAGATCCGTTGGCTGCAACAGCTGGCATCCCACCCGCAGATTCAGGAAGTACCGGCCCTGAGCGCAGAAGCCAACGCCCTGCTGGATAACCTGGTCGACAACTTCAGTGTCGAACACGCTGAGCGGATCAAGGAAATTGAACGTACCACCAACCACGACGTTAAAGCGGTTGAGTACTTCATCAAAGAGCAGATCGCTGACAACGCCGAACTCATGGCGGTCAACGAATTCGTTCACTTCGCCTGCACCTCTGAAGACATCAACAACCTGTCTCACGCGCTGATGCTGCGTCACGGTGTAGAAGTAACGCGCAACCAGATGCAGCAGGTTACTGATGCTATCGCTGCGCTGGGTCGTGAACATGCCGACCAGCCGATGCTGTGCCGTACCCACGGTCAGACCGCATCTCCAAGCACAATGGGCAAGGAGATGGCCAACGTCGCCTACCGTCTGCAGCGTCAGCTGAAGCAGATCGATAACATCGAATACCTGGGTAAGATCAATGGCGCAGTAGGCAACTACAACGCTCACCTGTCTGCCTATGCCGATATCGACTGGGAAGCCAACGCCAAGTCCTTCGTTGAAAGCCTGGGCCTGACCTGGAACCCCTACACTACTCAGATCGAGCCACACGATTACATCGCCGAGCTGTTTGATGCGGTTTGCCGCTTCAACACCATCCTGATCGACTTCGATCGCGATGTTTGGGGCTACATCTCTCTGGGCTTCTTCAAACAGAAGACCGTTGCGGGCGAAGTGGGCTCCTCCACCATGCCACATAAGGTTAACCCTATCGACTTCGAAAACTCCGAAGGCAACCTGGGTATCGCCAACGCAATCATGCAGCACCTGGCCGCTAAACTGCCGATCTCTCGCTGGCAGCGAGACCTGACCGACTCTACCGTTCTGCGTAACCTGGGTGTAGGCTTCGGTCACAGCCTGATCGCCTACCAGGCGAGCCTGAAAGGCATCAGCAAGCTGGAAATCAACGCTGCACGTCTGGGTGAAGATCTGAACAACGCCTGGGAAGTGCTGGCTGAACCGATCCAGACCGTCATGCGTCGCTACGGCATCGAAAAGCCGTATGAGAAGCTGAAAGATCTGACCCGCGGTAAAGAGATGAATCAGGAAACCATCCAGAACTTCATCGATACCCTGGACATGCCGGAAGCGGCCAAAACTGAACTCAAGGCTTTGACGCCGGCTCTGTACGTCGGCAACGCCGCCGCCCAGGCGAAGCGCATCTAAGTCTTTCCACGGGGCCTTCGGGCCCCGTTTTCATATCTGCACCGGAGTAGCACGTATGGAAACCCTGCTTAGTTCCGATCAGCACCCGATTCGTTATGTCAGCCTTGGTCGTGGCCAGGCTATCTTCTTTCTCCATGGCTGGACCCGCGCCGCACAAGACTGGCTACCTTTCGCCAACGAGTTGAGCGACCGCTATCAAACCTTCAGCTGGACCGCTCGTGGCCATGGCCAGTTTCCGCCGCCAGAACTCGATAGCATGCAGATCAGCCGCCTTGCAGATGATCTGGACCTGCTGATGGAGCATCACGGTATCCGTGACGCAGTGCTCGTAGGACATTCAATGGGCGCGCTGATTGCCTGGGAATATATCCGCAACTACGGACTCGGCCGACTGGCTGGCCTTTGCGTTGTCGACATGACCCCCAAAATGGTGACGGATGATAGCTGGAAGCTGGGTATCTACGGCGACTTCGATGAGGATCGCAACCAGGCACTGCTGAAGCGAATGGATGAAGACTTTGCTGAAGGCGTGCTTGAACTGGCGGCCAATGGCCTTAATGCACGTATCCGGGAAGCCTACTCACAGAATACGCCAGGTATTCAGCAGCTGCGTGAATACTTGCGTGAGCTCAACGCTCCGGCCATGACCACCTGCTGGGCATCACTGGCACAACAGGACTACCGTGAGTTGCAAGCCCAGATTGATCGCCCCACCCTTTTGATTTTTGGGGATAGCAGCCAGTTCTATAGTCCTGAGGTGCCCGAGTGGCTGGAAGCCCAACTGCCCCACTCAGATGTTCATATCTACGCTCAGGCAGACCACTCTCCGCAGGTCTGGCATAAAGAACAGTTTGTACATCATGTGCGCCAGTGGATGCGCAAGCTCTAATGACTTTTTCCAGCCGTGCAGTTTCTCTGCCGGCTGACTTTACACCCAACGTTTTCCTGCACTGCTTTGCCCCCTATAATGCGGCCATTCCAATTTGCGAGGCCGTTATGCTCGAGAACATCCGCATTGTCATGATCAACACCTTTCACCCCGGCAACATCGGTGCAGCTGCCCGGGCGTTGAAAAACATGGGCCTCAGCCAACTCTGGCTGGTCGACCCTGTCGAATATCCGCATGAAGAAGCCGAATCTCGCGCCGCTGGCGCCAAGGACCTGCTGGATCAGGCCGTCGTTGTTGGCACGGTTGAAGAAGCGATTGCCGACTGCCAGCTGGTAATCGGAACCAGTGCGCGCCAGCGCAGCTTTGATCAGCCTCTCATGGATGCCGAGCAGGCTTCGATGATGATCGCCGACGAAGCTCGCAATGGTCAGGTCGCCATTTTGTTTGGCCGTGAAACCATGGGGCTGACCAACGAAGAGATGATGCTGTGCCATCGTCACCTGTACATCGATGCCAACGAAGACTACCCGGTCCTGAACATCGCTCAGGCAATCCAGCTGGTGTGCTATGAACTGCGCCGCGCATCCAAACAGTCGGACAAACTGCCAGAGCCTTCTGATTACCCGCGTCAGGGCGAGCTGCAACTGTTCTATGAGCACCTGGAAAAAGTGCTGCGTCGTACAAGTTTCATCATTCCCCAGCATGAAGGCCGAGTGATGGACAAGCTGCGCCGTTACTTCAATCGAACCCGACCCGAGAAAGCGGAACTGGGCATGTTGCGTGGCATTTTGACCTCTGTAGAAGAAGTGCTTGCACGTGAAGTCGACAAAGATAAAAGTTGACTGGTCAGCACACCTTTCCCCCCGTTAAAGTAGGGTTAAAACAATCACTTCAGGAGAGACCATGAGCCACTCCAACTCGCTTCATGAACTGGCCGCACAGGCAGAAGCCCTCCGCGAAAACCTGAGCCGAACCGCCAAGGATTTCGAACAGTTCGAATTCAATGTGCGTGGAGTACACTCCTGCATGGAACGGATTCAGAAATGCATGCGTATGGTCGGTAATGACCGCAAGGCAGCTTTGTCTGCCCGCGATACACGAAAAGTCATGGCCGAGCTTGAAGATGCCGTACAGGAAATGGCGGGGTTACTGAATCTTGATCACTGAAATAAACTGGGGTGAGCTTTCCGCCGAGAAGTTTCTGAGTGAATACTGGCAGAAGAAGCCGCTACTGATCCGCAATGCCTTTCCTGACTTTGAGCCCTGCATAAGCGCCGATGAACTGGCCGGCCTTGCCTGTGAGGAAGAGATCGAGTCACGCCTGATCGAAACCGACCCCAGTAATGATGAATGGTCGATTGAACACGGACCTTTCAGTGAAGAGCGCTTCGCAACATTAGGCCAGAAGCCCTGGACACTGCTCGTTCAAGCAGTCGATCACTGGGTACCGGATGTGGCTCCACTGATGCGAGCGTTCGACTTCATTCCCAGCTGGCGCCGTGACGATCTAATGATCAGCTACGCCAGTGAGGGCGGTGGCGTTGGTCCCCATTACGATAACTACGATGTATTCCTGCTGCAGGCTGCAGGTGTGCGCCGTTGGGAATTTGGCGGTCTGTACGGAGAAGACTCCCCGCGTCGCGAAAATACGCCGGTCATGATCCTGCCTGAATGGGACGCAGAAGAAAGCTTTGATCTGTATCCCGGCGATATGCTCTATCTGCCACCTCGTGTGGGTCATAACGGGGTTGGCGTTGGCGATGAGTGCATGACCTGGTCGATCGGTTTCCGTGCACCTTCTCACACCGAAATCCTGCAGGGACTCACCAGCCACATCAATGACAGTCTCAGTAGCGATCTGCGCTATGAAGACCCTGACCTGAGCCTGCCTGACAACCCAGGTGAGATTGATAGCCAGGCGGTTCAGCGCGTGCGCCAGGTTCTCCAGCAGTACCTCGAAGATGAAGACCTGTTAGCAAACTGGCTTGGACGCTCCATGACCGAGCCTAAATACCCCGACCTGGCGGGCGGTGAAGAAAACTGGTCTGAACAAGAAGTAGCGGAACAACTGGCGGATGGCGCCTGCGTTTACATCAGTGAAGGAGCTCGCCTGGCCTTCCATCGATTCGATGATGACCACGTGACACTTTTTGCAGACGGGCAATCACACGATCTTTACGCACCTGCAGCAATCGAGTTTGCTACCGAGCTTTGCGCTCAACGCGCTGACGCTATACAAGCACCTCCGGAGCTTGCAGACCTCATTACAACCCTTTTGAATCAGGGCTCCGTATACCTCGAAGACTGATTTTCAGTCCGGTCATTCTCATCAAGCCACCTTTGTACAAGGTGGCTTTTTTATATCAGCTCGACTTTGGTCGTACAAAAAACCCTTATAAGCCGTTGATATTGCGAATTTTTCATTTAATGTAGTTTATCCAGCATAGACTATTATGGAATAAATAATATAATTTATATAACCATAATATTTTGTAAATATCTCTTTTTTTACCTCATACCAAAGTGGCTAAACCTTTGGTTTTAGCCCTTCAAAACTGCATGGCTTCTGGCCTGCAGAGAATCTAGCCCAGAAAACAGGCTGTAGTGTTTTTACAGTTTCGTAATCCCACCGAGTGTAGTCTGACTACATCTTTTTTGCTCTGCACAAAATCGTTTTGACTCCTAGAATTGGGAGGATCATCATTCGTTCCAACACATCGGAACTGCCCCAAACAGTTCGGATGCAAGATCAGGGATCTGGGTACCGTCTCCCAACCCGACATTACCTAAACACAAACATTGTGAAGGAATGACCATGTCAGATTACAAAACTGAAATCGATGCGATCTCCAGCCTGCGTGCTGCTAACGGTGAAAACTGGGGTATCGACCCTGAATACGCCGCTCGCATGCGTCTGCAGAACCGTTTCAAGACCGGTCTGGATATCGCTCGTTACACCGCCAAGATCATGCGCCAGGACATGGCTGAGTACGACGCTGATACAGCACAGTACACTCAGTCTCTGGGCTGCTGGCATGGTTTCATCGGTCAGCAGAAACTGATCGCGATCAAAAAGCACTTCGGTAACACCAACAAGCGTTACCTGTACCTGTCCGGTTGGATGATCGCTGCACTGCGTTCTGAGTTCGGCCCGCTGCCCGACCAGTCCATGCACGAAAAAACGTCTGTACCGGCTCTGATCGAAGAACTGTACACCTTCCTGCGTCAGGCTGACGCTCGCGAGATGGGCGGCCTGTTCCGTCAGCTGGACGCTGCTAAAGAAGCTGGCGATGCGGCTAAAGAAGCTGAAGTACAGGGGCAGATCGACAACTTCCAGACTCACGTAGTGCCGATCATCGCTGACATCGACGCCGGTTTCGGTAACGAAGAAGCAACTTACCTGCTGGCTAAGAAAATGATCGAAGCCGGTGCCTGTGCGATCCAGATCGAAAACCAGGTATCTGATGAGAAGCAGTGTGGCCACCAGGACGGTAAAGTAACCGTTCCTCACTCTGACTTCCTGGCCAAGATCCGCGCCGTACGCTACGCGTTCCTGGAACTGGGTGTTGACGACGGTGTTATCGTTGCTCGTACCGACTCCCTGGGTGCTGGCCTGACCAAGCAGATCGCTGTAACCAACGAACCGGGCGACCTGGGCGACCAGTACAACGCCTTCCTGGATGGCGACTACGTTGAAAGCGCTGCCGACATCGACAACGGTGACGTGGTTGTTAAGGCTAACGGCAAGCTGCTGAAGCCGAAGCGTCTGGCATCTGGCCTGTTCCAGTTCAAGAAAGGTTCTGGCGAAGACCGCGTAGTTCTGGACTGCATCACCTCTCTGCAGAACGGTGCCGACCTGCTGTGGATCGAAACCGAGAAGCCGCACGTTGGTCAGATCGCAGGTATGGTTAACCGCATCCGTGAAGCAGTGCCGAATGCCAAGCTGGTTTACAACAACAGCCCGTCCTTCAACTGGACTCTGAACTTCCGTCAGCAGGTATTCGATGCCATGGCTGAAGCTGGTCAGGACGTTTCTGCCTACGACCGTGCCAACCTGATGAGCGTTGAATACGACGAAACTGAACTGGCTCTGGCAGCTGACGAGAAGATCCGTACCTTCCAGGCTGACGCAGCGCGTGAAGCCGGTATCTTCCACCACCTGATCACTCTGCCGACTTACCACACTGCGGCCCTGTCTACCGACAACCTGGCCAAAGAGTACTTCGGTGAAGCTGGCATGCTGGGCTACGTAGCTGGCGTACAGCGTAAAGAGATCCGTCAGGGCATCGCATGTGTTAAGCACCAGAACATGGCTGGTTCTGACATGGGCGACGATCACAAAGAGTACTTCTCTGGTGATGCTGCACTGAAAGCTTCTGGTAAAGACAACACCATGAACCAGTTCTAATCAGAACCGGTTCCCCAAGTACCCTTGGGTACCTGGAGTGTTAAGAAGGCCGCACCATTCTTCCCCGAGATGGTGCGGTTTTTTTATGCCCTTCGCCTACTCTTCTTTACCATTCATCAAGCTAACACCCTCCCCAAATACCTGTTCGGCAAATTCAAGTAGTACGGACATAGTGCTTTTGCTAGGATCCACACATCTTTTGGTAGCTCAATTCGCTGCCACTCTCGATGACACCCGAGCTTCGAAAGCTTTTGATCTACAGGCAGGCTATGACCGTTCTTCTCATGACACCCCCTATGACTCAGCTGAATACGCCCTACCCGGCGACTGCGTATTTAACTGGCTTTTTGCGTTCGCGTGGTTATGAGGCGGTGCAGCGGGATCCCGCAATTGAACTGTTCCTGGAGATGATGACCGCGCCAGCGCTTGAGGTGATTCGCCAGCACGTTGAAGCAAATTACGAACACTTTGAGGATGACGAACTGCCGGACGTTATTTTCAATTTCCTGGCCGAATTCGACCGCTATCAGCTGACAGTCGAACCTGCAATTCGTTTCCTTCAGGGAAAAGATCCAAGCCTTGCACTGCGGATCAATTCCCGTCGTTTCCTGCCGGAAGGCCCGGCGTTTGATGCAATAGCACAGATGGAAGCCGTGTCCGGTGATGTACTCAAAGCGGCCTTTGGTAACCTGGGCGCGCAGGATAAAGCCAAATATCTGGCGACCCTGTTCATTAACGACCTGTCTGCGGTTATCACACAGGGTGTAGACCCCTACTTCGAAGTCAGCCGCTATGGTGAACAACTTGCGGCCGCCAATCCAAGCTTCGACAATCTTTACGATACGCTGATGGATGAAACGAGCTTCAGCTCGGAAATTCTGGAGCAGCTAATCGAGCAATACCTGGAAGAGACTCAGCCCTCAGTTGTTGCGCTCACCGTTCCCTTCCCTGGCAATATGCTGGGTGCCTTGCGCATTGCTCAAACCTGTAAAGCAATCAATCCTGACATCCCGGTTGTCATGGGCGGTGGGTTTGTTAATACCGAACTTCGCGCTCTGAAAGACCCTCGCGTTTTTGAGTTCGTTGATTTTATCTGCCTGGACGACGGTGAACGTCCTCTGATTACTTTATTGGAGTTCTTGGCAGGACAGCGTGAAATAGACGATCTGGTGCGAACCTATTTCCTGGCCGAGGACGAGAATGGACAGCCCTATGTCCATTTCAATGAGAACAAGGAACTGCATGACATTCCGCAATCCGAGGTTGGTGCACCTGTTTATGACGGCCTGCCTTTGGACGAGTATTTGTCACTCTGCGAAATGCTCAACCCCATGCACCGCATTTGGAGCGATGGGCGCTGGAACAAACTCACCATCGCGCACGGCTGTTATTGGCGCAAGTGCAGTTTCTGTGATGTCAGCCTCGACTACATTGATCGTTATGACGCCGCCAGTGCCGATGTTCTGGTGGATCGTATCGAACAGTTGATTGAAGAAACTGGGGAAACCGGTTTTCATTTTGTTGATGAAGCCCTTCCACCCAAACTGCTGTTTGCACTGGCGCAACGACTCATTGAGCGCAATGTGGTGATCAGCTGGTGGGGCAATATCCGCTTTGAGAAAACCTTTACCCTGGCCCGTTGCCAACTACTGGCTGATTCCGGCTGTATCGCTGTAAGCGGTGGGCTGGAAGTGGCTTCAGACCGACTGCTTAAGCTGATGGAGAAAGGCGTAAGCGTTGAGCGCGTCGCCCAAGTCACCAAGGCTTTCAGCGAAGCTGGCATCCTGGTGCATGCCTACTTGATGTATGGTTTCCCCACACAAACCGAACAGGAAACCGTCGACTCTCTGGAGATGGTCCGCCAGATGATGCAGCACGGCTGTTTCCAGTCCGCCTACTGGCACCGCTTTGTTGCCACTGTTCACAGCCCAATCGGCATGAATCCCGAGCAGTACGGCATTACGCTTGTAGAGCGCCCAGAAGTCATGTTCGCTGAAAACGATGCTGACTTTATAGACCCCACCGGTACCGATCATGACATGCTGGGAGCAGGCCTAAGGAAGGCAATCTACAACTATATGCACGGCATTGGTTTTGATCAGCCGATGAGCTTCTGGTTCGACCGTTCGGTAACAGGCACACAGGTTCGTCCTGATCTTATTTCAAATGCAATCAATAACCTGATTGCAAGTATTGAGCACTAACCCTTCTAGTCTTAAGTGTTTTTGAGAGCATGCCTGGAAGCGCCCCAAGTGAACCAACCTCCGGGCGCTCTGCGTACCGACTTTCCAAACCATCTGAATTCATCCACCCTAAGCAGAGAGATGAATACAGACAACTATTTCGACTCCCCAGAGGCTCCCGCGTGAAACAGCTACAAGGCATCATTTTCGATCTGGACGGAACTCTCGTGTCATCTTCTCTTGATTTTCCGGCTATCAAGCGGGAGATTGGCTGCCCTGTCGATGCGGATGTGCTGATTTACTTAAAGACTCAGCCTGAAGACATACAGAAAGCCGCCATGGAAGTGATTCATCGGCATGAACGGATTGATGCAGCGACTTGTGAGTGGATTCCCGGTGCTCGGGCATTTGTTGAGGCCTGCCATCAACAGGGTATTCCCATGGCCATTGTGACGCGTAATTCTCTGAAATCGTCTCAGGCCAAAATCGAGCGCAACTCCATCCCGATTGAACGGGTTATTACGCGAGAAAACTCCAAACCCAAGCCGGACCCGTCCGCTCTACTCCAGGTTGCAGAGGAGTTTGGTCTATCACCCGAGTTGATGCTCATGGTCGGTGATTACCGTTATGACCTGGAAGCAGGCCGTAACGCGAACATGAAGTCCTGCTTGGTGAATTTCACCACCCTGCCCGATTATTCCCACCTGGCGGATTACACCTTTGAACATTTCGGCATGCTGCACCGAGCCATGTTTGGTGATTGAGTATCAGGGCCTGAGGTTCAGAGTAGCTGCCCCAGGCCCTGAACTTTCTAGCTTTCCGCTAGCGCCCTAAGGACTGGTCAAAGAAATTAATCAGCGAACTGTTCAGCTCTTCGTGGAAAGCACCACGATCGAACCCTTCGGCATCGACACACACCATGTTCCAGATGCGCGGGTTGTGCTCTTTCAGTTTGGGATTGCATTCAGCCAGGAAGGAAAAGTGTCCGGCTTTCTCGACTAAATGCGTTTCTACAACGTTCGGCAGATGTGATGCCAGGTTGGCGCCGTTGGTTTCATGCGGAACGCGAACATCCACTGCACCCGACCAGAGCTGAACAGGAATTTTTACAGACGCCAGCGTTGCCTGATCAAACATGTAGCTTAGGCCCGGTGCCGCCAGACTGATGGCTTTAATACGTGGATCACGTGCGACCGTTGCTACGTCTTTTGCCAAGCGTTCAGGCTCGATCCCATCCAGCATGCCGATCTCGCATGTAAATTCCTCAGGATTTTCCTGACAATGCTGCAATGCCTGATGGAAGTTGGGTACAGCCCCTGCCGCAACCAGTGCGGTATAGCCTCCAGCAGAGAAGCCATAGACGCCGATGTGCTCGCCATTCAATTGTTTGGCAGCATGCCAATCGCTCAGCATGTAGTCGATGACAGCCGTGATATCAGCCGGGCGTGATACCAGCCATTGTGCTGTTGTCGCTGATTCATCCTCACTGTTGTTCCCCGGATGTTCAGGAGCAACGACCACGTAACCCGCTTTCGCAAGTTCAAGAGCAGCATCCGCATGTCCGCCCATCCAGCCGCCATAGCCGTGCGATACAACGATAAGAGGGAGCTTCTCGCCTTTCACATCCCCATTCATCGCCAGCGCCTGACGAAAGGGTGTGTTTGCTTGCTCTGGTACCACCGAGTCCGAAGGGTACCAGATGCCCATGTGGATTGACGGAGATGCATCAACAGTGACGCGCTCGAATCCTACCGCCAGAGCCTGCAAGGGCCAAAGAACGATTGTCAAAAGAATTGATAAGTGGAGTTTCATGTCTTTTCCGTAAGTCTCCAGTGAATAAAACTGCCTTTTTTAAAAAAAGCGGCCAACTGTATCACAGCGGGCTTTCACTGAGGTTTCAGAAAAAACGTTGAGTGTTGCGGTTTTCTTCACTTGCCATAAACGAAAATCCCTTGCACTGGCAGCCACTCATACCGGCTGGCAGGCAAGGGATGACAAACCTGATTAGGGGTTACTCGATTGGCAAAGATTCATCAGCGCCCCACTCGGACCAGGAACCATCGTACAGGCTCAGGTTTTCATAGCCGAGAATATCCGCTGCCATCAAGATGATGCAGGCAGTTACACCTGATCCGCAGGTAAAGACACTCGGTTTGCTCTTATCAAGTTCCAGGCCTTCAAACACTTCGGCCAAGGCCGCTTTGGACTTGAACTGAGTATCATCAAGCACTTCAGTAAAAGGCAGGCTAAAAGAGCCTGGAATGTGACCGGAGCGCAGTCCAGGGCGGGGCTCCTCTACCTCACCCAGGAAGCGGGCCCGTGAGCGAGCATCCACCACATTCGCTGTATTGCCCGTAATGTTCTCCAACAGATACGAGGCATCACGCACATTTTCCGGAACGGGCTGTACCCCTGGTGCCTCATCCAGGCTGGTTTCTGTACCTGGTCGTGCAACAACGGTACGTCCTTCCTCCATCCACTTTGGCAGTCCACCATCCAGGACATAGACTTTCTCAAATCCCATTGTCTTGAAGATCCACCAGGCTCTTGGGGAGGAGTAGACGCCCTGATTGTCATAGATAACGATGGTATTTTCAGCTGTAACACCCTGCCTTTGCATTTCCTGTGCAAACTGCTCGGCAGTTGGAAATGCATGTACCTGATCGGATGTCAGATCACATAACTCCCGCTCCAGATTGATGAACTGGCTGCCCGGAATATAGAGCGGGCGTTCATAGATAATGGGTTCCTTGCCAATTATCTTGCTCATACTGGCATCGAGGATGACCAGCCCTTCCTGATCGAGGTTTTCCTGCAGCCACTCGGTGCTAACGATGGGTGATGTCATGGGCTAAATCCTTGTTACTGATCCGTAATAATCCCTGAAGCCCAAGACTAGCTGAAAACACCACACGATGCTTCCTCTGTTTGCAGCCTGCATTCAGGCCCGCTGCGCCTGCTTTGCCGCTCGCCTGGTCTGGAAACTCTCCACCGCCTGAGCAAACTCCTCGCCCTGCAAGGCAGTTACCAATTGATCCAATTCACGACGCATAGACTGATCAATCGCCGCCTGATCAGCCTGCTGCAACAGGCGCTTGGTCGCTTTCATTGCAACCGGCGGAGCAGCTGCCAGCTTATGGGCAATACTCAGCGCCATCTCAAGTACTTCACCGTCGTCCAGTATCTGGTTGATCATGCCCGCAGTATCTGCGGCGTTTACATCGAATCGCTCACCCAGCAGCAAGAGTTCAGCCGCTTTTTGTCGCCCCATCATGGCAGGGAAAAGACAGGTTGATGCAAACTCAGGACAAATGCCGAGGTGCACAAATGGCATTTGAAACCAGCTGCTTTTACCGGCATACACAAGGTCACAGTGCATCAGCATCGTACATCCAATGCCGATTGCATGCCCTTCAACCGCAGCCACAACCGGCTTTTCAAAACGATTAAGCTGCTGCATGAATCGATAGACCGGATGCTGATCATCCCGGATAGGATTATCGAGAAAATCATCCAGATCATTGCCGCTGCAGAACACCTGAGCAGACCCTGTCAGTACCAGCGCCCGAACCTGCTCATCTTGATCGGCAGCCTTCAACTCTGCAATCAGTGCTTCATAAATGGCACTGGTGAGTGCGTTTTTGCGCTCTGGATTATCCAGTTTCAACAGCCTGACGTGTCCCAGCGTTTCGGTCGTTACGCCTGTATGCTTCATCATTGCTCTCCATTTGCTGTCGGCCGGGGTTTTGCGCCCCGGCTGATGTCCTCTATCAGGCTGAAGTACTGAACTGCTGGCGCAGATTACGCTTGAGCAATTTGCCAGAAGAGTTTTTGGGCAATTGCTGCACAAAGTGCACTTGCTTGGGTACCTTGAACGGTGCCAGATTGGCGCGTGCATGGTTGAGCAGTGCTTCAGCATCCGGATCTACATCCTGTTTCATTACCACCACTGCAGCGATCGCTTCAATCCACTTTTCATCAGGCACACCGATTACAGCGACTTCATCTACACCCGGGTAGGTGTACAACGCTTCTTCCACATCTCGACTGGCAACAAGAACGCCGCCCGTATTCACGATGTCCTTGATGCGATCGACAATCCAGATATAACCCTGCTCATCCCGATAGCCCAGATCCCCCGAGTGGAACCAGCCGCCATTGAATGCTTCTGCGGTCTCCTCAGGCTTGTCCCAATAGCCGATCATCAATTGCGGCGAACGGTGCACCAGCTCACCCTGCTCGCCAGGTGCACATTCATTTCCGGTCGCGGGATCAACAATACGGGTTTCCACATTGATCACCGGACGGCCGCAGGATGCCGGACGCTCCTTGTGATCTTCCGGTGACAGCACCGTAGCCAGTGGTGCGATCTCGCTCTGGCCGTAACAGTTGTACAAGCCTGAGTCCGGCAGGCGTTCGCCCAGCTCTTTTACAATCGGTTCCGGCATGATCGAAGCGCCGTAATAGAGTTTTGTCAGATGCTGCAGCTCGGCCTCCACAAAATCCTTGTGATGCAACAAGGCAATCCAGACCGTCGGAGGCGCAAAGAAACTGTTCAGGTGTTTGGCTTTCAACAGTTTCAGAATGGCATCGGGCGTTGGTGTATCCAACAGGTAGCTATACCCTCCAACCAGGAGACTTGGCATGGTGAAGACGTGCATTTGTGCCGAGTGGTAGAGCGGCAGCGCTGCCAGACTGCGATCAGAAGGCTTGATATCCAGGTGATACAGGCAGCTGAAGTATTCTGACATCAGTGAACGATGTGTGTGCATGGCCCCCTTGGGGTCAGAGGTTGTCCCTGATGTGTAAAGGATTTGTACCACATCATGCTCAGACAGTTCGATTCCCGGCGCCTTGTCACTCCCGGCGCCGGTCGCCACTTGCAGAATATCCTCGCGCCCTTCTGCATTCTCGGAATGCAAGCTGCCCTGAAGCGCCAGATCAAGCTGATCGCCTACAGCATCAACAAACCCCTTAAGGCTGTCATCAGCGAACAGCGCTCTCGCACCTGACTGCGTCAGAACATAGACCAGTTCGCGCTCAGTAAGAGAAAAATTAACCGGAACATGGATCAGTCCGGAACGGGTACACGCCAGCCATAAGATCAGGTAGGCATCGGAGTTTTTACCATAGGCCGCAACACGATCGCCCTTCTGCAGACCGGACGCCAGCAAGTGATTGGCAACACGGTTCACCGCCGCATCCAGTGCCTGGTACTTCCAGCTTCGATCCATGTATTCCAGTGCCAGTTTTTGCGGGTACTGCATGGCGGCACGATGGAAGGCATCACCAATGGTGTTACGCGTTGTTTGCTCGATTAATGTACGGGTTTGAGTGTCCAGATTCATACTACACCTCAGTTTTTATTGTTTTAGAGTTCCGAGTTGCTCAATCGTGTGTGTTCAGTTCTTTAAAATCTTGCCAGTCGCCAGCAAATGCTCCATTCGCTGGCGTGATGCCGGGTTCTGCAGCAAAATCAGATTGCACTCCCGCTCCAGTTCACCAAATCGGTCGTACCAATCAGACTTGGTGGCGGCATTCAATAGCTGTAATAGCTGCTCTTCCAGTTCATATTGATAGCTATCGTCATCAGCACTGACCTGAAGTACTGCCGCACTAAGTACAGGCGTATTGCTGAAGCGGGATCGACCGTCCTGGGTACGCAGCCGTTTTGCCAACGCCATAGCATCCGACAGCACACGGTCAATGTTCATGCTGATGCCGTCAGCTTCACGCAGAAAGCCCATCTCGCTCGCTTCCAGTGCAGAGCCGCTGACACGAGCATTCGCGATCAGATCGAAGGTTTTCTCGATCGCCAGCTCTGGGCCAAACCGTTCTTGCGTCCGCGCCAGCAGCTCCTTACAACCGCACCAGCCCGGCACTATGCCAACACTGGTTTCCACGAGCCCCAGCGAGGACTCGGCATGAATCTGGATACCATGGCAGTGAAACATCAGCTCAACGCCGCCACCCAATGCTTTACCCGCTACCGCTGCAACCACCGGTATGTTTGCGCTGCGTATGGCTGAAAATAACTGCTGCCCCCTGCGCATGTAGACATCCAGCGCACCATCTTGCTCTGCTAGTGACAGGAATTCTTTGAGGTCAGCACCGGCGGCAAAAATTCCGTTATCGCTGTACAGTACCAGCGCCTTGTTGTGCTCAACAGCGGCCACAAGTGCGGCTTCAATTTCATCCAACAGCTGATTGCTTAATGCGTTGACTCGACTGGTGAACGCCAAACACCAAGTCTCAGCGTCCAACTCATGCAGTACGCTGTGGCTGAATTCACGCACAGGCACCTGCTGTTGAATCTTGATCCATTCGACGATGCCTGCTGCCGGCGTATTGGGCTGGTATTCTCCCTGGGCATCCAGTTGCTGCTCATCCAGATAGCAGCTGCGACCCCTGGCCTGAGTCGTAAACGGGCTTGCTTCGAGTCCGCTTTCATTGACCAGCACTGAGAAGGCCTGCATACCAATACGGTCAATCAACTCAAAGGGGCCAAAACGCCAGTTGTAGCCCAGCCGCATGGCGGCATCCACAGAACTGATTTCAGCGGCCACATCGGGTACCAGTCGCGATGCGTAGTCCAATACCTTGCTCAACACTTGCCGCGCATAGTGGCCACCCTTATCCTCAGACTGGATAAGTTCTCTTACCTGCCCTGCTTTCAGCTGAGCTGAGTCCAACTCACAGACCTTGGGAGCTCTATAGCTGAGGGTGTCCAGATCCAGTACTTCTCGAACCTTTTTCCCATCGTCATCCATGTGTTGACGATAAAACCCCTGCAGCACGCGCCCCTTGCGACCGAACCAGCCATTCTTCACCATGCCTTCAATCACGGGTACCGGCTTGGCGTATGTCTGGAAGGCGTCATTGTCCGGTAACAACCGACTCAGGCTGGCCGTTACCTCAGGCATAAGGTCGATACCGACCAGATCCCAAAGCCCGAATATTCCGGTTTTGGGAAACCCACAGACCTGCATCACGGCATCGGCGTCTTCCACACTCAGGCCCAGCGCAACCGCCTCTTGCAGTGCTACCTGCATCCAGTAAACACCCAACCGGTTGGCAATAAACCCGGGGCGGTCATTGCAGCGAATCACGGTCTTGCCCATGCAATGGTCAATAAAGGCATCTACGCGCTCAGCGACTTCAGGGCGTGTTTCATCCGAACTGACCAGCTCCAGCAAGCGCATATGGCGTGGCGGGTTGAAGAAGTGCGTTACCACAAAGTGTTCACGCAGAGTCCCAGGCATGCCCTCCATGAGGGTTTCCAGCGGGATGGTTGACGTGTTCGAGGACACCACGGCATCAGGTGCACGTACCTGTTCGATGCGGCGGTAGAGGTCCTGTTTGATATCCAGCCGCTCGACCACCACCTCGATAATCCAGTCCGCCTCGGCCAGCATATCCAGATCATCATCAATGTTGCCGACCTGAATACGTTCAGCCACGGACACATCCATCAATGCGCCTTTGGAGCCCGCTTTCAGCATGCGCTCGCGGGCACCCGCAGCAATAGCATTTCGTGCCTCGGCTGCTGCACCCGGTGCCGTATCCGCGGCCGGTATATCCAGCAGGATTACGCGTGCACCACCATTCGCCGCTTGGGCAGCAATCCCGGCCCCCATTACACCTGCGCCGATCACCGCGACTGTTTGAATCGGTTTGATTCCCTGAGCATTGCTCATACTGCACCTCCCAGTCGCTCCAGAATCAGGGCAATACCCTGGCCACCACCGATACACATGGTCACCAGTGCACGGCGTTTATTCTGGCGTTCCAGTTCATACAGTGCCTTAAGCGTAATCAGGCTACCGGTGGCACCAACCGGGTGTCCCAGCGCCACGGCACCGCCGTTCACGTTCACAATGGCAGGATCAAATTCCAGTGTCTGTGACACAGCCATGGCCTGTGAGGCAAAGGCTTCGTTGGATTCGATAATATCGATATCGGCCATACGCAGGCCGCTCGCCTGCAACGCCTTTTTCACCGCGGGGATCGGCCCCAGGCCCATCAAGTGAGGTTCGACACCTGCGAATCCGTATCCCAGAATACGTGCTGTCGGCGTGAGCCCACGCGCCTGTGCAACCTGCATGGAGGTCATCACCATAGCAGCGGCACCATCGTTAATGCCCGATGCATTACCGGCTGTTACCAGGCCATCTTTCTTGAACGCAGGTCGCAGTTTTTGCAGGCTTTCCAGGCTGACATCACCGCGCACATGTTCATCTTCTGCAAACATGAGGGTTTCCTTGCCCTTGCGAACAGGTACCGGCACGATCTGCGATTTGAAATGCCCAGCAGCAATGGCGGCAGCTGCCTTGTAGTGACTTTCACAGGCGTACTGGTCCACTTCTTCACGTGTATAGCCGTACTGCTCGGCGATATTTTCTGCCGTTACCCCCATATGTCCGCTATCGAAAGGATCACTGAGAATACCCAGCGTCATATCCAGCGCCTTGGCGTCACCCATTCGCTGACCATTTCGCATGCTCGGCAGCAGGTAGGCGCCACGACTCATGCTCTCGGCACCACCCGCCAATGCAATCGTGCTGGCACCGGACTGGATCAGTTGCGCGGTTGAGATCAGCGACTGGACTGAAGAGCCACATAGGCGGTTTACATTGAGTGCTGCCGAGCTGTCGGGTAGACCTGCATTCAGCGCAATATGACGTGACAGGTATACATCCTGCGGACTGGTGGTAATGATGTGGCCAAACACCGAGTGGTCGATCTCACCGGCTTCTATGCCTGCGCGTTCAATCGCAGCCTTTGCGGCAAAGGTGCCCAGCTCGGCCGGGGTGTAGGCAGACAGGCTACCGCCAAAGTCACCAATCGCGGTGCGAGCACCCGCAACAATAACGACATCCTGCAGTTTGACTGTATCGCTCATCATGTTTTTCCCTTTTATTGTTATCGGTTCAACCTGCTCGACCCAGCATGTCGCGGGCGATCACCTCTTTCATGATTTCCGAGGTACCGGCATAGATGGTCTGGATGCGCGCATCCACATAGAAGCGCGAAATCGGATACTCCAGGGTGTAGCCGTAGCCACCGAACAGCTGCAGGCAGCGGTCTATGGAACGACACTGCATCTCGCTCAGCATCAGCTTCAGTGTTGCCGCATCGGTCCCGTTCATCTGGCCCTGCTGGTAGCGCTGCAGACACTGGTTGAAATAGGCGCGGCCCATTTCCAGCTCCGCACGTACCTGCGCCAGGCTGAAGCGGGTGTTCTGAAAATCGGCAATGCGCTGACCAAAGGCGCGGCGCTCCTGCACATATTCCAGCGTCAGCTGAAGCGCACCTTCAATGGCACCCAGAGCCTGAGATCCAACACCCAAACGCTCGCGCGCCAGCTCCTGCATCAGATACACAAAGCCCTGTCCCGGCTCACCCAACAGGGCGTCATCCGGCAGGATCAGGTCATCAAAGAAGAGTTCGGCGGTATCGCTGGCGTGTTGGCCGATCTTGCGGATCGACTTGCCACGAGAAAAGCCGGGGAGAGAGGTATCCGCCAGAAACAGGGATACTCCGCGTGCGCCAGCACTGGGGTCAGTTTTGGCACAGATGATCACCAGATCAGCCAGCTGACCGTTGGTGATAAACACCTTGGCACCATTCAGTTTCCAACCGTCCTCAACCTTCTCGGCACTGGTGCGCATGGCAGCAAGATCACTGCCGGCTCCCGGCTCGGTCATGGCGATGGCACCCAAAACCTCACCACTGGCCATACGGGGCAACCAGTGCTGTTTCTGAGCCTCAGTGCCAAGGTGAAGAATGTAGGGCATGACGATGTTGGCGTGGATGTTGTAGCCGCTGGCCAGGCCACCAAAGCCCTGGCGCGACATCTCTTCACAGATCATCAGACAGATTTCGACACCCGCCTCAGAACCGCCCAGCGATTCGGGCAGATCTACACCCAGCAACCCGGCCTCACCCAAGCGGTTCCAGAGTTCACGTGGTACCTGATGAGCCTCTTCCCAGGCTTCATAATCCGGTGCCACTTCCTGTTGCAGGATGCGACGCACCATCTCTTCAAACAGTGCCTTATCTTCGTCGCCCGCCTCTGGGGCAACAACTGACGTTGCCTGTGTATTCATGCTCAGCCCTTTTGTTGTTTTTACTGTAGGGGCCACCGGCCGGTTGACCTTTTGCACCATTAAAGAGGCTAAGACCGGTCCTTTGAATGACCCTTGGGGTCTTTTTAATTGATCGAATAGGCCATTGCATTCACACTGAGGCAAAGTCCCTTAACTGGATACGTTCTGCCTTATGTCGCAAGCCGATGCACCCCACACCTCACTCAAGGCCCACATTGCCAACCACTACATTCGAGCCAGTATTGGCGGTGCACTGCGTCAGGGCGCTGAGTTAGAGCCGCTTTTGGCGGCTGCCGGTATGTCTGAAGACTGGATCGACCGCTCAGATCATACGATTACCGAGCGTCAATTAAGTGAGTTGGTTAAGGCTGTCTGGCGCGTCACTCAAGATGAGTTCATGGGACTATCGCCCCATATCTGTAAGCGAGGGGTCTTTTCACTTGCAGCTGAATTATCTCAAGGGGCCAGCACATTGGGTGGCATGTTGCGACAAAGTGCCCGCATGTATACGGCATTGTCAGACGATCTGGATATAGGGCTTGAGGTCGACAACACAGCATACGCTCCACTGGTGTTCTTTCGGTTGCACCTGCGACATGCCGGAGAGGATAGCGATCACTTCCTGCAGGAATTCATCATGCTGATGTGGCAACGCTTTGCCAGCTGGCTGGTGGGACAGCAGGTGCCGATTGCCAGCACCGTATTTGGATATCCCGCTCCCGCACATGCACGCGAATATCGCTCAATGTACCTGGGTGAATTGCTCTATGAGCACCCGGTATCAGGCTTTTATTTCCATCCCCGTTATCTGCAACTGCCGATTATCCGCAATGCAGTAGAACTGCAGAGCTTCCTGCAGGATTGCCCGGCCGTCATTCTGCACCGTCCCGTACGTGATAACAGCCTCCAGACCCGCATACGCATCTTGCTGCAACGCTACGACCTGGAGCAGATGCCGGAGCTGGAAGACATCAGCCGCTCACTGGCCATCGCACCGCGTACACTCAGGCGAAAGCTGTTGGATGAAGGCACATCGGTCAGGCAGATCAAGGAAGCGATTCGACGCGACTTTGCACTGAAGTTGCTGACCAATGAGCATTTAAGTGTTCAGGAAATTGCCGAGCAAAGCGGCTTTGCCGAGGCTGCCGCCTTCTGTCGAGCGTTCAAACGCTGGACGGGAGAGTCGCCCTCCCGATGGCGACGCCAATCAGATCATGCCCAAGGATAGCCATCTGCCCGGGAATGGCTATAATACTGTCCATATATACAGTATTTTGGATCCACACATATGAACGCGGTGATTTTGGCACGTACTACGGCACGAACCTCTTTAGCCATTCCCCTTTTTGTTGAACGGGTACAGGCAGGCTTTCCATCCCCGGCCCAGGACTACGTCGAACAAACGCTGGACTTGAATGACCTTTGCATCCGACATCCGGCTGCCACCTACTTCGTGCGCGCCGAGGGCGACTCCATGATCGAAGTCGGCATTTTCAGTGGTGATATTCTGGTGGTGGACTCATCTCTATCCGCTAATCACGGTGATATTGTTATTGCCAGCCTGAACGGTGAATTCACCGTGAAACAGCTTGAACTCAAGCCGCGCACACGCCTGCTGCCACGTAACCCGAACTATCGCCCGATCCTGCTGCCCGAAGGCTGTGATCTGAATCTGTTCGGTGTCGTGACCAATGTCATTCACTCTCTGCGCAAATCAGACCGATGACCTCAGTATTTGCGCTGGTGGATTGCAACAATTTCTATACCGCATGCGAGCGACGTTTTCGTCCCGATCTTGAAGGGGTACCCATAGTTGTCCTGTCCAACAACGATGGCTGCATCATCTCCCGTTCTGCCGAAGCCAAGGCGATGGGCATCAAAATGGGTCTGCCCTTCTATCAGATCGAGCGCTACCTGACCCAACAGGGCGTCGCCATCTTCTCCTCCAATTACGCGCTATATGCCGATATGTCGGCACGCGTGATGAGTGTGCTGGAACAGGAATCGCCCCGCGTGGAGATCTACTCCATAGACGAAGCCTTTCTGGACCTGAGCGGCATCGAGTCAGTGGAGTCACTGGATGCATTTGGCAGCCGCATACGTCAGACGGTACAGCAATGGACCGGCATCACCGTGTGTGTCGGCATTGCACCCACCAAAACCCTGGCAAAACTTGCCAATCACGCTGCCAAACGCTACCCGGCGACAGGAGGTGTTGTCGATCTGACCAACTCTGAACGCCAGCGCCGCCTGCTCAAACTGGTACCCATCAATGAGGTTTGGGGTGTAGGTCGACGCCTGACGCAACGACTGCAAAAGGATGGTATCAAGACGGCCCTGGATCTGGCTTGCTGCCATCCCAAAACTATCCGCCAACAGTATTCGGTGGTACTGGAGCGCACCGTGCGCGAACTTAACGGGGAGTCCTGTCTGTCACTGGAAGATGTGACGCCCACCAAACAACAGATCATCTGTAGTCGCTCGTTTGGTGAGCGCATCACCCACTTTCAGGCGATGCGCGAAGCGGTCTGTGAATATGCGGTCAGAGCCGCCGAAAAGCTGCGTGAAGAAAATCGCATGGCCAAACGGGTCAATCTGTTCATGCGCACCAACCGACATAACCCGACAGAGCCCCAGTACATGCCATCTCTAGGGGCTGAACTGCCGATACCGACCGACGATACCCGCGATATTGTCGCTGCCGTTATGCGCTTGCTGCGTGCCTGCTGGAAAGAGGGCTATCGCTACATGAAAGCGGGCGTCATGCTGACCGATTTTTACGAACCTGGTGTCTATCAACCGGGGCTATTCGATGAGATACACACTCGCCCCAACGCCAGAGCCTTGATGTCGGTACTGGATCAGATTAATCACAGCGGCAAGGGACGCCTGTTTTTGGCCGGTCAGGGTATCCAGAAAGAGTGGCGTATGAAGCGGCTACGCGTGTCACCGGCCTACACCACAAACTGGCGTTCACTTCCCACCGCCAAGTAGGCATAGCGACCATTAGCGAATAGTCACGCGGGGGAAAACAACTAGGATAAGCCTATTACCCAGGCATGGACTGCCCTCAGCGAAACACATATATCCAAGGACGGAAAATGAACAGACTCCCCTATATAGCACTGACGATCACGCTCTGTTGTGCTCAACACGCAATGGCTGGCGTCTATAAGTGCATCAGTCAGGATGGGCGCAAGGTGTTCTCCAGCTCCCCTTGCAGTCAAAATGCACAATACATCTCCAATCGAGACCTTAGAGTCAACCGTATTGACCTGGCGCCCGACAAACCGAAACACTCGGAAAAACAGGGAAAGAAAGCCTCTCGGCCAGAGCTGGAAGTGAACAGGGAAGCCATCAAATCCCGCTACAAAGACCTTAAGGCGCTGACCCGGCGTCTGGTCGGTTACGACAACCAGGCGCTGCTTAAACGCATCAATAAGCGCATTGATGCCAACCTGAGGCGAGCCCTGTCCGCCAAGTCGGTCTCAGCCGAAAAGCGAGCGGTTCATCGTCAGTATGACGAAGAGGTCGCCGCAGCCAAACGCCGTTACCTGACCGACCACCCAAGCATGGCAGAAGCGCTTGTCACAATTGAAGCCAAACGGGACGAAGCGCTGTACGAGTTTTCATCCAAGTCACGTGCCCGCTAACGCACTAGCGTTTTGCCTGCATGACATCAGGTTCTACAAACGGATTGGGATGCCCCTGAATCGCTTCAATACGGCGGGCGCGTGCTCGTTCGGCTTCATCTACCGGGTCCAGCGATGACCAGGCCTGAAACAGTTGCTGCTGTTTACGCCCTATACGCACGCCATAGCGGTCGGCCATGTAGAAATAGGTACGTGCAATATCGCCACGAACCGCCTCCGGTGGCTCGGCGACACGGGCCTTGAAGTCCACTTCAAAGTCACACTGGCCATAGGCGCGAGGCTCACCGGCGATCATGCCGAAACGAAAGTTGCTGCGATCGCCATTCAGCTCCCCCACTGCGGGCACCAGATTATACAGATCGGCTTCCATCTGCTTGAACACCGGGTCTTTGCGGCAGTTTTTGCGACCGCCCTCCTGCCAGCACTGCAACTGATGACCAAACTCCCAGGCAGGCATCACATGCTCCCACTCAATACGGGCCGACCGATTGGCATTTTTACGTGGCTGCAAGCCACAACTATCGGCAACAGGGGACAGGCGTGTGCGGCCCGGTTTGTCAGGGATGGCTTGCTCATTAAAATCACAGCCGCAGTAAAAAGTGATGCGATCTGCATCCTGGTACAGCTGCTTGGAAAGAATTTTTTTAGCAGAGTTAAACGAAGAAGGTGTATCGGCCACGGCCAGGGTCGCCGAAGCAGCGAGCATCATGCTCAGAATAAAACGCATAGAAACTACCATATGCAAACAGGTGAGTGCACCCAATCCTTGTGCACAGACCGCCTTCCCTGCGAGGCGCAGATAGTCTACGAATTAGTCTTTTAAATCAATATTGTATAGACAGTACTTAAAGCTCAGCCAACCAGCGAACGGAAAACGCCCTGAAATACATCAATCACAGTCAAAAACAGCACGCTTGCCATTTTACGTCAGCGTATTGACCGATAATGTCATCAAAATAAAGCCTAAAAAACCACCAAGAACCCCATATTTCATGGCCCCTGAACATTCATGACATCAAATGCCAGTGCAATTGGCGTCAAATGTCATTGGCTTACAAACGTGAATACCCGATGCTGGGCCCATACTGAACAGGCCCTCTTCGTTCATGAGTGGCCGAAGCCCAATAACAACACAAGGGGTTTACACCATGCCCGAGTACAAAGCGCCACAGAAAGATATCCATTTCGTACTCAACGATCTGCTGGATTTCGAGCAGCACTACAGCCAGCTGCCAGGCTGCGAAGACGCAACACCGGATATGGTCAGTGCCATCATTGAAGAAGGCGCCCGCTTCGCCGAGCGCGTACTGTCCCCGCTCAACCAGGTTGGAGATCGCGAAGGCTGCCGTTTTGAAGACGGTCAGGTTACTACTCCGACCGGTTTCCGCGAAGCCTATCAGCAGTTTGTAGAAGGCGGTTGGCCGTCTCTGTCACACAGCCCCGAATGGGGTGGTCAGGGTTTGCCGGATTCCCTTGGCATGGTCGTAAGCGAACTGACCAGCACCGCCAACTGGGCCTGGGGCATGTACCCGGGCTTGAGCCACGGCGCCATGAACACCATCGAAGAACATGGTACCGATGAGCAGAAACAAACCTACCTGACAAAACTGGTGTCCGGTGAATGGACCGGCACCATGTGCCTGACAGAGCCTCATTGCGGTACCGACCTGGGCTTGCTGCGTACCAAGGCGGAACCCAATGCCGACGGCAGCTATGCCATCAGCGGCACCAAAATCTTCATCTCTGCCGGCGAACACGACATGGCCGACAATATCGTCCACATCGTACTGGCCCGTCTGCCGAATGCGCCTGCCGGCACCAAAGGTATCTCCCTGTTCATCGTACCCAAGCACATGCCGACCGCTGATGGCGGTGCAGGTGAGCGCAATGCGGTCAACTGTGGCTCCATCGAACACAAGATGGGCATCCACGGCAACTCTACCTGTGTGATGAACTTTGACGGTGCCACCGGCTATCTGATCGGACCGGCCAACAAGGGCCTGAACTGCATGTTCACCTTCATGAACACCGCGCGTTTGGGTACCGCCATGCAAGGTCTGGCACATGCCGAATGGGGCTTCCAGAACTCCCTGCCCTACGCTCGCGAACGCCTGCAGATGCGTGCTCTGACTGGCCCCGCCGCCCCTGATAAAGCAGCTGATCCGATCATTGTGCACCCTGAAGTGCGCAAAATGCTGCTGACCCAGAAAGCCTTCGCTGAAGGTGGCCGCGCCCTGATCTACTACTGCTCAATGCTGGTCGATAAAGTGAAACACGCTGAGGGTGAAGAAAAAGCCAACGCGGATACCCAACTGGCGTTCCTGACCCCCATCGCCAAAGCCTTCCTGACCGAAGTCGGTTTCGAAAGCGCCAACCATGGCCTGCAGATCTACGGTGGCCACGGCTACATCAGCGAATGGGGTATGGAGCAGAACGTACGTGATTGCCGTATCTCCATGCTGTACGAAGGCACCACTCAGATTCAGGCACTGGACCTGCTGGGCCGCAAAGTGCTGATGACACAGGGCGAAACCCTGAAGAGCTTCACCAAGGTGATTCACAAGTTCTGCAAAGTCGCGGAAGAAGATCCGAAACTGCGCGCATTCACTGGTCCGCTGGCCAAGTTGAACAGCGAATGGGGCGATTTGACCCAGCAGATCGGCATGAAGGCTATGATGAACAAGGAAGAAGTCGGTGCCGCCTCCGTGGACTACCTGATGTACTCCGGTTACGTCACCCTGGCTTACTTCTGGGCGCGCTCTGCACAGGTTGCACAGATGAAACTGGCCGCTGGCGAAGGCGATGCTGCTTTCTACCGCAGCAAGCTGACCACCGCTCGTTTCTACTTCGAACGCATCCTGCCGCGTACCCGTGGACTGGTCGAAACCATGCTGTCCGGTTCCGACAATCTGATGGAGCTGCCGGAAGACAACTTCATCTTCTAAGGCAGAAACCAGTGGTTTTCCAGGGATCATGGCAAACCACTACCCGCCGGGGCCAAACACCCCGGCAACGCCCGACTGTCATGGCAGCGAAAATCGCCGGACACAAGCCCTCACAACAACAAGCATATGGGCATAAGCATGATTAGGATGAACGACAACGGCCAACAGATCCCTCCATCACTGAATCCGGAGGGATACGAAGCCATCACCGATTTCTTTGACGACGTGTGCCGTCGTTATGCCGAGCGCCCTGCGTTTACCAGCCTGGGACGCACACTGACATACGCGGAACTGGATCGTCTTGCGAACGCTTTCGCCGTCTACCTGCAGCAGGAAACGGACCTGGTCCCCGGGGACCGTATCGCTATTCAGCTGCCCAACCTGATTCAGTACCCGGTCGCATTGTTTGGCGCCCTGCGCGCAGGCCTGGTGGTTGTAAACACCAACCCCCTGTATACGCCAACGGAAATGGAGCACCAGTTCCGTGACAGTGGTGCCAAGGCACTGCTCATTCACAAGAGCATGGCCCACAACGCCGAGAAGATCATTGCAAAGACTGATATTCGCACAGTCCTGGTCACTCAAGTGGGCGACCTGCACGGCTTTGTCAAACGCCACCTGCTGAACGCGGCGGTGAAATACATCAAGAAGATGGAGCCCAAGTACTCACTGCCGGGCGCCATCAGTATGCGCACCGCGCTGCTCAACCATATCGACAAAAAACCGGAAAAAGTGACACGCAAACCCGGTGATCTGGCGGTGCTGCAATACACCGGCGGCACCACAGGTGTATCCAAGGGCGCCATGCTGACCCACGCAAATCTGCTGTCGAATATGCTGCAGGGGCACATCATTATTCGCGATGTCGCCAGCGACTGGGCGGCCAACGTGATTTCACCGCTGCCGCTTTACCATATCTACGCCTTTACCGTGGCACAGATCATCATGGCCAGTGGCGGACACAGTATTCTGATCCCAAACCCACGGGATCTGCCGGGCCTGGTTAAAGAGATCAGCAGCTGGCCCTTTACCACTTTCCTCGGCCTCAACACCCTGTTTGTGGCGCTGTGCAACAACGAAGACTTCCGTGCCCTGGACTTCAGCAAACTGCGCATGACCCTGTCTGGCGGCATGGCACTTACCCACGCTGCAGGCGAGCAATGGCGCAAGGTGACCGGCTGCACCATCATCGAAGCCTACGGACTGACCGAAACCTCTCCAGCCGTTGCCATTAACCCACCCGATGCCATTCGCTGCGGCACCATTGGCCGCCCCGTGCCGGAAACCGAAGTGCTGATCATGGGCGGTGATGGCGAAGCCGTACCCGACGGCATGCCCGGTGAGCTCTGTGTACGTGGCCCTCAAGTCATGGCCGGATACTGGCAGAACGACAATGCCACTCGCGCCAGCTTTACCGATCAGGGATACCTGATTACCGGTGATATCGCCGTGCTGGAAGAAGGCGGCTACCTGCGTATCGTCGATCGCGCCAAGGACTTGATCATTGTCTCCGGTTTCAACGTCTATCCCAACGAAGTTGAAGATATCGTCACCGAGCACCCGGATATCGTCGAATGCGCCGCTATCGGCCTGCCCGACCCTGTCAGTGGCGAAGTGGTGAAAGTGTTTGCCGTCAGGCGCGATGATCAATTGACCGAACAGGCCGTGCGCGACTGGTGCCGTGAGCGACTCACCGCCTACAAGGTGCCCAAGGTGATCGAGTTTGTTCCTGAACTGCCCAAGTCCAACGTAGGCAAGATTTTGCGCCGCATGCTCAAAACCAGCCACCAGGATGTGGCCTGAGGAGTCGTCGATGTCGCTTACGAAACCGATCCGTCGTCGCCTTCATCACAGACGCCAGGTGCAATGTGATGGCTATGAACGTGAAGATGGCCTCTGGGATATTGAGGCACATATCACCGACATCAAAACCTATGACCTGGATAACGCCGAGCGCGGTGGCTACGTCAGTGCCGGTGAGCCTTTTCATGATATGCGGATGCGGCTCACCATCGACCGCAGCATGAAGATCATTGAAGTCGAAGCCGTGATCGATGCTTCGCCTTTCCCCCAATGCCCATCGATCGCGAAGCAATTTCGCCAGTTGGAAGGTACTCGCATCGGGCCGGGCTGGCACCGGGAAGCCAAGGAACTGTTCAACGGTATTCACAACTGCACACATCTGCACGAGCTGCTCGCACCGCTGGCCACCACTGCGATTCAAACCCTGTGGCCAAGCGATGAGAAAAACGTGATGGAGTTGGCCGAAAAACTGCTGCTCGACAGTTGCCACGGCTGGTCACGTCATGAATACACGGTGCGTAAATACATCCCGCACAGATATGTCCCGGCAGAATCATCCAATGGCTAAGCCTGCCGGAACCCCTTTTAACAATGACAACCTGCGGTCGTTCACGCCGAACACCGACCGCGATTGCCACGGAGTCTGACCATGTTGATGGAAGGAAAAGCAATACAACTGGCCGCAATCGAACCCGGGCTTTATGAGCTGGTATTTGCCAGCCGGGACGATAGCGTCAACAAACTGAATCAGGCCACCATGGCTGAACTGCAACAGGCTGTAACCACCCTGAAAGCTCAGGCTGACCTTAAGGGCCTGCTCATCCGCAGTGACAAGGACAGCTTTATCGTCGGTGCCGATATCACCGAATTTGTCGGCCTGTTCTCAGCTGGCGAAGACGAAATCGTCAGCGGCCTGATGCAAATGAACGCCGTATTCAACAGCATCGAAGATCTGCCCTGCCCGACCGTTGCCGCCATTAATGGTGTTGCGCTGGGCGGTGGCTTCGAACTCTGCCTGGCCTGCGACTACCGCGTCATGAACAGCGATGCCAAGGTCGGCTTGCCGGAAGTCAAACTGGGCATCTACCCGGGCTGGGGTGGCACCGTTCGCCTGCCGCGTCTGGTAGGCGTGGATAATGCCAACGAATGGATCTGCGGTGGCACCGAACAGCGTGCCAAGAATGCCTTGGCAGTCGGTGCTGTTGATGCGATTGTCGAGCCTGAACTATTGCGTGATGGCGCACTGGATCTGCTGCGTCGTTGTGTAGCCGGTGAGTTCGACTACCAGGCCCGCCGCTCCGAGAAACAGAGCCCGATCAAACTGAACCAGATCGAACAGATGATGGCGTTTGAATCCGCCAAGGGCATGATCGGTGCCAAAGCTGGCCCACACTATCCTGCACCAATGGCCGCACTGGGCTCTATCCAGAAACACGCCAACATGACCCGTGATGATGCTCAGGCGGTTGAAGCCAAAGGCTTTGCCAAGTTGGCAACGAATGCGGTAACGCCTGCACTGGTCGGTTTGTTCCTCAAGGATCAGCAGATCAAACGTGTCAGTAAACGCTACGAGGCCGATGTTGAGCCTGTACGTCAGGCAGCTGTATTGGGTGCCGGTATCATGGGCGGCGGCGTAGCCTACCAGAGTGCTTCTCGTGGCACGCCGATCCTGATGAAGGATATCAACGAAGGTGCGCTGCAGTTGGGTCTCAGTGAAGCCTCCAAGCTGTTTAACAAGCAGTTGGAGCGCGGCAAGATTGACGGTCGCAAGCTGGCGACCAGCCTGGCACGTATCCGTCCAACCCTGAGTTATGGTGACTTCGGCAATGTGGACCTGGTCGTCGAAGCCGTGGTCGAAAACCCGAAAATCAAGCAGAGCGTGCTGGCCGAGGTGGAAACCCATCTGCAGGAAGACGCCATCCTGACCTCGAATACCTCGACCATCTCCATCACCGAACTGGCAAAGGCACTGAAGAAGCCGGAAAACTTCTGCGGCATGCACTTCTTCAACCCGGTACACCAGATGCCGCTGGTTGAGGTTATCCGTGGCGAAAAAAGCTCTGAAGCTGCCATTGGTCGCACCGTAGCCTATGCCAAGGCGATGGGCAAAACCCCTATCGTGGTTAACGACTGCCCGGGCTTCCTGGTCAACCGTATCCTCTTCCCCTACTTCGCAGGCTTCACAGGCTTGCTGCGTGACGGCGCCGACTACCGTCAGGTAGACAAGGTGATGGAACGCTTTGGCTGGCCCATGGGTCCGGCCTTCCTGCTCGACGTGGTCGGCATTGATACCGCGCAACATGCCGGCGCCGTCATGGCCGATGGCTTCCCGGATCGCATGCGCAATGAAGGCGAAACCGTGATTGAACGCCTCTACAAGGAACAGCGTCTCGGTCAGAAAAACGGCAAGGGCTTCTACCGTTACGAGCCGGATCGCAAGGGCAAACCGAAGAAACTGGTCGATGAAGAACTGCCGGCTCTGCTGGACGGCGTGGTCGGCCCAGCGCGTGAATTCAGTGATGAAGAGATCATTGCCCGCATGATGATCCCACTGTGCATTGAGTCTGTACGTTGCCTGGAAGATGGCATCGTCGAAACACCTGCTGAAGTTGATATGGGCCTGGTATACGGCATCGGTTTGCCACCGTTCCGCGGTGGTGCGCTGTTCTACGTTGACCAGATGGGCCTGCAGGCATTCTGCGACCTGGCTGATCAGCATGCAGAACTGGGCAAGCTCTACCAGCCGACCGACAAAATGCGCGCCATGGCAGCCGCTGGCCAGACCTACTTTGGATAAGGAGAAAAACCGATGAGTCTTAAACCGAACGATATCGTCATCATCGACGGGGTACGCAGCCCCATGGCCCAGTCCAAGGGCGGCTCCTTCCGCAATGTACGTGCTGATGACCTGTCTGCTGCGCTGATGAAAGGCCTGCTGGTCCGTAACGCAGCACTGGACCCAAACAGCATCGACGATGTGATCTGGGGCTGTGTTAACCAGACCCTGGAACAGGGTTTCAACGTAGCACGCAGCGCAGCCCTCTTGGCAGGCCTGCCCCACTCCGTCGCCGGTCAAACGGTAAACCGCCTGTGTGGCTCATCCATGTCGGCGCTGCACACTGCAGCCCAAGCAATCGCCAGCGGCAACGGTGATACCTTCATGGTCGGCGGTGTTGAACACATGGGGCACATCTCCATCCTGCACGGCATCGATGTAAACCCGGCCATGTCCAAGCAGATCGCCAAGGCATCCATGATGATGGGCCTGACCGCCGAGATGCTGGGCAAGATGAATAACATCTCCCGTGAAGAGCAGGATGCCTTTGCCGCCCGTTCCCACCAGCGCGCGCATCAGGCAGCGCTGGAAGGCCGCTGGGATAACGAGATCCTGCCGCTGGAAGGTCACGACAAGCAGGGCTTCAAAAGCCTGGTGACCAGTGATGAAGTCATTCGTCCGGAAACTACGGTTGAGACACTGGCCGGGCTCAAGCCTGCCTTTATGCCCAAGGGCGGCACCGTCACCGCGGGTTCCTCTTCCGCGTTCTCCGATGGCGCCTCAGCCATGCTGATGATGTCGGCAGCACGTGCACAGGAACTGGGCCTCAAGCCGCGTGCCCGTGTAATCGGCATGGGCGTTGCTGGCTGTGACCCGTCCATCATGGGTTACGGCCCGGTTCCCGCCACTCAGAAAGCGCTCAAGAATGCCGGTCTGACCGTGAATGACCTGGATGTGATTGAACTGAACGAAGCCTTTGCGGCACAGGCCCTGGCCGTCATCAAGGGCTTGCGGTTGCAGGACGTAATGGATGACAAGATCAACCTGAACGGCGGCGCCATCGCTCTCGGCCACCCGCTGGGTTGCTCGGGTACCCGCATTTCCAATACCCTGATCAACGTGATGGAACAGAAGGATGCCACTCTGGGCCTGGCCACCATGTGTATCGGCATGGGTCAGGGTATCGCTACCGTCTTTGAGCGTTTGAACTAGGATTAAACGCCTGAAACAAGCCGCTTAACGCCCTGTCAGCCCGGCCAATGAGCCGGGCTTTTTAATGCCTCAACAGCGTACTAACCGGACCCTCAACGACGGTCCGGTTCGAACCTTGGAATCAGGCAACGTCTTCCATCAAAGCCTGAATTTTGGCATCAGCCTGTTTTCGGGCAGGACGCTCAAGAAAAGGTGCAACGTAGGCTTCAAATTCCGGCTTGCGCGGGATGAGGTTAAAGTCCATACCGAAACGAAGCAGCGACCCCACATATACATCGGCAGCCGTGAATCGGTTACCGGCCACATACGTTCGATTGGACAACCAACTGGCCAGAGTGTCGAACGTCTTCTCGAAAGTACCGTACCCCAGGCTGCTCTGCAGCTCGTCTGTTTCCGGAATCCAGCCTGCTGCATGATCAAACATGGCCGGCTCGCCACAACCTGCTGCAAAAAACAGCCAACGGTAGTATTCACCCCGATCTTCCAGCGCCGGCGCCAGTTCTGCCTGCGGGAAAGCATCTGCCAGATAGGCACAAATGGCCGCGGTTTCCGTCACAACCACATCGCCATGCTGAAGCGCAGGCACCTTGCCCATGGGATTCAACGTCAGGTATTCAGGTGCTTTCATGTTGGTTTTATAGTCCAGCACACGCACCGAATACGGCTGGCCAATCTCTTCCAGCATCCACTGCACAATGGCGCCGCGAGACTGAGGGTGGGTATAGAGGATCAATTCCTTGGACATGTTTGTCTCCTTTCACTTGGTGTGTAAGGAGACTTTACTGCCCACCACTGTCAGTTTCTGTCAGTAGTGTTTGCCGCCACTCTTTCATCATCTGGAAACGGCGCTTGGGGGTTTTCTCAGCCAGCGCTTTAACATCCTGAATACGATCGATACGGAAATGCCGGTAGTCATTTCGCAGCTCACACCAGGCCGCCAGTACCTGAACAGAATCAAAGAACCCGACCGTTACCGGCCAGACCACGCGCTTGGTTTTGGCGCCTTTCTGGTCCGAATAATCCAGTAACAGCTTGCACTCACCGTTCAACGCCTTGCGGATCAGCGGCAGGTCTTCACGCACGGGCTGAGGCCCACAGGGCACTACGACCAATGCATCGTCATCAAATCGCTGTCGTAATTCCAGTGGCAATACCGCCCCCAGCTTAGCCATGGCATCTCGAGCCGCCTGCCCCATAGGCCCATCAGTGCGCGCCCCTGCCCACTTAAGCCCCAGTGCCAGCGCCTCGATCTCCTCGGGCGAAAACATCAGTGGCGGCAACAGGAAACCGGGCTTAAGCACATAGCCAAGACCGGGCTCGCCATCAATTTCTGCGCCCATCGACTGTAGGGTAGCGATATCCCGGTAGAGCGTACGCAGGGAAATACCGGTTTCCTCCGCCAATACGGCGCCTTTCACAGGTCGACGATGACGGCGCAAGATCTGGAGGATATCGAGCAGGCGTTCGGTGCGGGACATAGGAGCAAGATACAGGTAGATTCGGAAGTGAGTAGTGTATGCCTAAAAGCACCAAAAGGCTGTAAGCGACGAAGCAATATACCCACAAGGAAAGATCATTACAGAATAAAATTCATAAAACGAGCCATATTAAAATGGCTCGCAAATCATATTGAAGTATTCCTATGGAATCTTAATTGTATTAACACTATTTCTTAGCGCTTTTTCGTATTTAGGAAAGTCTTCTTTAGTCGAGTTGAAGTTAAATACCAGCATCTCTTTCCCATAGCTGGTTACCAGCATAATATTGTAAATATCGGTATCAATCGCATTGGACGTTACTTCGAAGTAGATCCAGTCGCGTCCCGACAAATGAATCACTTCCTGCTTCTTCAACTCCATTCCAGGCACGACTCGCTCAAAAGTCGCTGCAAAATCGCCAATAAGTGCTTCTAAAGGAGCGGCCGAAATATCATGAGGCTTGAGATCGTATGCGATTGTAGTACTACCCGTTTCATTCCCGACAACCCACCTTGGAGCGCGTTTGTGCGGCCATTTAAAATCAAGAATTTCTTGAGAGAGAGCACCAAAATCATCAGGTGCTTGAAATGTGATTCCTGTATCAGCTACTTGCACTTCATTTGCAAAACACAGAGATGAAATCAGCAGAGCGAGAATACCAATGAAAATTTTCATTCGGTCAGTCCATTAAATCCAGGGGTTATTACCATGCAAGCATGCCTGATTTCAGGCAAAAGCCTTCTGGAGATTTTGAACGACTGGCTGAACTTGATACAAAGAGTTATCACAGTCATTTTCCTCCTTGAAAACGAACATGCGTGCCTTGGAAAGGATAGAAGCCACGTCCAGTGCGGCCCGATTTCCAGCGCTAATAGTAGCGCTGCCTGACTCCCATATCTACCACTACAGCGGCCACCAAATCCGGTGTTGAAGCCTGAACACGACAGGGGTTTCTGGAGCCCCTGCCTGCAAACCAGTGACAACCATCCCGGCAACACCTTGCCTCATTTGAAATTTATATCACCCAAAAAAACCATAAGACATTGTTTTTAAACACCGCAATTACTGGCTCGAACCTTGCTTAAAAGTTAACTCACAGCTAAAGGAGCCCCCACATGATCAGAATCGACGCACTCTCAACCCTTATCACGGCGCCCTCTCAGAAGAGCACTGAGAACAAGCAAATGGACTTCGCGGCAATGCTGCTGGAGCAAGCGGCCAAAACCGCAACCGAAAGCAAGGAAGTTTTGGAACAAGACAAGACCTCCAGCCTCGATCTGACCCACGCCGAAGAGGTAATCGAACATAACGCCCGTGAGGAGTTGCTTCGTATCCTGCAAATGTCACCTGCCGAGCGCATTCGCTACCAAATGCTTCAGGAGATGGGACTGACTGAAGAAGCTTTGGCACAGATGACTTTTGAGGAACGTATGAAAATTGAAGCAATGATCGAGGAAGAGATTGAGCGCCAACTGGCAGGGGGAACCAAAGGTCTCAATGAAAATCAGCAAGGTGAAAGCGTATGACCACTATCAGTGGTTCAATTTCTCTCAGCGGCCTGACACCACTGAAAATCGATCCCAGCCAGACCAAGCCGATCAGCGAGTTGCCGGAGCGGCAGTATCAAGAATACCTGCAACGGAGTCAGTCTTTTTTGGAGGCTCAACACAGCCAGATCCAACCCGGCGATGAAAGGCTCAATGAAACCTACGCAGAAGTCATTGTAAATGGCCGTGTCGTCGCAACCCTGGATAACAATGGCTACCTGCAAACGTCCAATACTTTCTTCTCAGAGCTGGGTATTGACCCCGGCAGCCTTGCACTGAATCCCCTTAACGTCCCCAAGGGGCCAGCATTAGCCCAGGCGCGAGCAGATTATTTGTCACAAGCAACAGGTGGAACAGTATTGATCCATAAGACCGCATTGGACCAGTCCACCTATTTGGGTCTGGAGCAACCCAAGGCTGTCGTGAATCAACCAGCGATGCTTGATGATCCTTTCAACCTGAGCCTTCTGAAAGTGCAGCAGGCGCGTCAGGAGTTTTTGCAACGCCAGGCAGAGAACAACCAGGTATCACTGCTGGATACCTGATTGACCCTTGGCTTCATATCCTGGACGAGAAGGTGCTTACAGCACGGTTTGAGCAACTTCTCGCGGCTCCCGTTGATAGTTCAGCAGGCAGGACAGTGCCGGCAGCAAAATCAACGCCCCCAGCATATTGAGCAGGAACATGAAGGTAAGCAGGATGCCCATGTCGGCCTGAAAACGAATCGGCGACAATACCCAAAGCACTACACCGATCGCCAGCGTTAACCCGGTAAAGGCTACAGACTTGCCCGTTGAACGCAGTGTCTCGTAATAAGCCTCAGGCAACGCCATGCCCTGCTGCAGGAAGCTGTTCAGGCGCGCGTAGATGTAGATCCCGTAATCCACCCCTATACCAACTCCCAAGGCGATGACCGGGAGCGTTGCAACCTTAACGCCGATACCCAGCCTGGCCATCAGTGCCTGGCACAACAAGGATGTCAGCGCCAGCGGGAGAATGATGCAGACTACCGTCCGTATTGAACGGAACGTCAGCAGGCACAGGAGGCTCACTACGCCGTACACCCAGAGCAGCATTTCATACTGGGCCTCGGCGATAACCGCATTGGTAGCCGCTTCGAACCCGGCATTCCCTGCCCCCATCATGAACTGAATCTGATCACTGTTATGGCGCTGCGCGAAGGCATCAACTGCAGTGGAAACGCGCTCCAACGTAGCGGCCTTATGATCTTCCAGGAACAGCACCACAGGCAGCAACGAGCAATCCGCATTCATCAAACCTGCCGGCACATAGCGCAGCGATGAATTGATGACATACTGGTTACGACTGACACTGCGCCACTTCAGGCTGCCCTCATTCAACCCGGCCGTCACCCGCTCGGCCACATCGACCAGAGACAAGCTACTTTGCACACCGGATACATTGGTCAGGTAATACTGGAAACGGTCTACCAGCTGCAGTGTTTCAAAACGGCTGCATTGTTCAGCAGGTGTTTTCACCATCACCACAAACACATCACTGGAGTTGCTGTAATTCGCGGTTATGAAGGCATTATCCTGGTTATAACGAGAGTCTTCACGCAACTCAGGTGCCCCCGCACTCAAGTCACCAATTTGCAGGTCGCGACTGACACCAAATCCATACCAGGCCAGTAACGCTGCTACAGCCAACGCTGCCAAAGCCCCTTTTGGACGTGAGAAACACACCAGCGCTCGCCAAAGACCGGCACTGCGCTCAACTCCATGACGCGTTTTATGGATGGCGCGCTGGCCAACTCCGGTCCAGGAGATCAAGAGAGGCAGCAGCAAGAGGTTGGTCACTACAATCACCAACACACCCAGCGAAGCGGCAACGGCAAGGTCCTGAATAACCTGGATATCGATCACCATCAGGGTGACAAAGCCCAGACCATCCGACAGCAGTGCTGTGAAACCGGCGATGAAAATCGTACGGAACGCCTTGCGTGCAGCGTCCAGTTTGTCAGCGCCAGCGGCCGCTTCGATGCGGACGTTATTGACCACCTGCACGCCATGGCTCACGCCGATGGCGAATACCAAAAAAGGTACCAGCATGGAGTATGGATCCAGGCCGTAGCCTAACCAATTCAACAGACCAAGCTGCCAGATCACCGCAATCAGAGAGCAGCACAGCGGTATCAGGGTACCCATAAGACTGTGGGAATACAGGTACAGCAGTACCAGCGTTACTACGAAGGCGATACCAAAGAAGGTCGCTACCTGAGCCGCTCCGTCAATCAGGTCACCGACAACCTTGGCAAAGCCGGTGATATGGATCTCGACATTAGCCGAGCTGTACTTCTGACGCACCAAGGCTTCAAGCCGTTCGGAAAACTGCTGATAGTCCAGTTTTTGACCGGTTTCGGGAATACGCTCAAACAGCGGCACCTGAATCAGAGCCGAGCCAAAATCATTGGCGACGAGTCGCCCCAGCTGACCGGAACGCAGAATATTGGTTCTGAGCTGCTCCAGCGATGAGGCCGATCCATCATAATCCTCGGGGATGACAGGTCCCCCGACAAAACCGTCTTCGGTTACCTCAGTCCAACGCACATTAGGCGTCCAGATGGATTTGAGCGCTGACCGGTCTACACCCGGCAGAAAGAACAGCTCATCGGTTACAGCCTTGAGTGTGTGTTGAAACTCTGGTTGCAGAATATTGCCATCTTTAGCCGCCACCACAACACGAATGCTATTCCCCAGACCAGAGAGCTCATCTCTGTGTTCCAGATAATTGGCAACATAGGGGTGCGACGACGGGATCATTTTGACGAAACTGGCATCCGGTCGAATCTGAACAGCTTGCCAGGTCAACAGCAGAGTCATGGCAAGAAAACAGAGCGCAACAACGGTGCGATGGCCAAACAACAGTTGCTCCAGCAGTCGCTCTGAAGCGCGAACTGGCGCAAGCAAAAGGCGATCCAGGCGACTCATTGCGCACCTCCTGCGTTTGCCAACAGGACGGGGGTAATCCCGCCCTCACCGGCCAGCAACAAGCGCTGTCCAAGCAGAACCCCTGCAGAATATCCGTTGCGTGACACCTCAGGTAAAGCCGCAAAACCATCGTTCCTCTTGCGCATCAACAAGCCGCCCTGACCCAGCAAATACAGCTGGCCAGAGGAGACCACCGCCGCGTTGAGCGTTGCTTCAGTCGCAAGCGGCTCCGACTGCCAATCCAGACCATCCTCAGAGCTGTACAGATGCCCTCTTAGCCCTAACAGATAGAGATGATCACTTTCCACCAGAGCAAAGAACGAGCCTTCATAGGGTGAATGCGCAGACTCCCAACTCTCACCCAAGTCATCGCTATACACCAATAACCCGGCCTCTCCCGCCACCAGCAGTCGTCCATTTCTCGTCAGCAAAAGCGCATTGAGGTGCAACCGGTCGGGATTGGGCAGTTTATACCCAAGGCTGGACCAGGTCTTGCCCGCATCGGATGTGTAGAACAGGCGCCCATAAGCACCGGCGACAAAGCCTCGCTGCTCATCCATAAAAAACAGATCAAGCAGTGTGGGCATGGCCCCTTCTTCCAGCGCGATCTGGATATCATCCATTTGCCAGGACAACTCATCTTCGCGCTCAAGATCACCCGTTGCCGAAGCGCTCTCTCTCGCCTGACTCAAGCCACTTAATTGAACCTGCAAAAGATCCTGTCCTGACTGCTGAAGCTCCCAGCTAAGCCCGCTATCGCGGGTATGCAAGACCACACCATCATGCCCAACAGCCCAGCCATCGCGTGCTGACACCATCTGTACCGCTGTCAGCAACACCGAAACCGGAGCCTTGGCTTGCTGCCAGCTCAGGCCGTCGTCATCAGAGAAGATAATGCTGCCCTGCTCGCCAACTGCGATAACTCGTTTCGAGTCAGGAACCTGAACGACATCGAGCAGAAGAACCCGGGAGACACCTTCAGTCAACAGACTGGCGGACTGTGCGCGATCATAGGGAGTCGCTGCCAGGGATGGCATAGCGAGAGACAGGAATAGCATCGGCCAGAGACCGAACAACAGGATCTTGTGCATGGCACCCCCGTTCTTGTTGTCATTATCGGGAGATCGGCCAACAGGTGGCCGACTTCTTGTATGTGCCTGAGATCATCAGTTTCCGAGGCAGTTTCAGCAATAGCAAAACTCGCCTGTTTCACTGACAATCTACGTCAGCCGTTATGTAAACTGACGTTTAATCACACACAGAGCCCTTTTAATCCAGCAGGAACTGTTGGCGATATTCGTCACTGCGACGGTATTCCCCGGGGGTCATGCCGGTCCAGCGTTTAAACGACCGGAAAAAAGCTGAAGGGTCATCAAACCCCATCAGTTCAGCCACGTCATTGATGGATAACTGGGGCGAGCCCATGTAATGCAGAGCTGCGCGTTTACGGCATACATCCTTGATCGCCTGATAGGAGGTTTCCTCCTCCAACAAACGCCTGCGCAAGGTTGAAACCGAGAGATTGAGACGCGAGGCTATTTCCTCGGCACTGGGCAAAGGTCGACTGAAATCCTTCCCGATCAGCGCCTCAACCTGGGAAGTCAGGGATGCATCGTCGTTCACCATTGCGATCAGCTGATAAGGCGCTGATTTCAGAAAACTACGCAAGGTTTCTTCTGTTTGCACCAGAGGCTGATCCAGATAACTGGCCGCAAAAACCAGGGCGTTATCATGCTGATCAAAACGCACTTCCGAGCGGAACTGTTTCTGGTAGAACTCGGTATCCTCAGGTTCCGGAAACGTGAAATAGGCCGCTTTTAACTCAATTTGAGCGCCAATCAGCCAGCTAATGAAGTGATGCCACATGGAGAGTGTTGAACGTATACGCTCGGGCGGGGCCTGCTGAACCAACGTTTCCAAATCAATTTCGGCGTGATCCACGGGGCCGAATGACACCTTGGCATAACGCCCTTTCTGCACCAATACCGGTTTGATCTGTGTGCCACGACAGATTTCATGAAAGGCGCTGGCGCGATAGATCGCCTTCTTCAGCGAACCACAGTGAATAATGGCATGACACATCATGCGGAAAGTTCCGTTCGGCACCTTGCTGCCACTGACCATGCCGAAAAATTCGTCCTGAGCGATGTACATCAAGCGCTGGTACAAGGCACCAAAGCGCTCGGCATCAAATTCGGAAAGTGACTTTAACTCCTCAGCATCAATACCCACCATGTGCAACAGTTCATCGATGTCGACTCCCTGAGTATTTGCTTGATGCAGCAGCTGAAGTACGTATCCTGAAGGCACGGTCACTGTGCGCTGAATCATCCTCTTCACCTTTTATTATTCGTATACTGAGCTCGAATGTACTCCAACTGGAATACTTTTGTCAGTCAATCTGCACAGCTTTGTCATTGAGAACGGCACCTCTGCCATGGATTATAAATAGCGTAAGGAGTACGCAACCATGCAACAACCCTCCTGCAATTCATTGATTAATCAATGAAATACCAAGCGCCTGCCGAATCAGGATAAAAATAAGAACGTCTCGGTGAACGAAATGGAAACAAAAAAACGCATTTTTCTGCGCCGCTTCGGACGTGTTCCGGGTACACAACCTACCTTATTGGCTTTGCTGGTGGCAGCCGCTCCCACTGCACAGGCCGTTTCTTTCAATCTCGGCGAGATTGAAGGCCGCTTTGACTCTCAGCTTTCCATGGGCGCCAGCTGGCGACTGGAGGAAGCCGACAAAGGTTTGATTTCCAAGCCCAATGGCGGCACCAGTGCTGGCTCAGGCAGCTATGATGATGGCAACCAGAACTTTGAACAGGGCGAAACCTTCTCCAAAGTCTTCAAGGGTATCCATGAGCTGGACCTGAGATATGACAATGTCGGTTTCTTTGCCCGCGGCAAATACTGGTTCGACTTTGAACTTGAAAACGAAGGCCGCCCACACGGCCATACCACTAATGGCTACCAGCCAGGCGCCCAGCTAAACGATGACGACTTCAACGACTATGCCAAATTCTCCGGTGCGGAGCTGCTGGATGCTTATGTTTACGCAAGTTTTGATGTCGGTGAATCCGGTCAGCATCCATTGGATGTGCGCCTGGGCAGACAGGTCATTAACTGGGGTGAAAGTGCCTTTATCCAAGGCGGCCTGAACAGCGTCAACAGCATCGACGTCAGTGCCATTCGCCGCCCTGGCGCTGAAGTGCGTGATGCCCTGTTACCTGCCAATCAGGTATTCATGTCCTTGGGGATCAATGAAAACCTGAGCGCTGAAGCGTTTTATCAGCTGCAATGGGAGCCCACTGCTATTGATGGTTGCGGCACCTATTTCTCCACTAACGACTTCGCGGCCGAAGGTTGTAATGGCATCCGTGTACCGCTGGGCCTGACCGATCAGCAATATTTCAACACAGCATTTACAGCCGCTGCGTTAGGATTTGACCCCGTTGTATATCGACATGCGAATGGCCGTCGCGAGGCGGATGACGATGGTCAGTTTGGCCTCGCCATGCGCTACTTCTCGGAGCAGCTCAATAATACTGAGTTCGGCCTCTATTTCGCGCGCTATCACAGCCGCCTGCCCGTCACCAGCGGTGTAAATACACCGGTCACTGCAGCGGATCTACAGGCTATTGGCCAGGCTGCTGCCACTCAATATATCGTTGAGAATGCGGCCAACCCCATGGCGCCCACACAAGCCGAACAGATGGCCGCCGCCGCTGCGGCACAAACGGCTGCAACTCAGGCCGGTAGCGCCGGTGTCTTCCAAAGCCGTTATTTCACGTCTTACCCGGAAGAGATCAGCATGATCGGCCTGAGCTTCAACACCAACATAGGTGATTTGGCCTGGTCCGGTGAGATTTCTCACCGCCAGGATGTACCCGTACAGGTTAATGGTCCGCTGCTGGTCGGTGCCATTCTGACCCAGTTCTCCGGTGGCATTGGCAACACGGCAGCAGACCAACTGGTCGCCAATGCTGGCGCTGGTGGCGAAGTCAGAGGCTACGGCCTGTTTGATGTCACTCAGGTGCAGAGCAGCCTGGTCAGCTTCCATGATCGCGTTTTGGGCGCAAGCCGCCTGGCGCTGATCGGCGAATTGGGCTGGACCCATGTTCACGGTCTGGATGAGGATGCCAATGCGCTTAAATACGGGCGTGCCGGTGCCTATGGTTACGCTTCCGGCGATGACGAGGGCTTTGTGACTCAGGATTCGCTTGGCTATGTGCTGCGCGCTTCACTGAACTACCCCAACGCCTTTGCCGGTGTGAACCTGACGCCTGAAATCAGCTTCAAACATGGTATTTACGGCTATGGCCCTGAGCCGGGCGCAGCCTTCCGTGAAGGGGAAAAAGCATTGGGCCTGAGCCTGAGCGCCGACTATCTGAATCGCTACCGCTTCCAGCTGGGATACACCAACTATTTCGGTGGCGATTACAACGCGATTGATGACCGGGATTACCTGTCCCTCAGTGCATCGGTATCCTTCTGAACAGAGTTGAGGAGACACAATAATGACAACACGCTTCCCGACCCAACCACTGCTGCTTGCCATGGCACTTGCCCTGCCCGCTCACGCTGCTGTATCGCCTGATCAGGCAAGCCAGCTGGGCCAAAGCCTGACACCTGTAGGTGCTGAAATGCAGGGGAATGCCGACGGCAGCATCCCGGCCTGGAACGGCGGCCTAGCGCAAAGCCAGGAGCGTTACGCCAACCCCTTTGCCGGCGAGCAGCCGCTCTTCGTGATTACGGCAGAAAATGCAGAGCAATATGCTGATCGCTTAAGCCCCGGACAGCTGGCCATGTTCAAGCGCTATCCTGACAGCTTCCGCATGCCGGTGTATCCAACCCATCGTACAGCCGCCTATCCCGATTCGGTGTACGCGAAAGCCCGCCAAAACGCCGTTCAAACCGAACTGACGGATGGCGGCAACGGCCTCAGCAACTTTGACGAAACCCTGGCCTTCCCGATTCCGCAAAACGGCCTTGAGGTGATCTGGAACCATATTACACGCTATAGAGGCGGTGCCTTGGAGCGCACTTTTGTGCAGGTTCCCGTTCAAGCTAACGGTGCCTTCACACCGATTCGCATCAATGAAAAAATGAGCTGGCCGGAATACCTCAAGGACAAAAAGGACGGCGACAAGGACAACATCCTGCTGTATTTCGTACAGCAGGTTGAAGCCCCCGCCCGCCTGACGGGTGAGGTACTCCTGGTGCATGAGACACTGAACCAGGTACAGCAGGCACGCCAGGCCTGGACCTACAACGCGGGTCAGCGTCGTGTTCGCCGTGCTCCGCAGATTGCCTATGATGCTCCCGGCACAGCTTCCGACGGCCAGCGCACCACGGATAATCTGGATATATTCAACGGCGCACCCGACCGTTATGAATGGAATCTGGTGGGTAAACAGGAACTGTACATTCCGTACAACAGCTTTTCACTGGCAGACAGAGCCCTGTCTTACGATGAATTGCTGCAGCCTGGCCATCTGAATCCTGAGCACACCCGCTATGAGCTGCACCGCGTCTGGAAGGTTGAAGCGACCCTTAAGGAAGGTGAACGCCACATCTATGGCAAGCGCGTGTTCTATATCGATGAAGACAGCTGGCAGATTGCCATCGCAGACCATTACGACACGCGTGGAGAACTCTGGCGTGTCGCGGAAGGTCATGCCTTCCCCTATCGCGATGCACTGATTCCCTGGTACAGCGCCGAAGCACTCTATGACCTCCAGTCTGGTCGCTACCTTGTAGGCAGCCTGACCAATGAAGAAGGTCAGGGTTTCGACTTCAACCAGCGTTTCCAATACAACGACTTTACACCCCAAGCCATTCGACGCCTGGGCCGTTAAGTCCAACCATCTGATCCCATTGACGTTTTCTCCATTCCTCGCCGGCGATTGCAATCCTGAAACGACAACCCCAGGATTGCATGAACCGGCGCTTTTTTGCCTCACGCCGCCCTTTCATCAGCAGGTTCTGTTATTCTGGCTGCACAGTCATTCACAACACTTATAACACTATGACAGGGAGCTCGGCATGGCTGACATAATCCCAAGCCTTAAAGACGCCCGCCTCAAACTGGAAGAGCGCGTTGCCACACTTACACTCGATCGTGATGATCTGCGCAATGCACTGACCGGCACCGAACTGATCGACGATATTGTTGATACGATCAACTGGGCCAACCAGTCCCCCAATGTTTCCGTATTGATTATTACCGGCTCAGGCCGCGCCTTTTGCGCAGGCGGTAATATCAAGGAGATGCAGTATCGTGAAGGCGACCACCGCAGTGGCCCCTTTGGTGGCAGTGCACTGGAACTGGAACGCAAGTACCGCGAAGGCATCCAACGTATCCCTATTGCCATTCATAAGGCAGAAGTCCCCATTATTGCGGCTGTAAACGGCCCTGCCATCGGTGCAGGCTGTGATCTCGCCTGTATGTGCGACATCCGAATTGGCTCCGAAAAGGCCACATTTGGCGAAACCTTCGTCAATCTGGGCATTATTCCGGGCGATGGTGGTGCCTGGTTCCTGCAGCGCCTGATCGGTTACCAACGCGCAGCTGAAATGACACTAACCGGCCGTCTGGTGCATGCCGAAGAAGCCGTCCAGCTGGGGCTGATGATGGAGCAGGTACCCGAGGAGCAGCTGATGAGCCGCGTGATGACACTGGCGCAGCAGATGGCCTCTAAACCACCCCATGCACTACGCATGAGCAAACGCTTGATGAAGCAGGCGCAACGCCATGAATTACCAGACTTTTTAGAGCTTTGTGCTGCCTGGCAAGGCATGCTGCACAATACCCATGACCATGCAGAAGCCGTTAATGCCTTCGTGGAAAAACGTGAAGGTGAATACAGGGGTAATTAGTATTAATAATACTTAATACGTATTCAATATATAAAGGCCATTTGAGTACAGACACCCAAATGGCCTTGAATCCCCCCCGACGCTTGAGAAAGCACACCCCAACAACAATTGACTTCGATCTAGCCACTATAAAATACCTTGGCGCAGCCTTTACATTAATCTTTTCTAATATATTATTCAGTCATTGCTAATATATGGAGAAGCACTCATGTCCCTCAATGCCGCACTACGCCTGATGGCAGGTTCCGTCGTCACGATCAGCCTCCTGCTGGCCTACTATGTATATCCAGCCTGGCTGTGGCTAACCGCATTTGTCGGCTTCAATCTGCTGCAATCAGCCTTTACCCGCTGGTGCCCGGCCATAACCGTCTTTCGCATGCTGGGACTCAAGGAAGAAGTCTGTGCCAGCCGCGGCATGACCATTCATCAAGGCCTGCACATCATTGCGGGCACCATTATTCTTGCCAGCAGCGTTGCAGTTGTAGCGGCAGGAGCCCCCCAGGAAGTATTGATCGTCACATTGGTTGTTGGTCTTAGCCTGATTCAGTCCGCTTTTACCGGCTGGTGTCCAGGTATGCTGGTAGCCAAATTGCTTGGGTTCAAATCTACCCATTCAGCGTAATGTTCCAAATCAGTACGAGACCCGATGCCTGATCGGGTCTCGTACTCTGCTGCCAAGAGCAATTTTGTACAATTCTGCGATCAAGAAGCAGTTACACTTACTTGATGAGCAGACCACAAGAAAAAGCCGAATATATAACCGTCAATGAGTTGGGCGGCCTGGAGTGCCTCAGTGCCCAGTATCATCGGCAAACCTTTTCCCGGCACACCCACGAAAGCTATTGTTTTGGTGTTATCTCAACGGGCGCCCAAAGTTTTTTGCGTAATGGAGCGCGCCACACCGCCCCCTCAAACAGTATCGTCTTGGTCAACCACGACGAAGTGCATGATGGCCACTCGGCGACAGAAAATGGCTGGGCCTATCAGGCGATTTATCCACTAAACGAACAGCTGGCACTGGTACAGCGCGAAGCCGGCTTACCCCTGAACGGCTCAATTTACTTCCCTACCCCCGTTGTTGAAGATCCCGAGCTGGCGGGCATGTTCCGCCTGACATTTAGCCATCTTTTCTCTTCGGATAACCGGTTATTACGAGAAACACTGGTCTACAACACCCTGCTCAAACTGATTCAGCGCCACGCCAGTATTCGTCCGGATATTAAGGAACCAGGGGCAGCCCGCGCCCGGATGGAACTGGTACGCCAATTCCTGGATGACCAGCCCGAAACCGATGTATCCCTTGAGGACCTTGCACGCCTGGGCGGCGTAAGTGTGTTTCATCTGATACGGCAGTTTCAAAGCTGCTTTGGACTCCCGCCCCATGCCTACCAGATACAGGCGCGCATTCGCCTGGCAAAGCAGTTAATCCGCGCTGGAGAGCCCTTGGCGGGAGCCGCTGTTCAAGCAGGCTTTCATGATCAAAGCCATCTAAGCCGCCATTTTAAAAAGACATTGGGTGTTACACCCGGTCAGTTTGCACGGTTCCACCCATAACCCTGTATCGCCAATTACGTACAAGTCCTGCTTTTCTCATGGAGTTAGGCTCGGTATTCCACTGTTGAGGAACACCCATGCCGCATACTCCAACACCTTTTAGGCACCCTGGCAGTGATTTTAGTGATGAAACAAACCGCTAAAACACTGCCATCCGTTGCGGTTGGACTGCTGATTTTCATGATATGTAGAGTCTTTTCACTCTATTACTAACGGATGGCAGACAACCTTCGGCTCAATTGAAGAGGAAGCTACTGAAGGATTTCAGGGTACTGTAGCTTCTCATCTGAGTAGTCTCACAATGAGTGAGCTCAGCGCACTCTCGGCTTTCGGCCTGGCTATCAAGCCGGCCGTCACCGCACGCGCCAGCTCATCACTTGCGCCATGAATTCCGATCAGCACAGCACCGTCAGGAGCGGTGCCAGGATCGATGACGGGACCAAAAAACTCGGCATAAAACTCGATGAAATACTGGCAGATACGGGTCCGCAGGTCGCGGTATTCCGGATAGGTACACAGCGCAGCCACGACGTCATCATATACCGCGCCATGCGCCTCTGTGCAGTCGAAGTACACACTCGAAAGTTTTCGCGCCAGACCTTCCAGTGTTCGTGAGCAGGATGGATCCAGAGTTCGCACATCCTGAACAAGGCGCTCATCATAGCCGCGATACAACTGCTCCAGCAACCCCTTACGATCACCGAAGTGATTGTAGGTCACCGGTTTGCTGACTCCGGCCCGCTCAGCCAGAGTCAGAAGTGTAAGGCGCTCGGCCCCTTGCTCGCGCACAATTTCCTCGGCCAACCCAAGCAACTGCCTGCGTCGATCTTCTTTACTCATCCGAGTCTGTGCCATCCAGCGCCATTCCTATCAATTCATTTATTGCGCAGCCAGCGGCAAGCCAAATACACGGTCAAAGCACCAGCTGTATACAAACGTGAAGAACATGAAAAACAGGGTCAGCCCGGCATCCAGCAAGAACGCGTCCAGCAGACTAAGCTCAAGCCACCAGGCAAACATCGGTAGCGTAATCGCTACCAGGCCCAGCTCAAAACCCACTGCATGCGCTACGCGTCGAGCCAGCCCACGCCCCCTTACAACCTGTTTCGACTCCCAGAGTTCAAACAGGCTGTTATAAAGAAGATTCCAGATAATCGCGGCCACAACGGTAAATACACCGAGCATGCCCGAATGAGCAGCATCCTTGCCCGAGTACAGATAGAACGCAATACTGATCAAAATCAGAGAAATAAATTCGTATAACACCACATAGGTGGCTTTACGCTTGAAGCCTTGCATGGAACTACTCCGCTAAACAATGAAATGAAAATCCGGACAGGTTTCACGTCATCGTCGAGGCGGACAGTGTGTGCAGGTACCCGCACGCATCCTGAGCAGGCAATGCGCTTGCTTGCCATCAAGGCTTTTCGCCTCGATACACATTCGCACATAAGTCCTATTCAAGATCAGCATTTATCAACTCCAATCAGCCTGAGCAGGGGACGTTATCAGACAGAATGCATAAGTTACCATTAGTAACTTAAAAGTCAATTCGCTTGGATTGCAAAACACAGTTGCGATTAGCAAGAGGCGTAAAAAGGCAATGAAGGTTGCACCCCACCATTGAGCTGGATACTTAACGATTAGGCTCAGGTTCTTCAGCTTGAATTTCAGGCACGGACGTGCCGTTTTTTAACCGATCCTTGTCTTTATACATTCGCAAGTCAGCCAAACGGATCAGTTCTTCAGCCGTCAGGTATTCATCTGGCCCGGTCTGTACATACCCGATACTGACGGTTAAATTCGGCTCAGAAGCGCGAATCTCCTCGTGCAGCCGCTCACTGTAAAGCTGCTGGGCCTGCTGCTCATTGCACTTGGGCAAAATAATGCAGAACTCATCCCCACCATAACGGAAAACCTGATCCTCCAACCGTGACAAGGATTTGATACCGTTGGCGACCGCGCACAGGATTTCATCACCGCGCTGATGCCCTTCAGTATCATTCACGGCCTTGAAGTCATTAATATCCAGATAGACCAGAGTCAATGGCTCCAGTCGGCGCTGGGCTGCACGCAGGGACTGGGTCAGCATTTCAGTCAGGAATCGAACATTCAACAAGCCCGTCAGAGGGTCGGTACGAGACATGATTTCAAGCTGTTGGGTACGCTCTTGAACTTTATATTCAAGTTCTACCGCATAGCGCTCAGACTTTTCACGGGATGTTTCAATTTCAGAAATCAGGCTTCGAATATAGGTATCAAACACCAGCGAAATATCGAACATGAACAGCTTTTCAGCAGCACGGATCACACGACGGCACTCTTTTACCTCTGGAATGATACGGTGCAGCATATGCCCCAACAGGGTTTCCAACTGCAAAATGGCGGCCAGATACAACTTGGGCTCTACACCAATACGCTTATGCACCATGCCGATACGCAGGCGATTGTTAACGTACTCGATGTCATAAAAGCCGCTGAACAGGTCAATAACGTATTTACGCTGCGCAGAACGCAAACGCCCCAGGGTATCTGCATCCCCGATCAGCAATGCGATTTCAGGCACACTGGTTTGCAGCTCATAAAACTCACGAACCAGAGACTCCACTTCGCGCTCAATCAAAGGCTTCACTTTGGTGAGCACTTCAACATCCTCGTCATCGATCATGAACAGTTTTTTACGGTTCTCGATCTCAAGTTCGGTGATGCGCATCTGTTCCAACAGCGTCTGATCGGTCCTTTTCATTCCGCCACTCCGTGCAGGGAGATAGTGCTCGCGTCTATACGGCATAGGGGCCACCTTGCCTACGAAAAGCGGGTAAACCATTCGTTCAGCTTAGGCGCTATCCACTGACTAAGCCAAATATCAACACACAACTCCAGGTAGTCAAACCGTTACCCCCAGGCAACATATAACCCTTTCAAAAAATGTTGCCACCTCACGGTCAGGGTTAAAGGTGAATATTGCCCTGATCATCGATGGTCCAAAAGGGATTATGTGCCACTTCCCATAGATGCCCAGCAGGGTCTGAAAAATAGCCGGAATAGCCACCCCAAAAGACCTTTTGGCCCGGTTTAATCAGCTTTCCGCCTGCCTTCACGGCCAGTTCAAGCACGGCATCAACACGATCAGGGCTTTCAACATTGTGCGCAAGGGTCACCCGTGAGGAACCTCCTTCTGAGAGCGGCACCTGAGCGTCCTCTGCCAGGGCGGTATGTGGGTAGAGTGCCAGCACCAGGCCATTGAGCTGGAAAAACACCACCTGCCCTTCCGCAGCGCCCACCGTCCAGCCCATAGCTTCATAAAAGCTGCGTGAACGCTGCAGGTCATCAACACCCAGCGTTACAACACTTACACGTTGTTCCATTTTCTGTTTCACGTCTGATCCCTCATCCAGTGCAATTTTGTTCTATAGAAGACTAGCCTTGGCTACTAGGCTAGCAGCAAATAATTAATCAAGGCGCCCATCATGTTAACTGCTGCCCTTTCCATGCTCACCTTCGCTCTGGTCGGAGCCATCACTCCTGGCCCCGTCAACATTATTGCCACCAGCTCAGGCGCCAGCTTTGGCTGGAAACGAACGCTGCCTCATGTGTCCGGCGCCACACTGGGCTATGCCTTGGTGGTACTGGTTTGCGGCCTTGGCTTAAATGGCCTGAACCAGGTGCTGCCTCAGCTGACCAACATGTTGCAATACGCTGGCGGCGCTTTTCTTTTGTACATGGCATACAAAATCGCCACCTCATCATCAGGGGCCGAAAGCGGCACCTCTACACTGAGCCAACCGCCCAGCCTGGCACAAGGTGCTCTGGCACAATTGCTCAATCCCAAAGCCTGGCTTGTAGCCATGTCGGGCGTGGCTCTGTTTGTCGCCAGCCAATCAGACACGGGGCTGTACCTGAGTCTTTTCGTTGCCCTGTCGTTTGTTGCCTGCTTTGTATGCGTAGCCTGCTGGGCTGTATGTGGCCAGCTTATTAGCCACTGGCTCAGTACACCTAAGCGTTTGAGGTTCTTCAATTGCATCCTCGGTGCTATGCTGGCTTTAACCGTTGTCACCCTGTTCATTTAAACGTCTCTTCCGAGCAAGCCATGCAAGACGAAACTCTCAAACTAAAACGTTGTGCGGCCCTGCCATTTGTCGAAATGCGTCTGGCCAGCCAGTCAGCGGCCTGTTATCAGGCCCATTCACATGACGAGTTCTCGTTTGGAGTTATTGACCAGGGCGCTGCTGCCTATCGTAACGGCGCCAGCCAGCATCGCGTTGCCAGCGGCACGCTGGTGACCATAAACCCTGCGGATGTTCACTCCTGCAACCCTGATGCAGGCCTTTGGTCCTATCGCATGTTGTTTGTGGATACACAGTGGATTGGGCAGCTACAACAGGAATGCCTGGGTGGCCAGGCTGATTACCGCGCATTTGAAGCGGACTACCAGTCTTCACCGGATTTTTACAGCCGCTTCTCATCGCTGTATCAGCTGCTGTCAGACGGACAGGACCCACTGGCCGCTGAAACGGAACTGATCGAGTTTCTGCAGCCTTTGTTTCACCCCAGTGAACAGGAACACTTAACGACTAACGCTCATACGGCACCCGAAATCCGACGTGTGACCGAGCTGATAATGGATCAACTGACTGAAGCGCTGCCTTTGGAGCAACTTTGTGCCGTCAGTGGCCTTAATCGATACCAGCTGATCCGTCGGTTCAAGCAGGTTCATGGCATGGCGCCTCACGCATTCCAGCTGGACCAGCGGATCAAACGTGCCCGTCAGCTCCTGCGGGAGCAGGATCATCCCCTGACCGATGTAGCGCAACAACTTGGCTTTGCCGATCAAGCCCACTTTCAACGCCATTTCCGCCAGCGTACCGCTCTCACACCAGGACGGTATCGCGCCTTCTTCCATCCCTGATACAGGCGGCTCGCTATGGCCAGCAGGCATGCTTTAGGGTAAGCTGCCCGACCTTCTCAACCCCTAGGCAGCTGAACCCTTACTGCGGTTCCTCGCCCTTCCGGTTGCCATCCAGACCTAATCAGTGAGTCACGCATGAGTTTTGCCAGTCTCGGCCTGTCCGATGCTATTTTGAAAGCCATTTCCGATCAGGGCTATGACACCCCGTCCCCTATTCAGCAGCAGGCAATCCCTGCAGTACTTGAAGGGCGCGACGTTATGGCTGCTGCCCAGACCGGTACCGGTAAAACCGCGGGCTTTACCCTGCCCATGCTGGAACGTCTGTCCAAGGGTGAACGCGCTAAACCCAACCAGGCACGCGTGCTAATTTTGACCCCAACGCGCGAGCTGGCAGCCCAGGTTGCTGATAGTGTTGCGACCTACGGCAAGTATCTCCAGCTACGCTCGACCGTGGTGTTTGGTGGTGTCAAAATCAATCCGCAGATGATGGCTTTGCGCAAGGGTGTTGACATCCTGATCGCGACTCCCGGCCGCTTGCTGGACCTGTACAGCCAGAATGCTGTGCGTTTTGATCAGCTGGAAGCACTGGTACTGGATGAAGCAGACCGCATGCTGGACATGGGCTTCATTCATGACATCAAGCGTATCCTGAGAGTACTGCCTGCCAAACGTCAGAACCTGCTGTTCTCGGCCACCTTCTCCAAGGAAATCCGTGAGCTGGCCAAAGGGCTGGTAAACGATCCGGTAGAAGTATCCGTGACACCGCGCAACTCCACAGCGGAAACGGTGAAACAGTGGATCGCGCCGGTCGACAAGAAGCGTAAGGCACCCCTGCTGATCAAACTGATCAAGGACAACAGCTGGTATCAGGTTCTGGTCTTTACCCGTACCAAGCACGGTGCCAACCGCCTGGCAACCCAGCTGGATAAGGAAGGTATCAAAGCCGCAGCGATTCATGGCAATAAAAGCCAGAGCGCCCGTACCAAATCCCTGAATGCGTTCAAGGACAAAGACATTCAGGTACTGGTTGCAACCGATATTGCGGCACGCGGACTGGATATTGACCTGCTGCCCCAGGTCGTCAACTTCGACCTGCCCAACGTCGCCGAAGACTATGTACACCGTATCGGCCGTACCGGACGTGCAGGTGCAGATGGTCAGGCAGTCTCACTGGTCAGCGCTGATGAAATCGATCAGCTGCGTACCATCGAGCGCCTGACCAATAAAATGTTGACTCGCGAAGAGATCGAAGGCTTTGAACCCTTGCACGTTCTGCCTGAATCCAGCCTGGATAACCCCAAGGGCCGAACACGCAATCGCCCGAAAAAGCCAAAGGTACCTAAGGTCCAACACCGCGATGGTGTTCGCTCAGGTGATGTGCATCGCGGTCACAAGCCGCGCACTCAAGGTGCCAAGCCTCGCTCGGGCGGTCCAAAACAGAACAGCAGCCCTAAACAGCGCTGATTGGCTCTGAGAGCTCAGATCGGCTGCCATCGTGTTGATTCAAAACGATTGAGCAGCCGGTCCATCACGAAGATAACCGCCAGCGACGCCATCACGGCAACCGACAGGGATGTAAACCGGTAAAGATCGCTAAACACCAGATCCTGAGACGGTGTCAGGTACTGACCAAACAGAATGGTCATGGTCGTCAAACCGGCAAAGCCGACCCCCGGTATACCACCTTCCAGCATGTGACAACGGGCAAACAGCAGCATGCTGATCCAAAGCCCGAACGTAACCAGCAGCAGCACATCAAAGTGGTTTAACAACACCAGTTGAATCAGCAAGCCTACCGCACAGCCCACCAGAGTCCCCAAGGCCCTGTTCCAGCCAGCAGGCCCCGCGCCACGCCAACTCATGGGAAAAGCGACCAGAATACTGGAGATCTGTGCTGACAATGAGTACTGCAGATCGAACATCTGAAACACCAGAAAGGATAGCGTGGCAACGGTCGTTGCCAGTATTACCTCATGGCGAACATTACTGGCCGGTTTGACCGGCATCGGACGCGGCTGCCTTGGCTCCACATCTGGAAACAGCTGATGCATCAGGAGACAGATGATCACGGTCGTAACCACAGCCATCACAAAAGCACCCAAAAGATCGCTGACCTGTGCCTGCGGATAACTGGCGAAGTGCAGCAACATGGACAGGTTCACCACCCCCATAGCGCCAAACAGCAAATTAATGCCACCGCTCATGGCCCGGAAAAGCCCAGCAAAAAGCATAATCACCAGCAGCGTCATCGGGATGGGTTTATCCCCCAGCATCCCCTGGAACAGCAAAATGCAGGCGACCACCAGTAGAGTGCTGGCGAGATACTGACGCAGGATATGGGCATTGAACACCGGCACCATGCCCAACAACAAAACCGGAGACACGGCAAAAAAAGCACCGTAATTCCAGCCCATCACTTTACACAGCAGAAACCCCAGCGTACCTCCCAAAGATGCCCTCAGGCACTGGCGCAGATCATTGGGGGTCAACTCGGACTTTTGCACCAGCACCAACGGCAGAAATCGTGACATGCCAACCGCCTCAGTAGATAAAGTGGATCAGGCTGATGACACGAATCTGTAACTGCCCGAGCCAGCTGGCCACACCATCAACCGGCAACAATTGCACCGTTGCACGCGAGCCAGTCGGCATGGCAGGCGCTTCTTCCTCAGCCAATTCAAGATGAACCCGCTGGCGCTGCGCATCACGCACCCAGCGATCTGTCGCTTCGGGCGCGGCCAGACGACCATCTGCAAGAACCTGCCCTGCCAGTGTACCTGCATCACGCTCGGTCACGACTGCGGCAAACACTTTGCCTGGGTAGGCATCAAATACCACTTCAGCTTTGGCGCCCGGCTCCATCAAGCTCAACGACTTCTCACGAAAATCGGCCACGATATCCATTTCATCAACCACCAGGGCGGCAAGCTCCTTGCCCGAATTGGCATAAGTGCCGGGGCGAACCTGAAGGTTGGAGATAAAGCCGGAGGACTGCGCACGCACCTGAGTATACGCAAGGTTCAGTTGCGCCTTTTCCAACACATTGACAGCCTGGGCCTCGCGCACATTCAACGGACCTGTGGCCCCACGTTCCGCCTCAAGCCTCAGCACTTCAGCCTTGGCAGCTTCAACCGATGCCAGAGCTGACTGTTGGCGTGCTTTGGCCTGCTCGTACTGCTGTACTGAAACACTCTGGCGCTCACGCAAGGTACGCAAACGCTCTGCATCACGCACAGCTTCCTGAGCATCGGCCTGAGCCGCATGTACTTTCGCTTTGGCCGCAGCAATAGCGGCATCAAGCTGAAGATTCACCTGACGTGCATCCGCCAATGCCAATTCGGCCTGCTGAACGGCCAAACGATAGTGACGGTCATCAATGACAAACAGCAGATCGCCTGCGTCCACATGTTGATTGTTGCTCACGCGTACTTCAGTCACCGGTCCGCTGATTTGTGGGGCAATCGCTGTCACCGGATGCAATACACGCGACTGGGGTGTCATCGGCATCCAGAAATCAGCGACCAGGTAATACACAAAGGTCAGCGCAAAGGCGATGAGCGACACACGCACCCAGCGTGCAAAACTCTGATCGGGCGTCATACAGTCTTCTCCACTTCAGTTCCCAGGGCACGGGCGTTGGCTTCCATACGCAGCAATACACTGGCCAGCACATCCAACTCGTCATCGGTAATGCCGGTGCAGATCTGATCTCGGATCGCCAGAATTTTTTCCGACAGGGCTTCTACCATTGCCCTGCCTTCATCGGTGAGCCAAAGGCAATGAACGCGTTTGTCATTGGGATCAGCTCGACGCTCCAAAAGCCCCTGCTCCTGTAGCTGATTGAGCGTACGACTCAGTGAGGACATTTCGATCGAGAGCTTTGAGGCCAGGGTTTGCTGGGTGCAGCCCTCTCCTGTCTTTTTCAGGAGCATCAGTACTGTCCAACGTGATTCCGTCATACCCAAGGGTGCTACGGACTGATTAACGGCACTGCGCCATTGGCGATGAACACGACCAACCACGGAGCCAAGTGAAGGCTCCAGCGTTGTATGCAAAGGACGGGATGAATCAGACATGATGCTTACCAAATTATTTAGCTTGCTAAGTATTATAGCGACACAAATATAGTTAGCAAGCTAACAATCTTGCTTCAATCACCACCGCCGCCGCAGCCTCCCCCGCAATCACTGCCACTGGAATGGCTGCCGGAATCCCCACCGCAGCCACTGGCACAACTGGAACCACAGCCGATATGCGAAGCACAGTAACCATCACCATAAGCCGGTGACTTGGTATCAGCGCAATTAAGTACGTACTTGAAGCCATCTTCGATGCCCAGCAAGGTATCGATAGCAAACAATGACGGCAGCATCAGCGGCCGTTTGGGGTCTATTTCACTGCGGATGCAGGCAAGACGCCACGCACGCTTGATGCCATCTTGTGCCATCGTCGGTGCTGCCGTGGCTTCAACGGGCGTGTGATGCAGAAAACGGCCAAACCCCTTGTTACAAAAGTTGCCATAAGCACGGGTAAACAGAATGAATTCATGCCAGGCTACATCCACTACCTGTGAAGGCATGGCCACCATTCGCCGCCCTGCCCGGTTGCAAATATGGAAGTAGTCCCGCAGCGCATCAAATACCTGCTCTACCTGATCATCCGTCAGGTGCGGATAGCGCTCGGAAACCTTCTTCCCAATTGCCGGGTGGAAAAGATACTGATCAATAAACCGGGCGCGTGCGGCCTTCCGGTACTTCACGTAGATCACCAGACCAAAGAGCATCAGCAGCGGAGCAATAAAATACGTCATCAGGGTCCTCGTCGAACGATCTCTAGACAGAGTGCGACCCTTTGCCGCACTGCGACACTATGTCCCATCCCAAAGGCTTTTGCATTCCCTAAAATCCGCCTCCAAACCTAATCACATCTGCCCCTGAACACGTCGCCATGCCTTTCCCCTTCAGCGACAGGACAGGTGCCAATGGATTAATTCTTGATGCAGGAGCCAGAATGAAAACCCCAATCACCCTATCAACCTTTCCCATCGGTCTACTCTCGTTAGCGATTGCATGCATCACGCTGGCTCAGTCGGCAAACGCTGAACAGGATCCAATTCTGGTTGAGGGCAGACTGAAAAAGGCACCCCGTGACAGTGCCATTCAAGTCCAGCCTGGCGCTCTGGAACAATTACGCGCTGCAACCAATGACAGCGCCAGCCTGCTTCGCGATGTGCCGGGTGTGAGTCTGTACAGTGCCGGGGGTGTATCCAGCCTGCCGTCCATTCATGGATTGGCGGATGATCGCCTGCGAATCAAAGTGGATGGCATGGATTTGATTGCGGCTTGTCCGAATCACATGAATCCACCCCTGTCCTATATCGACCCCAGCAATATTGGCCAGCTGAAAGTCTTTGCCGGTATCACCCCAGTCAGTCTGGGTGGTGACAGCATCGGTGGCACCATCATTGCGGATAAGCCTGAACCTGAGTTTGCCCGTACCGGTGAAGGTAGCCTGACCAAAGGTGAAGTCGGTGCATTTTACCGCAGCAACAACAACGCGGTGGGCGGCAATCTAGCCGCAACACATGCCACCGAGAACCTGAGTATCAGCTACCAGGGCTCCTGGAGCCAAGCCGACAACTACACCGCGGGTGACGACTTTAAAACATTCACTGAAACAGGACGTCCAGGCCATGACCTGCCCCTGGATGAGGTAGGCTCAACCGCCTACGAAACGCAGAACCACAACTTGAACCTCGCTTTCAAAGCCGGCGACAACCTGTTCGAATCCCGGATCAGTTTTCAAGATATGCCGGAGCAGCTATACCCCAATCAGCGCATGGATCTGCTGGAGAACGAACAAAAGCTGGTTAATCTGGCCTGGACACGACGTATGGACTGGGGTGTGATTGAAACCCGCGCCTACCATGAAGAAGTTGACCACTTCATGGACTTTGGTGCCGACAAGCGTTTCTGGTACGGAAGCCTGTCGGGACCGGGCAACCCCTGTAGTCCTATCAGTTTTCATGGTGACCCGGCCGGTACTTGCGCCGCCGGGATGCCGATGTACTCCGAAAGCAAAAATTCGGGTCTTAGTCTGAAAGCCGATATCGACCTGGATGCAGCCAATCTGTTGCGTGTCGGAACCGAGTTCCAGCGCTTCCGTCTGGACGACTACTGGACAGCATCGGGTGGCGGCATGGGCCCAGGCACCTTCCAGAACATCAATAATGGCGAGCGCGACCGCACAGCACTTTATGCCGAGCTTGAATCTCAATTGACTTCCGAGTGGGTGACATTGGTCGGCGTGCGTTATGAACGTGTCAATATGGATGCCGATGATGTGCATGGCTACAACACCGCCATGACGGCACCCGGCATGCAATACATGGACTCAACCGCCTTCAACGACCAGGACCACAACAAGACAGACCATAATGTGGATCTGACAGCCCTGGCACGTTACCAGCACAGCCCCACTTTGGACATTGAGCTTGGTCTGGCTCGAAAAGTACGCTCGCCAAACCTGTACGAACGCTACACCTGGTCAACCTGGCCAATGGCCGCCACCATGAACAACTTCGTCGGTGACGGTAATGGGTATGTGGGCGACATCGATCTCAATCCCGAAACAGCCTACACCGCCTCAACCACCTTCGACTGGCATGCCGATGATCGACGCTGGGTTGTAACTGCGACGCCTTACTTCACCTATGTGGACGATTACATTGATGCAGTGCCGGGGGCAAGTTGGAGTGAAGATCAGTTCAACGTACTGCAATATGCCAACCAGTCAGCACGCCTGTATGGACTGGACCTGTCCATGCAGTTTCCGCTCGCATCCAATGCCTCCGGCCAATGGGGTTTCAAAGGTGTGATCAATTACACCAACGGCACAAATCGGAAAACCGGCAAGGATCTCTACAACATCATGCCGCTTAACGGCCGTTTCACTCTGACGCATCAAAAGGCAGGTTGGGATAATGCCGCTGAATGGGTCATCGTGGACGACAAGGATGATGTATCCGATGTACGTAACGAAATCACCACTTCCGGCTACAGCTTGATTAACCTTCGCGCCAGTCACAGCTGGGATCAGGTTCGTCTCGATTTCGGCGTCGAAAACCTGTTTGATCGCGCCTACGCCCTGCCAACCGGTGGGGCCTACATCGGACAGGGGCGCACCATGTCAATGACCGGCACGCCCTGGGGTATAGCCGTTCCCGGTATGGGCCGCTCAATCTATGCAGGCGTTAAAGTGAGCTTTTAATCTGAACCCTTCGGTGGCGCCTTCTGCGCGCCACCGATCACAGCTTTCCCCTGCTGGCTAAGTGATCAATCTTCAACCATAATGTTCTCCTTTGAACCCCAGATAGGAGCAGCCAGCACATGACTTTTGAAAGTGCCCTGTCTTTTTTTGTTGCCATCTTGATTTTCGGTATCACCCCTGGCCCCGGCGTTTTCGCTACGATTGCCCGCGCGCTGGTGCATGGAGCCGCCAGCTGCTTCCCTCTGACACTGGGCATGATTCTCAGTGACATCTTGTACCTGATCGCGGCTTGCTTGGGTCTGGCGACGATCGCCACTCACTGGTCTGAGTTGTTTACGGTGATTCGTTTCGTTGGCGCCGCTTACCTGCTTTATCTGGGCTATAAAATGTGGACCACGCCCGTTTCTGCAGACGATATCAATGGCGGCAAAATGCCCAAGGGCAGCGCGGCCGCAAACTTCCTGCAAGGATTTTTGATTTCAGCGTCCAACCCCAAGGTCATTCTGTTTTACATCGCCTTCCTGCCCACATTCATGGACCTGAGCATTCTGAGTGCAGGTGATATTGTTCTGGCGTCTGTGCTGACGCTGGTCGGACTGTTGATCGGGATTATGGCGATCGCCCTGTTTGCGCATAAAGCACGTGGCTTTTTCCGTTCAGAACGTGCCATGAAACGTCTGAACCGCAGTGCCGGCTCAATCATGGCTGGAGCAGGCGCCTACTTGGCGTTGCGCCACTGAGTTAACTACCCCTGCGAACACCAACAAAAAAGGCTCTCATAATCGAGAGCCTTTTTTACATATGCGTGGTATCAGTGATTATTGCTGGCTGAATATGCTTCAGCGATCTGCTTCAGATCCTCAAGCGCTTTCTTGGCATCAACCGGGCGATCAGCCACTGATTCGATCCAGGCGTCATACATGCCGTCAACCTTGGTTTTGAATTCCAGTGTCAAAGGATAGTCTTCAGACAGTTCTTTGACGCGCACACCCAGGCTGCGCGCATCTTCCAGTCCAGCCAGATCCGAGTTGCCCCAGGCACGTCCTGCCAATGCCGAAAGCTTTTCACCCGAGACAGACAAAATCGCCTGCTGGTCAGCTTCACTCAGATCCTCAAACACATCCGGGTTCATGAAAATAGTGAACGCGGTGGTATACATGCCTGACGGGAACAGCGTGACGTCCGTAACCACCTCACTCAGGCGAGAGTACTTGAGCTCTTGAGCCGGCAGAAACACACCGTCGATTACACCCTGCTGCATCATTTCATACACTTTGGTAACGGGTGCGAACACAGGCACTACATCCAGACGCTTGGCCAGGTCATTCACCACACCACCACCGGTACGCATTTTCTTCTGGTGAAGGTCTGACAGCTGATTGACTTCGAAGGTGGTCATCAACTGACCAGGTCCGTGCACAAACATGCCCAACACTTTCAGGCCGTCAAACTCATGAGCAGCTTCAAAATGCTTGTTGTAGACACGCCACAAAGCAACGGACAGCGCTTCCGGATCAGCAGTTTCACCTGGTATTTCAACCACTGCAGGCAACTTGAAGCGGCCTGGCAGATATCCATTCACACCAAAGCTGACGTCTGCCACGCCATCTTCAACCAGACCAAACATTGATTTGGGGTGGCCTGAGCTGTATTCCAGCTCAATTTTGACGCGGCCTTCAGTGGACTCTTCAACCCACTTCGCCCAGGTCGGCCAAACAACATCATTCTGGCTGCTGGTAGCAGGCAACCAGGTCGCTACGCGCAGTGTTGTGTCCGCCAAAGTTGCGGTAGAAAACAGAAGTGCACAGGTACATGAGATGGTTTTTATTATATTCATCGTTGGGCCTTTCTTAGTATTTATAAGAGGGGTCTTTCTTTTCAATCAAACGCTCCAGTGCCGCAACAGAGTCACGACCAGAACCGTATTTCGGATTAAACAGCGGGGTATCACGCGCGCAGCGCTCCAATACCTCATCAGGAATCGCCAGGGTTTTACCCATTGACTGAGACGCCAGCTGGACTTCACAGGCACGATTGAGCAACCACATCAGGGAAAATGCCTGCGGCAGGTCTGCTCCGATAATCACCGGGCCATGGTTTTTCAGCAGTAGAACCTTTTTGCCTTCACTGCTGGCCACAATGCGGTCACCTTCATCCATGCGTACGGTGATACCTTCAAAATCGTGGTACGCCACCTGTCCATACAGCTGCGCTGAGTAGAAGTTGGAGAACGACAAGCCTTCTTCCAGACAGCAGACTGCCAGCGTCGGCGTCGTATGCACATGCATGATGCAGTGACCATCAGGGACATGCTTGTGAATGGCGCTATGGAAGGTAAAGCCGGCTGGATTGATCGGCCAATCGGAATCGCCAATGATGTTGCCATCGATATCGATTTTGACCAGATTCGAGGCACGAACTTCGCTGTAATGCAGGCCGAACGGGTTGATCAGAAAGTGGTCAGGTTCTCCCGGTACACGCAATGAGATATGATTATAAATCGATTCGTCCCAGTTCAGGTGGTCGAAAATGCGATACATGCAGGCCAGATCCTGACGCGCTTTCCACTCTTCTGCGCTGTATTTCAACGGACGCTCAAAATAATAATCCTGTTTTTTCATGCGAATTCTTTCTCGTTATATTGATGGGCTGGTTCCAAGAGCCTCAGCATAAGAAAACGCCTTCACTGAAAAAATTAAGAATCAGGTATAAGGGGTATAGGCAATGCCTATAGACCCACAGATGCAATGAATACCCGCCAACTGACCTACTTTGTAAAAGCCGCCGAACTGGGCAGTATTGCAGCCGCCGCACGCGAACTGGATATTGCACAGCCAAGCATCAGCCAGCAGATTTCAGTGCTGGAGCACGAGCTGAAAACAACGCTGTTTAACCGCGATGTGCGCGGTGTATGCCTGACCGAGAATGGCGAACGCTTTCTTGCCCACGCCCGCTCAGTGCTTCGGCAACTTGATCAGGCCCAGGCGGAACTGCACCAATCCAGCCTTGCACCTTCCGGTCAGGTTGCCATTGGCCTGACCCAGCCCATTTGCAATATTCTGGCGGTGCCTTTGGTGACTTGGCTGGAGCGCGAGTATCCCGATGTCGAATTGAGCATTTATACCGGCTATTCATCGGATCTAAGCCGCATGATGCAGTCTGGTGATCTGGATATTGCGGTCTCTTCACATGATGACAGCGATAACCAGAACATTCGCTATGAGCGTTTTTTTCGGGAAAACATCTATCTGCTGGTTGGCAACAAACCTGAGTTTGAATTTCCCTTGGAGATTATTCAGCAGGGGCAGATACGCTTTTGTGACCTGCAAAACCATGAGGTCATGGTCACCAGCCGAACTGATTCTCTGGGCTACCTGATTGAACAGTACGAGAGCCAGACCGGACAGTATCTGAAGAAGCGCCAGCCTTACGGCCAGCTAATGACAACACTTCGTTATGTAACCGAAGGTCATGGCCTGTTGATTACGCCCTCCTCGTCCTTTTTCCATCTGGAAAAGGCGAATGAAGTTCACGCGCTGGAAGTGGTAGAGCCCTCGCTCTACCGGGATGTCTACCTGATGTCACCAACAGACCGCCCCGTCACCAATGCCATGGCAAAGGTGATAGAGCTGATCAAAGTGCTCACCGAACAGGAAAACGCCAACGGACATTGGCGCGGCAATCTGGTTTAGAGCAATGTTGAGTGGCGCTTAGGCACCACAAGCCTCGGGTCCATAGACCACGGCGTCTTCGGCCAACTGTGATTTCAGCTGACTGAGTGCAGCACACAGGTGCTGCTTCTCACGCTTTTTACCACCGATACCGACCAGTGCCATCCGGCTATTTCCCAGCAAAGGGGTAATAGATTGCAGTGGGTTTGAGTAGATTTGCAGGCGCTCAAGCCTGGGCTTGTTACCCAGCGCACTAATGTCGCCTATCTGGTTGTAGTTCAGAATGACTTCTTCAAGCTTATCCAGTTGGCCAAGCGCGCTGATGTCACTAATCTTATCCTGCATGGCCGCAAGAATACGCAGTTCAACCAAGCTCTCGACGGCTGATATATCCTGAAGGTTCGAGCTCAAGTTGGCCTGTAGCTCCTCAAGGTTGATAGCCCCTTGAAGCCCCTCCAGTGACGTCAGTTGCTTGTTCGATGCCACTGAAATGACCTTGAGTGACGGCATAGACCCAATCCCCTCAAGGCTTACAAGGTCGTTACCTTGAAGGTACAAGGCCTCCAACCCCGTCAATTGGTCAATACCCTCCAGACTCTTGATGCCTTTCTTCTGGCACGACAGAGTTTTGAGTTGGCTCAGATCCGTCAATTGCTGCTTTTTCATCGCGTAGGACACACAAATGCCCAGCGGCAGGTCTGAAAAGCCATCCTTGTATTCTGCCTTCATGCCCATCAGCTGAATAAACAGATACCAGAGCGCGACAACCACCGCCAGGATGACTACCCACCGTTTAAGTACTTTCAAAACCACCGCCAATCTCCCTTGGCTCGATAAAAATACCAGACAGCAACTGCCAAAGATCAACAGTGTAGGGCAAAACAGGATTTAAACGACAAAATTACGACCAAAGCACGCTATTGTTTCAGTCCGACATCAGGCTGTATTAGAACCTGAGCACAGTAGCGGCCCTGATTCACCCCCACCTGACAGGCCGGCATAGCCGAGTATGATTTAAGGAACTGCAATGGGACTATTTGAACGTTTGACCGGACGTATTGCTTCTGCCGATGTACCCGTTGTAACACTGCACACAACACCCACGAAACTGGATGAGCAGCTCAAAAAGAGCAAATTCGCTCCCGCACTTATCATCGGGTTCGTGTCGCCTCACGTTGATATAGACAGGGTTGCAGCCACATTGAAGCGCCATTACCCAAATGCTTCTGTGTGCCTCAGTACAACCGCTGGCGAGTTGTGTAACGAAAATGGACGCCTGTACTGTGCAACCGGGCAACGCTGGGATGACATCGTGCTGCAGTTGTTTTCTCCCGCAATTGCCAGCCAGGTCGAGATTGTAAAAGTGCCTCTTAGCAGTGAAGACTTGCGCGCCGGGGGTAAAACCGTCTCACTGCAACAGCGCCTCGCGAAGATGACAGCCGCCATCCGCTCCCTCAGAGTTAACATGGCGATTGATTACAGGGATACGCTGGCGTTTGTCCTGTTTGACGGGCTTTCGTCCTCCGAATCATTTTTTATGGAGGCCTTGTATGATTCGGACCGTTTCCCTTGCCTGTTTGTAGGTGGGTCAGCGGGCGGCAAACTCGACTTCCAGAATACCTGGCTGCATGACGGCAAGCAGAAACTGGAAAACCATGCGCTGATTACCTTCATCAAAATGCCTCCTTCCATACGCTTTGGTGTATTCAAAACCCAAAATTTCGAGCCTACATCGTTCAGTTTTAACGTGCTGACTGCATCCCTGGAACATCGGTATATCCATCAGGTCATCGATAGCCAGGGGGAAATCACCACCATGGTTTCGCTCTTGGCACGGCAACTGAAATGTACCCCTGAGCAACTGGAGCAAAAACTGGCCGACTACTCCTTCGCGATCCGTGTGGGAGACGAGCTGTTTGTCCGTTCAATTGCCAGGATCGACATCGCGCAGGAGCGCATCCACCTATTTTGCGATGTCGCACCCGGCGAAGAACTGGTGATGGTAAAACGTACCAATATTGTCCAGGCAACCGAATCTGCCTTTTCACGCTTTATGCAAGGCAAGCCGGGTAAGCCCATCGCGGGCCTGTTAAACGATTGTATTCTACGCCGTCTGTACAACGAGAAGGACTTGCCCGGTATGGGGCGTGTATTTGGCGACACACCCTTAGCCGGATTCTCCACGTTTGGCGAAATTCTTGGGCTTAACCTGAACCAGACACTGACATCAATTTTCTGGTTCAAGGTGAATAACAGCCAAGCGCTCTTCAAGGATGAATACGTCGACAACTTCGTTGCGCGCTATGCCGAGTTCAAGGCGTTTTTCCTGCGCCGGCAGATCAAGAAACTGTCCGGTCTGAACCATGTCATTGTTAAACAGATCCAGCAGTTCAAGCGCGATGACTTCAGTAAATGCTTTGACACCAAGGGACTTGATGCCACGCTCCTGCCGGTATTTGATGGCCTCGGTGATTTGGGCAACGAATTATCCATCGCCCGAGAGGCGCGCCAACGTCTGGGTCAGGAGCTTAACCACTGCGCAAGCAACCTGCACCACTCCATGGATGAACTGGCCGGGCATGTCAGCACTCAAGTCAGCGCTGTAGATCAGGCGGGTTCCACGATCAGTGCGATGACACATCAGGCTGAGCAAGTCGCCCAGAGCGCACGCGAGTTGGCTGTATCCAGTGGCCAGATCCAGAATATCGTCCAGGTTATCCAGCAAATTGCTGACCAAACCAACCTGTTGGCACTCAACGCAGCGATTGAAGCAGCCAGAGCGGGAGAACTGGGTCGCGGCTTTGCCGTCGTGTCCGATGAAGTGCGCAGCCTGGCTGAGAAGTCACGTCAAAGTGCGGACGAAATCGGCCAGGACATTGTGAAACTGTCTCAGGAAATAAACCAGGTCGCACTTCAGATCGAGGGGCAGTCCGGCGCTGTTGGCGACCTCTCTTCAATGCTGGATGCCTTGATGGAAGTCAGTCGCCTTACCTCGAACAACTCCAGCAGAACCAAGGAAGTTGCCGATACGCTCCTGGCCCTGACGGAGCAGACAGGGTAATCGCTCCATGCGGTTACCCTTTTAAACGGGCCTTTACATATTAATGAGAATCAGTTTCAATACATATTCTTATTGTTATGTTATAACGGTGCTGTAATGAAAGAAGGCATCCACCCCGAATACGACTATGTCGTGTTCCGCGATACCAGCTGCGACAAAACGTTTCGCATTCGCTCAACCTGCCAATCGAAAGATACGATCGTCTGGGAAGACGGGAAAACCTACCCTCTGGTAAACCTGGATATATCCAGCGCCTCACATCCGATTTATACCGGCGAACAGCGCAAGACCAGTAACGAAGGCCGCGTTGCACGTTTCAATAAACGCTTCGGTGCACGTAGCGCCAATATTCGGAAGGAATCTTGAAATGCAGGTATTGAGCTCACTGAAAACGGCAAAGCAGCGTCATCCAGACTGCCAGGTCGTCAAACGCCGCGGGCGCTATTACGTCATCTGTAAAAGCAACCCTCGATTCAAAGCTCGCCAGGGGGGCGTGAAAAAGCGCTAATCAAACAGTGCTGCCAGGTCGTCAGGTTCTGCCCTGGCAGCAAAACACCTGCTCAACCTTCTGGTAACCGATCAATTCGTGCAGCCAAAATGAAGTCATTCTCGTGCAAGCCGCCGATCTTATGCGTCCAAATTTCAACGCTGGCATGCCCCCAACCAAACTGAATTTCAGGGTGGTGTCCCATTTCTTCAGCCAAGTCACCGACGTGGTTCACAAACCTCAACGCCGTCTTGAAATCCGGAAAGTTGAACGTGCGGGAAATACGATTAGCCTGTTCCGCCAACTGCCAACGGCTGACCTGCTCCAGATAAGGTTCAATTTCTTCACGGCTTAACGCCGGAATGCCGCCACGGCATGGCACACAGTGTTTTTCTGATAAAGACATATGCCACCTCCATAAGGTACTGGTGATGGCATTAGTCTAGCAGTGAAGTGAGGTTGTTAGGCCGAGGTTCAGCCCCCAAAACGCATGAGCAGAATGGCGAGTATCAACAAGCTGATGCCCAGCCAGCTGATCCAATTCAAACGATGGCCAAATACGGCTCGGGTTGCCAATGCAGTCCCGACAATAGAGAGCACGCCCCAAATGGCGTAAGCGAGCAGCAGGTCCATGCTTTGGACGGCAAGGGCCAACATTGCAAAGGCCCCCATAATGGTGAGCACTGCAAACACGCCCCAGCGACGTTTTTTGAAACCTTGGGAATATTCCAGCGAGAGGTTCGCCAGGATATCCAGCACAACAGACCCCATCAAATACAGCATGCCGAGGCTCATGATGCCTCCTGCTGTTCTTCTCGGTAATGGCCATAGTTGACCAGCGCAACACCTGCCAATGCCAAACCCAGACCCGCAGCTTGAATGGATGTAATAGACTCACCCAGCCACAACAACGAAACCAGCGCGATCAGAACCATACCGACACCTTCCCAGAAGGCATTAGCTAAAGTGATAGGGATCCTAAGGGTAGCGCGGCTCAATAACAGGTAAGAAAGACCGACCATAACAACCGCCACCAGGGTGCCATACAGCAGCACGCCATCAGTCACGATGAGTTTCATCAATGTGGTGCCAATGACTTCACCCACCACTGCCAGAATCAGAAATACCCAATGCATGTAATCCTCAGAGTGTACCCATCTCGCAGGTACGTTATGAATATGCGGCTACATTAGGGCTTTGCAACTCAATACACCAATCGCTCAGCATCAATTATACTGACGCTGAATCTTCACTTGGGATACACCTTTATGCGTCTTGAGCACCTGCTCTATTTTGTTACGGTTGCAGAAACGGGCTCAATCGCCGCTGCAGCTGCGGAGTTGAAGCGTAATCGCAGCACGCTGAGCATGGCCCTCAGCGCATTGGAAGACGAGCTGGGTACTGATCTTTTCACGCGCAGAGGCAATAGCCTCATGCTTTCAGATGCGGGCAGCCTGATTCTGGATGACTGCCAACGCATGTTGGCCCTGCAAGAGAAAATAGTGTACCGCTGCTCCCAGCCGGTTGGTGATGCCATAACCGAAATCAGTATCGGGCGTGACGATGTGCTGACCGAGTCCTTTTGGCGTCGGGTCATCGCGCGTATCAAAACCACCCTGCCCCGGTTAAGTCTGAGCATGCGCTTCGCTGGCAGTGATGAGTTACCCGAGATGGTGCGCCAGGGACATGTTGATTTGGCTTACGCCATGGCCTTCAATCCCATCTCCGGAGACAGCTTGTGTCAACGCATCCTGAGTAAGACCCGGATGCAATTAATGGTTGCCCGTCACCACAGACTGGCTCGACTGGGGTATTTGAATGACTCGGATTTATCCAGTTCAACTCAGATTACCTATCTGGATAGCGAGCAAAAAGAGCGCTTCAGACTCAATAATATTGGGGCTGACACCCTGTCATTGAGTAGCTTTGAGTTGATACATGATGCAATCCAGGATGGACTTGGTTGGGGCTATGTGCCCGAACCCCTTCTGATCATGGATGAATCGACTTCGCATGATCTTTGCCAGCTCAAACATGGTTTGAACTCTGTCTGGTATCCCTATCTTGTCTATAGCCGTGAGCCACTAACACCTGAGCATACGACCGATTCACTGCAACAGGTACATGCCATTATCGTGGATGAAATGAGCCGTGCAGGCATTCTCTAATGCTGTTCAAAATTCCACCGCCAGTTTAATAACCCAATTGAAATTCCGAACCAACTTAGTTAACATATTAAGTTAATCAAGGAGATCCCAATGAGCATCAAACTGTCCGTTGTTGACCAGTCACCCGTGCACGGCTCCCATGCAAAGGTTGAAGCCCCGCACCTGAGTATCGAATTGGCCCAGCTATGTGATCAGCTTGGCTACTACCGTTACTGGGTGGCCGAACATCACGACAGTGTTCATTTTGCCAACCCCTGCCCCGAAATCATGGTTGCCAGTATTGCCAGCGTTACCCAGAACATCCGTGTCGGCAGCGGTGGTGTCATGCTGTCGCACTACAGCCCGCTGAAAGTGGCTGAGTGCTTCAAAATGATGGCAACCCTGTTTCCCGACCGTATCGATTTAGGTGTCGGTCGAGCCCCTGGTGGCACAGGGCTAACGTCACACGCACTTGCCTACCCGTATGAACCTCATCACGGTGACCTCTATGCGAACCAGGCGCACCTGCTGGCAGGGTTTGTAAAAGGCACTTTGGCAAGCGACAACCCCTATAGCAAGATCAAGGTACTGCCGGATAGCACCCCGACTCCCGAGCTGTGGATGCTGGGTTCAAGTGGCGGCAGCGCAGGACTTGCAGGCCATTTGGGCTACAACCTGGCGCTGGCACGTTTTATTGATCCTGATAACTGTAACCCCGCTATCTTCAAGCAATATGCTGAGGAATGGGAAAAAGCAGGCTATGAAGGCAAAGGCAACAAGATGCTGGCGATCGCCTGTATCTGTGCCGATACCGAAGATGAAGCACGCCTGCGTGCGGGTACAGCGGTGTACCGTAAGTTGGCAGCTCAGCTGGGACATCGAGAGGATTTCCTGACTCCGGCCGAGGTTCAGGACCGCTACCGTCAGATGTCAGCCTCGGAACAAGCTGCATACGACCACATTCTGAATGGTTACACCGTGGGCACGCCTGATCAGTGCTGGCAGGAGATCAATCAATTGGCCGATACCTTCGGTTGTGACGAGGTTGCAACCGTCACGGTCACCCACAGTCACCACGACCGCATGGACAGCTACCGCTTATTGGGCAGCCAGCTTTAATCTGTTCCCCTCGAGCTGCGTTCAGTCATCTCGCGCAGCTCAGTTTTTCTACCGGCCCGAGCTCTCTCAGGCCGGTTTTTTTTGGCCAATGACCAACGCAATTCCGCCCAGGATTGCCACCGAGGCCAGCACGAGTCTCAGACTTAGCGCCTCACCTAACAGCAACACGCCTCCCGCAGAAGCGATGACCGGAACACTCAGCTGTATGGTTGCCGCTGATGTCGCCTTCAAGTGAGGCAACACCGCGTACCAGATTGCATATCCCATACCCGAAGCCAATGCACCTGAGGCAATGGAATACATCAGTCCCGGCGCGGAATATGATTGCTGCGACAAGAGCGCAACTGCCAAAACCAGTGCCAAGGGCGCTGCACGTATGAAGTTACCAGCAGTCACGCGTGTAGGCTGACCTGCCCCACGACCACGCAGAGAGTAAACACCCCAGGCTATTCCAGCTGCCAGCATCAACCCGGCACCCAGTAACGGAGGCGCCGACAGCCCCGGTAGCAATAAGCCGACCAATCCAGCCAAAGCCAGCGCTAGGCCAAGCTGTTGCCAGCGACTGAAACGCTCTCCCTGGAAAAGACCATAACCAATCATCGTTGCCTGTACCGCACCAAAAAGCAGTAAGGCGCCGATACCCGCATCCAGAGAAAGATAAGCAAAGGAGAAGCCGGCTGCATATACAAAGAGCGCCAACGCAGAAAGCCAATTACCGGCCCCTGAATCAGCCGCATGGCGTATGCGCACCAGCAACCAGAGCACCAGAGCGCCTGAAACCAGTCGAACAGCCGTGAAACTGGCCGCATCCATATCGCCTTCTTGCAAGGCTGCACGGCACAACAGGGAATTACCGGCAAAAGCCATCATGGCGATTAGCGTCAGAGAGAACGTTCTAAGATTCGAGGGAGGGCTTGAAGCAGAGCTTACTGTCATGACACTTTCCTTACATCGGTGCCACCTCCCTTGTTTTAACAATCCACTCAGAAGGCGAAAATCAAGCCTGCCCCGTTGGCCCCAGGCGCAACACACCGCACTCAATTGCCAGATGAACCAGCTCGGCGGTAGAAGACACCTGCAGCTTGTTTTTAAGCAGGGCACTATGATTCGAAACGGTTTTAACACTGATGCAGAGCTGATCGGCTATCACCTTCGGGGTCAAGCCACGCGCCAGCATGACAAAGATTTCAAACTCGCGCTGAGTCATTCCCGACAGGCGCGGATCCATCCCGGTATTGCGCTGTAGTGCCAGACGGGTGGCCAAATCGTGCTCGACATACGGCTGACCACTGAGCACTTTGCGCACAGCATCCAGCAGAACCTCGGGGCTACTGCTCTTGGTAATATAGCCCAGGGCGCCAGCATCAAGTGCTTGCTTCACCATCGGCAATTCATCGTACATGCTGAAGAACAGAATGCGGGCGTCAGGCGCGCGCTGCAAAATACGACGGGCGACCTCAATACCGCTGATATCCGGCAGGTTAATATCCAGCACCGCAACATCCGCTGCTTGCTGCTGCCAAAGGCTGACAGCATCCCAGCCATTATCGGCTTCTATGATTTCGCATTCATCCAGCATCGCGGACAACAGGCTTGCATAGCCCTGTCGCACCACCGCATGGTCATCACAGAGTAGTATTTTCATAAGTTCAATCCAGCATCAACGGCAGTGTAAGTTCAATCCGCAGGCCTCCACCAGCCGCAGATGAAAGATGAAGATCAGCGTTCATGTAACGGGCACGCTCATGCATGGAGCGCAGCCCGACACCCGGACGCACATCGGATGCCAGTCCCTGTCCATTGTCTTCGACACTGACATTAAGAGAATTTCCAGACACCTTCATCCCGATTGCCACCTGAGTCGCCTGGGCATGACGCGCCACATTGTTCAGCGCCTCCTGAAGCAATCGGTACAAATGCGTAGAGGTTTCATCACTCAGCATGGGCATACCGTTGATGCCCAGCAAGCAGTCAACGCCACTGCTGCGCTGCCATTGTTCGGCAAGACTGCGAAGGGATTCTTCCAGCCCTAGAGGCTCAAGAATAACAGGGTGAAGGCTACGTATAAGACGGCGAAAGCCCTGTTGCATCGCCTCACAGTCACGCACGATCAAGGGTGCGCATTTGCTGACCTTGTCTGCGTCATGCGAAACCTGGCTTATCAGATAAGCCTGAGCGCGAATACCCGTTAAATATTGACCAAGATCGTCATGCAATTCACGGGCAAGATAGGAGCGCTCTTTCTCCTGCAATACCATCAACTCGCGGGTCAGGCGACGGTTATCCGCCTGTTCCTGCTCAAGCGCCTCAGCCATTCGATTGAAATGGCTCGCCAGACGATTGGCTTCTGGCACCGAGTAGGCCTTTAAACGCGCGGTGAAATGTCCTTGCTGAATCTGATCCAGTGCCCGCAACACCTGCCCAAATGGGCGCATGCCCTGAGAGAGTCCCCAGCTTATAGCCAGGATCGACAAGGCGGCGCCACCGACAAACAGGGCAAACACCTGAAGTGCAGACTCCCATACTTCTTCCATTTCATCGGCAGGATTGGCAATTACCACGAGGGTACGCCCATCATCCAGTGGACGACGCCGCTCTATTCGCGGCATGTCCTCTGGCCAGATCCAGGCAGCAAACCATTCGGGTACTTCATCAACCACCGGCGCGCGGGGTGATTGCCCAGGCTCCAGTGTTGTCAGGTGGAGATGGCGCCACTCAACCGCCAGTAGAGCGTCCAGGCGTTTAGCATTCTGCCCGGCCTGCTCAAGCAATTGGTCAGCCACCGACATGCCTGCCTGAAGCTCACGCAGGATGTCGGTCTTGGCCTGTCGCATCAAGCCAAACAGGCTCAGCGACAGCGCCAACAGAAAGGCTGTAGCGACCAGAAGGTTCAGACGCACCACGGCACGCATGCTTTACGCCTGCTTAGCGAACGTTGAATACACCTACCATGCCTTTCTCTTCGAGCCCACCCATGAAGAATTCGTACTCACCCGGCTTGATTGGCACGAAGTAGATTTCAGCTTCGCCTTCCTGTTCGAACTCGAGCTCAGTCAGAGAAACGGCTTTGATTTCCATGTCACCCGCTTCCACTTTACGCAGGTAAATGGCGCCGAAAAATTCGGGCGCCTGCATGGCGTATTCCTTACGGCCAGTGGATTCAATTTTCAGCTTGTAGGCTTTGCCGGTTTCCATCTCATAACGATTCTGAGACATGGAGTAGTCACTTTGCTCACTACCCAGAACCAGATCAGGCAGACGCTCCGGACGAATGGTCAGGTCACCCTCTGCAGAGGCGGGAATGGAGACCAGTGCCGAGGCAGACATGAGAGCGGCCAGAGTCAGGGAACGAATGGAGGTACGCATGATAGATTCCTGTTTTTGTTGTGTCTTTCCCCCACCATCCTAGTGAGATGCGCCCACGGAAACATACGACTTAGGTACTGAATGTTTGAGACTTTCTGAATATTTCATCCTTTACGACAGCAGCCTAAGCTGGGCAGCATAACAATGATAAGCCACGAGTTTTTATGATGAAGACCCTGCCCCGCTTGCTGACAACGGCTGCTGTTTCCATGCCTCTGCTGGCCAGTGCTGCCCCCATGGAAATCCAGATCGGCTATGTCGGCTTTGAACCTGACCATGGCCCCGTTCTATCAAACGTCTTGCCCGAACCTGCCGATGCGGGATTGAGAGGCGCCGAACTGGGCATCGCGGACAACAACACCACTGGCCGCTTCCTGAAACAGCACTACACCCTGCACAGCATCAGCACTGATCAACCTACAGAAGTGGTGTCAGCGTCCCGCACCCTTTATGACCAGGGCGTTCGTCTGTTTGTGCTGAACCTGACATCCGAACAGCTCGTAGCAGTTGAACGCGAGCTTCCCGATGATGTTTTGCTGATCAACTCCGGTAGCCAGGACAATCGCCTGCGGACCGAGGCCTGTGTCCCGGGCATGCTGCATACCATTCCGTCACGCGCCATGCTCACTGATGCATTGGCACAGTGGCTGGCCAGCAAACGCTGGAACCGCTGGCTCATCATTGAAGGCGACCAGAGCGGAGACAAGCTTTACTCTGCTTCTCTGGAACGCAGTGCCAAACGCATGGGCGCCAAAATCATTGAGCGCAAACAGTGGGATTTTGATACAGACCTTCGCCGCACGGCACAGAAAGAGCTGCCACCCTTCACCCAGACCGATGAGTACGATGTGGTAGTAGTGGCCGATGAACGTGGTGACTTTGGCGAGTATGTTCCCTACAACACCTGGTACCCACGCCCGGTTGTCGGCACTCAGGGCATGAGCCCTGTCGCCTGGCACCGCGTGGTGGAAGCCTGGGGTGCTGCCCAGCTGCAGAGTCGCTTTGAAAAGCTGGCGGGACGCTGGATGAACAGCCATGACTACGCCAGCTGGGCTGGAATCCGCACGCTGGGTGAAGCCGTCACCCAAACTAAAAGCGCCGATCCCGCAGAACTTCATACCTTTATTCTGTCCGAGAAATTCCAGCTGGGCGCTTTCAAGGGCCGCAAGCTGAACTATCGCGACTGGAGCGGTCAGCTACGCCAACCTATTCCGCTGGTCCATCCTCGTGCTCTGGTATCCCAGTCGCCGCAGGAAGGTTACCTGCACCCCAAAACCGATCTCGATACGCTGGGATTTGATTCCAGTGAAAGCCAGTGTTCCGTCAAAGGAGATGCCTGATGTTCAAGCCCCCCTTCATTAAGTCTCTACTGCTCAGCGCCCTGTTGGCCAGCCCCGCTGTCCATGCAGCCACCGCCATTGTATCCAACGAAAAGGACAACACCTTGTCCGTGATTGATCTGGATACACTGGAAGTGACCAAAACCATTGAGGTCGGTGAACGTCCTCGCGGCATCGCCCTGTCCAAAGACAACACCAAACTGTTCATCTGTGCCAGTGATTCCGACACTGTTCAGGTCATGGATCTGGCCACATACACCATCATCGCCAACCTGCCCTCAGGTGAAGATCCCGAGCAGTTCTCGCTGCACCCTGACAACCGCCGCCTGTACATCGCCAACGAAGATGATGCCCTGGTAACGGTGGTTGATACAGAAACCCACGAAGTGCTGGCGCAAATTGAGGTCGGTGTTGAACCCGAAGGCATGGCTGTCAGCCCGGATGGTAAATGGGCAGTCAATACCAGTGAAACCACCAGCATGCTGCACTGGATCGACACCGAAACGCACGAACTGGTCGATAACACTCTTGTTGACCAGCGTCCCCGCCACGTAGAATTCACAAAAACCGGTGATATTCTCTGGGCTTCTTCTGAAATTGGCGGGACAGTCTCCGTAATTAACGTAGAAAGCCGAGAAATCATCAAGAAGCTCACTTTCGAAATTCGCGGTGTGCACCCAGACAAAATTCAGCCGGTTGGCGTCAAGCTTTCTGCAGATGGCAAATATGCCTTTGTTGCCTTGGGCCCATCCAACCACGTAGCCGTGGTTGATGCCAAGACCTATGAAGTACTGGATTACCTGTTGGTAGGCCGCCGCGTATGGCACATGGAATTCACCCCTGATCAGAAATACCTGCTGACCACCAACGGTGTAAGCGGTGATGTATCCGTAATTGATGTTGCCAAGATGAAAGTGATCAAATCCATCAAGGTTGGCCGCTACCCCTGGGGTGTGGTGACACTGGACTAATTGAATGAGCCTTGCCGTACGCCATCTCAGTTTTCGTTATGGGCCTCGCCAGGCCCTGGATGATATCAGCTTCAGCCTGAAACCCGGTGAGCTGAACGCCTTGCTGGGCCCTAATGGGGCCGGCAAGAGCACCCTCTACGCCCTGCTGACCCAGCTCTACCGTTTGCAGGATGGAGAGATTTCTCTGGATGGACAGGCGGTGAGGCAACATTCTCAAGCCTTGAAACAAAAGCTGGGTGTCGTATTCCAGCAAAGCACGCTTGATCCCGACCTCAGCGTGCTGCAAAACCTCGAATATCATGGTGCTCTGCACGGATTGTCTGCGAAGCAGGTTCGCCTGCAAGCAGATCAACTACTGGACGGTATGGACCTGGCCGACCGACTGAAAGACAGTATTCGCAGCCTCAATGGTGGCCACCGACGCCGTGTGGAGATTGCACGCGCTCTGCTGCACAGACCTTCCATCCTGCTATTGGATGAAGCGACCGTTGGCCTCGATACTGCCGCACGACAAAGCATCAACCGCCATGTGCGCCACCTCTGCGAGTCCCAGTCACTCACCGTACTCTGGGCCACTCATTTGATTGAAGAGATTCAGGCACAGGACCCCGTTCTGGTGCTGCATCAAGGCAAACTGTTAGCCGATGACAGCGCTGCCAACATCTGTCAGAAACATCAGGCGACCGATCTGTCCGACGCCTTCGAACAGCTCACCGGCCTTAAGGATTCACCTGCATGCCTCTGAACGCCTACTTCATCGCCTTCCAGGGCATTCTCAAACGTGAGTTTTTGCGTTTTATTCATCAGCGCACCCGCTTTCTCAGCGCACTGGTGCGACCACTGCTTTGGCTGGTTGTGTTTGCGGCTGGCTTTAGAGCTGCTTTGGGCGTTTCAATTATCCCGCCCTACGAAACTTACATCACCTACGAAACCTACATCCTGCCTGGCCTTTGCTGCATGATCCTGTTGTTTAACGGTATGCAAAGCTCTCTATCCATGGTCTACGACCGTGAAATGGGTAGCATGAAAGTTTTGCTAATGAGTCCCCTGCCCCGCGCCTGGCTGCTGTTTTGCAAACTGATCGCAATCGCCTTGCTGTCACTGGCGCAGGTCTATGCATTTATCGGCCTGGGCTGGCTTGTTGATGTAGAGCCTCCTCTAATCGGATTAATAACGGTACTTCCCGCGTTGCTGCTTACGGCATTAATGCTGGGCGCAATCGGCCTGTTTCTGTCGTCACGCATCCGTCAGCTGGAGAACTTCGCCGGGGTAATGAACTTCGTCATCTTCCCGATGTTCTTCATGTCCTCCGCACTTTATCCCCTGTGGAAGATGCGCGAGTCCAGCGAATGGCTGTACTGGGTCTGCAGCGCCAACCCTTTCACCCATGCGGTTGAGCTGGTTCGCTTTGCGCTTTATGCCGAGTTTAATCTTCAGGCCTGCCTGATTACGGCAGCCACCGCGCTCGTATTTACGGTACTGGCCTTGATGGGCTTCAAAACCGAACAGGTAGCCGTAAGTAAGGGAAAAGGACGTTAAACGCGGAACGCTTTAACCGGCATCACACGCAGACAGGACTGGCCGACCCTCAGTCGGCCATGAGATGGGTCATCAGAGCCCGCAACTTGCCCGGCTTTATAGGCTTATTCAGCACCAACACATTGGCTTCACGAAAAGCCTTGCGCGTTTCTGTACTTCGATCCGCCGTGAGCATCACCATTGGCAACGCTTCCAGCCCCGCCTGATTAAGTAGATGCCGCAATTCAAGACCTGTCTGGGATTGCTCCAGATGGTAGTCGGCCAACACCAGATCCAGCTTGAGATCCTGAGCGACCAGCAAGGCGGATTCCAAATCATCTGCCAATGCAGTTTCGACACCCCAACCCGATAACAGCGCTTCCATGCTGGCCAGTATTTCTGGATCGTTATCAAGCACCAGCACCCGGCGACCGCTCAAGGCATCTGGATCCAGCTTCGGTGGTTGTACCAAAGGTTCGAGCATACTGGGAGACTGAGCCGCCAGGGGAACTCGCACTTCAAAACAGGAACCAGCGCCAACAACAGATTTAAGTCCTAAGGGGTGCTCAAGCATCCGCGCCATACGGTCAACAATCGCCAAACCCAAGCCAACACCGCCCTTGCGTGTCTGGTGGTGACTGAGACGACAGAACTCCTGAAAGATCGCATCCTGTTTATCGTCCGGAATACCGCCACCGGTATCCCACACCTGCAACAGCAGATACTCATTCTGTCTACGCATGCCCAAAAGCACACCACCTGTGTCGGTGTAGCGGAAAGCATTACTGAGGAAATTACGCAGGATACGTGTCAGCAGGCGCGGGTCACTGCTGATCCATAAATCACGGATATGCACACGGAAACTGAGACCTGAAGCCTCCGCCACCGGCTCAAACTCTCCTTGCAACGCCTCCAGCAGCCGCCCCACCGGGAAGCTCTGGAACTCTGGCTGGACAGCATTCTGATCCAGCTTGGAGATTTCCAGCAGGTCGGTCAGCAGTTGCTCGGCCCCATCCAGTGCCAAGTGAACACGGTCAACCAGACGCGCTTCTTCGGATGGCAATTCACGCTCCTGCAATGCCGCGATCAACAAGCGAGCCGCATTCATCGGCTGCAAGAGATCATGACTCGCGGCAGCCAGGTATTTGTCCTTGCTGCGATTCGCTGCTTCAGCTTCTTCCCGGGCCAATTGAGCCGCCTGTTCCGCCTGCTCTCGTATTTGGACTTCTTTCCAGAGACGGTCATTCAACTGAACCAGCTCGCGGGTGCGCTCTTCAACCCGCTGTTCCAGCTCTTCATTCAACGATCGCATCCGCTGCTGCACACGCTTGCGCTCGGTAATATCCGCCACGAATGCAACGATTGCTGTTTGGTCTTCTTTATGACGCAGCAGAATATTCATCGAAACTTCAATCGGCATGCCATTGGACTTGCGCAATCGAGTTTCGTACAGGAAAAGTTGACCATCATTGATCAGGCGAGCCGTCATCAAACGGAACTCCTTCTCACTGAACAGAAGGTCAGTCGCGAAGTTGAGCCCCGTCGTCATTGAAGCAGCACCCGGGTATTCACAAATACGCGCCAGCGCGCGATTCACCTTGTTAATCTGGCCAGTAAGGTCCATCTGAAAAATGCCATGCAAGGCATTTTCGAACAGCCATTTGTAGCGGTTACGCTCATCCTCAAGCTCCTCGATTTTGGTGAGGAGCTCAGGGTAATAACTTTTACGCGCAGACTGGCCACCCAGTCCAATCAGGTCTTCAAAGGTTACTTCAGCCATATCAGAGGGCTTCTTCATACACCGCCTCAACATCACGCAAATTGGATTTGCGCGGGTTGGTCAGGATACAGGGGTCCTTGATGGCGTTTTGGCTGAGATAAGGAATGTCAGTGATATGAACACCCTGATCCGCCAGACTTTGATAGAGACCGACTTCATGCTTCAGAGAAATGACATGCTGCATCAAACGTCGTTTGATCTGGGACTGACTGAGCCCTCTGGGGTCAATACCCATCGTCTCTGCAACAACTCGGAAACGATCCGTTGCCGAGGTGTAGTTGTAGTCAATTACGTGCTCAAGGAGCATCGCATTGCATAACCCGTGCGGCAGATCCAGGTAGCCACCCAGACTGTGTGACATGGCGTGCACAGCTCCCAGAATCGCATTGGAAAATGCCAAGCCTGCTTTCATGGAACCGAGCATCACCTGCTCACGCAGATGATTGTCTTCAGGCTGCTCAACCAATAGCGCCAGGTGTGTGTTTATCAGGCGAATGGCATCGAGTGCATGCATATCGGTCAGCGGCCCACTGCCTGTCGATACGAAGGCCTCAATCGCATGCACGAGCGCATCAACACCGGTACAGGCGGTCAGGAAAGAATCCATGGTACGCGTGGTATCAGGATCGATCAGTGCCACATCGGGCACCACTGACTTGCTGACGATGGAAAACTTCAGCCGCTCATTCGGGTTGGAAATAATGGCGAACTGGGACACATCAGCCGAAGTACCGGCAGTGGTCGGAATAAAAATCAGTGGAGGGATGGGGCTCTCGATACGATCGATACCCTCAAACTCGATAATGCTGCGACCATGGGTGCTGACAATACCGATGCCCTTGGCACAGTCCATAGGACTACCGCCACCCACCGCAACAATCACGTTACAGCCCTGTTCTCGATAAAGATCGGCGCCCAGGGAAACCTGCTCAACGCGAGGGTTGGGAGACACCTGAGTGAAGCGAACACAGGGAATATCCTGTTCCGCCAACAGGTTTTCGATTTCGTCTACCCAGCCGGCAGCTTCAACGCCTGGGTCAGACACCAGTAGTACCTTGCGGGCACCAAAGGTTTTGGCGTAATTGCCAACCGTCTTGCGCGCACCACTACCGAAGATGATCTCGGGGGAAACAAACTTGCGCAGACGGGAGATATCTGAACTCATAATCCTGCCTTACACGGGAGAGGCGCCCCGCGACATCATTCTTGTTATCGTTCTGACATATTATACCGGGGCTTCGTTTTCCGACCAGCCTACAAAAGTGCACAAAAAGACACAAAGACCTACACGCTTTGGCATAGCTATAACTTTAGTATTAGGTACCATTGTCCCTATAAATTCTCGCCAAGGCAGCACTGCGCTGTATGAGGTAACGGAGGACAATTCCCAGCATGGATACTCAATCTCCCCTATATCAACATGTGGTCATAGTTGGCGGCGGTGCCGGCGGCCTCGAGCTTGCGACACGCCTGTCACGCAAGTATCGCCGCAAGGGTCTTAAAGTCACCCTGGTAGACGCTGAAACCACACATATCTGGAAACCCTTGCTGCATGAAGTTGCAACGGGATCTCTTGATGCCGGTATCGATGAACTGAGCTACAGCGCTCAGGCGCGCAGTGCCGGCTTCAAGTTTCAGGTAGGCCGCATGGAGTCAATTGATCGCGACCAGCGCTGCATCCACCTGGCACCGGTCAAAGGCCAGGACGGTCAAACGCTGCTGCCGTTGCGTTCCATTTACTATGACTACCTGATAATGGCAGTGGGGAGTGTCACGAATGACTTTGGTGTAGAAGGCGTCGCCAAACACTGCACCTTCCTTGACTGTCGCAGTGAAGCTGAACAATTCCGCCGCACCCTGCTGGAAGCCTACCTTAAAGCCAGCAACAGTGCCGATCAACGCCTGCGCATTGCAATTGTAGGCGCCGGCGCTACGGGCGTTGAGCTGTCTGCAGAATTGTTTAACGCCGCCCGCGAGCTGGCAGCCTATGGCTTGTCCAAACTGGATCGCGACCGTATGGAAGTCATCCTGATTGAAGCAGGCCCTACTATTCTTCCTGCCTTGCCTGAGCGCATCTCGACGGCTGCCCGCCAGGAGCTGAGCAAGCTGGGCGTTAAAGTTCGAGAAGATACGCGTATCACCAGCGTTAATGCCGAAGGCTTGATGACGGATAAAGGTGAATTGATCGAGGCCGAGCTCAAGGTTTGGGCTGCGGGTATTCGCGCCCCCGAGTTTCTGACACGTCTCGATGGCCTGGAATGCAACCGCATTAACCAGTTAGTGGTAACGCCAGATCTTCGTACCACCAATGATGAACGCATTTTTGCACTGGGTGACTGTGCGGCATGCCCGAAAGCGGACGGCACCGGCAATGTACCGCCCCGCGCTCAGGCTGCTCATCAAATGGCGACACACATTTATAAGCAGTTCCGCAAAATCGTCCGTGGCGAAACGGTTCCTGCCTACGTGTACAAGGATTACGGCTCCCTGGTGTCATTAAGCAGCTTCAGTACCGTCGGCAGCCTGATGGGCAACCTGACCAGCGGCAGCCTGATGGTTGAAGGACGTCTTGCACGCATCGTGTACGTCTCCTTGTATCGCCTGCATCAGCTGGCAGTACATGGCTATATCAAAACCTTCCTGATTACACTGGTGGATCGCATCAATAAGGTGATCCGCCCACGTTTGAAGTTGCACTGAATCATCAACAGCCTGCGCCCCTACCGGATTTGCAGCACTGAGCTTTGCCGGCCCTTTGGGCCGGTTTTTTTTGCACCTGCGCAGCACAACCTGCGCAAAACACACGTCAAAACCCAACTTCCTTAGCACATCTATGTTGCACTCAGGTTTCATTGACTATTCCCTAAAACCCCATAGAATGCGCACCTTTTCGCCTCGGCCTATTAAACACATGCAATTCGCGTACATTGACTACACTAAAACAGCTGTTTGCTCTACTGGACCCCAATTTAGCAAACAGCGAGTCTCCCGGCTGCGGTATTGCCATCTAAAGGACTTTAATCAGGCTTTGACCGAAAAAGAGGCGAAGAACACATGAGAAAGAATCTGCCTGTTACAACCACGGAGCGACGTTTCGAACCTCATGAAAAGCTCATTTCCACTACTGACGTAAAAGGAAAAATCACGCACTGTAACGATGTATTCGTCAATATCAGTGGTTACACCCGTGATGAGCTGATTGGCCAGCCCCATAACCTGGTTCGTCATCCGGACATGCCCGAAGCGGCTTTCAAGGTTATGTGGGAACACCTTAAGGCAGGAAAGCCCTGGATGGGGCTGGTTAAAAACCGCAGTAAAAACGGTGACTTTTACTGGGTAAACGCCTATGTGACACCCATTACGGAAAACGGCAAGACAATTGGCTACGAGTCAGTGCGTACTTGCCCATCACGGAAGGATATTGCCCGTGCCGAGCAGGTGTATACCAAGCTGAACCAATCCGGCAAGCTGCCCTCACGTGTGGAGATTCCCTGGGGCTGGATCAGCCTGGGTGTTGGCACACTTGCAGGGGGTGCTTTGAGCGTAGCCGGATGGCCCCTGCCCGGAATAGGCGTACTGGCACTGACAGCAGTGGGTACCAACCTGTCACAGCGGATACGTCAACGTGAAAAACTGAACAAGATACTCGAACTCATGCCCTCGGCTTTCCGACACCCGGTTGCTACTGCCACTTACACCGACGTCAAAGGTACCGTTGCAGAAGTAGAGATTGCCGTTAAAAGCGAATCCGCACATTTGGATACGGTACTCACCCGAATCGATGATGCAGCATCCATTTTGACCACCCAGGCAACATCAAGTCTTGAGATGTCTGAGCAGTCCTTTGACGCCATGCATAAACAGCAGCATGAAACCAACCAGGTTGCCGCTGCCATGCATGAAATGAGCGCGACGATCAACGAGGTATCAGGTCATGTGCAGGAAACCGCGCATCAAGCAGAAACCTCAAGCCAAACGGCACTGCGTGGACGCGAACTGGCAGAAACCACCAGCGCTTCAATTGCCCGCCTGGGTAAAACCGTGAGCGGCATTTCGGAAGCTGTAACCTCATTGGCACAGCAAACGGAACAAATTGCTCAAGCGGCCGGAATCATCGAGCAGATTGCTGACCAAACCAACCTGCTGGCATTGAATGCTGCTATTGAAGCGGCTCGTGCCGGTGAGCACGGTCGAGGCTTTGCGGTTGTGGCTGACGAGGTCCGCGGTTTGGCCCAACGTACACGTGAGTCTACTCAGGAAATTCATGGCATAGTGACAGAGCTTAAAAGCCGGACCGACTATTCCGTGAAAGTTGCGCAAGAAGGTGAAGCGGAAGCCGCCGAAGGGCTGTCACAGGTTCAGGCGGCAGGCAGCCTGCTCAATGATATCGCCAGCATGATGGATAACATCGCCAACATGTCGCTGCAGATGGCAACGGCTATCGAGGAACAGGCTCAGGTGTCTGAAGATATCAATCGTCAGGTCGTTAATATATCGGACCTTTCCAATGTCAGCCTGAACAGAGCAAGGGATTCCGCCGATACAACACGTGAGTTACGCAAAGTCGCGGCCGATATGCACGAACTGGTCAGTGGGTTTAAGCACTGACCAGTGCTGGAACTTACAGCAGGATCATGGCCACGCAGGCAGCTGTCAGCGTGCCCATGCCCAGGTTGAAGCAGCGCCAATGCCGGGCGGTTTTAAGCAGACGACTGATCATCACACCAAAGCCCGCCCACATCGAGATTGATGGGAATCCAACCAGCGCCATGATGCAGATGAACATCAGGGCCGACGCTAAAAAGGCATCACCCACCAGGGTAAAGGATGCCAACCCTGAAATAGACATCACCCACGCCTTGGGATTAGCAAACTGAAAGGCCGCCGCCTGTAGCAAGGACATGGGACGCGCCTCGGCACTCTTGTTTGTTTCAGGTGGCGGAGCAGTGGCAATTTTCCATGCCAACCACAGCAGATACACACTCCCGGTCACCTTCAACAGTGTTTGCAGTTGCGGCCATTGGGTAAAGGCGGTTCCCAAACCCAGTGCAACCGCCACATTCAGAATTGCACAACCAAGTACCACACCAAAAATGTGTGGCACCGTACGTCGAAAACCAAAGTTCGCGCCCGAAGCCGTCAACATCATATTGTTTGGCCCCGGCGTCGCGGTCATGGTCAATACAAACACCGCAACAGGGCCCAGCAAGGGGATAAGTTCGGGCAATGCATTATTCATGGTGGCAATCCTGGAATGTAGGGGTTCAATAGCAATTAATCAGGTTCAATTTCACAATTGAACCAATACAATTAAATGTAATACCCACTTCAAACCGCCGCAATGTTTACTTTGTGGCAGATACAATCTATTGTCAGGGTGACAATCTCTCTGGAGACAGACAATGGATCTGCAGGATCGCGCACGACAACGCTGCCAGTGGCTACCAGAGCTTTCCGCTTCGGCTTCGCCCTTTTACAAGGCACTGGTCGAACGCATGGCCAGCGATATTGCCGACGGTACACTCAAGCCTGGTGAACGACTGCCACCTCAGCGACTTCTGGCCGATGCACTCAAAGTGACAGTCGGTACAGTGACACGCGCCTACCGTGAAGCGGAGCGCCGTGGCCTTGTAGAAGCCCGTGTTGGCAGCGGCACGCGTGTGCGGGGGCAAGAGCAAACACCCCACTTTCATCACCTGACCCGTGCCGGTCAGGACAGTATCGATCTGTCATTAAGCGTATTGATTCCGAACCCCCTCAGGGAGCAGCAGCTATCTGCCATTCTTGAGCAGCTGGCACAGATGCCTGATGCCATTCAAACGATCATGAATTACCAGCCCGAACAAGGTTGCCCTCATCAACGCGCTCAATTGTGTGAATGGCTCGCTTCTCAAAACCTGTCAATCAGCGCTGAAGAGATGATTCTCACCGAGGGTGGCCAGCATTCGGACTTTCTCGCCCTGCAGGCGTTGATAAAACCCGGAGAGGCAGTGGCTTCATCCGCCCTCACCTACCCCGGCATGATTGCAGCCGCACGCCAGTTGGGTCTTAAGCACTTGGCAGTCCCGTCTGATGCACAGGGCATACGACCCGACGCACTGGAGCGCCTCTGCCAGCAACAGCGCATTCGTCTGCTGTATCTAATGCCCGAATACAGCAACCCTGGTGGTGAACAGATGCCATTGGAGCGGCGTGAAGCCATTGTGGAAATTGCACGCCGCCATGACATGCTGTTACTTGAAGATGGCGTGCAGTTTGTACCCAAAGAGTTGCGCGGCACACCCTTATTCGAACTGGCACCTGAACGTTCGCTCTATATCTTTAGTGTCTCCAAGCTTTTGGCTGGCGGATTAAGATTTGGCGCTTTACGCGCCCCAGCCAATCTGATGCCGCAGCTGAGAGCTTCACTGCGCGCCCAGTGCTGGGCACCGCCAGGCCTTATGGGTGCTGTTGCCTGCCGCTGGTTGGCCAATGGTGAAGCCGACGCCATCATCCATTGGCAGTGGCAAGGGTTACAGGAACGTCAGGCCTTGTTGAAGGAAATTCTGTCCGACTACCCGGTTCAGGCCCACCCATGCGGCTTTCATGCCTGGCTAACCCTGCCTGAGCCTTGGCGCGCAGCCGATTTTGTCCGGCATGCCGAAACACGCGGCATTATTCTGATCGGTTCCGATCCATTCTGCGTCGGAAGCCAGCCCGCCCCTCAGGCCGTTCGCATTTGTGTCACACCTCCAGCTGATACTGATGGTTTGCGCGAAGGCTTGTTGCGACTGCGACAAATGCTGGATGAAGCGCCACCCATGCTGGCCCCGTTGATTTGACCAATCCCCGCCATCGCGTGGAATATGTCGATTAATCCCACTAACAGGAGTTCAGGGATATGAGTATTGAAATATCAGGTTTTTTTGGACTGGTTTTACTGGTGCTGGACGTAATGGCAATCATCAAGACGATTCAAAGTAATGCCAGTACAACAACAAAGGTGATCTGGGTAGTGGCCATTCTGTTGCTGCCACTTTTGGGGCTGATTCTCTGGTTCCTGTTCGGACCTAAGGGTTAGACCCGTTAGCAGATTCGAGGTAACTGCTCACCCGTCAGGGGCTCCAGCAGCCTCTGACCACCAAAGCCGTTCTGCAATTGCACTTTGCCTGGCAACTGCTCTGTGACCTTACCAATAATGCAGGCATTGCGTCCCGCAGGGTGTTGATGCATTTCATTGATTAACGTTTCAGCATCAGCGTCGGGCAATACAGCCACCAGCATTCCCTCATTTGCCAGGTACAGTGGCTCCAGTCCCAGGATTTCACATAAGCCTCTAACCTCGGTTTTAATCGGCAAGTCTGACTCGTTTAGCAATATACCGACACCAGAAGCCTGTGCGAATTCGCTCAGAACCGTAGCGACGCCGCCCCGCGTTGCATCTCGCATGGCATGGATATTCGGACAGGCTTGAAGCATCAACTCCACCAACCCATACAATCCCTGTGTATCGCTGCTGATATCAACGTCCAATGCCAAGTCACCCCGTGCGGCCAACACCGCTGCACCATGATCGCCCAGGCTTCCACTCAGAATGATGGCATCTCCAACACGGCAACGACTGGCGGCCAATTCCACACCTGCTGGTATGACCCCAACGCCAGAAGTATTGATAAACACCTTGTCAGCCTTGCCTCTGGGTACCACCTTGGTATCACCAGTCACGATCTGCACACCGGCACTTGCAGCGGCGTCTGCCATTGAGTGAACAATTCGCTCCAGCACCGCAAACTCCAGCCCTTCTTCCAGGATCAAGGCACAGCTGAGGTAAAGCGGCTTGGCACCACCCACTGCGAGATCATTCAGGGTACCGTTCACCGCCAAGTGGCCTATATTGCCGCCGGGAAACTCAACCGGGTCCACGACATAGCTATCAGTGGTAAACGCTAAACGATTGCCTGATTGAGTAAATGCCGAAAGATCCAGTCGTGCCTGATCTTCAAGCATATTCAACGCCGGATTATCGAAAGCCTGCAAAACCAGAGTTTCAATGAGTTGGCGTGATGCCAGCCCACCTTCTCCCTGAGCCAGGCTGATCCGCTTTTCCTTTTGCACTAACTCACACCCTCAACACGGTATTGATAACAGGCCGCACACGCCCCTTCAGAAGAAACCATCAACGCCCCGACAGGATGTGAAGGTGTGCAAGACTTGCCAAACAAGGGACAGGCCTGAGGCTTTAGCACGCCAACAAGCACCTGATCACAGCAGGCCAACTCTGGTTCTACTGCCGTTTCGGATGCATGATCTTTGAACTTGAGTTCAGCATCAAAATGGGAAAACTCTGGCCTGAATTGAAGCCCTGAGTTTTGCACTTCCCCCAGGCCTCGCCAGCAAGCACTGGCTTTGGGTTCAAACACCTTAGTCATGGCCATCTGTGCCTGGGCATTCCCCGAATCTCTGACTACACGGGCATACTGGTTTTCTATCTTTGCTTCCCGCTGTGACAGCTGCTGCAGCACCATACAAAGGGATTGCAGCAAATCCAGTGGCTCAAAGCCCGACACCACCATAGGTTTGCCATAGTTTTCAGCAACAAAACCATAAGGTTCGGTGCCAATCACCATGCTGACATGGCCAGGGCCAATGAAGCCATCAATCGCCAGTGTGGGATCACCCAACAGCGCGTTCAAGGTAGGCACAATACTGATATGCCGGGCCAGCATGGTGAAGTTGTTCAGCTTCTCCCGCTCTGCTTGCAGCAGGGTCAGCGCCGTCGCCGGTATGGTGGTTTCAAATCCAATAGCAAAGAACACCACGTCTCGTTCAGGATGCATTCTCGCCAACTGCAAGGCATCCAGAGGTGAGTACACCGTGCGCACATCAGCTCCTGCAGCACGCGCATCCAGTAAACTCCCTTGCGTCCCAGGTACGCGCAAGGCATCACCAAAGCTTGCCAACAGAACCCCGGGATGTTGCGCAATTGAAATAGCGGTATCGATAGACTCTCTGGGCAAGACACACACAGGACATCCTGGCCCATGTACCAGCTCCAGTGCCGGTGGCAGCAAACGATCCAGACCATACCGAAAAATCGTATGGGTATGACCTCCGCAGACTTCCATCACCCGAACCTTTTCACGCCCAGCCAGGCAACTACGGGTCATTAAATGCTCAATTCGGCGCAGCAGGCTTCCGGCCAAGTCAGGGTTACGAAACTCATCAACGAAGCGCACCTGTTCAGGCGTCCTGTTCCAACTGCTTCATTTCCGCCAACAGCGCCAACGTCCTTTGTGCCTCGTCCGGCTCAATCAGACTCATGGCAAACCCTACGTGCACCAATACCCATTGACCCAACAAGGAGTCGAGAGACGTTGCATCATCCAACAGGCACGCGAGGCTGACCGAGCGCCGCACCCCACTGATTTCCACCCAGGCAGTACCCGCCTGAGCGTCATCAATCGCGGTAATTTCTCCTGGTACACCAAGGCACATGGGCTACACCTGATCCAGCTGTTGTTGCAGGGTTTCTATCTCTTGCTGCAGCTTGTTGATTCGACCCATCACCAACGTCTGATATTGCTCTTCCAGCCAACCGAACCAATCATGAAGACCATCTCCGCTTTGTGCAGAAAGCTTGATCACTTCGATATCCGGGTTGATACGACGCGCATACTCGATACAGTTATCGACTCTGAAGTCCACATGAGGCAGCAGGTCCATCTTATTGATAATCATCAGATCCGAAGCCGCAAACATATCCGGGTACTTTAAGGGTTTATCGTCCCCTTCCGTTACGGACAGAATCACCACTTTCGCGGCCTCACCCAGATCGAAACTGGCAGGACAGACCAGATTGCCCACATTTTCGATGTACAGAATGCCATTTTTAAGCTCGCCCAAGTCTGCCAAGGCATGACTGACCATATGCGCATCCAGATGGCAGACCTGCCCGGTATTGATTTGAACACTAGGCGCTCCGGTAGCACGAATGCGGTCAGCGTCACGGCTGGTTTGCTGATCGCCCTCGATAACACCCACCGCGATACGATCAATCTGAGCTTCAAGCGTCTTTTCCAGAAGACGTGTTTTACCCGCTCCAGGGCTTGAAACCAGGTTCAGTACCAGCAGGCTGGAATGCTCAAAACGTTCACGATTTGCCTCTGCATGCTGGTTATTCAGACTGAACAGATCCAGCTCCGTTTTAAGATGCCGGCGACCGGCCTCGGTTTTGTCCGATGAAGAACAACCGCAACTGCCACACATCACTCTACCTCCAGTTCCTTCACCATCAGACTGTCACCACTGATCAATAGCATATGTTCAGCCCCACACTCAGGACAGAGATCAATACGACTACTCATTGTGCTCACTGCTCCACAATTTCGACAGCGCCCCTGCGCTTCTGGCTGCAACAGGTGCAGTTCAGCCCCCTCAGCAAGGGTGCCCTGACTACAGGCGCTGAATGCCAACTCCATGGCTGCTGGCACGACAGCCGCCAGAGGCCCTACCTCCAGCCAAATGCCATGAACACGACTAAAGCCCTGCTCCCTGGCTTGTTGCTGCAACAACGTAAGCAACGAACGGCAAAGTGACAGCTCATGCATTCTGTGATCCCTTTACATGCTGGCTTGTTGTAAGACCTGTAACCGCGCCAAGGCAACCATAGCCTGCCCCGCACTGATCCCGGAGTCGTTGCACGGTATCTGCCGGTGAACCATCGGCACCAAACCCAGTTGCTCAATGCCGACCTTTAAGCCCTCATGTAGCAGTCTGTTCTGCATAACCCCGCCTGTCAGCACCACATGCCTGAATGCTTCTGTCTTCGCCAAGCGTTCAATCAGAGCCATAAGGCTTCTGATAAGCGCCTGGTGAAACGCCCTGGCGATCGCTTCCGGCTTTCTATCTGCAAGCCGATCTTGCATAAGCTGTTGCCATAGAAAGCGGGTTTCCATTTCCAATGCACCGTCGGGGGCCAGGCTCCAGGGTAAATCATAATCTGGCAATTCAGAGGTCGTATTTTGCCACGCCAACTGCTCCAGCTTGATCGCCGCCTGGCCTTCGTAACTGATACCTTCAGCGTAGCAGCCCAAAGCGGACGCCACGGCATCGAATAGCCGCCCAACCGAACTGGACCTGGGTGAATTCACTCCCTGCTCAATCATCGCAACCAACGTAGCCGCCTGCTTTGACCCCAACACAGGCCAACACTTTGTCGCTATCTGCCAGTCAACATCAGACTGATGGAGCTGACTCAGCAGCAAACGCCAGGGTTGTAGTACAGCAGCACTGCCGCCTGGCAAAGCAAAAGGCTTAAGGTGCGCGAGCCGTTTATACCCTGAGTAGTCACCCAATAAACACTCGCCTCCCCATAAGCTGCCGTCGGCCCCATAACCACTGCCATCCAAACACAAGGCTAAAACAGGTCCTCCTTCGAAAGGATAGGCATTGTCCAGTAAGCAGGATGCCAGATGCGCGTGATGGTGTTGCACCTGCGTGAGAGGTTGGGACTTCAGGCCAAGTGCCCACTGGGTACTTAAATAGCCTGGGTGGGAATCAGCCACCCAATGCACCTGATCCTGCGGGTACAACCTCCGGTAGTCTTGCAACATCTGTTGCTGAGCTTGATAGATTTGAGGTTGTGACAGATCGCCCATATAAGGACTAATGACAAGCTCATCACCCTTAATCAGGCAGAAGGTATTTTTAAGATCGCCGCCCAGAGCAATAACGGCGTTATCAGCACTGGCAAAACCTTCAGGTAATGAAAGGCTCAAAGGCGCCATACCGCGACCGGGTCTTAACAGCTGAGTACCGCCAAGACTTGAATCGACTCGCATAACAGTGTCATCGATCCGATGCTGGATAGCCCGGTTATGCATCAAAAACCATTGAGCAACGCCTGACAGCTGCTGCCGAGCGTCCTCGTTGCTGGTCACCTGAGGGTGTCCACTGGTATTGCCACTGGTCATCACCAACGGGCCTGAAAAGGTTTTTAGCAACAGGTGATGAATGGGTGTATAGGGCAGCATTACACCGAATTCATGGCTATCCGGCGCAATCTCTTCCACAATTCTTTCCGCAAGGAATTTATCAGGCTGAGAGCGTTTACAGCACAGAACGATGGGGGCTTGTGCAGACTGAAGACACCGGGCCTCCTGCTCGGATATTTCAGCCTGCTGACAGGCCGATGTCAGATCCGGGAACATCAGCGCAAGCGCTTTTGCCGGTCTGTTTTTTCCAAGCCGCAACCGCCTTACAGCATCGGTACTTTCAGCATCGCAGCACAAGTGGAAGCCACCCAGCCCCTTAATGGCAAGGATGTCGCCCTGCTTGAGTCGCTCAGCTAAAAATGCAAAAGGATCATCGACCGCGACAGACACTGCATTAGCATCTTCGATCCACACCTCAGGCCCACACACCGAACAAACATTCCCTTGCGCATGAAAACGCCGATCCTCGGGTGAGCTGTATTCATCGAGACAGTCTGAACACATTGGGAAATCGGCATACACCGTGTGCTCTCGATCAAACGGCATTGCACTGATGGCCGAGTAGCGAGGACCGCAATGCGTGCAATTGATAAAGGGGTACAGGTATCGGCGGCTAGCGGGATCAAAAAGTTCATGCAAACAGTCGGGGCACGTCGCCAAGTCCGGTAAAATGGGTGTTTGCAGGTCGCCTTGTTCAGAGGTTTGGATAACAACACCGTTGGTGGAAACCCGACTGCGCAATTCATCGCTGATGACGGGCTCAATACTGATGGTTGTGACCTGGGCAAGCGACGGCAGGCTGATGTTTAGAGACCGGACAAAATCGTCTAACCGAGCAGGTGTGGCCCAAAGGAGTAATTCGACACCTTTGCCAATATTTCGCACCTCACCAGCCAAACCTGACTCGTTTGCCAGTCGCCATATCAATGGCCTAAAACCCACACCCTGTACTCGCCCCTGGTAGCAGAGCCTGAACAGTTGAAGTGTTCCGCTGTCATCCTGAAGCATTTAAAAAAGCATTCCGCCGAAGGTTTAATTCGACAATAGCGCTCAAGTCAGCTTCACACCAGTTTCAGATACCCCTTACCGACATTCAAACAACATAATCAGGCATTTGATACGTGTTTCTGATCATGTTGTTTGGTTGTGCCCGGCATGCACACCACTTGGTCACGACCATTATTTTTTGCCTGATACAGTGCCAGATCGGCGGTATGCCATACGGATTCCAGACTACCTGTTGCGGGCACCAGGCCTATGCTCGTCGTCATGCTGAAAATACGGCCATCCGTGGGGCTCACTACTTTAAGCTCACGCACTGCGTCAAGAATATGCTCAGCAATTCGCTGTGCCGATTCCAGATCCGCTCCAACAAGCATCATGATGAATTCTTCACCACCCACTCGCGCCACCAGATCCTCTTTGCGTCGATGGCGTGTCAGAATCTCTGCGAACAGCCTTAACGCCTCATCACCCGCCAAATGACCGTAACAGTCATTCACGCTCTTGAAGTAATCAATATCAAGCATCAAAAAACTGCTTGCCAATCCATCTCTGTTTACGAGATTGAGCAACCCCGGCATCAACTGTTGCATGCCGTTACGGTTTTTCACCTGGGTCATCTGATCAATAATCGCCATTTCGGCCAACTGCTGATTGGTTTTTTCAAGCTGGTTCGAGAGTTTACGGAATTTCAGAATGATGCCACCCGAGATCAGCAACAGAATAGCCCCGATCAATCCAACCTTGATGGCAAGCCAGTAGTCGTTTCCTGTTGGGTCAACAAACAGAAATCCGTCAAGATCGGCCTCTGTAGAGGTCATATTCAGGTTACGGTAACTTTCAGCGATAAACTGCCATCGACTGGGGTTCATATGCCCAATCTGAACCAGCTCGGGAAGAATCAACTTTCTCAGCGTTCGGGCTTCAAAGCGCAGGTGTTCCAGCGATTTTTCGGGTGCATATTCCCGATGTATCAGCTGGATCGTCTCTTCGATATGCTCGAGCGCATATTCCCAGCCCTTGAGGGAAGCATCACGCACACGTGCCACGAGTTCGGGGTTTTTCTCGGCCAGGGTGTCACGCGTGACCAGAACATCACTATAGAAGTTAACACCGTAGTCACGCGGGTTGATCAGATTAAACTCGACGCCCTGCTCCGTTAACTGATAAGGCTCATTCGAGATATAGCCATCATAGGCATCGGTTTTACCCCTAACCAGATCCTGAAGATCAAAGCTGGTTGATTGAAAATCGATTTGATTGAGGTCGAAGTTTTCTTTTCTCAGAACGGTTAACAGCTCGGCACTTTCCGGTGCTGGCATCAACATCGCCTTGCGACCAACCATATCTTTGATCGATGAAATATTGGCGGACTTGAGCGTAATCCAGACAATGGGCGAGGTTTGCATGATCGCCGCGACCGCTTTGACCGGTTTACCTTCCATACGGTCAATGACCACACCCGAGCTGGTTACCGCGAAGTCAGATCGCCCCGAGAGCATCTCTTCAATCGGCCTCAAGGCATCAGGACCGCCTTCAAGCAGGCGGACCTCTAACCCCGCATCCTTATAGAAGCCTTTTTCCAGCGCCATATAATATCCGGCAAACTGAAACTGATGCAGCCACCTCAGCTGGATAGTGACTTCATCGGCCGCCACGCAGGCGCAGGGAAGCACAAGGGACAATAGCGCCAGCAGTGTGTACTTTAGCTTCATGATGCATCTTGTCGCTGGAATCATCAGGCCCACATTATCGCTTTGAGATGACACAAGTATGTTACCTAACTGACAAACAGGCAAAAACTGCACCACATTTAGAACATTTTTTTCATACCCCGCTCAACCCGACGATCTGCCTTTGCAAGCCGCCTTGAACAGAGCTGCACCTGAGTTATGAAAAAGCCTTCTCGCCTCATTTTAGAGCATAGAATGTCTTAATGCCCCAATATTAATAGGGACTTGGAGGCCAGTTAATGCACGCTTAAAACATGCAAAATGTAATTGCTGGACCCATCATCCAAATTGTTAACCTATACTGCCACTGAGATTAGAACACCTGCTCCCAGCCCCCCGCGAACCAAACAGCTGAGCCTGACGATATCCAACAGCGCTCAACCCATTACACAAGTGTACAGATGCGCGTTCATTCAAATGTTTAGAGGGTCGTGGCTGACCCGTGACAGGAGAAAACCGTGAACAAACGTTTACTGGTATACGTTGCCCTTCTGGCCAGCACTCACACCCTGGCAGCCTCTTCAACTGATTCAACCATTACTCAGCTACAAAACTTGAATGCCAATAGCCAGTTCGAACAGGCCTATCAGCTTGCGCTTTCTCACCTACAAGTGCTTGAAGGTGACCCTGCATTTGATCTGCAGTTAGGCATCGCGGCTGTCGATAGTGGCCGGACAGATGCCGCTATTTTTGCGTTTGAGCGAGTCCTTGCATTACAACCCACTAACCAGGCCGCCAAGCTTGAGCTGGCAAGGGCCTATTTCCTTGTGGGTCAGTACGAACGCTCAGAAGCGCTTTTCCAACAGGTGGCCGCTCATAATCCGCCTCCATCCGTACAAAGGAAAATTGATCAGTTTCTGGCCAGCATGCCTACCCATGACAGCTTCACGAAAAAAACGACCAAAGGGCATATCTCTATTGCCCGTGGCTACGATGACAATATCAATGCAGGACCTGATGGCGAGGGGACTCTGGCACTCACCGATATTTACGGCAACCAGTACGATGCCACGGGCGTGACCGGAAAGAATGATCATTTCAACCACCTCGAAGGCATGATTTTTCACCAGGGTCAGCTCAATGACAGCTGGTCATACTTCCTTAGCGGGGAATTGGATGCACGCTGGTACTCGGACGAATCGGAACTGAACAATCTGACCCTCAGCGGACGCGGAGGGGTTACACACCTGAACAGTCAGGGCTACACCCGACTGAGTGTTTTTGGTGAAAACTATGAGCTTGATGACTCCCGCTACAGAACACTCTACGGTGGTTCTATCGAGTACAAGCACATATTTAAAGACACTTTCCTTGCGGGCCCATTTATTCAGTTCAACCGTCTGGAATACAGTTTCGGCTCCCGCGACAGCGATTTGATACTGGGTGGCCTATCCGGTATCTGGCTACCACCGGCCCTCAAAGGTGGATACATCAACGGCTACCTGTATACCGGTCAGGAAACTCCCAAAGACGACAACCCGGTCACACGCGGGTCCGCTGACAGAACACTTTCCGGTCTTCAACTTTCAGTCCAGGTCCCGGTACATGAAAAGGTTACGTTGAAAGGTTCGCTAGCCTACCAAAAGAGTGATTATGCCTCTGCCTACTTTCTCCTGACGCCTTTGACCACCAAGGATCGTGTCGATAAGCAAACCTCAGCCAGGCTTCAGGCAAATTGGGAGTTTTCACCGTCAATCAATGCATTTGCACGCTATTCATACACTGACAATGACTCCAATACACAGCTAACGGATTACTCACGCCGCCAATTTGCTATTGACCTTAACTATCAATTCTGACAGGTGAGCCATGAAGCCCAATATTCTGTTTCTAGCCTGTTTACTGCCATTACAGGCACTCGCGGCCAGCACTGATGCTGGCAAGGTTATCCTCAGCATTGGTAGCAACCAGGCAGAACATCCTGAAATGGATACCCGAGAGCTGCTGAGAGCCTCTCCTCTCTTCGCACAGGACAGCCTCCTGACAGGCGACAAAAGCCGTATTCAAGCGCGCATGCTAGATGGTGGCATGATTTCATTACGGCCCAACACGGAGTTCAAGATTGCGGAATACAGTTTTGAAACTCAGGACGACAATGTGGTCATGGAACTGATCAAGGGTGGCATGCGAACGGTAACCGGCCAAATTGGTCGAGACAATCATGATGAATATACGGTCAAAACAGCCATCGCCACCATTGGTATCAGGGGAACACATTATGCTCTGCAGCTCTGTGACCAGCTGTGTGCAACGGTTCGTAATGGGCGTCAGGGCCTAACCGGGCAGGTCATCACAGGCGCCATTAGTGTTGAGGGCAAGGCCGATAGCAAAACCATCAACGCGGGTGAGTATTTTTTCCTTGAAGACACCAGCGGAGCTAAAATTGAAGTGTTCCGCGTTGCGCCAGTTGAATTTATTTTTGACGAGTCGCAAATAAGCCTGTCAGCCCTATCCCCAAGCCCCGAACTGAAAACCACGGCCGAACAGATGGATACCCGAAACATTCGTTCGGTATTTCTGGAAGAAACCCCTGGCACTCCGATGAGCACCGCTCGCCTTTTGAGTGATATGACACCTCAATCCAGATCGTTTGAGCAACCCGCTCCAGCTGTAGAAATCAATGAGGGCTCAATCGACTCACTGCTTCGCACTGAAGACCCGGTGATAATTGAAGAGCCAACACCCACTGAGGACCCAGTCGTAACAGAAGACCCGACCCCAACCGAAGATCCTGTCGTAACAGAAGATCCAATGCCCACTGAAGACCCTGTCGTAGCGGTTGCACCTGCAATTCCTCAGGTGTTTGATGGCGTTACGATCGATGGTACAGCCATACAACTAGCGGTGAGTGTGACCGATACCACCGACGGAACCGTTTATCCTGTTATAGGGGGTATTGGCGGTGAGTTTGGCTATCAATACGTTGCCGGTACGATGGATGCCACAATCGACAGTCTGGACGATGTCACCTTTGTTGATTGTGCGGATACCAGCGCCTGTCTACACCAATGGGGCCTGGCCTTTATTTTCGACGTACAGGGCACACAAGCCGCACAAGCACAATGGGGGCGCTGGATCGATGATGATCTCGCACAAACCATCGATACCCCTCGATACGCTCAAATCGTCGACTATATGTTCAGCAACACGCTGACATCTGCGGAGACCGCTCTTGCACGCACAGGCCTGGTTACCTACCTGATGGCGGAAGGCCCAGGTCCCATTACGGAGAACGGCCTGATTGGCAACCTTGCACAGTCCAGTGGTCAGATTGCGATCGATTACGGCACGTCCAATATCACTGCCGTAACACTGGATTTACAGGGATTCAGTGATCAGCGCTCCATTTCACTGTCACTTGCTCAGGAGTCCCCGGTATCAACATTCATCTCCGGTGGCAGCCTCGGCCTTAACGGCAGTTGCGTTGGCGGTGCCTGCGGCAGTGCCGGGGCCTCAATGTCAGGCGTGATGGCTGGCCAACTGATTGGTCCTGCCGGTGAAGCGATCATGTCATCCTATGGTGCCAGCGCAGACCAGCAAAACGTGTCCGTTAGCGGAACGGCACTGTTCATAGAGTCAGGCATTTCACACCAGGTCTACAGTGATACGGATATCTTCACCGTGAATCAGGGGCTTAACAACAACTGATTTGAAATCCTTGCAACGCTTGGTGAGCTGCTCTTCGAAGCCAACCTTGAAATGGCTGGCTCTGATCTCGGGACTGTAGTCCAGCAGCGCCAGCGCGGCAGGCAGCTGGTCGATGGTCATATGACCACTGTCTGCCGCCAGAGTGTTGGCTTCATCGGTGAATGAAATATCCGCAATGACCATATCCGGCCTGAGCTGATTCACACTGGTCCAGAAAGGGGGATGGAAAGAGGAGTCGCCAGTAAAGGCAAAACTGGCCTTATCGCTGGCTATAAAATAGCCAATACAGGGACTTGGATGCTGCGCCGGCAAGGATTTTATACGGAGGTTTTCAAGCTGAATTTCTTCACCGGCCTTGAGTGCATTCAGCCGGATGATCGGCTTCTGTTCTGGTAACCGGGTAAAGTCCGGCCAGATGGTCCAGTTGAAAATATGCTGCTGTAACGCCTGGATGACACTGGGCAAGGCATGGACCTGTACCTGATGCTCATGTTGATCGTAAATCATGGCCAGCATCAAAGGCAGTCCAAGGATATGATCGATATGTGCATGTGTCAGCAGAACATGGCGAATGTTCAGCATTTCTTCGACACTTAAGCTATCCAGCCCACTCCCTGCATCCAGTAACAGACTATCATTAACCAGAAAAGACGTCGTTTTAAGACCGGGCCCCAGCCCACCACTACACCCTAGGACTTTTATTTTCACAGCACCCCCACAGCCAGCACCTGTGCTTGAATTGAATACGTTAATAGTCTGGTTGTGACTACGGCATCTGGCAAGGATGCAGGAAGGCAGACATGACCGACCAGGAAACCGACAGTTTCTACCGCGAACTTCTGTCCATTTTACGACAGCTCCATCAGGCCGCTGATTTCGACTCGGTTCTTCCTGACCTGGAGCCTAAAATTCTTGGCATGACGGGTGCTGACCGTTTAACAATATACCAGCGAAATCCCCAAACCGGCGACCTCAGTTCACGTTTCAAGACCGGCAGTGACAAACTGCGGATCAGAGTGCCTGTATCGACAGCCTCCCTGGCAGGTTATGTTGCTCTGACGGGTAAATCCCTGAATATCGAGGATGTCAGACATCAGGAAGCCTTGACTGCCATACACCCACAGCTCTGTTTCGATGACCGCTTTCAAACAGCGACGGGGTTTCATAGTCAGGCCATGTTAATCTGCCCCATCTTCAGTGGCCGGATTTTATTGGGTGTATTCCAGCTCATGCGGGGAAGCGGCCAGGATCCATTCAGTAACGATGTGCAACTCAAAGCCGAGAAACTGGCCGAGTTGATCGGTCAAAAATTCAAATATGACCTCGGCTGCACCAGCTCACCCTATGAGGGGTTAATCAAGCAAGGCTTGCTGAATCAGAAGCAGCTGGACTTGCTTACTGCTCAAGTTACGCCAGACATCACGCTGACACGATTGCTGCTATCCGTGCCCAATATCACCAAAGAGGATATGGGGCGATCACTGGAAATGTTTTATCAGGTTCCCTTCGTCACCTATTACCCCATTGATTATCAGCTGCACCCGGTTTGTGATCGAGTCAATGCGGCCTTCCTGAAGAATAACAACCTCGTCTTCCTGAGCTTCAGAGGTGAGGAGCGGATCACCGTACTGATTGACGACCCGAGTGATACCAGCCGCGTGATGCTGGTCGAGAACTTTCTGGGTTCTAAAGAGATCAGTTTTTGTGTTGGACTGCTCGATGATATTAGACAGTACCTGGGCGAAGACGCTTCAAGTGTCGGTTCAGGCAATCTCAACAAAATTCTGGGGGAGCTGGTATCAGATCAGGCAGAACCTGAAGAACTGGAAGATAACGCAGCACTGGAGCTTAGCGAGGAGGATTCGAAGATTGTAACCCTGGTAAACGAAATTCTGACCAAGGGTTCCCGCCTGAACTCATCAGACATTCATATTGAACCCGGCCAGGGACGGGCTGCGACAACCATCAGAATGCGTGTTGACGGTATTTGTCAGGAAATGGGCAATATACCGGCAAGTTACGCATCGGCCGTGGTGTCCCGTCTTAAGATCATGTCACGGCTTGATATTGCCGAACGCAGAATGCCTCAGGATGGCAAGCTCAAGGCCCGTTTGCGTGGCAAGCCACTGGAGGCACGTGTCGCTACGGTCCCCACCGTCAATGGTGAAGGTGTGGTGTTACGCTTGCTGCAGTCTGGCGGCCCCCTGGCATTTAATGAACTGAATTTGTCGGCTGGCAATGTCGAAGGGGTTCACTCCATTTTGAAACACCCACACGGACTCTTTCTGGTTGTCGGTCCGACAGGATCGGGTAAAACCACAACGCTGCATTCATGCCTGGCGAAGCTGAACACAACAGAACGCAAAATCTGGACTGCGGAAGATCCCGTCGAAATTACCCAACCAGGTCTTCAGCAGGTACAGGTTCAACCCGGCATAGGGCTTACATTCTCTGCCGCTCTGAGAGCATTTTTACGCGCCGACCCCGACGTTATCTTGATCGGCGAGATGCGTGATCGAGAGACAGCCCACACGGCCATCGAGGCTTCGCTAACGGGTCACATGGTATTGTCCACACTCCACACCAACTCCGCGCCGGAAACACTGACCCGCCTGCTGGATCTTGGCATCGACCCGGTTTCCTTTGCCGATGCACTTCTGGGAGTTTTAGCCCAACGCCTGGTACGAACGCTCTGCCCTGCCTGCAAAGAATCCTATACACCGACTGCTGAGGAAATGGATTTCCTTAAGCGCCAGTACGGGGAGTCCTGCTGGCATGAGCTGGGTGCCACAGAGCCTCTTTCCCTGTGCCGGCCCGCAGGTTGCCACCAGTGCAATAACACAGGCTACAAAGGGCGTATCGGCATACACGAGCTGCTGGTTTCCAATGGCCCTATGCGTGAGCTTATTTACAACAAGGCGCCCCTGTCCAAAATCAAGCAGCAAGCCAGCCAAAATGGCATGCACACACTGTTACAGGACGGTGTACAGAAAGTTGTCGAAGGCAGGATTGACCTGCAACAGCTGCATAAAGTCACTATCTGATGAACAAGGCCAAAACAGGTAACCGACGTGTTCTCATCGCGCTGGGCGCCATGCTGACACTGATGTTCAGCCTATTGGCAGCCACAGATCGAATGCCGGAAACGCTGCAACGATTCGAGCTTGATCTATATGACATGCGACTGAGATACAGCCTGTTAAACACCGTAGATGACCGCATAGTGATCATAGACATTGATGAGAAGTCTCTTGCCGAACTGGGCCGATGGCCCTGGTCACGTTTTGTCCTGGCAGAACTGGTTGAAAAATTGTTAGGCGAATATCAGGTCGCTGTGATCGGGTTCGACGTGTTTTTCTCCGAAGCTGACGATCGCATATCCCTCGCCCGCCTGAATCAGTTAATGACCGAGTCCGGCCTGTCACCTCGGGCTGCAACGTCATTGATAGACCCGGACATCATGCTGGCCAAGGCTCTGAAACAGCAACCCGTGGTGTTAGGCAGTACCTTCTATCCAGACCAGCCCGATATCGCCACCGGCCAGCTGGGTACACCGCTAAAACTGGACGTTAGAGAATTGGATACCCTCCCTATTGTTGAAGCCAAGGGGTATGTCGGAAACCTGCCCATATTGGCAGACGCCGCCCAGTCAGGCTTTTTCGACAATCCTTTGCTGGATATGGACGGAGTGTTCAGGCGCATTCCGCTGATTCAGCGCTATCAGGGTCAGTACTACCCTGCACTGTCAGTTGCACTCTGGCACAGTCTGTTGATGACCGATGAGATCCATCCGGTTATCAAGCAGGACCTGGGGGAAACGCAGTCATTACTTGAAGCGCTCGACCTGGGCGGTGTTCAGGTACCGGTCGACTCACGTGGAGCCCTGCTGGTGCCCTACCGGGGGCCCATGGGCAGTTTCCCGTATTTTTCCGCCACTGACATCCTGCACCAACGGGTCGCCGCTGACAGACTGGCCGGCAGAATCGCACTGGTCGGTACCTCCGCTGCGGCCCTGCTGGATCAGCGCACCACACCCGTTGGCAAGAGCTACCCCGGGGTCGAGGTACACGCCAATCTTCTATCCGCTTTTCTGGATGAGCGTTTTTTGTACGCACCTGATTTCGTTAAAGGCATCAGCCTCACCCAAATCCTGCTACTGGGCATCCTGTTGTCACTGGCACTGCCAGCACTCTCAGTCCTGACCGGTGCCATTTTTACCCTGCTGCTGACAGCGCTCTGTGTCGGCGCCAACGTTTATCTGTTTGTCCATTCCGGTTGGGTCATACCGCTGGCAATACCCTTGATGACCACCTTCTGGATCTTTGTGCTGTTACAGACCGCCGGTTTTGTTCAGGAAGCCAAAACACGTCGCAAGTTGTCTCGGCTATTTGGCCAATACGTCCCACCGGAAGTGGTCGAACAGCTGGAAGACTATGACACCGCGACACAGTTGAGGGGCCAGAGCCTTGAGATGACGGTGCTATTTTCAGACATTCGTGGGTTTACCACCCTGTCTGAAAAGCTGACGCCCACCGAGTTATCTCGCTTGATGAACATTTATCTCAGTGAGATGACCACTGCGATTCATGATTACCAGGGCACCATCGACAAATACATTGGTGACGCCATTATGGCGTTCTGGGGAGCACCTGTGCCCAACTCCCTGCATGCACAGCACGCAGTTGAATCAGCCCTCACAATGCTGCGCCAGATAGCCGCAGTGAACGCCCGGCTTGAAGCAGAATCCCTTCCCCCGGTCAGTGCCGGCATCGGTATTAACACCGGCATCATGGCAGTTGGCAACATGGGGTCAGACTTCCGCACCGCTTACACCGTAATGGGCGACGCAGTAAATCTGGGGTCACGTGTTGAAGGACTGACCAAGTTTTATGGCGTCAGTTTGATCGTGACCGAGAGCGTCGTGGCACAGTGTCCTGAATTGAAATTCCGGTCTCTGGATCTGGCACAGGTTAAAGGCAAGGATGAAGCGGTGGAGTTATTCGAGCCGCTGGATGAGGAACAGTGGATTGCACAACACCTGGACCAGTATCAAACCGCTATGGATGCCTACCGTGCAGGAAAGCTGGAAGATGCCAGGGCAAAATTTTCAGAGCTTGCCAACCACTGTCCTGATGATCGTCCCATTCAGCTTTACCTTGAACGTATCCATACCTTTGCAGCCACGCCAGTGGAACAATGGACTCCCGTTCACAAGCACCATGAGAAATGACAACAGGTGCCGGGCGCTCAGTAGCCTCTGTAACCTGGCAGATTAGACAAATCCGGCTCATCTATCTGGTGGGGAGGCATAAATCGATCAGCATACTGCCGGTACACTTTTTCCTTTACGAACATGTCAAATAAGGGGCCATCCAACTGCCCGGCCTCTACCTTCTTGCCGATGATGGATAACGCCTGAGACAACTTCATACCTGGCTTGTAGGGTCTATCGGGCGCTGTCAGTGCTTCAAACACATCCGCAATACACATGATGCGTGCCCTGAGGCTCAGCTGCTCGGCCTTCAACCCCTTGGGATAGCCAGTCCCATCCAGATGCTCATGGTGGTTTACTGCAATATCAGCGACCTCATGCAGCGAGCGAGGATAGACCAGAGAACTGAGCATGCGATCAGTGACACGGATGTGATCACGCATAATCTCGATCTCTTCAGGCAACAGGGTTCCCTTGCTGATTGACAGATTTTTCAACTCATCTTCAGTTAACAGGCAGCGCTTTTCGCCATCGATACCCACCCAACACACACCGGACAACACATGCAGTCGTGCCGCATCAGCCTCACTCATGAATTCCCCGCCAGTATTGATCTGCTTCAGAAATTCAAAATCATCATCCAGCGCCTGTATTCGATGTTTACAGGCTGCAAGGGTATCCGGCGTGCGTGGTTCCTCGGATAAAGCTTCTATCCAGAGATGCTGTTGCAACTCACGAACTCTGGAGGCGACCAGCTCAATCCTGTCGAATACGGTCTCCAGCTTTTTACCCTTTTCAATCACCGCTTCAGGCGTGGTTATCTTTCCGCAATCGTGTAACCAGGCCGCGATTTTAAGCTCATACATTTCCTGATCAGACAATTGCACCTCTGCAAAGGGGCCTTCGGTCGCGGCACATACACCTTCCGCCATCAGCAAAGCGACTTCCGGTACCTGCTGACAGTGTCGTCCGGTGACCGGCGACTTGTAGTCGATCCCCTCCGCGATCAAGCGAATAAACGACTCAAACAGATCCCGCTGAGCATCAATCAGCTGACGCTGGGTCACAACCGTGGCGGCAATTCCGCCAAGCGCTTCCAGCAGGGCTTCATGCTGTTTGGGAAAGGCGATTACATTTTCATCTTTGTCCAAGGCGTTAATCAGTTGCAGTACACCGATCACTTCATGCTCATGATCCACCAAAGGCACGCAGAGGAAAGAATGGGAGTTGTAGCCAAACTGCTGGTCAAAGCGATGAGTGTCCGAAAAGTCGAACCGGGTTTCGGCTTGAGCGTCCGGGATATTGATGGTCTTGTTTTCGACAAACGCATGCGCAACAACCAGATGTGAAAGCTCGCCCTTTTCATTAAACAACTGGATGGGCTTTAGATCGGGGCTGCTTTCATGTAACCCCAGACTGCTGTTTCGAATCACACTGAATTTGAGGGCACCGTCACTGTGCAGATATAGCGTACCGGCATCAGAACGCAGCAGCTCCATCGCGGCATCTACTACGCGTTCCAAAATCTGCTGATGATCCGGCTCGGATGATAACGACTTAGCCAGTGCTGACAGATGCTTGGCCACCGCCAGACTTTGCAGATCCTCTACCATGTTCGCCACCTCTCACAGGCCGCTGAAACGGTCAGTTATTCACGGCAAAAAGTATAGAAGAGGTCAGCAGATAACGCATGAACAAACTTGGATTCCCAAAGGGGCCGATGTGTGAAAGCCTGTTTGCTAAAGCCCGTATTCACGCTCGACCTTGGCAATACGCACACGGAATTCGCTGTACCACTGTTCACGCCCCTGACGCTGTGCAGCTTGATGCTCAACATTGGCTTTCCAATGTTTTATCGCCTCAAGGCTTTCCCAATACGAAACGGTTAGTCCCAGCCCATCGCGCGCGGACTCGACACCGAGGAAACCGGGCTGCTGCCGCGCCAGCTCAACCATCTTGTCCGCCATGACACCGTACCCCTGATCGTCCTCTGTTCGAAGACTACTGAAGATAACCGCGTAATAGGGTGGAGCCGGTGTTTGTGCAAAATCAGACATATCCTGTCCTGCTTTCCAAGTTAGGCAGCAAGGATAACACTGGCGCTCCACTGCCAAAGACTGTATTCAAGGTTATTCACAAAATAATAATTTGCGAAATCATTTGTCCGCTACAGACAACAAGGAGATCGTTTTGACATCGTCAGTTGCTTCAGCGTCCATAGGGCAAGAAGGGTCCACTATCGATATTGGATTGGGCTTTCATCACGAGCTTAAAGGATTGTTTAGTTTCGGCTCAGACGGCCCACCTTTAGAGGACGCGCTTACCTTCGTGTTTAGCCAAACACTGCAACGCGATCAGTTTTACGGCTCCTGGGCACAGGCGTACCGTAATGGAAATGGCGAGTACCGGCTCAAAATTACCAGCCCCTGTGACGATGTTTCCGCATACAAAACGCTTATCCCAAACTACATTGCTGCCGGCAAACTGGCGATGACCAGTTACTACAGCAACATCCCGGAATCAGCTCGAAAGGATTGGGAGTTCCTGCTGCCATTCGGCCTTGCGATGGCCAATGTAAAATCGATTCAGCTGCTTCATTTCCCGCCCCTCGAAACCTTTACCTACAAAGATTATCTCTATTCGCCCACCAACCGACGCTGGGAATGTTTGCTGGCTCAGAATGGCTTTGAGGGAAGTCAGAATACCGGTGTGGAAAGGATTATTGACGTCGCTCCAGTTGCCGCTCCCGGTGGCGCAGGCAGTGAATTAAGCGACTACAACGAAGCTTTTGTCGCATACGCCAAACTGCAATTGGAAAATTACCTGCACCCTCTGAAAGAAACAGAGGATAAGTTTACACAACCGGTCGTGGCCTACGGTGGGCCGGTGCATGAATGGCTCAAACAGGCTTACTCATTACCCGACACTCCGAAAACACTGGATGTTCTCCAGCTTTCACTGCTTAACGAAAAGCACAGCACAGCAGCTACCTGGGTTCTTTGCGCCAACCATCCCAGTGAATATTTGTATGACACCAGCGTGCCTCTTGAGAATGCCTTCAAGCCTAACGGTGACTTCCCCCCTCCCATCACCGTCATGTGCCAGGACTTGATCGCAGCAGGCTGGCAAGCCCAAATGGCGAACGCTCCCCAATCAGACCCTCATGCCACCCTGGCAGCATTGAAAGCACACTGGGGCTGGGATGACGCCACAGGGAGTGTAGATAAAGAGAAAGCAGGCCCGCTCCTGAAAATCATGCAGGAGCAGAATGAAGCCTTTAATCTGGATAACAACCACTTCACACCAAGCCCCGCACAAGCCAGTGCAGACGCCTTTGCACTACTGCGAAACAGCGACTCGGATATCTATGCGTCGCTTGCGTTTCAACCCAACGCCAAAGAGGCGTTTGCCCCCATCGAGATGTACTCTGGCGCCAGCTATCCAGCCAAGCGTAAATTGATGCAAGTTGGAGGCTACCTGGTTGAATGGTCTGCACCCAATGCCAAGGATGAATGCATCTATTACCGGCTTCTCACATTCGATCGCAATAGCAGTAACCCCTTGGCTGAACAGACACTGGGTTATGGCCGCTGGCCAAAAGAGAAATTCTTTGGTGACTACCGCTCCAACTGGGGCGCCAGCTTTGATCAAATCGAACTGATCGGTTTGCCAGGCTACGTACTCAGCGTTATCCCTGCACAGGGCCGTCGCAGCTATCAGCTTTGGCAGTTCGATCCTTTCGCGACAGACGATTGCCTAAATGCAGGTGAATTCAAAAGCGGTGCGTTCCGCGATATCAGTGCTGATGCGGAGCTGTACCCTATCGGTAATTATGTTCTGTCCCGTAGCGGCGCAGATTATCAGGTTTGGAGTTTTGACCCTCAGTCATCACCGCCGCTTGCCCTTCCCTGTATCCAGTCAGGGAGCTGGACAGAGATCGACAACAGCGATGCGATGACCGTCATCGGTGATTACGTCGTGACCTGGAAGCCGTCCAACCCATCGACTGGCTGCCGTATCTGGCAATTTAACCCCAAAAACACCAACCCACTTGGCAGCACGCCGGTCAACACCTGCGCACTTCCCGCCGGTTTCAGCGCCAGCTCCAGTTTATGTGGCGCTATACCCAGCCAGCCATCAAACCCTTCAGCAGCAAAATCCCCGGGTACCATTGAGTTCATGCGTCATAACATTGAGCACGTGGTCTATTACATGCTGGAAAGTCGCTCCTTTGACAATGTGATGGGCTGGCTACACGCGAAGGGTCAAACGGAAGGTTTAAACTGGATAGGGCCTCATAATGACGGCTTCCGCGGCCTGGATACCAGCATGTCCAACCCTCTGCCAAATGGAGACAGCGCCCACGTCAGCCAGTACCAGAATGGCCAGCTCAGTTCAGCCTATGTGCTGGGTGGTCCGGCACAAGACCCCTGGCACGATAACAGTGATGGCCTGATGCAGATGTTCCATGGCTACTCGGGCTATGAGCAACGCGCCACTCCCGGCATGAACGGCTTTGCCTGGAACCAGAACAGCGCTGATGTTCTTTCCAGCTTCACACCTGAGCAACTGCCAGTGCTTAACGGCCTGGCCAGGCACTTTGGCCTGAGTGATGACTGGTTCAGCTCCTTACCCGGTGGTACGGACGTGAACCGAGGCTTTTCAGTCAGCGGCTCAGCCTACAACCGCTTGGGTACCTGGGAAGGTGGCAAGGCCTATCAGGACTGGCCTGATGAGCCACATCGACAATCGATCTGGAAAACCCTTTGGAACCATGGGCAGCAGGATTGGAAGATCTACTACAGCATTCTCTGGGAAGAAGCGGTCTTCACGTACCAGCTCTACCTGAAAGGCCAGATACCCGAAGTCGATGCCGCCTGGGCCAAAGCTGTCCTCGAAAACAAGAACAGTAATAGCAGCAAGAAATTGCCCGGCTCACGCTGGATAGCGCCGCTTGAGCAGTTCTTTGATGACATCAAGCATGACCGCCTTCCTGCTTTCAGTTATCTGGAACCTGCCTGGGTCGGGGCTGAATGCACCTCCTACCACCCGGGCTCATCGAGCAAGGGCATAAACTCGATCGTACCGGGCGAGCGTGCCCTGAATGAGATCTACCACGCCCTCAGCCAGAACAAAAAGGTGTGGTCGAAAACCTTGCTGGTCGTCACCTTCGACAAAAGCGGTGGGCTTTATGATCATATCGCACCGCCCTATGCCGAAAAGCCCTGGCCAAAAGACAAGGCGGATGGTTTCGAGTTTGACCTCATGGGGCCACGCGTTCCTGCCGTGTTTGCTTCGCCCTGGATCAAACCCAATACGGTACTGCGCAGTGAATCGGGTCAAGGTTTCGACTCCACATCATTCGCCGCCACCTTGCTCGATTGGTACGGTATTCCAAGAGGCACCTGGGGAATGGGCGATCGCATTACCCGCGTTCCGACTATTGAAACCTTGCTGACTGAGCAGAAGGCGCGTGAATCAGCCCCTGCACTGGACGTACCTTACGATAAGGACTTCCCCAAACCATCCTAGCCCTCTCCCCGTGACAGCCTGCTTTCATAGCAGGCTGTCACGCCCCCAATGCTTTTGTAACCCGAGTTATAGAAAACACATTCATAGCAGGTTAATCTGTCACCAAGTCTATAAAAACATACACTTGGAATTTTACTTTGAGATTCATGGCCAATGATCAGAGTCATTCTGAGGCAAATGAGTATTTAGAAACCCAACGTTCCGACAGGTCCGACTGATTACCCATGTTTAACTATTTCGGTTTCGGTTCAAACATGAGCATGCGCTCGCTGAAAGCCAAGGGTGTAGAGCCTCTGGCATCAAGGCGTGCCACGCTTCATGGCTGGCGACTGCGTTTTAACGTGCAGCATTTTTTCAGGCACGAAGGCGGCGTCGGCAATATTGAATACACTGGCAAGCCGGAAGACAGGGTTCTGGGTGTTTTACATGTCTGTCCCGACGAAGCTCTAAGCCTGCTGGATGCTGCCGAAGCCTATGGACATGGCTATGACCGGATTGAAATTCCGCTCGAGACTGAATCAAGCGGCTCACCAACCGAAACAGTGACTGCAATCGCCTACGTGGGTACACCTCTTTTTCTGAATGAAGACTGCCGCCCCAGCCGGCGGTATCTCAATATTCTGCTGGATGGCGCCCACCAGGCCGAGCTAGAGCAGGCCTACATCGAAACGCTGGCTCAGCAGCCCGTTCACGAGCCTGAAGCCTATCCGGCTTTTGAAGCGCCCAAGGGTGACTACCCCTGTTTTGACAAAACCAGTCTCGCAAACCAGCCGCTGTATACGGCCCTCTATGGTGCAGTGTTCGACATGTCTGCGGCGCGCCCCTTGCACGAATACCTGAAAGGCTTTTTCGGTGGCAAAGACATGACGCTATTCCACCTGCAACGCCTGGATAGCAGTAATGTAACCGAAACAATGGACGATATACGGAAAGGACATCTTAATCAGACCCAGTTGAATTACCTGAACGCATACTTGAATGAATATGCGCGTGAGTACCGCTACGTGGGTCGCTATACATACAACAACGAATAAGGAATCCCGATGAATCAGTCCACCCTGGCACCCTTTCCACCTGCATTAGCCCACGGAGAGCTACAGGAAGTTTTTGAAGATGTGTTCTTTGTCAGTGGCGCCATGGAAACCCAGTTAATGGGCCTGGACTGGAAATTCAGCCGCAACATGACCATTGTTCGTGACGGCGAGCGTCTGGTTTTGATCAACAGTATTCGACTTGATGACCAGGGCCTGGCTGCACTGGATACGCTGGGCAAGGTGACCGATGTGGTCCGACTGGGTGCCTTGCATGATCGTGATGATGCCTTCTATCTGGATCGCTATGATGCCCAATACTGGGTCACGCCGGGACTGGAGGGTGAGCAGGCCAATGGCACCAAACTACTGGGTCAGGAAGGCGCCCTCCCTGTGTCCAATGCCAGTCTGTTCCAGTTCGAAAGCACGCAGATACCCGAGTCTATCCTGATCCTGAACCGAGAAGGCGGTATCGCCATAGCCTGTGATGCCCTGCAAAACTGGCTGACCCCAGACGAACACTTTTGCGATGACTCCTGCCAGCGCATGACCGACATGGGCTTCTTTACACCCGCAAACGTCGGCCCCGTCTGGCAACAGGCAGCACAACCCGATGCCAATGACTTCAAGCGCCTGCAGACACTGAGCTTCAAACACGCTCTCTGCGGTCACGGTGAGCCCCTGCGTGACAAGGCTGAAGCGGCATTTTCAGAGACTTTTTCGCGGTTATTCAATTGCTGAAGCATCAACCTGAACACAGACACCTGATGCAGAGTCAGATGACTCTGCCGGGTTTTACCGTCCTGTCTTGCCTCTGGCGCCATAACGGGCGTGTTGCCTACCGTGTCGAACGCCAGACAGACGGCCTGCACCTCTGTGCAGAAACACTGGACAGTGAGTTTCCTGATCGGCGCCTGGTCGCCACCTTGCATCATGAAGCCAGCATCCTATCCAGGTTGCAGAATGTTAAAGGCGTTAGCAGGTTGTCTCAGTTGCTGCCCCATGGCAGCGGCAACCTGGCTCTGATCACCGATCTGTATACCCGTTCTCTGGACTCCATGCTGCGAAACCAGCCCGATCGCGTCATGACAGCCCAGCAGGTGCTGCATATTGCCCAGCAATTGGTTCCGATCCTGGGTGATATTCATGCACACAATATCGTGCACAAATCCCTGTTACCGGCGCATGTACTGATTGATGCCGACACCGGCGACTTGGCGCTAGCCGGTTTCAGCATTGCCTCTGAGCTTGACCAGGAGCGACAGAACTCTGAACTGACCCACCTGACCGGTGGCAATCTGGCGTACATCTCACCCGAGCAAACCGGACGTATGAACCGTAGTCTGGACTACCGTTCTGATTACTACTCTCTGGGTGTATTGCTGTATGAAGTGCTCACCGGGCAGCTGCCTTTTAAGGCTGACAGCACGCTGGAATGGGTCCATCAGCATATTAGCCGCCAGCCTGAACACCCTCGGGATATTTTGCCTGAAGTGCCAGAGCCACTGTCTTCAGTCATTTTAAAACTGCTGTCCAAGAGCCCTGAAGAACGCTACCAGAGCAGCGAAGGCCTGGCACACGACCTCTCGGTTTGTCAGCGCATTCTCACCGAAGGCGAACCGGAAGCTGAGTTTATACCCGGCGAACGTGACCACCTGCAAAAGTTTTTGTTGCCCCAAACCCTGTATGGACGTGACAACGAACTACGCACCTTGCTTGATCTGTTTGAGGAAGTGGTAGAGGGACAGACCCGCTTCTGTCTGGTGCATGGATATTCCGGTGTCGGCAAATCCGCACTGGTGAATGAGATTGATCGATACCAGATCAGGGAACGCGGCTTCCTGGTCCAAAGCAAGTTCGACCAGTATCAGCAAGGCGGAGCCTATTCAGCGCTAGCCTCCACCTTTCAAGCACTGGTGCAGCAAGTATTGCTCGAGCCAAAGCCCAAATTGGCGCAGTGGCGTGAGCATCTCACAACCGCCCTGGCACCCAACGCCAGTCTGGTGATTGATCTGGTGCCCGAATTGGCCCTGATTATCGGAGAGCAGCCCCCGGTCACCGAACTGCCGCCGGCAGAAAGTCGTAACCGTTTACAATTGGTGTTAAGTGCGTTCCTGCGGGTATTTGCAGGCCAAGGGCACCCTGTTGTGTTGTTCCTCGATGACCTGCAATGGAGTGATACCCCTACCCTCGATCTGTTGCGGCGCATTGTTACTTCACGAGAGCAAAGCCATTTGCTGCTCATAGGCGCCTACCGCAGCAATGAGGTCGGCCCAGGACACCCGCTGAAGCTGCTACTGGATGACCTTGAACAGCACCGGCGCATTCATGAAATCCCGGTCGGCCCGCTCACTCAGCCTTCGATCGAACTGATGGTCGCTGATGCCTTGCGCGGTGAGCCTGCCAACAGTCTGGAATTGAGCGAAATGCTCTTCCATCGCGCGCACGGCAATCCCTTTTTCACTAACGAGCTTTTGCGTCAACTGCACGCCCAGGGCCACATCTGGTCGGACCCCGGCAGCGGTGAATGGCAATGGCAGCTAGACCCTGCCAGCTGGGCCGATGCCAGTGATGATGTTGTGGCTTTCATGGTGGAGAGCCTCAGACAACTGCCTGAAGACACTCAGCAGGTGCTGCAACTGGCAGCATGCATCGGTAACACCTTCAACTTGCACACCCTGGCAGCAACCTGTGAACTGTCAGCCTCAGCGACTGCTCAAGCTCTGCTGCCCGCGTTGAAGCATTACACCCTGTTGCCCCTGCACAACGATTATCGTTTGGTCACTCATCCGGATGAGTTACTGACGCTAAACCCCTATTACCGTTTCCAGCACGACCGCGTTCAGCAGGCCGCCTATAACCTGATTGAACCTTCAACCTTGCCGGCCATGCACCTGTCCGTCGGTCGCCTGTTGTTACAACATGCCGGGGCTGCGCCCAGCAGTGATCAGCTGATTGAAATCGTTAACCATTTGAATCAGGGCCGTGCGCTTATAGATTCAACAGCTGAGCGACGCCAACTGGCAGAATCCAATCTTCAGGCAGGCATCAGCGCCCGACAAGCCTCTGCCTATGAATCGGCTCTGGCCAACTTCGAGACCGCCTCTGAGCTGCTGCCCGAAGAGCCTTGGTCAACATTGCCGGAGTTCATGAAGGCGCTGAGCACTGAAATGCAGCTCTGCCTCTATTTAACGGGCAACACGGAAGCTGCAGATGAATGGCTGGAGCGGATGCTTCAACACGCCCAGTCCAACCTTGAACGCGCCGATATTCTGTCAACTCGTACCCGGCAGTGCGCCACACTGGGAAGGATGCAAGAGTCCATTCAGGCTGCCGTTGAAGGCTTGGCACTGCTGGGCATTAACTTCAGCGAACATCCAAGCGCTGACGAGGTTGCGCTTGAGCGCCAGCGTGTGATCGAACTGCTTGCCGGACGAGACATTGCCAGCCTGGTGGACGCTCCCGGCATTGAAGACCCGGCCACCTTGACCGCCATGCGGTTATTGATGGAAATATTTGCAGCGGCTTTCCTGTCGGGCAGTAACCTGTTCAGCTATCTGGTTTTGAAGTCGGTCAATCTGGCACTGGAGAAAGGCAACTGTCCTGAGTCGGCTTTCGCCTACGCCGCCTACGGCATGCTGCTGTGCGGTGAGCTGGACGAACCCGCCCTTGGCTTTGAGTACGCCAAGGTTGGACTGGCGATTAACGAACGACTGGATGACTTGAGCCTTCGTGCCCGCGTTATCTACGTCTATGCCATGTTTGTGCATCACTGGAGCCAGCCCTGGTCGACCCTGACACCCTGGTTCCGCAAAGGCATAGAAGCGGGCTACCAATCAGGTGATCTGCTGTATCTCGCTTATAGCGCTCAGGACTGTGTCATCTGGGACCCGGGTCTGGATCTTGAAACGGCACGAAGCCAACATCAGGAAAACCTGGAAATCGTTCGCGAGTGCGCCTATCAGGACTCTTTTGACTCCGGCAGCCTGTTCTTGCAGATGCAGCGTAACTTCCTTGGCGATACGCTCACGCCCTTTTCACTGAGCAGCGACGACTTCGATGCCGGTCAGTGCTTCGATCAGATGCAGGCTCGCCAGTTCAAGACTGGCATTGCCAACAGCCATATTTATCATGCCGAGGTCAGCCTGCTGTACGGCGATTATGAGCGTGCACACGACTATGTTCGCAAGCAGGACCCGCTGATCAAATCAGCCATGTCTCTACCTCAGCTGGTGCGTTTCTACATTGTCGCCAACCTGACCCTGACCAGTGTGTATCCGCAAATGGATTGCGCAACGCAAGCCTGCACCCGTCAACGTCTCAAAAAGGACTTGGATCGTATGACACGTTGGGCCGAGAATTGTGAAGAGAACTTCCGTCATCTGCAGCTGTTGATGAATGCCGAGGTGGAACGTATTGAGCTCAATCATGACCGTGCACTGGCGCTCTATGACGCGGCCATTGATGCGGCACGCGCCAGCGGTTTCCTGCGTGATGAAGCCACAGCATTTGAGCGAGCTGCACGACACCTGATGACTCAAAACAAGCACCGTTCGGCCGAAGGCTATCTGCGAGGTGCCTACAACCTGTATAACCGCTGGGGAGCACAGCTCAAATGCGAGTTCTTGCAGGCTGAATTCCCACTGCTTCGCCAGTTAGGTCAGGCACAGCAAGACACAAGTGTAGCACCTCTGTCTGACCTTGATCTGGTGTCCGTGATGAAAGCGTCTCGGGAAATCTCCGGGGAAATGCGACTTGACCAGCTGCTGCAAAAAACCCTGGCCATTCTGCTGGAGAATGCCGGTGGTCAGTGGGGTTGCCTGATTACCCGCTCGAGTGATGGCTTGAAGGTAGAAGCTTCCACCTTGCATGCAGACAATCTGAAGCCCCTGTCATTACCGGAGCACTCTCTGTTAAATGACCCTCAGGGCAATGCGATAGCGTTGCCCATGAGCATCATCACTCAGGTGTTCCAGCGTAATGAAGCGATTGTGCTGCATGATGCTGCCCTTGAAGGCGCGTTTGTTAACGATCCATACAGCGTACACCTTCAACCACGCTCCGTACTATGCGTACCGATCAAGCGTGAACGGTTTGAAGCCGCGGTGTATATGGAAAACAACCTGAGCGATCATGTCTTCACCCAATCCCGTGTCGAACTGATCAGGTTGTTGGCCGCTCAGGCATCGGTCGCGATCGAGAATGCTCGCCTGTATTCTCAGGTGCAGGATTACTCGCATACGCTGGAGGCCAAGGTGGCCGAACGGACCGCCGAGCTTGAAAGTGCGAATCAGGCTTTACAGCGCCTGGCGGATCGAGACGGTCTGACCGGAGTCGCCAACCGGCGCTCAGGTGATAATTACTTGAAAGATACCTGGCGCCGCCTGCGCAGGGAGCTCCAGCCACTATCGATCATCATGCTCGATGTGGATCACTTCAAACATTTCAATGACAACTATGGTCATCAAATGGGTGATGACTGCCTGATAAAGGTCGCGGAAGCACTGGAAAATCAGCTGCAGCGCCCGGGCGATCGAGTCGTGCGTTATGGTGGTGAAGAGTTCATGCTGATTCTCCCTAATACCGATCGCAACGGTGCGATCCGCGTGGGTGAGAATGTACGCCTCGCCGTTGCTGCACTGAGCATTGAACATCAGCATTCATCAGCCAGTGACCACGTAACGGTCAGTATCGGTTGTGCTACAGCAATACCGGAGAACAGCAATAGCGCAGAAGATTTGATTTTTGCGGCTGACCAGGCGCTTTACACCGCTAAGAATTCGGGTCGAAATCGACTGCACGCGGCAGGCTAAATACCCGCCCGTGCTTTATGGCACCAGGCCTTTAAAGCGCCCAATCAACCGCCTTGGCGGCATGAATTGCTGTCGTGTCGTACAGGGGAGTATCCGTGTACTCCTGCGAAACAAGCATTCCGATTTCAGTACAGCCAAGAATTACGGCTTCTGCGCCCTCTTCCACCAACTCAGCCAGAATGCGCAGATACACGTCACGGGAGCTGGACTTAATTTCGCCCAGGCAAAGTTCGCTATAGATTATATCGTGCACCTGCCTGCGACCCGCTTCATCAGGCACAACGACTTCAAGTCCATATTGTCTGGTTAGACGCTCTTTGTAGAACGCCTGCTCCATCGTAAAGGCCGTGCCCAGAAGCCCAACCTTCTTGATGCCATCTCTGACCAGCACTTCAGCCGTTGCATCAGCTATGTGCAGCAACGGGATACCAACGCTCTGCTCAACCTCAGTCGCAACCTTATGCATGGTATTGGTACAGATCAGTACGCAATCCGCACCACCGGCTTCAACACTTCTGGCCGCATCACAGAGAATTTCGGAAGCGCCCTGCCAATCCCCTTTATGTTGCAGCTTCTCAATCGGATCAAAGTCCACGCTATGAAGGACGATCTGTGCGGAATGAAGGCCTCCCAGCCGTTCCTTAACGCCCCGATTGATAGCCTGATAGTAACCAACCGTACTTTCCCAGCTCATACCACCGATCAGTCCAATTGTTTTCATAGCACAACTCCTTGTAATCAGAAGGTCAGAGAGTGTTACAGCTGAGGATCTGCTGGAAACACATTCGTACGGTGAACATGGCCACACACTTGGCAGTGATAGGTAACTGGCACTATGTTTTTGCCACCCAAGATTGCTTTCTCAGAGCGACTGGCATGATAGATGGAGCGGCCACCACATTCAGGACATCGAGCCACAATCACATAACGAAACAAAAGCCCGGCCGCGTACACAGCTACGACAGCTGGCAACATGCCAAAAACGATGAACCGTACATATTTGTCCTGGAGTATCTCGGGCAAAGATGGCGCCAACACTTCATGCATGCTCATCCCCAACATGAACCCGCCAATCAGGCAGATAATTTGGGTGATAAACAGCAACCCTAAATGCAAACGTATCGGCATAGTTTCAACCCCATCCCTGACAGTATCTATCTAACCAAAGTACCCTATGCCGGCAAGGAAAACTCTACAAACTACTGAGCCCTTCGGCCAATGAGTGCACAAATCTCACCACGACCTAACCAGGCACGTAATGCTGAGGAGCCCATAATCAAGCTTGCAGCAATGAACATGGGCCACTCAGAGTGAATCACGTGAGTCGCAATCGCACCGATCATCATCAACGCCAAACAACCAGCGGCAAGAGCTGACAACCGCCGTAGCAGCAACCCTATACCGCCCAACACCTCGATGGCGCCGATAAAATACATGAAGGCCAATGGGTATCCCCAGCGTTCAAATGCCTGCAATTCAAACTCAAGCCCTGCCAACTTGGCACTGCCGGATGCAATGAAAATTACCGCCAACACAAGGCTCAACACTTTTACTTTCATATCTCAGCTCCGGCCATGAGGCTCATTGGGAATCAACCTGTTGTCTGAAACCGGCTTCATCACGAATACTGATCCGATTACCGTCAGGATCATAGAGGGTAATAATCGAACCCCAGTCGTTCTCAATCACCTCAGCATCTATGCCCTTATCTTGAAGGGACGCCAATGCCTGCTGGATATCAGGCACATTAAAGCGCAGCTTGGTGGGACACCTGGAAACATCTTTGCCCGATGGACAGGCGACACCCTCAGTCTCGATCATCAGATAGGCATTACCAAACTCCAGGCAGGTCAGTCTGAAATCCCCGTCTGTTTTGGAAAACATCTCAGCCAGACCAAAGACATCTTTGTAAAACCCTACACATGCATCGAAGTGCTCAACGTTCAGGATGATGCCATAGTTATCAATCTTCATGTTTTTCCTTTATTTCAGACACTCATCAGGCTGCGGACTGGCGTTCAAAATGACCCGTTGACCCGTTGACCCGTTGACCCGTTGACCCGTTGACCTGTGGCCCCTTCGCGCCCAAAACAAGCATTGTCATACTTCAGACTACTCCCTGCTTGATGGTTTCGAGTACATACGAATCAATTTCAGTACGTTTAAAGATGGATCAATCCGGACATAGAAACGCGTCGAAACCAGTTTCTTTATCAGTGAACAGAATCAAGGAATGGGCTTTTCCATCTCTTGTATCAAATACCCAAGCTCCTCCGTTTTCTCCAACAGCAGACTCTGGGCATCTGATAATCCCTTATTATAGAAAAACGGACCTATTTCCCTGGCGAAAAATTCAATTAAAAACTCTGCTTCAAAGCCACCTATATCAAAATCCAGTTCATCATTAAAATGTTTTTTAATTTTGTGAACCGCTCGTTCTATATCATCTCTTGAAAGATCAACATCACTCATATCGCCCTCGGTCAATTTAATAACTTTTCAGATCACAGAATTAAACTAATCCGCATAATCCTATTTAGCTCAAAACTTCTTGCACCGCTCTGGGTCTGACCCTACTCCCCCTTCAGCGCTGCTGGCAGCGATGCCAGAAATTCCCGATCCCCTAGCACTCTTAACGGCATGATGTCGCTTTCTGATTTGATAATCAGATCGGGGGAAACCCTGGCACAGGCACCTGCGTAACTACCTCCTGCCGTGAAAGTACAAATCTGAACGCTCAGCCCCTGCACATTGGGCAACTTGAACAGCTCCTGATAAATCTGCTGCTGATGTTCAAAACGACCTTCTGTTTCTGACAACACACTGGCTGACTCGTCCACCAGGCGAATATTCAGACCACAGCGACCGGCTATTGGTTTCTCAACATAGCCATTGGCCAACAGGCTATCGGTGAGCGTGAACTGGGAATCGAGCAGATAGGGATGCTCGGGGAACAACTCTTTCAGAATAGGCAAGATGGCCTTGTTACTGGGGATCAACGTCCACAAGGGCTCATATACCATGGTTTCAGGGCGTAGCAAGACATCCACAAGGCGAGGCTGACGGGGCTTGCTGATATCGCTTAGACTGAATTCTTCCTTCGCGCTTTGCTCAATTTCATCGCGTAACTGATCCAGTGCAGTTTCCCAAGCCCAGGTCTTCCATACAGTGTTAATGACCTCACCATCGGCATCGACAACGTTGCCGTTATTATCCCAGCCCGTGGACTCCAGGCTTCTAACCAGTTTTGATCGCACCCCAGCCCGGTTCAGAGTCTGTTGCATAAACAGTGTGTGATACAACTCTTCTGCTTCATCATCCAGCAGCAGGTGGATGGTGCCATCCGTTTGCCGTTCTTCCCATGCCTCAACCAGCTCACGAAACAACTTCTGACCCGGGTCATACCCTTCGTCACAGCCCCCATTTTTGCCCCACAGTCCCTGAATTTTGCCCGCTTCCATATGACAGGAGGCTGAGTCGGCATTGTACTCATACACCTTAAGCCCCTGTTCGGTAAGACAGAAGTCAAAGCGGCCTGTGATCATCTCGTTACGACGGTTATTCCAGGACTGTACGATACGTGGCCACAGTACCTCTGGAATATTAAAATGACTCAACAGTGTTTCATTGCTGAGCACATGGTTGGTGGCGTGCATAAACAGTGCATGCAACTCATTCGTGGCTCGGCGTATCTCATTCATGGCCGTCTCGGAAATCGCTAAATAGCGGTTTTCATAACGGTCATCAGTACACAAACGATGACCGTTATACGCCACGTAAGCAGCCTCATCCGGGTTAGCTATATTTAGCCAACGCACTCTGGCCGGCGGCTTGCCCAGTTCATGCATTTGGATGCTGAAAAGCGCCTTAGCAGGCTCCTCAATCACTTCGGCATCAAAAGCATCGGCGGTTTGTAACACCCAACCGAGAATAGAGGCGTCTTCGAACGAACAGCGAATCCAGTAACTGCCATCGTCGTCAATTTTGACTACCAGCTCACGGGAATAATCACAGCCTTCATCCCAATGGCAATGGGATACGTTCTGCTCGGCAACACGAATACGGTCGGCAAACACTTCGGTCACAATGGCAACATGCCCGGTGACATCAAACTCCCCACCCTCATTCCAGATCAGCATGCAGCCAGGTTCCGGATGATGACGCGAACCATTACGGAACGAATGCAACGGCAGGGTTTCCTTGCTGCCGACAATATGCGCTTTCTTTAGCCGGAAAATATCGTAGGCCATGGCAATGTCATCAAACACATACCCTCGATTCAGTAACAGCCAACGACGTGCAAACTCGACGCACTGCCATTTGTAACCCGTGTAAACACCGTCGACATAATTACGATAGGACTGGCGATTAGGCATCTCGACCGGATCAGCGCTGGGATAATCCGATGAGTACACTGCCACACCACCGGGTGCATAACCCAGCACCGCACCAAAAGGTTCTATCTGAACAAGAGATTCGGCCATGTACGAGACCTGCTGCACACAAAGAGGGAAGAGAATTGCAATCTAGCGCCTCCACCCACTTACTGGCAACAAGCAATGAAGACCGGGTAAGTCCAATCATCGGAATGGTGTGTCTACCGCAGCGGGGTAAGTCCACACCTGCTATAGAAGGTGTCTACTGTTCGTGGGTAACTCGGACGGTTAACGCCTGCATTTGAGGTTGGTTTGGAGCGCAGCGGAAAACCAGTGCGCCAACATGCCCTGGTTATGTAGTATTTGCATGAGTACTACCGTTCACCTTGAAATACCAGAACATGGGCAGCAGCACGAACCACAATAGGACAAGAGCGACTACCCACACCATCCCTGACCAGCCAAGAGGTTGGTTTCTATACACGTAGAACAACGATATAAATGTCGTCACTACTCCTACCACTGGAACAGCTAGAAGCCCAAATCCTACGCTCTCAGTGAGCACAGCTCCCGCTACAAGCATTGCGAAAAAGCCAGCTACCGTAAAGCCGGAACCAACTCCGAGAAGCACCACGGTGAAACTCATCTCATAGCGTCCTTAAGCGACATAACGCCGCCATAACCGGCCGGAAAACCGCGTAGCGGTTTGAAGGTCCAGCCCACGAAGTGGGCGATGGTTAATGGCCTTGTTATGTTTTTTCATACGTTGTCACTTTCTTGTATGGCACCATACTGCCGTCAAAAGGACTATTAAACTGCGACGTATCTTTAGAACCAACTTTTTCAATAGACTGCCAAGTGGCCTCACATTCTTCGCAGTTTAATAGAGCTTCATTCGTGGTTGGATTTACCCACTTATATACCCAACCTTGATCACACCTAGGACACCACCGTTTTGATTCTTTGCAGCTAGAGCAAACGAAATACTTTACTCCTACCGGATTTTCGCCAACTTCAACAACTGTTTCAGTATTGCATGTTGGGCAAACTATCTCGCTCATGATGCTCTCTTAAACATAACGCCAAACTCAGCGTACTAATTGAGTACAGCGAAATTTGATCCGCTGCAGTTTCTTGTATGGATAATTCCGTGTGTTTTCCGGGTAAATTGGGACCCACCCTCAACGGCCATTGAGGGCCTTCATGCAGCA